>NZ_JBFTNS010000020.1:0-1555 GCF_056397605.1 Arthrobacter sp. 05L44 | reverse complement strand
CTTGTATACTGCTTTTCCATGATTTCAAATTTTAACAGACTTTCATAATACTCAATTACTTGTGGATTCATGTGTAACACTCCTTCAATTTTAGCATAAAAAAACATCTTTCCTTCATCAGGAAGATGCCTACTATGACAAATACACGACATAATACGGTGATTGACATGGCGAAAAAAGCTTTCTATTTGCAATAGAAGCTACCTTTTTAGCAATCATCGTACTATGAGCATGCAGGAGAATTTCTCTAGTCACACTCAACACCCCCTATCCTCGTAGGTTTTTTGGTTGTACTAGATAAAGGCAGGTCTCCTGGCTTATGTTCATCACACTTTTCACCTTCCCATTACAATGTCGTAACAGTGGTCTTTTGAAACGTGCTCACATTTACAGTTGCGGGACAGCGTCGGATTTGCACCGATCTTCCCTTTTAAACAAATCGAATTTATGATTTGTACCTCTATCTTATTATTCCGTTTTTATTATTATACCATAATGGTGATGATTTGTCAAATTAAGTGCAACAATTGCTCATTAAAAGCCTCGTTTGCAGTTTTCCAACCAAGACATTTTCTTGGTCGGTTGTTGATATAGTTTAATGATTCTGTTAGTTCTTCTGGTGATACTTCTTCGAAATTTGTTTGCTTAGGGAAGAATTCGCGAAGTAATCCATTTCCATTTTCGTTACTTCCGCGTTGCCAAGAAGAATATGCGTCCGCAAAATAAACATCAATTTTCAAGTCTTTTTCTAACACTTTATAGCAGCTAAATTCTTTACCTCTGTCTGTTGTGGCTGTTTTTATAGTGCCTTTTGGTAATTTAGTATGAAGAAGACGTACTGCTCTTTCCATTGATTGAGCTGAGCGATCTGGTATCAAAAAGCCAACATACCACCGTGTCATTCGCTCAATAAATGTTGCTACACAACCTTTTGCTTTCCCACGTCCAGATACAACTGTATCTAACTCCCAATGTCCAAAGGTTTCACGTTTACGTACTTCTTTTGGGCGTTTAGAAATTGGTGTGCCAATGTTAAATCTTCCCCTTGTTTCGCGGGGCTTTTGGCGCTTTCCTTTTTGASGGAGAACGGTTATAGGCACTTCTAAAAGACCATCGTAAATCCAGCGATAGATGGTTTTAAAACTCAACTGTCCTTGATACAAGCGACCGACAATTTGTTCAGGCGACCAAGTATCCCGCAACTTTCCTTGAACAGCTTCTTTTACTTCTGGCGTACATTTTGACTTGGCACCACAGTTGGATTTATTTTGATGGTAACGTACTTGCGCCTCGTTAGCCGTACTACCGGCGTGGCGTTTTATTTCTCTGGAAATCGTAGAAGGTTGACGATTTAAGAGTTTCGCTATTTTACGAATCGGATAATCAAGTTCCAGGTATGTTTCTATTTTTACACGTTCTGATATGGTAAGATGGGTATAGCTCATAACGATTCCTCCGTTTGAATGTTGGTGTGGTAACTACATTCTACACGAGGTCGTTATGGGCTTCCTTTATATTGATTTCTGAGTGTTGCACTTAATATTACAATCCGTCA
>NZ_JBFTNS010000019.1:0-1085 GCF_056397605.1 Arthrobacter sp. 05L44 | reverse complement strand
CCTAGGTGTACTGGGCCACAAGGTTGGTGACACTCGGTTGATGGGTGTGGTGCCGATGCCGGTGTGGATGCGTTCAGTGTTGTAGTGCTTGAGCCAGGGCGCAAGGGCGGCTTGGCGGTGGTTGCTGCTGGTGAAGGTCTGCCGGTAGGCCCATTCGGTTTGCAGGGTGCGGTTGAAGCGTTCGGCTTTGCCGTTGGTCCAGGGACAGTGGGGCTTGATGAACCGCTGTTCCGCCCCGAGGTTGGCGACTGCCTGGCGGAACGCGTTGGAGTTGCGGTAGGCGAAGGCGTTGTCGGTGAGGACTCGTTCGATCCGGCCGATGCCGTGCCCGGCGAAGTAGCCTGCGGCGCGGGTGAGGAACCCTGCGGCGGTGGCGCCCTTCTYGTCGGGGAGAACTTCGGCGTAGCCGACACGGGTGTGGTCATCGATCGCGACGTGGACGTAGTCGTAACCGATCCCGCGCCCCTTTACCTGTTCCGAGCGGCCGTGGGCCCGCCAGCCGCCGCCGTCCGGGATGCGGCCGAGTTTCTTCACATCCAGGTGGATCAGTTCCCCGGGSCGTGAGCGTTCGTACCGATTCGCCGTGGTCCTGGTCGCCCGGATCGGGGCGCCGGTCAGCGGATCACAATCCGCTAGGTGCGGCACACCGTGGCGGTGCAGGATCCTGCCCACGGTTCGGGCCGGGACCCCGGTCAGCGCCGCGATCCGCGAGGGCCCGAACCGTGAGGACCGCCGGGCGGCCAGGACGGCCTGTTCACGCTCGGCGCTCGTCCGGGCCGGTGATGATTTCGGGCGGCTTGAGCGGTCCGGTAAACCGGCCGGCCCTTCCGCCCGGAACCGTCTGACCCACCGGTACGCGGTCTGCCGGGACACGCCCAGCTCGGCCGCGATGTGAGCGACCGGGCGGCCTGCGGCGACCCGATCCACGATCAGCCGTCTTCCATGAACTGTCAGTCGGGCATTAACGTGGGACACGAGGACCTCCGAGCGCGAAGTGTGTGAATTAGACAGCTCCACTTAGCCCGGAGGTCCTCCTCGTTTTCAAGCCCTAAGTGTCAACAACGTCCCGGCCCAGTACACCTAGG
>NZ_JBFTNS010000018.1:0-1842 GCF_056397605.1 Arthrobacter sp. 05L44 | reverse complement strand
GTCAAATGTTGGGGTGATGTGATCTTTTAGCACGTTAACCCAGATGAACCCCGATATCTTTATACTTTAAATTTAATAAGATTTTTGCTCGAAAGTGATCGAAGCGTCGAAAGCCATATGCATTCCGTTTCATCACTTTTGTTTTATTATTAATGCCTTCTAAGAAGCCGTTGGAATAACCAAAACTAAAGCTATTTAATATTTCTACTTGCCAGTTTTTCAATGTTTGAATTGCTTTTAAGAAAGCTGGTAATTTTGTCTCTTCTACCTTACGGTAAAAAGCTAGTAATCGCTTCTTCACTTCTACGACATCATTTTTTGCCTTTGCCCAATCAAACCATTCACAATAGGCTTCCTTTAATTCATGAGCTACTTTTAATGTTTCAGACATTTCTGTATAGCGCTGTAAGTACCACTGTTGTTTTGATGATAATTTAGATGCACGTTTATAAAATACATGACGCATACGTTTACACTTTGTGCGATTGTATTTGTCCCATTCTTTTTGTACTTGTCGGCGCACTTCATCCATTGCCCAATAGATATAACGGCTAAAATGAAAGCGGTCTGCCACAATAACAGGTCGACCTAGCGATTGACGAACAGCTGCTTTAAAACTTGGATTCATATCCATGACCACTATCTCAACATCTGCTCCATACTGACTTAAGTAATTTTTTATTGTTTCTTTTTTACGATTTGGTAAAATATCAATCGGTTCACGCGTCTCCGCATTCGCAATTATTAGCTGATACGTACCTGCATCTGTATCACCTTTATACTCATCAATCGCAATCGCTTTTGGTAAACGTACACCCTCTACTAATTGTTTATTCGCTACCTTTTTAAAACGGCGAATRATCGTCGTGGATGATGTACCTAGTACTTCTGCWGCTTCTTTAAATGTTTTAGCTTTAATAGCACGTATACTCACTACTTGATTCCATTCCTTTGAGTAACGTTGATATTTATCTACAAAGGGGGATTTTTCAGAGAAACGCTTTCCACAATYACAAACATAACGACGACGTTTATAGAAAAGAATAGTTAAACGTTCAAACCATTTTAAATGATTGATCTTTTGTATACGGTAATCGTGAACCTTCGATGTTTCTTTTTTACAAACTGGACATTGATGCGTACGTTTAGGCAATTGCACATACAATGCGATTCGATCGCCTACTTCTTCTACTTTCGTAATCTCTACATCTTTTAATCCTGGGATATTCATGTTAAAATTCATTTGCACAGTTCACCTTTAATCCTGGGATATTCATGTTAAAATTCATTTGCACAGTTCACCTTTCTATTACTTGTTTCTCGACAATTCAAGTATATATAAATCGGTGAATCTGTGCTTTTTTTATGCGTGGAATTGTGTGAATACCCCAACAAATATTATAGAACCCAAATAAAACAAAAACTATCTCCAACTAGACTAGTGAAGATAGCGTTTTGTTTTACTTATTTTTTTAACTTTGCTAAAACCTTTTCCATTAGTTCTTCTTCCGTTAATGCAGCGACAGGACGACTATTTACAAAGGTAAATGTTTTTTTACGTCCTGGGCCACAATAGGAATGACAGCCAATTTCGATGGTTGCATCAGGATCGATTTCCTTTAATTTTGGAATTAACGTTTTTAAGTTAACGGCCTGACATTCATCGCAAACTTTAAATTCGTTTGCCATTTTGTCAACAACCCTTTCTATATAGTATTTTTTTAACTTCTTTCAGCAATTATTTTCTGTACCGAAAGCGTAGCGACAGGTACAGAAGTCTCCCACCTCTATAGGTGGTGAGATGAATGCGGATTTAAGTTACTTTTCAGACTTTTCAGTGGT
>NZ_JBFTNS010000017.1:0-4803 GCF_056397605.1 Arthrobacter sp. 05L44 | reverse complement strand
TTTTGGTTAAGTCCTCGATCGATTAGTATTCGTCAGCTCCATGTGTCACCACACTTCCACCTCGAACCTATCTACCTCATCGTCTTTGAGGGATCTTACTTACTTGCGTAATGGGAAATCTCATCTTGAGGGGGGCTTCATGCTTAGATGCTTTCAGCACTTATCCCGTCCACACATAGCTACCCAGCGATGCCTTTGGCAAGACAACTGGTACACCAGCGGTGTGTCCATCCCGGTCCTCTCGTACTAAGGACAGCTCCTCTCAAATTTCCTACGCCCACGACGGATAGGGACCGAACTGTCTCACGACGTTCTGAACCCAGCTCGCGTACCGCTTTAATGGGCGAACAGCCCAACCCTTGGGACCGACTACAGCCCCAGGATGCGATGAGCCGACATCGAGGTGCCAAACCTCCCCGTCGATGTGGACTCTTGGGGGAGATAAGCCTGTTATCCCCGGGGTAGCTTTTATCCGTTGAGCGATGGCCCTTCCATGCGGAACCACCGGATCACTAAGCCCGTCTTTCGACCCTGCTCGACTTGTAGGTCTCGCAGTCAAGCTCCCTTRTGCCTTTACACTCTACGAATGATTTCCAACCATTCTGAGGGAACCTTTGGGCGCCTCCGTTACCTTTTAGGAGGCGACCGCCCCAGTCAAACTGTCCGCCTGACACTGTCTCCTGCCCCGCTAAGGGGCATGGGTTAGAATTTCAATACAACCAGGGTAGTATCCCACCGACGCCTCCTTCGAAGCTGGCGCTCCGAGATCTCTGGCTCCTACCTATCCTGTACAAGTTGTACCAAAATTCAATATCAGGCTACAGTAAAGCTCCACGGGGTCTTTCCGTCCTGTCGCGGGTAACCTGCATCTTCACAGGTACTATAATTTCACCGAGTCTCTCGTTGAGACAGTGCCCAGATCGTTACGCCTTTCGTGCGGGTCGGAACTTACCCGACAAGGAATTTCGCTACCTTAGGACCGTTATAGTTACGGCCGCCGTTTACTGGGGCTTCAATTCGCAGCTTCGCTTGCGCTAACCACTCCTCTTAACCTTCCAGCACCGGGCAGGCGTCAGCCCCTATACGTCACCTTACGGTTTTGCAGAGACCTGTGTTTTTGCTAAACAGTCGCCTGGGCCTATTCACTGCGGCTCTCATGCGCTTGCACGCTCAAGAGCACCCCTTCTCCCGAAGTTACGGGGTCATTTTGCCGAGTTCCTTAACGAGAGTTCTCTCGCACACCTTAGGATTCTCTCCTCGACTACCTGTGTCGGTTTGCGGTACGGGCACCTCTCACCTCGATAGAGGCTTTTCTTGGCAGTGTGAAATCAGGAACTTCGTCCATACGGACTCGCCATCACAGCTCAACGTTAYAGTGTGCGGATTTGCCTACACACACGCCTTACTGCTTGGACGCGCATATCCAACAGCGCGCTTACCCTATCCTACTGCGTCCCCCCATTTCTCAAACGGTGAGGAGGTGGTACAGGAATATCAACCTGTTGTCCATCGCCTACGCCTATCGGCCTCGGCTTAGGTCCCGACTAACCCTGAGCGGACGAGCCTTCCTCAGGAAACCTTAGTCATACGGTGGACGGGATTCTCACCCGTCTTTCGCTACTCATACCGGCATTCTCACTTCTAAGCGCTCCACCAGTCCTTCCGGTCTGACTTCAACGCACTTAGAACGCTCTCCTACCACTGACATCGTAGATGTCAATCCACAGCTTCGGTGAATCGTTTAGCCCCGATACATTTTCGGCGCAGCGTCACTCGACCAGTGAGCTATTACGCACTCTTTAAATGATGGCTGCTTCTAAGCCAACATCCTGGTTGTCTGTGCAACGCCACATCCTTTTCCACTTAACGATTACTTTGGGACCTTAGCTGGTGGTCTGGGCTGTTTCCCTTTTGACTACGGATCTTATCACTCGCAGTCTGACTCCCGTGTATAAATATCTGGCATTCGGAGTTTGTCTGAATTCGGTAAACCGGGATGGCCCCCTAGTCCAAACAGTGCTCTACCTCCAGTATTCTCATCACGAGGCTAGCCCTAAAGCTATTTCGGAGAGAACCAGCTATCTCCAAGTTCGATTGGAATTTCTCCGCTACCCACACCTCATCCCCGCACTTTTCAACGTGCGTGGGTTCGGGCCTCCAGTAAGTGTTACCTCACCTTCACCCTGGACATGGGTAGATCACCTGGTTTCGGGTCTACGACCACGTACTAATTCGCCCTATTCAGACTCGCTTTCGCTGCGGCTCCGCCTTCTAAAGCTTAACCTCGCACGTAATCGTAACTCGCCGGTTCATTCTACAAAAGGCACGCTATCACCCATTAACGGGCTCTAACTACTTGTAGGCACACGGTTTCAGGATCTMTTTCACTCCCCTTCCGGGGTGCTTTTCACCTTTCCCTCACGGTACTGGTTCACTATCGGTCACTAGGTAGTATTTAGCCTTGGGAGATGGTCCTCCCRGATTCCGACGGAATTTCACGTGTTCCGCCGTACTCAGGATCCACTCAGGAGAGAACGAACTTTCGACTACAGGGCTTTTACCTGCTCTGGCGGACCTTTCCAAGTCGCTTCATCTAACTCGCTCTTTTGTAACTCCRTATAGAGTGTCCTACAACCCCAAGAGGCAAGCCTCTTGGTTTGGGCTCTTCCCGTTTCGCTCGCCGCTACTCAGGGAATCGATTTTTCTTTCTCTTCCTCCAGGTACTTAGATGTTTCAGTTCCCTGGGTCTGCCTTCAAGACGCTATGTATTCACGTCAAGATACTACGCGATTAAACGCCCCATTCGGAAATCTCCGGATCAAAGCTCACTTACAGCTCCCCGAAGCATATCGGTGTTAGTGCCGTCCTTCATCGGCTCCTAGTGCCAAGGCATTCGCCGTGCGCCCTTAATAACTTAACCAAGTTATTAAGCCTATAAAAAAACTTWAAAAAAAATAAATGTRTTTGTTACAWTTTCAATGTCGTTTTATCCAGTTTTCAAAGAACAAATTATTGGTGGAGCCTAGCGGGATCGAACCGCTGACCTCCTGCGTGCAAGGCAGGCGCTCTCCCAGCTGAGCTAAGGCCCCAAGAGGTATATATGGTGGGCCTAAATGGACTCGAACCATCGAAACCTTCAAAACTGAACGCAAAACGTAATCTTACAAACCCTAGGTTTGTATTCCGAAAATATCCTTAGAAAGGAGGTGATCCAGCCGCACCTTCCGATACGGCTACCTTGTTACGACTTCACCCCAATCATCTATYCCACCTTCGGCGGCTGGCTCCAAAAGGTTACCCCACCGACTTCGGGTGTTACAAACTCTCGTGGTGTGACGGGCGGTGTGTACAAGGCCCGGGAACGTATTCACCGCGGCATGCTGATCCGCGATTACTAGCGATTCCGGCTTCATGTAGGCGAGTTGCAGCCTACAATCCGAACTGAGAACGACTTTATCGGATTAGCTCCCTCTCGCGAGTTGGCAACCGTTTGTATCGTCCATTGTAGCACGTGTGTAGCCCAGGTCATAAGGGGCATGATGATTTGACGTCATCCCCACCTTCCTCCGGTTTGTCACCGGCAGTCACCTTAGAGTGCCCAACTAAATGATGGCAACTAAGATCAAGGGTTGCGCTCGTTGCGGGACTTAACCCAACATCTCACGACACGAGCTGACGACAACCATGCACCACCTGTCACCGTTGTCCCCGAAGGGAAAACCATATCTCTACAGTGGTCAACGGGATGTCAAGACCTGGTAAGGTTCTTCGCGTTGCTTCGAATTAAACCACATGCTCCACCGCTTGTGCGGGCCCCCGTCAATTCCTTTGAGTTTCAGTCTTGCGACCGTACTCCCCAGGCGGAGTGCTTAATGCGTTAGCTGCAGCACTAAGGGGCGGAAACCCCCTAACACTTAGCACTCATCGTTTACGGCGTGGACTACCAGGGTATCTAATCCTGTTTGCTCCCCACGCTTTCGCGCCTCAGCGTCAGTTACAGACCAGAAAGTCGCCTTCGCCACTGGTGTTCCTCCAAATCTCTACGCATTTCACCGCTACACTTGGAATTCCACTTTCCTCTTCTGCACTCAAGTCCCCCAGTTTCCAATGACCCTCCACGGTTGAGCCGTGGGCTTTCACATCAGACTTAAAGGACCGCCTGCGCGCGCTTTACGCCCAATAATTCCGGACAACGCTTGCCACCTACGTATTACCGCGGCTGCTGGCACGTAGTTAGCCGTGGCTTTCTAATAAGGTACCGTCAAGGTACAGCCAGTTACTACTGTACTTGTTCTTCCCTTACAACAGAGTTTTACGATCCGAAAACCTTCTTCACTCACGCGGCGTTGCTCCATCAGGCTTTCGCCCATTGTGGAAGATTCCCTACTGCTGCCTCCCGTAGGAGTCTGGGCCGTGTCTCAGTCCCAGTGTGGCCGATCACCCTCTCAGGTCGGCTACGCATCGTCGCCTTGGTGAGCCGTTACCTCACCAACTAGCTAATGCGCCGCGGGCCCATCTTATAGCGACAGCCGAAACCGTCTTTCAGTATTTCACCATGAAGTAAAATAGATTATTCGGTATTAGCCCCGGTTTCCCGGAGTTATCCCAAACTATAAGGTAGGTTGCCCACGTGTTACTCACCCGTCCGCCGCTAACGTCAAAGGAGCAAGCTCCTTCTCTGTTCGCTCGACTTGCATGTATTAGGCACGCCGCCAGCGTTCGTCCTGAGCCAGGATCAAACTCTCCATAAAAGAAATTTGATTAGCTCAAATTGTTTTGCTGGCATCATGTTTGATGTCCAAA
>NZ_JBFTNS010000016.1:0-3212 GCF_056397605.1 Arthrobacter sp. 05L44 | reverse complement strand
CGCCCGGTCCCATTCCGAACCCGGAAGCTAAGACCCACAGCGCCGATGGTACTGCACCCGGGAGGGTGTGGGAGAGTAGGTCACCGCCGGAACATCATTAGGTCGAGAGCCTCCAACCACCAGGTTGGAGGCTCTCCCACTTTAACCACCCACCCAACCACGACAGACCGGCACAGACGGACGACCCTCCCCCGGCAGACCAACGCACCACACAACAAGCGACGCGGTCAGCGCGGGAACCTGCGGCGGTGGAACCAGGCGAGCAGCTCCACCGCGAGGCCCGCACCTGCGCTGACGGCCAGTGCGGCAGCCAGCATCCCGGCCGGCGGCCAGCCAAGAATGAAGAAGTCCTGGGCCAGCGGGATGTTGAAGAGAATGACCAGTGCGGCGCACATGCCCGCCAGCACCCCGGCCCGTCCAGCGTTGAGCGGCCTGGACACCACGGCCAGGATCCAGAGGCCCACCACCGACAACGTCAGCACCGAGGCCGAGCGCACTGCTTCGGCGTCCGGCGCTCCAACCAGCGGTGCGCACGCATGCAGGATAAACAATGAGCCGGCCGCGATCAGCCCGGCCGGCAGCGAGAACCAGAGGGACCGCCGCAGAAAGCCGGACCGGTACCGGCGAGCATTGGGCATGAGGGCCAGGAAAAATGCCGGAATGCCGATGGTAAGGCCGTCGGTAAAGGACAACTGGCGGGGGAGGAACGGAAAAGGCCACTGCAGCAGCGCAAAGCTCACCGCGATGGCAATTGAGTATGCGGTCTTGCTGAGGAACAGGCTGGAAACCCGTTCGATGTTGGCGATCACCCGCCGCCCCTCCGCCAGTACTTCCGGCAGGCGATCGAACCGGCCGTCGAGCAGGACAAGGCGCGCCACGGCCTTGGTGGCCGGCGCCGCTGAGTCCATGGCAATGCCCAGGTCAGCGGACTTCAGCGCCAGGGCATCGTTGACGCCATCGCCGGTCATGGCGACGGTGTGGCCAAGACGCTGGAGGGCAGCCACCATGTCCCTCTTTTGATCGGGGGTGACGCGGCCGAAAACAACATTGCCGTCCATCACCTCCTCGAGCAGCCCGGGCTCCTCCGGCAGTGACCGCGCGTCGAATCCCTCGGCCGCATCCAGGCCTACCCGCCGGGCGATGGCGGCCACGGTCCGGGGATCGTCGCCGGAAATGATCTTGAGCGTCACTCCCTCGGCAGCGAAAAACTCCAACGTCTGGCGGGCATCCGGCCGGGGCTGTTCGCGGAACGTCAGGAGCGCAACCGGCCGGAGACCTTCGGGGAGCTCCGGAGTCTGACGGGACTCCGCGGGGCGGTCGGCGCCCGCCAGCAACAGCGTCCGCAGGCCGGAGCCGGCCAACTCGCCGGCCCTGGCGAGCACGGCGGCATGGGGGCCGTCCGCCGGCGCCGGCAACACCATCTCGGGGGCCCCCAGCACCCAGGTGGGCGTTCTCCCGTTCCCCGTGCCAAAGGTGACACCGCTCCATTTCCGGGAGGAGGAGAAGGGGACATAGGAGATTGACTGGAAGCCGCCGTCGTCTTCAAAAGCTGTTCCCAGGCTGCGCGCCGTAGCGTTCGCTTCGGGTTCGGAAGCGAACCATCCCAGGGCGTGCTCCCACCCGGGCTCCGGTGCGGCGGTCAGCTGGTGGACCTCCTCGAAGCGGAGGCCGCCTTCGGTCAGGGTTCCGGTTTTGTCCATGCAGAGGACGTCCACGCGGGCGAGGCCTTCGACGGCGGCGAGTTCCTGTATGAGCACCTTGTGGCCGGCAAGCCTGAGCCCGCCGACGGCGAACGCGACGCTGGTCAGCAAGACGAGACCTAGCGGGACCATGGCAATAACACTCGCGATGACACCCACCAGGGCCGCCGTCCAGGCACCGGAGCTGATGGCCTCCTGCCAGCCGCCGCGGGCCTGCAGCTCGCTGTTAACCACAAGCAACGCCACGGGCAGGATTCCCCAGGCAATCCACCGGAGCACCCGGTTCAGGCTGTTGCGGATCTCGGAGTTCACCAGGGAGAACCGCCTGGCATCGGCCGTCAACCGGCTCGCGAACGAGTCGGCCCCCACACGCGCCACCCTGGCCCTGCCGTGACCGCCCACAATGATGGATCCCGAGAGGACTTCGGATCCGGCGTCCTTGTCCGCGGGATCCGATTCGCCGGTAAGCAGGGATTCGTCGGCCTCCAGCCCTGCACTGTCCAGCACCGTGGCGTCGGCGGTAACCTGGTCCCCGGCGCGCAGGACCAGCACATCGTCACGGACGACGTCGGCCGTGGCGATCTCCTGGATCTTGCCGTCCCGCAGGACCCGGGCACGCGGGGCGTCAAGGATGGCGAGGCGGTCCAGGGAACGTTTGGCGCGGAACTCCTGGACGACGCCGATTGCGGCATTGCCGGCAGCTGCCAGTCCGAAGAGCGCATCCTGCCAGCGGCCCAGCAGGAGCAGGACCAGAAAACTCGAGCCGACGATTGCATTGAAGAGTGTGAGTACGTTGGCGCGGACAATCTGCCAGAGGCTCCGGCTGGTTTTGTCCGAAACCCGGTTGTCCAGGCCGCCTTCGATACGGGCGGCGACATCCTGTTGCGAAAGTCCTTCGGCGGCCGGTCCGGACACACGCCGATGGAGTGTCAGTGGTTCCTGGCGCCGGCGTTCTGCCCTCACCCCCTGATCGTATCCGGGGACGCAACCGAAAGTGATGGAGGATACAACCTCCATCCGCGACGCCGGTGCTCTTTCGTGGCGGCCGCCGGCCGGCCCGATGTGGCGGGAAGCGCGTGATTTCAAGGGATAGTGGGCCCAAGACGTCGCCTCCGGAGCCCGTTTGCGGATAGGCCCGGTTGGGTGTATTGTTTTCTAAGTCGCCGCGAGGGAGGCCAGCGAAAAACTGGAGTACCGGAGGCGGCCAATCCCCTAAAAATAATTCAAAACCAGGTTCTTTCGACTTTTCTGTCGCTAAGGAATTTTGGTGGGGATGGTTCGTCTGCTGATTCAGGTCCGGGAAATCGGATTTGCATTGGGAGTCTGAACCCGGTAAGTTTGAAAAGTTGCTCCGGAGCGAGTTGCGGCCCTGTATTGGGGTTGTGGTGGTGCCGGGTGTGTCTGTTGTTTGAGAACTCAATAGTGTGCCAAGTTTGTTGATACCAATTGTTTTATTGATTGGTTGTTTTGGCTGTGTTGTCCACCCCGTGGATGGCATGGTTTTTACAGCTG
>NZ_JBFTNS010000015.1:0-4719 GCF_056397605.1 Arthrobacter sp. 05L44 | reverse complement strand
GATTTAGATACAGCATTAGCTTATAAACGCCTGATTTCCTACGGTGGTTTACTGAAGGAAATTCATAAAGAATTACAGCTTGATGATGCTGAAGATGGTGACTTAATTCACATCGATGAAGATTCTGACGAAGTGGCAAATGGTGCTATTGATGTGATGGCCTATTGGCATGTTGGATTAAATAATTACGTGATTAAAAGTGAGGGCTGAGCATGGAAAAGGAACGGAAATCTCCAAGCGAAATGGTTAATATAGAATTACTGGAAACCTACAGTCACTACAATCGTATCTATCTGCGGTCACCAGAAGAACAAGACTATATTGCTTTGTTGCGAAATGAAATGTTAAACCGAATGGAAGAAAGATCAAAGGAGTAGCGAACGCTACTCCTTTTAGTTTTTTAACTAGGGTATTCAACAAGTTCCTCAGTTAGTTTCAAATGTGTGTTCTAATTCCAACACTTTGTAATGGCCTATTGGCATGTTGGGTTAAATAATTATATTCTAAGAAGTAGTTTATTGGAATTAAATGAAATTTATAGAAATGAGGTTATGAAATGGATTTTTTAATATGGGCTTTAATTTATTTGATTTTGTTTGGTCTTTTTATACTAATAGTTTTAAAAGTTGATATTATTAGTAAAAAAACAGCTGCTAATTTAATAAAATTAAATATTTTATTAACTGCACTTTATTTGATTTATATTTGGTTGAAGTTTTTATTGTATTAACTTTTATTTCAAGCTTCCATTTTAATGGAAGCTGATGTATCCTTATATGTGAATATATTACATAGGAGGGTTTTTGTGGTAAAAAAAATAATATTTTTATTTACATTTATGATTTGTTTTTTAATTTTAGGTAATACAGATACATCGGTTTTTGCACAAGAATTAGAAAGTGATGAAGGTGCTATTGATATTAGTGTAGAAGATCTTGGGGAACTTCCTTATACTGTTGTTTCAGAGGAACAAGTTATTTCAGATTATATGGAATGGGCTAATGTTGACCGTGAAACTGCAGTTAAAGAAATGGGATTAGAAGAATCTAAATCTTTAACTGCTAGAGCTTCTTCTTCTTGTTGGCATGAATGGAGAGAATATAAAATACCTAAAAAATTAATAGACTCTACAGCTAAAGCTTATTTGACTACATATCCTTATATAAAAATGAAACAATGTGGTGATGATAGAGCGGAAATTACTGATGTATCTCCTCAAGTGAGTTATGAAAGAGAGGGTGGTATAGCTATTTCAAATATTGTTCTTAAAGATATTACTGCAGAGAAAGAATCAAAGTATGTATGTAGAGTAAGAGCAAATGGAGTTATAACAAATACTTTCGGGTTTGAATTAAGAGATTGGAAATATAGCCAACCTTTCACTTTCATGGGACCGTAAATATATCGAGACATAAAAAGAGTAGCATTTGCTACTCTTTTTATTTTGGAAAAAAAGAAAAAGCGACGCTCTCCAGAGGTAAGAAGAATCGTCGCGAGTCGAGTAAATGAAAGAAGAAGAAAAGAACCTCTCCTTTTATTTTATTGCTAGAGGGTTTGGGCGACACGTGACGGTTGTCAATCTAAATTTGCGATACCGGACCGAAGGGAGGATAAGGAGCGAATTTGGATTGACTACCTCGCTGCACCCGAACCCTCTTGGCATTGAACAAACCACCGTTTGTTCCTGCCTACCGGCGAGGGCCGGAAGTTTTGAAACCTGGGTTTCAAACCGCCGGAGGCTTATGCCATCCAAGGTGCTACCTTGGTCGTGAGTTTGAGGGGCGAAACCCTCAAGGTCTTTTGCATGCTGCAGCATGCTTTGGCGGTAGCCAACCAGCCTCGCAGAGCACGTTCTCTTGGTCACAAGAGTATAACGTGCTATACTCTTGGCAATAAAAATTGTCAGAGTATGGGGGTGCATCGGTCACATGGAGTTGGCTTGGAATACACAAAAAAATCAAATCACAGATGTTAAAGGCAAAGAAAATGAGCAAGAAAGAAAAGGCGAAATTAGAAATGATGACATTGATCTGGAGCGTACAAAAAATAATTATGATCTAGTAGAGTCAGAGAAAAATTTGTATCAGAGAGTAAAGCAGCGAGTGGACGAATTAAAAGAGACTGGTTCGAGAGTGCAAAAAAATTCGGTTGTGATGTATTCCAATATTTTGACCGTTCCTCAAGAGCAAGCTGAAAAATGGGGCGAGAAAAAAACGGATGATTATTTTAAGGGGTGCTACGAATTTTTCTGTAAGGAGTTCGGGAAAGAGAATGTAGTGAGTGGAAAAATACATAAAGACGAAACGACACCTCACATGCATTTGCACTTTGTGCCAGTCAATAAAGAGAACGGAAAATTGCAGGCACGAGTGGCAATGAACAAAGCAAAAATTAATTACATCCACGATACCTTGCCGAAATTTTTACAAGAACGTGGCTTTGACGTTGTGCGTGCTAGTGGCAAGACGAAAGAGAAAAATATTGAAAACATTCATGAATACAAAGAAGTTCAGAAGAAAGTTGCAAAGAAAGAAAATGAGTTAGAGTATTTGGACCAAACCCGTACTTTACTAGAAAAAGAGATTGGAGATAGAAAAAAGGAGTTTTTAGCATTGAGCGAAAAACTTCCGAATGATGGGGATATAAAAATTCGTGTAAAGGGCAAAGAGGTTAAAACAACTGTTACACCTAAAATGTTTGGGAAACCTGAAATTGTTGAACAGGAAACCGAGAATTTTATTGTGACACCTAAAGAACTAAAGAACATGCATGAGCAAATAAAAGCTGCGTATCAAATCAAACGAGATTATGAGCGTTTGCAGACGACGGATCTGGTGCAAGAAAATAAAAAGCTGCGCCAGTTGGCCAGTCATAAAATGAACGAAAATGAAGTGTTGAAAAAGGAAAATGCAAGTTTAAAAACTCACTTGAGGTCGGCTACAAATGAAATTAGCGTTTTAGAAGCCCGTATAAGCGATTTAAAGGCCGAAATTAAATCGATTTATAAAAGTGCTAAAGAATTCGTTAAAGAGCGTACAAAGGGCGCTATGGCCTTTAGAGACGTTTTTAAGGGGTTAATAGACAAGGTGAAAGAAAAAGTGCCTGGGGGCGAATTTGAGAAGGTTCACAAGAAGGATTTGAATCAAGAGAGAAATAGAGGCATGGAACGCTAAAGGGAGTGAATGATTTTTATGGCTACAAGAAGGAATGTGTCTACTTGGCGTAAGATTCATGAATTAGGAAATAGTGATGACGAAATGGATCTTGCATATGCTGAGATTCTTGCGACAGCAATGGATTATAGGGTTAAGAAAGGAATATCGCAAAGTGAACTTGCTAAAAGAAGTGGATTAACAATAAGTGTGATTTCAAAAATTGAAAATCAGCATAGTGTACCATCGGTAAAAAACTTTTTGAAATACATTCGAGGTCTTGAATTAGATTGGGCATTTATTATAAAAAAAGACACCTAGAAAGGTGTCTTTTTTTATGGTTTTGGAACGGAATTTTGCGAAGCGAAATTGAGTTCCTACTTCTCTTGATACATATAGAAACAACTCAAGCGCCTGAAAATCATTGTGCGCCTTAGAGCCTCAAGGGTTTGAATGGGTTTTGTCGGGTAGACAGAGAAAAAGCCTTCTGCTATGATTAAAGTGTCGAATTTCAATCAAAATAGAGGGCTTTTTGTACCCTCACCAGAAGGCGAGGTTTATTTATGCATTTGTACTCAAATGATAGCACGAGTAACCCTAGTGAATCAAGAGGTAAAGAGAATACTGATATCAAGATTTTAAAAGATACTGATAGTCGAGGGAAAGAACGAGATTGGAAAGGTAAGAAAAAGCGTTCTTTACTGATGGCTGAACATCATGAAATAGCAGCATTAAAGAAAAAAGCTGAGCGTATGTATGATTGCGGCAATTATTTAGTGTTCAAAATAAAGGATAGTCGTTTGAAACTATATCAAGCCTATTTCTGCAAAGCGAGGTTATGTCCAATGTGCAACTGGCGAAGGTCATTAAAGATTGCCTTTCAAAATAAAAAAATCATTCAAACATTGAATGAACGTGAAAAAGTAAAATGGGTTTTCTTAACGTTGACTGTTCGGAATGTCGAAGGTGACAAGCTGAAAGAGACAATGGATCAGATGACCAAGGCTTGGAATCGTTTTGCTGGTTATGCCAAATTCAAAAAGTCAGTTAAGGGATATTTTCGAGCAATGGAAGTAACTCGGAACTGGGATAAAGAAAGCGAATGGTACGGTACATATCACCCTCATTTCCATGTGTTGCTTGCTGTTCCTACAAACTATTTTACCAAGAATTATATTAAACAATCTGAATGGACAAGCATGTGGCAGCGTGCCATGAAATTGGATTATACACCGATTGTTCATGTGGCCAAGGTGAAGCCTAAAATGGAATCATCGGATTTTGTTGAAATTGAAGAGGAAGTAAAAAAGGTGATTCTTGAACAAAATGCTATTTTTGAAGTTTCTAAGTATCCAGTGAAGGATACAGATGTTATTCGTGGTAATAAAGTGACACCAGAAAATGTTCAAACGGTGAAAGATTTAGATACAGCATTAGCTTATAAACGCCTGATTTCCTACGGTGGTTTACTGAAGGAAATTCATAAAGAATTACAGCTTGATGATGCTGAAGATGGTGACTTAATTCACATCGATGAAGATTCTGACGATGAAGATTCTGACGAAGT
>NZ_JBFTNS010000013.1:0-5583 GCF_056397605.1 Arthrobacter sp. 05L44 | reverse complement strand
AACCGCCCCACAGCATTCTTCGCCTTCGACACCACCCACACACCACCATCGTTCAAATCCACCTCAGTGGTCTTAAACCCCGGATAAATCACCGCACCCGCCACCAACACCACACCAGCCACCACAAAAGACCCCACCACCACACGACGCCGACCCGCACGCGTCCGCGGGCGAGGTGTGGCGGAACCCGGCTTCCGTGCTCCCAGCATGGCGAAAAGTCGTGTCACAGCGATTGGTGTTCCTTTGAGATTGCAGTGCAGAGGCCCCCGACAGCCCCGGGATCCGGGGCCGTGTCCCGCGACAGCCTACCCAACCATGGGTGGATGCGCGATGGGGAGGACTCCCCGCCGTCGGCCTTCGGGGCGGGTAGCGCGGGCGCTGGTGTGGCGGCTATGGCGTGGCTCCCGTCGGGAAGGTGCAGAGTGGGACGCCGCTGGCCCCGGGGGCACCGAGGGTGGTGTGCGTGGAGTTGATCCAGCGGGTCTGGTTCGGCGAGCCGCGCATGATGTAGTACCACTGGCCGTCCCCGCTGTAGTAGGTGCCGTGCGGCTTCCAGCACATGATGTCGAAGACGTCCGCGGCGCCCATCCAGGGCCGGTTGGTGCCGGTCTGCCCGTCGCAGGTGAAGTAACCAGGCTTGCTGTTGTCGTAGGAGGTGGCTCCGGGCAGGTCGGTGCAGCTGCGGGTCATTCCGCTGTTGAGCCGGGTGGTCCAGCGTGTCTTCTCGGCCCCGGACTGGGCTAACGCCGAGGCCGTTGGCCCTCCGGTGCCGCGTGAGTTCACCGTCTGGACCTGGATGGAGTGGCGCTCGTTGAAGCCGCCGGTGTTTACCGTCCGGCTTCCGGACGCGCCCACCCGTTCCCAGCCGCCGTTGTCGATCTTGATCTGGGTGTAGGCGATGTCGTGGCTGCCGGCATCCGGTGAGGCCCAGTTGAACGTGAGGTTCCGCTGGTTTTCGGCCCCGTTGGTGCCGGACGCGGACGGGGTGCCGGGCGAACCGTAGGGGTTCGCATTGGCGCCGGCGCTGGCGTCGGAGCTGGGTGCGACGGAGGAGTTGGCCGTCACCGTGATGGTGGTCCCTGCGCCGTTGGCGAACCCGCCCACGGTCTGGCCGGGTTTGATCGGGCCGCCCTGGCCGGTGGTGGCGCGGTAGGTGTAGCTGACCTCGGAGTAGGCAGACCCGTTCCGTTCCGCGGCGCTGAGCTCGCGGAAGTTGATGGTGACGGCCCGGCCGGCACCGCCGGTGTTGGCCGGGGTCGCGCTGACGCCGGAGACCTGGCTGAGTTTGCCGGTGGCGCGCCGCGGGGCCGAGGCTGCGCTGACGCCGCCCTTGCCGGCTTTGTTTTCGGCCTGCACGGTGAACGTGTAGGCCGCCTCGGAGTTGTTGGCGGTGAAGTTCGCCGTCTGTACCGTGCCTGCCACGGTCTGGGTCTGGTCCGGCCCGCCACCGCCGCTCATGGTGACGTAGTAGTTCTTGATCGCGTCGCCGTTGGTATTCGGCTCGTTCCAGTTCACCTTGAGCTGGTTGGAGGAGCCGACGGCGGAGGCTACCGACGTCGTCGGCGCGCCGGGGGCTGCCGGCACACCGGCGGGGTTGTCCTCCGCGGAGTACTGTCCCCAGTCCGAGGGGCCGAGTTCGTTGACGGCCTGGGCGCGCACCTTGTAACGGACGCCGTTGGTCAGTCCGGCCCAGGTGTAGTTCAGGCCGGTCACGCCGTTCTTCACGGCGACGCCGCTGGCCGGGGGTGGGGAAATTTCGAGGTTGTAGTTCTTCACCGGGGAGCCCTCGGTTTTGGCCGCGGGCCAGGCGATCACCATGTTCTTGTCGCCGGCCTTGACCGTGGGGGCCTCCGGTGGCGACGGCTTTTCATCCGGCCGGATCTCGTTGGACGCCGGGGAGGGGTCGGACTCGTGGACCTCGTTGGTGGCGGTGACCGTGAAGACGTATTTGACGTTGTTGGTCAGTCCGCTGAGGGTGCACGTGGTGGTGGCGCAGTCCTGGCTGAAGCCGTTGGCAGAGCGCACCGTGTATTTGGTGATGGCGGCGCCGTTGTCCGACGGCGGCGTCCACTTGAGGACGGCGGTGCGGCTGCGCACATCAGTTGCCGTGGGCGCCGACGGGGCGTCGGGTTTGTCCCGGACGGTGATGCGGACCCGGCCGTCGGTCTGCCGGGAGACGTCGCCGGTTTTGTCCGTCACGGTGTAGCGGACCACCATAACGCCCTTGAAGCCGGCGGCGGGGGTGACGGTGATGGAGTCACCGGCGATTGCCGGCTGTCCTGCCGCGGTGCCGGTCTCCACGGTGGCCTGGACGATCTTCAGCGGGGTGTCGGCGAAGGGGTTGAAGTCGTTTGCCAGCACGTTGACGGTCTCCGTCTTGCCAGCGTTGGCTTTTTCCACCACGTCTTCGTTGGCCACGGGGAGTGGCCGGTTGGAGGCCGTGACGGTGGCGGTGATGGTGGCCTTGACGGGATCCGAACGCCCGTCGGTGACCTTCAGCGGGATGCTGCCCTTCCACCCGGCGGACTTTCCGGCGTCGGCGGTGACCTTCAGGGTGGCCCCGTCCACGGTGGCCTTGAAACCCTCGGGCAGTGTGCCGTCGAGCTCGAACTTGAGCTTGTCCTGGTCGCCCTGGTCAACGTCCTTGGCCAGGTTCCCCAGCTCCAGGTTCGCGGTCTCCGCTTTCGGCACCTCGAGGCTGGCGCCGCTGAAGGTCGGAGGGTGGTTGGCGTTGGGGTCCGGAATGACCTTGGTGATGATGCTCAGCGTGGATTTCAGGCCCGCCGGGTCATCCGGTCCGGTCCCGTCGGTCACCTCGAAGGTCACCGACCCGGGTCCGACGTAGTCTTTGAGCGCGGCGTAGCGCAGGGCGGAGCCGCTGCCTGCCACCACGTTTTCCGGGGCGGCGCCCTGGACCTTGACCTTGTCCACCTGGGTGATCCGCGGGGTGCGGCCTTCCCTGACCCGGACATATTCGGCCAGGTCCAGGGTGATGTCCTTGCCGGCCATCACCTCCACGGGATCGGTCTTGGCCAGCGTGGGGTGCTGCTCGCCCTGGCCGGGAACCCAGATAACCGCCGTCGCACTCTGGCCGTCCACATCGGTGACCGTGTACGGGACCAACTGGTCGCCGGCGGTGAGGGCCACGCGGACGGTCCCGTCTCCGGCAACGCGGGCGTTCGGGTTGCCGTCGGGCAGGCCGATCTTGAGGTCCGCGGCGACGCCGTCGGGATCGGAATCGTTCCGCAGCACGGGGACGTCCACGGCGGACTTGCCGAGGGTCTCCGCGGGGGTGACCACGTCATCCTTGGCCACCGGCGGCTTCAGGGCCGCGTCCGGGCTGACGCGGACGCGGATCACGGCGCTGCCCTGGGCTTTTTTGTCGTCCTGGATTTTGTAGCTGACGCTCTCGTTGCCGGCCGCGGCCGGCGCCGTGAGCAGCACCTTGCCGCCGTCGGCGGGCTCGACGGCGAGTTCCGGGCGGGCCTCGAAGCCGTTGCGGACCAGGCTGATCGGGTCCCCGTCCGGGTCCGAGTCGTTGGCGAGTGCGTCCACGGCGATTTTGCGGCCGGGCCGGACATCCACGGCGTCATCCACGGCGATGGGTTTCTGGTTATTGCTTTCCTGCGGCGCGATGCCGACAATCACGGTGCCCGTGTTCTCGGCACCGATCCGGTCGCGGACCCGGTAACTGAAAGTGTCGGTGCCGGCAGCGTTGCCGGCGGCGGTGAATTCCAGGTACCCGTCCTTGACCACGGCGGTTCCCATTGAGGGGGCCTTGTCCACCCCGGTCAGCTGGACGGAGTCGCCGTCGCTGTCCACGCCGTCCAGCGGGACGGGGATGCGGACGGTCATCCCGGCCACCACGCGGGCGGTCAGGTTCTTGGGTTCGGGGCGGGTGTTGCGCTGGTCGTCGCGGGCCCGGATCCGGATGGAGACCTGCTGCGAGTCCGCTTGGCCGGAGGCGTTCGTGACCTTGTAGATCGCGTACACCGTTTTGGGGACGTCACCGGCAATGAAGCGCAGCGTCTGGCCGGAGGTGAAGATGCGGCCGTCGGCCGCGTCGGGCTTTTGGGCAAGTTCGGGTTCGAGGGTGAGTTTGCCGCCGTTGGGGTCCGTGTCGTTCTCCAGGACCGGGATGGTCACGACGTCGCCGACGCGTACGGTCGCCTCGTCGGGTTTGGCCTGGGGCGCCTGCAGCTTGGAAGGGGCAGGGACCACCAGGACGGCAATTTCCCCGCTGGCTGAGGCCTTGCCGTTGGAGATCGTGTACTTGACGTTGAGCTGGCCCTGCGCGCGGATGTCGGTGATCCTGACGACCGAGTGGTCCAGGACGGCCACGCTGAGCGGCAACCCGTCGGCGGCGGTCACGGACTGCACCACCAGCACGCCGCCGGACGGGTCGGAGTCGTTGCCCAGGACGTCCACCAGGACGCTGCCGCCGCTGGGCAGCAGCGCGGTATCGCGGACCGCCACCGGCGCGCCGTCGCCGCCGCCGGGGACGACGTCGACGCGCACCAGCTGCTGGGCGCTGGCGGGTCCGTTGGTGACCAGGTACGTCACATAGTGGGCGCCCACGGCGGTGGAGTTGAACGTAAACGTCTGCTGGTCGGCGCCCATGGTGGCGGTGGAGTTTCCGTCCGGGGTGACCTGGGCGAGGCGCAGGGCGCCGGCCTGCGGGTCGGAGTCGTTTTTCAGCGGGGCGATCACCGTGCTGACCCCGGCGACGGCCACAACGTGGTCGGCGTTCGCGATGGGGGGCAGGGCGCCGGGAGGGCGCACCTCGACGGTCACTTTTCCTTCGGCGCTGGCCCGGCCGTCGGACACCGTGACGGTGACGGTCTTTTTGCCGGGTTCCGAGCCGGAGTCCTGGAAGCTGAGCAGGCCGTCCGGCCGGACTTTCACCTGGTCGCGGGGGTCGCTGCTGGTCGCGCCGACAACAAAAAGGTCGTCGCCGTCGGGGTCGGCCCAGTCAGTGAGGATGTTCTGGCTGACCACTTTCCCGGACTGGACCACCAGGGTGGTGTTGCGGTTGGGTTTCTGCCGCGGCGCCGCGTTCTCGCCGGGCGGGATGATGTTGAGGGTGACGTCAGCGGAGGCGGACAGGCCGCGTCCGTCGTCGACCGTGTATTTGAACGTTTCGGAGCCGGTCTTGTCCGCGCCCACGCTGACCTGGAAGCCGGTGGCCCCGTAGATCGGGGCGAGTGTCCCGGACTTGAGCGGCTCCGGGGTCCGGACGGTGAGGATGTCGCCGTCCGGGTCGCTGTCGTTGTCCAGGACCGGGAGGATGGTGGTTTTCCCGGCGCGCACGCCGAAGGTGTCCGGTTTGGCGGTGGGCGGGCTGTTGGGCTTGGTGCGGTCCGGCAGGACGGTCTGCTGCACCTCGTCTGCGGAGTCCTTGTCAGCATCATCCGAGGTTTGTTTGGGCGGGATGACGTCGTCCCAGTTGTTCACCAGCTGCATGTTCTGGTTCACCAACCACACATTCCCCGAATTCACATCATTAAGCACCACCACATCCCGGTTCACCCGGAACACATACGACGGCGACGCAGACGCCTTCGGGACCTCGACGTTCTTATC
>NZ_JBFTNS010000012.1:0-21495 GCF_056397605.1 Arthrobacter sp. 05L44 | reverse complement strand
CCAGTGCCTTGAGCTGAGTAACATCTGCGCCCCACATAGCCATGTGACAATCTCCTTAGTTCACCGGACCCGATCACTGTCGGCATCCCCAACGGCCTCCGGCTGATCCGGAAGATCCAATACCTAGAACCTACCCTGCCCCGGAAAACGCTGTCGATGGGCAGCACTCCCCATCCCGCCGCCGGGCCAGTACGGCGGCGGGGCTAGTTTCGGTTCTCCGGCGGGAGCGCGACCTGCAGCTTCCGGACCTTGCCGCGGCCCACGATGTAGCCGCGGCCGGGAATGAAGTCCCCGCTGGTCCGGCCCAGCGATGTGCTGAGCAGGCTGTCGCCCTCGATGTCCCCGGGGTTCAGCAGCAGGCCGCGGCGTCCGGACTTGAACGGCTGCGCCAGCGACCAGGCCGAGGACCAGGTGGAGGTCTCGGATTCGCCCACGACCCACTGATCGGCCTTGATGGACGCCGCCACCAGCCGGCCGATGCCGGACTCCGCCAGCGTGTCGCTGAAGTCGGTCAGGCCCTCGATGAAGATCGCAAGCTTGCCCGGCGTCCCCGTCGCGTAGTCGATCAGTTCGTCGATGGCCTCGTCGACGTCGTCGACCCCCACCAGGGAACGGTCCCAGAGCTTGAGGGAGGCCGCCGCGGAGCGGCGGGCACCGAGGTAGATCAGCTCCACGCCCGGGTTGGACCGGCGCAGGGCGTACGCGAGGGTCACCAGAGCCACGGTGCGGCCGGAACCGGGCGGGCCGGCCAGCAGCAGCGGGCCCTTCGCGAGGATCTCGGCGGGCTGCAGGGTCTCGTCGTCGACGCCGATGACCGGCAGGTCCGGGCTGCCGGCGGGGAGCACGTCCAGGTCCACCGAGTCGGGCAGGCGTTCGATCTGCGGCGCCCGTTCCACGCCCTGGCGCAGCATGGCTTCGCGGAGTTTATGCACTTCGCGGGCCTGCACGGCCAGGTTGGAGTTGCCGCCCAGGACCGCGAGCTGGACCTCCAGGTTGCCCAGCAGGCCGCGGCCCGGCGGCGTGCCGGCCCCCAGCACATCCTTGGGCACATCCATGGACATGTAGTCATCCTCGGAGGACAGCCGCAGCACCAGCCGGCGCTGGATCGAGGCAAGCAGGGACGCCGGGACCGCGTTCGGCCGGTCGCCGGTGACCACCAGGTGGATGCCCAGCGGGCGGCCGTCGGTGGCGAGCTGCAGGAAGATGTCCCACAGGGCCGAGAGCTTGCTGTACTCGTAGGCCTCGCGGAACGCGGACATACCGTCCACCAGGACGAAGATGCGTTTCTCGTCCGGCATGTTGGCCAGCTTCCGGTATTCCACGATCGTGGCGGCGCGGACCTCGGCGTAGCGGGCCGAGCGGTCCTCGGCGAGGTCCCGCAGCCAGCGCAGGAGCCGGCCGATGCGTTCGACGTCGTCGCCGTTGATGATCTCGCCGACGTGCGGCAGCTCGTCGAGCATCTTGAGGCCGGAGGAGCCGCAGTCGATGCCGTAGACGTTCACCGGGCCGCCGCGCGGGGTCACGGCCGCGGCGATCGCGATGCCGCGCAGGGCAGCGGACTTGCCGGAGCCGCCGGTGCCGTAGATGGCCATGTTGCCGTCCCGGTCCGGTTCGTAGAACACCGTGGGCTGGTCCTGGTGGGCGGGGTCGTCCGCCACGCCCAGGAGGAGCCGCTCGTCGGTGCGCGGGTTCGGCAGCCGGGAGAAGTCGTAGGTGGTGGCGAGCTCGTCCAGCCAGGGCTTGCGCGGCGGCTCGATGGCGAGCACGTCCGCTGCCCTGATGATGTTGGCCGTCATCCGGGCGATGTCGTTGGGGCCCGCCGGTTCCTCCTTGACGGCGGCCTCGGGGGCAGGGGCCGCCCACGGGGCACCGGACCCGAACGCCATCTCGGTGATGTCGATCCGCGGGCGTTGCGGTTTCTCCGTGGTCCAGCCGCCGGCATACCCGGTCTGGAAACCCTGGATCCGGCCGGGTCCGGTCTTCGCGGCGCCACGGCCGGGGATGGACGGGTCGAAGTACGCTGCGGTCGGGACGCCGAGGATGTCCACCGCGTCGTCGACGTCGGCCATCCGCAGCGCCACGCGCAGGTTCGTGTTGGCGCGCAGGCTTTCCTTGATGACGCCGGCGGGCCGCTGGGTGGCGAGGATCAGGTGCAGCCCGAGGGAGCGGCCGCGCGCGGCGACGTCCACCACGCCGTCGACGAATTCCGGCACCTCGGTGGCGAGGGCCGCGAACTCATCCACGATGATGATCAGGTACGGCGGTGCTTCCGGGTCCGCCTGCCGCTGGAGTTCGAGCAGGTCTTTGGCCTTTTTGCGGTTGAGCAGCTTCTCGCGGTGGTGCAGCTCGGCCCGGAGCGAGGTCAGGGCGCGGCGGACCAGGTGCGGCGAGAGGTCGGTGACCAGGCCGACGGTGTGCGGCAGGTTCAGGCAGTCCGCGAACGCGGCGCCGCCCTTGTAGTCCACGAACAGGAAGCTCACCCGGTCCGGGCTGTACGCGGCCGCCATGCCCATCACCCAGGACTGCAGGAACTCGGACTTTCCGGCACCGGTGGTGCCGCCGACGAGGGCGTGCGGACCCTCGTTCTTCAGGTCCAGGTACAGCGGTTCGATGCCCTTGGAACCCACCAGGGCTCGCAGGGTGCCGTTGTCCTTGCGGTTGGGCTTGGCGGTGCTGTGCACGGAATTGTTTTCGCTCCAGCGGTCCGCGACGGCCTGCGGGTTGTCCAGGAAGTCCTTGCCGATCAGCGTTGCGTAGGACACAGCGCGGGGAAGGTCGGAATCGTCCTCCAGCGGCTTACCGACGTCGACGACGGGCGCGAGCATCCGGGCGAGCTGGGTGGCGAGTCCGGCGTCGAGGCTTTCACAGCTCACGGGGAAGGTGTGCCGGCCCAGCCGGACCTGGCCCGTGGTGGTGCCGTGTTCGCCGTCGACGGCCATAAAGTCCCGGCACGCGGCCGGCAGCTGCTGCACGGAGGTGGCCACCCACATAACGTGGATGCCGCAGTCCGGCCCGCGTTCGAGCACCCTGGTGAGGCGTCCGCGGTCCACGGGGGCGTCGTCCTCGACCACCAGCAGGACCGTGGGCAGCTGCGGTCCGGGGACGTCGCCGCCCTCGAGGGCCAGGCCGGGCCGCAGTTCCGGGCGCGGTGACTTCGCCTCGGCTTCGCGCTGGTCGATGAGGTCCTCGAGTTTGGACAGCAGCGCCGTACCGCCGGCGGGTCCGGCGGCGAGGTGGTCGCCGGCCAGCGGGCTGTGGCCGGACCCCGCATGCGGCAGCCACTGAAGCCATTCCCAGCGGTCCTTGGACTGCGCCGAGGTGATGCCGGTCAGGACCACCTCTGCGGGCGAATGCAGGCCCACCAGCTGCAGCACCATGCCGCGGGCCACGTCATCCACCAGGCCGCGGGGGCCGGCGAGGCCGAAGGAGCCGGCCGTGCGCAGCTGGGACACAATCGGCACGCCCTCGATGCTGGAGAACTGCGCCAGGCAGTCCTGGATCTCGGCCATGTACTCGGGCTCGGTCTCGTTGCTTTGCGGTTCCTCGAACTGGATCCGCGACGGCGCCGTGCCCAGGCCGAAGCGCAGGCCCAGGAAGCCGGTGTGCTCGGGCCGGTGGGTCCAGAGCAGCGGGCCAAGTTTGTAGATGGAGTCCACGGTGTCGCTGACGGACGGAGCCTCCTGCAGCCTGACCGAGCGTTCGACTTTCTGCAGGGCGGTGATATCGGTGCGGAACGCGGCCATCGCCGAGCGGAACGCCTTGAGCTGTTCCTTGCGGTCGCGCTTGCCCTGCATTTTCTGGTCCACGTAATGGCCCACGATGAACAGCGGCATCATCAGCATAAAGACCATGGACATCAGGCTCTGCGTGACGGCGAAAATGACGGCACCCATCATCAGCGGGGCCACCATCATGATGTACGGGAAGGGGTGCCGTTCCTGGCGTTTGGGTCCGGCCGGCAGCGTGCGTTTGTGCGGTTCGAACCGGGGCACCACCCGGGGCGAACGGTTGAAGTCGATCAGGGGTGAGCTCGGCGCCGTGCCCTGGGCGCCGCCGAGGGACACCACGGAGACTGTGGTGTCGCCGAGGGTGACGGTGTCCGAGGAGTTCAGCGTCGCACGGCCGACCGGGAGTCCGTCCATCAGCAGGCCGTTGGCGGAGTTGGTGTCCACGATTTCCACGGTCTCCCCCACCGTGACGCGGGCGTGCCGCTTCGAGGTCAGCGGGTCCGTGAGCCGGATGTCGACGTCGCGGTCACGGCCGATGTAGCTGGTCCCCGAGGGCAGCGAAAATTCGCGCCCGACGTCGGGGCCGGAGAGCACGCGGAGGGTCGCCGCGGCCGGTCCTCGGTTTGCCCCGGGCACGGCGAACTGCTCGCTGACCTGGGTCAGGCCGACGATCGAGCCCGGCCGCAGCCCGGATTCGAGCAGGTTGTCCTCCCGGTTCAGAACGCTGCCCTTGAGGCCGCCGGCGGCGAAGGACTCCTCGATGCTGAGGGAGAGGTTCGACGGCGGTTCGGTGCCGCGCCGGGCCGGATCGGCGGCCCACAGTTCGGTGGCGATGTCCGCCACGGTGGCCAGGCCGTCGACGGTGACGGCGAGGTCCTTCGCTTCGGCCGGGTCGCGGCGCAGGGTCAGCCGGATCCTCATGCGTCGTCCCCTCCGCGCTGGGTTTCCAGGAGCACGAGGTCGGCAGCGGTCACCAGGTGCGATGTCACGGCGTGTTCGACCAGCCGGGCGCGCCGGTTCGTGGCGAGTTTGCCGCCGCCGCCGCGCAGTCCGGCGACCCCTACCCGGTCGAGTTTGTCACACACGTTGTCCAGCTTTCTGTTGAATCGGGTCAGTGCCCAGCCCAGGGTCTTGGCCGCCTGCGCGGAGGACGGGATGGCACTGAAGCCGGTCCCCTCCCGGCGCAGCATCGGCTCGGCGAGGGCCACGATCAGGGCTTTTTGGGAGTCGGTGAAGACGACGGGGCCGATGGTGGTGTCCCCGCCGCTTTCCTCCCCGCGGGATTCCTGCCGGAAGGCGGGGGTCCGGAGGTGGACGGCAAATTCGTAGGTGGTGGGACCGGCCGTGAAGATGACGTTGGTGTGGCTGAAGACCAGCGGGATCCGGGCTCCGGGGGCGAGCCAGGCCTGCATGCCGCCGGAGGCGTCGGCAACGGTCGCGCAGATCATGCTGCCGACGTTGCTGAGCCACCAGATGCCGTCATAGCGGGCGATCTGCAGGAACTGCCGGTGCAGGTACGGGTTGTCGTCGACTTCGAGGTCACCCTCCCGGCCGATGCTAAAGATGTCCTCGTCGGATGGTTCGTGCCATTCGCCGCAGAAATCTACTGCTAGATCCCCCATGTGTCCGTGTCTCCTTGTTGGGCCGAAAGCCGGAAGTTGTGCCTGTGTGTGCTCTGCTGCGCCGCGTGCCGGGAGGCGGCTCAGGATTTCCTGGCACAGGCGATGGAGTCCTGTTCCATGGGCGAGGACGCGCCGTCGGAGCGGACGATCATCACCTGGATGCAGGTGTCCCCGGCCGGGTTGGGAGCCACCTGGACTTTGGCCGTGGCAGTGGCCTGGAATTCGCCGTTGCCCGTGGGCGAGTAGGTCCGCCACTTATAGCGGTCACCGGTCTTGGGCTGCGGGTTTTTCCAGGTGAAGGTGAGTTTGCCGGCACTGTCCGCGCGTCCGGCCAGTGCCGTCACGTCGGGGACGGTGCCGTTGTCCAGGGCATCGGCCGGCGGCTTGCTGACCTGCTCGGTGGCCTGCGGGGCCGGGGCGGGGCGGGTGGTCCCGGCGATGATCCCGACGACGACGGCGATCACCAGGACCGCGGCACCGACGATCGCGAGGACCAGGTTCCGGCGGCCGTGGCCGGTTGGGGCTTCCCCGGCGTCCCCCGTTTCGCCGGCGGCCGTGTCCTCCGGGGCCAGGCTGGACCGGTTGACTGTGGCCGCGACGTCGTCGTCCTCCCCCGCGGGGGGCGCCGGACGGGGCGCCGCCCCGAAGGCGGGGCGCTGGACGGTATCGCGGCCGGTGGCGGTGTCCCGCCCCGGGGCCGGGCTGCCGGGGGCAAGGCTGCCGAACGGCGGCCTGGCGCGGGTGGCGTTGTTGGAGGTGGTGGCGTCGTCCGGCGCGGCGGCGGGCAGGCGGGCCGGAAAGGTGGGGGCATGGCCCGTGGCGTCGGGGTCGATCGAGGCGACGCTGCGGACCCGGGTTTCCTCGAAGGTGTCATCGGGGTGCGGCTCGTCGGCACGCGGTTCCTCAAGGACTTCGAACGGGGTCACGGACAGGTTCAGTTCAGCCTGGATGCGCTGTAACGCCAGGGCGAAGGCGTGGGCCGAGGAGTAGCGGGAGGCGGGGGCTTTGGCCATGGCGGTCGCCAGCGCCAGTTCCAGGGATTCGGGCACGTCCGCCCGGCCCAGTTTGGGCACCGGCAGGTTGGTGATCCGCGAAATCAGCTCGCGCTGGGAGTTGTCCGCGCCGGGGAGGACAAACGGTGACCGGCCGGCCAGCAGGGTGTACAGGGTGGCGCCCAGCGCCCAGACGTCCACCAGGACGCCGTCCACCTGCCGGTCGCTGAACTGTTCCGGCGGCGACCACGGGATGGACATGCCCGCGTCCTCGTCCTGGTCGCCGGCGAGCGTGCCGGAGATGCCGAAGTCGGTCAGCGCCGGGCGGTTGTAGTCCGTGACCAGGATGTTGGCCGGTTTGATGTCGCGGTGCGCGATCCCGGCGCGGTGCGCGGTTTCGACCGCGGAGGCCACCTGGATGCCGACGGCCAGGACCTCGTCCACGCTGAAGCGCTGGCGCCGGTAGCGGACGTCGAGGCTTGGCCGGGAGCAGTACTCCATGGCCAGGTAGGAGTGGCCGGTGTCGGTGATCTCCGCTTCGAAGATGGTCACGATGTAGGGGTGCGATGACAGCTGCGCCATGAGGTTCGCCTCGGACTCGAAGCGGCGGCGGGCGCCCTGGGTCTTGAGGTCGGAGAGCAGCACCTTGACGGCCACCTTGCGGCGCGGCCGGTCCTGTTCGTACAGGTACACGTCGGAGAATCCGCCGGAGCCGAGCAGGCTGACGTACGTGAAGCCCGGGATGGTGGGCGGCGGGGCGACGGGGCGTTTGGCGTTCACAGGAGCTCCTCGAACCGCAGCTGAATGCCGTCCCCGAGTTCGGCGATGTCGCCGTCAAACAGGATCGCCATTTCCCCCTGGGCGAGCCGGCGCGGGGCCTGGCCTTCGCGCAGGAGCACGGTGCCGTTGGTTGCCTTCAGGTCGCAGAGCATCACGTGCCAGCCCTCAAGCCGGACCTCGACGTGGGAGCGGGAGATGTCGCCGCCGGGGCTCGCCACCTGGACGAGTTTGGGCATGCCGGCGCCCTGCACGCGCGAGACCGACGGCTGCCGGCCAACGATCAGCGACTGGTCCAGGTCGATCAGTTCTCCGGTGGAGAGCCGCATCCGGCCCAGCCGCGGCCGGCGGATCTGGACGCCGTCGCCGGGCAGCGCCTGGCTGCAGTAGGCGCACGTGGCGTTGGTGGGCGGGTTCGCGTGGCCCTGTGGGCAGACCCGGGCCAGCACCATGGGTCCGGTTCCGGGGTCCTTGGGGGCGGCCGGGTGGACGGGTGCGCCGTTGCCGGCGGGTCCGAGCTCGCTTTTCATGATGGTCTGGCCGTCGTGGTCGGCGTCCACGGCAGGACCCTCCGGCGAGGGAGCCGGGGCGGGCGCCGGCGGCGGGGTGAACAGCGACGGCGGCACTGAGGGGCCGAGGCCCGTGCGCGGCGCGGGCGGGGCGGCCGGCGAAGGCCGGTCGCCGCCGGTGTGCCAGGGCACGGAATCGATCAGCCCGGAGGGTACCGCGGGGGCGGATCCGGGCGCCGGGACCGAAGGTTCGGGGGCGAAGGCCTCCGGTTCCGGACGGTCGTGGGCGTCCTGGGCGTCCTGGGCGTCCTGACGGGCAGGTTCCGCGGACGCGACGGAGTCGCTTGCCGCGGCGCCGGCGTCGTCGGTTCCCTGCGGCTCCGGCGCTAGCGGACCGTCGTCGGGGTCGGCGTCGGGGTCCTCGCGGACGGCAGCGTCCTCGATGCGGCGCATGACCGTCTGTTCCCAGAGGTGGTCGTAGCTGCTGGTGGGTTCCTGTTCGACGGTTTCGACGGGTTCGACGGGTTCGGCCACCATGGCGTCCGGCGCGTCCAGCACGTCAGGGCCGTCCGCTGCGTGCGCCACGGGTTCTGCCGCGTCCGCGTCGTCGGCAGGGGTCTGGATGGTCCCGTCCAGGTCGGCCCCGGCGTCGAGATCCTCCGCGGGAAGTTCCAGGACCGTATCCGCGGAGCTGCCGAGGCTGTCCGGGTCGGCGGCGATGTCGGCCTCGGCCGCCGCGAGCAGCTGGTCCCCGATCCCGGCACCGGATCCGGCGTCGGAGGCAACGTTGTCCGGGGCCAGGGCGGCGGCTGCGGCGGCGGGTACCGCCTCGGCGACGCGTCCGGCGCCGGAGGCTACGCTGTGCAGCTCCTGCAGCAGGACCACCCCCTCGCCCAGCGGGAGGACACCGGCCGGGGACGCCTGGCCCGGCGCCGCGGCGGGGATGGCAACGCTGAAGCCCTCCGCGGCGGGGAACCTCCGCTCGGTCCAGGTGGTCACGTCCCGGCCACTGACCGTAACGGAGTCGCCGCCGGCCAGCCGGACGTCCAGATCAATCTCGCCGCGCAGGAAGACCTGAAGCGACCCGCGGCGGCCCACGATGCCGAACCAGGGCAGCCGCGCCAGGGAGCCGCCCGAAGCCGAGGTCACGGTGTCCAGGACCTCATGGATTTCCGGGTCACCGGCCAGGAGTGTCCAGAGCGCGTCCACCAGCGTCCGGTCGGTGTCCCGCGGCAGCAGCACGGCCGTTCCGGACCGGACAATGCCGAGCCAGGACCCAGGTGTGTAGCTGAGATCGGCCAGGCGGTCAGCGGGAGCCATCGGTCTCCCCGCTGGTCTCCCCCACGGGGGTGCCGTCGGGTGCGACGTTCAGGACCTCGGTGCGCGGCAGGGTGTTTTCGTCTTCGGCCTGGGCTGCCGTGCGCGGGGCGGTCTGTTCGCCGTTGTCATGGGCCACATTGCTCGCGTCCACCACAATGCAGGTCACGTTGTCGCGGCCGCCGCTGCGCAGGGCCGCCTGGATCAGTTCGTCGACGGCGGCCTGCGGGTCCGCCTGATCAACCAGGATGCGGGCGATGTGCTCGTCGTCGAGCTCGCCGTTCAGCCCGTCGGAGCACACCAGGATCCGGTCGCCCTCTTCAACGGGTAGCAGCCAGTAGTCGGCCTCGGTCTCGTCGCCGGTCCCCAGCGCTCGGGTTACGACGTGGCGGCGCGGGTGGACAGCTGCCTCGGCCTTGGTGATCTCGCCGGCGTCCACCAGTTCCTGGACCTCGGAGTGGTCCACGCTGACCTGGTTGAGCTTGCCCTGGCTGAGCCGGTACGTGCGGGAGTCGCCGATGTTCAACACCAGCCAGTAGGGGGTGCCCCTCTGTTCGACCACCACGACGCCGGAGAGCGTGGTCCCGGCGCGGGAACCGGTGGCCTCGCGGATGCCGGCGTCGGCCTCCAGGAGGTACTGCTGGACGATGGCGGCGGTGGCGTCCCGCTCCCCCGTGGCGAGCTGGGGAATGTTGGCGAGGGTCCGCACGCAGATCCCGCTCGCGACCTCGCCGGCCTCATGGCCGCCCATGCCGTCAGCGACTGCGAAGACGGGGTCGGCAGCGATGTAGGAGTCCTCGTTCATTTCCCGGCGCAGGCCGCAGTCCGTGCCGTACCCGTAATGGAGCCGGAGGCTGGGGGTACTGGCGGGTGACGCTGCTGGCGCCTCGGCGGGCGGTACTGAAGCCGGCTGGGATGTCATGCCTGTCCTAGGTAGAAAGAGCGGTCACCGAAGTGCACGGTGGATCCGGGGCGTACATGGGTGGGTTCCCCGGCTGCCAGGGCGGTACGGATACCGTCCGGCGTCGTGACGGCACTTCCGTTGGTGGAGTTGCGGTCCGTCACCCAGATGCCGCCGTCGCCGGCCAGCACCAGGAGGTGGGTCTTGGAAATGGAACGTCCGGGGTCGGCCACGGGCAGCAGCTGCACCGATTCCTCGCCGGGATGGCCGGCCGGGTTGCGCCCGATCAGCAGGGACCGGTCCAGTTCCACTTCGCGGCCGTCGTCGATCCTGATCCGCGGCACGGCCACGGTGATGGGCACGGCGCTGTCGCCGCGGGCCTGGGTGCGGTCCAGGTCGTCGTCCGGGTGGGGGCTGAAGGCGCGGCTGTTCACGGCGTGGCTGCGGGCCGCCACGATCGGGGCCGCCACGATCGGGGCGGGCGCGGAAGGGGCCGGGCCGGCCGGGGCCGGCTGGAAGGAGAACGGCTGCGGCGCGGGCTGCGCGGAGGAGGCGGCTGCTGCGGTGGGCGGTGCGGCGGGTCCGGCCGCGGCGGTCGGCGGCTGGAGCCGGGCGGCGCCGGCCACCGGCGAGGCCACCTGCTGCACGGGAGGAAGGTCCAGCGGGGCAAAGCTGTACGGGCCCTGGATGCCGCCGGTGGTGAGCGGGTTCCGGCCGGCCTTGATGTCGAAGACGAGGGTCTTCGCGGCGGTGTCGTGCCAGCCACGGAGGCGGCTGTTGGGATCCCAGGTGTTGGAGACGACCACCAGCACAGCCCAACCGGCGCCGAGGAGGGCCAGCGGGCCGAGCATCACCAGGGCGGCGCCGAACCACTGGAAGAGCACCACTAGTACGGCGGCGAGGGCGGCCAGCAGCACACCGGCCCCGGTGATGAGGCCGCGGAGGAACACCGCTCCCCCGCCCGGGGCGTACCCGTCGGCGTCGGCGGTGCGGATCCCCACGATGCGGTTGCCGAGGGTGGTGCCGGACCGGCCGTCCATGATGGCCTGGACCGCCGTGTAGACCAGCGTGATGCCGATCCCCAGGCCGCCGAAAAGCACCATCGAGGAGGTGTTGTAGATGATGGAGCCGCCGCTGCGGGTCTGTGTGACGCCGGCGAATCCGAGGGCGAACAACACAATGAGGACCGCCACGGGCCCGGTCCAGTCCAGGACGGCGGCGCCGAGCCGCTTTCCTGCATCGGCGGGAACCAGCTCCAGCTTGTTCGGCATTACGGTACTTCCCCCTTGTCCGTGGACACGTCCTCCGGCCGGACCCTGGACCGGAACGAACGTGCCATCACGCCCGGAAGGCGCTACCGGGATAGTACCGGGTGTTCCGTCCCCGTGCCGTGCGCTGCGTGCCGAACGGTTGCTCAGGGGCACCCCGCACGAGGTGCAGAACGTGGCGCCCGGGCGGATCGGCTGGTGGCAGCGCGGGCAGCGCTCGACGTCGTCGGTCATGGCTCGTTGCGGTTCTTCCTGGCTGTTCGCTGCGGTTCGTGGTCCGGACCGGGCTCCACTGTACTAGCTGGGCCGAAGACGGCCGGGTCAACTGCCGCGGGCCCGTTTCCGTCGCCGGCAGCGGTACCGCCGCGGCGGCGGCCGCCGGGCAGCACGGGGCGCAGTCCGCGCAGCTTCAGGGCGGTCCGCCCGTCGGCCAGCAGGGAGCGCGGCGAGAAGCGGGCCTGCTGGCGGCGCCAGAACCCGACGGTCCCGGTCATCGCCTTCAGTGAGCCGTCCACCATCTGCCAGTACTCCGTGACCTGCTCCTCGCTGGGCTGTCCGGCCCCGAAGATGGCGGCATCGGCGCGGTGGGCCAGCAGGGTGGTGGTGCCCTGGCTGGCGGGGAACGCCTCGCCGAGGACAACGGCGGACTCGCGGCGGGTGGCACGGGTGTCCACGCCGGCGCCGAGATCCGTCGCGAGGCTGAGGACCTCGTTCCAGCCGCCGCCGACGCGCTGCGCGGGGTGGCCGTCGGTGAACCGGGCCTTCCGGCGCCGGGCCTTCAGCAGCGCGATCAGCAGCAGCGGCAGCGCCAGGACCGCGACGGGAATCAGCGCCGTGCCGATCGCGGCAAGGAGCGGGCCCCAGAACAGCCAGGGGTTGTTCTTCTTCTCGTCCGCGTCCAGCGCGTCCGGCGAGGAGTCCGGCGGCAGTTCGGCCGGCTCCTGCGGCGGGGGCGGCGGCTGCAGCACCTGCGGTTTGGGTTTGGACTTGTTCTCCGGGTCCGGCGGGATGGGCACGTTGTCCTTGGGCGGGGTGGGATCAAAGGACACCCAGCCCACCCGGTCGAAGGCCACCTCAACCCACGCGTGCACGTCCTTTCCGGTGATCTGGACTTCGCCGGCGCCGTTTTCCGGGCTCTTGGGATCCGGGTAGAAACCCATCACCACCCGGGAAGGGATGCCAAGGTGGCGCAGCATCAGGGACATCGCCACGGCATACTGCTCGTCATCGCCCAGCATCTGCTTGGCCGTGAGCAGGCTGCGGATGCGGTTGGCGCTGTGGCCGGAGACACTCGGCAGCTGGCCGTCGGCGATCAGGCCGTTGCTGAAGGCGCCCTTTTTCTGGAAGTGCGCCTCGATCTGGCGGACCCTGTCAATGGCGGTGGGTGCGTCGGCCGCGAGGTCGTTGGCCTGTGAGTCGACCACCGGCGGTACCTCGGCGGGGTCCGGCAGCGAGACTTTCGCGAAGTCGTACTGCGTCAGCTGGCCGTGTTCGAGCATGGCGGGGTCGGCCACCTGCACGCTGTACGCGTCGCCCTTGGAGAGCCCGCGGGTGGTGACGGCGGTGTCCGTGCCGGAGTTGAAGTACAGCCCGGACGCGGCGCCGGCCGTGTCGGTGGCGAAGCTGATCCCGGTGGTCTTGCGGCCGCCCGGGAGGAAGAAGCCCTGGTAGTCCTCGATGGTGATGTTCAGGGTGTAGTTGTTGGTCGGGACGATCCCTGTCGAATCGGCGAGGGTGTTGATGGACTTGGCGTCACCAACCTTGCTGAAGCTGCCGGATCCGTTCGGGTCCATGTTGTAGTTGGTGCCGTTGAACGAATCGAGCGCAGCGAGCCGGACCCTGCCGTTCTTCGGCAGCCCCTTCACCATAAAGAGGTTGTCGTCCTTTTTGTCCTTGACGAAGTTGCGGAAACTGGCCAACGGGGTCACGTAGGCCTTCGGGTCGAACGGCGGCACGATCGTGTTGCGCAGGACCTTCCGGTCGTCGTCGGCGGCCACCAGCGGTGAGGCGACGGCAGTGACGCCGACGGCGACGGCGATCACCGCGGCGGCCGTTCCCACCCGGCGGAGCCGGGCGGTGCGGGCGGTGGCCTGGTCCGACTCGGGCTGGTTGACCGAGATCTTGCGGGTGTCGTTGCGGCGCAGGGCGTCGCGGCGGAAGGTGGCCCATGCGATCGCCACCACGGTCAGCGAAATGCCGCGTTCCACAGTGAGGAAGCCGGCGTTGGTGCTGAAGGCGATGCCGGTGATAAAGAGCACCAGGACCGGCAGCAGCGGCCAGTAGGGGCTCTTGAGCCGCCAGATCAGCAGTCCGGCCGCCAGGGCGGTGAGCAGGGAGCTGAGGAACGGCACGATCAGGGTGCCGCCGGCGGTGCCGACCGGCACGCCGACGGTGAGCATGTCCTTCCAGGCGAACATCACGCCCACCAGCAGGGTCCGCAGCGATTCAAGTGTGGGAAGGACCCCGGCGATGGACGCCTCCGGGACGGCCAGGGCGGTGCCGAAGACGAGGTAGGCGCCAACCGTCAGGGCCGTGGTGATCAGCACACCCAGCCGGAAATGCACTTGGGCGGCCGCGATGCCCAAGCCCAACAGGATGCCGCCGAAGCCTGCGGCCAGATAGTACGGGTCGCCGCCGAAGCTGAGGCTGAACCCCAGGACGCCGAGCCCCAGCAGCACGATCAGGGCGCCGGCGTCGAGCGCGTAATGCCAGGCAGGCTGGCCGTCGGCGAAGCCCGAACGGCGGCGCGGCACGGCGTTGTTGCGGGGACGGAAACCGGTGGCGGTGCTCATGCGGCCGCCTTCCTCAGCACAATGGCCAGCTCGGAAAGATCGCCCAGGGTGAGCACTGTCAGGTCCGCGATGTTGGCCCGGGCCGGGGCGGCACCGGCCTGGATCCGGACTGCGAGGCTGCGGACGCCCGGCGGAACGGACGCCGAGGCGGAGCGCAACTCGGTGGGGCTGACGTTGCTGCCCACCACGAAGAACACCACCGAGGCGTTGGGCACGGTGTCGGCGAGGGTGCGGGCGAGGTCCACGGCGGTCTTGCGCTGCGGTGCTCCGACGATCCGGGTCATGTCGTCCAGCAGGTTCCGGCCGGTTTCGCACCGGAGCGGCCCCTTCTGGGTGAGGACGTCAAGGTCCCGTTGCTCGCGGATGGCCTGCAGGCCGATCGAGGCGGCGGCGGAGACGGCCAGCTCGAATTCTTCCTCGGAGGCGTATTCGTCCGTGTTGGTGGACAGGGAGATGGCCAGGTGGGACCGGCGGGTCTCCTCGAACTGGCGCACCATGAGCTTGTTGGTCCGGGCCGTGGTCTTCCAGTGGATGTGCCGGCGATCGTCACCGGGCACGTAGTCGCGCAGGGCGTGGAAGGAGACGTCGGCGCTGGAGAGGTCCGTGGTGGGCATGCCCTCGAGGTCACGGATGAAGCCGGCGGCCGACCCGGCCAGGGCCACCGTCCGGGGGTGCACGTAGAGGTCCTCGGGTTCGGTCCAGAGCACCTGGCGGCGGAGCAGGTGCAGGGGGTCGGCACGGACGGAACGGACCGGGCCCACCACGATCACAGCGCGGCGGGCCGTCGGGATGGTGAACAGGTCCTCGTGGACCTGCCCGGGTTTCATCCGGGGCAGGTGGAACACGGCGGTGGCCGCGCCGACGGGCAGTTCCAGGTCGGCGGGCAGGAGCGGCCGGGCGGAGGTGTTGGAGACCGCGATGCTGCCCACGGCGCTGTCCCCCACGGCCACCCGGGTCCGGGCAAGGTCCAGGAGCACGCCGTAGGAGGAGCGGCCCAGGATGAAGCCAATGGCGAGCAGCAGCAACACGAACGCGGCGATCGCGGCGGCCTTGGCCTCCTGCCAGCCGTACGCCTGGCCGACGGCCCAGAGCAGCACGGACGCGGCCAGGACGGACCAGCCGAGGACACTGACCACCGACAGCACCGGGTGGAGGTGCCGGCGGTACTGCGCGCGGACGGCGTTTCCGGCCGGGGCCAGCGCCAGGGCGGCGGTGCTGCGGGCTTCGGCCCAGACGGCCGAGGGGTGCAGCCGGGCGGGCCCGCCGGCCCGGGACAGGGGCCGCTTCAGGCGTTCAGCAAGCCGGTTCAACGGAGTGCTGGTGGACATATGGGTGCCTTTGTTCGTGCATGGTTGCGGGGCCGGTGGGCGGCCCCGCGGGTGGACTCGTCGGAAGCTTCCGGTTAGACCGCGGCCCGCTGTTGCGGGGCGGCGACGTCGGCCAGCACCCGGGTCAGTACGGCGTCGGCGGTGGCACCGGAGAACTCCGCCTCCGGGTCCATGACCAGCCGGTGGGTCCAGACGACGGCGGCGAGGTCCTTGACGTCATCCGGCAGGACGAAGTTCCGGCCCTGGCTGGCGGCCCAGACCTTTGCGGCACGGACCATCGCCAGGGCGCCGCGGACCGAGACGCCCAGGCGCGTCTCCGGGGCGTTGCGGGTCTCCTCGCAGAGCCGGGAGATGTATTCGAGCACCGCGGTGTCCACGTGGGTGGTGGCGGCGAGGTCGGCCATGTCGGCGACGGCCTGGGTGGTGATCACTGCGGTGATTTCCCGCGAGCGGTCCTTGAGGTTGGCGCCGCCGAGCAACTGCACGGTGGACGCGTGGTCCGGGTAGCCGATGGAGGTTTTGATCAGGAAACGGTCCAGCTGCGCCTCCGGCAGGCGGTAGGTGCCGGCCTGTTCGATCGGGTTCTGCGTGGCCATGACCATAAACGGCCGGCCTGCCTCGTAGGTGGCGCCGTCCACGGTGACGCGGGACTCCTCCATGACCTCCAGGAGCGCCGACTGGGTTTTCGGTGAGGCGCGGTTGATTTCGTCGGCGAGGACGATGTTGTTGAAGATCGGGCCCTTGTGGAACTCGAACTTCTGCGTCTTCTGGTCGTAGATGGTCACGCCGGTGACATCCGACGGGAGCAGGTCAGGGGTGAACTGGATGCGGTTGTTGGACCCCTGCACGGTGGCGGCGAGGGCGCGGGCCAGCGAGGTCTTGCCGGTGCCCGGGGCGTCTTCGAAGAGGACGTGGCCTTCCGCCAGCATCGCGGTGAAGGTCAGCCGGATGACGTGCGACTTGCCCAGCACGGCCTGCCCCACGTTGGCTACGAGCTTCTCAAAGGTGCCGGCAAACCATTCGGCCTGCTCTGTGGTCATCGTCATGCGCTGGTTCCTCTTCCATGTTCATTCGGGTCAAGCAGTTGGGGGTTGGCCGGCAGGGATTCCCCGTGGGATCCGGCGTGTGGGTTGGTTGTGGTCATCAGCAGCCACCGGGCTTGGGGCCGTACAGGTTGACGGTGGTGGACTTGACGTACCAGCCCGGGTGGCTGCCTTCGGTCATCCGGTACCAGGGCGTCCCGTTGCCGTAGATGTCCTTGGTGCAGTTGATGTTGAGCCGGCCTTCGGAGCTCCGGACCCAGCCGGCGCCGCAGGTGGGGCCACTGGGGTCGTAGGTGTCCTTCCGGCCGGGTTGGCCCGGGCAGGTGCTGTTATGCGCCTGGATTTGCGACAACGGCGGCGTCGGGTCCTTCCCGCTGGTGGCGTTGGCCGAGTCCGCGGAGCCGCAGACCACAGTGCAGGCCCGAACCTTGAGGTTCTTTGTGGAACTCCATGCCCCGGTGTCGCGGTCGTAGCGGTTTGCCAGGCCAACGCTGGTCCATCCGCCGCCTTCGTAGCTGATCTCGAAGCGCTGGATGGCGCGGCCGTTGTTGGCCGGGTTGTTCCACGTCCAGTGCACCTGCTGCGTGGTGGAACTCTGGGGCGAGAGTACCGGCGCGTTGGGCGGGCCGTAGGGGTTGGCCGTGCCCACAGCCTTGGCGTCCCCGGCGATGTTGTTCTTGGTGGAGCTCGCGATGATGTTGATGGTGACGTTCTTGCCGTTGGGCAACCCGCCGATCGTGGCGCCGCCCGCGGCGATGCCACCGGCCTTGACCACGCCGCCGGACGTGGCCGCCCGGTAGCTGTACTGGATCTCGCTGGCCTGCGAACCGTTGCGCTGTGCCTGGCTTAGGGGTGTGAAGGTCACCCGCAGCTGGCCGCTGGCACCGGTTTCCTTAACCGTTCCGCCGGAGACCATTCCGGGTTTGCCGGCCGCGCGGATGGCGGCTGACCGGGCACTCGTGGCGGACGTTCCGGCCTTGTTAGTGGCAGAAACGGAGAAGGTGTAATCGGCCTCGGAATTATCCACCGTGACGTTCTGCGACGTCGAGGTGACCTTCTGGCTGGCCACCTGCGAGCCACCGCGGAACGTGGTGAGGGTGTAGGCCGAGACTGCGTCGCCGTTGTTGTCCGGTGCAGTCCAGTTCACCCGAAGCTGGCTCTGGTTCCCCACGGACCCCGCGGACGCCGCGGTCGGAGCCGCCGGCGTTGCGGGCTTGCCCGCCGGCGTCTCCGCGGCGGAGTAGGCACTCCACTCCGACGGATCCTTGGCATCGTTGCGGGCCAGGACGCGAACCTTGTAGGCGACGCCGTTCTTCAGGCCCTTCCAGACATAGCTGACAGATGAAAGGTTCTGGATCTGGGCGTTCTGTCCCGGCGGGGCCGGGGAAATTTCGAGGTCGTAGGACTTGACCGGCGAGCCCTTGGATGCGGGAGCAACCCAGGCCACGGCCAGCTGCTGATCGCCGAACTTCAGCGACGGTGCTGCCGGGGTATCCGGCTTGACGTCAGGGCGCACTTCGGCGGACGCCGGTGACCGCTCGGATTCGTCAATGGCGTTGGTCGCCGTGACCTGGAAGTGGTACTTCGAGTTGTTGGTCAGGCCGGTAAGGGTGCAGGAGTTGGCCGGGCAGTCCTGCCGGAACCCGCCCTCGCCATAGACCGTGTATTTGGTGATCGGGGATCCCCGGTCCGCCGGGGCGGTCCAGTTCAGCAGCGCGGTGCCGTCCCCCACACTGGCGGCCTGTGGGGTGGTGGGTGCCAGCGGGCGGTCCTTTACTGTGAGCCGGATCCTGGCCGTGGCCTGCCGGGACGGGTCCTGGGTCTTGTCTGCGATGGTGTAGGCCACCACCATGGTGCCGGAGAACCCGGCCGCGGGGGTGACCACAACATTGCCGCCCTCCACGGCGACGTTGCCGGAGCCGGTTTCGGCGGCGGCTGCCACGATCCTCAGCGGGGAGTCCGGGAACGGATTGGCGTCGTTGGCAAGGACGTTGACAGTGACCGGCTTACCGGCGGCGGCGTTCGGCTCGAGGTCGTCGTTGGCGACCGGCCGGGGCCGGTTGGACGCCGTCACGGTGAACCGGTAAGTCGCAGTGGCCTCCAGGCTGCGGGGGTCCTTGGCCTTGACCTGTACGGCGCCGTCGGCCCCGGCCTCGCTGCCGTCCTTGGCGGAGAGCTTCAGGACCTGGCCTTCGATTTTGGCGTCGAAGCCCCCCGGGACTTCGCCCAGGATCTCGTACTTCATGTTCTGCACGTCGCCATCGTCTGGGTCCGTGGTCAGCCGGGCCAGGTCCACGCTGGATGTGTCACCCTTGGGCACGTCAACCTGGCTTCCCAGGAGGACGGGCGGGTTGTTCCGGTTGGGGTCCGGGAGGACCTTGGTGCGGATGCTGAGGGTGGACTTCAGGCCGGCCGGGTCGTCCGGGCCGGTGCCGTCGGTGACCTCGAAGCTCAGCGAACCGGGCCCGGCGTAGTCCTTGCCTGCCGTGTACTTCAGGGCCGTGCCGTTGTTGGCCACCGGGTCCGAGCCGTCGGCGCCGATCAGCTTGATCCGGTCCGTCTGGGTCAGGCGCGGCGAGCGGCCGTCGCGGACCTTGACCCATTCCTTGAGGTCCAGGGTGACCGATTGTCCGGCGACCACTTCCACGACGTCGTCCTTGGCCAGGGTGGGCACCTGCTGGCCGATCCCGGGAACCCAGATGATCGCCGTGGATTTCTGCCCGTCGAGGTCCTCCACGGTGTACGGAATCAGCTGCGGCTGCTCGGTCAGGTCCACGATCATGTTGCCCTGCGTGCCGGGCCTGGCGGTCTTCGCCTCGGTGCTGACCTTGAGGTTTTCGCCCACACCGTCGGGGTCTTCGTCGTTCTTGAGCACCGGGACGTCGACGGCGGTCTTGCCCAGGGTCTGGGCGGAGGTCACGCGGTCGTCCCGGGCGATCGGCGCCTGCAGCGGGACGTCTTTTTGGACCTTGACGGCGATGGCGGCCTGGGCCGTGGCGCCGCGGTCGTCGGCCACTTTGTAGCGGACGTTGACGGTGCCTTCCTGGTTGGGCGCCAGGAGGATTATCCGGCCGCTTTGTTTGCTGACCGTGGCCTGCAACTCAGGGGCTGCCTCGACGCCGTCGGACAGGATCCGGATGGGGTCGCCGTCGGGGTCGGTGTCGTTGCCGGTGGCGTCGACGGCGATCTGCCGGCCGGGCCGCACGGACACGGTGTCGTCCACGGGGGTCGGCTTCTGGTTGGTCTCCCCGCGCGGAGCGATGCCGACGGTGACGGTGCCGGTGTTGACGGCGCCCTGCCGGTCCACCACCTTGTAGCGGAAGGTATCTGTTCCGGCCCCGTCGCCGGCGGCGGTGAAGTCGATGAAGGTACTCCCGGCGGTGGCGGTTCCCATCGAGGGGGTGCTGTCAATGCCGGTGAGCTGGACCGAGTCGCCGTCGGGATCGATGCCGTCGAGCTCCACCGGGATCCGGACGGTGCCGCCGGCCACCACGCGGGCGGTGAGGTTCTTCGGTTGCGGCCGCGAGTTCTGGGCGCCTTCCAGCGGCAGGATGTGGATGGTGACGGCGGCGGCGCTCTTCTGGCCCTGCGGGTCGACGGCGTTGTAGATGGCCCGGACGGTCTTGGGCACCGGCCCGGCGATGAAGCGCAGGGTGTTTTCGGAGACGAAGCTCTTCCCGTCCGCGGCGGGCACGGGCTGGGGCAGCACCGGGTCAACGGTGAGCTTGGCGCCCTGCGGGTGGGTGTCGTTGGCCAGGACAGGGATGGTGACGACGTCGCCGGCACGCACGTTGACCTCGTCGGGTTTGGGCTGCGGTGCCTCCACGACCGCGGGCGCCGGGACGGGCACCACGGAGACGCTGCCGGTGGCCGACTTGGTGCCGTTGGACATGGTGTACCGGAAGATAAACGGTTCCTTGGTGCCGGTGATGTCGGTGATCCGCAGCACGGCGTGGTCGATCACGCTGACGGAGGCGGTGGCATTTTCCGGCAGCTGCACGGACTGGAGCACCAGCACTCCCCCGGCGGGGTCCGAGTCGTTGGCCAGCGGGTCCACCAGGACGCTGCCACCGGCCGGGAGCAGGGCGACGTCGTGGACGGCAACGGGGTCGCCGGTGTCCTTGCCCGACTCCACGTCAACGCGGATCAGGCCCTGGGTGCTTTGCGGGCCGTTGCTGGCAATGTAGGTCAGGTACACGGGGCCGGGGGTGTTGCTGCGAAAGGTGAAGGTACCGCCGTCGGTCACGGGGCCCAGCTCCGCCGTTCCGGCCGCTTCCACCTGGGCCAGGCGCAGCGCGCCGCCGTTGGGGTCGACGTCGTTCTTCAGCGGGGAGATGACCAGGTCCTGGCCGACGACGGCGGTGACGTGGTCCGCGTTGACCACCGGCTGGAGGGCGCCCGGCGGCTGGACGTTGACGATGACCTTGCCCGTGGTGGTCGCGCGGCCGTCCCAGACGCTGACGGTCACGGTCTTCTTGCCGGGGGCGGCGCCGGAATCCTGATAGCTGAGCAGGCCGTCGCGGCGCACTTTGACCTGGTCCTGGTCGTTGTCCGCCTTGGCGTCCATCAGGACGAGGTCGTCGCCGTCGGGGTCGGTCCAGTCGGTGAGGATGTTCTGGCTGACGGTTTTGCCCTGCTCGACGAGCATGGTGGTGGGTTCGCCGCGCTTGAACAGCGGCGGTTTGTTTTCATCGGGCCCGACGACGTTGAGCGTGACGCTGCCGCTGGCGGAGAGGCCGCGGCCGTCCGAGGCGTTGTAGCCGAAAATTTCGGTGCCCGGTTTCGCGTCGGCCGGGACGGTGATCTGGAAGGCCGTGCCGCCGTAGATGCTCTGGAGGCTGCCGGCTTTGGGGCCGTTGCCTGCAACCGAGGCGGTCAGGACATCGCCGTCGGGATCGGAGTCGTTATCCAGCACACTAAGCACTGTGGTGCGGCCCGGGCGGACCCCGACGGTATCGGGTTTAGTCTCCGGCGGCCGGTTCGGCTTGGTGCGGTCCGGGAGGATGTTGATGGTGTTGTTGTCCGCGGATTCCTTGTCCTGGTCGTTGGACTGGTTCTTGGGGGGGATTACGTCGTCCCAGTTGTTCACCAGCTGCATGTTCTGGTTCACCAACCACACATTCCCCGAATTCACATCATTAAGCACCACCACATCCCGGTTCACCCGGAACACATACGACGGCGACGCAGACGCCTTCGGGACCTCGACGTTCTTATC
>NZ_JBFTNS010000011.1:0-43206 GCF_056397605.1 Arthrobacter sp. 05L44 | reverse complement strand
GTTACGGCGGTCATAGCGTGGGGGAAACGCCCGGTCCCATTCCGAACCCGGAAGCTAAGACCCACAGCGCCGATGGTACTGCACCCGGGAGGGTGTGGGAGAGTAGGTCACCGCCGGAACACTATTACAGGTCGAGAGCCTCCAACCACAAGGTTGGAGGCTCTCCCACTTTAACCACCCATATCGTGGCAGGTACCCCGCACCAAGTCGCTGGTCCACGGACGCACGCCGGTCCACGCCGGCGCTGCCCTGTGAGACGTAACACCGCAGGGCCGGAATCCGCGCATCCGTTAGCCCGGCCGGGGCGGCTCGCCTAGAATTGATAGAGATGTACGGACTTCGAAGCGCTTGATTTCGGGTTGCGTAGGAAACGAGACACGGAAATAGAGCGGCTGCGATTGCGCCAGTGGTCAGCTCACAACAGGAGGAATCCACCATGGCTGAGCACAACGACGGCAACCGCGGCGGCAAAGACCGCGGTAACTTCGGCGGGGGACGGAACTCCGGCGGCGGGGGATTCCGCGGCGCTAACAACTCAGGCGGGGACCCCAGGGGCTTCCGTTCGAGGGATGACCGTACCGAGGGCTCCCGGCCGCCCCGTAGCGAAGGCGACCGTAAGCCGTTCACCGGTGGGGATCGGGATCGTAAGCCGTTTGGTGATCGTCCGTCGCGTGATGGTGGTGAGCGYCGGAGTTTTGGTGGGGATCGGGATCGTAAGCCGTTTGGTGATCGTCCGTCGCGTGATGGTGGTGAGCGCCGSAGTTTYGGTGGAGACCGGGACCGCAAACCCTTCAGCGGCGGAGATAACCGCAAGCCGTTTGGGAACCGCGACGACCGTCCTGCCCGCAGCTTCGACCGCGGCGATTCCGGGCCCCGGCAGTTTGGCCGCGACCGCGCCGAGGACCGCCCCGTGCGCGAGCCGAACGCTAAGGACCTGCGCAGCGCCAACCGGCCCGACCGTGAGCGTTCGCCCCAGATCGACGAGGACGTCACGGGCAAGGAACTGGACCGCGCAACGCAGCACCAGATCAAGACTCTCGAGGAAAACAGCGCTTCCTGGGTCGCGCGCCACCTGGTGATGGCCGGCCGGTTGCTCGATGAGGAGCCGGAGCTCGCGTTCCAGCACGCTTTGGCCGCCAGCCGTCGCGGCGGCCGCCTCGCTGCAGTCCGCGAAGCCGTCGGTCTCACCGCCTACGCCGCTGGCCACTACGGCGAGGCCCTCCGGGAATTCCGCACCTACCGCCGCATCAGCGGATCCAACGTGCACCTGCCCGTGATGGCCGACTGCGAACGTGGCCTCGGCCGTCCGGACCGCGCACTGGATATGGCTCGCTCCGAGGAAGCCAAAGACCTCGACGCGCCCGGAAAGGTGGAACTGGCAATTGTCGCCGCCGGTGCCCGCACCGATCTCGGACAGCTCGACGCAGCCGTCTCCGAGCTGGAAATTGTCCAGCTCGACATCAACCGCGCCTTCTCCTACAGCCCGCGCCTTTTCCGCGCCTACGCTGACGCCCTGACCGCCGTCGGCCGCGAAACGGAAGCCGGCAAATGGCAGCGCCAGGCCGTTGTCGCAGAAAACGCCCTCGGCATGGGCGTCGACGAGGAACCGGACATCATTGATCTCGGCTGGGACGAGGAAGAAGAAGCCCGCGAAGAGGCACAGCGCCGCCGGATCCTGCAGCAGCAGTCCGCCGAGCACTCGGCAGCCGCTGCCGGTGAGTCGGCACCGCAGGCCGCCAGCGCCGAATCCGTTGCCGGCCTCGCCGAAAACCCCGTGTCCGGGTCCGCCGCGCAGGATCTCGAATCCGGCTCCGATGACGAGGAGGCTGGTTTCTTCGAATCCGACGACGCCGAATCGGATCAGGATTCCGTGGAAGCCGACGAGCTGGAGTCCGACGATTCCAACGCCGACGACTTCGGCTCCGAGGACACCCACCGCCCGGATCGCGCGGAGGACTGATCCCTCATGGCCGACGCTGAGCTGATCTCCAGGTTCGACGCCCTCCTGTCCGACCTCGACGGAGTCGTATACGCCGGTCCGCACGCCATTCCCGGCGCTGTGGAATCGCTGCAACGGCTGGCAGGCATCGGCGTCGGACTGGGGTACGTCACCAACAACGCCTCGCGTTCGCCGGCCGAAGTGGCGCAGCACCTGCGCGACCTCGGCGCCCCGGCCGAGGAACAGCAGGTGGTGAGTTCGCCGCAGGCCGCCGGCGAGCTGCTCGCGTCAATGCTGCCCGCCGGGGCCCGCGTCCTGGTCACCGGCGGCGACGCCCTGGCCCGCGAAATAGAACTTGCCGGCCTGGTTCCCGTCCGCAGCGAGGCCGAGGACCCGGTAGCCGTGGTTCAGGGCTTCCACCCCGACCTCGGCTGGAAGGACCTCGCCGAGGCCTCCTACGTGGTCGCGGCCGGCGCCCTGTGGGTCGCCACAAACACCGACATGTCCATTCCCCAGGCCCGCGGCATCGCCCCCGGCAACGGCACCCTCGTTGCCGCCGTCGCCGCCGCCACCGGGAGGCAGCCGCTCGTCGCCGGAAAGCCGGAGGCGCCGCTGTTCCACGCAGCCGCCAAACGGCTGGCGGCCGACCGCCCGCTCGTTGTCGGTGACCGGCTGGACACGGACATCCTCGGCGGCAACAACGCCGGCTTCGCCACGGTGGCCGTGCTGACCGGCGTCGACACGCGTGAATCAATCCTTGCTGCCCGCACTATGGAGCGGCCGACCTTCCTGATCAACGACCTCACCGACCTCTACCGGCCCTACCCGGCCGTGGAGCACGACGGCGGCCACTACCGCTGCGGCGCGGCGACGGCGTCCGTGGAGAGCGCCACCGTGCGTGTCAGCGGTGACCCGGCGGACCTCGACTCCTGGCGTGCCGCCTGTGCCGCCTGGTGGGCCGCGAACCCTGAGACGTCCACAGCCCTTGCGCCCGGCCTTGAGTGGCTGGATCACTAGACTGGACAGCATGACCGAGCAGAACCCTTTTACTGACGCCCGCCAGGAGACTGCCGGCCCCGAAAATTCCGACGCCGGCGTTGACTGGCCGGAACACACGGGGGAGACCGCGGTGGGGGATCCGACCGTCGACTCCCTCCTGGCACGCCTCGGGGAGCTGCCGGAGCTGCCGGTTGCCGCCCACGGCGAGGTATATTCCGGTCTGCACGACGACCTCGCGGCGGCGCTGAATGAAGACGTCTCCGGGTCAGCGGCGGGGGACACCTACCGATGACCCGGCTTGACCAGGAACTTGTCAGCCGCGGGCTGGCGAGATCCCGTACCCACGCTGCCCGGCTCATCGGTGAAGGAAAAGTCAGCTCCGGCGGCGACGTGCTCGCCAAGGCGTCCCTGCAGGTCCAGGACGGAACTGCCCTGGAGGTAGCCACCACCAGCGAAGACGAATACGTCAGCCGCGCCGCCCACAAACTGGCCGGCGCGCTGGACGCCTTCCCCGCCGTCGACGTCTCCGGCAAACGCTGCCTCGACGCCGGTGCCTCCACCGGAGGTTTCACGGAAGTGCTGCTGCGGCGCGGCGCGGACCACGTCGTGGCGGTCGACGTCGGGCATGACCAGTTGGTCCCGCAGATCCGGCACGACCCCCGGGTGGCCGTCCATGAAGGCCTGAACGTCCGTTACATGACGCCGGAAGAGATCGGCGGCCCGGCGGCGGTGACGGTGGCCGACCTGTCGTTCATCTCCCTGACCCTCGTGGTGGCGCCCCTCGCGGCATGCACCGTCCCCGGCGGCGACCTCGTGCTGATGGTCAAACCACAGTTCGAGATCGGCAAGGACCGGCTGGGCCGCACAGGCGTGGTCACCTCAACGCGGGAGCGCCGCCTGGCCGTGACCAAAGTGGCGGCCGCCGCGATGGATGCAGGCCTGGAACTGCAGGGGCTGGCCCAGAGCCCGCTGCCCGGCCAGGACGGAAACGTCGAGTACTTCCTGTGGATAAAGCGCGGGAACCGGACAGACCTGCCTAAGATCGAGGAGCGGGACGCAGCCGTTGCTGCGTTACTCGGAACGATCTGGCCAGAACAGCACGAGAAGCACTAGAAGGCGGAACCCGATGAGCAGGCGCGTCCTCATCCTTGCCCACACCGGCCGCGAGGAGTCCCTCAAGGCCGCCTGGGAAGCGTGCGCCCAGTTGCATGCCTCCGGCATCGTTCCCGTGATGCAAAAATCCGAACTCGGCGACATGGTCCGGTTCTTCGGACGGCTGGACCAGCCGGTCGAGGTGCTCCACGACCACGTCAAGCTTCCCGACGTCGAGCTTGTGATGGTGCTCGGCGGCGACGGCACCATCCTGCGCGCCGCGGAACTGGTGCGGGAGGTGGATGTGCCCCTGCTGGGCGTCAACCTCGGCCACGTCGGCTTCCTCGCCGAAAGCGAACGAGCAGACCTCGCCCAGACCGTGGAATGGATTGCCAGCCGGCAGTACACCGTGGAAGAGCGCATGACCATCGACGTGCAGGTCTGGGTCCGCGGCCACAAGATCTGGCACACCTGGGCGCTGAACGAGGCCGCCATCGAGAAGGGCAACCGGGAACGGATGCTTGAGGTGGTCACCGAGGTGGACGAGCGCCCGCTGACGTCTTTCGGCTGCGACGGAGTGGTCCTCGCAACCCCCACCGGTTCCACCGCCTACGCCTTCTCCGCGGGCGGACCGGTGGTATGGCCGGAAGTGGAGGCCCTGCTGATTGTGCCCATCAGCGCCCACGCTCTCTTCGCCAAGCCCCTGGTGGTCTCGCCCAGGTCGCGGCTCGCCGTGGAAATCCTGAACCGCACCGACGCCCAGGGCGTGCTGTGGTGCGACGGCCGGCGCTCCGTGGACCTCCCGCCCGGCGCCCGCGTGGAGGTGACCCGCTCGGCAACCCCCGTCCGGCTGGCCCGCACCCACCAGACACCGTTCTCTGGTCGTCTGGTCCGCAAGTTTGAATTGCCCATCCAGGGCTGGCGCGGTCCGGTGCCGCAGACCGGCATGATCCATACCGGGCCGGTCCCGGTGGTGCGCACCCCGCGGCCGATGCCGCCGCTGCCCACCCCGCCGCCGTCCACCCCGCCAAAAGCAGGGCCGCAACACGCAGACCCCGGCGCGCCCACCGACCCCTCGACTGCGAAGTGACCCATGCTCGAAGAACTTAGAATCCGCGACCTTGGCGTCATCACGGATGCGACGCTGCCCCTGGGCCCTGGCCTCAGCGTGGTGACCGGCGAAACCGGTGCCGGCAAGACCATGGTGGTCACCGCCGTCGGCCTCCTGCTGGGGGCACGGTCCGACGCCGGTGCCGTGCGCAGCGGCGCCAAGAGTGCGTCCGCCGAGGCGGTGCTGAAGCTCGACGTCGGCCATGCCGCCATCAGCAGGTCCCGTGAAGCCGGTGCCGAGGTGGAGGAGTTCGACGGCGGCGCGGAACTGCTGCTGGCCCGCAGCGTCGGCGCCGACGGCCGCAGCCGTGCCTACCTCGGCGGCCGCGCGGCCCCGGTGGGAGTGCTCGCCGAGATCGGCGGGACGCTGGTGGTGGTCCACGGCCAGTCGGACCAGATCAGGCTGAAGAGCCCGGTGGCACAGCGCGAAGCCCTGGACAAGTTCGCGGGGGAGAACCTCGCCGGCAGCCTGGCTGCCTACCAGGAGCTGTTCGGCCACTGGAAGGCCAGCCAGGCCGAGCTGGACGAACTCCGCAGCGCGGCCCGTGAACGGCTGCGCGAGGCGGAGTCCCTTGAGGCGGCGCTGGCAGAAATCGACGCAGTCGACCCGCAGCCCGGGGAGGATGAGTCACTCAAGGCCGAAGCCGTGAAGCTCGCCAACGTCGAAGAGCTCCGCATCGCGGCCAGCGCAGCCCATCAGGCCCTCATTGCCGAGGACTTCGGTGAAGAAGCCGATGCCACCACGCTGGTGGACGCCGCGAAACGAACCCTGGAGCACGTCGCCGAACACGACAGCGAACTGGGCTCCGCGGCGACCCGGCTGGCGGAAGTAGGCTTCCTCCTCAACGACATCGCCGGTGACCTGGCCAGCTACCAGGCTGCCCTCGACACGGAGGGCCCGGAACGGCTGGCCGAAATTGAGGACCGCCGCGCCGCGCTGGCCAAGCTGGTCCGCAAATACGCACCGAGCATCGACGAGGTCCTGGTCTGGGCGGAGCAGTCCCGCGCCCGCTACGAGGAACTCCAGGACGACTCCACCCGGATCGAGGCGCTAGACGCCGAGGTGGCGCGGGCGGAGACGGACCTCCGCAAGCAGGCCGCGGCCATCAGCAAGGCCCGGAAGAAGGCCGCCAAGGACCTCTCCGGCCGGGTCAGCGCCGAGCTGACCGCCCTGGCCATGGCCGATGCCACCCTGGTCATCAATGTCGACCCGGGGGAGCAGCTGGGCCTTTTTGGCGCCGACGAGATTTCCTTCCTGCTGCAGCCGCACTCCGGCGCGCCCGCCCGTCCGCTGGGCAAGGGGGCCTCCGGCGGTGAGCTCTCCCGCGTGATGCTCGCCATCGAGGTGGTGCTGGCCGCCGTCGACCCGGTGCCGACGTTTGTCTTCGACGAGGTCGACGCCGGCGTCGGCGGCCGTGCCGCCGTCGAAATCGGCCGCCGGCTGGCCATGCTGGCACGGCATGTCCAGGTCCTCGTGGTCACCCATCTGCCGCAGGTGGCGGCCTTCGCCGACCAGCACATCCGGGTCACCAAAACCTCGGTGCGGGGCGCGGACGGCGCCACAGCGACCGGCTTCACCTCCAGCGACGTGACGCTGCTCGACGAGGCCGAGAGGGTCCGCGAACTGGCACGCATGCTGGCAGGCCAGGAAGACTCGGAATCCGCCCGGGCCCACGCCCAGGAACTGCTCGACGACGCCAAGCTCCTGCCGCAGCAGGCGTGACTGCCGGCCGGCGGCTACCGGTCACAGCCCGGCGGCCCGCTGGCCGGGCTGGTTGCCCCTTTGGCGGCCGGCGGTGACTGGGATGACCATCACAACGGCGTTTTAGCGATCCAAGAAAGACCGAATTGATGATAGGCTCGAACTCCGTGGTGCAGCGATCAAATTCCCGTGTAAATTCCCGGTTCCCGGGCTCGTCCAAGACGACCAAACACATCTTCGTAACCGGTGGTGTGGCGTCCTCGCTCGGAAAGGGACTGACGGCTTCGAGCCTCGGTCACCTCCTGCGGGCACGCGGCCTGTCTGTAACTATGCAGAAGCTCGATCCCTATCTGAATGTGGATCCGGGCACGATGAATCCCTTCCAGCACGGCGAAGTCTTCGTCACTGACGACGGCGCCGAAACGGACCTCGACGTCGGCCACTACGAGCGCTTCCTCGACGAGAACCTCGAAGGCTCGGCCAACGTCACCACCGGCCAGGTGTACTCCACGGTCATCGCCAAGGAACGCCGCGGCGAGTACCTCGGCGACACCGTCCAGGTCATCCCGCACATCACCGATGAGATCAAGCGCCGCATGCGGCTGCCCGCTGAGGGCAAGAACGCCCCGGACGTGATCATCACCGAGATCGGCGGCACGGTCGGCGACATCGAGTCCCAGCCGTTCCTCGAGTCCGCCCGCCAGGTGCGCCAGGACGTCGGCCGCAACAATGTGTTCTTCCTGCACGTCTCCCTGGTGCCTTACATCGGGCCGTCACAGGAGCTGAAGACCAAGCCGACGCAGCATTCCGTAGCCGCCCTGCGCTCCATCGGCATCCAGCCCGAGGCAATCGTGATCCGTTCGGACCGCGAAGTGCCGCAGGCGATGCGCGAGAAGATCGGCCGTATGTGCGACGTCGACATCGACGCCGTGATTGGCTGCCCGGATGCGCCCAGCATCTACGACATCCCGAAGACGCTGCACTCCCAGGGACTGGACTCCTACATCGTCCGTGCCCTGGACCTGCCGTTCAAGGACGTTGACTGGACCAGCTGGGACAAGCTCCTCGAGGCCGTCCACAACCCCAAGCACGAGGTCGAGATCGCCCTCGTCGGCAAGTACATCGACCTGCCTGACGCCTATCTGTCGGTGACCGAGGCGTTGCGTGCCGGCGGCTTCGCGAACAACACCAAGGTCAAGATCCGCTGGGTCCCTTCGGACGAATGCGAGACCCCGGAAGGCGCGGTCAAGTCCCTGGCCGGCGTCGACGCGATCTGCGTCCCCGGCGGCTTCGGCATCCGCGGCCTCGAGGGCAAGCTCGGCGCCCTGAAGTACGCCCGCGAATCCAAGCTTCCGGTCCTCGGCCTGTGCCTGGGCCTGCAGTGCATGGTCATCGAATACGCCCGCAACGTGGTCGGCCTCGAAGGCGCTTCCTCGTCCGAATTCGAGCCGGACTCCAAGTACCCGGTGATCGCCACGATGGAAGAGCAGCTCGACATCGTTGACGGCAAGGGCGACCTCGGCGGCACCATGCGCCTGGGCCTGTACGAGGCCAAGCTGGACGAGGGCTCGGTCATCGCCGAAACCTACGGCACCACCACGGTCAGCGAACGCCACCGGCACCGCTACGAGGTCAACAACAAGTACCGCGAGCAGATCGCCGCCCAGGGCCTGGTGTTCTCCGGAACGTCGCCCGACGGCAAGCTGGTGGAGTATGTAGAGCTTCCCCGCGAAGTCCACCCGTACTACGTGGCCACCCAGGCGCACCCGGAGCTCAGCTCCCGGCCCACCCGCCCGCACCCGCTGTTCGCGGGGCTGGTCAAGGCCGCCCTGGACCACCAGCACGGTGCAGGCCAGCCGGTAGCCGCCACCGGCAAGGCTGCTTCCAAGACCGCCGCGGCAGAGTCAAAGTAAACCGCAACTGAATTAAAGGACGGCGCGATGCCCGGTAAGTCTGAGACTCCCCATGCTGCACAGCAGGTTTCGGATGAGCCGAGCCCGCGCCGTCTTTTGTCATCAGAGAAGGTCTACCAGGGCCGGATCTGGGATGTGGTCAGCGACAGTTTCCAGCTAAGCGACGACGGCGAACCCCTGGTCCGGGACTACATCGACCACCCGGGCGCCGTGGCCGTCCTCCCGATGAACGAGGACGGCGAGATCCTGCTGATCAAGCAGTACCGGCACCCCGTGGGCATGGCCCTCTGGGAAATTCCGGCCGGACTGCTCGACGTCGAAGGCGAGGACTTCGTGGTTGGCGCGGCCCGGGAACTTGCCGAGGAAGCCGACCTGGTGGCGGGGACGTGGAACGTCCTGGCAGACTTCTTCAACTCGCCCGGGTCCTCCAGCGAGGCCATCCGCATCTACCTCGCCCGTGACCTGAGCGAGGTACCGGGCCACGAACTCCACGTCCGCACCGATGAGGAAGCGGAGATCGAACTGCACTGGTTGCCGCTGGACGACGCAGTCGCCGCCGTGCTGGAGGGACGCCTGCACAACCCGTCCGCCGTCGTCGGCGTCCTCGCAGCAGCCGCGGCCCGCGCTGACGGCTACCAAGGACTTCGCCCGGCCGGCGCGCCGTGGCCCGCCCACCCCAGCCAGCGCTGATGACAGGTCTGCTGGCAGCCGAACCGCCCGCCGCGGTGCCCGAACCGCCCCGGCCGCCGAGCGCCGTCGACCGGGCCATCACTGATTACCTCCAGCACATGGGCGTCGAACGGGGCCTGGCTGCCAATACGCTCTCCGCCTACCGCCGCGACCTGGCCCGCTACGCCCGGCACCTGGCCGGCGCCGGCCGGCGTCGTCCGGAAGAGATCACCCGCCGCGACGTGACTGCCTTCGTGCAGGCGCTCTCGGACGGCTCCGACGGCGGATCCGCCCTGGGCGTGCGTTCGGCTGCGCGGACCGTCGTCGCTGTCCGTGGACTGCACAAATTCTGGGCGCTCGAAGGCCTCACGCCCACGGATCCCGCCAGCGACGTGCACCCGCCCATGCCCGGAAAGCGGCTGCCCAAGGCCATCACTGTCGAAGAGGTCACCCGGATCCTGGAAGCCGCCGGAACCGACACGCCCACCGGGCTCCGGGACCGTGCCCTGCTCGAATTCCTCTACTCCACTGGGGCGCGCATCAGCGAGGCCGTGGGTCTCGACGTCGACGACATATCGCTGCAGGGCGAGAACGATCCGGCGGCCGGCGGCCCGGCGATTGTCCGGTTGTTCGGTAAGGGCTCGAAGGAGCGGATGGTGCCGTTGGGGTCCTACGGCGCCCGTGCGCTGGACGCGTACCTGGTCCGGGGGAGGCCGCTGCTGGCCACCAAGGGAAAAGGAACGCCGGCGCTCTTCCTGAATGCCCGGGGTGGCCGGATCAGCCGCCAAAGCGCCTGGACCATCCTCAAAGCGGCCGCTGACAAGGCCAACATCACCAAGGACGTCTCGCCTCACACCCTTCGGCATTCGTTCGCCACCCACCTGCTCGAGGGCGGGGCCGATGTCCGCGTTGTCCAGGAGCTCCTGGGCCACGCTTCCGTGACCACAACGCAGGTCTACACCCTGGTGACCGCCGACACCCTGCGCGAAATCTACGCGGCCGCGCACCCGAGGGCGTTGGGCTAGGGCTGTAGCTTCGACGGCGGCCTGGTGCTGCCGGCGGATGGTGCCGCTACCCCCGTGGTGCCGGTAACCGGGCCGGCCGTCAGGCCCGCTGAGTCTTCCGTTATTGTCGGTGGTCGTTCATATGCTGGGGGTATGAAAAGCGGTGTGGCTTTCAGTGCGGAGGTCGAGGCGGCGGCGGCAGATGTCGCCCGGTCCGCCGCCGCGCTGGCTGACCTGACAGCGGCGGGGGAGACCCCTTCTGAATCCGGCTTGGCGCCGAAGGATGCGGATTCGTTGCGGGATCTGGCCGACGGATGTCTGGACGGGCTGGCCGGAGTTGCCCGGTTGGAGGCGCGGCTTGCGGCCCTGAAAGTCCGGTTCGCCGCGGAGTATGCGCGTACGGTTGCGGCGATGGCGCCCCCGGACGACTCACCGCGGGAGTGCACCATGCGGGAAATGGCGGTGGTCGCGGAGGTCGCGTGTGTGCTGTCCGTCAGCGAACGCAGCGCCGGGTCCTTGTTGGCGGAGGCCCATGTTCTGACGACGTCGTTGCCGTTGACGCTGGCAGCCCTGCACTCCGGATTGATCTCGTGGCAGCATGCCCGGATCATGACCGACGAGGCTGCGGTCTTGGGGCGGGCCGGGGCGTCGGCGCTGGAGGCACACTTCCTGGACATGGGCGCGCCCGATCACGCCCGCGGGTGTCCGGCCGGAGAGCTCGTGCCGGGCCGGTTTCGGGCCAAGGTCCGCACCTGGCGTGAACGCCACCACCCGGCGAGCATCGAAACACGCCACACCAAAAGTGCCGCTGACCGGCGGCTGGAGTACTGCCCGGACAGGGACGGGATGGCCTGGCTATCGGCCTACCTGCCGGCGGATACGGCCGCGGGGATCTGGGAACGCACCACTGCGGCCGCCCGCGCCCTCCAAAGGCCCGGTGAAACCCGGACCCTGAGCCAGCTGCGCGCCGACATCGCGGCCACCTGCCTGCCGGACACCCGCGCAGGATGTGATGTCGCTGGTGTGCCGTCACCGCGGGCCCAGGTCCTGGTCACCGTCCCGGCACTCTCGCTCGTAGGTGTTACCGACGAGCCAGCGCTTCTGGACGGGTACGGTCCGATTCCGGCATCGATGGCACGGCGTCTGGTCTCCGATGGTGCGGAGTCGTTCTACCGGGTCCTGACCGATCCGCGTGATGGGGCACCGCTGGAGATTGGCCGGACCAGTTACCGGGTTCCGCGGGCGATGCGGCATTGGCTGCGGCTGCGCGACGGGAAGTGCCCGTTCCCCGGCTGCAACAACCAGTCGCTGGATAACGACGCCGACCACGTCCTCGCCTGGGCAGATGGCGGAACCACCGGGATCAGCAACCTGGGCCAGCCGTGTCCCAAGCACCACCGCCTTAAACACGGAACGGCCTGGAGGCCCACCGGCGCCACCCGGACCGGCCCGCCCGGCTGGATCTCACCCACCGGCCGGCACTACCGCAGCGAACACCAGGACTGGGAACCTCCGGTGTTACCGCCCGGGCTGTTGGCGGTGGACGGGCTGTTGGCGGGGGGAGCGGCCAGAGACCAGTGCATGCCAGAGGACGTGGCCGGGGAACCGCCGGAGGAAGCCGGGCCGGACTGGGACGCCTTCATGGACGTGCCAAGGCACGTCGGCGAGCCGGAGCATCCGGAACCGTTCATGACGATGGAGAGCTGGCTGGAAGCGTGGCTGTTCCAGCCAACCTGATCGAGTCCTGCCTGCGGGCGGTGGACGGAAAGGCAGAGCTGGGAAAAGTTCTTGGCGCTTCCTGTAAGAAAACGCCCGCCACGGGACACATAGTGGTCAGGAAGAAGTCATTCAATGCCCGGGGGAAGCACCATGCTGGCTGCCAAAGAGCAAGCGTTTATTGACCTGCACGCACAACACTCCGCGCAGGTCTACCGCTACATTGCGTGCCGCCTCAGTGACCGGTGCCGCGTCGAGGAGTTGGCTGCGGACGTTTTCCGGATCGCCTGGGAAAAGCAGCTGGCGGAGCCGCCCGGCATTGGCTGGCTGCTGGCGACGGCCCGGAACGTTATCGGCAACGAGTACAAGGGCCGGCGCCGGCGGCAGGAACTTATTGAGCGGCTCAAGGACGAGGCCCGCAATCACACGCCGGGTCCCAACACCGAACAGCGCGCCGCCGTCGCGGAAGTCCTGGTCCGGCTCAGGGAACGCGACCGTGAGGTGCTGATGCTCAGTTACTGGGACGAACTGACCACTGCTCAACTTGCCGCCGCCCTGGAATGTTCACCTTCCGCCGCCGGAGTCCGCCTCCACCGGGCCCGCCAGGCTTTCGCGAAAGCGGCCCCATCCCATCTCATGACCGAACGGAAGGACTAGCCATGGACCGCATCGAAGAGCTCATGAAAGATGCCAAACCACGGGTAGGAGTTCCAGGCGCCGCTCCGGGCAACGACTCGGTCCGTTCCCTCGTGTCCTCCTCGGACCCCGACGTCGTGCACCTGGCCCACCGCGTCCCGGCACGGCGCAACCGGCTGCGCGCCGTGGCGGGCACCCTTGTGGCCGCCGCGGCGGTCATCGCCGCCGTCGTCGTTGGCGGAAACCTGATGCAACCCCAAGCGCCCAGTCCGGCCCAGTCAGGTATCCCGACGACGGCGCCCGCCACTCCGTCGCCCAGCGCCCCGGCCTCCCGCCCTCCTGCGCCGCCAACCACCGCCCCGGCGACCAGCGCCCCCGCAGCCCTGACCACGGGCGGTGTTGCCTGCACGATGGCCAACGTCGATCAGCAGCGAAGCGACCAGCAGCGGGCCATCATCCCGGTTCCCGCCAATGAACGCCGCTACTACACAGTGCTCGGCTGCGCGGACGGCTGGCTGGCCTACTCCACCTCGGACGAGGGGGCAAAAGCCATGCACCTCGACGGCGGCAACGCCTGGTTCAACATCGGCAAATTGCAGAACGGCCGCTTCCTGGTCGATTACCAGCAAATCTGGTCCAGTGTCTTCAACTGGGAATTCCAGGCCACGAACAACCAGGGGCTCACCCCGCAGCAAGCCATGGACAAGCAGTTCGCGGCTATTGGAATCCCGGTCCAGCTGCGGTCCCGGCTGGTCGGCGACGGTCCGGCGGGCAAGTAGCCGGAGCCGACGGCGGCGGCGCTAGGCTGGTGCACATGAATTTCACACCCGTCACCCTGTGCTTCCTGCTTCGTGACGGACAGCGCGGCGCCGAGGTGCTCCTTGGCCTCAAACGGACAGGGTTCGGCACAGGCAAGATCGTGGGCGTCGGCGGCCACGTCGAACCGGGGGAGACCGACGCCGAGGCAGTGGTCCGGGAAGTCTGGGAAGAAATCGGCGTGGTGGTCCGCCAGCAGGACCTCGCCGGCGCCGGCCGGGTGCAGTTCGTCTTCCCTGCCCGGCCCGAATGGAACATGGCCTGCAGGCTCTTCACCACGCGCCGGTGGAGCGGCGAACCCGCCGACAGCCGGGAGATAGCGCCCGAATGGTTCGCCGTCGCGGAGCTTCCGCTGGCGCGGATGTGGCAGGACGCCGAACACTGGCTGCCCCCGGCGCTGGCCGGCGAGACGATCGACGTCGTGGTGGTCCTCAATGAGGACAACGAAACGGTGGCCTCCGTCCGCTACCCGACCCGCCACGGCCATCCGCCTGAGTAAACCGCCCGGGTAAACGCCTGACTAGCCCGCCTGGGATCTGGATGCCGGACACAGCAAACACGGGTCTCCCACGTACAAAGACAAGAATCCGGTGATGCGAAAACGTGATCCCGGCGCTGCCCGCAATGCCGTGACGTGGCCGGTAGCCTGAGGTTCGAACACTGCGCCGCGGCAACCCATCCATCACTCCGCCAGGCCACAAGCAGCACACCGACCACTTTGAGGGCAGGGCATGAACGCGAACAATCAGGACTATCCGGACGGGGAGCTCTTCGACGAGGATTCGTCGAACTCCGGGGGACGCCGGCGCTGGCCGTGGGCGGTCGCCATCGTTGTGCTAGCCCTTGCGGCCGTCGGTGGCGGCATTGCCGTGGCCGCAAACATGCGGTCAACCGATCCGGCCCCCGCTGCGGCATCGACCGCGTCTGTCGTGGCACCCACGGCCTCAACGGAGCCGACCACGCCGCCGTCGACCCTCACGGCGACGTCCGCAGCCGCAACGCCGTCGCCGTCATCAGCGACCGCGACGCACGCAACGGATACGGCCACAGCCGCGGTGGTCAACGGCCGGTACGTCAGCCCTTCCGCCGGGGTCTCCTTCCAGCTGCCCGACCGCTGGACGGCGGAGGAATCCACCGACCGGCCGGCCGGCTACCCGGGAACCTCCATCATCGTCTTCAACGAAGCCCGGATGCAGGTGGCTGAGCTGTACCACGGCGTCACCGGCGGCGTCGGCGGCGCCTGCGGCCCGGGTCCGTACAAAATGACTGAACTGGACTCCGCACCGGCCTTGGATGCGCCGTGGGCCAAGGCGCAAGGAGTCCGGTTCTCCTTCCGTGTCCTGGACATGCGGGCGGACGGGGGCGCCTTCGATTACCAGGTTGGGTTGGTGGACAAGGTGAGCGGCCAAATCAAGGACAGCTGCCTCATGTACTCCTTCGCGTCCGGTGCGCCGAAGGGCACGCTGGCCTTCGCCGACCGGACTCACCAAAGCCCCGGGCACGACGATCCCATCTTCAACACGATGGCCGAAGCCAAGGATTACCTGAAGTCCCCGGAGTACAAAAAACTCAAGGCAATGATCCTCAGCTTGCAGATGCAGGGATAACAGCAAAAAGCGCGGGCCGTCCACCTTCAATGGTGGGCGGCCCGCGCTTTTTAGTGCCTGGCGTTTGATGCCGTAGCCGGCTTGTGGTGCCGCGGCCGGCTACGGCTCGCTGCTACGGGACGTGCCGTTCCTCGACGCCGTTGTACTCGCTCAGAGGACGGATCAGCGAGTTCGAATCCAGCTGCTCCATGATGTGCGCGGTCCACCCGGTGATCCGGCTGGCCACGAATAGGGGCGTGAACGTGGGGGTGTCGAAGCCCATCAGGTGGTAAGTCGGGCCGGCCGGGTAGTCAAGGTTGGGCTTGATGGCCTTCGCCTGGTCCATGGCGGTCTCGAGCCCGTTGTAGAGGCCCAACAGTTCCGGACGGCCGTAGTGCGCGATCATCTTGTCCAGGGCCGCCTTCATGGTGGGAACCCGGGAGTCGCCGTGCTTGTAGACGCGGTGGCCGAAGCCCATGACCTTCTTCTTCTGTGCCAGGGCGTCTTCCATCCACGCCTTCGCGCGCTCGGCAGCCTCTTCGAGCGACTCTTCCTGGCGGATGCCGATCTCGTCGAAGGTGTGCATCACGGCCTCGTTGGCGCCGCCGTGCAGCGGGCCCTTGAGCGCGCCGATCGCTCCGGTCACGGCCGAGTGCAGGTCCGAGAGCGTCGAGGTGATGACCCGGGCCGTGAAGGTCGAGGCGTTGAAGGAGTGCTCGGCGTAGAGGATCATCGAGACGTTGAAAGCCTCGACGACCTCCTGCACCGGTTCCTCACCAAAGGACATCCAGAGGAAGTTGGCCGAGTAGCCGAGGTCGTCGCGCGGGGCCACCGGTTCGATGGGGCTTCCCTCGGCATGCCGGCGGCGCTGGTCGTAGGCGACCACGGCCGGCATCGCCGCGAACAGGTCAACAGCTTTGGCCATGTTGGCCTCGCGCGAGGAATCCTCGGCGAGCGGGTGCCGGGCACCGAGCACCGAGGTAGCCGTGCGGCAAACGTCCATCGGGTGCGAGGTCAGCGGCAGGGCATCGATAACCTGCTTGACCACCGGGTCCAGGGCGCGGCCGGCACGTTCCCGGGCGGTGAACTGGGCCAGCTGCTCAGCTGTGGGCAGTTCGCCGTTCCACAGCAAGTAGGCCACTTCCTCGAAGCTGCACTTGGCGGCCAGCTCCTGGACGGGGTAGCCGCGGTAGAGCAGCGAGTTGGTGTCCGGGTTGACCTTGGACACCGCGGTGTAATCCACCACGACGCCGGCAAGGCCCTTTTTGATCTCATTTTCAGCCATGCTGAAACTCCTTTGTTCCTAACGCCTGTTGACCGGCCTGGGCCGGCGGTCCGGTGGTGAGTCAGACACCTGGGATCTGGAAGTTGAAGACCCCGGTATCAAAACGGTTGTAGGCCTCGTAGTCCACGAGGTCGTAGAGACGCGCACGGGTCAGCATGCTTGAAACCTGGGCCTCCTGGGTGCCGTCGGATTGGATCGATTCCAGAGTACGCTCAGCAGCGCCCATGGCACTACGGAGCAGCGTCACCGGGTAGATCACCATGTTGACGCCGACGCCGGCCAGCTCATCCACCGTAAAGAGGTCGCTCTTGCCGAACTCGGTCATGTTCGCGAGGATCGGCACGTCCACGGCGTCGCGGATGGCCTGGAATTCGCTGAGGTCCTTCATGGCCTCCGGGAAGATCGCGTCCGCACCGGCCTCGACCAGGGCCCGGGCCCGCTGCTGTGCCGCCTCGAGGCCGTCGGTGGCCCGGATGTCGGTCCGGGCCATGATCAGGAAGTTCGGATCCCGCCGCGCGTCCGCAGCGGCCCGGATCCGCTTGGTGGCGGTGTCCAGGTCCACGACGTTTTTGCCGTCGAGGTGCCCGCAGCGCTTCGGGTTGAACTGGTCCTCGATGTGCAGTCCGGCCAGGCCTGCGTTCTCAAGTTCCTGGACGGTGCGGGCCACGTTCATCGGCTCGCCGAAGCCGGTATCGGCGTCGACGATCGAGGGCAGGTCCGTCATACGGGCGATCTGCCCGGCCCGGGTGGCCACCTCAGTGAGCGTGGTCAGCCCGATGTCCGGCAGGCCAAGGTCGTTGGCCAGCACGGCACCGGAGATGTAGACCCCGGCGAACCCCTTCTCCTCGATCAGCCGCGCGGACAGCGGGTTGAAAGCGCCGGGGAACTGCTGGATGGTCCCGGACGCGAGCAGTTCCCGGAACCGGATCCGCTTCTGTTCCGGAGTGGTCTTCGAATACAGCATCAGAAGAGTCCCTTCGGTGCGGCTGCCAGGTCGATCACGCCGTCGGCTGCCTTGATGTTCAGCTGGTCGAGCTCGCCGGCGGCCAGCTCGGGGAGACGCGCCGCCGCGGCGAGGAAACGCTCGATCTCGTCCTCGGCCACCAGACCGGCGGCCAGGGTGCGGAACTTGTTGACGTACTGTTCCCGGGCGAACGGACGGGCACCGAGCGGGTGCGCGTCGGCGACCGCGATCTGGTCGGTGATGACCGTGCCGTCCTTGAGCGTGATTTCGACGGAACCACCAAAAGCCTTCTCGGCGATGTCCAGGGAGTGGTAGCGGCGCGTCCACTCCGGATCCTCGACGGTGGTCACCTTGTGCCACAGCTCCACGGTGTCCGCGCGGCCGGCACGTTCCGGGGCGTAGGAATCCACGTGGTGCCAGGCTCCGTCCTGGAGGGCCACCGTGAAGATGTAGGGAATGGAGTGGTCCAGGGTTTCCCGGCTGGCCGTCGGGCTGTACTTCTGCGGATCGTTGGCACCGGAGCCGATCACGTAGTGCGTGTGGTGGCTGGTTTTGATCAGCACGGACTCGACGTTGGCCGGGTCGGTGACCTCGGGGTGTTCGCCGTGCAGCTTGCGGGCGAGGTCGATCCACGCCTGCGCCTGGTATTCGGCGGAGTGCTCTTTGGTGTACGTGTCCAGGATGGCGCGCTTGGCTTCGCCGTCCTCGGGGAGCGGAACACTGTAGTTGGCGTCCGGGCCGTCGAGCATCCATGCGATGACGCCGTCCTCGCCCTCGTAGATCGGCACCGGGGAGGTCTGGCCGCGCATGGCGCGGTCGGCCGACTCGACGGCCATCTTGCCGGCGAAGGCCGGCGCGTGGGCCTTCCAGGTGGAGATCTCGCCCTTGCGGGACTGCCGGGTGGCTGTGGTGGTGTGTAGGGCCTGGCCGACGGACTGGAAGATGGTTTCGACGTCCAGTCCCAACAGGGTGCCGATGCCGGCCGCGGCGGACGGGCCGAGGTGGGCCACGTGGTCAATCTTGTGCTTGTGCAGGCAGATGGCCTTGACCAGGTTGACCTGGATTTCGTAGCCGGTGGCGATGCCCCGGATCAGGTCCTGCCCGCTGGCCCCCACGTGCTGGGCGACGGCGAGGATCGGCGGGATGTTGTCGCCCGGGTGCGAGTAGTCCGCGGCCAGGAAGGTGTCGTGGTAATCGAGTTCGCGGACAGCGACGCCGTTGGCCCAGGCAGCCCACTCCGGCGAGACCCGCTCTTCGATGCCGAAGACCTTGGCGCCCTTGCCGCCCGTGCTGGGGCCGTGGGTGAGCGCCTGGGCGCGGGCCGCGACGATCGGAGCGCGGTTCAGGGAGGCGATGGCCACGGAGGCGTTGTCGATGACCCGGTTGATCACCATGTCGGTGACCTCGTCGGAGACCGCAACGGGATCCGCCGCGACCTTGGCGATCTTGTGGGCGAGCTGGTCTTCGCGGGCCAGGTTTTCCTCGCTCTTGTAAACGCGGACGTGGTGTTCCTTAACCATGGTTCTCCTTGTAGTGAGGTACGTGGGTGGCTTTGACGTGGGAAAGGCTGCGGTGCAGGTGCACGGTGGTGGCCGCTTCGGCGAGCCGCGGGTTGCCGGCCGCGATCGCCTCGGCAATCGCGGCATGCTCGGCGGCCGCGGCGGTGAGGCGCTCGGCGTCGTCGGCGGCGAGCCGGCGGACCCGGACCAGATGGACGCGCAGGCTGCGCATGGCCTGCACCAGGTAGGAGTTGGAGATCGCGGCATCGATGGCGGTGTCGAGCCGCCCGACCAGGCTGTAGTAGTCGTGCCGGGCCGGATCGGCGCCGTTGATCAGCTCGGGTGCGTCCAGGAGTTCACGCCGCAATTGTTCGAATGTGGCGGCGTCGCCGCGCTCGGCGGCCAGCCTCGCGGCCTTGCCCTCCAGGGTTTCGCGGAGTTCGAAGAGCTCGTCGATGTCCTCGAGGGAGATGTCGGTAACGACGACGCCGCGGCCGCCCGCCGTCGTCGTGAGCCCTTCAGCGGTCAACCGGCTGAGCGCCTCCCGGAGCGGGGTCCGCGAGATGCCAAGCCGCTCGGACTGTTCCACTTCGGCGAGGACCGTACCCGGAGCCAGGCGCCATTCGATGATGTCCTCGCGCAGGGCCGCATAGGCCTTGTCGCTGGCGCGCATACTGGGTCTCCTTCCTCGGCTGACCACCCCATTGTATACACAGTTCTGCGAAAGACCCAGAGTGCAGCCGTATTTCCCGCCAAAATCGAGAGTATCGGCGCTCGCTGTATACAAACCTCTTGTGGCGGGCCATGTGCCCGGCTACCATTAGCTGCATCACATCGTCGTGGACGGGATCAGCTTATGGACACCGCAAACTACCGGGACAGCTACGAGCGCAGCATCGGCGAGCCGGAAGCCTTCTGGCTGGAAGCCGCCGGCAAAGTCACCTGGACAACCCCGCCCACCAAGGCCCTCGATTCCGGCCGCGCCCCGCTCTACGGCTGGTTCCCCGACGGGGTCATGAACACCTGCTACAACGCCCTGGACCGGCACGTGGCGGAAGGCCGCGGTGCACAGGACGCCCTCATCTACGACTCCGCCATGCTGGGCACCCAGCAGCGCTATAGCTACGCCGAACTGACGGACCTCGTGGCCCGGTTCGCCGGGGCGCTGCGCAACCAGGGGGTGGGCAAGGGCGACCGTGTGGTCATCTACATGCCGATGATCCCGGAGGCCGCCATCGCCATGCTCGCCACGGCCCGGCTCGGAGCCGTCCATTCGGTGGTATTCGGAGGCTTCGCGCCCAAGGAGCTCGCTGCCAGGATCCTCGATGCCGCACCCGCCGCCATCGTCACAGCCTCCGGCGGGATCGAACCGTCCCGGCGCATCGAATACCTGCCCGCCGTCGCCGAAGCCCTCGAGCTCGCCGGCGCCCCCGGAACCCCTGTGCTGGTCAAAGCCAGGGACGGCTTCGCCGCCTCGGCCGCTGACCACCCCGGCTGGCTCGACTGGGACGCGGCCATGGACTCCGCGGAGCCCGCCGCTCCGGTGGACGTCCTGGCCACGGATCCGCTCTACATCCTTTACACCTCCGGGACCACCGGGACGCCCAAGGGAGTGGTGCGGGACAACGGCGGCCACGCCGTCGCCTTAGGCTGGACGCTGGAGAACATCTACGACGTCGGCCCGGGCGATGTGATGTGGACAGCCTCCGACGTCGGCTGGGTGGTCGGACACTCGTACATTGTCTACGGGCCGTTGCTGGCCGGCGCCACCACGGTGATCTATGAAGGCAAGCCGGTCGGCACCCCGGACGCCGGCGCGTTCTGGCGCGTCATCGAGGACCATAAGGTCAACGTACTGTTCACGGCCCCGACGGCGCTGCGGGCCATCCGCAAGGCCGACCCCGAGGCCAGGCTGCTGGAGCAGTACGACATCTCCAGCCTGCGGACCCTCTTTGCCGCCGGGGAACGGCTCGACACGGACACCTTCCACTGGGCGTCCGGAATCCTGGGCGTCCCCGTGGTGGACCACTGGTGGCAGACCGAGACGGGCTGGGCCATCTGCGCCAACCCGCGGGGCCTGGACGGGCTGCCGATCAAGGCCGGGTCGCCGAGTGTTCCCATGCCCGGTTTCCGGCTGCGGATCCTCGACGGCGCGGGGCAGGAGGTTGAGCCGGGCACCGAGGGCAACATTGTGCTGGGACTGCCGCTCCCGCCGGGCACCCTCACCACCCTCTGGCGTAACGATGAGCGGTACATCTCCTCCTACCTGCAGGCCTTCGAAGGCTGCTACGCCACCGGGGACTCCGGCTACAGGGACGAGGACGGCTACCTGTTTGTAATGGGCCGGACGGACGACATCATCAACGTCGCCGGGCACCGGCTCTCCACCGGGGCCATGGAGCAGGTGATCGGCCAGCACCCGGCCGTCGCCGAATGCGCCGTGATCGGGCTCGCCGACCCGCTCAAGGGCCAGCGCCCCAGCGGGTACGTGGTGCTCAAATCCGGGGTGGACGTGCCCGAGGACGTGCTGGTCACGGATCTGGTCGCCCTGGTCCGGCGCGACATCGGCGCCGTGGCGGACTTCAAACACGTCACCGTGGTGGACGCGCTGCCCAAGACCAGGTCGGGCAAGATCCTGCGTAAGACCATGCGCCAGATCGCCGACGGGGACGACTACGTGGTCCCGTCCACCATTGAGGACGCCGGGGTAATCGACCAGCTCCTGGAGACCCTGCGCCCGGGCGCCGCGGGGGAGCAGCCCGCCTAGGATCCCGGCCGGCTCCAGCGGTATTCGTTCTCCGGCCGCCCGGGCGCGCCGTAGCGGGCGGTGCGGGACACCGTGCCGGCGTCGGCGAGATATTCGAGGTAGCGGCGTGCTGTCACCCGCGACATCCCGAGTGCGTCCATAACCTCGCTGGCCGACACCGCCCCCGATTGCAGCTTCATGAACTCCCGCACGGACTCCAGAGTGGACCCTGACAGGCCCTTCGGCAGGGGCAGCTCCGATGGTGCGCGCAGGCTCGCAAACGCCTGGTCGACGTCGCTTTGGGACGCGCCGGGTCCGGTGCCTCCGACCCCCGGGGAGGCGAGCTGCTCGCGGAACAGCCGGTAACTGCGGAGCTTGTCCGCGAACGTCGCGTAGGTGAACGGCTTGATCAGGTACTGCACGACGCCGGTCGCCACGGCGCTGCGGACAATGGACAGTTCGCGGACGGCGGTGATCGCGATGATGTCCGCGAAGAGGCCGGCAGCGCGCATCCGGCGGGCGATATCAAGCCCGTGCAGGTCCGGCAGGTTCATGTCCAGCAGGACCAGTTCCACGGGCTGCCCGGCGGCCGACAGGTCCGTCATCAGGCGCAGCGCGGACTGCCCGTCCGGGGCGGAGCCGGCGAGGGTGAAGCCGTCCAGCCGGCCGATGTACGCGGCGTGGGCAGCCGCTGCGATCGGTTCGTCCTCGACGACGAGTACGCGGATATCGCTCATTGCTGTTCCTCTGTTGTCCCGGCTGGATCCGCCGCGGCTGCCGGCGCCGTCGGCAGCGTGACACGGAACAGTGCCCCGGCCGGGCTGGTGATTGTCATGCTACCGCCCAGCCGCTGCACCGCCTGCCGGACCAGCGCCAGTCCGAGTCCGCGACCGAAGGGGCCGGACGCCTTGGTGCTGAAGCCGTGCCGGAAAACGTCCTCCACGGCGGCCGGGTCGATGCCGGGGCCGCTGTCCTCCACCGAGATCTCCAGGGCACCGTCCCCGGCTACGACTGACAGCTCCACCAGCCGGGGCGGGGGCGCGTCCGCTGCCGCGTCGATCGCGTTATCGAGCAGGTTCCCGAGGATGGCCACCAGGTCCTGGACGGCCAGCCCGGTGACCGCCGTCGACCCGCCCGTGCTGAGGGTCAGCTCCACGCCGCGTTCGTGGGCCTCCGCCACCTTGCCCATAACGAGGGCGCCGAGTACCGGTTCCTCGATGGAACTGACGAGGTCGTCTGTCAGGCGCTGGCTGAGCTCGAGGTCCTTGGTGGCGAAATCCAGGGCCTCGCCGCCACGGCCCAGTTCCATCAGGGACACGATGGTGTGCAGCCGGTTCGCGTGCTCGTGGGTCTGGGCCCGCAGTGCGTCGGAGAGGGTCCGCATGGTTTCCAGTTCGCTGCCGAGCGACTCGATCTCGGTGCGGTCCCGGATTGTCGCGACGGTGCCGTATACCGGAGGACCGGCCGATCCCAGGCGTTGCCTGACCGCGGGGGAGCGCGGCCCCACAGCCGGGCCCTGGTTGACCACCAGCACCCGCGGGCCGGTCAGGTGGATTTCATCCTGCGCGGTACGGCCGGATTCGAAGAGTTCCTTGAGGCTGGGGGCCAGGGGCAGTTCCGCGAGGGCCAAGGCCCCCTGTCCGCGGCCGTTTGCCGCACCGCCATCCGCCGGACCGCTTGCCACCGCACCGCCGTCGACCGGGCGCGGCGGGACCCCGAGCAGCGCGGCGGCCTGGTCGTTGTACATGACCACCTTGCCCCGCGGATCGATCAGGATCACCCCCTCCCGGACCGAGTGCAGCACCGACTCGTAGTACGCGAAGAGCTGCGCGAGCTGTTCCGGTCCCCAGCCCCGGGTCACCCGGCGCAGGTAGCGTCCCAGCAGCCAGGACGCGACGGAGCCGCCAGCCAGGAGGGCGACGGCGATGGCCAGCAGGGCGGGCAGGCGGCCGGAAAACGCCACGTCCACCGTCCCCACTGTGACGCCGGCCGCCACCAGCGCACGGACGTGCCCGTCCGCGTCCTTGACGGGGGCAATCGTGCGCACCGACGGGCCAAGGGTGCCGGCCATGATTTCGGTAAAGACCTGGCCCTGCAGCGCGGCATCGATCGAGCCGATGTACGGCTTCCCGAGCTCCTCGTTGCGCGGGTGGGTCCAGCGCGTCCGGTCCGGCGCCATGATGGTGATGAAGTCCGCCCGGGCGTCGCGCATGACCTTCAGGGCGTAGGGCTGGAGCCTGGCGCTGGGATCAGGGGCGCTCGCCGCCTCGAGGACCAGGGGGTTGTCCGCCACCGCCGTGGCGATCCCGGCCATCCGCCGGCCGGCCTCGTCATAGGCGTGGTCCCGGGCGTCCACAAAGGTCGCCGTGCCAACAACTGCGGTGAGGGCCAGCATAAACAGCAGGTGGGCAACAAAGAGCCTGCGCGCGATGCTCCAGTGGTGGATCATCAGCACCCTCCATGACCAATATGAACGCAACGGTGATGCGCGTCACTTCATCCCCAATGATGGAGGAACACGCAGAACGGACGTGATGCGAACCCCAAGCCGCATCACAGTCCAGCCTATCCAAGGAGAACACCATGGCCTCTCAACGAGGAGAGTCAGCGGCAGTCGCCGCGGCGCCGGTCAAAAAGCGCAAGGGGCTGGACAAGTCCCACTACCTTTACATTGCAGTCATTGTCGCCGTCGTCCTCGGCGCCCTGGTGGGCCTGATCTTCCCCGAGGTGGGTAAGTCGCTCAAGCCGCTGGGCGACGGGTTCATCAAGCTCATCAAGATGATGATCGCTCCCGTCATTTTCTGCACCATCGTGCTCGGCATCGGCTCCATCGCCAAGGCCGCCACGGTGGGCAAGGTCGGCGGCCTCGCCCTCGGCTACTTCATCGTTATGTCCACCTTCGCCCTGGCGATCGGCCTGGTTGTCGGCAACCTGATCCACCCGGGTGAAGGGCTCAAGCTCGCCCCGTACGATCCCAACAAGAAGGCCGCCACGGACAGCACCGTCGACTTCCTGCTCGGCATCATCCCGTCGGACATCCCCGTCCTGCCCACCCTGCTCGCCGCCATCCTGGTTGGCTTCGCACTGCAGAAGATGGGCGCCCAGGGCACCCCGATCCTGAAGGCCATCGGCCACGGCCAGGCCCTGGTCTTCCGCATCCTGATCATGGTCATGTGGCTCGCCCCGGTCGGCGCCTTCGGTGCGATCGCCGCCGTCGTCGGAGCCACGGGCGTGCAGGCCATCATCAGCATGGCCACCCTTATGGTCGCCTTCTATATCACTTGTGCTGTGTTCATCGTCGTGATCCTGGGCGGCCTGCTCCAGGTGGTCTCGGGCGTCAACATCTTCCGCCTGATGAAGTACCTCGGCCGCGAATACCTGCTGATCTTCTCCACGTCGTCCTCCGAGGCTGCCCTGCCCCGCCTGATCGCGAAGATGGAACACCTCGGTGTGTCCAAGCCGGTGGTCGGCGTGACCGTTCCCACCGGATACTCCTTCAACCTCGACGGCACGGCCATCTACCTGACCATGGCCTCCCTGTTCGTCGCCAACGCAATGGGCACGCCGCTGGACCTCGGCGCCCAGATCTCGCTGCTGGTCTTTATGATCATCGCCTCCAAGGGCGCCGCCGGTGTCACCGGCGCCGGCCTCGCCACCCTGGCGGCCGGCCTGCAGGCGCACCGCCCCGAGCTCCTCGGCGGCGTCGGCATGATCGTCGGCATCGACCGCTTTATGTCCGAGGCCCGGGCGCTGACCAACTTCACCGGCAACGCTGTGGCCACCGTCCTGATCGGCACGTGGGTCAAGGAGATCGACGGCGGCCAGGTTGAGCGTGTCCTCTCCGGCGCCGAGCCGTTCAACGAGCAGACCATGATCGCCGGCCACGCCAGCGAGCAGCCCGCCGCCCAGCCGGCCGGCGAGACGGCACGGCCCGTTCCGGCCAACGCCTGAGCACCTGCCCGCACGCACTGAAACCGCCCGGACGCGCACCCGCGTCCGGGCGGTTTTCTTCGTCCTGCCGGCCCGGCTTGCGGCAACCCTCGACCTCTACCAGAAGGTCAAGGCGCGCGGAACGGCGGTTGTCAAGGTCCGTCGAATACCGTGTCGGGGCCTGTAACCTTGGGAGGAATAACGATCCGCTCCGGCAGCCCGTGGGCAGAACACAGCAGCCAACAGGATCGGGCACTACAACATCACCGTCATCGAAAGTGTGGATAGATACGTGAGCAGCGAACAGGGTTCAGCCACTCTGGAAGGCACCGAGCTCGACCTGGACGACGCCATCATGGGCCCCACCGGGCGGCCCCTCCGCGAATTCCCGGAGCCGGCGCCGCTGTCATCCCACGGCCCCGCGCGCGTGATCGCCATGGTCAACCAGAAGGGCGGGGTGGGTAAAACCACGTCCACCATCAACCTGGCAGCCGCCCTGGCTGAATACGGCCGCCGCGTGCTGCTGGTCGACTTCGACCCGCAGGGCGCCCTCTCCGCCGGCCTGGGCACCAACCCGCACGAACTGGACCTCACCGTCTACAACGTGCTGATGGACCGCAAGGTGGACATCCGCGACGCCATCCAGAAGACCGGCGTCGAGAACGTGGACCTGCTGCCGGCGAACATCGACCTCTCGGCCGCCGAAGTCCAGCTGGTCAACGAAGTTGCCCGCGAACAGGTCCTCGACCGGGCCCTGAAGAAAGTCGAAGACGACTACGACGTCGTCCTCATCGACTGCCAGCCCTCGCTGGGCCTGCTCACCGTCAACGCCCTGACCGCCGCCCACGGCGTGGTCATCCCGCTGATCTGTGAATTCTTCGCCCTGCGCGCCGTGGCGCTGCTGGTCGAGACCATCGACAAGGTCCAGGACCGGCTGAACCCGCGCCTCCAGGTGGACGGCGTCCTCGCCACCATGTACGACGCCCGAACCCTGCACGGCCGCGAAGTCATCGCCCGGCTCGTCGAGGCGTTCGGGGACAAAGTCTTCGAAACCGTCATCAAACGCTCGATCAAGTTCGCTGACGCCACCGTCGCGGCCGAACCGATCACCAGCTACGCCGGCAACCACGCCGGCGCCGACGCCTACCGCCGCCTGGCCAAAGAGCTGATTTCGCGCGGCGGCGCGCCCTAAGCAGGGCCGTGGCGGCGACAGTGACCCCGACGGCGGAGCTGGCTCCGCCCGGGAAAAAGACCGGATTCGAGGTCCGGTTGGCCAATTTCACCGGGCCTTTCGACCTCCTGCTGGGACTAATCTCCAAGCACCAGCTGGACATCACCGAGGTGGCGCTGTCAACGGTCACCGATGAGTTCATCAAGTACACCAAGGGCCTGCGGCAGCTCGGGGAGGACTGGGCGCTGGATGAAGCCAGCGAATTCCTGGTCATCGCCGCCACCCTCCTGGACCTCAAGGCCGCCCGGCTGCTCCCCGCCGGTGAAGTCGAGGACGACGAGGACATCGCCCTGCTCGAAGCCCGCGACCTCCTCTTCGCCCGCCTGCTCCAGTACCGGGCCTTCAAACAGGTCGCCGGCCTCATGGGCACCACCCTGGAGCTGGAGGGGCGCCGCTATCCCCGGCAGGTAGCCCTGGAAGAACACTTCGCCGCCATGCTGCCGGACCTGGTCTGGAAACACACCCCGCAGCAGTTCGCCGCCCTGGCCGAGGCCGCCCTCACGCCCAAGGAAGCCGCCCCCACCGAGGTGGGCCTGGCGCACCTGCACGGAACGCCGGTGAGCGTCAAGGAACAGGCCGAAATCATCGGCCTCAGGCTGCGGCTGGGGTCGGCCCTGACGTTCCGGGCACTGATTGCCGACGCCGAATCCACCCTCGTGGTGGTGGCCAGGTTCCTCGCCCTGCTTGAGATGTTCCGGGACAAGGCCGTGGCCTTCGACCAGCTGCTTCCCCTGGGTGAACTGTCCGTGCACTGGACTGCCGACGATCCGGACTGGACCAGCGAGAAGCTGAGCGAAGAATACGAGGAGCAACCGTGACCGCAACACCTGGCAGCGCCGCCGCCGACACCACCGGAGCAGAGGGTCCAGACCTCACGGAACTGCCCGGCGGCGCCCGCGCCGCGCTCGAGGCGGTGCTGATGGTGATCGACCAGCCGGCCACCGCCCCGGAACTGGCCGCGGGCCTGAACCTGACCGTCGACGTCGTCGACTCCCTGCTGCAGGAATTGCAGCGGGAGTATAACGGCTATACTGGTAATGCCCCGGATGCGGAACCTACCGCCCCCCGGGGTTTTGAATTGCGGAACATCGCCGGAGGCTGGCGGATCTACTCCCGCGCCGAGTTCGCCGACATCGTCGGAGGATTCGTGCTGGAGGGCCAAACAGCCAGGCTGACGCAGGCGGCACTCGAAACGCTCGCCGTCATCGCCTACCGCCAGCCCGTCTCCAGGGCCAGGGTGTCCGCAATTAGAGGGGTCAACGTTGACTCCGTGGTGCGGACGCTGACACAGCGCGGCCTGATTGAGGATTCGGGAAACGATCCGGAGTCCGGGGCCATCCTGTACCGCACGACGTCGTATTTCCTCGAACGCATGGGAATCGGCTCGGTGGCTGAGTTGCCGCAGCTTTCACCCCATCTTCCTGGGCTCGAAGGCATAGCAGAGTTTTACGATGCAGGAAGAATGTAGGCAGCTCCACTGCCTGCGCACTGAAAATCCACCAGGGCAGAACCATTTGCCCGGCCGGTGGGGGACTGCCGTGAGGCAGCCGCCGCGGGCCACCAAACGAAGGACGGGTCATGACACAGGCGGGACGCCAGAGTTCACCACGTAACGGTTCCGGACGCACCGGCGCCGGACAGCAATCAGCTCGCACCCAGGGTGCGGGCGGCGCCGGCCGCGGCCAGCGCGACTTCCCCAAGGGCGGCGGGGACCGGCCGTTCAAGCGGCCCAAGCCGCGCGAAGAGGCTTTCGTCGATCCGGACCTGAACCCCGGCGGCGCTGCCCCGGACGCCGGCCGGAGCGGTGCCAAGCCCGCAGCCCGCAAGGCCCCTGCCCGCAAGGCAGCAGACCGCAAGCCCGGCGCGGGGAAAGCCCCCGGGACTCCGGGCGCGCTCAAGCCCAAGCCGCGCATCGGCGCCGGCGCGGCCAAAGCTACCGGTTCCAGCGCCTTCGGCGGCGAACGCTTCGGCCAGAACCTCGGTCCCGTCCGTAAGCCCACCCGCAAGCGTGGCCCGCGCGGTCCCGTGCCGCAGTCCGAGCTGCACGACGCCGACGGCGTCCGGCTCCAGAAAGTCATGGCCTCCGCCGGCGTCGCCTCGCGGCGTGTCTGCGAGGAGATGATCGCTGAAGGCCGTGTCGAGGTCGACGGCCAGGTCGTCACCGAGCTCGGCATGCGCGTGGACCCCAAGACCTCCGTGATCCACGTGGACGGCCTGCGCATCCAGCTGGACGAAAACATGGTCTACATGGTCTTCAACAAGCCCAAGGGTGTTGTCTCCACCATGGAGGACCCGGACGGCCGCCCGTGCATCAGCGACTTCGTGCGCAACCACCACGGCGAACGGCTCTTCCACGTCGGCCGGCTGGACGTCGCCACCGAAGGGCTGCTGCTGCTGACCAACGACGGCGAACTCGCCAACCGGCTCACGCACCCCTCCTACGAAGTGCCCAAGACCTACCTCGTGCAGGTCCGCGGGCCGTTCCCGCAGGGCGTCGGCGCCCAGCTCAAGGCCGGCGTCGAACTCGAGGACGGCATCGCCTCGGTGGACTCCTTCAAGCTCGTCGACTCCACCCCGGGCCACGTGCTGATCGAGGTCGTGCTGCACTCGGGCAAGAACCGGATCGTGCGGCGCCTCTTTGACGCCGTCGGTTTCCCTGTGCTGCGCCTGGTCCGCGTCAAGGTCGGTCCCATCGGCCTCGGCGACCAGCGCCAGGGCAGCATCCGCAACCTCGGCAAGCAGGAAGTCGGCCACCTGCTGGCATCCGTGGGGCTCTAAGGCATGTCCGCATTTCGCACCCACGGCCGCGGCCACCTGAACGGGCCGGTCGTCGTCGTGGGCACGGGACTGCTGGGGACCAGCATCGGACTGGGACTGCGGGGCCGCGGCGTCGCTGTGTTCCTCTCCGACCCGTCGCCCACCAACCAGGCCGTCGCCGTCGACATCGGCGCCGGCCTGCCGTTGGCGCGCCTTGGCGGCGAATCCCCGGAACTCGTGGTGGTCGCAGCGCCGCCGGACGTGACCGCCGACGTCGTCGCCCGTGCCCTCACGGACTACCCCGACGCCGTTGTGGTGGACATTGCCAGCGTCAAAGCCGGCATCCAGTCGGAACTGCGCGAACGCGGCGCCGACCTCGGCCGGTACGTGGGTACCCACCCGATGGCGGGACGGGAGAAGTCCGGCCCGGTCGCGGCCCGCGGTGAACTGTTCACCTCGATGCCGTGGGTGCTGTGCCCCACCGACGAAACCCGGCCCGAAGCCCTCCAGGCCGCCCGCGCCCTGGCGAGTGACCTGGGCGCCGTCGTCGCCGAATTTGGCGCCGACGAACATGACGAAGCCGTGGCCCTGGTCTCGCACCTGCCGCAGGTGATGTCTTCCCTGGTCGCCAGCAGGCTGCAGGGAACGCCGCTGCATGCGTTGTCGCTGGCCGGCAACGGACTGCGTGACGTCACCAGGATCGCGGCGAGCGATCCCACGCTGTGGGTGCAGATCCTCGGCGCCAACGCCGGCAAGGTCGTGGAGATCCTGCACGGTGTCCGCGAGGACCTGAACCGGCTGATCGGCACCCTCGAGGACCCCTCAGCGCCCGGTGCGCGGCTGGACCTCGCCCAGCTCATCAGCGAAGGCAACGCCGGCCAGGCCCGGATCCCGGGCAAGCACGGCGGACCGCCGCAGGCCTACTCCTGGCTGACAGTCCTGGTGGACGACACGCCCGGCCAGATCGCCCGGCTCCTGACCGAGATCGGCGAAATCGGCGTCAACCTCGAGGACCTCCGGCTGGATCACTCCTCAGGACAGAATGTCGGCATGGTGGAACTCTCCGTGCTGCCGAACAAACACGAACTGCTCATTGAAGCCCTCAACGACCGTGGATGGCGGGTACTCCAGTAATGACCCAGGAACTCATTGAAACGGTGGACGTCGTCCGCCCCGGCAAGAGCCTGGTGGTGGCCATTGACGGCCCCTCCGGCTCCGGCAAGTCCAGCGTCAGCAAGGAGGTGGCCCGCCGGCTCCGGCTCGCGTACCTCGACACCGGAGCCATGTACCGGGCGCTGACCTGGTTCTGCCTGGACAGCGGCATGGACCTCGCGGACAGTGAAGCCATCGAAGCTGCGGCTGAAGGCTTCCAGCTCGAGATCAGCACCAGCCCGCAGGAAGAGTACGTCCGCGTCGCCGGCGTCGACATCACCGAGGCCATCCGCGAACCGGCCATCTCCTCGGCGGTCAGTGCCATCGCCACCACCCTCGGCGCCCGGACCGAACTGATCCGCCGGCAGCGCGAGCTGATCGAAAAGCACCACCGCCGCATGGTGGTGGAGGGCAGGGACATCACCACCGTCGTCGCGCCCAACGCAGAGGTCCGGATGCTGCTCACCGCCAGCGAGGAGGCCCGGCTGCGCCGCCGCGGCATCCAGCTCGGCGGAAGCCAGAACGCCGAGCAGCTCGCCGCGCAGGTCACCGCCCGGGACGCCAAGGACTCCACCGTGGTGAACTTCACCCAGGCCGCCGACGGCGTGGTGACCCTGGACTCCTCGGACCTCGACTTCGCCCAGACCGTGGACGCGGCCCTCGGGATTGTGCACCGGGTCATCAACCACACGGTCCTGGCCCGTGACTGAGGCCTCCGGCGCGGGACGGCTGCCGGGGCGGTGGTTCCTGCACGGAACCATGGCCTGGAGCCGGCCGATCGGCTGGATCCTGGACCACGTGGTGTACCGGACCGCCATCAAGGGCCGCGCCAACGTCCCGGCGGCCGGGCCGGTGATCTTCGCAGGCAACCACATCAGCTTCCTTGACGGGCCCGTGATGTTCGGGGCAGCGCCGCGACCAATGCACATCTTCGTCAAGAGGGAGATGTTCAAGGGCTTCCTCGGCCGGGTCCTTACGGTCTCCGGCCAGCTGGCCGTGGACCGGTCCGGTGACCGGGCGGCCCTGCAGCGGGCCAAGGCAGTGCTCGACGCCGGACGGTGCGTTGGGATACTTCCCGAAGGCACCCGGGGGAGCGGCGAGGCAGCCAGCATCAACAACGGGGTGGCGTGGCTCGCCCTGAACTCCGGAGCCACCGTCATCCCGGTCGCGATCCTGGGAACCCGGATCAGCGGCGAGCACCTCAACACCGTTCCCCGTCCCGGCCGCCGGCTGCACGTCAGCTTCGGCCCGGCCCTCACCGTCAGCCGCAGGCCCGGAGAGACCGGGCGTGCTTCAATGGACAGGGTGGGAACCGAGATTCGGGCCGCCCTGGCGCGGCACGTCCAGGACACGGTCCGGTGCAGCGGGCAGCGCCTGCCCGACGCGGATTCCCCGCAAGAACTTCAGACAGCAGTAGCCGGGACGCCGGCAGATCACCACCTAAGGAAAGTGCAATGAGCGATACGACTCAAACCCCCGGCCATTTTGGCGCCGGCGAAGACGAATACACGCCCACCGGCACGGACCAGGTGGCTGAGAACCTCGCCGCACTGGACGACGAGGAAGCCGAGCTCCGCGCGGCCTCCCTCCGGGCCGGCCTGGACGACTACGACCTCGACGAGGACGACGCGGCCCTCCTCAGCGGCCGCTACGAGGACGAGGACTTTGACGGTCCGGTCAGGCTCGACCCGGTCCTGGCCATCATCGGCCGCCCGAACGTTGGCAAGTCCACCCTGGTCAACCGCATTCTCGGCCGGCGCGAAGCCGTCGTCGAGGACACTCCCGGCGTCACCCGCGACCGGGTGATGTATTCGGCACACTGGAACGGCCGGAACTTCACCGTTGTGGACACCGGCGGCTGGGAGCACGACGCCCGCGGCATCCACGCCCGCGTCGCCGAGCAGGCCGAGATGGCCGTGGAACTCGCCGATGCCGTGCTGTTCGTGGTGGACTCCGCCGTTGGCGCGACCGCCACGGACGAGGGCGTTATGAAGATGCTGCGCAAGTCCAAGAAGCCGGTCATCATGGTGGCCAACAAGGTGGACGACTTCGTCCAGGAGGCCGACTCGGCCGCCCTGTGGGGCCTTGGCTTCGGCGAGCCGTACCCGGTGTCCGCCCTGCACGGCCGCGGCGTTGCCGACCTGCTGGACCACGTGATGGACACCCTGCCTGAGTTCTCCACGATTGAGGGCCTGGAGCGCACCGGCGGCCCCCGCCGGATCGCCCTGATCGGCCGCCCGAACGTCGGAAAGTCCTCACTGCTGAACAAGCTCGCTGGTTCCGAACGCGTCGTCGTCGACAACACGGCCGGGACCACCCGCGACCCGGTCGATGAGTTCATCGAACTCGGCGGACGCACCTGGCGTTTTGTGGACACGGCAGGCATCCGCCGCCGCCAGCACATGGCCCAGGGCGCGGACTTCTACGCCTCCCTGCGCACGCAGAGCGCACTTGAAAAGGCCGAGGTGGCCGTTGTGCTCCTCGCCGTGGACGAGGTCCTCAGCGAACAGGACGTCCGCATCCTGCAGCTGGCGATCGAATCCGGCCGCGCGCTGGTCCTCGCGTTCAACAAGTGGGACCTGCTCGACGACGAACGCCGCACCTACCTGGAACGCGAAATCGAACAGGACCTGGCCCACGTGGCCTGGGCTCCCCGCGTCAACATCTCCGCCAAGACCGGCTGGCACAAGGACCGCCTGGTTCCTGCCCTGGATACCGCCCTGGAGAGCTGGGACAAGCGCATCCCCACCGGCCGCCTGAACGCGTTCCTCGGCGAACTGGTCGCGGCACACCCGCACCCGGTCCGCGGCGGCAAGCAGCCCCGCATCCTCTTCGGCACCCAGGCCTCGAGCCGCCCGCCGAAGTTCGTGCTGTTCACCACCGGCTTCCTCGATCCCGGGTACCGCCGCTTCATCACCCGCCGGCTCCGGGAAACGTTCGGCTTCGAGGGCACGCCCATCGAGGTCAACATGCGGGTCCGGGAAAAGCGCGGCAAGAAGCGTTAGTTCCGGCACCCGCCGAGGGAAAAGTTCCCGTGACATGGTCAAAGTGTCACGGGCACCCTCCGGAATCGTGTAAGCTTTTGGAGGTGGTTCGGCCGGACTGCTCGGATGAATTCTTTTGGTCAAACAAGGGAAATCATGGTGAGCGGAGAACGGCGGAACCAGCGGGCTGTAGCGCAGCTTGGTAGCGCACTTGACTGGGGGTCAAGGGGTCGCAGGTTCAAATCCTGTCAGCCCGACCAACAAGAAAGTACCCCGCCATTCCGGCAACGGAGTGGCGGGGTTTTCTGTTTCGCGCAACGGACCCCGACGCCGAACCGCCGCCCGCGCGGGCAGTTCCTACTTCAGGAACCTCGACGTCCGGCGGTCCGCCAGGATCTTCCCCTTGGTCTGGCAGGTGGGGCAATATTGCAGCGCTGTGTCCGCAAACGACACTTCCCGGACGGTGTCCCCGCAGACCGGGCAGTCCTGCCCGGCCCGCCCGTGCACCCGCATGTGGCTCCGCTTCGCATCCTTCAGCTCACCCGGCGGTTTCCCCTTTGCCTCCGCCAGTGCCGCGCCGAGGACATCGTGGATGGCGTCATAAAGGCGCCGCACCACCTCCGGTTCCAGGGAGCCCGCGATCGCAAATGGCGAGATTTTGGCCGCGTGCAGGATCTCATCGCTATACGCGTTCCCGATGCCCGCCATGATGCCTTGGCTGCGCAGTACACCCTTGATCTGCTGCGAACTGGACGACAGGATCCCGGCAAGGGTGTCGACGTCGAACCCGGGACTGAAAGGATCGGGGCCGAGCGCCGCGATACCGGGCACGTCGGCGGGCTCCCGGACCACATACATGGCCAGGCTCTTTTTGGTCCCGGCCTCCGTAAGGTCCAGGTCGACCGGGCCCGTCCCTGTCGAGAACGAGAGCCGCGCCGCGAGGTGTCCGCCGCCCATCTTCAGCGCCGCGCCGGTGGGGGAGTCAGTGAAGCGGACCCAGCCCGCCCGGGCCAGGTGGAAGACCAGATGCAGCCCGTCCGCTTCCACGTCCAGGAACTTGCCGTGCCGGCGAACCCCGGTCACTGTCGTGCCTTCGAGGGCGGAGACCGGCGGATCCGCGGTCTTCAGCACGGCGAAGGAGACAATCTGGACTTTCGCCACCACAGCACCGCGCAGCCGGGTGTCGAGGAAGGCCGCCAGGGCCGCTACTTCCGGGAGCTCAGGCATGGGCAGTTCCGACCCGAACGCGTGCACGTGCTGCCATGGCCCCATCATGCCAGAGTCCTGCCGGGCCCCGGGCGGATATGCCTATACTTTCAGCGGCGGCCCGTTCGATCGGCCGCCGTCGACCCAGGTGATTGACCCGACGAAAGGCCCGTCATGAGCAACATTCCCGAAGAGCTGTCCTACACCGCGGAACACGAGTGGATTTCCGCCCCCAATGCCGACGGCGTGGTGCGGGTGGGGATCACCGACTTCGCCCAGGACGCGCTGGGTGACGTTGTCTACGCCCAGATGCCGGAAGTCGGCACCGAGGTCAAGGCCAACGACGTCGTCGGCGAAGTCGAGTCCACCAAGAGCGTCAGCGACATCTACGCCCCGGTCAGCGGCGAGGTGGTGGCCCGCAACGAGTCACTGGACACTGATTCGGCCCTGATTAACTCGGATCCGTACGGCGAGGGCTGGCTGATCGAAATCAAGCTCGCAGAGGCCGACGCCGTCGAGTCGTTGCTCAGTGCATCGGAGTACGAACAGCAGGTAGGCTAAAGGGAAGGTCTCCGGGCCGTGTTACTGGACACATCAGTTGTAGGCCACAGGAGTTGGTGGCCGCAGCGGTTGCTGGGCGCAGTACCGGCCGGGGGCTGACTACCGGATCCGCCAGGCGTTTCCGGACGGCATGCGTTGTTTGCAGGGGGGACACCTGCAACGAATGAGGAGGACTCAATGGTTGGGCACGGACAGAACGACACCGGTGGATACGGCACGGGTGGAGTGAATGCCTCGGAGACCACATCGATCCATCTCACCCCCGTCCGCGACGAGCCGACCCTCACCCCGAAGGTTTCGGTCGAGGAACGCACCGCGATTGAATCCCTGCCGGCGGGCTCCGCCCTGCTGGTGGCCCACAGCGGCCCGAACGCCGGCGCCCGGTTCCTGCTGGACTCCGACACCACGACGGCGGGCCGCCACCCGGACGCCGACATTTTCCTCGACGACGTCACGGTCTCGCGCCGGCACGTCGAATTCCGCCGCACGGCGCGCAGTTTCGAGGTCGTCGACACCGGGAGCCTCAACGGCACCTACGTCAATCACGACCGTGTCGACAGCGTGGAGCTGAAGTCCGGTAACGAGGTGCAGATCGGCAAGTTCCGGCTCACCTTCTACCTCAGCCCTGCTCGTACCGCAGGCAACGTCTGATATCGGGGTAGCTGCCTGTGGCGATGGCACAAGCCGAGCGGCGCGGACCCCAGGTCCTGAACATCGGGGAAGTCCTGGCTCAGCTAAGCGACGACTTCCCCTCCATGACCGCGTCGAAAATCAGGTTCCTGGAGGAAAAGGGACTCATTAACCCGCAGCGGACCCCCGCCGGGTACCGGCAGTATTCGGAGAGCGACGTCGAACGCCTGCGCTTTGTGCTGGCCCTGCAGCGGGACCAGTACCTGCCGCTGAAGGTCATCAAGGACTACCTCGACGCAATTGACCGCGGGGAACGGCCCGAGAACCTCCCGCCCGGGGTGACGGTGTCGCCGCGGATCGTCTCGGACCAGCTTGCCGCCGAATTGAACCACCGGGTCCGCCTGCTCACCGCCGAACAGCTGCGTGCCGAGTCCGGGGCGAGTGTGCCCCTGCTGGAATCCCTGCTTAGCTTCGGCCTGATCGGGCACGTCAACGGAAAGTTCGACGAGCACGCCCTGCAAGTTGCCCGCGCCTGCGTCCAGCTGGAGGGCCATGGCCTGGAACCGCGCCACCTCAGGCCCTTCCAGGCCGCCGCCGACCGCGAATTCGGCCTGGTGGAGCGCGCCGTGGCCACCCTGACATCGCGGAAGGACGCAGCCTCGCACGCCCGCGCTGCCGAGGCCGCCCGGGAAATCAGCGAACTCTGCCTGTCGCTGCACCGCGCCCTGGTCCAGGACCGCATCTCAAGGATGGACAGCTGATGATTGAGGTGGAGATCGTTGGCGTCCGGATCGAACTGCCCTCCAACCAGCCGCTGGTACTGCTCAAGGAGATGCACGGCGAACGGCACGTTCCGATCTGGATCGGCACCCCGGAGGCCAGCGCGATTGCCCTCGCCCAGCAGGGTGTGGTCCCGCCCCGGCCCATGACCCACGACCTCCTCGTCGATGTGGTCGAGGCCCTGGGCCACACGATCGTCAGCGTCAACATCGTCGCGGTCGAGGACAACATCTTCTACGGCCAGCTCCAGTTCGAGGACGGCACCACCGTCAGCTCCAGGGCCTCGGACGCGCTGGCCTTGGCCCTGCGGGCCAAGTGCCGGATCTGGTGTGCGGACGCCGTGATGGACGAAGCGGGCGTCCGGATCACTGAGCACGACGACGGCGAGGAAGCCCAGCCGGGTCCCGCCGTCGACGAAGAAGGGGAGCTGCGCCGCTTCCGTGAGTTCCTGGACGACGTCGAACCGGAAGATTTTGCCGGCTGACACGCCCCAAAGCTTAAAGTCGAGGTCGAAACTTTCGACACGCCCCGGCAATAGCCCCAACGTCTTTGACCTTCGGCCCCGGCAGGCCTAACGTCGGAGGTACAAGTTCCCATTGCATACAACAGCCGTGCAAGTCACACTGGAAAGTGCAGCCGGAACCGAAACTTCACGGATCATTCACGTGCGGTCTTGGTCCGTCTCCTGTCCCGGATACCGCGGCGTTGCTGCAAGTTCCCGCGGGAACTCATGACAAGGAGGATCCACGTGAGTCCGAAAGGCGAAGCAGGCGAGCTCAAGCAGGCCTCGACGGCAGGCGTTGCTGTGCCCGCAAGCGGTGCCCAAGGCCTGCTCTTCACCGAGGATCTTCCCGTCCTGGACGAGGACGCGGGCTACCGTGGCCCGACCGCGTGCAAGGCGGCCGGCATCACCTACCGCCAGCTCGACTACTGGGCCCGTACCGGGCTGGTCGAACCTGCCGTGCGCGGCGCCGCCGGCTCCGGCTCCCAGCGTCTGTACGGTTTCCGCGACATCCTGGTCCTGAAAGTCGTCAAGCGGCTCCTGGATACCGGCGTTTCGCTGCAGCAGATCCGCACGGCGGTTGAGCACCTCCGTGAACGCGGGGTCGAGGACCTCGCCCAGATCACCCTTATGAGCGACGGTGCCAGCGTCTACGAGTGCACGTCGGCGGACGAGGTCATTGACCTGGTACAGGGCGGCCAGGGTGTCTTTGGCATCGCCGTCGGCCGTGTCTGGCGCGAAGTCGAAGGAAGCCTAGCAGCCCTCCCGAGCGAGCACGCTGCGGACCAGTCCTTCCCGGACGACGAGCTCAGCAAGCGCCGGGCCGCCCGCAAGATCGGCTAGCACAGCCCAAAATTCCACCTAAAAACGCGGGGCCACACTGTGGCCCCGCGTTTTTTGTTTGCCTGTTTTTTGTTTGCCGGTTGTATTGGCCTAATCGCCGGGGCCGGCCGGGGCTAGCGCTGGCTGCGGTTGCGGACCATACCAGCCGCCGCCAGTTCACCGGCGGTGCTGGTGCCCATCACATTGGCGAGCAGGCTGTCGAACAGCGCTGCGGCGTTCTTGGCGGAGTCACCGGGCCAGTGGTGGACCGAGTGGGCGGCGCCCTGGATCTGCTGCCAGTTCGCCTGCTCGGGAATGTGCGGGGTGAGCAGCAGTTCGCCGAACATGGACTGCATCTCGGCCAGCCGGAAGGTGTGCTCTGCGGAGCCGGACCGCACCCGGTTGGCCACAATGCCGGCCGGCGCCAGCGCGGGCGCGAACTCCTGCCGGAAGAGCTGGATGGCGCGCATGGTGCGTTCGGTGCCGGCCACGGAGAACAGCCCCGGTTCGGCCACGAGGGCCACCTTGTCGCTGGCAGACCAGGCCATCCTGGTCAGGCCGTTCAGCGACGGCGGGCAGTCGATGAGGACCAGGTCGTAGTGCCCCACGCTGGCAAGGACCGTGGAGAGGCGCCGCAGATCGCGCCGGCCAAGGTCCGGCCGGTCGTAGATGCCGGTGTATGCGGAGCCGATGGCCACATCGAGAACCGGCGCGGCGCCGTCGGCCGTTGCGCCGGCCAGGTGCTCCACCCATCCGCTGGGGACCACGTTCTCGGCAAGGTGGGCCTTGCGCGGCGCTTTGATCATCCGGCCGATGTCCAGCTGCCCGTCGGGGCGGACGCCGAGGGCCGTGCTGGCATCCGCATGCGGGTCCAGGTCGACCACGAGGGTGGGGATGCCGGCTGCGAGTGCTGCCGACGCCAGTCCGGTTGTCACGGATGTCTTGCCGACCCCGCCTTTGAGGCTGCTGATGCTGACTACTTGCACTTGAAAAACCAATACCTAACGCCGGTTGCCGAGACTGGGTCATGCCGGCCCGTGCGTTCCTCCGGACCGGGGCGTGCGTGCGCCACCCACCACCTCATCATATGTGGACCGGGCGCCTTAACCCGTCTCATCCTCTCCGGCGGGGGCCCGAACAGGCCCCGGGAGCCCGGATCGGCGCCGATCTGCCGTCTGCCGCGGAAATGACGCATAATGCTGTGACGGGCACCACAATGATTTGTGTTTGCGCACACCAGTCCTAGAAACTGTGACCACTTACCGAACCGCCCGCAATGATGCAGGAGAAGTATGTTTTCCAAGATTCTGGTGGCTAACCGCGGCGAAATCGCGATCCGTGCTTTCCGGGCCAGCTACGAGCTGGGTGCCAAGACCGTTGCAGTGTTCCCGACCGAGGACCGTAATTCGATCCACCGCCAGAAAGCCGACGAGGCATATCTGATCGGCGAAGAGGGCCATCCCGTCCGGGCCTACCTCGACGTCGACGAGGTGGTCCGCGTGGCGAAAGAGGCCGGGGCTGACGCCATCTACCCGGGCTACGGGTTCCTCTCCGAAAACCCGAACCTCGCCCGCGCCGCGGCCGCAGCCGGCATTACCTTCGTCGGGCCGCCGGCTGAGGTCCTGGAGCTGGCCGGCAACAAGGTGGCCGCCCTGGAGGCCGCCCGCAAGGCCGGCGTCCCGGTCCTGAAGTCCAGCCAGCCGTCCAAGGACCTCGACGAACTCATCGCGGCCGCGGACGAGATCGGCTTCCCCATCTTCGCCAAAGCCGTCGCAGGCGGCGGCGGCCGCGGCATGCGCCGGGTGGACACCCGGGAGGCCCTGCCCGAGGCCCTGCAGGCCGCCATGCGCGAGGCGGATGCGGCGTTCGGCGACCCCACGATGTTCCTCGAGCAGGCTGTCCTGCGGCCGCGGCACATCGAGGTCCAGATCCTCGCTGACGCCAAGGGCAACGTCATGCACCTCTTCGAACGCGACTGCTCCATCCAGCGCCGCCACCAGAAGGTCATCGAAATCGCGCCGGCGCCGAACCTTGACGAGGGTATCCGGCAGGCCCTCTACCGGGACGCGGTGAAGTTCGCCAAGGCCCTGAACTACGTCAACGCCGGCACTGTCGAGTTCCTGGTGGACACTGTGGGTGAACGGGCCGGCCAGCACGTGTTCATCGAGATGAACCCGCGCATCCAGGTTGAGCACACGGTCACCGAGGAAGTCACCGACGTCGACCTCGTCCAGGCCCAGCTGCGCATCGCCTCGGGGGAGACCCTGGCTGACCTGGGCCTGTCCCAGGAGACCGTCAAGCTCAACGGCGCCGCACTGCAGTCCCGCATCACCACAGAGGACCCGGCCAATGGCTTCCGGCCCGACGTCGGCAAGATCACCGGCTACCGCTCGGCGGGCGGCGCCGGCGTCCGGCTCGACGGCGGAACCGTGTACTCGGGCGCCGAGATCAGCCCGCACTTTGACTCGATGCTGGTCAAACTCACGTGCCGCGGACGCGACTACGCCACCGCCGTCGCCCGCGCCCGGCGCGCCCTGGCCGAGTTCCGTATCCGCGGTGTGTCCACCAACATCTCCTTCCTCCAGGCCGTCCTGGACGACCCGGACTTCGTTGCCGGCAACGTCGCCACCTCGTTCATCGACGAGCGCCCGGAACTGCTCAAGGCCCGCGTCTCCGCCGACCGCGGGACCAAGCTGCTGACCTGGCTCGCCGAGGTCACCGTCAACAAGCCCAACGGCGAGCTCACGGTGCACACCGACCCCGCGGACAAGCTGCCGGCCCTCGAGGATGCCGACGCCCCCGCAGGGTCGCGGCAGCGGCTGCTCGAACTCGGGCCGGAGGGCTTCGCGAAGGCCCTCCGCGGCCAGGAGGGCGTCGCTGTCACCGACACCACCTTCCGTGACGCGCACCAGTCCCTGCTGGCCACGCGCGTCCGTACCCGCGACCTGGTGGCCGCGGCCCCCGCTGTCTCCAAGATGCTTCCCGAACTGCTCTCCGTCGAGGCCTGGGGCGGAGCGACTTACGACGTCGCGCTGCGCTTCCTCGGCGAGGACCCCTGGGACCGCCTGGCCGCCCTCCGCAAGGCCCTGCCCAACATCTGCCTGCAGATGCTGCTCCGCGGCCGGAACACCGTCGGCTACACGCCGTACCCGGAGGAGGTGACGGTGGCCTTCGTGAATGAGGCCGCCGCGACCGGCATCGACATCTTCCGGATCTTCGACGCCCTGAACGACGTCAACCAGATGGCCCCCGCCATCCGCGCCGTCCGCGACACCGGCACGGCCGTGGCCGAGGTCGCACTGTGCTACACCGCGGACATGCTGGACCCGGAGGAAAAGCTCTACACCCTCGACTACTACCTGGACCTGGCCCAGAAGATCGTCGACGCCGGCGCGCACATCCTCGCCATCAAGGACATGGCGGGACTGCTGCGTCCGGCAGCCGCCGCCCGGCTGGTGAGCGCCCTGCGGGAGAAATTCGACCTCCCGGTGCACCTGCACACCCACGACACCACCGGCGGCCAGCTGGCCACTTTGCTGGCGGCCGTGGATGCCGGGGTGGACGCCGTCGACGTCGCATCCGCGTCCCTGGCCGGCACCACCAGCCAGCCGTCCGCCTCAGCACTGGTCGCGGCGCTGGCCCACACCCCGCGCGACACCGGGCTGAGCCTGGCGAACGTGTGTGCCCTGGAGCCCTACTGGGAGGCCGTACGGCGGGTCTATGCCCCGTTCGAATCCGGACTGCCGGGCCCCACAGGCCGGGTCTACCGGCACGAAATCCCCGGCGGCCAGCTCTCCAACCTGCGGCAGCAGGCCATCGCGCTGGGACTGGGAGAACGGTTCGAGGCCATCGAGGACATGTACACCTCCGCGGACCGTATCCTGGGCCGGCTGGTCAAGGTCACCCCGTCATCGAAGGTGGTGGGCGACCTCGCCCTGCACCTGGTGGGCCTCAACGCCGACCCGGCCGATTTCAACGAGAACCCGCAGAAGTACGACATCCCGGACTCCGTGATCGGCTTCCTGTCCGGCGAACTCGGCGATCCTCCCGGCGGCTGGCCGGAGCCGTTCCGGACCAAGGCGCTGCAGGGCCGCAGCGTCAAGGTCCGCGACGTTGAGCTCAGCGCCGAAGACAGCGCCGCGCTCAAGGGCGACTCCAAAACGGTGCAGCAGACCCTCAACCGGCTGCTCTTCGCCGGTCCCACCAAGGACTACCAGAAGAGCGTGGAGGCGTACGGCAACCTCTCCGTCCTCGACACCCGCGACTACCTCTTCGGCCTGCAGCGCGGCGCCGAGCACGAGATCGAGCTGGAGAAGGGCGTCCGCCTGATCGCCTCGCTCGAGGCCGTGTCCGAACCCGACGAGAAGGGCATGCGCACCGTCATGTGCACCCTGAACGGCCAGTCCCGGCCCGTGGTGGTCCGTGACCGGTCCGTCGTGAGCAACGTCAAGGCCGCCGAACGTGCCGACGCCTCCCAGCCGGGCCAGGTGGCCGCACCGTTCGCCGGCGCCGTCACCCTGACCGTCAAGGCCGGGGACAAGGTCAACGCCGGCGATACCGTCGCGACCATCGAAGCCATGAAGATGGAAGCTTCCATCACGACGCCGGTCGCCGGCACTGTCTCGAGGCTCGCCGTGGGCGCCGTGGAACAGGTCCAGGGCGGGGACCTGCTGCTGGTCGTGGAGTAACGCCCGGCCGGGCCTAGAAGGGCCAGGCGCAGAGCGCACAGACGAAAGGGCTCCTCCGGCTTTTGCCGGGGGAGCCCTTTCTAATGTGGTTGCTGCTGTGCGTTGCCGGGCTGTGCTGTGCTGCCCTGCGACGCTCGGCCTAGGTGTACTGGGCCACAAGGTTGGTGACACTCGGTTGATGGGTGTGGTGCCGATGCCGGTGTGGATGCGTTCAGTGTTGTAGTGCTTGAGCCAGGGCGCAAGGGCGGCTTGGCGGTGGTTGCTGCTGGTGAAGGTCTGCCGGTAGG
>NZ_JBFTNS010000010.1:0-88839 GCF_056397605.1 Arthrobacter sp. 05L44 | reverse complement strand
CGGCAACCCGGCTGCACAAAATTTGAAACCAGCTGTAAAAACCATGCCATCCACGGGGTGGACAACACAGCCAAAACAACCAATCAATAAAACAATTGGTATCAACAAACTTGGCACACTATTGAGTTCTCAAACAACAGACACATTCGAATACTTATCAAAACAATTTGCTTTGTTTTTTCTTCGCTGCGATGTATTTAGCTTATTTCATTCATTTCCACTTTGCAAATCCGGAAGTTCTTCCGAAATTCACCCGCAGAAGCGAATCCGCCCAGCAAAATGCGAAGCAATTTCGCTTTCCCACGTCTTGCGCAGGAAGAATTGCTTCTTTTGTTGGGGGTTGTCACCGCTCAGCGGCGGCGACTCAGAAAACATTACACGCTCCCTTCCGGCCGCGCAAATCGGCCGGAAGGGAGCGAGCAGCGCGGCTGGAGCCAGCCGGAAAACCGTCCAGGGGAAGGGTGCCGGTTAGGGCGCGGAAACTTCCACCGTCGCGAGGTTCTTTTTGCCCCGGCGCAGCAACAGGTACCGCCCGTGCAGGAGGTCCGCGGTCTCAATGACGGCGTCCGGATCAGTGATCTTGACGTTGTTCACGTAGGCACCGCCCTCCCCCACGGTCCGCCGGGCCGCGGACTTGCTGTCGGACAGCCCCGTGGCCACAAGGAGGTCGATGATTCCCAGTCCCGAGCCGTCCACTGTGGCCGAGGGCAGTTCGGCTGTTGCCGCCCGCAGGCTCTCTTGGTCCAGGCCGGTCAGGTCCCCGCCGCCGAAGACAGCAGCCGATGCCGCGATGACTTTTTCCGTCGCCTCGACGCCGTGCACCAGCGAGGTCACCTCGTAGGCAAGCTTCCGCTGGCCCTCGCGGGCAAACGGACGCTCGGCCACGGACGCTTCGAGGGCTTCGATCTCTGCGCGGCTAAGGAAAGTGAACACCTTCAGCCGGGCCGCGACGTCGGCGTCGGCAGTGTTGAGCCAGAACTGGTAGAAGGCGTACGGGCTGCACATCTCGGCGTCCAGCCAGATCGCGTTGCCTTCGCTCTTGCCAAACTTGGTGCCGTCGGAATTGGTGATCAGCGGCGTCCCGAGGGCGTGAACGTGCTTGCCCTCGACCTTGCGGATCAGGTCGGTGCCGCTGGTCAGGTTTCCCCACTGGTCCGAGCCGCCGGTCTGCAGCACGCAGCCGTAGTCACGGAACAGCTGCAGGTAATCCATGCCCTGCAGGATCTGGTAGCTGAACTCGGTGTAGCTGATGCCTTCGTCCGAGTTCAGGCGGGTGGCGACAATGTCCTTCTTGACCATGGTGCCGACGCGGAAGTGCTTTCCGATGCCGCGGAGGAAGTCGATAGCGCTCAGCGGCGCGGTCCAGTCGAGGTTGTTCACCATCCGTGCCGCGTTCTCCCCCTCGAAGCTGAGGAAGCGCTGGACCTGGCCCTGCAACCGGCCGACCCATTCCGCGACGGTCTCCGGTGTATTGAGGATCCGTTCGGCGGTTTGCCGCGGATCACCGATCAGTCCGGTGGATCCGCCCACGAGGCCCAGGGGCTTGTGTCCGGCCAGCTGGAGCCGGCGCATCACCAGGAGCTGGACCAGGTTGCCAAGGTGCAGGCTGGGGGCGGTGGGGTCGAAGCCGCAGTAGTACGTTGCGGGGCCGCCGGCCAGCAGCTTCTCCAGTTCCGCCTCATCCGTGGAGACGTGGATCAGGCCGCGCCATTTCAGCTCCTGCCAGATATTGGCAAAGCTGGGGTCGTTCTGTTGGGACTGAAGATCATTTAGCTGGGACACGGAATCTAAGTTAGCAGGATCGCCGGTGCCCAACCGCCCCAGCACGGCTCGTGACGGGCTTAGGCAGAGCCCTCCGGGTCAACGCGCCGGAGCGCGCAGCCCCTACTCCTCGATGCCCGCGGGCACGGGGGCGGCCGCAATGAGCCGCAGCCTCTGGGTGGGACGCGTCATGGCAACGTACAGGTCCCCCACCCGGCCGTGCTCATGGTTGAGCATGGCGGACGGCTCCAGCACCACAACGCCGTCGAACTCCAGCCCCTTTGCCTCGCGGGGGCTGATGACAACAATGTCCTGCTCGTAGCTGCCCGCACCCGTGCCGACACGGCGGCCATAAGCGGCGCGCAGCGCGGCCGTCGCCTCAGGCAGCAGTCCGCCGTCGGCGATCACGGCCAGCAGGCCGCCGTCGAGCGCATCCAGTTCGCCCGGAAGGACCTCCAGGAGACGCTCCACGATGGCACCCGGGCCAACACGGTCGATCACCGGCGACCAGCGGCCCTCCCGGACCGCCTTGGGTGCGGAGACAACAAGGCCGGCGGCGTTGGCCATCCGGGCCGCGGCCTCGGCGATCTGCGAAGGCGTACGGTAGTTGACGGTGAGCTCCTCGAGCTGCCAGCGGTCCCCGAACATGGGGGCCAGGGCACTCTGCCAGGACTTGGCCCCGGCAACGGAACTCGTCTGGGCGATGTCGCCGACGATCGTGAACGACTTCAGCGGGCAGCGCCGGACCAGGAGCCTCCACTGCATCGGTGAGAGTTCCTGGGCCTCGTCCACCACGATGTGCCCGAAGGCCCACGTGCGGTCCGAGTTCGCCCGCTCAGCCGCCGTCAGCCGGGACTCGCGTTCCTGGTTCTGGTCCACCAGCTCCTCGGCCGAGATGAGGACATCCACCCCGGCCGTTTCCATGTTGACCAGGGTCTGCTTGGCGTTGGCGAGGTCGCGGGCACGGTCGTGCTCCTGCTGGGCCAGGCTCTTTCCGGCGGCCGGGTCCAGTTCCCCGAGCAGTTCCGCGGCTTCGTCAAGCAACGGAACGTCCGCTTCGGTCCACGGTGAGCCGGCGGGCCGGAGCAACAGGGCCCGTTCGGCGGCGCTGAGGTTCGGGGTGCAGGCCTCAAGGATCGCGGGTTTGCTCAGCAGCTCCCCCACCAGTTTCTCGGGCGTCATCGGCATCCAGCAGAGATTCAGCGCCACCCTGACATCGCGCGCGGAGCGGACGTCCTCGGCCAGATAGGAGCGATCGGCGTTGTTGCCGATGCTGCCGGCTTCAACCAGTTCGGTCATCTGCTCGGTCAGTTCGCGGAGCAGGATCTTGACGAACGAGACCCGGGCCTCATTGTGCGGCTTGCCGGTGGCCCGCGCCTTCTCGCGCGCCCGGCGGACCTGGCGCGGCGTCAGCACGAGTTTGCGGCCGTCCACCTCGAGGATGCGGTTTTCGGCGGGGATCCGCTGGCGGTTGGCGACGGCGTTGGCCACCACCTCGGCCATGTCCAGCCGGCCCTTGACGGCGGCTACGTCGGCGTCGTCCTCGGCCACAGCGTGGATGCCGGGCATCAGGCGGCCCAGGCTGGCCATAACGACGCCGGTCTCGCCGAGGGATGGCAGCACCCGCTCGATGTAGTTCATAAACGACGACGACGGTCCCACCAGCAGCACTCCGGCGGTCTTCAGCCGGTCCCGGTGGGTGTAGAGCAGATAGGCGGCACGGTGCAGGGCGACGGCGGTCTTGCCGGTGCCGGGCCCGCCCTGGACCACCAGGGCGCCGGAAATGGACGAGCGGATGATCCGGTCCTGTTCGGACTGGATGGTGCCCACAATGTCGGACATCCGGCCGGTGCGCTTGGAGTTCAGGGCTGCGAGCAGTGCGCCCTCGCCCTGCAGGGATTCGTCGTCGGCCAGCAGGTCGGCGTCCAGGACGTCATCTTCGATTGCCTTGACCTCGCGGCCCTGCAGGATCAGGTGCCGGCGGCGGCGGACGCCCTGGCGGTCAAAGGCCGTGGCCTGGTAGAAGTGGCCGGCCTCAGGGGCACGCCAATCGACCATGAGACGCTGCAGGTCCTCGGTGGTCAGGCCGATGCGGCCGATGTACTGGGATTCACCGGAGTCGAGGTCGAGGCGCCCGAACACAAGGCGGTCGTCGACGGCGTCGAGCTGGGCTAGGCGGTCCTCGTAGAGCGCGGCGAAGGCGTCCCGCTCGGAGACGTTCTGCATGGTGCCCACGGCACCGGCGCGGCGGACCTGGGCGAGCTGGGCCCGCTTTTCCTCCCGCAACTCATCCAGCCGGGCATACAATCCGGCTACATAGTCGCGTTCATGGGCCAAATCAGCGTCGTGCATCGAACGTTCCCCTATCGAAAAAGACAGACCAACCATTCTACAACCATTTCGGCGAGGCATCCCGAAACATGTCAGTTTTGTTGAGGCCTGGTTTGTGCAGCATTGTAGCGACGTTGCCTAGAGCTTCAGCAGCGAGTGGATGCGCCGGCCGGCCAGCGCCGCGCGGCCGTTGAGGTCGCCGAGCTCCATGACCACGCCAACCCCGGCCACCGCGACACCGCAGCGTTCAAAGAGGCGGGCCGCCGCCCCCAGGGTGCCGCCGGTTGCGAGGACATCATCGAGGATCAGTACCCGCGTGCCCGGTGCGAGGTCCGCGCTGTGCAGCTCAAGGGTGGCGGTGCCGTATTCCAGCGAGTAGTCCTCGGAGACCACTTCGCGGGGCAGCTTTCCGGCCTTGCGGACCGTAACGACGCCGGTGCCCGTGGCGTAGGCGGCGGCCGCGGCAAGGAGGAAACCGCGGGCCTCCACACCGGCGACGGCGTCGAACTGGCCCAGGAAGGGCGCCACCAGCGCGTCCACAACGGCTTTGAACGCGGGGCCGTCGGCGAACACCGGGGTCAGGTCCTTGAACACGATTCCGGGCTTGGGGTAATCCGGGACCGTGGCACACAGGCTGGTGATCAGCTGGTCCACGGGCCCGGCTGCACCGTCCCGGACCGGCTGGTGGGCTTGCGCTGGCTGGGTTGCACGTTCGCTGGGATTCACCCGTCCACCTTACTCGGTGCCAGCGGACCGGGCGCCGGGCAGACGCGCCCCGTCGGTCACGCCGTCCGGGACTTCGCCGCCTTGTACCGCGAAACGGTCGGGTCGCCGCTGAGCCAGAAACGCCACGGGTAGTCGTCGGTGCCGCCGGCGCCCGAGACGCCTACCCTCGGCCCGGAGCTGACCTCGGCGGCCGGCACGGCGGGCAGTTCAAGCCGGAACGGCGGCGTGAGGACGTCCCGTCCGCTGTCCGCCGTCGTCAGCCCGAGGGCAGTGGCGAAACGCGCCGGGCCGCTGGCCAGGTCCTTGGGGGCTTTCGACGTCGGCCGCCGCGAGAGTGCCAGAGCGTCCCCGGCGACGACTTCACCGGCGCGCAGGAGCACCGCGGAGGCCACCCCGTCCGGTCCGCAAACGATGTTGGCGCAGTGATGCATACCGTAGGTGAAGTACACGTACAGGTGCCCGGCCGGGCCAAACATCGGGGCGTTCCGCCGGGTCTGGCCCCGGAAGGTGTGCGAACCCGGGTCCGGGTGGAGCGAATCCTCGGGCCCCAGGTAAGCCTCCACCTCGGTGATCCGCACCGCGACCGGGCCGCTTCGGCTCTCGTGCGTGAGCACCGCGCCGAGCAGCAGGGGCGCCACGGTGCGGGCATCGGCGGACAGCAGCCCCCGCAGGGCCTCCGGCGTCGTGCTGGAATCCATGCCAAGACTTTAACAAACCCCCGGCCGGGTCCGTCCACGGCAGTGTCCGATTTCCGCTAGCAGGCACGTGCCGGGAACTGGCAGGATGGAGCTATGGACTTTTGGCAGCGCTACCGGGCAATCGATGCCCGGGACCCCCGCTTCGACGGGCAGTTCTACACCGCTGTGCGCACCACCGGCATCTACTGCCGGCCGTCCTGCCCGGCCCGGACCCCCAAGGCCGGCAACGTCACGTTCTACGAAACCTCCGCCGCCGCGCACGACGCCGGCTACCGCGCGTGCAAGCGCTGCCTGCCCGAGGCCGTGCCCGGCACCCCCGCGTGGAATGTCCGCTCGGACATCGCGGGCCGGGCGATGCGCCTGATCAACGACGGCGTGATCAACCGGGACGGCGTCGAGGGACTCGCCTCACGGCTCGGGTACTCCTCACGCCAGCTGAACCGCATCCTGAGCCATGAACTCGGCGCCGGCCCGCTCTCACTCGCCCGTGCCAGCCGCGCCCAGACAGCCCGGACCCTGCTGGTCTCGACCACCATGAAGGCCGCCGACGTCGCCTTCGCGGCGGGCTTCAGCAGCGTCCGCCAGTTCAACGAGACCATCACCGAAGTTTTCGCCATGACCCCGTCGGCGTTGCGGGCCACGGGACGGCACCATCACACACCCGACCGGACAGCGGGTGCCTCGACGGCGCTGACGCTGAACCTGCCGTACCGCGAGCCGTTCGACCCGGGGGTGTTCGAGTTCCTGGCCGTCCGCGCCATCCCGGGCATCGAGGAGGGAACGCCGTCCTCCTACGCCCGGACGCTGCGGCTGGCCCACGGCGACGCCCGCTTCCGGGTAGACTACGACGCCGCCGCCCCGGACCGGCCGCTGAAACTCACCATCGGCGCCGTGGACCTTCGGGACCTCCCCTCGCTGCTCAGCCGGGTCCGGCGCCTGCTGGACCTGGACGCCGACCCGGTCGCCATCGACATGGCGCTCAGCGCGGACCCGCGGCTGTCCGCCTGTGTCTCGGCCGTACCCGGGATGCGGATGCCAGGAGCGGTGGATCCGCAGGAGCTGTTGATCCGCGCCATGATTGGCCAGCAGATCACCGTGGCCGCGGCCCGGACAGCGCTGGTGCAACTCTCCGCCGCGGGCAGCGACAGCCTGGTCCCCGCGGAGGGACTGCAGCGGATCTTCCCGACGCCCGCAGAAATCGCCGCGACCGGTTACCAGAGCCTGCGCGGACCCCAGCGCCGCATCGACTCCATCCGCGGGGCCGCCGAGGCCATGGCGTCCGGCGGACTGAATTTTGGCTATGGCGATGACCTGGCCGGTTTGCAAGCCAAGCTCCTCCCCCTGGCCGGCATCGGACCCTGGACCGTGGGGTATGTGGCCATGCGGGTGATCGGCGCCCCCGACGTCTTCCTCGCCAACGACGCCGCCGTCCGCAACGGCATCCGGGCGCTGGCACCGGAGGGCGCCACTGACCCGCTCTCACCCGACTTCCGTGAAGTCAGCCCCTGGCGCTCCTACGCCACCATGCACCTCTGGCGTGCCGCCGCCGCGGCCCAGGCCCAAGCCCGCTCCCTGTCCCGGACCAAATCCGTCGGGACGCACTCGACACACTCCGTCCGCGCCCGGCCCGCGCTGGCCGGGGCAGCATCCTCGACGAAAGAGACGAAATGAAAGCCCAGCTGTTGACCATGTCCACCCCGGACGGCCCGTTCACGATCATTGCCCGGGACGGCGCCGTCCTGGCATCAGGCTGGACCGCGGTGCCGGGCGAACTCACCGGCCAGATCCACGCGGACCTGCTCCCGGACGGCTACGACCCGGTTCCGGATCTCGGCGGCATCTCGGCCGCCGTGGAGGAGTTCTATGCCGGCAACCCCGTGGCCGCCATGGAGGTGCCTGTGCTGCAGAAGTCCGGCCCCTTCCGTAGTCACGCCTGGGACGTGCTCCGCAATGTCCCCGCGGGCCACCCGGTGACGTACACCGAATACGCGGACCTGTCCGGCAACGCCAGGGCCGTCCGGGCAGCGGCCAGCGCGTGTGCTTTCAACGCGGCTGCCCTGTTTGTACCGTGCCACCGAGTGATCCGCACCGATGGCAGCCTGGGCGGCTTCCGCTGGGGTTTGCCCATTAAAGAGAGCCTGCTGGACCGCGAACGGCAGTTGGCCCTGGCCCTGCAGGCTTAGTTCTTTACCGGCACACCCGCCGGCCAGGGCAGCAGCGCCGGCAGGTCGACGCCGTCGGCCGCGGCGGTCGCGCGCAGGCTTCCCAGCGTGGGGGTGCGCCCGGCCAGCCACGCGGCAATGTCGGTAAGCATGCCGTTGACGACCGTAGTGCGGCCGCCGGCGGCGCCGATGCCCACGGACGGCAGGCCGAGCGGCTGCAGCACAAAACGTTCGCCCTCGGGGACCCGGACCGCAAGGAAGTCAAAGAGGTGTTCGCAGAATTGCCGGCTCCACGTCTCTGGGCCGCGGCCGGTGCCAAGGTCCGTGGCGTGGATGGTCAGTTCGCGCCACAGCGCCAGGCCGCCGTCGAACACTACGCCGCCGCGGTAGCTGATCGGTTCACCCCAGCCGGCCGCGTCCAGCCCGTTGAATGCCGCCAGCGCGCGGTCGACGGCACTGCCGACGTCGGCGCGGTGCTGGTCGGCGCTGTGGCCGGCCGCGAGCTCGATGGCCCGCGTCCGCCCCTCGAAGCCGCCGTCGTAGAGTTCAATGCTTTCGCCGCGGCCGGCGTACTCGACCTGCCGGGCCATCGCGTTGGCGATTCCGCTCAGGTGGGCCAGCACGTGACCGCGGCTCCAGCCGGGAAGTTCCGAGGCGGCCAGCACGTCCTGGTCGTCGAGGGTGGCGGCGATTCCGGTCACGACGTCGGCGGCGCGGCGGAGTTCCTCCAGCAGATTTTCGGGGGTGATTGAGATCATGGCGCCCATCCTAACGGAGCATCCGGATTAGCGGCGATTAACTGGGCCGCGCCGGCTCAGGCTGTTCGGTAGTGGTGCCGGATGTGCCGGCGGTCGTGCCGTGCCTGCCAGAATTCGACCTCCCGGGGACGGATCGCGTAGAGCTGCCAGGCCGGATTCTCACTGCCGTCCGCACCGGGCCGGGCGTTCCAGTCGGCGGCCGAGGCCTCCGCGGAGAGCTCCACCACGCTGCCGGCCACGCGCACCTGACGGCCCTGCTGCTGCCAGAAGAAGTTCAGCGCGGCCTCCGGGTTGGCGGCCAACTCGTGGCCTTTGCGCGATTCCCGCGAGGTGGCGACCTGCCAGCCGTCGGCGTCGATGTCTTTCAGGATCAGCATCCGCGACGAGGGCCGGCCGCGTTCGTCCGCCGTGGCCAGGCTGCAGGCGTTCGGCTGCGGCACTCCTGCGGCGAGGGCTTCTGCGAGCCAGTGCCGGAACAACTCGGCGGGGTCCTCCGGCGCTGCGTCCGGGTCGAAGTCCGGCATGGCGTCGGGGAAATCGGGCAGGGCGCGCAGGAACTCGCGGAACGATTCACTCATGCGCCCAGCTTAAACGCCGCGAGTTGGCACTCCACGGCAATGTTTGGAGAAAACATTGCCGCGAAGTGCCAACCCGGCCGGGGGCGGGAGCTACCCGGCGTACTGGCGCACGCCGTCGAGCTCCGCCTCGAGTGCCAACAGCTGGCGTTCGACGGCGGCCGGCGCGGTGCCGCCCTGGGAGTTCCTGCTGTTGAGCGAACCCTCGGTGGAGAGGACCGTGCGGACTTCCGGGGTCAGGTGCTCCGAAATCGCCGCGTATTCCTCGTCCGTCAGGTCCCAGAGTTCGACGTCGCGGCTCTCGGCCCGCTTCACCGCGGCACCGGAGAGTTCGTGCGCCTCCCGGAAGGGGACACCCTGCCTGACCAGCCATTCGGCAATGTCCGTGGCCAGGGCGAATCCCTGGGGTGCCAGGGATTCCATCCGTTCGGTGTTGAACTTCAGCGTCGCGATCATGCCGGAGACGGCCGGGAGCAGCAGCTCCAGGGTGTCCGCGGCGTCGAAGACCGGTTCCTTGTCCTCCTGGAGGTCGCGGTTGTACGCCAGCGGGAGGCCCTTGAGGGTGGCGAGCAGCCCCGTGAGGTCGCCGATCAGCCGGCCGGCCTTGCCGCGGGCCAGTTCGGCCACGTCCGGGTTCTTCTTCTGCGGCATGATCGAGGAGCCCGTGGAGTAGGAATCGTGCAGGGTCACGAAGGAGAACTCCTTGGTGGCCCACAGGATCACTTCCTCCGACACCCGCGACAGGTCCACGCCGATCATGGCCGAAACCCAGGCGAACTCGGCAAAGACATCGCGGGAGGCGGTGCCGTCGATCGAGTTGTGCGTCGCCGAGTTGAAGCCCAGATCCGCTGCCACGGCCTCCGGGTCCAGGCCCAGCGAGGAACCGGCCAGTGCGCCGGACCCGTAGGGCGAAACGCCGGCGCGCTTGTCCCAGTCGGCGAGCCGCTGCACGTCGCGCAGCAGCGCCCAGGCGTGGGCCAGCAGGTGGTGGCTGAGCAACACAGGCTGGGCGTGCTGGAGGTGGGTGCGTCCCGGCATGGCCACGCCCGGGTGGGCCTTGGCCTGTTCCACCAGCGCGTCGATCGTGGCGACCACACCGCGGGCGATGATCCGCGCGTGGTCACGCAGGAACATCCGGCCCAGGGTGGCCACCTGGTCGTTGCGGGACCGGCCGGCGCGGAGCTTGCCGCCCAGCTGGGTGCCGGCCCGCTCGATCAGGCCGCGTTCCAGCGAACCGTGCACGTCCTCGTCGGACTCCGCCGGGGTGTAGGCCCCGGAGGCGACGTCGGCGTCCAGCCGGTCCAGCGCGTCCAGCATGCCGGCCAGCTCGGCGTCGTCCAGCAGCCCGGCCTTGTGCAGCACGCGGGCGTGCGCCTTGGACCCGGCAATGTCGTAGCGGGCCAGCCGCCAGTCAAAGTGCGTGGACTTGCTCAGCGCGGCGAGGGCGTCGGCGGGCCCGCCGGCGAACCGGCCGCCCCACAGCGCACCCGTATTGGTTGCCTCGGACTTGTGCTCAGCCACAGGGGCTACTTTCCAGCGACGCGGATGTCGCGGCCGGAGGCAACCTTGGCGGACATGCCCCACAGCTCGATGAAGCCGCGCGCCATCGACTGGTCGAAGGTGTCGCCGGTGTCGTAGGTGGCGAGGTCGAAGTCGTAGAGCGAGGTCTCGGAGCGGCGGCCGTTGACGATCGCCTGGCCGCCGTGCAGCACCATGCGGATGTCACCGGAGACATACTTCTGGGTGTCCTCGATGAAAGCATCGAGGGAGCGCTTGAGCGGGGAGAACCACTGGCCGTCGTAAACCAGCTCGGCCCAGCGCTGGCCGACCGTGGCCTTGAAGCGGGCCTGCTCGCGCTCGATGGTGATGTCCTCAAGGTGCTTGTGCGCGGTGATCAGCGCCATGGCGCCGGGGGCCTCGTAGATTTCGCGGGACTTGATGCCGACGAGGCGGTCCTCGACGACGTCGATCCGGCCGACGCCCTGGGCACCGGCGCGGCGGTTGAGTTCCTTGATGGCCTGCAGCGGGGTGACCTTGACGCCGTCGATCGCCACCGGAACGCCGGCTTCGAAGGAGATGGTGACTTCGTCCGGGGCCGGCGGGAATTCCGGGGTGGCGGTGTAGTCGTAGATGTCCTTGGTGGGGGCGTTCCAGATGTCCTCGAGGTAGCCGGTTTCGACGGCGCGGCCCCAGACGTTCTGGTCGATCGAGTACGGGTTCTTTTTGGTGGTCTCGATCGGCAGTCCCTTTTCCTCGGCGAAGGCGATGGCCTTGTCCCGGGTCAGGGCGAGGTCGCGGACCGGGGCGATGCACTTCAGGTCCGGGCCGAGGGTCTGGATGCCGACTTCGAAGCGGACCTGGTCGTTGCCCTTGCCGGTGCAGCCGTGTGCCACGGTGGTGGCGCCGAATTCGCGGGCGGCCTTGACCAGGTGCTTGACGATCACCGGGCGGGAGATGGCCGACACCAGCGGGTAGTGGCCCTGGTAGAGGGCGTTGGCCTTCAGCGTGGGCACGCAGTACTCGTTGGCGAATTCATCGGAGGCGTCAGCCACGTAGGCTTCGACCGCGCCGCAGCCCAACGCGCGCTGGCGGATGGTCTCCAGCGACTCGCCGCCCTGCCCGACGTCGACAGCCACGGCGATGACCTCGGCGCCGGTCGCTTCACCGATCCAGCCGATGGCTACGGAAGTATCCAGGCCACCGGAGTAGGCCAGCACAATACGCTCAGTCACTTCAAATGCTCCTTAGTTGTTGGGTTCTTGGGTTGTCTGGAAAAGTTCGTGGACCACGATTATTGCCCGGCTTCTTCGGCCATTTGCAGGAAACGGCCGGCGACGGCGGCGCCGCCCAGCGGGTCGCGGGTGACCAGCAGTACGGTGTCGTCCCCCGCGATGGTGCCGAGGATCGAGGGCATCACGGAGTGGTCGATCGCGAGGGCCAGGAAGTTCGCGGCGCCCGGCGGGGTGCGGAGCACCGCGAGGTTCGCGGAGGCCTCGGCGGTGACCAGCAGTTCGCCGCAGAGCCTGGCGAGCCGCGCGTCGAGGATTTCCTGGGTCACGCCGCTCTTGGCCGCGCGTTCGCCGCCCTCCCCCGGCACGGCGTAGACCAGGACGCCGTCTTTGCCGCGGACCCGGACCGCGCCGAGCTCCACGAGGTCGCGGGACAGGGTGGCCTGGGTGACCTGGACGCCGTCGTCCGCGAGCAGCGCCGCGAGTTCGGCCTGCGAGCGGACGGACTCCCCGGTCAGGATCGCGGTGATCCGCGCCTGCCGGGCCGTCTTGGTGGCCGGGCTGGCCCCCTGCGCCGCGGGCTGGACGGACATTAGTCGGCCCCGCCGGCCGGTGCCAGGCCGTCCACAACGGCCAGGCCGGAGCGGTGCATAAGCCACGCCATCAGGGCTTTCTGGGCGTGCAGCCGGTTCTCGGCCTCATCCCAGACCACGGACTGCGGCCCGTCGATGACGCCGGCGGAAATCTCGTAGCCGCGGTACGCCGGCAGGCAGTGCAGGACGACGGCGTCCGGCGCGGCGAGGGTCATGGCGTCCTCGTCGACGGAGTAGTCACGGAACAGCTGCAGCCGGGCCTCCTTCTCGTCCTCCTGGCCCATGGAGACCCAGGTGTCCGTGGCGACGACGTCGGCGCCGCGCAGGGCTTCCGCGGCGTCGACGGTGACCAGGACCGAGCCGCCGGTACGGGCGGCGCGTTCTTCGGCCGCCGCGACGATCTCCGCGGCCGGGAGGTAACCCTCGGGGCCGGAAATCCGCACGTGCATACCGGCGGTGACGCCGGCCAGGAGGTAGGAGTTGGCCATGTTGTTGGCCGAGTCGCCCAGGTAGGCCATGGTCAGGCCGGCCAGGTCACCCTTGTGCTCCTTGACGGTCAGGAGGTCCGCCAGGAGCTGGCAGGGGTGGTAGTCGTCGCACAGGGCGTTGATGACCGGGACGCCGGAGTTCTCCGCCATCGCGACCAGGCCGGCGTGCGCGCCGGTCCGCCACACGATGGTGGAGACCATACGTTCGAGCACCTTGGCGGTGTCTTCGACGGATTCCTTGTGGCCGATCTGCGCCTCGCCGGGGTTGATGATGAGCGCGTTGCCGCCCATGTCCGCGATGCCGGTGGCGAAGGAGACGCGGGTCCGGGTGGAGGTTTTGTCGAAGATCACGGCCACGGTCTTGCGGCCGCTGGCCTCGGCCGCGAAGGGCTGGACGCTGTACGGGGCGGCCTTCATCCGGACGGCGAGCTCCAGCACCTCGGCCTGTTCGGCGGGGCTGAGGTCCGTGTCCTTGAGGAAGTGGCGGGTTCGGGTGGAAGTCTCGGTGGCGGTCACTGGGCGTCCTTTGCGGTCTGGAGGAGGGCCGGCAGCGCGGCGAGGAACAGGTCGGCCTGGCCGGCGGTCAGGATCAGCGGGGGCGCGAGCCGGATGGTGCGCGGTCCCGGGCTGTTGAGGATGAATCCGGCGTCGAGTCCGGCTGTGACGACGGCGGGGGCGACGTCGGCGTCGAGGTCGAAGCCGATCAGCAGGCCTTCGCCGCGGACTTCGGTGACGCCGGCGATGCCGGCGAGGCCGGCGCGCAGGTGGTCCCCGATGTCCCGGACGTGGGCCAGCACGTGCTGGTTTTCCAGCACGTGGAGGGTGGCAAGGGCCGCCGCGGTGGCCACCGGGTTCCCGCCGAAGGTGGTGCCGTGCTGCCCTGGGGTCAGCAGAGCCGAGACGTCCGGCCCGAAGGTGAGCAGGGCACCGATCGGGAAGCCGCCGCCCAGGCCCTTGGCGAGGGTCACGGCGTCGGGAACGATTCCGGCGTCCTCGCTCGCGAGCCACTTGCCGGTCCGGCCGATGCCGGTCTGGACCTCGTCCAGGATCAGCAGGGCGCCCGCGGCAGTGGTCGCCTCGCGGGCCGCCGCCAGGTAGCCGGCGGGCAGCGGCCGGACGCCGGCCTCACCCTGGATGGGTTCGAGGAAGACGGCGGCCGTGGTCTGGTCGATCGCGGCGCGGAGGGCTTCGATGTCACCGAACGGGACGTGGACGACGCCGCCGGGCAGCGGCGCGAACGGCGCCCGGTAGGCCTCTTTGGAGGTCAGGGCGAGGGCGCCCATGGTGCGGCCGTGGAACGCGCCGTCGAGGGCGATGATTTTGGTGCGCGGCAACTGGACCGTCCCCGCGTTGCGCCGGGCGAGCTTGAAGGCGGCCTCCACCGCTTCCGTGCCGGAGTTGGCGAAGAACACCTTGGACCCGGCCGGGGCCTTGGCAAGGTCCAGCAGCTTCTCGGCCAGGGCCACCTGCGTGGGGCTGGTGAAGAAGTTGGAGACGTGGCCCAGGGTGGCAAGCTGGCTGGAAATGACGGAGGTGACGAAGGGGTGGGCGTGGCCGAGGGCGTTCACTGCGATCCCGCCGAGCAGGTCCAGGTATTCCTTGCCGTCGGCGTCCCAGACCAGGCAGCCGGCGCCCCGGACCAGCACCCGCTGGGGCGTGCCGAAGACGCCGAGCAGCGAGGAGGAGTAGCGGGAAAGCCAGTCTGCTCCGCTGCTGCTCGGGACAATGGTGGTTGCGGCGGCCTCCGCAGCGATGGGGGCCCCGCCCGCTTCGCGGTGCCCGACCACACCCGGGCCCCCATCGCTGCTGCGGCCGTCGGCGTAATCGTTCAGTTCGGTGCTGCTCACTTGGCGGTCACTTCCTCGTCCGGGACAACCTGCGTGCCGATGCCCGCCGTCGTAAAGGTTTCGAGCAGCATCGAGTGCGGCAGCCGGCCGTCCACGATGTGCGCGCGTTCCACGCCGCCGTCGACGGCTTTGAGGCATGCCTCCATTTTGGGGATCATGCCCGACTCCAGGCCCGGCAGGAGGTCGCGCAACTCCGAGGCCGTGAGGGAGGAAATGAGTGAGGACCGGTCCGGCCAGTTGGCGTAGAGCCCTTCGACGTCGGTCAGGATCACGAGTTTGGAGGCGCCGAGGGCCTCCGCGAGGGCCGCGGCGGCGGTGTCCGCGTTGACGTTGAGCACCTGCCCGGTGGTGGAGCCGTCCTCGAAGGTCTCGGGCGCGACGGTGGAGATCACCGGGATGCGGCCGGCGGCGACAATGTCCAGGATGCCTTCCGGGTTCACGCCGACAACCTCGCCCACGAGGCCCAGGTCCACTTCCTCGCCGTCCACCGTGGTGCCGGTCCGGACGGCCCGCAGCAGCCCGCCGTCCTCCCCTGACATACCGACGGCGTAGGGCCCGTGCGAGTTGATGAGGCCAACGAGTTCGCGGCCGACCTGGCCGGTGAGGACCATCCGGACCACGTCCATGGCCTCGGGGGTGGTGACGCGCAGGCCGCCCTTGAACTCGGATTCGATGCCCAGCCGGCCCAGCATGGCGTTAATCTGCGGGCCGCCGCCGTGCACCACCACGGGGTGGATGCCGACGTGGTGCAGGAACACCACGTCCTCGGCGAAGGCGCGGCGCAGGTCCTCGTTGACCATGGCGTTGCCGCCGTATTTGATCACCATGGTGGTTCCGGCGAAGCGCTGGATCCAGGGCAGCGCCTCGATCAGGGTGCCGGCCTTGTCCTGGGCATCGGCCATGGAGGTGGTCTCCCGGGTCTGGGTGTTCATCTGCGTTGGTCCTTCGGTTCGTCCCGACGGTGCCTTCCCCTGCCGGGGTCAGCTGGAGTAGGCGCTGTTTTCGTGGACGTAGTCGTGGGTGAGGTCGTTGGTCCAGATGGTGGCCTCGGCCGCGCCGGCCTGCAGGTCGATCTCCACCAGGACCTCACGCGGCTCGAGGTCCACCAGGCCGCGGTCATCGCCGATGCTGCCGTCGCGGCAGATCTGCACACCGTTCATCGAGACGTTCAGCTGGTCAGGGTCGAACGCGGCGTCCGTGGTGCCGACGGCGGAGAGCACACGGCCCCAGTTCGGGTCCTTGCCGAAGATCGCGGCCTTGAACAGGTTGGAGCGGGCCACCGCCCGGCTGACCACTTCGGCGTCCTTTTCGCTGGCGGCGTTGAAGGTGCGGATGGCGATGTCGTGGCTGGCGCCCTCGGCGTCGCCGATCAGCTTGCGGGCCAGCTCAGCGCACACCTGGGTGAGTCCTGCGCCGAAGTCGGCCGCGGACGGGGTGGCGGCGGAGGCGCCGGAGCCGAGCAGCACGACGGTGTCGTTGGTGGACATGCAGCCGTCGGAGTCGGCGCGGTCGAAGGTGACGCGCGTGGCGTCGCGGAGGGCCACGTCGAGGAGCCCGGGCTGGACCTGGGCGTCCGTGGTGAGGACCACCAGCATGGTGGCCAGGCCGGGTGCCAGCATCCCGGCGCCTTTGGCCATCCCGCCGATGGTGTATTCGCGCCCCTCGGCGTCGGTGCCGGTGAAGACCGCCTCTTTGGAGACCGAGTCGGTGGTCATGATCGCCGTGGCGGCCGCGGCTCCGCCGTCGGCGCTCAGCTCAGCGGCAGCGGCGCCGATGGCGGGGACCAGCTTGTCCATCGGAAGTTGCTCGCCGATCAGGCCGGTGGAGCAGACAAAGATGTCCGTCGCGGACACCCCGAGTGCCTCTGCGGTTTTTTCCGCGGTGGTGTGGGTGTTCTGGAAACCCTGCGGTCCCGTGCAGGCGTTGGCGCCGCCGGAGTTGAGGATGACGGCGTCCACGCGGCCGTCCTTGATGACCTCGCGGGACCAGTGCACTGGCGCCGCGGCCACCCGGTTGGACGTGAAGACGGCGGCGGCCGCCTTGGCGGGGCCGTCGTTGACAACGAGGGCGAGGTCAGGATTTCCCGAGGCCTTGAGGCCGGCCTTGACGCCGGCTGCGCGGAATCCCTGGGGGGCGGTGATGCTCACGGTGCGACTCCCTGCAGGTCGAGGCCGGCGGTTTCCGCCAGGCCGAGGGCGATGTTCATGGACTGCACGGCGCCGCCGGCGGTCCCCTTGGTGAGGTTGTCGATGGCGCAGGTGACGATCACACGGCCGGTGTGGGCGTCTAGGGCCAGCTGCATCACCGCGTGGTTGGAGCCCTGCACGGACTTGGTGGAGGGCCACTGGCCCTCCGGGAGCAGGTGGACAAAGGGTTCTTCGTCGTAAGCCTCCGCCCAGGCGCTGCGCAGTTCCTCGGCAGTGACGCCGGGCCGGACCTTCGCTGTGGCCGTGGTGAGGATGCCGCGGCTCATCGGGGCCAGCGTGGGGGTGAAGGACACGGTGACGGGAGCGTTGAGGGCCTTCGAGAGGCCCTGCTCGATCTCCGGGGTGTGGCGGTGTCCGCCGCCGACGCCGTAAGGGCTCATGGAGCCCATGACCTCGGAGCCGATCAGGTTGACCTTGGCAGCCTTGCCGGCCCCGGAGGTGCCGGACGCGGCGACAATCACGACGTCGTCGGCTTCCAGGAGGTGGTTGCTGAACCCCGGGGTGAGTGCCAGGAGTGCCGAGGTCGGGTAGCAGCCGGGCACGGCGATCCTGGTGGCGCCGCGCAGGGCCTCGCGTTGGCCGGGAAGTTCGGGGAGGCCGTAGGGCCAGGTGCCGGCGTGCGGCGAACCGTAGAACTTCTCCCACGCGGCCGGGTCCTCCAGCCGGTGGTCAGCACCGGCGTCAATGACCACAGTCCCGGCCGGCAGCTGCGCGGCGATCTCCGCCGACGCCCCGTGCGGCAGGGCGAGGAACACGACGTCGTGCCCGGCCAGGTTCTCCACAGTGGTGTCCTCGAGGATACGGCCTGCCAAGCCATGGAGATGCGGCTGCAGTTCGCCTAGTCTGGAACCGGCGTTGCTGTGCGCGGTGATGCCGCCGATGGTGACGTCGGGATGACCGGCCAGGAGCCTCAGGACCTCGCCGCCGGCGTAGCCGCTGGCACCGGAGACCGCTACAGAAATAGTCATAACCCCGACTATACAGCAAGACTATGCATAGCGTCCGATATTTATGCATTCGTCACGCATGCCCCGGTATACCGTTTCGGCGCCCCGATGTCCCTAGGATGGACGCAGAGCACTGACGCTTCAGAAGGAGACACATGACGCACGCAATTGTCGCCCGGCAGGCCGGCGGACCGGAGGTCCTGGAAGTCGCGGAGGTCGACCGGCCCGTTCCGGGTCCTGGCCAGCTCCTGATCAAAGTCGCCGCCGTCGGGGTGAACTTCATTGACACCTACAAGCGCAGCGGCACGTACAAGGTGCAGTACCCCTTCACCCCGGGATCCGAGGCCTCCGGAACCATCGAGGAGCTCGGCGACGGCGTCACCGGCTTCTCCACCGGCGATCGGGTGGCCACCGCCGAAGGCGTCGCCTGCTACGCCGGGTACGCCGTCGTGGATGCGGACAAGGCACTGCCGGTCCCCCACGGCGTCGACGACTACACCGCGGCGGCCCTCCCCCTCCAGGGCATTACCGCCCACTACCTCATCAACTCCTCGTTCAAGGTGGAGGCCGGTCACACGGTGCTGCTGCACGCCGGTGCCGGAGGCGTGGGCCTGCTGCTGATCCAGCTGCTCAAGGCCAAGGGCGCGCAGGTCATCACCACGGTGTCCACGGACGAGAAAGAGGCGCTGGCCCGCGGGGCCGGCGCCGACCATGTGCTGCGCTACGACGGCTTTGCCGCCAAGGTCCGCGAGCTCACCGACGGCGCCGGCGCGCACGTTGTGTACGACGGCGTCGGCAAGGATACCTTCGACGATTCCCTGGCTGCGCTCCGGATCCGCGGGACGCTGGTGCTCTTCGGCGCCGCGTCGGGTCCGGTTCCGCCGTTCGACCCGCAGCGCCTCAATGCCGGCGGCTCGCTGTACCTGACCCGTCCGACTATCACCCACTTCCTCCAGGACGCGCAGGAGCGCCGCTGGCGTTCGGACGAGCTCTTTGCCGCCGTGGCCGACGGCAGCCTCAAGGTCCGGATCGGCGCCCGCTACGATCTCGCCGACGCCGCCACGGCGCACACCGACCTGGAACAGCGCCGCACCACCGGCAAGGTCATCCTGGTTCCCTGACCGTCCGCGGGAGCCACGCGCCATGTTCCGTTCACCTGCCGGGGTGAGAATCTCCCCGTGATTGAGCAACAACCGCCCTCCGGCAACGCTGCGCCGGCCGGGCCCGTGTTTGAACCGCAGCTGCCCGGTGCCCTGGCGGCGCCGCCCGCCCGGACCCTGATCGACGTCCTGCAGGACACCGCGGACCGTTTCCCTGAGGCGTCCGCGCTCGACGACGGCCGCCGCTCGCTCAGCTACGCCCAGCTGATGGACGAGGTCCGGGCCGCGGCCAGGCATCTGCACGCGGAAGGGCTGGGCGCGGGAGACAACATCGGGGTCCGGATTCCGTCCGGCACCAACGAGCTCTATGTCGCCATCCTCGCGATCCTGTTCGTGGGGGCCGCCTACGTCCCGGTCGACGCGGACGATCCTGACGAGCGGGCCAAACTGGTCTTCGGCGAGGCCCGGGTAGCCGGCATCGTGCGCGCCGGCGGCACGATTACGGCCGCACCGGACCGCCCCCGGCCGTTCCAGGGGGCGCGGCAGCCGGTCCCGGACGACGACGCCTGGGTGATCTTCACCTCCGGATCCACCGGCATCCCCAAGGGCGTCGCGGTGCAGCACCGCTCCGCGGCCGCGTTCGTCGATGCCGAGGCCCGGCTTTTCCTGCAGGCCGAGCCGGTCGGCCCCCAGGACCGGGTGCTGGCCGGGCTGTCCGTGGCCTTCGACGCCTCCTGCGAGGAAATGTGGCTGGCCTGGCGGCACGGCGCCTGCCTGGTGCCGGCGCCGCGGGCCCTGGTCAGGACCGGCATGGACCTGGGCCCGTGGCTGATCAACCACGGCATCACGGTGGTCTCCACGGTGCCGACGCTCGCGGCACTGTGGCCGGTGGAGTCCCTGGAAAGCGTCCGGCTGCTGATTTTCGGCGGCGAGGCGTGCCCGCCCGAGCTTGCCGCCCGGCTGGCCGTTGACGGCCGCGAAGTGTGGAACACCTACGGCCCGACCGAGGCCACGGTGGTCGCCTGCGCCGCTCCGCTGGGCGGGCCGGGTCCGGTGCGGATCGGACTGCCGCTGGACGGCTGGGACCTCGCCGTCGTGGGCTCCGACGGCGCACCGGTCGCGGAGGGCGCGATCGGGGAGCTGATCATCGGCGGCGTCGGGCTGGCCCGCTACCTCGATCCGGTCAAGGACGCCGAAAAGTACGCCCCGTTCCCGGCCCTGGGCTGGGCGCGCGCTTACCGTTCCGGGGACCTCGTGCGGTACGAACGGGCCGGCCTGCTGTTCGTTGGCCGGGCCGATGAACAGGTTAAGCTGGGCGGCCGCCGGATCGAACTGGGCGAGGTCGACGCCGCCCTCCAGTCCCTGCCCGACGTCGCCGGCGCCGCCGCCGCCGTCCGCACCACGGCAGCCGGCAACCAGGTGCTGGTGGGCTACCTCTCCCCCGCCGAGGGCCGGGAGCTGGACCTGGCCGCGGCGCGGCAGCAGCTCACGGCCACCCTGCCGGCCCCGCTGATCCCGCTCCTGACCGTTGTGGACTCCCTGCCGACCAAGACCAGCGGCAAGGTGGACCGGAACGCGCTGCCGTGGCCGCTGGCCGGGGCAGGTGCCGATACCACCGCGGAGCCGCTGGACCTTCCGGAGGATGCCCGGTGGGTCGTCGAGCAGTGGAGCGCGGTGCTCGGCGGAACCGTCACCAACCTCGACGCCGACTTCTTCGCCTTCGGCGGCGGCTCGCTGGCCGCGGCCCAGCTCGTTTCTGCGCTGCGGGTCCGCTACCCCACCATCACGGTGGCCGATATCTACGCCACCCCACGGCTTGGCGCCCTGATCGACGCCGCCCGCCAGTCCCTGCCGGAGGGCGGTGCCGCCGCGGCCGGCGAACGGTCGGTACGTCCCACGTCCCGCCGGGCCCAGTGGCTGCAGACCTTTCTTGGCGTTCCGCTGCACATCCTGGTTGGGATGCGTTGGCTGACCTATTTGATGGCCGCCAACAACGTGCTCGCCTCCCTCGCCGGGTTTTCCGCCGCCCCGACGCTGTCCTGGTGGTGGGTGGGCGCGTCGTGGCTGGTATTCGTCAGCCCGGCCGGCCGCATGGCCATCTCGGTAGCCGCGGCACGGCTCCTGCTGCGCAACGTCCGTCCGGGCAGCTATCCTCGCTCCGGCCGGGTGCACCTGCGGCTGTGGCTCGCGGAACAGATCCAGGACCTGGCCGGCGCCATCAGCCTTGCAAGCGCCCCCTGGGTGCCGTACTACGCGCGGGCCCTCGGCGCCACCATCGGGAACAACGTCCAGCTGCACTCGCTGCCGCCGGTCACCGGCCTGCTGTCGCTGGGGAGCGGAAGCAACGTCGAACCCGAAGTGGACCTCTCCGGCTGGTGGATTGACGGCGATTCGGTCCATATCGGGGCGATCCGTATCGGCGCCGACGCCGTGATCGGAGCCCGCAGCACCCTGATGCCCGGCGCCAGCATCGGCGCCGGGGCGCAGGTGGAACCGGGTTCCGCGGTCCTGGGCCGGGTCAAGGCCGGTCATCTGGTGGCCGGTTCCCCGGCCGAACGCCGGGGCAAGGCGAAAGCGGACTGGCCCGATGCCCCGCCGGAGCATCGCCTGGCCGGCCGGCTGTGGATCGTGGGTTTCGCCTCGGCGTCGGCCCTCCTGGCCCTGATCCCCTACGTCTCCGCCGCGGCCGCCGCGCTGGTGATCTTCGCCGGCATCCGCGGCCACGACTCGCTGACAGGCGCCCTGCCGCAACTGGTCCTGTCCCTCCCGCTGGCCGCACTCGCCTGGTTCAGCGCCAACCTGCTGCTGATTCTGGCCACCACGCGCCTGCTGGGGCTGGGGCTGCAGGCCGGCTACTACCGGGTGCGCAGCCGGATCGGCTGGCAGGTCTGGGCCACGGAACGGGTCCTGGACCTGGCCCGCGACCTGCTGTTCCCGATCTACGCCAGCCTGTTCACCCCCGTCTGGCTGCGCCTCCTGGGCGCCAGGATCGGCCGGAACGTGGAGGCCTCCACCGTGCTGCTGATCCCGAAAATGACGACCGTCGGCGCGGGGGCCTTCCTGGCCGATGACACCCTGATCGCCTCCTACGAGCTCGGCGGCGGGTGGATGAAGATTGCCCCGGCCAAGGTGGGGAAGCGTTCGTTCCTCGGCAACTCCGGCATGACCGGAGCCGGGCGGAGCGTGCCCAAGAACTCTCTGGTGGCGGTGCTCTCGGCCACCCCGGCGAAGGCCAAGGCGGGCACGTCGTGGCTGGGCAGCCCGCCGGTCCGGCTGCGGCGGACCGCCATCGCCTCCGACGACACCCGCACCTTCCAGCCGCCCCTGCGGCTCAAACTCGCCCGCGCCTTGTGGGAGCTCTGCCGCTTCATTCCCGTGGTGTTGACAGTGGCCGTGGCCGCCGCGGTGCTGATAGCGCTGGACTGGCTGGCGGTGACCTTCAACTACGCGGTCGCTGCCCTGCTGGGCGGCGTGGTGGTGCTGCTGGCCGGCGCGGCCGCCGCCGGAAGCGCCGTCGTCGCCAAGTGGCTCCTGGTGGGGCGCATCCGCCCCGGCGAGCACCCGCTCTGGAGCTCCTTTATCTGGCGCAACGAGGTGGTGGACACGTTCATCGAGATGGTCAGCGCCCCGTGGTTCGCGCGCGCAGCGTCGGGTACCCCGGCCCTTGTCTGGTGGCTTCGTGCCCTCGGCGCGAAGATCGGTGCCGGCACCTGGTGCGAGAGTTACTGGTTCCCGGAAGCGGACCTGGTCACGCTGGGCCGCAGTTCAACGGTGAACCGGGGCTGCGTCGTCCAAACGCACCTGTTCCACGACCGGGTCATGAGCATCGACACTGTTACGCTCGAAGACGGCGCCACCATGGGCCCGCACGGGGTCATCCTGCCGCGGGCACGGATCGGCAACGGGGGCACCGTGGGTCCGGCATCCCTTGTGATGAGGGGGGAAACGGTCCCCGCCGCCACCTACTGGATGGGCAATCCCGTCAGTCCGTGGGGCGGCCCGGTAGTCCCGGCGCCCAAGCCGAAGTAGCACCAGCCCGCGCTCCGCCCGGCAGGCACCGTGCCAGCCGCAACCACCGAAGGCCGTCCATGACTCCCCCAGCATCCGCCGCCGAGGAACTGCCTCCCGCGGCATCCGCGACCGCCCCGGATCCCTACATGCCCGGCCACGGCACCGACGTGTACCGCGTCGCGCGCTACGAACTGGAGCTCGACTACCGGATCAACAGCAACCACCTCCGGGGCCGCGCCACCCTGCGCGCCGTTGCCCGCCGGCAGAGCTCCGCGATTGTCCTCGACCTGACCGGGCTCCGCGCCACCAAGGTCCTGATGCCCGGCCGGAAGGTCCGCAAATTCAGCCAGCGCGCTGGCCAGCTTGTGGTGGTCCCGGAGCCCGCAGTGCTTCCCGGTGACGAGTTCAGCCTGGACATCCGCTACGAAGGAAATCCGGCGCCCCGCCGCGGACTCTGGGGTGAGGTGGGCTGGGAGGAACTGAGCGACGGCGTCCTGGTGGCCGGCCAGCCGAACGGCGCCGCGTCCTGGTTCCCGTGCAACGACCACCCGGGAGACAAAGCCAGCTACCGGATTTCCGTCAGCACGGACGCCAACTACCGGGCCGTCTGCAACGGGTCCCTCGTCTCCCACCATGCGCGCTCCAGCCGGGAAACCTGGGTCTACGAACAGTCCGAGCCGATGGCCACCTACCTCGCCACCGTCCAGATCGGCCGCTACGAACTGCTGCCGCTCAACCCGGAACGGACCGCCGGCGACATCGTCCAGACCGCCGCCGTTCCGGCCGAGCTGGTGGCCCTGGCACGTACCGGGCTGGCCCGGCAGCCGCAGATGATGCGCACCTTCACCAGCTGCTTCGGGCCTTTTCCGTTTCCGGGCTACACCGTTGTGGTGACCGACGATCCCCTCGAGATCCCGCTGGAGGCGCAGTCGCTGTCCATCTTCGGCCGCAACCACCTGTCCACCGACTGGGAGTCGCAGCGCCTGATCGCCCACGAACTCTCACACCAGTGGTTCGGAAACTCGCTGACGGCAGCCTCCTGGAAAGACATCTGGCTGCACGAGGGGTTCGCCTGCTACGCGGAGTGGCTCTGGTCCGAGGAGGCCGGGATCATGAGTGTCGGCGACCGCGCCCGGGCCGCCTGGCGGCTGCTGAGCCGGCAGGAGCAGGACGTGCTGGTGGGCGACCCCGGGCCGGAACTGATGTTTGATGACCGTGTCTACAAGCGCGGCGCCCTGGCCCTGCACGCGGTCCGGCTCCGCTGCGGCGACCTCGCGTTCTTCGCGCTCCTGCACGACTGGACGGCGGCCCACCGGCACGGATCGGTCACCACTGAAGATTTCATCATGGCGGCTGACCGCGCCGCCGGCATCGACGCCGAAGCCCTGCTGCACCCCTGGCTCTACGAGGAAGCGCTCCCGCCCCTGCCCGGCTGATTTGCGACGGCGGCGGCAAAGTGTGCCGGCAGCCCGGTTTCGGCGGGCGGCAGGTCCCGGATGTCGGGATTTCGGAGCACCTCCACCGTGTCCGGAGCTGTCCGCAATCCGGCACCCGTGAGCTTTAGCCACGCCTCTTTCCGCGCCCAGAGGCGTGCCCGTCCGGGCAGTTGCGCGGCCGGGGGAAGGCCGGTCAGGCTGGCCCGCTCCGCCGGGCTCAGCGCCACCGTGTCAAAGCCGTCAAAGTCTGTCCCCGCCGGATCCTGCAGGTCAACGCCGAGGCGTTGTCCGGGCAGGGGGTCCGGAACGGCCGCCAGCAGGATCCAGCCGGCACTGCGGGAGAGGCTGAGCAGCAGCGGCACCGGCGCGCCGCCCTCGCTGTACCCCGGCCTGCCGTGCGCGGCTCCGGGGCCGCACTGCGGGCAGGTGTAGGCAGCCGTGAGGTCCGATGCCGGGACCTCCAGCAGTTCCGCCGCGAGCCGGCGCTGGGCCAGCCGGCCGGACAGGAAGGCCTCCCGCGGTCCGGGCTCCAGGCCGTTCGCGCGGTCGAGTTCGACGTCGTCCAGCAGCGCCAGCGCGGCGGCCTCCACGGCGTCCGGGGCCAGCCGGCCCCAGCCAGGGGTGCCGGCGCCGGATACGCCGAAGGGCGGGACCGACCGCAGTACTAACTGCGATGCCATGGTCCCGCCCTCCTGCAGGTCACCGGTTGACGTCAAAACGTCGGGTCCGTCAGGGCGTCAGCGCTGCACGGCCCCGAAGCGCTCGTGCGCAGCTGCGACCGCGGCGTCCCTGGCGGCCGAGGCCTCGTCGGCCGTCAACGTCCGGTCATCCGCGCGGAACCGGAGGTTGAAGGCGAGCGACTTCTTGCCGTCCTCGATGCCCTTCCCGGCGTAGACGTCGAACAAGGACACGTCCTCCAGCAGCTCCCCCGCGCCCTCGCGCAAGGCAGCCAGCACGTCATCCGCCGGGACGTCGGCGGCCACCACCAGGGCAACGTCCTGGGTGGCTACGGGGTAGCTGGAGATGTGCCGGGCCACGATCACATCGGCGGCGGCGTCGAACAGCGCGTCTGCGTTCAGTTCCAGCGCCGCCGAGCGGGCCGGCATGTCGTGGGCTGCGAGCAGCTTCGGGTGCAGTTCGCCGGCATAACCGATCACGTCGCCGCTGCGCAGGGCCAGCTGCGCGGTCCTGCCCGGGTGGAAGGCCTGGTGCTCGCCTCGGCTGACCACCAGCTCGACGCCGAGGACGTCGCCGGCGAGCCGGGCCAGGTCCAGCGCGTCGGCCCAGTCCCAGGGCCGGGGCGTGTGCTCGGGCGCGGCGGGGGAATCGAACCCGGTCAACACGGCCGCGAGGTGCAGCGGCTGGTCCGGGACGCCGTCGTACAGCCCGTCCAGCACGTCATCGGCTGGTTTGGCGCCCAACGGAGGAATGGACGCGGTGCCCAGCGTTCCGTTCGGCAGGAACACCAGCCCGGATTCGAAGAGCGCCAGGTCGCGGAAACCGCGGGAGTGGTTGCGCTTGGCCACCTCGATCAGGCCGGGCAGGATGGAGGTCCGCAGGTAGCCGTGCTCTTCGCTGATCGGGTTGGCCAGCTTGAGCGCTTTCCGTTCCGCGCCGGCGGCCGGGACACCAAAGGTGTCGTTGGCAGCCTTGGAGACAAACGGGTAGGCCAGGACTTCGGTGAGGCCGGCGTCGGCCAGGGCCTGGATGAGCCGGCGGCGCTGCTGCTGCACCCGGGTCAGGCCGCGGCCCGGGGGTGCCACCGGCAGGGTCGCCGGGATCTTGTCGTAGCCGACCAGCCGGGCGATTTCCTCGGAGAGGTCCTCCTTGGTCTCCAGGTCGGTGCGCCAGCTCGGGGCCGTGACGGAGTACCCGGTGCCGGTCTTCTCAACCACGGCACCGAGGTCCTGCAGCGAGGTCAGGATCTGCTCCTCGGTGAAGTCGATGCCGATGCGCTCCGCCGCGAAGCCCGCTGGCAGTTCGACGGCGACGGCGTCAGGGGCGGTCCCGACGTCGGTCCCCGTTGCGTCGGCGGTGCCGCCGGCGAGTTCGACCAGGAGGTCTACCACCCGCTGGGCCGCCACCGGGGCGATGTGCCAGTCGACGCCGCGTTCGAAACGCTTGGAGGCCTCGGACGGCAGCTTGTGGCGCCGGCGCGAGCGGGCGATCGAGACCTCGTCGAAGTGCGCGGCTTCCACCAGGATGTTGGTGGTGGCGTCCGAGACTTCGGTGGCGGCGCCGCCCATCACACCGGCGATGCCGATCGCGCCGGAATCATCGGTGATCAGGAGGTCCTCGGCGTCGAGGGTGCGTTCCTTGGCGTCCAGGGTGATGATCTTTTCCCCGGCCGCCGCCCGCCGGACCACAATGTCGCCCGAGAGCGTGTCCAGGTCATAGCAGTGGGTGGGCTGGCCGAGTTCCAGCATGACGTAGTTGGAGATGTCCACCGGCAGGGAGATCGACCGGATGCCCGCGAGCCGCAGCCGGGAGGTCATCCACGGCGGTGTCGGCCTGGTGGCGTCGACGCCGCGGACGGTGCGGGCCACGAAGCGGTCGCAGCCGGGCTTGCCGTAGATCGGGGCGTCATCGTTGAGCTTGACGCCGAAGCCGCCGGCCAGGTCGGCGGGCGCCGTCACGGTGGATGCCGGGTCGGTGAACGGCGTGCCGGTGGCGTGTGCGTACTCCCGGGCGACGCCTCGGATCGAGAACGCATAGCCGCGGTCCGGGGTGACGTTGATTTCGGCGGCCTGGTCGTAGAGGCCCAGCAGCTCCATGGCGTCGGTGCCGACTTCCGGGTCCAGGCCAATGCGTGAGAGGACCAGGATCCCGTCGTGGTCCTCGCCGATGCCGAGTTCGCGCACGGAGGCGATCATGCCGGCGGAGAGGTGCCCGTAGGTCTTGCGGGCGGAGATGCGGAAATCGCCGGGCAGCACGGCGCCCGGCAGGGTCACCACCACCTTGTCGCCTTCCACGAAGTTGTGGGCGCCGCAGATGATGCCCTGGACGCCGGAGGGGTCGATGCCCTCGCCGGTCAGGGTCTGCTGCTGGCCCTCGGGGACAACCCGGACCTGGCACCAGTTGATGGTCTTGCCATTGGTCTGGGGTTCCTTGACCAGGCTCAGGACCTGGCCCACCACCACGGGGCCCTGGAGGGTGTCCGTGGGGCGGTGGACCGCTTCTTCTTCGAAACCGACCTTAACGAGGTCCGCCATAACGTCTTCGGCCGTTGCTTCGGCCGGAACGGCCGCGAATTCGCGCAGCCAGGAAAGGGGGATACGCACTGTTAGATCTCCATCCCGAAGTGCTCGCTGAAACGTACATCGCCTTCGATCATGTCGCGCATGTCGCCGACCTCGTTGCGGAACATGAGGGTACGCTCGATGCCCATGCCGAAGGCAAAACCTGAATAAATGTCCGGATCGATGCCGGCGGCGCGCAGCACGTTGGGGTTGACCATGCCGCAGCCGCCCCACTCGATCCAGCGCGGACCACCCTTGGCGCCTGGGTGCCAGATGTCGAGCTCCGCGGACGGCTCGGTGAAGGGGAAGTAGTTGGGGCGAAGCCGGATCTGGGCTTCCTCGCCGAACATCTGGCGGGCGAAGTGCTCCAGCGTGCCTCGCAGGTCCGCCATGGACAGCTTCTTGTCGATGGCCAGGCCTTCGAACTGGTGGAAGACCGGGGTGTGGGTGGCGTCGAGTTCGTCGGTGCGGAAGACCTTGCCGGGGCACAGGACGTAGATGGGCACCTCGCGTTCCAGCATGGACCGGACCTGGACCGGGGAGGTGTGGGTGCGCATCAGCAGGTGGGCCTCGGGCGGCTCCACGAAGAAGGTGTCCTGCATTTCGCGGGCAGGGTGGTCCGGCTTGAAGTTCAGCGCGTCGAAGTTGAACCATTCGGACTCGACCTCGGGGCCCTCGGCGATTTCCCAGCCCATGCCGACGAAGATGTCCGCAACGCGGTCCTGCAGGGTCGAGAGCGGGTGGCGGGCGCCGGCACGACGGCGGCGCGGGGCGGCGGTGACGTCCACGGTCTCCTCGACCAGGATCCGGGCGTCGTTCTCGGCCTCGAGTTCCACGGTGCGGTCCGCGAGCGCCTTGTTGACGCGTCCGCGGGAAACTCCCATCAGTTTGCCGGCGGCGGCCTTCTGGTCCTTGGGCAGTGCACCGATTTCGCGGTTGGCCAGGCTCAGCGCGGATTTTTCCCCGGTGTGGGCCAGCCGCACGGCCTTGAGTTCGTCGAGCGTCGAGGCAGCGGCGATGGCGGCGACGGCTTGGTCTACGGCGGCGGTGATGGCGGCTTCGTCCAGAGGGTTCGGGACGGCTGCGCCCGGCAAAGTTTCAGTCATCTACTGTTCTTAGCTACGAGTCGGGTGATGCCGGGAACGGACGCAGCAGCACGCGCGCATCCGTCGTCGGCACTGGGCAGGGACAGGGCAGGGCTCGCCGCAAACTTCCCGGCGGGCGCTCCTGTCCAGTCTAGATGAACGCATCCGGGGGCCCGAACGTGACGGACGGGCCCTCCTGGCGGCAGGGCTCCCCCGCTAGCATGGCCTCATGACGTCCGGACAGCGGCTGCGGCAGGTGGCCAATGTGTTGAATGCGACGACTCCGCTGGGGTTGCTGCTGGCGGCCTGCGCCCGGACCCGGCTCCGCCGAGGCCCCCGCGGACTCATCATCGCCACGGGCTACCGCTGGCCCCTGCCGGCCGCGGCGGCGTTCACCGTGGGCAACGTGGTGCTCTTCCGCGCAGGAGCGGCCGAGGCACTGAACAACACCGTGCTGCTGGGCCACGAGGAGCGGCACAGCACCCAATACGCCTGGTGCCTGGGCGTTCCGTTCCTGCCCTTGTACTTCCTGGCGGCCGGCTGGTCCGTGTGGAGGACCGGCAACCCGGGGTCGGCGAACGTCTTTGAGCGGAACGCCGGGCTCCAGGCCGGCGGCTACCCGCCGCCCACTCCCCGACACCCCTCCCGGAGGCCGCCACGGCACTCCGGTACCACAGCCTCCGGGCGGATTGAGGCCTAGCATGACGGAAACTCCCAGGACCATCACGGTGACGGGCACCGGTGCCGCGGAAGCGGCCCCGGACCTGCTGACGCTTTCCCTCGGCGTCGAATGCCGCCGCCCCGGGGTGGAGGCCGCCTACGGGGAGGCCGCCAGAGCGTCCGCCGCCGTGACGGCAGCGCTTCGCGGGCAGAATGTGCCCGGCGCGGACATCACCACAACAGGGCTGAACGTCCGGGCCGAGGTCAGCTGGCAGGAGGGCCGGGGCCAGCTTGTCTCCGGGTATCTGGCCACGAGTAGCCTCAGTGTCCGGCTCCGGGTAATGGCCGACGCCTCCCGCATCATCGCCGCGGCGGTGGCCGCCGGCGGGGACGACGTACGCCTCAACGGCCTGGAGCTGGGGTTCGCCGACCCTGCCGGGGTGGAAGCCCGGGCCCGGGAGGCGGCGTGGCACGATGCCGTGACAACCGCCGGGCACTTCGCCGCCCTGGCTGGAGCCCGGCTGGGCCGCGCCCTGTCGGTGACCCGACAGCCGGGCCACGCCGGCCCGATCCCGCTGGCCGGGATCCAGCGGGCCGTCGCGTCGGAGGTATTGACGGTCGAGGCGGGCGGCGCCGAGGTCACCGCCGCCGTCGACGTCGTGTGGGAACTGCTGGAGTAATCAGTGGGTCGCGCCGGCAGCGATCCTGAGATCCGCCGTCGTCGCCAGTGCTGTCCGGACGACGACGGCGAGCGCCTGCGCCATCTGTTCCAGCGGCAGCGAGGCGAACCCGCTCCCGGCCGGCACCTGGTCCGGGCCGTACGGGACATGGACGAAGCCGCCGCGGATGGCGGGGCTCAGCCGCAGGCTGTGCATCAGGCCGTAAAAGACGTGATTGCACACATACGTGCCGGCGGTCTGCGAGACCTCGGCAGGAATCCCCGCACCGGCGAGCGCCGCCACGGCCGCCTTCAGCGGAAGGGTGCTGAAGTAGGCCGCAGGGGCACCGGGAACCACCGGTTCGTCCACGGGCGCGTGGCCCGCATTGTCCGGAATCCGTGCGTCGTCGCAGTTGATCGCAATCCGCTCCAGCGAGATCCGGGCCCGGCCGCCGGCCTGTCCCGCGCAGACCACGAGTTCCGGACGGTACTGCGCCAGCGCCTCGTCGAGGACCGTGAGCGCCTCCCCGAACACGCAGGGCAGTTCGACGGCCACGGCGTCGTGTCCGTCGGCTCTGAGCAGCTCCGCCGCGTGGTGCGCCGCGGTCCAGGACGGGTTGGTGGTTTCGCCGCCGAAGGGTTCAAAGCCGGTCAGGAGGATCATGCGCCCAGCCTAGCAACGCACTGCCGGCCGCAACGCAGAATCCTGGTGCCGCAGTCCTTGACTTAACTTCGAACATATATTCGAATGTACTCATGAGATGGGACGCGCAAGCACTGAAGCCCGCCGGACCAGCCACCGGAGAACCAGCTGACCCGTCAGGCACCGGGCCCGGGCGCGGTCCGGCGCAGGCCGCTCCCGCGCTGCTCCCGCTGGCCGGACTGGTCCGGTCCGTCTCCACCCCCGAGTTTGCCGGGGTCACTTTCCATGAGGTCACTGCCAAATCGGTGCTCAACAAGGTGGTCGCCGGTTCCCGTATGCCCTTCGACTGGACCGTCAATCCCTACCGTGGCTGCAGCCACGCCTGCGTCTACTGCTTCGCCCGCAAGAGCCACACGTACCTGGACTTCGACGCCGGCCTGGACTTTGACAGCCAGGTGGTGGTGAAAATCAACGCAGCGGAAGTCCTGCGCAAAGAATTGGCCAAGGCATCCTGGCAGCGCCAGCACGTAGCCCTGGGCACCAACACGGACCCGTACCAGCGCGCCGAGGGCCGCTACCGGCTGATGCCCGGGATCATCGGCGCCCTGGCCGACTCCGGCACTCCGCTGTCCATCCTCACCAAAGGTACGTTGCTGTCCCGCGACATCCCGCTGCTCAAGCATGCCGCCGCCCAGGTCCCCGTAGGCGTGGGAATATCGCTGGCCATGACCGACGAGACGCTGTCCGAAGCCGTGGAACCTGGGACCCCCGGCCCGCGGGCGCGGCTGAAACTGGTCTCCCGCCTGCGGGAGGCCGGCCTTCCCTGCGGCGTGATGGCCATGCCGATCCTGCCCTGGCTCTCCGACTCCGACGAGGCCTTGGATTCACTCTTCGGCTCGCTGGCGGCGGCCGGCGCTACCGGTGTCACGGCCGGCGCCCTTTACCTCAAACCAGGCACCCGCGAATGGTTTATGCAGTGGATCGCCCGCGAACATCCCCAGCTCGCCGGCAGGTACCGCCGCCTCTACGGCACCGGCTCCTACGCGTCGAAGGAATACCGGGAGTGGCTGGCCGGGCGCATCCGGTATTTCAAGTCCCGGCACGGTTTCCTGGGGTCCTCCGGGTTCAGCCACCGCGACCTCAACGTCGACCCCCGGGACGAGGAAGCCCAGTACCCGGCAGGGAGCATCCCGGAGCCGGTAACCGCGGCCGGAGCCGCGACCGGAGCCGCGGCCGGGAATCCGGCTGGCACCTCGGCCGGGCAGGCCACGCTGTTCTGAGACCCGGTCCGCGCTTGGGTCCTGCCGGCTAGAGGATCTTGACTGCGCCGAGGACCTTGGACAATGAATCCTTGGCGTCGCCGAACAACAGTGTGGTTTTGGGATCGTGCAGGAGCTCGTTTTCGATGCCTGCAAATCCCGGGCGCATCGAGCGTTTGAGGAATACCACCTGTTGCGCCTGCACCACCTCAAGGATCGGCATTCCATAGATCGGTGACCCCGGGGAGGACTTCGCCGCAGGGTTGACGACGTCGTTGGCGCCCACCACCAGTGCGATGTCCGTGTTGGCGAATTCGGGGTTGACCTCGTCGAGTTCCCGCAGTGATTCGTACGGCACGTTGGCTTCGGCCAGCAGCACGTTCATGTGCCCGGGCATCCTCCCGGCCACCGGATGGATGGCGAACACCACGTCCACTCCCCTGGCGGCCAGGGCTGTGGCGAGCTCGGCCACCGTGTGCTGGCCCTGGGCCACCGCCAGTCCGTAGCCCGGGACGATCACGACACGTTGGGCGTACCCGAGCTGAACGGCCACATCCTCCGCCGAGGAGGAGCGCACCGGCTGGTCGCTCAGGGCCGTGGATCCCGCCGTCGAGCCGCCGCGGAAGGCGCCGAACATGATCCCCGTAACACCGCGGCCCATGGCGGAGGCCATCACCTTGGTCAGGATGGTGCCGCTGGCCCCCACAAGGGTCCCGGCGACGAGCAGCAGCACATTGCCCAGCACCACCCCGGACGCGGCGACGGCGAGGCCGGTGAACGCGTTGAGCAGCGAAATTACGATCGGCACGTCGGCGCCCCCGACCGGGAGTACCAGTAGGAGCCCGGCTGCCAGGCCCAGGACCAGCAGTACGCCGGCCCAGCCGGGCGAACCGGTCAGCACCACGAGGGCGCCGGCCGTCAGGGCACCGGCCAGGACAAGGACCATCACGGCGGGCATCCCCGGGAAGAGCAGCGGGCGGGTGCTGATCAGTTCCTGCAGCTTCCCCACAGTCACGGCCGATCCGGCGAAGGACACCGCCCCGACAAGGAGGGTGAAGACCACGGCGAGGCGGACCCAGGGGTCGTCGCTGTGACCGAGTTCCAGTACGGCGACCAGGGCAGCCGCTCCGCCGCCCACCCCGTTGAACAGGGCCACCAGTTGCGGCATCTGGGTCATCTGCACCCGCCGTGCCACGGGAACGGCGAGGGCGGTGCCCACGGCGATGGCGGCGAGGATCAGCGGTATGTTCTCCAGCCGCCCGGAGAGGAACACGGTCACCAGCGCCACCACCGCCCCGGCGGCCCCGATCGCGTTGCCGCGGCGGGCGGTCTTCGGCGAGCTAAGGCCTTTCAGCGCGAGAATGAAGCACACGGCGGCCACCAGGTACAGCAGCGCGGTCCACCCCGGGGCGAGAATGCTCATCGCCGGCCCTCCCCCGGGTCGCCGGCGACGGTCCCGGCCCCGGTCCGGGCTCCGGGCGGAGCTCCGGACGGATCCGCGGGAGGGGCCGTTTTCCGCGGGCCGAACATTTCCAGCATCCGGTCGGTGACCACAAAGCCGCCCACCAGGTTGGCGGTGGCCAGGACCACCGCCAGCAGGGCGACGGCCAGCAGCCAGGGCTCCCCCGCCTGGCCGGCGACGATGACCGCGCCGACCAGGATGATGCCGTGGATGGCGTTGGCGCCGGACATCAGCGGGGTGTGCAGCTTACTGGTGACTTTGGAGACCACTTCGAAGCCGACAAAGACGGCGAGCACCACCACGGTGAGCAACGTGACTGCGTCCATTAGTTCAGTGCCTCCATCGCTGCCGCGGTGCCGGCGTGGCGGACGGCGCCGCCGTGGGTCAGGCACGCGCCGGCGACGACGTCGTCGTCGAAGTCCGGGACCACCTTCCCGTCCGTGGTCATCAGGGCCAGCAAATTGGCCACGTTCTTGGCGTACAGCCGGGACGCGTCCGAGGCGACGGCGGAGGCCGCGTCCTGCATTCCCACCAGTGTCACGGTCCCGCCCGGGACGGGAACCAGGACGTCCCGGCCGGCGATGACGCCCTCCACGTTCCCGCCGGACTCGGCGGCGAGGTCCACCACCACGGATCCCGCCTTCATCGCGGCGACCATAGCGGCGGTGACCAGCAGCGGCGCCGGCCGGCCAGGGATCGCCGCGGTGGTGATGAGCACATCCGCTGCGGCGACGTGCGGCGCCAGCAGGGCCCGCTGCCGGTCGGCCCGGTCTTCGGCGAGCTCGCGGGCGTATCCGCCGGTGCCCTCGGCGGGGGTGTCCGCGGCCCGGGCGTCGAGCTCCAGGTTGATAAAGGTGCCGCCCATCGATGCGACCTCGTCGGCTGACGCGGCCCGGATGTCGTTGGCGGAGACCCGGGCGCCAAGGCGTTTCGCGGTGCCGATCGCCTGGAGCCCCGCAACGCCGGCGCCCAGGACCAGCACCCGGGCCGGCGGGATGGTCCCCGCAGCGGTCATGTAGAGGGGGAAAAACCTCGGGTAGCGCAGGGCCGCCTCCAGCACGGCGCGGTAGCCGGCGACTAGGGACTGCGAACTCAGGGCGTCCATGGACTGTGCACGGGAAATCCGCGGCACGAGTTCGAGGGCGAAGGACGTCACCCCCGCGGCGGCAAGGGCCCCCACCGTCTGCAGCTCCGAGGCCGGGGACGCGAAGCCGACGGTGACGGTCCCGGCGCGCAGCTCCGCGGCGGTCTCGGGCGAAAGCGGACGGACGTGCAGCAGGACATCTAGGGCCGCCAGCGGCAGCGCCGGGGTCAGGACCGCACCGGCCGCCTCGTAGTCGGCGTCGTTATACCCGGCGGCGGTGCCGGCCCCGCATTCCACCAGCACCGACAGGCCAAGACCCGTCAGCTGCCGCACTGTCTCGGGGGTGGCCGCAACCCTGCGTTCCCCGGCACGCTGTTCCCGTCTGACCCCGACCTGCACGCCCAGCTCCTCTCGGTTCGCCCCAGCGTAGACATACAGGTGTCAGTTTGGCGAGGGTTCGGCCGCGGCGGCGGCCAGGAGTGCCTCCACAATGGGAAGGTCGGCCGGGATCCAGGGCAGCCGCAGGACTTCGTCCGGGTTGGCCAGGGCCACCCACCGCAGTTCGTCGTGGTCCTCCAGGGGCTCCGGCGTGCCCGCCGCCAGCTCGGCAAACCAGACCCGCATCACGGCCCGTTCGTTGAGCGGCCAGCCGGACGGTGCCGCGGCGGCCAGCTCCGGCCCCAGCCGGACCTCCACCCCGAGTTCTTCCTTCAGTTCCCGGTGCAGCGCGCGTTCCGGGGTTTCGCCGGGGTCCACTTTGCCGCCGGGGAACTCCCACATGCCGGCGAACTGTGGCGGCGCCGTCCGCCGGGCCACCAGGAGGTTCCGGGGGGACGCAAGGGAATCGACCACTGCCCCGCCGACGACGTTGATGAGTTCAGTCACGTCCACCAGTCTAGGGGCGCCGCAGGTGCCCTGCCGGGGGAGAATGGTGGAGACCCGGCGTCCGGCGCTGGAATACCGGGGCAGGTCCCCCGCGTTCCCTGCACAGAGACCCCACCGAATTACGACGCCGCCTTCTCCGGGCCCCGGCCCGGACAATTCCCGAAAAGCAGACGGATGACAACCACCCAAGACTCCCCCGCGACGCCCAAAACCGGCACGCGCCACCTGACCCTCGCCATCCTTGCCCTCGCCATGGGCGGATTCGGCATCGGCACCACCGAGTTCACCATGATGGGCCTGCTCAAGGAGGTGGAACGGGGGCTGGACATCGGCACCCCGGAAGCCGGGCACCTGATCTCCGCCTACGCCCTGGGTGTGGTGGTCGGCGCCCCGGTCCTGGCCGCCGTCGGCGCCAAAATGCCGCGCAAATACCTCGCGCTCGGGCTCATGCTGTTCTTCAGCCTGGCCAACCTCAGCTCCTTTATCGCCCCGGACTACGGCACCATGCTGGTGTCCCGCTTCGCCGCGGGCCTGCCGCACGGTGCGTTCTTCGGCGTCGCGGCGGTCATTGCCTCATCCCTGGTCGCCCCGACCCGGCGGGGCTGGGCCATCTCGATGGTGATGGCGGGCCTGACCGTCTCCAATGTCATCGGTGTGCCCTTCGGGACCTGGCTGGGGCAGTCCTTTGGCTGGCGGCTGCTCTTCCTGCTGGTCGGCGTCATTGGGATCGCCACGATGGTGATGCTCTGGAAGTTCGTTCCCTACCAGGAGCCCCACGCGGATGCCAGCATCCGGCGGGAGCTCGGGGCACTCAAGCGGCTGCAGGTCTGGCTCGCGGTGCTGATCGGCGTCGTCGGCTTCGGCGGCTTCTTCGCCACCTACACGTACATTGCCCACACCATGACCTCCGTGGCCGGCATCCCCGCGGAATGGCTGCCCCTGGTGGTGGCCTTGTATGGGGTGGGCATGGTGGTGGGCAACATCGTCGGCGGACGCATCGCGGACCGGTCCGTGATGGGCACCATCTATTGGGTCCTGCCCGGCGTGGCCGTGGCCCTGGTGGTGTACGCCGTGGCGGTGCACTGGCCGTGGTCGGCGTTTGTGATGGTCTTTGTGGTCGGCGGCGCCGGCTCCATGCTCGTCCCGGCGCTGCAGACAAGGCTCCTTGACGCCTCGCCCGACGCACCGTCGCTGGCGTCCTCCCTGAACCACGCGGCCCTGAACGTGGCCAACGCCCTCGGCGCGTTTCTCGGTGGCCTGGTCATCGCCTGGGGCTGGGGCTACGTGGCACCGGCCCTCGTGGGTGCCGTGCTGGCCATCCTGGGACTCGGCGTCGCACTGCTCAGCGGCGCGGTGGAACGCAAGAGGCCGCTGGTCCAGTAGCCGCACGGCGGTACTGGACAGCGGCCCCCGGCAGCGCAGGACTCTGCCCGGACTTAACCGGCGGTAACCCGCTCGACGTCCGGTTCGAGGTAGATCACCCGCGCGGTGGGGACGGACGCGCGGATCCGGGCCTCGGCCGCGTCGATCGCCGCGGCGATGTCCCGGCCGGAGTCCGCGGCACCGATGCTGATCTTGGCTGCTACCAACAGCTCCTCCGGACCCAGGTGCATGGTCTTGATGTGGATGATGCGGGTGCCGTCGGATTCGATGGCCTCGCGGATCTTGGCGACGTCGGTGCGCGTGGCGGACTCCCCCAGCAGCAGGGACTTGGTTTCCACGGCCAGCACGGCGGCGATCGCCACCAGCAGCAGGCCGATCATGCCGGTGCCCAGCGCGTCCCAGATGCCGTTCCCGGTGGCCAGGGTCAGTCCGACGCCGAACAGCGCGAATACCAGGCCCAGCAGGGCGCCGAAGTCCTCCAGCAGAATGACGGGCAGCTCGGGCTGTTTGGCGTTGCGGATGAAGTGGATCCAGCTCTGCTTGCCCCGCAGCGGGTTGGATTCCTTGATGGCGGTCCGGAACGAGAACGACTCCGCGATGATGGCGCCCACCAGCACAGCCAGCGGGACCCACCAGAAGTCCCCTTCGATGCCGTGCGGGTGCTGGATCTTGCCCCACGCCTCATAGAGGGCGAACAGGCCGCCCACGGAGAAGAGCACAATCGAGACGATGAACGCGTAGATGTAGCGTTCCCGGCCGTAGCCGAACGGGTGCTCCGGGCTGGCTTCCTTCTTGGCCCGTTTCCCGCCGACCAGCAACAGCAGCTGGTTCCCCGAATCCGCGAGCGAGTGGATGGCCTCCGCGAGCATCGATGAGGACAGCGTCAGGACGAACGCAATGAATTTGAGGACGGCAATTGTCAGGTTCGCGGCAAGGGCCGCGATAATCGCCTTGGTACCGCCGTTTGCAGCCAAGAGAACGTCTCCTTTGGAGGGGTTTGTCAGGATGATCCGGGACGCCGCGCGGCGCCCGCTTCCGCAAGGAATACCGTACCCGTTCCGGGCCCGCTGACGCGCCACGGCGGGGCCGGAAGAGCTACGTAACGATTGAGTGTGATGTTACTGACACCGGCATCGCGCTGTGTTAGCTTGAAGCCATATTCGGGATTCCTAAGGTGAATGCCGACGAATATGTAGGAGGAGAAATGGGCTTTCTAGGCTGGATCATTCTCGGACTCATTGTAGGTGCAATCGTTAAGGCAGTCATGCCTGGCAGGGTCGGCGGCGGCTGGGTCACCAGCCTCGTGCTCGGCGTCGTCGGAGCCATTGTCGGCGGCTGGATCGGGGACCTGCTGTTCGGCGGCGGCAAGATGGAATTCTGGAATCTCGGTTCCTGGCTCCTTGCCATTGTCGGCGGCCTCGTCGTAGCCGGAATCTACGGTGCCATCACGGGCCGCAACAAGACCACCTAATTCATCCAACCATGGTCCCGGCAGCTCCGGGATAGTGAAAGTACGACGGCGGCGGGTCCCACCGGATGGTGGGGCCCGCCGCCGTCGTTAACAGCCGCCCTCGTTAAGAGGAGGTCAAGTCCTCGGCTCAGGCGACCGGCTGCTGGGAGCGGGCGCTGGCGTAGAGGCACACGGTGGCCGCGGTGCCCAGGTTCAGGCTTTCCGCCGCACCGTAGACCGGCACGGCCACCCGGTGGTCGGCCAGGGCAAGTTCGGCCTCGGAGAGTCCCTGGGCCTCGTTGCCGAACAGCCACGCGGTGGGCTGCTCCAGGGAGTACCGGGATTCGGCGTCGGAGGCACCGAGCCGCCGGGCCGCGTTCTCGTCCTGCAGGGTGTCCAGGTTCAGCTGGCCCTGGCCGTCGGCCGCGAGGATCCCGATGCCGCGTTCCTTGCAACGGGCCACGAGCTCCTCGATGTCGGCGCCCAGCACCACCGGCAGGTGGAAGAGGGACCCTGCCGTCGAGCGCACGGCCTTGGGGTTATAGATGTCCACGCTGGAGGCGGTGAGGATGACGGCGTCGGCGCCGGCCGCGTCCGCGGCCCGGAGCACGGTGCCGGCATTGCCGGGGTCGCGGACCTGGCAGAGGACCGCCAGCAGTTGCGGGCCGGCGTCCAGGACGGCGTCCAGGTCCACGTCCAGGGTGCCGCAGACGGCCAGGATGCCCTGCGGGGTGACCGTGTCAGCCATGGCCGCCAGGACTTCGTCGGTGGCCAGATAGGCGGCAGTGCCCTCCGCGAGGGTCTCCAGTTCCGGGTGCCGGTCCAGGCATGCCTCGCTTGCGTAGACCTCGTAGACCAGACCGGGCTCCCCCGCGGCGACCCGCTTCTGGTGCAGGGCCAGGGCCTCGCGGACAGCCTGCGGGCCTTCCACCAGGAACTCGTTGCGCTTTAAACGGGCCGGGCGCCCGGCAAGCTGTGCCACCTTCCTCACCCGATCGGCTCGGGGATTGGAGAGTGGGAAGTCTTGCGGGCGCCCGGTTTCGTTCATATAAGAACCTTAGTTGCTTTCGCAGCCGGTTCTTGAACGCGCTGTCTTTCGACGGCGGCAGGAACTACTTTGCGGCCTCGGCGTCAGCCTTCTTGGCGGCAGGCTTCTTCGCGGGGGCCTTCTTGGCGGCCTTCGGGGCAGAAGCGGCTTCGACCTGGACGGCCGGAGCGGAGGTGTCGGCGGGGAGCGAGTCCTTGGCGACCTTGACCAGCGCGGCGAAGGCGTTGGCGTCGGAGACGGCCAGCTCGGCCAGCATACGGCGGTCAACCTCGACCTCAGCGGCCTTCAGGCCCTGGATCAGACGGTTGTAGGTCAGGCCGTTGGCGCGGGACGCAGCGTTGATGCGCTGGATCCACAGGCGGCGGAAGTCGCCCTTCTTCTTCTTGCGGTCGCCGTAGCTGTACACAAACGAGTGCAGCAGCTGCTCTTTAGCCTTGCGGTACAGGCGCGAACGCTGTCCACGGTAGCCCTTTGCGCGTTCGAGGATAACCCGGCGCTTCTTGTGGGCGTTTACCGCCCTCTTCACACGTGCCACGTGCGTACTCCTTCAGAATTCTGATCCCAAGCGTCTACTGCCGGAGGTCCCGGCTGGCCTGAGAAGCCTTTTTGGTAGTGGACCGCTGCCAGGTGGCAACAGGTCCGAGAACTTGGAACTTAGATGCCGAGCATCTTCCGGATGACCTTGGCGTCGCCCTTGAAGACGATCTTGTCGCCGGCGAGGCGACGGGTCAGCCGGGAGGACTTGTGCTCGAGGTAGTGGCGGCGGTTGGCCTGCTGGCGGCGCAGCTTGCCGCTACCGGTCAGCTTGAAGCGCTTCTTAGCACCGCTGTGGGTCTTCATCTTCGGCATGGGAACCGATCTCCTAACGTATCCGCAGAGGGGGTCTGCAGTCTTTCGTGCAGCCGCCCCTGCGGGCGGCGTGCTGGTTGCTTGCTGCCTGACATTACTGTCCGGCAGCCGTGAACTAGTTGGTCTTCTTGCTGCTCGGCTTCGGGGCGGCCTTGGGGGCCGCCGGCCGTGCTGCGGGCTTGGGCGCCGCGGGCCGGGCGACCGGCTTCGGTGCCGCAGCCGGCTTCGGTGCAGGCTTGTCGGCAGCCGGCGTTGCCGCCGCGGCCGGGGCCTTGGGGGCTGCAGGCGCCTTCGGTGCCGCCGCCTTGGGGGCGGCAGGCTCCTTGGTCACCGCGGGCTTCGCGGCGGCTTTGGGCGCTGCCTTCGGAGCAGCCGCCTTGGGGGCCTTGGGGGCCTCCTGCTTCGGCTCGTCCTGGGCCGGGGTTTCGACTGCCGGAGCCTTCTCGGCTGCGGCTTCCTCGGCCTTGGGCGCGTCAGCCTTGGGGGCTTCGGGCTCGGCCTTGGGGGCTTCGGCCGCCGGAGCGTCCGTCGCCGGAGCCGTCGCGGCTGCCTCGGTCTCGGACGCCTCGGTCCGGACCTGGTAGCCCTCCGGAAGAAGGTCGGCGAGCGACTGGGTCAGGGGCGCTTCTCCACCTGAAGTGTCAACGCGGCCCGATGCCTTGGCTTCATTTTCGGCCTTGGCCTCTGCGCGCTGCGTTGCACGGCGGGCCTCAGCCTTGGCTTCAGCCTTGTTCTTCAGCGGACCCACCACCATGACCATGTTGCGGCCATCGATGCGCGGGCTGGACTCCACGACGCCGACTTCGGCGACGTCGTCGGCGAAGCGCTGGAGCAGACGGATGCCCATTTCGGGGCGCTGCTGCTCGCGGCCGCGGAACTGGATCATGGCCTTGACCTTGTCACCGGCGCCGAGGAAGCGGAGCGCGTGGCCGCGCTTCGTCTCGTAGTCGTGGGTGTCGATCTTGAGGCGGAAACGGATTTCCTTCAGGACCGTGTTGGTCTGGTTCTTCCGGGCCTCGCGCGCTTTGACAGCGGCTTCGTACTTGTACTTGCCGAAGTCCATCAGCTTGCACACCGGAGGCTTAGCCTGCGGTGCAACTTCAACGAGATCAAGATCGGACTCGGCAGCCAAACGCAGGGCATCCTCAATACGGACAACCCCAACTTGTTCGCCTGCAGGGCCGACCAGCCGCACCTCGGGGACGCGGATACGCTCATTGATTCTTGGCTCGCTAATGTTAAAGCTCCTGTGTTCGTGAGGGGTACTCCGCCGGCAAATGAAGAAGGCCTCCAACTGCCGGAGCAATCGAAGGCCTCAAAGATCGGAACTGCCCTCCTCGTGACGAGGCGGCATGCAGGCCCTTCAGGCGTGAAGCCCGGAGGGAATGCCCGACCAGATACCCGGCAACCTTGATTCCTGGGGAATACTCGCGGCTGACGCGGGTGGGAGAGAACTCCGCTTGCAAACTGAAAACCAATCCTACAGAAAGATACCCGCTCAACGCACATGTGCGCCGTCGGGCTTCCGGAACTGCTGGAATAACGACATTCAGTTGGTCTGTGACAAGCTTACCAGCATGAGCACTTCAGATAGTAATTCACATGTTTACCAGCCGGCCGGTGGCCAGGACGACGTCTCCCAGCAGATCCGCGACATCTCCGAGGTTCCCGCGATCGAAGTCATCACCACCGCCGCCGTGCACCTGATGAGCGCAGCCGCCGTGAAGCTCGGCCTGGCCGCCGAGGACAATGCCGAAGAGCTCAAGGACCTGGACGAGGCCCGCAAGCTGATCACCGCCCTCGCTGGCCTGGTCACCGCAGCGGCCCCGGAGATCGGCTCCCAGCACGCCGGTCCGTTGCGCGACGGCCTGCGGTCCCTGCAGCTGGCGTTCCGCGAGGAATCAGTGATTCCGGACGCTCCGGGCAAGGGCCCGGGCGAAAAGTACACCGGTGCCGTCAACTAGCTGACAGCCACCAACCCGGCAACGGCAGGCAGCAGGAGAGCACGGCTCACTCCTGGCGCCTGCGACGGCGGGCGGACCATACCGGTCCGCCCGCCGTCGCCGTTTAACCGTCACCCGGCGCCGGCGCGGGGCCTGCCGGTCCTGGTTCGTCCGCGGCTGGTCTCCGGATCCGGCAGACTAGGCTGCGGCGAGCCGGCGCCTGCGCCGGTACTGCAGGAGCAGGCCCACCAGGCACAGCACTACACCGGCCACACCGACCGAGACGAACCCGGCACCGGGTCCCACGCCGTCAATGAACAGCCCGGCCAGCGGGGCGCCGAGCGCGACGCCGCCGGTCAGGGCAGAGCCGTACCAGCCCATCGCTTCGCCGCGGCGGCCCTCCTCCACCAGGTCGGCCACTTTTTCGGAGGCGGCTGAGAGCACGGGTGCGCAGAGCAGGCCCGGGAGCAGGGACAGCAACGCCAGGGTCCAGGTGTCCTGAGCGAACGCCATCGGCAGCGTCAGTGCTGACATGCCGAGGAGGAGCAGGATGGGCGAGACGGGCCGGTGCATGGCGCCGTAGACGAGCCCGCCCAGCACCGAGGCCGCGCACCAGAAGAGGAAGACGATTCCGATTTCGGACTGATGCCCGCCGGTCTGCAGGGCGGCGACGATGCCGACGTCGGTACCGCTGAGGACCATGCCGGCCCCGGACGCGACAGCGAAGACAGCCGCGACTGCCGCGGTGAACCAGGCGAAGTTGTGGATGACCTTATGCCGCAGGCCAAGCCGGTCCTTGCGTCGCTCCTCCGCAGCCGCCAGGGGCGCCAGCTCCGCTGCAGCCTCCTGCAGGTGGGCGGGCGCGGCGGCGACCAATGCTGCCTCCGCGCCTTCCTGCTGGGCCGCGGCGAAAACCTGCTCCGGTTTCGGGCCGGTCGTGGTGCTGCGTGTGGGCGGGTTGATCCACATCAGGAACAGACCGGACAGGGACGTCGCAACGCCCACCACCGTGAGCCCCAGCACGGAGAAACCCGCGGTGGCCACCAGTGCTCCGGCGGCGGGACCGATCATAAAGACCAGCTCCGTGCTGATCGCGTCGAGGGCGAACGCCGTCCGGCGCTGCTCGCCGCTGGCAAGGATTCCCAGCGACTGGCGGACGACGCTGAAGATCGGCAGCGTCAGCAGGCCGCCGACGAACACCAGCGGCAGCAGGAGTTCATAGCTGACGTGCGGCACGATCGACCAGATAACGGTTTCCGAGACAACGGACGGGATGAGGGCCTTCCGCAGGCCCACCGTGTCGACCCGGCGGCCACGCCAGGGGGCCCCGACGGCGATGCCGATGGTCATCACCGCGGCGGCCGCACCTGCGGCTGCGTACCCCTGGCCCAGGCTCAGGACGATGTGCAGGGTCAGCAGGACCCCCGCGGCCGAGTGCGGGATGCGGGCCACCATACCCACCAGCAGGAGGTTCCTGATGGGCCGCACAGCCAGCAGGTCCCGGTAAAGCGCGAAATTCACGAAACTGCATTCCTTTGTGTACTGCCGTCGGCAGCACCGTGAACTCTGGGTGCGGGCCGTGGCCTATTGAGCTGCGCGCTGCAACTTGATTTCCATCGAGTCAACCCGTTCAGCAAATGTTTCATTCCGGGCCAGGGCCTCGTTGAGGCCGGCCACGAGGGACTGCACCGCGGCGGCGTCGAGTCCGTCTTCAAGGTACAGCACAACCCGCAGTTCCGGACCGGAGCCGCCGCCGGCAAGCTGCTGCCCGCCGGCCTGCATTGAGGCAACCCCGCCGCCCGGGTGGATCTCCACGCGGCGGAGCGCCGGGATGCCGGCAGCGGCGTCGCCGACCGATGCGGCCACCGCGGGATCGCTGTAGCTGGGTGTCCAGGCCTCTTGCCGGGCGAGTGACCAGACGGCGGGCCGGCGCACCACGAAGGTGGTGGCGGAGCCGGGGTCCAGCACCAGCAGTTCGGCGGTTTCGGCGACGGCGGACAGCGCGGCGCGCGCCGCGTACACGGCCACGGGCCTGGCCTCGGGATGCCAGGCGGCCAGTGCCGCGGCCGAGGTGAAGGCCGGCAGCGCCGTGCGGCCGTCCGGCGCCTTGAGGGTCACGAGGGCCATATCCGCTTGCTTGTCGCCATGGACGTGGTCGCCATGGGGGCCGGCGACGGCCTCCGCTTCCTCGGCCAGGGTGGCCACGATCGGCACGAACACCCGTGCGGTTGCCAGGGCCGCCACCACGGCCGCCTCGTCCCCGCGGCCGGCAGCGAGATCGGCCAGGGCCGCGAGATAGCCGGCGTCGGCAGCGCCGTCGTCGTCCTCGAAATTGTGGATCTTGGCGTCTTCGCCGGTGAGGCTCCGGCCGGCCCAGGGCTGCCCGGCGGAATCGGCCGGGCCGCCCGCCCCGGCAAGGGCGGCGGCGATGTGGCCGGGCAGGGCGCGCGGGCCGGGCTGGGTGTTGGGCTCCATGAAGGGTCCGGGCTAGCGGCGGCCGGCGACGTCGAGGGCTTCGGGCAGCGTGAAGTTGCCGTTGTAGAGGGCCTTGCCGACAATCGCGCCCTCGACACCCAGGGGCACGAGCGAGCGCAGGACCTTGAGGTCTTCGAGGCTGGAGATGCCGCCGGAGGCCACCACGGGCTTTCCGGTCTTCTCGACCATCTGGCGGAGCAGTTCAACGTTGGGCCCCTGGAGCGTGCCGTCCTTGGTGACGTCGGTGACGACGTAGCGGGCGCAGCCGGCGTCCTCCAGACGGCCCAGGACCTCCCAGAGGTCGCCGCCTTCCTTGGTCCAGCCGCGGCCGGCGAGGGTGGTGCCGCGGACGTCGAGGCCGACGGCGATCTTGTCGCCGAACCGCTCGATCACGCGTTCGGTCCACTCGGGGTTCTCGAGCGCCGCCGTGCCGAGGTTGACCCGGGCCACCCCAAGCTCCAGCGCCTTTTCCAGGGACTCGTCGTCGCGCAGTCCGCCGGAGAGTTCCACCTTGATGTCGAGCCGGCCCACCACTTCGCGCAGGAGTTCCGCGTTCGAACCGCGGCCGAAGGCTGCGTCGAGGTCCACCAGGTGGACCCATTCGGCGCCCTGGTCCTGCCAGTTCAGCGCGGCTTCCAGCGGGGTGCCGTAGCTGGTTTCACTGCCGGCCTCGCCCTGGACCAGGCGCACGGCCTGGCCGTTTACGACGTCGACGGCGGGGAGCAACTCAAGGACGGGCAGCGCGGTTTCGGTGGTCATCGGAGGGTCCTCACGGATTAGGGGTCAGGAATTCGTCGCTGCGGGGCCGGTTACTTGCCGGGCAGCGTCAGGAGGTAGGCGGCCAGGAGGGACATCGCGGCCAGGACGTAAAACACGATCTGCACCCAGAGCGGGCTCTTCTGCTGCCGGAAGGACAGGGCTCCGCCGACCAGCAGTCCGGCGAGGCCCATGAGGACCAGGGACCACATCTAGGCCGTTCCTTCCGGGGCGGTGGCCGGGGCCGGAACGGCGCGGGCGGCGCCGCGCAGGCTGTCCACCCAGTTGCGGAGCAGGCGCGCTCCGGCGTCGCCGGACTTTTCCGGGTGGAACTGCGTGGCGCAGAGCGGGCCGTTTTCCACGGCGGCGATGAAGGGTGCCCCGTGTTCGGACCACGTGACCAGCGGGGCAGCCATCCGCGGCTGGATCACGTCGAAGTCCCACTGCTGCACACCGTAGGAGTGGACGAAGTAGAAGCGTTCGTTTTCGACGCCGGCGAAGAGGCGTGACCCTTCCGGCACCGTGACGGTGTTCCAGCCCATGTGCGGCACCACTTCGGCCGGCAGGAGCTCGACCTTGCCCGGCCACTCCCCCATCCCCTCGGCGACGGTACCGTGTTCCACCCCGGCCTCGAAGAGCACCTGGAGGCCGACGCAGATCGCGAGTACGGGCCGGCCGCCGGCAACGCGGCGCCCGATCATCCGGACGGCGTCTACGGCTTTGAGTTCCTTCATCACGGTTTCGAAGGCCCCCACGCCGGGGACCACCAGCCCGTCAGCGTTCAGCACGTCCTCGGCCTTGGCGCTGAGGATGACCTCGGCCCCGGCGCGTTCGAGGGCGCGGACGGCCGACCGGACGTTCCCGGAGCCGTAGTCCAGCACCGTGACGGTGGGCTTGCCTGCGGGCGAGGCCGGCTTCCGGTCCCCGTCCGGGTTGATGATGGCCCCGTCGCGGAGCACTTTTCCGGTCACAGCGCGCCCTTGGTGGAGGGAATGCCTTCGACGCGGGGGTCAGGTTCGACGGCGGCGCGCAACGCCCGGGCGAACGCCTTGAACTGGGCTTCGACGATGTGGTGCGGGTCGCGGCCGGCGGTGACGTTCATGTGCAGGCAGATGCCGGCGTGCAGGGTGATGGCTTCGAAGACGTGACGGGTCAGCGAGCCGGTGAAGTGGCCGCCGATGAGGTGGTACTCCTGGCCGGCCGGTTCGCCGGCGTGGACCAGGTAGGGGCGGCCGGAGACGTCAACGACGGCGTGGGCGAGGGCCTCATCGAGCGGCACGGTGGCCTCCCCGAAGCGCCGGATCCCGGCCTTGTTGCCCAGCGCGGTCCGCAGGACTTCGCCGAAGGTGATCGCGACGTCCTCGACGGTGTGGTGGACGTCGATGTGGGTGTCGCCGGTGGCTTTGACCGTCATGTCGATCAGGGAGTGCTTGCTGAGCGCCGTCAGCATGTGGTCGTAGAACGGCACGGAGGTACTGATGTCCGATACACCGGTGCCGTCGAGGTCGATCTCGACCAGGACGGACGACTCGCTGGTGGTCCGCTCCAGGCGTGCGGTCCGGGCCTGGGCCGCGGCTGCTCCGGGGTTGTTCATGTGGGTGTCCTTTGGATGAAGGCGGCGCCCCGGCGAACAGGGCGGTGTGCGTGGGTCCTGGGTTAAGTCTAGGCGGACGGTGCTTGGCGGCCGGTCAGGATCTGTTCGAGGGCCTGCAGAAACGCTGTGGTTTCCGTCTCAGTGCCGGCTGTCACCCGCAGATGTCCCGGAATGCCGACGTCGCGAATGAGCACCCCGGCGTCCAGCAGCCCCTGCCAAACCTCGTGCGGGTTGTCCAGGCCGCCGAAGAAGACGTAGTTCGAGTCCGAGGCGGCGGGCTTGAGGCCCATCCGGATCAGTTCGGAGACGATCCTGTCCCGCTGGCGTTTGATGTCCTCGACGTCGGCCATCAGCGCCACGCGGTGGTGCAGGGCGGCCAGGGCCGTCGCCTGGGTGATGGCCGAGAGGTGGTACGGCAGCCGCACGAGGCGGAGGGCGTCGGTGACCTCCGGGGCGGCCGCCATATAGCCGAGCCGTGCGCCGGCGAGGGCGAAGGCCTTGCTCATGGTACGGGAGACGATCAGCCGCTCGCGGCCCGGCAGCAGGGTCAGGGCGCTGGGTGTGCCGTCGTGGGCGAACTCGTGGTAGGCCTCGTCGACGATCACGATGGTCTGGCTTTCCTGGCCCGCCTCATAGACGGCCTCCACAACATCCAGGCCCAGGCCTGTCCCGGTGGGGTTGTTCGGCGAGCAGAGGAAGACCACGCTGGGCTTCAGTTCGCGGACCTGCCGGGCTGCCGATTCCGCGCTGAGGCCGTAGTCCTCGGCGCGGACTCCCACGATGTATTCGGTGTCCGTCCCCGCGGCCAGCAGCGGGTACATGGAGTACGTGGGAGGGAAGCCGAGGGCGGTGCGCCCCGGGCCGCCGAAGGCCTGGAGGATCTGCTGGAGCACTTCGTTGGACCCGTTGGCGGCCCAGATGTTGTCCGCTTCGAGGCCGTGGCCCAGATACTCGGCGAGGGCCTCGCGGAGTTCGGTGAACTCGCGGTCCGGGTACCGGTTCAGCCCCGCGGCGGCCTCGGTCACGGCCTCGGCGATAGCGGCGCGGACGTCGGCCGGGACCCCGTGCGTGTTCTCATTGACGTTCAGCAGGATGGGCACGTCCAGCTGGGGTGCGCCGTAGGGGCGCAGGCCCCGCAGGTTTGTGCGGAGGGGCAGTCGGTTGAGGCGCTCTAGCTGGTCAGTCACCCGCCCAGTTTAAGTGAGACCCGGGCCCGCCCCGAAACTGTGACCCCGGAATGCCCGCCCCGTGGGGGCTGCCGGGGTTCACCAGGGGCGTTCACTCACACGCCGGCTGGTCATTCGCCGGCGGGGGCCCTGCCTACTTTGAAGGGACGAAAAGCTGCTGGCCGGGCATCACGCGGGCGGCGCCGAGGTTGTTGAGCTGGACAATGTCGGCCACGACGTCGCGGGGATCGCGTTCCGGTGCCACGGCGCCGGCGATCGCCCAGAGTGATTCGCCCGGCTGGACGGTGACGGTGACCGCGGGAGTCACCGAGAGCTCCGCGGCGGAGTCGGCCGCCTTGGCGGGGGCGTTGAGGAAACCGGCGAGCGACAGGACCATGACAGCCAGGACGATCAGCGGCAGGCCGATGAAGACGAACCGTCCCCGGCGGGTCAGCCGCAGGGGCGCCTGGCGTGCTGCCGCTTGGGGCACGGCCGTGCGGGACTTGATGGTGCCGAACGAACCGGACATAACGCTTACTGCTGACATAACTAAGCCCTCCTGGACCTCTCTGTGCCGCCCGGCGTACTCCATGTACCCGCCGCCAACCGGCCGAACCATCGAACGCGTGACCTTCATAGGCGAACCTGCGACTGCGAAACTTAGAACACAGAATCGAAACCTGCATTCGGTTCCCGTCGACAGGTTTCGAACACATATTCGAACTCTGCTTGTTCTGTTTTAGCACCTATGAACGAACATTGTCGAGACTCGCTAGAACAAATGTTTGAAAAACATGGTGTGCTGGCCTACTTTTGAATCACGGAACAACCGCTGGTGAGTTCACCTGCGGTTGGACAGTTCAAGTTCAACAACGGGGTCTGACATTTTTAGGCCCCGGGGGTTTTCAGGCCACAGCGGCCCGGCGGCAAGGTCCGCAGGGCGGAACGGAAAGGCATGGCGAATATGGCAGCACAAGCCGCCGGCGGGAGGGCTACCCAACGGAGCCCGCAGACCGGCCGGGCGCCGAAGAGCCTTACCGTCCGGCAGAAGAAGATCCTGGAGACGATCCAGCGTTCGGTCACGGACAACGGCTACCCGCCGTCCATGCGCGAAATCGGTGACACTGTGGGGCTCGCCAGCCTCTCCAGCGTCACCCACCAGCTCTCACAGCTGGAAAAGCTCGGTTACCTGCGGCGGGACCCCAAGCGGCCCCGTGCCATGGAAGTCCTGATGCCGCTAACCCTGGACGGCGGCGCCACCCCCATCTCCGGCGTCGAGAAGTCCAGCGGTCTGCGGGCCGTGGGCGGCCTCGCCGTCTCGGAACTGGCCAGCGCCACCGACACCGCGATGGTGCCGTTCGTGGGCCGGATTGCCGCCGGCGGCCCGATCCTGGCCGATCAGGTCGTGGAAGACGTTATGCCACTGCCACGCCAGCTGGTGGGCCACGGCGAGTTGTTTATGCTCAAGGTGGCGGGGGATTCGATGATCGACGCCGCCATCTGCGACGGTGACTGGGTGGTGGTCCGCCGCCAGAACGACGCCGTCAATGGTGACATCGTGGCCGCGCTGCTCGACGACGAGGCCACCGTCAAGACGTTCCGCCAGCGCGACGGCCACACCTGGCTGCTCCCCCAGAACACCCAGTACGAACCGATCCTCGGCGATCACGCCGTCATCATGGGCAAGGTCGTGTCCGTACTGCGCTCCCTCTAACCGGGAACCACCCAGCACCAACTCAGCAGGTCCCGTCCGATGTTCCGGACGGGACCTGCGGCGTTGGGGCAGAATTTTCCGGCCTATCCGGCGGCCGGGGCCTTGGCCAAGCGGTCGAGCGCGGCCAGCGCCACGGCCGGATCCGTGGTGGGCCAGAACGGTGGCAGCGCCGCGCGCAGGAAGCCGCCGTAGCGCTCGGTGGAAAGCCGGGAATCGAGTACGGCCACCACGCCCTTGTCCGACGTCGAACGGATCAGCCGGCCGGCGCCCTGCGCCAGGCGGATGGCCGCGTGGGTCGCCGAGACACTCATAAAACCGTTGCCGCCCGACTGTGCCACGGCCCGGGAGCGGGCGGTCATCAGGGGATCGTCGGGCCGTGGGAACGGGATCCTGTCGATGACCACGAGGCGGCAGGAATTACCCGGTACGTCAACGCCCTGCCACAGCGACATTGTCCCGAACAGGCAGGTGTCCGGCTCGTCCGCGAACTGCTTGACCAGCGCCGTCATGGTCGATTCGCCTTGGCAGAGGATGCTCAGGCCCAGCCTGGGCCGCATCGCCTCGGCGGCCTCCTCGGCAGCACGCCGGGAGGAGAAGAGGCACAGTGCCCCGCCGTTCGAGGCGCGGATAAGCTTCTCGAGTTCGTCGAGGGCCTCCGGGGAGGTACCGCGGCCCGGTTTGGGCAGGTGCTTGGCGACGTACAGGATGCCTTGTTTTGGATATTCAAACGGGGAGCCGACGTCGACGCCGGTCCAGCTGGGCGCCCCGGGCCCCACCAGTCCCAGTCCCCCGGCTGCGGGCTCGAATGCCGCTCCGATGGCGAGGGTCGCCGAGGTCAGGACGACTGTGTGGTCCGCGAACAGCCCTTCGCGCAGCCGCCCGGCGACGCTGAGCGGGGCGATGTTGACCAGGGCCGGCGCGGAGTCATCCGGCTGTGAGTAACCCTGCTGCGGGTCAAAGCTGCTGTTGCGCGAAAACCAGACCACCTCGCGGTTTTCCTTGGCGGCCAGGAGCCGTTCGCACAGCTCCAGGATCACCATCAGGCGGGAGCGGGCGAGCTGCCGGCCGCCGTCGGCCGGCGTGGCGCTATCCCCCTTGGAGTCGGAGAGCGCGGCGCGGCAGGCGTCGCGGAGCTGGTCAACGCAGTCCAGCTGTTCGCTGTTCAGGCCGTTCGGCATCAGCCCGCTTGGGACACCTTCGATGGCGAGTTCGAGGTTGGCGGCGGCGGTATTGAGCGCATCCACGGTGATCCCGGTGTGCTTACGGGCACCGGATGCCGCGGCGTGCACCATCGCGACGGACAGTTGCCCGGACACGGCGCCCGTGACGCGGTCCTGGAGCTCGTGCGCCTCGTCCACCACAACGACGTCGTATTCGGGCAGCACCGCGAGGCCCTCGAAGGCGCTGACGGCGAGCATGGCGTGGTTGGTGACCACAACGTCGGCGTCGGCGGCGTTCTGCCGGGCGAGTTCGCTGAAGCACTCGGCGGCGAGGGGGCATTTCTGCGCCCCCAGGCATTCCATCGAGGTGACGGACACCTGGCGCCAGGCGCGGTCGGTGACGCCCGGCAGAAGCTCGTCACGGTCGCCCGTCTGGGTCTCCTCGGCCCACTCCCGGAGCCTGACCACTTCCTTGCCCAGCTGGGATGAGGGCCCGCCCATGGCTGCGGCGAAGTGCGGTACGGAGGTGTCCTCGCCGAGGGAGAAAAGCTGGCCTTCCGCGGGCTCCTCGGACGGGAAGCCGCCCTCGAGCTTGTGGCGGCAGACGTAGTTGGCGCGGCCCTTCACCAGGGCGACTTTCACCGGCCGCTCCAGGGCCGGCGTAATGGTTTTCAGGAGACGAGGGAGGTCCCTGCCCACGATCTGGGTTTGCAGCGCGAGGGTGGCGGTGGAAACCAGGGTGGGTTTGTCGCTGACCAGCGAGTGGGCGATCAGCGGAATCAGGTACGCCAGGGACTTGCCGGTTCCGGTGCCCGCCTGGACCAGCAGGTGGTCGCCGGTGTCGATGGCGCGCGCCACCTGCCGGGCCATTTCGTGCTGGCCCTCACGGCTCTGGCCGCCCATCCCGGCGACCGCCCGGTCGAGGAGTTCAACCACGAAATCCTCGCCGGACGGGCCGCCTTTGGATGCGCCTGTTGTGGACGTTCCGTCTTCTGACCGGCCGGCGTCAGGCGATGCTGCCGCCTCCCCGGCTACTGCTGGTTCAGTCATTGCTGAGGAAGGCGTCCAGTTCGGCCGCAAGGCCCTCGCGTACCATCACCACGGCCCTGGTGCCGGCTTCCACATGGTCGAGGCTAATGATCTCGGCGTCGGTCTCGTGGAGCTTGCTGAGCAGGTCCCCGCGGTTGTACGGGATCATCAGCTCCATCTTCACGCTGGGCCGCGGGATGCCCTCGCTGATGGCCTTCAGCAGCTCCGGGATGCCCTCGCCCGTACGGGCAGAGACCACTACGTGGCGTGGCTCGCGCTGCTTGAGCCGTTCGACCACAAAGGGATCGGCGGCGTCGGCCTTGTTCAGGACGATGATTTCCGGCACTTTGCGGGCATCGACTTCACTGAACACGGAACGGACGGCCGCAATCTGGCCCTCCGGGTCCGGGTGGGAGACGTCGACGACGTGCAGGATCAGGTCCGAATCCGCGACCTCTTCCAGGGTGGAGCGGAAGGCCTCCACGAGCTGGGTGGGCAACGAGCGGACGAATCCGACGGTATCGGCGAGGGTGTAGCCCAGTCCGTCCGCCGTTTCCGCCTTGCGGACGGTGGGGTCCAGGGTGGCGAACAAGGCGTTCTCCACCAGGACGCCGGCGTCGGTCAGCCGGTTCAGCAGCGAGGACTTACCGGCGTTGGTGTAGCCGGCAATGGCTACCGACGGTACGGCGTTACGACGCCGGTTGGCCCGTTTGGTCTCGCGCGCCGGCTTCATCGCCGCAATTTCGCGGCGCAGCTTGGCCATCCGGGTGCGGATCCGCCGCCGGTCCAGTTCAATCTTGGTCTCACCGGGGCCGCGTGAGCCCATACCGGCACCGGCGCCACCCACCTGGCCACCGGCCTGGCGGGACATCGACTCACCCCAGCCGCGCAGGCGCGGGAGCAGGTATTCGAGCTGTGCCAGTTCCACCTGTGCCTTGCCCTCACGGCTCTTGGCGTGCTGGGCGAAAATATCCAGGATCAGGGCCGTGCGGTCGATGACCTTGACCTTGACGATGTCTTCCAGGCCACGGCGCTGGGAGGGCGCCAGCTCGGCGTCGACCACCACGGTGTCAGCGCCTGTCGACATCACAATGTCCTTGAGCTCCTGGGCTTTGCCGGAGCCGAGGAACGTGCCCGGGTCCGGCTTGGCGCGCCGCTGGACCAGTCCGTCGAGGACCTCGGATCCGGCGGTTTCGGCCAGGGCCGCGAGCTCGCGCAGGGAGTTCTCGGCGTCGGCCAGGGTACCCTCGGTCCACAGCCCCGCCAGCACCACCCGCTCCAGGCGCAACTGCCGGTATTCGACTTCGGTGACGTCTTCGAGTTCTGTCGAGAGTCCGGCCGTCCGCCGGAGGGCGCGGCGTTCCTCGAGGTCCTGCTGGTCGCCGTCGTAGCTGCTGTGTTCCTCATCCAGTTGCGACAATGCCTGCGCCTTGCCGAAGACCGGCCGGGACTGGGCGGCATCACCGTCGCCGGCACTCGGGCCGGTCTTGGATGCCGGGGCGTCTTTGGAGAGGATCCGGTCGATAACAGCTTGGATTTCCGCAGGACTCATGTCCTGGGCGGCTGAATCGGAACCGGGGTTGGGCTGGCTGGTCATGGTCTCCTTCGAAGGGTCTGCACTCTCAGAATAGTGCCGTTCGGTGTTTCGTGGCGCGGTATTCGCGCTGGGCTGACGACTGGTGGTCATTCATGCCTCCTCGGGTGCCGGACGGCGGCGGCGCCGACGGCGGGGTGGGGCTCCGGTCCGGAGCGGTGAGTGCGGGCTGCAGCGGTTTAGGAACGGCGCGGATGTGCGGGCAGCTGGTGAGCTGGCTGGTGTGCGTTGGTACTATCCGGGTGCGCCCGCCGGGATGCGATGCTGCCGGGACCGGCTGGTATCCCTGCCGTGAGATCCCGCATGCTGTGCACGCGGACGGACAGGTTCCGAGAGGAGTGACTCCAAGCAAATCCGGCGCCGTGGGATTGATGCAGTGATCACGGAGGCGCGCAGAGCGGAAGGTAAGTACCTGCGTCGCTGCCGGGGCGGGACTTCCGATGGCGCCAGCGCAGCTGTCGGTGCGGAAGGCGCCGGTACAGAAGACGTCGCTGCGGAAAATCCGGCCGGCTACTTGAAGTTAAGGATCATGTTTTTAGCCTAGCAGACCGGCCCCCCGCGCCATGGGCCGCCGTGTCGGGGCGGACGGCGGCGGATCCCGGCCGGTTTCCCATACCGCCGGAGCGCCAACTAATCTGGCCAGTTATGGAGTCTGCACACTATTTCAGCGCCCAGCCGGCCGGGCCGTTCACCCGCAAGCCCCTGACCGTGGAACTCGCCGGCGGGCAGCGGCAGTTGCAGACGTCCGCGGGGATCTTCAGCCCGGACGGAATCGACAAGGGTACAGCCGTCCTCCTGGCGGATGTTCCCGCTCCCGCACCGCAGGGGAACCTGCTGGACATCGGCTGCGGCTGGGGTCCGATCGCGCTGACCATGGCGTTGCGGGCGCCGCACGCACGGGTCTATGCCGTGGACGTCAACGAACGCTGTGTGACGCTGACGAACGAGAATGCGGGGCTGCTGGGACTCACCAACGTCACCGCCAGCACCCCCGGGGACGTCGACCCGGAGCTGCGCTTCGACACGATCTGGTCCAACCCGCCCATCCGGATCGGCAAGGATGAACTCCATGCCCTGCTGCTGCTCTGGCTCCCGCGGCTGGCCGCGGGAGGCTCGGCCTGGCTGGTGGTGCAGAAGAACCTGGGCTCCGATTCGCTTCAGCGCTGGCTTTCGGCCGAGCTGGATGCCAGCTTCACCGTGACCCGGGAAAGCACATCAAAGTCCTTCAGGATCCTGCGGGTCAGGAAAGCGTCCCACTAGCGACGATCACGGCGGGCCCGCTGAGTTCCACGTGCTCGTGGCCGTCCGCGGCGACGAAGAACTTCACGCCGACGACGCCGCCGGGCACCTCCACGTTCCAGGTATCCGGTGCACCCTGGCCGGCCCAGTGCCGGATCGCGACGGCAGCGGCGCAGGCTCCGGTGCCGCAGGACTGGGTCTCCCCCACCCCGCGTTCGTGCACGCGCATGGTGATGGTACCCACGCCGTCGTGGACCAACGGCTCGGCCGGCACCACAAACTCAACGTTCGTCCCGTGCGGCGGAACCGGGTCCACCCGCGGCGCCCGGAACAGTTCCGTGGCCTCCAGCTCCGCGAGTTCGGCCAAGGCGACGACGGTGTGCGGGTTTCCCATGCTGACGGAGAGTGCCGGCCGGGCCACTTCCAGGCCGCCGGCGCTGACCAGCGAATCCATGGCGCGGGCGGTGGCTTCGCCGGGGAAGATGAACTCCCAGGGGCCCATATCCACGGCGTACCCGGAGGCAGTGCGGACCACGGTCTTGACCCCGCCGCGGGTTCCGATGGTCAGTGATTCGCCCGCCGGCAGGTCCACCAGGCCTTCGGCGATCAGGAAGTGCACGAAGACCCGGACGCCGTTGCCGCACATTTCGGACAGCGAACCGTCGCCGTTGCGGTAGTCCATAAACCATTCTGCGCCGGGGTGGGCGGCAAGCAGTTCCTGGCCCTCGGGAAGCAGCCGGGACGGGACGGCGCGAATGAGTCCGTCGCCGCCGATGCCGCGGTGCCGGTCGCAGAGCGCCGCGACCTGTTCCGGGGTGACGGCCAGGGCCCCGTTGGGGTCCGCGATGAGGACGAAGTCGTTGCCGGTTCCGTGGCCCTTCGAGAACTTCAGGCCGCCAGGGGTAACGGCGCCTCCGGCAGCAAGGTGGTCAGCGGCCGGGGCCAGGGTTTCGTCCATGGTCCAAGGTTACAGTTCGTTGCGTGCCGGGGTGGAACCGGGGCGCCGGCCAGGCTGCGAACGCGTGGCGCCCGCCAGGGTGTCCGGGGCGGACTTGTCAGCCGCAGAGCTCCACGGCCCGGGCCAGTAACCCGGGGTCTTGCCAGTCAAGCCAGTGGATCCGGGGGTCGGCCCGGAACCAGGTGAGCTGGCGCCGGGCGAATTTCCGGGTCGCGGCGATGGTGTCCTCGGCGGCCGTCTCCAGGTCCCACTCGCCGTCCACCACCCGGAGGAACTGCGAATAGCCCAGGGCGCGGGAGGCGGTCCGGCCCCGCCGCAGCCCTTCGGCGTCGAGGCGCTGCACCTCGGCCAGCAACCCGGCATCCACCATGGCGTGCACGCGGGTGGCCAGCCTGGCGCGCAGCAGCTCGCGGTCAACATCCAGGCCGAGCTGCACAGCCGGCTGGAAGTACTCGCGGGAGGGCATAAAGGAGCTGAAGGGGCGCCCGGTCAGTTCGAAGACCTCCAGCGCGCGGATCACGCGCCGCGCATCGCCCAGCCGTCCGGCGGAGACCGGATCGAGCCGTTCCAGCCGTGCCCGCAGCGGCGCGAGCCCGGCGGCGGCTTCCTCAGCTTCCAGCCGGCCGCGGATGGCGGGGTCGGTGCCGGGGAACTCGAGTACGTCCAGGACCGCCCGGACGTAGAGACCGGAGCCGCCGGCGAGGATGGCCCGTTTCCCGCGGCTGTGGATCTCCGCAATCACCGCGCGGGCCTGCTGCTGGAAGTCCGAGACGCTGGCTTCCTCGGTGACGTCGAGGATGTCCAGGAGGTGGTGCGGCACTCCCCTGCGTTCAGCCGGCGTGATCTTCGCGGTGCCGATGTCCATGCCGCGGTAGAACTGCATGGCGTCGGCGTTAACCACTTCGCCGTCGAGGGCCACGGCCAGCGCGACGGCCAGATCGGACTTCCCGGAGCCGGTGGGGCCGACGACGGCGATAACCGGCGGCGTGGCGCGGAGGGTCCCGTGGGCCGGCAGGGCGGCGGTCAGGGGTGCGGGCGTGACCTGCGGGGCGGGCGCGGCCACGGGCTAGCGGGCGCGGAGCGGGAGGGTGGGCATGCCCAGGGACACCCCCGTGGTGCCGCCGGCCGCGCCGGGTACCGGGGCGCCACACGAATCGGCCTGCGACCGGTCCCAGGCGTCGCCGGCGCGGGACCGCCGCAGGCTGTACTCGGCCGGGCCCGCGGGGTCGGCGATCAGGTGGAACGCCGCGGCTTCGGTGATGGTCACGGTCACGAGGTCCCCCGGACGGGGGGTTTCGGCACCTTCGGGGACGGAGAAGTGCACCAGCCGCTGGTCGCGGGCGCGGCCGGACAATCGGTGGGTTTCTCCGGCCTTACGGCCCTGCTGGGCGGTCACCATGACCTCGACGCGGCGGCCCAGCTGGCGGGCGTTCTCCTCGGCCGCGATCCGGTCCTGCAGCGCGGTGAGCCGTTCGAAGCGTTCCTGCACCACCGCTTTGGGCAGCTGGTCCGGCAGTTCGGCGGCCGGGGTACCCGGGCGCTTTGAGTACTGGAAGGTGAAGGCTGTGGCGAACCGGGACTTTTCCACGACGTCGAGCGTGGCCTGGAAGTCCTCTTCCGTTTCGCCCGGGAATCCGACAATCAGGTCGGTGGAGATGGCGGCGTGCGGGATCTTCTCCCGCACCTTGTCCAGGATGCCGAGGAACTTGGTGGAGCGGTACGACCGCTTCATCTCCCGGAGGACCTTGTCCGAACCCGACTGCAGTGGCATGTGCAGCTGCGGCATCACGTTCGGCGTCTCGGCCATCGCGTCGATGACGTCGTCGGTGAACGCCGCCGGGTGCGGACTGGTGAACCGCACGCGCTCAAGGCCCGGAATTTCACCGCAGGCACGCAGCAGTTTGGAAAACGCCTGCCGGTCGCCGAATTCAACGCCGTACGAGTTCACGTTCTGCCCCAACAGGGTGACCTCGATGGCGCCGTCGTCAACGAGCGCCTGGATCTCCGCGAGGATGTCGCCGGGCCGGCGGTCCTTCTCCTTGCCCCGCAGTGCCGGGACGATGCAGAACGTGCAGGTGTTGTTGCAGCCGACCGAGATGGAGACCCAGCCCGCGTAGACGGAGTCCCGTTTCGTGGGCAGGGTGGAGGGGAAGACGTCCAGTGATTCCAGGATCTCCAGCTGGGCCTCGTCGTTGTGGCGGGCCCGGTCCAGCAGGGCCGGCAGGGCTCCGACGTTGTGCGTTCCGAAGACGGCGTCCACCCACGGTGCCTTCTTCAGGATCGTTTCGCGGTCCTTTTGCGCCAGGCAGCCGCCTACGGCGATCTGCATGCCCGGATTGGCTTCCTTGACCGGGCGGAGGATGCCGAGGTTGCCGTAGAGCTTGTTGTCGGCGTTCTCCCTGACCGCGCAGGTGTTGAAGACCACGACGTCGGCCAGGTCGCCGGCGGACGGGACGTAGCCGGCGGCTTCGAGCATTCCTGACATCCGCTCGGAATCGTGCACGTTCATCTGGCAGCCGAACGTCCGGACCTGGTACGTGCGGGCCGGAGCGGCGTCATTCGGGGAAGGGGTTCCGCCGGGGGCTGGGGAGGGAATGGTCAAACTCACCTGTTAAGGGTACCGGGTTGGCGCGCTCGCGTGGCCGGAGGGCATGCCGGCAAAAGCTCAGGGCTACCCGTCCGGGTCCTGGAGCACCGCGTCGACTGCCTCGCCGACGATCCGGAACGCCTGCGACGGCTGATAGCCCTTGCGCGCGAGCATGGAGGCTAGGCGCCGGACTGTCTTGTCCCGTTCGGCGCGGTCCTCGAGGCCGCGGGCGTTCCGCAGTTTGCGGTCCACGAGCTCGCGGGCCGCCGCTTCCTCGTCCTCATCGCTGAGCTGCTCGAGGGCGACCGCTGCCGTGTCCTGGTCGATGCCTTTCTCCGCCAACTCCCGGCGCAGGGCACCTTTGGCCAGTTTCCGGCTCTGCGACCGGCTCCGCACCCACATCTCGGCGAACTCGGTGTCGTCAACGAGACGGACTTCTTCGAAGCGGTCCAGGACGGCTTCGGCTACGTCCTCGGGGATGTTGCGTTCCGCCAACTTGCGGGCCAGCTGCAGCCGGCTCTTGGCCGAGCTGGTCAGTTGCCGGAGCACAATGGCCCGGGCGACGGCGGCGGGATCGGCGTCGCGGTCCTGCTCCGGCGCGGGCGGTCCCGCCCGGCCGGAGTCTTCGCCCGCAACGACGCCGGGGCCAGGGTTCCCGGACGGGAATCCTGACCCCTTGCGGCGCCGTGCGGCCGAGGCCCGGCTGTTAGAAGCCGTCAACGGCCTTCAGCTTCGGTGACGCTTCGGGCTCCGCCTTGACGCCGACACCGAGCTTCTCCTTGATCAGTCGCTCCAGCTCGGCAGCGAGCTCGGGGTTGTCCCGCAGGAACCGGCGGGAGTTCTCCATGCCCTGTCCCAGCTGGTCGCCGTCGTAGGTGAACCAGGATCCGGACTTCTTGATCAGGCCGTGCTCGACACCCATGTCAATGATGCCGCCCTCACGGGAGATGCCCTGGCCGTAGATGATGTCGAACTCAGCGATCTTGAAGGGCGGAGCCATCTTGTTCTTGACGATCTTGGCCTTGGTCCGGTTACCCACGGAATCGGCGCCCTCCTTGAGGGTCTGGATCCGGCGGACGTCGATGCGGACGGAGGCGTAGAACTTCAGGGCCTTACCACCGGTGGTGGTTTCCGGCGAGCCGAAGAAGACGCCGATCTTCTCGCGCAGCTGGTTGATGAAGATGGCGGTGGTCTTGGTCTGGCTCAACCGGCCGGTGATCTTTCGCAGGGCCTGGCTCATCAGGCGGGCCTGCAGGCCGACGTGGCTGTCGCCCATGTCGCCTTCGATTTCGGCGCGCGGCACCAGGGCGGCGACTGAGTCGATGACAACAATGTCCAGCGACCCGGAGCCGACCAGCATGTCCATGATTTCCAGGGCCTGCTCACCGGTGTCCGGCTGCGAGACGAGCAGGGCGTCGGTGTCGACGCCCAGCTTGGCGGCGTATTCGGGGTCCAGGGCGTGCTCGGCGTCGATGAACGCCGCGATCCCGCCCAGGCGCTGGGCATTAGCGACTGCGTGCAGGGCCACGGTGGTCTTACCGGAGGATTCCGGCCCGTAGATCTCCACAACGCGGCCGCGGGGCAGCCCGCCAATTCCGAGGGCCACGTCCAGCGCGATGGAGCCGGTGGGGATGACCTCGATGGGGGCACGGGTCTCGTCGCCCAGCCGCATGATCGATCCCTTGCCGAACTGCTTGTCAATCTGGGCCAGCGCTGCTTCGAGCGCCTTCTCACGATCCGGGGCTGCCGCCATGGTTCACACCTCTAATGCTTTCTCGCTTTGGAGTGGCCGCTACGGCCTTTGCTTTGTCATCACAGACGCTACTGGCAGCCTCTGACAAAAGTGCCGCCGTCGTTGCGTATGTGGAAAACGCTCTGAAAAAAGCATAGCGCCGTCCGAACAGATATTCGAACAATCGGGCGGCGTGTCAGCGCCCGTTCGGCGCGCGCCGGGTCGCTCAGCGGGGCTTGACGTCACGGCCGAGCCGCCGCTCCGCCGGCACATCCTGGACATCGCACAGGGCCAGCCAGACCTGCTTGGGCGGCACGCCGGCGCGGAGGGCCTCGTCAGCGGTCCGTCCGCCGACGCCGGAGAGCACCAGGGAGCCGCTAAGGACGCGGGAGTACCCGGCTCCGAACTCGTCATCCATAAGCCGCCAGAAGTCGCTGATTCGCATCGGTAAAGTCTCTCACGGGCCCGGACCCTAGAATGGTTGCTATGAGCAACGCACGCGGCGCCACCCCCGATCAGGCGCCAGTTTCCGGGACCGGCGCCACTTCCGAGGAGGCACTGGCCGACGTCGAACGCCAGTTAAGCCTGCTGTGGCGGCGCGCCCGGTCCATGTCGCAGCAGCTCTCCCGCCAGGTCCACCCGGAGATGGAGCCGGCCGCCTACGGTCTGCTGTCCGTCCTGCGGACCAAGGGGCCCATCCGCCTGACCGAGCTGGCATCCTGCATCGGCGTCGGGAAGCCGTCGGTCAGCCGGCAGGTAGCGTTCCTGGAGGGCCTCGGACTTGTCTCGAAGGCGGCGGATCCGCTCGACGGCCGCGCCCAGGCCATCAGCCTGACGGCGCGCGGCGAAGAGAAGATGCACCTGGTCCAGGATGCGCGCCGCGAGGTCTTCCGCGAGCGGCTAGCGGAATGGCCGGCGCACGAGCTCGAGGCCTTCGCCGGCTACATGGCCAAGCTCAACGCCACGTATGAGCGTGACGGTTTCCCCCGCGACGACAGTTTCTGACCGGAGCACCTGCCACGACGTGGCCCGCCGCACACTCCGGACACTCACGACACAAAAAAGGTCCCCGGCACACCGCCGGGGACCTTCTTAGTAGTTGCAGTGGGGGCTAGCGTGCCCCGGAGAGCAGGCCCGTGGCCAGCTCGTCGTTCAGCTCCCGGTCGAGGTCACGACCATAGCGCTGGGCAAATTCCTGCGGCACGGTGTCCGGGACTGCGACGCCCTCGGCCACGGCCACACGGTCACTGACCTCGCGGAGCATGGTGGAGAGGGGAACGTCGAGGGCCGAGCAGATCGAGGAAAGCAGCTCCGAGGAGGCTTCCTTTTGGCCACGTTCCACTTCACTCAGGTAGCCCAGGGAAACACGGGCGCTGTGCGAGACTTCGCGGAGGGTACGGCCTTGGCGTTGGCGGACGTCGCGCAGCACATCACCGATTTCGTGACGAAGTACAACCATCTTGCGCTCCTTCTGTTCGCTCTTTGCCTGATCGGCGAGGCCCACATCCTTCCAGCGGACAACGCCGTTTACGGATACGGGCTGCTTTACCATCTGTATCGCCTTGCTCCCTCGTAAGTCTGGTTCGCTGCTGAAGGCGAACCGTCTGATGATTTCATCCTAGGCGCCACCCTTCTTCAGGGGCGACACAATGTAACAACTATTCGGAATCAACATTTGTTCCCGGCAACTTTACCCGCGGTAGCTTGTGGGCGACAGGGCCTCGAGCAGCCTTTCGAGGGCGGCGCCGCAGGCCAGGGCCCGGATCTCCTGGCGGCTTCCCTCGAAGTGGTAGGCGAACGACGTCGCGTTCGCCGCCGTGGCGAGGCCGATGAAGACCGTTCCCACGTCCTTGCCGTCGTGCGGGTCGGGGCCGGCCACCCCGGTTGTGGACACGCCGACATCGGCGCCGCAGGCCGTCCGCGCGCCGGCCGCCATCGCGGCGGCCACCTCGCCGTCCACCGAACCGGCGGTGGCGAGCAGCCCGGCGGGGACGCCGAGGACGGCGGACTTGACCGAGTTTGCGTAGGCAACCACTCCGCCCTGCAGCATGGCGGAGGCTCCCGGGGTGTCGGCCAGCACGGCGGCGACCATACCGGCGGTGAGGGACTCGGCCGTGGCCACGGTGAGCCCGCCGTCGATGGCGCGGCCGACGGCCTCTCCGGCCAGGCGGTGCAGGTTGGGGTGCAGGCCGGGGTGGGGGGTGGACTCCTGGGCTGGCTGCGGGGCGCTCACGGGGTCCCCTTCCGGACCTGCTGCTGCCGGGCCTTGATGCCGCTGGCCCGCAGTTTGAGGGCCTCCACCACATACTCGGCCCCGGTCCAGACGGTGATTGCCACGGCCGCCATCATGACCGCGAAGGCCACGAACCCCAGCCAGGGGGCAATTGAGGCCAGCGGCATGACGTACAGGAAGATTGCGACGGTCTGGATGACGGTCTTGAGTTTGCCGCCGCGGGAGGCCGGGATCACGCCGTAACGGATGACAAAGAAGCGCAGGGCCGTGACGCCCCACTCCCGGACCAGGATCACCGCCGTCACCCACCAGGGCAGTTCGGCGAGCAGGGACAGCATCACCAGCGCCGAGCCGATCAGGAGTTTGTCCGCGATCGGGTCCGCGATCTTCCCGAAGTCGGTGATGAGGCCGCGGCTGCGGGCGATGTCGCCGTCGAGCTTGTCCGTATAGATCGCCACCGCGAAGACGACGACGGCGGCCCAGCGCCACACGCCGCTTTGCGCGTGCAGGCCGGGCGCGTCTGCCAGCAGGAACCAGACGAAGAAGGGCACCAGCGCGATCCGCAGCATCGTCAGGATGTTGGGCAGGTTCCAGATCCGCGGGGCGGACCCGGCGTTGGTTTCGGCGCTAGTCACCTTCCTAGGCTACCGTCTCCACCGGTTACCGTCCGGTGAGCGACCAGGCGTCCTCGGAACCCTCGTCGTCGTCTCCGGGCCCGTCGGCGCCGTCGTAGTAGTCGACGCTTTGGGTCCGGTTGTCCAGGTCCGCGGCCACCAGGTCCTCGGCGTAACCGCCCTGGGCGATGTTGGCGTTGGCGTTCTCGCTCAGCGCGGCGGTCTGCGAATCGCCGGCGGCCGGGCCGTCCTGGCCCTTCATGGCGGCCAGGACCGCGGCGAGGTCGTCCGGCTTGACCAGGACGTCGCGGGCCTTGGAGCCTTCCGAGGGGCCAACGACTCCCCTGGACTCCAGCAGGTCCATCAGGCGGCCGGCCTTGGCGAAGCCGACGCGCAGCTTGCGCTGCAGCATCGACGTCGAGCCGAACTGTGTGGTGACCACGAGCTCGGTGGCCTGCAGGAGGACCTCGAGGTCGTCCCCGATGTCGTCGTCGATCTGCTTCTTCTGCGCCTCGGGGGCGACGTCGTCGCGGTACACAGCTTTGAGCTGGCCCTTGACGTGCTCAACCACCTTGTGGATCTCGGATTCGGTGACCCAGGCGCCCTGGACGCGCATCGCCTTGGAGGCGCCCATGGGCAGGAACAGCGCGTCGCCCTGGCCGATGAGTTTCTCGGCGCCGGGCTGGTCCAGGACCACGCGGGAGTCGGTGACGGAGGAGGTCGCAAACGCCATGCGGGACGGGACGTTCGCCTTGATCAGGCCGGTGACCACGTCCACCGAGGGCCGCTGGGTGGCCAGGACCAGGTGGATGCCGGCGGCGCGGGCCAGCTGGGTGATGCGGACGATCGAGTCTTCGACATCGCGCGGCGCCACCATCATGAGGTCGGCGAGCTCGTCGACGATCACCAGCAGGTACGGGTACGGGCGGATGACGCGCTTGGAGTCGACCGGCGGGTGGACCTTGCCGGCCCGGACCGCCTTGTTGAAGTCGTCGATGTGCTTGAAACCGTAGTTGGCGAGGTCGTCGTAGCGGGCGTCCATCTCGCGGACCACCCATTGCAGCGCCTCGGCGGCCTTCTTCGGGTTCGTGATGATCGGGGTGATCAGGTGCGGCACGCCCTCGTAGGCGGTCAACTCGACGCGCTTGGGGTCCACCATGACCATCCGGACCTCGTCCGGGGTGGCGCGCATCAGGATCGAGGTGATCATCGAGTTCACGAAGGAGGACTTACCGGCACCAGTGGCGCCGGCCACCAGCAGGTGCGGCATCTTCGCGAGGTTGGCCACCACGTAGCCGCCCTCGACGTCCTTGCCGACGCCCATCACCATGGGGTGGTCCGTGCGGCGGGCGTTCTGGCTGCGCAGCACGTCGCCCAGCGAGACCGTCTCGCGGTCGGTGTTGGGGATTTCGATGCCGATGGCTGACTTCCCGGGGATCGGGCTCAGGATCCGGACATCGGAGCTCGCCACGGCGTAGGAGATGTTCTTGGACAGTGCGGTAACCCGCTCCACCTTCGTGCCCGGGGACAGCTCGATCTCGTAGCGCGTCACGGTGGGACCGCGGCTGAAGCCGGTGACCTGGGCGTCCACGTTGAACTGCGTCAGCGTCTCGGTCAGGGAGGCAACGATCGCGTCGTTGGCCTCGGTGCGCTCCTTGGGGATGGACCCGGGGGTGAGCATGTCCGACGCCGGCAGGGTGTAGGTGACGTCGCCGGCCAGTGAGAGCTGTTCGGTTCGCTGCGGGATCGGGGTGGGCAGCGGGGCGGGGGCGACGGGGTTGGCGGGGACTTTGGGGGCCGCGCCGGCGGTCACGGACCCTGCGGCGATCATGCCGGGCGTGATCTGCGGGATGGCTTCGGTGGCGCCCTCCCCTGCCGCGCCGGCTGCCGTCCCGAGGCCCTGTGCGGCCTTGATCTTTTCGACGGCGATCTCGGCCTGGGTGGGGCGCCGCACACCGGGGGCCACGGCCTTGGCGGCCTTGCCGCCCTTGGGTGCGTTGGCGTCTGCGGCCTCGTCGTCGTCGACGACGGCGTGCTCGAACGCCTCGTCTCCGACGTAGCCTTCCAGCCGCGGGTCGGCGTCGTCGTCCTTGCCGAACATACGCTTGCGCTTTTTCTTCGGCGCGGGAGCGTCGTTTTCATACAGGTAGCTGCGGTCGTGGCTGTCCTGGTCCTCGTAGTCCTGCAGGTCGATACCCATCAGGTGCTCGTAGGCGCCACGGAGCCGGGACGGGATGGCCCCGAAGGGTGTGGCGGTGACGATCAGGAGCGAGGTGAACGCCAGGAGGCTGTAGAGGGCGACCGGTACGGCGGCGTGGATGGTGGCCAGCGGCGCTGCGGCCAGGTAGCCCAGCATGCCGCCGGCGTGGCGGAGCCCGTCGAAACCGTCGGCGACGGTGGGCTGGCCGCCGATGATGTGGGCCAGGCCGCAGCCGGCGAAGGTCATGATGAGGAAGCCGATGCCGATGCGGTTGTTGCCGCGGCCGTCCACGGGCTCGCGGAAGAGGCGGAAGGCGCACACGAAGAGCATCAGCGGCAGCAGCAGGGTCATCCAGCCGAAGGTGCCGTTGACGATGTTGAAGACCATGTCCGGCAACCAGCCCTGGAAACCCCACCAGGCGAACGTGGCAATGAAGACGCCGAGTGCGAGGTTGAACAGGGCCGCGCCGTCGCGGCGATCGGCCGGGTCGAGGTCGGAGACGTCGTGGCCGATCCGGCGGATCCCGGCGCCGACCACGTGGCCGATTCCCAGCCACGCGCCCGCGACAACCCGGACCAGCCAGGGCTGCCGGGGTTCGACGGCGGCCAGCTGGCGGGTGCGCGCCGTGCCTTGCGAGCGGCCGGTTTTGGACGCGGCTGCGCCAGTGGTCCGGCCCGAGGAGCTGCCCGCTTTGCTCCTGGAAGTGCCGGTTGAACTGCCGCTTGAGTTGCCTCTAGGCGCGGAGGAGGTGCGTGTCGCCATACCCGCAACGGTACCGGACACTGGGCCGAAACCCGCGGATTTCCGGGGCGGGCGGGATCATGTTGGACTGCGGGGCTGCCGTCCCGGGAGCCGGGCGGCTACGGAAACGGCCTCCCCCGCCGGGACCGCGGAAAGCGGTGCCGGCCGGGAAGGCCGTCTCGGTGACGCTGGTGCCGGGCCGCCGGGGCGGAGCCGACGGTGCGGGCTAAGCCTCGAGGACCACCGGGATGATCATGGGCTTGCGGCGGAGTTTACGGTTCACCCAGGTGCCGATCACGCGGCGGACGACCTGCTGCAGCTGCTGCGTGGTGTGGTCGCGGTTCTGGACGGCCTCTTCGAGGGCGGCGTTGATCTTGGGAATGATTTCGTCGAAGACGGAGTCGTCTTCGGCAACGCCGCGGGCGTGGATTTCCGGCCCGGAGACCACCTTGCCGGTTGCGCGGTGGATGACCGTGACGATCGAGATGAAGCCTTCGTCGCCGAGGGTCTGGCGGTCCTTGAGGTCCGCTTCGGTGACCTCGCCGACGCTGGAGCCGTCAACGTAGACGAAGCCGACCTCGACCTGGCCGACAATGTCTGCCTGGTGGTCGCGGAGGTCGATCACGGTGCCGTTGTCGGCCAGCAGGATGCTTTCCTCCGGGACGCCGGACTCGAGGGCGATCTTGCCGTTGGCGATCAGGTGCCGCGTCTCACCGTGGACGGGCATCGCGTTGAGCGGCTCGAGGATGTTGTAGCAGTACAGCAGCTCTCCCGCGGCGGCGTGGCCGGAGACGTGCACCTTGGCGTTGCCCTTGTGGATGACGTCGGCACCGAGCTTGAGCAGGCCGTTGATGATGCGGAAGACGGCGTTCTCGTTGCCCGGGATGAGGCTGGAGGCGAGGATGACGGTGTCGCCCTGGCCGACGACGACGCGGTGGTCTCCGTTGGCCATGCGGGACAGTGCGGCCATCGGCTCGCCCTGGGACCCGGTGGACATCAGCACGACGCGGTTGTCCGGCAGGTTGTCGATGTTCTTGATGTCAACGAGGATGCCGGCGGGCACCTCGAGGTAGCCGAGCTTCGCGGCGATGGCCATGTTGCGGACCATGGACCGGCCCACGAAAGCGACCTTGCGGTTGTGGTTCGCGGCGGCGTCGAGCACCTGCTGGACGCGGTGCACGTGCGAGGAGAACGAGGCCACGATGATGCGCTTGGACGCCTGGCCGAAGAGCCGGTCCAGGGTGGGACCGATTTCCTTCTCGGCCGTGGTGAAGCCGGGCACGTCCGCGTTCGTGGAGTCGGACATAAAGAGGTCAACGCCCTCTTCGCCGAGCTTGGCGAAGTGGCGGAGGTCGGTGATCCGGCCATCGAGCGGCAGCTGGTCCATCTTGAAGTCACCGGTGTGCAGCACGGTGCCGCCGGAGGTGCGCAGGAACACGGCCAGGGCGTCCGGGATCGAGTGGTTGACGGCCACGAATTCGCAGTCGAAGGGGCCGAACTTCTTGGTCTGGCCCTCGCTCACGATCATGGTGGTCGGCTTGATCCGGTGCTCCTGGAGCTTGGCCTCGATCAGCGCCAGTGTCAGCTGCGAGCCGACGAGGGGGATGTCGTTGCGCAGGCGCAGCAGGTACGGGACGGCGCCGATGTGGTCCTCGTGGCCGTGGGTGAGGACCACGGCGACGATGTCGTCGAGGCGGTTCTCGATGTAGGAGAAATCGGGCAGGATCAGGTCGACGCCGGGCTGGGTCTCCTCGGGGAAGAGGACGCCGCAGTCAACGATCAGCAGCTTGCCGTCGATTTCGAAGACGGTCATGTTGCGGCCGATTTCCCCGAGTCCGCCGAGCGGCACGATCCGCAGGGTGTTCTTGGGCAGTTTCGGCGGCGTGACAAGGCCGGGGAGGGCGGTTTGGGTCATAGTGCACTACTTTCCAGGCGGGGCAGGAGGTGTCCGTTCCTGATCAGGCATTGGCTGCCGGATCAGGAGTAGACGAGTCCTGCTTCCGCCAAGTCCTCGCGGATCGTTTCGATCTCGGCTTCGCCCGGCTCCACGAGGGGCAAACGGACAACCGAGTTGGGCAGGACTCCCTGCCACTTAAGAACTTGCTTCGCAGCAACAGCACCCTGGATGTGGGTCATCACTGCACGGACCACAGGGTCCAGTTCGAAATGTATGGTGCGGGCGGTGGCAAAATCGCCTGCAAGTGCGGCATCGATCATCGCACGGTACTGCTTGGTGGCCACGTGTGCCGACACGCTGACCAGCCCGACGGCGCCGGCCGCCATCCAGGGCAGGGTCAGTCCGTCGTCGCCGGAGTAGACGTCCAGCTCGGTGTTCGCCATCACGCGGGTGACCGCCGCGAAGTCTGCCTTGGCGTCCTTGAGGGCGACGATGCGCGGGTGGTCGGCGAGCCGGATCATGGTTTCCGGCAGGATGGGCACACCGGCGCGGCCGGGGATGTCGTAGACCATCACGGGAAGGTCGGCGGCGTCGGCCACGGCTTCGATGTGGGCCTGGATCCCGGCCTGGCTGGGCTTGTTGTAGTACGGCGTGACGATCAGCTGGCCGTGGGCGCCGGCTTTGGCGGCCCGCTTGGCCATCTCGATCGAGTGTGAGGTGTGGTTGGTGCCGGTGCCGGCGATAACCTTGGCGCGGTCCCCCACGGCCTCGACGATGACGCGGAACAGCTTTTCCTTTTCGTCGTCTTCCAGCGTGGAGGTCTCCCCGGTGGTGCCGGAAATGACGAGGGCGTCATTGCCGTCGTCGACGAGCTTGGCGGCCAGCTCTGCGGACTGCTGATAGTCGACCTCACCGGCGGTCGTGAACGGAGTGACCATGGCGGTCACAAGGGTTCCGAACGTGTAAGAGCGAATGTCAGAGTCAGCCATAGGAAAAACGTTACCTTGTCCGCGGCGTGTTAGGACAATGGCGACGAAGTGATGCGCGTCAAATATGGCCGTCCCCAGTGGCGCTCCCTGGCGCCGCAGGATGCGCCGGCGGGACAGCGCAGTAACGGCCCACGGCCTCCTCGCGCAGCCCTTCAGCCCAGGCGGACAGCCGCTGGGCGGCGCGGACGTAGTGGAACAGCTCGGTGGGGGCGAGCGCCTCGATGTCCGTTTCGGCCAGCCGGCGGGCAAGCTCCGCGCCGGGCATCTGGTCAGCGAGGGAAGTCCCCTCCCGGTGCCATTGGATGTCCTCGGAAGCCTCACCCGCGACCAGGCGGCGGAAGAGGAAGTCCACCACTCTGGGGCTCAGTGCCTTGAGGACGCCGGTGGCGTTGATCGGAGCCGGCTCTGGTGCGTTGTTCATGATGCACATAGTATTCGAACATATATTCGAATACAAGGAGTGGTTCTGCAGTATGGCCGGTCCGGCACCGGCCGGGGCGGAGCACCCGCGCGGGCCGGTCATGAGACGATCGTGGGATGAGCTCGCGCGGTACGGCAACCACTTCACGGACCGCTAAGACCAAGGCAGCCGCTCCCCGGCTGAGGGGCATTGACGCAGCCCGCGGCCTGGCCCTGCTGGGCATGATGGCAACCCACGTGCTCCCCACCTTCGGGTCCGACGCCCAGCTCACTCCCACGTGGGTTGGCCTGGTGCTCTCCGGACGCGCCGCGGCGCTTTTCGCGGTGCTTGCGGGCATCGGACTCGCACTCTCCACGGGCAAGGAGCGTCCCCTGGAAGGCGCCGCGCTGTGGGGCGCCCGGCGGGGCATCGCACTCCGCGCGCTGGTGATAGGCGCCGTCGGACTTTGCCTCGGTGGCCTCGAGGTGAACATCGCCGTCATCCTGGTCCACTACGCCGTGCTGTTCCTTTGCGTCCTGCCGTTCCTCGGGCTGAATCCGAAGCGGCTTTGGCTGCTGGCCGCGGCCTGGCTGCTGGCGGCCCCGGTACTGGCCTATCTCCTGCGGCCGTGGCTGCTGGCCGCCGAGCCGCCCCTCCACCTGGGCTACAACCCCGGCTGGGAGGATCTGGCTACCCCGGGCCGGGTGCTCGGCGATGTGTTCCTGACCGGCTACTACCCGGTACTGCAGTGGCTGGCCTACCTGATCATTGGCCTGGCGATCGGCCGGATGGCACTGTCCACCGCGGCCGTTCAGCTGTTGCTGGTGGCCGGCGGGACCATCACCGCGGTCCTGGCGAAGTGGTTCAGTGTTGTGCTGATGGAGGACTGGGGCGGCCGGGCGGCGCTCCAGGAGCACGTAGGTGATCCCGCCTATCCGCTGGCGAGCCTGTTGCAGGTGAACCTCGCGGGCATCGACCAGTCAGGTTCGGCGTGGTGGCTGGCCTCCAGCGCCCCGCATTCGGGAACCACACTTGACCTGCTGCATACCGCGGGGGTGGGCGCCGCCGTCGTCGGTCTCTGCCTGTTGTTGGGCCGCCTCGCGGACTGGGTGCAGCTGGATCTGTTGCTCCCGTTGCGCGGGGCCGGCGCCTTGACGCTGAGCCTCTACACGGCGCATGTGTGCCTAATGGCCTCGCTGCATGGCCGCCCGCTTCCGGCCGGCTGGAGCGTGGAGGGCCTGTTTTGGGCGCAGGCGCTCGCGGCCCTGGTCATCGGCACGATCTTCGCCAGGCTGTCCTGGCGGGGGCCGTTGGAATGGGCCGGCCATGCCGCGAACCTCCTGGGACGCGGCCGGCGGGCCGGCCTGCGCTAGAAGGCTGCGCTAGGGGGCTGCGCTAGAAGGCCGGCCTGCTGCGCTGGAGGCGCCGTTAGCCGGCCCGAAACAGGCGGACAGCGTCGCGCATGGAAGCACGGGCGCGCTTCCGGTCGCCGGCGGCGTCGTACGCGCAGCTGAGCCGGAACCAGGAGCGCCAGTCCCCCGGGGCCGCTTCTGCTTCCGCACGGTATTTCTCGAATTCCAGGTCTGCAGCCTCCCGGACGATCCTGCCGCCGGGCGTGCGCGGGAGGGTGTCCTCGGGCAGGCCGCCTTCCGCTTCCAGGACCTTGGCCATCCGCTCGGTCCGGGCCCCGAAGAGCAGCTCCCGCACCAGGGCCCACGCCCCGACGATCGGCAGCAGCAGGTACGCGAGGCCGAGGGCCTTCGCGACCAGGTTCTGGTCGGTCAGCAGCAGCACGGACCGCTGCAGGGACACCACCAGGTAGAAGACGAGCAGGAGCGTGACAGCGCCCACCCAGATTTTGGTGCGGTTGGCCTTGAAGGCACCCAGGACGCCGGCCATCAGAGGCCCAGGTCCAGGTAGCCGTCCAGGCCTACCGTCAGGCCGGGGTGGGCGGCAACGTTCCTGACCCCGAGCAGCACGCCAGGCATAAAGGAGGCGCGGTCGAAGGAGTCGTGGCGGAAGGTAAGCTGCTCCCCCGGGCCGCCGAGCAGGACCTCCTGGTGTGCAACGAGGCCGCGCAGCCGCACGCTGTGGACTCGGACGCCGTCGACCTCGCAGCCCCGGGCGCCGGGGCGCTCGCTGGTGGTGGCGTCGGGGCTGGCCGGGGTGCCGGCGGCGGCCCGCTCCGCGGCGACCAGCTGGGCGGTGCGGACGGCGGTGCCGGAGGGGGCGTCCACCTTGTCCGGGTGGTGCAGCTCGATGATCTCGACCGATTCGAAGTAGCGGGACGCTTTCGCGGCGAAGGCCGAGGCGAGCACCGAACCGAGGGCGAAGTTCGGGGCGATGAGGACGCCGACGCCGGGCTGGCCGGCGAGGAGGGACTCGAGCCGGGCCAGCCGGTCTGCGTCCCAGCCGGTGGTGCCGACGACGGCGTGCATACCGTGTTCGACGGCGAACCGGACGTTCGCCTCGGTGCTTTCGGGAACGGTCAGGTCCACCACAACGCGGGCGCCGGAGTCCACCAGCGCGTCGAGGGAGTCGCTGCGGCCCAGTGCGGCGACGAGGGTGAGGTCTTCGGCGGCGTGCACGGCTTTAACAGCCTCGGCGCCCATCCGTCCGTTGGCGCCCAGGACGGCGACGGCGAGTTGTTCGGTCATGGCTTCAACCCTACCGCCGGGGGCGGTCCCGGCTGGAACCGGCGGCCGAGCGTTACCCGCTGCGGAGGGCTTATCCGCCCGCGCCGACCCACTCAACGGTGCCGTCGGCGAAGAACTGTTCCTTCCAGATGGGGACCTGGTCCTTGATCCGGTCCACCAGTTCGGCGCACACTGCGAAGGCCTGCCCCCGGTGCGCGGCGGAGACGGCACAGACCAGGGCGGGGTCGCCGATTTCCAGCATCCCGGTCCGGTGCGCGGCCCAGATCCGCACGGGCTGGGCGGGGCTGTCCGATCCGGCGGAGTGTTCGGCGACGAGCTGCGCGACGACGTCGGCCATCACCTGGTGCGCCGTGGGATGGGCGCTGTAGCTGAGCCGGTGCACCGGCTTGCCGCCGTCGTGGTTGCGGACAACGCCGCTGAAACTCACCACGGCGCCTGCCGTGTCCGATTCCACCGCAAGGATCGCCTGGTCCACGGAGATGGGTTCGGCGCTGAGGACGGCATGCACGATTTCGAAGGATGGTTCAGTGCCCATGGGTGCCCTCCAGCTGGTCGCAGAGGTGTCCGATGATGGGGTCCAGCACACCCAGGCCGTCCATCACGCCCTTCGGCGAGCCGGGGAGGTTGACGATGAACGTGGTCCCGGCCGTGCCGGCGTGGCCGCGGCTGAGCATGGCCGTCGGGGTTTTTGCCGTGCCGGCGCTGCGGAGCCCCTCCATGATGCCGGGGATCTCGCGGTCCAGCAGCGGGAGGGTCTGTTCGGGCGTGGCGTCGGTGGGGCTCAGGCCGGTACCGCCGCTGGTGATGATGACGGCCGGGTGCTGGGTCAGCAGGGCTCGGAGGGCCGCGCCCACCGGCTCGCCGTCGGGTACCACCATGGCGGGAAATGACTCGAAGCCGTGTTCGGCCAGCCAGTCGGCGATCACCGGGCCGGTGAGGTCCTCGTAGACCCCCGCGGCGGCCCGGGTGGAGGCGATCACAATCCCGGCCCTGCGGCCGGTCGCTTCGCCGTGGCGGTGCGGTTCTGGGTGGTTCGTTCCGGTCAGGCTCACAGTGTCCAGTCCCCGCTCTTGCCGCCGCTCTTGGCCAGCACTTTGATGTCCGTCAGGACCGCGTGCTTGTCCACGGCCTTGATCATGTCGTACACACTTAGGGCGGCCACGGTAACGGCCGTGAGCGCTTCCATTTCCACCCCGGTCACGCCCCGGGTCTTGACGGTGGCGAAAATCGTCACCGAGCCGGCGCCGAGTTCGAAGTCGACGGTGACTTTGGTCAGCGGCAGCGGGTGGCACAGCGGAACGAGGTCCGGCGTCTTCTTGGCGGCCATGATGCCGGCGACCCGGGCCACGGCGAGTGCGTCCCCCTTCGGCAGTTCCCCGGCGCCGAGCAGCTCCAGGACCTCCGGGGTGCTGTTCACGGTTGCGGTGGCGGTGGCCTCCCGCGTGGTCTCGGCCTTGTTGGACACATCAACCATCTGGGCGGTGCCGTCCTGCCGCAGGTGGGTTAGCCCGGGCTTGCCGGGGGTATTGGTTTCGTTCACAGCACCCATACTTCCACCTCGTCGCCCGCCTCGAGCGCCGCGGTGCCCACGGGGACCTGGATGAAGGCGTTGGAGTTCGCCAGCGCGTGGACCAGATGTGATCCCGGTCCGCCCTCCGGCCGCACCGTCCCGTCGGGGCCGAGCACTGCGCGCCGGACCTGGTGTTTGGTTTCCGGGGATTCCAGGGCCTCGGAGAGCCTGGCCCGGATCACAGTGCGGGGCGACGGGGCGCCGAAGAGCTCGGCGAGTACGGGCCGGAGGAACATTTCAAAGGAGACCAGGCAGCTGACGGGGTTCCCTGGGAAACCAAGGACCGGCACCCCTTCGAAGCTGCCGATGCCCTGCGGCCCGCCCGGCTGCATGGCGACGGCGCCGAATTCGACGTCGTGGCCTGCCAGTGCCTGCCGGACCACCTCGTAGGCGCCCTTGCTGACGCCGCCGGTGGTGATGATGAGGTCGACGTCGGGGGCGTGCCGGCGCAGCAGCCCGGCCAGTTCCGCGGGGTCGTCCGTGGAGATGCCCGACCGCGTCACGGACAGGCCGGCCTGCCGGAGCGCTGATTCGAGCAGGGTGCCGTTGGCGTCGTAGATCTTTCCGGGCTGCAGCGGGGTGCCGGGTTCCAGTACTTCGTCCCCGGTGGTGACGAGCAGGACCCGGGCCGCGGCGTGCACCGGCACCCGGGTGATGCCCAGGGCCGCCAGGAGCCCGAGTTGTCCCGGGCCAAGGTAAGTCCCGGCCGCCAGTGCCAGCGCCCCGGCGGCGATGTCACTGCCGACGTCGCGGACGAAGGTGCCCGGCGGCGTGGCGGGGAGGCGCACAGTGGCGGCCTCCCCCGGCGCAGGGAAGACGTCCGGAAGGGCCTGTTCAATGGGAACGACGGCGTCCGCGCCAGGCGGGATCATGGCCCCGGTCATGATGGGCGCGGCCGTCCCCGGGGTCAGGGGCGCGGGCTCGGCACCGGCCGGTACGGGTGCGGCGACGTGCAGTTCCGCACCGCCGGCCGGCACGTCGGCGCTGCGGATGGCGAAGCCGTCCATTTGCGAGTTGGGGAACGGCGGGAGGTCCAGGGGGGCCTCAATGTCGGCAGCCAGTCCGCGGCCCAGGGCGTCGCCCAGCGGCACGGTCTCGATGCGGTCAGCGAGCGGTACCAGGAGGGAGCGGACCTTGTCCCGGTGCGCTTCCACGGTGACGGGCCTGTTCGCGGTGCGGTGCATGCGGTGGTGACCTTCGGCTCGGCGGACTAGGACTTCACGTCCACTGTAACGGTGTGGTAGCCGGTGGCACCGCTGGGCGCCGCCGGAGCCCGGTCCTCCACCTGCGGGACGCCCGTGAGATCGGTCGCCCGGACCTGCACCTCGTACTGGCCCGGGCCCAGGGGCACGGAGATCCTCCACTGGCACCACGTGTCCGTAGAGATGGCGCGGGCCAGGTCCGCCTGTTTCCAGTCGCCGCGATCGATCCGGACCTCCACTTTGCCGACGCCGCGGTGCTGCGCCCAGGCGACGCCGCCCAGGTCCACCGTCCCGGCCTGCACGCTGCGGCCGGAACGGGGCACGTCGATCCGTGACGAGGTCTTGATCGGGCCGTGTTCACTCCAGCCCCGGGGCGTCCAATAAGCGACGTCGTCCGCGAACCGGGTCACTTTCAGTTCGGTGACCCACTTGGTTGCCGAGACGTAGCCGTACAGCCCGGGGACGATCAGCCGGACCGGGAAGCCGTGCTCGAGCGGCAGCGGCTCCCCGTTCATTCCCACCGCCAGGAGGGCGTCACGGTTGTCGGTGAGAACTTCCAGCGGCGTTCCGGCTGTCCAGCCGTCCGCGCTGCGGGAAAGCACCATGTCCGCCCCCGGTTTGGGTCCGGCCTGGGCCAGCAGTTCGCGGACCGGCCAGCCGAGCCAGCGCGCGTTGCCGATGAGGTCACCTCCCACCTCGTTGGAAACGCAGGCAATGGTGACGTACCGCTCGGTCAGGGGCTTGGCCAGCAGCGCGGCGAAATCCAGCTCGACCTCGCGCTCCACCATTCCGGTGACTTTGAGCGTCCATTGGGCCGGGTCCACGACGGGAACCCGGAGGGCCGTGTCGATCCGGTAAAAGTCCGCGTTCGGGGTCACTAAGGGGCTTACGCCCGCGAGTCCGGCTTCGGCGCCGGCGGGAATCGCTGCCGCCCGCGACGCCGGGTTGGGCAGGACCAGTTTGCCACGCACCTCGGTGACGGCGGCTGCCGCCCCGCGCAGGGTGGACGCCAGCACTCCGCCGATCGCGGCGACCAGGCCCGTCCCTGCCAGGGACTGCAGGAACCGGCGGCGGGCGGGGCCGTCCGCCGTATCCCGGGGCTGCGGAGGCTGCGGCTGCTGCTGTTCCGCCGGTGCCGGCGCGCCGTGCCAGGTCTTCAGTAAGCGGACCAGCCAGCGCAGCAGGATGATGCCGAGCACCGCGCCAAGCAGCGGTACAGGAATCGCGTTGGGCGTTACCCCGGCCCGGGTCAGTACGGCGGCCAGGCCAACGACGCCGAACACGGCTATCACGGCCAGCCCGGCAAAGCGGAGGCGCCATTCGAGCATCCCGGCCAAGGCGGCCAGTACTGCGATCAGCACCACCATCGACGTCAGCAGGGCCAGCTTGTCCGAAGTCCCGAATAAGGAGATAGCCCAGTCCTTGACGCCCGGCGGCACGGCGTCGATAACGGCTCCGCCCACTGCTGTCACCGGCGACACCGAGGGACTCACCAGCCCGGCGGCCAGTTCACCCACGACGACGCCCGCGCCGACCGCCGCCACTCCCGCCGCGGCGGCCCACCATAACGGGCGCCCGCCTGCGGGCCGCAGCCGCCCCCGGGGCGGTGCTGCCGGGACAACCCTGGAGGTGTTCACCCTTCCAGCATAAGTTCGCTGGCAACAGGGGCGTGATGGCCGGCCCGCGGTGGCGTAGCCTGACAGTATGAGTGTTCAGCTTGGCATGCCCCAGCCCCGGGCGGAAAGCGGCCCCGGCGCCGCGCCGCTTCCAGCCGGGCGCCCTGCCGGGCTGCCGGCCGGCCTGATGGACCGTTACGGCCGCCGCGCCACCGACATGCGGCTCTCGCTGACGGACAAATGCAACCTGCGCTGCACCTACTGCATGCCGGCCGAAGGCCTCGAATGGCTGGCCAAGCAGGCGGTTATGACCGCGGACGAGATAGTGCGGATTGTCCGGATCGGAGTGGACCTGCTGGGCGTCCGGGAACTCCGGCTCACCGGCGGCGAACCCCTGGTCCGGGCCGACCTCCTGGATATCATTTCCGCGCTGCGCCAGGCCCACCCGGACCTGCCGATCTCCATGACCACCAACGCCGTCGGACTGGACAGGAAGGCCGCGGGCCTAAAAGCCGCCGGCCTGACCCGGATCAACGTCTCGCTGGACTCCTTGCACGAGGAAACCTTCACCAAACTGACCCGGCGTCCCTTCCTGGACCGCGTCCTCGCCGGCGTCGACGCCGCCTGGGCGGCCGGCCTCGGACCCGTCAAGCTCAATGCGGTGCTGATGCGCGGCATCAACGACGCCGAATCGCCCGCCCTGCTGGCGTGGGCCCTGGACCGCGGCTACGAACTGCGCTTCATCGAACAGATGCCATTGGACGCCGACCACGGCTGGACGCGCCGGAACATGATCACGGCAGCGGAAATCCGTGACCTGCTCTCGGTGGACTACGTGCTGGGCGCGGACCCGAGGGAGCGCGACGGCGCCCCCGCTGAACGCTTTGAGGTCCGCGCCAGGGTACCCGGAACGGATCAGGCCACCGGACCCGTGCTGGGCACGGTGGGCATCATCGCCTCCGTCACCGAACCGTTCTGCGCGGACTGCCGCCGCACCCGGATCACCGCTGAAGGCAAGATCATGAGCTGCCTGTTTTCGCGCGAGGAGATTGACCTGCTGGGACTGCTCCGCGAGGGCGCCAGCGACGAACAACTCGCCGAGCGGTGGCAGGACGCCATGTGGATCAAGCCCAAGGCCCACGGCATGGACCACGTCGGGCTGGACGCCCCGGATTTCGTCCAGCCGGACCGCAGCATGAGCGCCATCGGAGGCTGAACCACCCGTGAACGTACGTTACTTCGCTGCCGCGCGCGCCGCCGCCGGGATGGACGAGGAAAAGTTCGACCTGCCCGACGGCACCACGCTGACCGGCCTTGTGAAGGCGATTATCGCCGTCGAACGTCCCGAACCGCCCGCCGGCACTCCGCCGCTGGCCCGCATCCTGTCCCGGTCCAGCTTCCTGCTCAACGAGGTGGCCGTCCGCAACCCTGCGGCCACGCTGGGACCGGACGACGTCGTCGACGTGCTCCCGCCGTTCGCCGGCGGCTAGCCGAGCCCGGGCAGCCTAGGCCGGAACGGCCGCGGGCTCGGGAACGCGGCGGCAGACGGTGGTCATAAACGGGCTGAAATCGCTCGCGTGGCCCAGCCGCAGCCCGGCAGCGTGGGTCAGCTCCCCGTCGTCGACCCTCAAGGTATGCCGTGCAGTGCCGCGGTCACTGCGCCGTTCAATGGTCAGGGTGCCGTCCTGCCAGCTGGCACGGGCCGGCGCCTCGGGCGGCAGGCCCATACTGTTCACGTGGTACCAGAGTGTGTCCGGATGATCGGGGTCCATGGTGAAGACACCGACACCCTCGGTCCTGGCGCCGTCGGCATCGGTATGGCGGTAGCTCATGGTGACGGCGAGACCGGCGGCGGCGCGGGCGAAAACGACGTCGGCCGCGGCCGTACGGGCCGGACCCCACGCCGTTGCCTCCCACTGGGTGGTGCCACTCCACTGGCCGAGGAAGCCCTCAAGCGCCTCGTGTGCACTGCCTGGCAGCGGCCGGTCCATGCGTCCTCCGATGGGGTTTCCTCCCGTGCGGTCCCGCCACCATCATCACGCCGGGCCGCCCGGCTGTAAAGGAGGGGTAGCCCGGCGGAAGCCCCCGGGGATCAGCTCAGAGGCCGAAGGTCTCGGTTTCCTCGAACGGGCCCACCACAGTAACGGTCCGCGGTGCGGCGGCCAGTTCACGGGCCAGTTCCTGGACGTCGGCCACGGTGACGGCCTTGATCTGGCGCAGGGTCTCGTCGATGTCCTGGTATTCGCCGGAGACCAGCTCGGCCCGGCCCAGCCGGGACATCCGTGACCCGGTGTCCTCCAGGGCCAGGACGATGCCGCCGCTCAGTTGTCCGACGGCCTTGCGCAGTTCCTCTTCGGAGATCCCGCCCTCGGCCAGCTTGTCCAGCTCCGCGCCGAGGAGTTCCAGGACCTGCCGGACCTTCGACGGGGTGCAGCCGGCGTACATGCCGAAGTAGCCGGCGTCGGCGTAGGAGGACGCGAAGGAGTACGTCGAATACACCAGGCCGCGCTTTTCCCGGACCTCCTGGAAGAGCCGCGACGACATGCCCCCGCCCAGGACGGCGTTCAGCACGCTCATCACGTAACGGCGGTCGTCGGTAGCGACGATCGTGGGGCAGCCCATGATGATGTTGGCCTGCTCCACGGGACGCTTGACCACGTGCAGGCCGGCCGTGCCGGTAATCGCCGCCCGTTCGGTGGACCGGCGCTGGACGGGGGCGGCGTCGTGCTCGAGCTGCCAGCCCGCCGAATGCAGGGCGTCGACGACGAGCCCGCAGACGACGTCGTGATCCAGTCCCCCGGCGGCGGTGATAACGAGCTCATCCGGACGGTAGTAGCGGCGGTAGTGGTCCCAGACCGAGTCGCGGGCCACGGCGCGGATGGCGTCCGGGGTGCCGCCGATCGGACGGCCGAGCGGGTGCGTGCCGAGGACGGCGGCGACGAAGTGTTCGTGGGCGACGTCGGTAGGGTCATCGCTGTCCATGGCGATTTCCTCGAGGATGACGTCGCGTTCCTGCTCCATTTCCTGGGGGTCCAGGACGGCGCCGGTGATCATGTCGGCGATGACGTCGATCGCCATGGGGAGGTCCGTGTCCAGGACCCGGGCGAAGTAGCAGGTGCTTTCCTTCGCGGTGGCGGCGTTGGATTCCCCGCCGACCTCGTCGAAGGCGGAGGCGATTTCCAGCGCGGTGCGCCGTTTGGTGCCCTTGAAGAGCAGGTGTTCCAGGAAGTGGGTGGACCCGTGCTGCCCCGGCGCTTCGTCCCGCGATCCGACGCCGACCCAGAACCCGATGGTCGCCGAGCGCTGGCCCGGCATCGCTTCGGTCAGCACGCGGACGCCGCCGGGGAGCACCGAGCGGCGCACCTGCGAGCCGCCGTCGGCTCCGTGGATGAGGGTGTCGGCGTGCTGGTTCTGCTCAAGCGGCAGGGGTACGACAGTCATTAAGGCCTTTCAAGAAAACCGTCAGGGGAAACGTGCCAAATCTGCCTGCAATCCTACCTGCCTTTAACGGCAGCGGGGCCGGTGGACGAATCCACCGGCCCCGCTGCGCGAGTCAGGAAAGACTACTCTGCGGCCTCCACGGAAACCTCAGCGTTGTCAGCGTCAGCGGACCCTGCCTCATCGGCCACGACGGGCGAGAGGGAGAGCTTTCCGCGGTCATCGATCTTGGTGATTTCCACCTGGATCTTCTGGCCCACGGAAACAACGTCCTCGACGTTGTCCACGCGCTTGCCGCCGGCGATCTTGCGCAGCTCGGAGATGTGCAGCAGACCGTCCTTGCCCGGGGTCAGGGAAACGAAGGCGCCGAAGGTGGTGGTCTTGACGACCGTACCCAGGTAGCGCTCACCGATTTCCGGGACCTGCGGGTTGGCGATGGCGTTGATCGCGGACCGTGCTGCGTCGGCAGACGGGCCGTTGGTGGCGCCAATGTAGACAGTTCCGTCGTCCTCGATCGAGATGTCGGCTCCGGTGTCTTCCTGGATCTGGTTGATCATCTTGCCCTTCGGGCCGATGACCTCGCCGATCTTGTCTACCGGGATCTTGACCGCGATGACGCGCGGTGCGAACTCGGAGAGCTCGTCCGGGGTGTCGATCGCGGAGTTCAGGACGTCCAGGATGTGCAGGCGCGCTTCGCGGGCCTGCTTCAGGGCGGCGGCCAGGACCGAGGCGGGGATGCCGTCGAGCTTGGTGTCCAGCTGGATGGCCGTGACGAACTCGGAGGTACCGGCGACCTTGAAGTCCATGTCACCGAAGGCATCTTCGGCGCCGAGGATGTCGGTCAGTGCGGCGTAGCGGGTCTGGCCGTCAACCTGGTCGGAGACCAGGCCCATGGCGATACCGGCAACCGGCGCCTTCAGCGGCACGCCTGCGTTGAGCAGGGACAGCGTGGAGGCGCAGACGGAACCCATCGACGTCGAACCGTTGGAGCTGAGAGCCTCAGACACCTGGCGGATGGCGTAGGGGAATTCCTCGCGGGTGGGCAGCACCGGCATGATGGCGCGCTCTGCGAGGGCGCCGTGGCCGATTTCGCGGCGCTTCGGGGAACCGACGCGGCCGGTCTCGCCGGTGGAGTACGGCGGGAAGTTGTAGTTGTGCATGTAGCGCTTGCGCGTTACCGGCGACAGCGAGTCGATCTGCTGTTCCATCTTGAGCATGTTCAGCGTGGTGACACCCATGATCTGGGTCTCGCCGCGTTCGAAGATGGCCGAGCCGTGCACGCGGGGCAGAACCTCAACCTCGGCGGTGAGCTGGCGGATGTCCGTCAGGCCGCGGCCGTCGATGCGGATCTGGTCCTTGAGGATGCGCTGGCGCACAACCTGCTTGGTGACGGAGCGGAAGGCTGCTGACAGCTCCTTCTCGCGGCCTTCGAACTGGCCGGCCAGGGAAGAGGTGACCTCGTCCTTGAGCTCGTCCGAGGCGGTGTCGCGCTCCTGCTTGTCGGCGATCTGGAAGACAGCAGCCAGCTTGTCGGCGGCAGCGGATTCCACAGCGGCGTAGACATCGTCCTGGTAGTCCAGGAAGACCGGGAACTCGACGGTCGGCTTGGCGGCGCGGGCTGCGAGGTCGGACTGGGCTTCGCACAGGGCCTTGATGAACGGCTTGGCGGCCTCGAGGCCCTCGGAAACAACTTCTTCGGTCGGGGCGGTGGCGCCCTGTTCTTTGATGAGGTTCCAGGAGTTGTCGGTGGCTTCGGCTTCAACCATCATGATGGCGACGTCGTCACCTGCAACGCGGCCGGCGACGACCATGTTGAAGACGGCGTTCTCCAGCTGGGAGTGCTTCGGGAACGCAACCCACTGGGTGCCGTGCTCGTCGGCGACGAGGGCAACGCGGACGCCGCCGATCGGGCCGGAGAAGGGCAGGCCGGAGAGCTGGGTGGACATCGAGGAGGCGTTGATCGCGACGACGTCGTAGAGCTCATCCGGGTTGATGGAGAGCACGGTGACGACGATCTGGACCTCGTTGCGCAGGCCCTTGACGAACGCGGGGCGCAGCGGGCGGTCCATGAGGCGGCAGGCCAGGATGGCTTCGGTCGAGGGGCGGCCTTCGCGGCGGAAGAACGAACCCGGGATACGGCCCGCGGCGTACATACGCTCTTCGACGTCGACGGTCAGCGGGAAGAAGTCGAAACCTTCGCGCGGGTGCTTGCCGGCGGTGGTTGCGGACAGCAGCGCGGTCTCTTCATCGATGTAGACCATGGCTGCGCCGGCTGCCTGCTTGGCAAGACGGCCGGTTTCAAAGCGGATAACCCGCTTGCCGAAGCGGCCATTGTCAATGACGGCTTCTGAGAACTGGATTTCGGGACCCTCCAAGAGAGTCACCTCCGTTTCTTGGTTAACGGAGCCCATCCGCATCAACCCAGGCCAGCATCTGTCGACTGGCCTGCACTGCACCCGGTCATCGATCGAGACCCACGGGCCGGGCTTCATTCTTCGAAGCCGTTCCCGGAGATCACTACCGAAGACCGCGAATGCGCGATGCGGTTGATCCTCCTATTGAGTTTTGAAAAAGGCGGCCCTTCCCGTGGGAAAGGGCCGCCCCTTAAAGCTGACTAGCGGCGCAGGCCGAGACGCTCGATGAGCGCACGGTAGCGGTTGATGTCAGTGTTCTTGAGGTAGGTGAGCATGCGCTTGCGACGACCAACCATGGCCAGCAGACCGCGCTGGGTGTGGTAATCGTGCTTGTGCTCCTTCATGTGCTCAGTCAGATCCTTGATCCGCTGGGTCAGGACTGCAACCTGGACCTCCGGCGAACCGGTGTCGCCCTCGGACGTTGCGAAATCCTTCATGATGGACTGCTTTACAGCGGCTTCAAGTGCCACGTTAACTCCTAGAGATGTGCCGTGAGGCCCGAGTCAGTAATTCACTGCCGGGGGTGCTGCGCCGGAATTCCTGCCCCACAGGGAAGGTATCCTCCACACAACAAGAGCCAGCCGCCACGGACTGCAGCCGGATCCAACGTTTAGTTTACTGGCACGCCGCCGATGTTGTCTAAACCGTCCGGCGCGCCCACCAGCAACCCGCGGATGGCGGCGACACCCTGGTACAGCTCGGCGAAGGAGGTACTCAGCGGCGAGAGCCCGATCCTGATGCCCTGCGGCGCCCGGAAGTCAGGGATCACGTCCTGTTCCCACAGCTGGGCGGTCATCTCACGGAACGCGGGATGGTCCACCGTGATGTGGCTGCCGCGCAGGTCAGGGTCCCGCGGGGTGGACAACTGCACCCCTGCGGGCGCCAGCCAGGCGTCATGGAGTTCGACGGCGAACGCCGTCAGCAGCCGTGACTTCTCCCGGACGGCGGCCATGGAGGCCTCCTCAAGCAGGTCCAGTGTCCCGCGCATGGCGAGCATGCCGAAGATGGCGGGCGTTCCGCTGAGGAAGCCCCGGATCCCTGCCGCCGCCTCGTAGCCCGGACCCATCTCGAACGCGTCCTTGCGTCCCATCCAGCCCCAGATGGGCTGCTGCAGCCCGGCCAGGTGCCGGGCGTTGACGTAGGCGAACGCGGGCGACCCCGGTCCCCCGTTCAGGTACTTGTAGGTGCAGCCTGCGGCGAAGTCGACGCCGGCGTCGTCCAGGCCGATCTCCACCGACCCGGCGGAGTGGCACAGGTCCCACACCACCAGCGCGCCGGCGTCGTGCACAGCGGCGGTGATACCGGGCAGGTCCGCGAGGAAACCGGAGCGGTAGGCGATCTGGCTGAGGACCACGACGGCGGTGGCCGGCCCGGTGGCGGCGCGCACCTGGTCAACGCTGACCCCTGCGGAGGGGTCTGCCTCGATCCAGCGCAGTGTGAGCCCCTCTTCGCGGGCAATGCCTTCGACGAGGTAGCGGTCGGTCGGGAAGTTGTCCGTGTCCAGCACGATTTCGGTGCGGGCCGGATCGGTGACGGCGGCCAGCGCGGCGCGGATCAGTTTGTAAAGCACCACGGTGGTGGAGTCGGCGATGATGGTCTGCCCGGGGGCCGCGCCCAGCACGGCCCGGCCCAGCTGGTCACCGATCTGCTGCGGCAGCTGCAGCCATTCCTCGTCCCAGCCGCGGATCAGGCGGCCGCCCCAGCTGTCCTGGATGAAGCTGCTGATGTCCGTGACAGTGCGCTTCAGGGGCCGGCCCAGGGAGTTGCCATCGAGGTAGGACAGCTCCGTGTCCGCCCCGACGAAGTGGGCGCGGTACGCGGCCAGCGGGTCCGCGGCGTCGAGGTCCAACGCGCGCTGCCACAGGGCATCGGTCGCTGCCTGTGCCGGTGTGCCGGCGCTCACTGGCCGATCTCCGTGCGGACGGCGAACAGTTCCGGGAAGAACGTCAGTTCGAGGGCTTTTTGCAGGAAGGCCACTCCGCTGGACCCGCCGGTCCCGGACTTCATGCCGATGGTCCGCTGGACCGTCCGGAGGTGCCGGAAGCGCCAGAGCTGGAAGTTGTCCTCGAGGTCCACGAGTTCCTCGCAGGCTTCGTAGGCGCCCCAGTTGGTGGCCGCGTTTTCGTAGATGTACTTGAACACGGGGACAAGTTCCGGGCTGAATTCGTGGGCCTTGCTGACATCGCGGTCCAGGACCGACGCCGGCACGTCGAAGCCCTGGCGCTTGAGGTAGGCAAGGAAGTCGTCGTAGATACTGGGTGCTTCGAGGAGCTCCAGGAGCATCCCGTGGGCCTCGGGGTCCGATTCGAAAACCGGCAGCATCTTGCGGTTCTTGTTGCCCAGGAGAAACTCCACGGCGCGGTACTGGCTGGACTGAAAGCCTGATGAGCTGCCCAGGAAACCCCGGAACTGGGAGTACTCGGTGGGTGTCAGGGTGGCCAGGACAGACCACTGCTCCGTGAGGGTCTTCTGGATGTGCTTGACCCTGGCGATGGCCTTGAGCGCGGAGCCGAGGTCGTCGGCGCGAAGCCAGGCTGCGGCGCTGCGGAGTTCGTGCAGCACGAGTTTGAGCCACAGCTCCGTGGTCTGGTGCTGGATGATGAACAGCATCTCGTCGTGGTGCTCCGGTGCACTCACGGGCTGCTGGGCGCTGAGCAGCGTTGGCAGCTGCAGGTATGAGGCGTAGCTCATCCGGGAGCTGAAGTCGCGGACAATGTCCTTGTCCAGCTCGCGGGTGTTCTTCTCTAGGGTCACGTCGGGTGCCTTCCTTAACCTTGGGACGCGGTCAGGAGATCGTGCGCCTGGACGACGTCCAGGCGCATCTGTTCCACCAGCGCCTCCGGGCCACGGTACGCGACCATACCGCGCAGGCGGGCCACGAATTCGATGACGACTGTCTGGCCGTAGAGATCGAAATCCTCCACGGCCTCTTCGGGCCGGTCGATCACGTGCGCCTCGACTTGCCGGCTGACGCCGTCAAAAGTGGGGTTTGAGCCGACCGAAATGGCGGCCGGCCAGCGGATGCCGGCCTGGTCTACGAGCCAGCCGGCGTAGATGCCGTCCGCGGGGATGTAGCCGCTGGCGTCCGCAGCGAGGTTGGCGGTGGGGAAACCGAGGTCGCGGCCGCGGGCGGCGCCGTGCACCACCTCGCCCCGCATCTTATGCGGCCGGCCCAGGACGGCAGCGGCGGTGGCGACGTCGCCCTCCCGCAAGGCATCCCGGACCCAGGTGGACGAGCAGCGGCGGTCGCCCGCGCCGCCGTCGTGGTCAGTTCCGTCGGTGCGGTGCACCGGGTAGCCTTCGGAGCCGAATTCGCTGATGACCTGCACCTCGAAGCCGAGCTTCTCCCCCAGCTCCTTCATGGTGTCCAGGTCGCCGGAGTTGCCCCGGCCAAACCGGGCGTCGTGGCCGATGACGACGTGGCTGGCCTTGAGGGCATCCACCAGCACCGAGGAGACGAATTCCTCCGGGGTCAGGCTGGCCAGTTCCAGCGAGTACTTCATCACCAGGACGGCGTCCAGGCCGACCTCGCCGAGGGCAACCAGCTTGTCTTCGAGCCCCATGATCAGCTCGGGGGCGGATTCGGGGCGGTGGACCTGTGCCGGGTGCGGGTCGAAGGTGATGGCGACGGCGCGGGCGTGGGTCAGGCGGGCCGTGCGGATCAGTTGCGACAGCACCTGCTGGTGGCCGCGGTGCACGCCGTCGAAGTTGCCGAACGTGACCACGGAGGGACCGAAGTCCGCCGGGACTTCGGACGGATCGTTCCAGATGTGGACCATCTACCTCGCCTTTTGCTGCCTGCTGTGGACTTTTCCGGAGGGTCTGGCCGGCTCCGGAACTCTCTAAGATTACCCGCTGCCGGCGCTGGTCCCGGACGGATCCGGGCGCCGCCGTTACCTTTCCGTCTACCCGGCCCGGGGCTACGATGCAAGGGCACCAGTTCGGCGACGGCAATGCGGCCGCCGCCGCCACCAATGCCCGCGGCCGGACCGCGGCTGAAGGAGAACGCCATGACTGAGCTCCATGACATCCTTGGGCAGATTCCCGTAGACCAGATCGCCGACATGCTCGGCACGGACCGGCAGACGGCCCAGGCCGCTGTGGAGGCCGCTGTCCCCACGCTTCTCGCCGGCATGCACAACAACGCGCAGGCCCCCGAAGGCGCAGCCGCCCTGGAGTCGGCCCTGGACCAGCACCGGGACGGGCTGGTGGACGGCGGTGTGGATGCCGCCCAGGTGGACACCGCCGACGGCGAAAAGATCGTGAACCACGTCTTCGGCGGCCAGCAGGACCAGGTGGCCAGCCAGCTGGCCGGCTCGGCACAGCTCGGCGGGATGGGCGGGGACCTGGTGCGCAAGCTCCTTCCGCTGCTCGCCCCGATCGTGATGTCCTACCTCGCCAAGAAGGTCCTGGGCGGCCGTGGCCAGGCCGGCGCAGGTGCCGGAGCTGGCGCCGGCGCCGGCGCCGGGAGCCAGGCCGGACCCGGGGGCATTGACCTCGGCGGAATCCTGGGTGGAATCCTGGGTGGCGGCGCAGGAGGGGCGGGCGGCGGCCTGGGCAGCATCCTCGGCGGCATGTTCGGCGGCGGCGAACAGCGCACCACCGATGAAGCTCCAGCGCCCGATGCGGGCCGTGCAACGGAACCGGCTCCCCAAGCTGAGCCCCAGGCGGTACCGCAGGGACAGCCGTCGGGCGACGGTCCGGCACCGGGTGAGCTGATCGACATTGACCTCCCCGGGCAACAGCAGGACGACGCGGCCCGGCAGGATGAGGGGCAGTCCGCGGAGCAGTCCCGGAAAGACGACGGCGGACTCGGCGGCCTGCTCGGCGGACTCTTCGGGAAGAAGTAGGGTCCAGACCGCGTACCAGGCGGGGCGGCCGCGCCTCATCGCCCGCCCCGGCGCCCTGCCCGGTACTGCTTTCCAATATCAGCGGGGCTACTGCTTCCGGGCGGCCGTCGGATCTGCCTGCGGGATGAGCTGCAACCATGCTTCCAGGTCCCGTGGGCGACGGAAGAGGAGGACTTCAGCCGGCCCGGGGGAACGTTGGAGTTCCCGCATGACCCGTCGTTTCCGGCCAAAGGACCGGAAGTGCCAGCCGATGATCGAATCCGGCGCGAAGAGTCGGGCGAACGTCTCCCGGTTGCCATTGCACACTTCGTCCCTGGCAACGACTCTCCGAAGCGAACGACGGATCAGCCTCAGCAGCGAAAGCCACCGCGGATAGTCCAGCCCTATGATCAGCTGCGCCCGGGGCACGACCAGGTCCCGCCACACGCCGTAGGCGCTGTCGAGGACCCACCTGTCCTGGCCGGCGATGCGCGCCGCGAGCTCGCGTTGTTCCGCGGTATCCGGTTGCCGCCACCCCGGAAGCCAGCCAATGTCGTCGTCGGCGGAATACTCCGGCAGCCCGGTACGCGCAGCGTAGGCGTGTGCGGCGGAGGACTTGCCGCTGCCGGTGACGCCGTAGAAAAGGACTCGCGAAGGGGCCGCTGGCGAAGGTGGGGGTTGCACTAGGTCAGCATGCCACACTGGTCCGATGCCCGAATTTGTCATTGCCGCCAGCCCCGAGGTCTCCGGCGCCGAGGTGGTGGCACTCTATGAATCCGTCGGGTGGGCCGCGTACACGCGGGACCCCGGCCTGTTATTACAGGCGCTCCGAAACTCCTCCTTTGTGGTCGCCGCACGGAACCCGGACGGACGGCTGGTCGGGCTGGCCCGCGCCGTCTCCGACGATGCGACCATCTGCTATGTGCAGGACATCCTCGTGGACCCGGGGTGCCAAGGTGCAGGCGTCGGGCGCGCCATGCTGGAAGCTGTCCAGGCCCGTTACCGGCATGTCCGACAGACGGTGCTCCTCACGGACAACGAACCTGGCCAGCGGGCTTTCTACGAGGCCCTTGGATTCACTGAGGGCACCGATTTCACTCCGGAACCCCTTCGGGTCTTTGCCTTGTTCCGCTAGTCCGACGAGTCCGCGGCACTTCCCCATGTACCCGGCGTCACTGCCGTGCCTACTATCTGGGTATGAGGCGACTGGCGGCGGCAGCAGCGATCAGCCTGGTTTCCGTGACGGTGCTCAGCGGATGCTGGCTGGAGCCGGGCTCCCACACGGCCGCCTGCGTGGACTGGGTCCGCTTCGGCACCCTGCAGGAACGGTTCGACCATGCGGGAGCTGTTGTTGTCGGCACCCCGCAGCCGACGGACGGCGAAACCCGCATCTATGGGTATCAGGCCAACATCCATGCTGTTGAGGTTGAACGGGTTTTCAAGGGCGATGTGGGGACTGCACCCGTCCGGGTTGCGTCCATGCCTGTTACGTGCGGCAAGTCGTATCCGGACGGTGACCCGCTCGACGCCGGCGGTCGGCAGCTCCTCTTCCTCACCAACCAGAACGGCGAATGGTTCACCATGACGCCGGACCAGGGAGCTCTCCCCTTCCCCACGGGCGCTCCCCTGCCGTTCAAGACCCGCTAGTCGCCGACGAACCGTGACGCGGTGAGGGCATGGTGCTTATTGCCGCGCCGTCCGTCCCGTCACCGCCTCGGTGCTCACTGGGTATCCGCAGTCCATGGGTCCCAGCGGAGGACAGTTTCTGCCCGCAGCCGGTCTGGACTTCTTTTTAGGGTCGGAAGTGGTGGTTGCGTCGGGGTTGTTGGGTGGGGTCGAGGTGTGGTGGTGGGGTGTACCAGGGGGTGCCGTTGTGGTTGTGGATGGTCCATTGTTCTTTGTGGATGAGGTGGTGGTGGTGTGAGCAGAGGAGGGTTCCGTTGTCGGTGCTGGTGGTGCCGCCGTGGGACCAGTAGGTGATGTGGTGGGCTTCGCACCAGGGGGCGGGGATGGTTGGT
>NZ_JBFTNS010000009.1:0-155878 GCF_056397605.1 Arthrobacter sp. 05L44 | reverse complement strand
CAGCTGTAAAAACCATGCCATCCACGGGGTGGACAACACAGCCAAAACAACCAATCAATAAAACAATTGGTATCAACAAACTTGGCACACTATTGAGTTCTCAAACAACAGACACACCCGGCACCACCACAACCCCAATACAGGGCCGCGACTCGCTCCGGAGCAACTTTTCAAACTTACCGGGCCGCTTCACCCTGGTCAAATCAGCGTTCCGACTCAGTCTTGCCATTGGCTTCTTGGTCTTCTTAGCGGATCAACCCCGGGGAGCAGCGCGGAAATAAACTCTACCACCGTTTTCGCGGGCTGACCAATCCGTCCCGGAGGACGCCCGTGCCCGCCGGCGCACACTGCGGCGGCGGGCACGAAACGGGCCTAGCTGAGGGCCTTGAAGTAGGCGGCGCCCAGCGGCGGGAGCGTCACGGTCAGCGTGGCCGGCTGGCCGTCAACGCCGTCGTCGGAAGCTTCAAGGGTGCCCTCGTTCAGGACCCCCGATCCGCCATAGGCGGCGGCGTCCGTGTTCAGGACTTCCTGCCACTGGCCCGTGGCCGGAACGCCGAGGCGGAAGTCCTGGTGCGGTGCGCCGGAGAAGTTCAGGGCGCACACGAGCGCGTTGCCGTCGGCGTCCCGGCGGATGAACGTCAGGACGTTGCGGTCGGCGTCCCCGCCGTTGATCCACTGGAACCCGTCGGGATCGTTGTCCCGTTCGTACAGTGCCGGGGTGGAGCTGTAGAGCTCGTTGAGGTCCTTGGTCAGGAGCTGCACGCCGCGGTGCGCGGGGATATCGGCCAGCCACCAGTCCAGGCCATGCTGCTCGGACCACTCCGCTTCCTGTCCGAATTCGGTGCCCATAAAAATGAGCTGCTTGCCCGGGTGCGCCCACTGGTAGCCCAGGAAGGCACGCAGGTTGGCGAGCTGCTGCCAGCGGTCACCGGGCATCTTGCGCAGCATCGAGCCCTTACCGTGCACCACCTCGTCATGGCTGATCGGCAGCAGGAAGTTTTCCGTGTACGCGTAGACCATGGAGAACGTCACGGTGCCGTGGTGCCACTTCCGGTTGTACGGGTCCTCGGCCATGTACTTGAGCGAGTCGTGCATCCAGCCCATGTTCCATTTGATGCCGAAGCCCAGGCCGCCCTGGCTCGTCGGGGCGGTGACGCCGGGGAACGCGGTAGATTCCTCGGCGATCATCACCGCGCCGGGGTGGGTCTTGTAGACCGTGGCGTTGACCTCCTGCAGGAAAGAGATCGCTTCGAGGTTCTCCCGGCCGCCGAAACGGTTCGGCTGCCACTGGCCCTCCTCGCGGGAGTAGTCCAAGTAGAGCATCGAGGCCACGGCGTCGACGCGGAGCCCGTCGATGTGGAACTCGTCCAGCCAGTAGAGGGCGTTGGCGACCAGGAAGTTGCGGACCTCGCGGCGGCCGAAGTCGAAAATCAGGGTGCCCCAGTCCGGGTGTTCGCCGAGGTTCGGGTCCGAGTGTTCGTACAGGGGATCGCCGTCGAACTTCGCCAGTGCCCACGCGTCCTTGGGGAAGTGCGCCGGCACCCAGTCCAGCAGGACGCCGATGCCGGCCTGGTGCAGTTCGTCCACGAGGTGCCGGAACTCATCCGGGTGGCCAAACCGCGAGGTCGGGGCGAAGTAGGACGTGACCTGGTAGCCCCACGAGCCGCCGAAGGGGTGTTCGGCGACGGGCATGAACTCCACGTGGGTGAAGCCGAGCCACTTCACGTACTCCACGAGTTCCTTGGCCAGCTGCCGGTAATCCAGCCCCACCCGCCACGAGCCGAGGTGGACCTCGTAGACGCTCATCGGGGCCTCGTGCGGGTTGCGGGCGGCCCTGGCCTTCATCCAATCCTCGTCCTTGAAGGCGTAGGACGGCTCGACAACGCGGGAGGCGGTCAGCGGCGGAATCTCGGTACCGAACGCCAGCGGATCGGCCTTCTCCACCCAGTTGCCGTGTTTGGTCTTGATCTCGAACTTGTAGCACGCCCCTGCTACAACGCCGGGGATAAAGAGTTCCCACACCCCTGAGGATCCGAGGGAACGCATGGAGAATTCCCGGCCGTCCCAGCCGTTGAAGTCGCCCTTGACCCGCACCGCCTGGGCATTCGGGGCCCACACTGCGAACGAAACGCCGTCGACGTCACCAAGGACGGACTTGTAGTGCCGGACGTGGGCACCCAGGACGTCCCAGAGGCGCTCGTGCCGGCCTTCGCCGATCAGGTGCAGGTCGATTTCGCCCACCGACGGCAAGTATCGGTACGGCTCGTCGGCCTGCTGGGGCGCCTGGTTTTCGTAACTGACCTCGAGCCGGTAGTCCGGGACGTGCCCTTCGTCCAGCGGATCCAGCACGGCCACCCACACGCCGGCGGATTCGTGGGTCATCGGGTAGCTGCCGGCGGCGGTCACCACGGAGACGGCCTCCGCGAGGTGCTTCACGGTGCGGATGGTGACGTGGCCGTAGTCGTCAAGATGCGCGCCGAGGACCGAGTGCGGCGCGTGGTGTTCCCCGGCGGCGACCCGGGCAAGGGTCTCCGCGTCCACGGGAAGCGGGACGCCGGGTCGATCGGTACGTGCTGAACCAGTCATTGTGTTACCTTCCACTGCGGTTTCGGCGGGAACGCCGGAACCTGTACTGCCAAGGAGACGACGGGATGCGTTCACCGGGATGGCGAGCCAGTCCGGCCGGTTCCGTAGTTCGTAAACAACTTCATAAAGAGCCTTGTCGAGCCACAACGCCACGAACAGGGGTGAGTCGCGGTCGATCGTGCCGGGGGTGACTTCGGCGTAGCCGGCCAGGAAGGCCTCCGCACAGTCGTCCACCCAGCCGGCGGGAACAACGGCGCCGTCGTATTCGCGGACCGCGGCCCCGGCGGCGTAGTCAAAGGAGCGCAGCATGCCGACGACGTCACGGAGCGGCACATCCGGAAAATTGCGTTCGGAGATCGGCCGGAGGGGCTCGCCCTCAAAGTCGAGGATGGCCCAGCGCGCCGGCTGGCCGGCCGAACCGGGGACCTGCAGGATCTGGCCGAGGTGGAGGTCGCCGTGGATCCGCTGCAGCTGGCCGGCGCTGCTGCTTTCGAGCCGGGAAAGCAATTCCTCGAGTTCGCCGTCGAACGGTCCGACGGCGGCACTGGCCTGCGCCCATGACTGGCGGACCCGCTGGGCGACGCCGGGAGCGATGTCCCGGCCGGGCACGGCTTCGGCTCCTGTACCCAGAGCCTGGGCGAGGCGGCGGTGCACCGTGGCCGTGGCGACGCCGAGGGCGCGCGCTTCGGCCGTGAATCCGGTCCCGGTGCGGGCCGCGTCCACAGCGAGGCGCCAGGCGTCCAGGCCGCCGGCGAGGAACTCGTGCGCGACGGCAAGTTCCCCGCGGGCCGTCCGCCCGGGAACGGCGGCGTCGGCGCCGCCGGAGGGGCTGCTCCATTCGCCGGTGACCCAGCCGAGGGTGGCCGGCACTTCGGCGGTCCGGCCGGTGGTCAGGGCTGCCCCGATCTCGACTTCGGGGTTCTGCCCCTCGGACAGGACCCGGAAGAACTTGAGGATGGCAGCGGAGACGCCGTCGTCCACAATGACCGAACTGTTGGACTGCTCGCCGGAGAGGACCCGGACCTTGCCGGTCGCGTGCGGCAGCCGGTATCCGGAGTCAACGAGGTGGCCGCCCGCCGTACCGTCGGCCGCGGCGCCGCGCTGGCGCATCAGCTCCAGCCACGCCGCGATGAAGGCCGGATCGTGGACGCCGTCGTAGATCCATCCGTGGGGCGCGTCCGAGCCGTCCGCCGGGAGCTCGCCGAGCAGTGCGGCCCCGGCGCCGGCCAGCGGCAGGGTACGGAAGGTCAGGGGCACCTGCACGACGTCGGTCCGGTTGCCGTCTGCCGTCGGGTACGTCACCGCCAGCAGCAGCACCTCAAGCACCGGCCGGGTGTCCGGTCCGGGATCGGCCGGGCCGGCGTCGAGGCGTACCCGGCCGGCCGGTTCGAAGCTGAAGTGCGCGCTCTTGACGGGGAACCAGCGCTGGCGGGGAAGCCAGCTGCGGAGCAGGGCGTCCAGCGCGGGGGTAAGGGTGGGCGGGGTCATGTCAGCCTTCGATGGACAGGATGGGCATCGCCTGGGTGTGGGGCGAGGCCGGATTGGACGCGGCCGAACGGATCCGCAGCCAGAAGAAGTCGTGGCTGCCCAGCGTCAGGGTCAGGGTGCCGTCGTCGGCGATTGCGGGGAACGCCTGGCCGCCGAACACGTCCCGCAGGCCGCGCCCGGCGAACTGCGGCACGCGCAGGGTGGTGGCCACGGGGTGCTGGGAGAGGTTGAAGGCACACAGGATGGTCTCCGCGTCCTCGCCCGCGGCGTTGCCCGCGGGCAGGTCGCGCAGGTAGGACAGGACGACGTCGTGGTCGGCCTCGACGTGCTGGAACGAGCCGAGCCCGAAGGCCGGGTGGTTCTTCCGGACGCTGAGGATCTGCCGGGTCCAGCGCAGCAGCGAACCGGAGTGCGCGGCCTCGGCCTCAACATTGGCCATGCTGTAGTTGTAGACCAGCGACTGGATCACGGGGAGGTACAGCTTGCCCGGGTCCGCGTGGGAGAAACCGGCGTTGCGGTCCGGGTTCCATTGCATCGGGGTGCGGACCGCGTCACGGTCCTCGAGCCAGATGTTGTCGCCCATGCCGATCTCGTCGCCGTAGTACAGGAACGGGCTTCCCGGCAGCGAGAGCAGCAGGGCGTTGATCAGTTCGATTTCCGAGCGCGAGTTGTCCAGCAGGGGCGCCAGCCGGCGGCGGATACCGATGTTGGCCCGCATGCGCGGATCCGGGGCGTACCAGCCCAGCATCGCCGCGCGCTCGTCGGCGGTGACCATTTCCAGGGTCAGTTCGTCATGGTTGCGCAGGAACGTTCCCCACTGGGCGCCTTCGGGGATGTCCGGGGTGTCCTTCATCGTCTCGATGATCGGCGCGGCCTTCTGGTCCCGCAGGGCGTAGTACAGCCGGGGCATGATCGGGAAGTGGAACGCCATGTGGCACTCCGGCTCCTCCTCGGTACCGAAATACTCCACCACCTCGGCCGGCGGCTGGTTGGCTTCGGCGATGATCACGCGGCCCGGGTAGCTCTCGTCGACCATCCGGCGCAGCTGGCGCAGGAATTCGTGCGTGGCGGGGAGGTTTTCGCAGTTGGTGCCCTCCTCTTCGAAGAGGTAGGGGATGGCGTCGGCGCGGAAACCGTCAATGCCCTGGTCCAGCCAGAACCGTACGACGTCGAACAAGGCATCGATGACCTTGGGGTTCTCAAAGTTCAGGTCAGGCTGGTGGCTGAAGAACCGGTGCCAGAAGAACTGGCGGCGGATCGGGTCGAAGGTCCAGTTCGATTCCTCGGTGTCAACGAAGATGATGCGGGCGTCCTGGTACTTCTCGTCCGTGTCGCTCCAGACATAGAAGTCCCCGAACGGCCCGTCGGGGTCCTTGCGCGACTCCTGGAACCAGGGGTGCTGGTCCGAGGTGTGGTTCAGGGGCAGGTCGATGATCACCCGGACGCCGCGGGCGTGGGCCTCCGCGACGAGCCGCTTGAAGTCACTGATGGTGCCGAACTCGTCCAGGACCGAGTTGTAGTCCGAGATGTCGTAGCCGCCGTCGCGCAGCGGGGACTGGAAGAACGGCGGGAGCCACAGGCAGTCGACGCCGAGCCACTGCAGGTAGTCCAGCCGCTCGATCAGGCCGTGGAAGTCGCCTGAGCCGTCGCCGTTGCCGTCCGCGAACCCGCGCACCAGGACCTCGTAGAAGACCGCCTTGCGGTACCAGTGGGGATCGTGCTGGAGGCCTGGCGCGTTCAGTTCGAAAGTCCCCTTCGGGGTGAAGTGCTGGTTGGGATTGCTCGGGCTGAAGCTCATTGGCGCTACCTCCGGATGCTCAGGATGTGGGCGGGTTCGACGTGCGCGTCGAGGCGGACGTAGTTGTACTCCCCCCACTCCCAGCTTTCGCCGGTCAGCAGGTCATCGACGATGTAGCCGCCGTTGGCGGTGAGGTTCTCCGGATCGAGCTCCAGGGCGGCCAGATCCAGGGAGACCGTGCTCTCCCGGGTACCGTGCGGGTCCACGTTCACCACGATGATCAGGGTGTCCTTGGTGCCGTCCGGCAGCGTCTTGTGTTTTGAGTACACCACGGTGGCGTCGTCCGTGCTGGCGTGCACGGTCAGGTTTTGCAGGTCCCCGAGGGCCGGGTGGGTGTGCCGGATTTCGTTGAGCCGGGTCAGGTAGGGGGCCAGCGTCCGGCCCGATTCCGCGGCTGCCTCCCAGTCACGGGCCTTGTATTCGAACTTCTCGTTGTCGATGTACTCCTCCGCGCCGGGGCGGGCCACGTGCTCGTAGAGTTCGAAGCCGGCGTAGACGCCCCAGGTAGGGCTGGCCGTGGCGGCGAGCGCGGCGCGGATCTTGAACGCCGCCGGGCCGCCGAACTGGAGGTACTCGGTGAGGATGTCCGGGGTGTTGACGAAGAAGTTCGGCCGGAAGAACGCGGGGGATTCGTGGCTGACCTCCTCGAAGTAGGTCTCCAGCTCCTCCTTGGTGTTGCGCCACGTGAAGTACGTGTAGGACTGCTGGAATCCCGCCCGGCCCAGGGCGTGCATCATCGCGGGCCGGGTGAACGCCTCGGCGAGGAAGACGACGTCGGGGTTCTTCTTGTTGACCTTGGCGATCAGCCATTCCCAGAACCACACGGGCTTGGTGTGCGGGTTGTCCACCCGGAAGATCTTGACGCCGTGGCTGATCCAGAGCTGGACGATCCGCAGGATCTCGTTGGACAGCCCGGCGGGGTCGTTGTCGAAGTTGAGCGGGAAGATGTCCTGGTACTTCTTCGGCGGGTTCTCGGCGTAGGCGATGCTGCCGTCGACCCGGGTGGTGAACCATTCCGGGTGGCTCTGCACCCAGGGGTGGTCCGGGGCGGCCTGCAGGGCCAGGTCCAGGGCGACTTCCAGTCCGAGTTCGCCGGCGCGGGCCACAAAGGCATCAAAATCCTCGAAGGTGCCCAGGTCCGGGTGGATGGCGTCGTGTCCGCCCTCTTTCGCACCGATCGCCCACGGGGAGCCGGGGTCGTGCGGACCGGCCAGCAGGGTGTTGTTCGGGCCCTTACGGTGCTGGGTGCCGATCGGGTGGATCGGCGGCATGTAGATGATGTCGAACCCCATGGCGGCGACGGCGTCCAGTCGCTTCGCTGCGGTCCGGAACGTTCCGGAGGTCCATTCGCCGGTTTCGTGGTTGCGGACAGCGCCCTCGGAGCGCGGGAAGAATTCGTACCAGGCGCCGCGCCCGGCGAGCTCACGCTCGACCAGCAGCGGATACGGCTCCGTGGCCGTCACCAGTTCCCGGATGGGCTGCCGGGCGATGACGCCGGCCACGGCCGGGCTGAAGCCGGCGGCGAGCCGCTCTTCGGGCGTCTTCGAGCCGTCGGAGAGTCCGACGACGGCGATCCGCAGCGTCCGCCGGTCGGCGGAGGGCCTGGTGGGGTCCTCGGACGCCTCGGTCAGCAGGGCAGCGCCCTCGGCCAGCATCAGTTCGACGTCGATGCCGGCTTCGACCTTGACCTCGGCGTTGTGGTGCCAGGTGCCGTAGCGGTCATGCCAGGCCTCAATGACGAAGGACCACCGGCCGGTGCCGGAGGGCGTCAGCCGGCCCTCCCAGCGATCGGTGCCCGCTCCCCGCTTCCCGCGGGGCGGCGCGAGCCGGACCCGTTGCCGCTCCTTGCCACGGGGATCCAGCAACACTGCGCTGACGCCCAGCATGTCGTGGCCCTCCCGGAACGCGGTGGCCCCCACGACGATGCTCTCGCCCTCTACAGCCTTGGCGGGAAACTTCCCGTCCTCGACCGCAGGCTGCACGGCAGTGATGGGAAACCTGCCGAATTTCAGGCCCTCGGTGATCAGGACCTTCGGCTTTTGCTTGGACACGGCACTGGTTCGCGAGTTAGTCGTCACAGGCTCGACGTTATCTACAAATGGGTCAGAATGCTAAGGCGGCTCACTTTTTTTCGGGTGATTCCCGGCGGCAATATGACATTTACCGGAAAGAAACCCAAAGCTGTTCCGGGGCCCGGAGATGTCCGTTAGTGTTTCGCAGGTGAAGGCTATCCGCAGGTTTACCGTCCGAACCGTTCTTCCCGAATCGATCCGGCCTTTGGCGCGGCTCGCCACCAACCTCCGCTGGTCGTGGCACCTCGAAACCCGGGAGCTTTTCGAGCAGCTGAACCCTGACGCGTGGGCCGAGAGCGCCCACGATCCCGTGACTTTTTTGGGCCTGGTCAGCAGGGAAGAACTGCAGCGCCTCGCGGCGGACCAGGACGTGGTGCGCCGGGTCCACGAAGCGGCCGCGGACCTGGACCGGTACCTGGAGCAGCCCCGCTGGTACCAGGGCCTGGGCGAGGACGCGCCCCGCTGCATCGCCTACTTCTCTCCCGAGTTCGGCATCACCGAGGTGCTGCCACAGTACTCCGGCGGCCTCGGCATCCTGGCGGGCGACCACCTAAAGGCCGCCTCGGACCTGGGTGTTCCGCTGATCGGCGTCGGCCTGCTGTACCAGGCGGGCTACTTCAAGCAGTCCCTGTCCCGGGACGCCTGGCAGCAGGAAACGTATCCGGTCCTGGACCCGGACGGCCTGCCGCTGACCCTGCTCCGCGAACCTGCTCCGGACGGCAACGGGCGGCCCATCCAGATTTCCCTGCCGCTCCCCCACGGCCGGCGCCTGCTGGCGCACGTGTGGCGCGCCGACGTCGGCCGCGTTCCGCTGCTGCTGCTCGATTCGAACGTGGCAGGCAACGACGACGCCGCCCGCGGCATCACCGACCGGCTCTACGGCGGCGGCGGGGATCACCGGCTGCAGCAGGAACTGCTGCTGGGCATGGGCGGAGTTAAGGCCCTGCGCGCCTTCCAGCGGCTCACCGGCGCTCCGGCCCCGGAGGTGTTCCACACCAACGAGGGCCACGCCGGCTTCCTGGGCGTCGAGCGCATCCAGGAACTGATGTCCGGCGAGCATCCGCTGAGCTGGGAAGAAGCCCTCACCGCGGGCCGGGCCTCGACCGTGTTCACCACCCACACCCCGGTCCCGGCCGGCATTGACCGCTTCGAGACTTCGCAGATCGAGCATTTCTTCACCGCCGGCCTGGCGCCCGATGTCCCGATCGGGAAGATCCTGGACCTTGGCCGGGAGGACTTCACCGACGGCAACCCCTTCGTCTTCAACATGGCCGTGATGGGTCTGCGCCTGGCGCAGCGGGCCAACGGCGTTGCGAAGCTGCACGGTGTGGTGTCCCGCGGGATGTTCTCCGCGCTCTGGCCCGGCTTCGACCACGCCGAGGTGCCGATCACCTCCGTGACCAACGGCGTTCACGTACCCACCTGGGTGGACCCCCGGGTGTCCCAGCTCGCGCGCACCCAGTTCGGCTCCGATGCCGAGACGGAGGGCCGCTGGGACCTGGCCTACAACGTCACGGACGAGGCCCTGTGGGCGCTCCGCCGCGAGATGCGGGTCTCCCTTGTTGAAGACGTCCGGCGACGCCTCCGGGCGGCCTGGAAGAAACGCGGCGCCGCGGACGCCGAGCTGTCCTGGACCGACTCGGTGCTTGATCCGGACGTCCTCACCATCGGGTTCGCGCGCCGTGTGCCGACCTACAAGCGGCTGACGCTGATGCTGCGCGACCCGGAGCGGCTCAAGGCCATGCTGCTGCACAAGACCCACCCGATCCAGCTGGTGATTGCGGGCAAGTCGCACCCGGCGGATGACGCCGGAAAGAAGATGATCCAGGACCTGGTCCGCTTCACCGACGATCCCGCCGTGCGGCACCGGATCGCGTTCCTGCCCAACTACGACATCGCCATGGCAAGGACGCTTTTCCCAGGCTGCGACGTGTGGCTCAACAACCCGCTCCGCCCGCTCGAGGCGTGCGGCACCTCCGGGATGAAGGCCGCCCTGAACGGCTCTCTCAATCTCTCCGTGCTGGACGGCTGGTGGGACGAGATGTACGACGGCGAGAACGGCTGGGCGATCCCGACGGCCAACAATGACGCCTCATCGGAGGAACGCGACGACATCGAAGCGTCGGCCCTCTATGAGCTGCTGGAGACGCAGGTGGCGCCGAAGTTCTACGGCCTCACCGTCTCCGACGGGGCCGGTGCCGCGGGCCCCTCCCAGTCCGGGCCGCAGGAGGTTCCCACCCACTGGGTCTCGATGATCAAACACACCATGGCGCACCTGGGCCCGGCCGTGTCGGCGGACCGGATGCTGCAGGACTACGTCAACGTCCTGTACCGGCCGGCGGCCATCGCCGGACGGCACGCGACGGCGGACGACTTCGCCGAGGCCAAGGCCCTGGCCGCCTGGTCCTCACAGGTCCGCGAGGCGTGGCCGCAGATCCAGGTGGAACACGTCGACTCCGTGGGCGTCTCCGAGGACCCTCAGATCGGCGACAACCTGCAGGTAAACGCCTACGTGGCACTCCACACGCTGCGGCCGGAGGACGTGGCGGTGGAGGTGGCGTACGGCCGAGCCGAGGACAGCGATGAGCTGACGGACATTACCGTGGCGGAGCTGCAGGCCGTGGAGGACCTCGGCAAGGGCCGCTACCTGTTCAGCGGGACCCTGGTGATCGACCGGTCCGGGTCCTTCGGGTACACCGTCCGGGTGCTGCCGAAGCACGAGGGGCTGGCGTCGAAGGCCGAACTGGGTTTGATTGTCAACGCCTGATTCTCTACCTCCTCACTGGCTGCTCCGCTAAACGGCCATGCTCCGCGTGCTCGCTCGTTCCTCGCTTAGACGCACGCTTCCGCATGACCGGTTAGCGGGACGCTTAGAGGCAGACTGCTATGACCTTTAGGTCTTTGCCGGCGTAGCGTTCTGCGTCCTGGAGGATTTCGCAGACTATGCCGAAGGCGCGGTCACTGCGGAATGCGGCGGGGACTTGCCAGATGACCGTGGCCGGCGGCTGGGCGTCGTCGCTGACCGCGTCGGCGAAGTCGTGGAGCGAGTCGTTGAGGGCGTCCAGGTTCGCGCCGTAGTGGCCGGGGAAAGCGAGCGCCTCGCCGAAGGCCTGCAGGACGTCTTTCCGGGTGGCCGCGGGTGGAACCACGAAAGCCCGGCGGCCGGCGTCGTCTACTTGCGCCTGCAGCTCATCGAGCGTCCAGGTGTCTCCGGAGAAGAATTTCATGGCGCCCTTACTTGTTTTCGGCGATAAATTTGAATGATTCGTAGTGGTCAGCGGTGTAGTACTTTTCGCCGGCCGCGCCCGTGACGATCCGCCGGGCGCCGCGGTCCGACTCCCCCGGCGTCCGCACGGTGAATTCCCGGTAATACCCCGATGATTTCCGCGGCAAAATTCTTTCGAAGTTTCCGAACGGAACGTTATCCCGGGAATAGGGGTACGGCCCGCCACGGGCGATCAGGGCGAGGGTCTTCCGGGCCTCCGGAGGCAGGTCGGAGGCCCTGATTTCGGGCAGCTGCGATGGATTGGCGACGCCGGAAACGGTGGCTCCCGCTCCGGGGTTGCCCGGGGAGGCCGCGGCGGGACCCGGTCCGGGCTGGGACGGCCCTGCCTGCGGGAGTCCGCCCAGCACAAAGGCCAGCAGCACAAGGCCCGCCAGCACGGCGAGCAGGCCGGCCAGCCGTCGGGCGTTCATTGGTGCTGTCCCATGTGCATGCTGCGGGCCGTCAGACGCGGTAGATGCTGATGGTGTTGGCCTGGACCACGTCACGCTCGCCGGCGGCGATGCGGACCCCCTGGCGGCGGTCATGGAGCTCAGAGGTGGTCAGGCGGAGCTCGTACAGCCGGTGACCGGCGCCGTCGTCGGCCGGGATCGAGGGGAGGGTGACCTTGATGTCCTGGGCGCTGCCGTTGATGACCACCAGTCCGTCGACGCGGCCGTCGTCGGATCCCAGCAGGAGCTGGACCACCCGGTGGCCCGGGTCCTGCCAGCGTTCGCCGGACATCGGTTCGCCGTTGACGTCGAACCAGTGGAAGTAGGACTGCTGGTCCCGGGCCGGGTAATCGTGCGGCTGGCCGGCCAGGAACTCCTTGCGCAGCCGGATCACGCGCTTGGTGCTGCGCAGCATGGCGTGTGATTCCGGCGTGCTGGTCCAGTCGATCCAGGTGATGGGGTTGTCCTGGCAATACGCGTTGTTATTGCCCTGCTGGCTGCGGCCGATCTCGTCGCCGGCCGTGACCATGGGCACGCCCTGCGAGATCATCAGTGAGGCCATCAGGTTTCGGCTGGTCTGGGCGCGCCGGGCCAGGACGTCCTCGTCCTCCGTGCGCCCTTCGAAACCATGGTTGTAGCTGCGGTTGTCCCCGTGACCGTCCCGGTTCTGTTCCCCGTTGGCCTCGTTGTGCTTGCGGTCGTAGGAGACGAGGTCCGCCAGGGTGAAGCCGTCGTGCGCGGTGATGAAGTTGACCGAGGCCAGCCGGCTCCGGCCCGAGGCCGCGAACAAGGCCGCGGAACCGGAGAGCGCATCCGCGAGCCGCGCCACCGAGCCGCCCTGACCGCCGGCTTCGATTGCTGCACGGTCGGCCAGCCAGAACGTCCGGACGGCGTCGCGGAAGTGATCGTTCCAGTCCACCCAGCCGGCCGGGAAGCGGCCCGTCTGCCAGCCGCCGTAGCCGACGTCCCACGGTTCGGCGATGAGCTTGGTCTCGGACAGGACCGGGTCCGCGGCGATCGCGACCAGGAAGGGGTGCCGGGGGTCGAACTCGTTGTTGGCGTTACGGCAGAGCGTGACGGCGAGGTCGAACCGGAAGCCGTCGATGTGGAACTCGTTCACCCAGTACCGCAGGGAGTCCAGGACCAGCTGCACCACCCGGGGTTCGCCGAAATTCAGCGAGTTGCCGCAGCCGGTGGTGTCCACGTATTTGCCGTTGCCGTCGTGGCGGTAGTACTCCAGCTCGCCCAGCCCGCGGAAGCTCAGGGTCGGCCCGTCGGGACCGCCTTCGGCCGTGTGGTTGTAGACGACGTCGAGGATCACCTCGAGGCCGGCAGCATGCAGGAGTTTCACCATGCCCTTGAACTCGTCCTGCACGGCGTGGGGTCCGGCGTCGCGGGCGGCCTGGGTGGCGTACCCGGGGTGCGGGGCAAAGAAGGCGGCCGTGTTGTAGCCCCAGTAGTTGGGCAGGCCGAGGTTCTGCAGGTGCAGCTCGTCCACATGGAAGTGGACGGGCAGGAGCTGGACGGCGGTGATCCCCAGCGCGATCAGGTGTTCGACCATGGCAGGGTGCGCCATCCCGGCGTAGGTTCCCTGGAGGTGCTCCGGAATATCCGGGTGCAGCATGGTCTGGCCGCGGACGTGGGCCTCGTAGATGATGCTGTTACGCCACGGGGTTCGCGGCAGATGGTCCGCGCCCCAGTCGAAGTCGCCGGCCATCCGCACGCTGGTGGTGAAACCGTCGCGCTCGTCCACGCCGCGGCCGTAAGGGTCCAGCAGCAGCGGCTGCACGCCGTCGGCGTCGAAATCCATGGTGGGGACGGACAGCGGCAGGGCGTCCCCCTCCGGCGGGACGCGCAGTCCGTAGCGCGAGCCGGCGGGCATTCCTTCGACGATGCCGTGGTGGACACCGTCCGTGACGTTGGGCAGGGTTTCCAGCTGCCAGGTGCCACCGGGGGCCTGGTAGGCGATGTCCAGGCTGGCCGCTCCCGGTGCGTAGACCGCCACGTTGGCGAAGGCACCCCGAGGGTCGTCCGCCGCCGGGTTGCCCGTGCGGGGGACGCTGACGCCGAGCGGAAAAGGCCGGGAGGCGTCTACGGTGGTAGCGGAATCAACAAAGGACTTGACCATCGCTTAAAGCTTAGCGGCGGATGACCAAAGGTCCGCTTTTCCACCGCCATACGTCGCGGATTGCGCCGGCCTCTTCCCTGCCGAGTGGGGCGCGGGCCGGGATTGCGCCCGGCCCGCGCCGGGCCCGGCCCGCGCCGGGCCGCACTTTAGCCGACCGGGCCTTAGCCGATCGGGGCGGCCATTTCCCGCACGCGGTAGCTGGCGCCGATGGTTTCGCCGGTGGCCGGGTCCCCCAGTTCCACGCGCCAGGCCGGCGCGAACTGGTCAACGCCGTGGACCATGGCCACGGTTCCGGACAGCAGGACGGTTCCCGGCTTGTTGAGGTTGCGCTCTTCGAGCTTCTCGATCCAGTAGTCAGGGGTGAGGAGGGCGCCCATGGTGCTGTCCTGGATGAGGGTCTCCTGGCCGTCCGCGTCCACGACCCAGCCGCGGATGGTGATGCTGTCCAGGCGGTCCCGGACGTCGTCAAGCCGCCAGGCCTTCTTGCCCAGGACGTCGGGGCTCGCGTTCTTGCTCCACGCCACGCCGTGGACCTCCAAGGCGCGGTCGGTATGGTCGCAGGCCACCGTCAGCAGCGGCCCCTTGTCGGAAATAATGAGGGCCCATTCGGCTTCCCCGGAGGTGCGCGGGTGCTGGACGTCGACGACGTCGGGCTGGGCGGCAAGGTACGGGGAGACGGGGTACAGCGCCGGCGTCGTGCTCGGGCCCGGCACGCCGAGCTCCGCGAGTTCGGCAATGTGGGCCTGCACCTCGTCCTGTTCGCGTCCGGCATAGCCGGCGTTCAGGAGATCGGTAACCTCAACGGAAACCGTGGAACCGTCCGTCAGTTCAAATGTCAGTTCAGTCATGGGTCATCCTTCGTTGCGCGGGCTGGCGTGATTTCACACGATGTTTACAAACAACTCTCGCTATTTGAGGGATCGTATGCCTAATGTATACAACATGCATAGGGAGTGACGCCAGTCACCTGCAACGAAAGGAAGCCATATGGCCGCCAACACTCAATCCGCGGCTCCGCCGGCACCGGAAGGGTCCCTGGACCGGAAGAGCCTGCTGAAGGCCTTCGCCGCCAGCCTCACCGGGACCTCGCTGGAGTGGTACGACTTCGCCGTCTACTCGGCCGCGGCAGCAGTCGTCTTTCCGGCTATTTTCTTCCCGGCCAGCGATCCGCTGACCGGAACCATGCTGGCCTTCTCCACATACGCCGTGGGGTACGTCTCGCGGCCGGTCGGCGGCATCATCTTCGGCCGGCTCGGCGACAGGATCGGGCGCAAGAAGGTCCTTGTGGTCACGCTGATGCTGATCGGCCTGGCGACGTTCCTCATCGGCCTCCTGCCGACCTACAACAACGTGGGCATGGTTGCCGGTGCGCTGCTGGTGGTGCTGCGCTTCGCCCAGGGCGTCGGCGTAGGCGGCGAGTGGGGCTCGGCGGTGCTGCTCTCCAGCGAGTTCGGCGATCCCCGGCGCCGCGGCTTCTGGTCCTCAGCCGCCCAGATCGGACCACCGGCGGGCAACCTGCTCGCCAACGGCGCCCTTGCCCTCCTGACGACGCTGCTCTCGGACCAGGCCTTCCTCGACTACGGCTGGCGCATCGCGTTCCTGGTTTCCGCGGTACTGGTGGGCTTCGGCCTCTGGATCCGCCTCAAGCTGGAGGACACGCCCGTGTTCCGCGCCATCGAGGCCCGCGGCGACGCCCCGAACGCGCCTATTACCGAGGTGTTCAAGCACGAGCTGCGTCCCCTGGTGGCCGCCGTCCTGAGCCGCGTGGGTCCGGACGTCCTCTACGCGATGTTCACCGTTTTCACCCTGACCTACGGCACCACGGCCCTCGGGCTGCAGCGGAACCAGGTGCTGGTGGCTGTGATGGTCGGCTCCGCCTTCCAGCTCGTCTGCATCCCGCTCGCCGGCGCCCTGTCGGACCGGATCAACCGCAGGCTGGTCTACGGCGGCGCTGCGGTCGCCGGCGCGGTCTGGTCCTACGTGTTCTTTGTGCTCCTTGCCGGAAAGTCCCCGGTGGTGCTGGTGATCGGCATCGTTCTGGGCCTGCTGACGCACTCCTTTATGTATGGCCCGCAGGCGGCGTTCGTGGTGGAGCAGTTCTCGCCGCGCCTGCGGTCGACCGGCTCGTCGCTGGCCTACACCTTTGCCGGTGTGATCGGCGGCGCCATCGCACCGCTGATGTTCACTGTCCTGCTGAGCGCATTCAACAGCTGGGTGCCGGTCGCCGCTTACGTCACGCTCGCCTGCGTCCTGACGCTGATGGGACTGGCCCTGGGCCGGAACTCGAATGTCCGCGAGGACGAGGACTACCTCGGGAGCCTGGCCGGAGCGCAGCCGGTCCGGGCCGGGGCCTGACGGCCTGACTTAGGCGCGCAGGACCAGGTCCAGGGTGACGGCGAGGTGGTGATCGATGGCGGTTTGTGCCGCCGCGACATCACCTCGCCGGAGCGCGGCCAGGATGACGTCGTGTTCGTCGCAGACCCGGCTCTGGCGGTCCTGGGTCCGGAACAGGGCCTCCACCCCAACAAAGACCTGGCGGGCACGCAGCCTGTTGTAGGTCTGGGAGATGAGGTCGTTGGCCCCGGCATCGATGAGGAGCTGGTGGAAATGCTGATCCAGGCGGATGAATTCCGTCGCCTGGTCCCGCCCTTCCTCGCCGGGGCCCGGCGCCCCGGCCATCACCTTGTGCTGTTCCTCAAGCGCCTGCGCCATCTCGGCCAGCGGAACCGTCCCGGCCTTGATGGTGGTCGCGGCAACATGGCGCTCCAGCACCCCGCGCAACTCAAACAACTCAGCAATCTGGCGGCCGGTAATCACCGGAATCAGGGCCCCGCGGTTGGGGATCAGCTCGATCAACCCGTCCGACACCAGCAGCAGCAACGCCTCCCGCACCGGAGTGCGCGAGACCCCGATGTCCCGGGCCAGTTCTTGCTCATTGACGAACTGACCCTGCATTGTTGGGTCAACAAGTATCTGGTCGCGTAAGTATTCGTAGGCTTTCTGCCGGCCTGTCGCCGCGTCCCCTGTTCGCCGTTGCATACTTTACGTATACACCATTTTGGAGGTAACCGTGCGCATAGCACTCGCTCAAATCATCACCGGCCGCGAGCTCGACCGGAACCTGGATCTGGTCCGGGATTCGGCCCGGCAAGCCAAAGAAGGCGGCGCGCAGCTGGTCATTTTCCCGGAGGCGACCATGCGCGCGTTCGGGAACTCGCTGCTGGACATCGCCGAACCGCTTGACGGCCCGTGGGCCTCGCAGGTCCGTGCCATCGCCGAGGAAGAGGGCATTGTCATCGTAGCGGGGATGTTCACCCCCGGAAGCGGCGGCCGAAAGGTCCGCAACACCCTCCTGGCCACCGGCGCCGGCGTGGACGCCAGCTATGACAAGATCCACCTCTATGACGCCTTCGGCTTTGCCGAGTCGGACACCGTCGACGCCGGTTCCCAGCCGGTGACGTTCGACGTCGGCGGCCTGACCTTCGGGCTGGCCACCTGCTACGACCTGCGGTTCCCGGACCTGTTCACGGAGAACGCGGAGCGCGGCGCCCTGGTCAACATCGTCTGCGCCTCCTGGGGTGCCGGGCCGGGCAAGGTGGAGCAGTGGAAGCTGCTGTCCCGGGCACGCGCCGTGGACTCCACCACGTTCGTGCTGGCATGCGGCCAGGGCGACCCCGCCACGCAGGGGGTGGAGGCTGCCGGTTCCGCACCCACCGGGGTGGGGCACTCCGCCGTCGTCTCCCCCTTCGGTGAAGTCCTGGAGGAGCTCGACGGCGCCCCGGGCCTGCTCTTCGCCGACCTGGACCCCGCCGTCGTCGCAGACGCGCGGACCAAACTGCCCGTCCTCGCCAACCGCCACAAGTTCTAGGGCGGGCCGGAGCCCCTCCGCTTCCGCACACAGCAACGCGGGGTCAGGCAACGCCCCGGGAGAGACTCCCGACGAGCGTTTCCTGGCCCCGCGGTGTTTGTGGTTCTAATTCGTGGCGCGCTGGCGGGAGATCTCGTAAAGGGAGATCCCGACGGCCATGGAGGCGTTGAGTGACTCCATGGCGGAGTCGATCGGGATGGAGACGATCTGGTCGCAGTTTTCGCGGACCAGGCGGCTGAGGCCCTTGCCCTCGGAACCGACCACGATGCAGACCGGCTCGGTGGCCAGGGCAAGGTCCGGCAGCGACACGTCGCCGTCGCCGTCCAGGCCCAGCACGTAGATGCCCATGTTCTTGAAGGCCTTGAGCGTGCTGTTCAGGTTCGCGGCGCGGGCGACCGGCACACGTACGGCAGCGCCGGCGCTGGTCTTCCAGGCCGAGGCGGTGACGCCGACCGAGCGGCGTTCGGGGACAATAACGCCGTGGCCGCTGAACGCCGAGACGGAGCGGATGATGGCGCCGAGGTTGCGGGGGTCGGTGATACCGTCGAGCGCCACGAAGAGCGGGGCGTTGGCGATGTGGCCCTTTTTCCAGCCCTCGATGGTTTCCTCGGCCAGCTCGTAGGCGTCCTGGTATTCGTACGGCGGGATCTGCAGCACCAGGCCCTGGTGGATGGCGTCGTCGGTCATCCGGTCCAGTTCGGGCTTGCCGGTTTCGAGCAGCGGGATACCGCGTTCGGCCGCGAGCTTGAGCGATTCCTTGACGCGGTCGTCCATCTCAATGCGGATGGCCACGTGCAGGGCCTTGGCGGGGATACCGGCGCGGAGGGCTTCCACCACGGAGTTGCGGCCCGTGACCACTTCTTCGGTGGCGCGGCCCTTGGGCCCGGAGCGGGCGCCTCCGCCGGCGCTGCGGGCACCGGTTCCGCGCTTGGCCGCGGAACGCTCGGCCAGCTGCTTGTTCTTGTGCGCCTTGTGGTAGGGGCGGTCCTCCGCTTTGGGAGTCGGGCCCTTGCCTTCCAGGGCTTTACGGCCGTGACCGCCGGTCCCGACAGTGGGGCCCTTCTTCATTTTGACCGAGCGGCGACCGTTGTTGGCCATGAGTTTCACCCTTTTAACTACGCGATTCGTTGATAAGTCTGAAGTCCAGTCTACTGACTCGAGCTAAATCCTCGACCGCACGGCCTGGCGCCGGGCTGCTGCAGCCGGCCGCCGGGGCAGGGGTTCAGCCGCGCTTGAGGCTCCAGCTGGCGCCGTCCGCACCGTCCTCGACGACGACGCCGGCTGCCCCGAGCGTGTCCCGGATGGCGTCCGAGGCCGCCCAGTCCTTGTCCGCCCGGGCCTTGGCCCGGGCCGCGAGCTGCGCCTCGATCAGGACGCTGAGGGCGGTGTTGGCGTGATCGTCGGCGGCGGGGGCGGCTGTGTCGTTGAGACCAAGGACACGCAGCATGTCCGTGACGCTGGCCAGTGCCTGCCGGGCGCCGTCGAGTTCGCCGGCGGTCAGCGCCGTGTTGCCGGCCCGCACGGTGTCGTGCAGCACAGCCAAGGCCTGCGGGACGTTCAGGTCATCGTCCATGGCGGCCGCGAAGGCCTCCGGAACGGGGCCGGCGTCGCCGCTGGCCGGTGTCCCGCCGTCGGCTCCGGCGATGGTCCGGACGGCCCTGCTGAGAAAACCGTCAATGCGTTCGACGGCGGCAGCGGCCTCGCCCAGGGAGGTGGGCTGGTAGTCCAGCACCGACCGGTATTGGGCCTGGCCGAGGTAGTACCGCACCACCCGCGGGGAAGCGAGCTCCAGCATTTCGGCGGGGCTGACGGTGTTGCCGATGGACTTGGACATCTTCTCGCCGGCATAGGTGACCATGCCGTTGTGCATCCAGAAGTTGGCGAAACCGTGGCCCGCCGCCTGGGACTGCGCCATCTCGTTCTCGTGGTGCGGGAACCTCAGGTCCAGCCCGCCGCCGTGGATGTCGAACTCGGTGCCGAGGTACTTGGTGACCATCGCCGAGCACTCCAGGTGCCAGCCGGGCCGGCCGGTTCCCCAAGGGGAGGCCCAGCCGGCGGTCGCCGGTTCGCCTTCCTTGTGGCCCTTCCACAGCGCGAAGTCCCGCGGATCGCGCTTTCCGCGGGGGTCGGCGTCGGGGGCCCCCTGCATGTCATCGAGCCGCTGGCGCGTCAGCGAACCGTACTTTGCCCACGACCGCACGTCGAAGTACACGTCGCCGGAGTCATCAAGGGCGGGGTAGGCGTGGCCGCGGTCGATCAGCTGCTGGATCAGGGCGTGCATTTCCGGGATGTGGCCGGTGGCGCGGGGCTCATAGGTGGGGCGGGAGACACCCAGGGTGTCGTAGGCCTTGAGGAATTCCTGCTCGTAGCGGTAGGCCAGCGCCCACCATTCCTCCTCGCGGACCGTGCCGGGCTCGCCCTCAAAATCCGCGCCGAACGAGTCGGCGGATTTGGCCAGGATCTTGTCATCGATGTCAGTGACGTTGCGGACGGTCGTGACGCGGAAGCCGCGGTATTGCAGCCACCGGGTGAGCTGGTCGAACGCGATCGCGGACCGGATGTGGCCGACGTGCGGCATGCCCTGCACGGTGGCGCCGCAGTAGTACAGGCTCACTTTGCCGGGGACGAGGGGGACGAAGTCGCGGACTTCAGCGGAAGCGGTGTCGTAAAAGCGCAGGGTCACCGCTCCAGATTAGCCGATGCCCGCCGGCCGGCCGGGCGGCCTACTTGCAGTGCTCGCCGATCTTGTCCATCTGCTGCCGGAGCTGGGTCAGCTGCTCCGGGGTCTGTCGGCCGGTGGCGCTGGATCCTACCTGTTTCATGATGTTGGCCATCTGCTGGATCGGTTCCGAGACTTCCGGAGCCACCTTGTCCGCGACTTCCTGGTAGTGCTGGCCGATCTGGCCGGCCCTTTCCTTGTCATTCCCCGTCGGCGCGAACGTATCGGTGGTGAGGAACTTGCAGCTTTCCTGGACACTCATGCGCGGCGTCGTCGGAGCCGACGGCGTCGCGGAACCGGCGCACCCGGCCAGCAGCATGCCGGCGGCCACAGCGAGAACGGGCAACAGCTTTTTCACGGGAGGTTCCTGACGTTTCCGGAGGGGGGTTGTCCCTTAAGCGTAGGCCAGTTACGCCGTTCCGGCTCCCCCCGCCGGGTAGACCAGGGCCGTCGCCGTGGCGGCGATGCCCTCTCCCCTGCCGGTGAAGCCGAGGCCATCGCTGGTGGTGGCAGAGACACTGACGGGCGCGCCTGCGGCCTCGCTGAGGACCCGCTGGGATTCCTCCCGGCGGGGCCCGAATTTGGGCCGGTTGGCTACGAACTGCACGGCGATGTTGCCGATCTCGAAGCCGCCGGCACGGACGATCCTGGCGGCCGCGGCCAGCAGCGTGACCCCGGACGCGCCGGCGTATTCCGGGCGGTCCGTGCCGAAGTGGGTGCCGAGATCGCCCATACCGCTGGCGGAAAACAGGGCGTCGGCCGCGGCATGCGCCACCGGGTCCCCGTCGGAGTGGCCGGCGAGCCCGCGCTCCCCGTCCCAGAACAGGCCGCCGAGCCACAGCGGCTGGGGTGCGTCAGCCGGGGCATAGGCATGGACGTCGATGCCAATTCCGGTCCGCGGGATAGGCGGCCCGGACAGCTGGTTCCCGCCCATCTAGCCCTCCACCCAGCGCGCGCCGAGCGGGCCCTCCAGGAGGCCCTCGGCGAGGATCAGGTCCAGCGGCGTGGTGATCTTCAGGGATTGGCTGGCGCCGCGCACGGCATGGACGGGGACACCGAGCATCTCTACGAGCATGGCGTCGTCCGTGACGGCCGCCTCCCGGGCACCGTCGAATTCGGCTGCAGCCACGTGCGCGCGCTGCAGGGTGGCAAGGTCGAAGCCCTGGGGGGTCTGCACGGCGCGCAGCATCTCCCGCGGCGCGGTGCCGGTGACCACTTCGGGGGCGATGTCCGCGTCGGCGCCGAGGGCCGGATCCACTGTCTTGATGGTGTCGACGACGGGGATCACGGGGATGACGGCGACGGCGCCGGCGGTGAGCGCCGCGGCAACCCGGTGGAACACGGCTTCGGGGGCGAGGGCGCGGGCGGCGTCATGGACCAGGACGGAGCGGATGCCCGGGGTGAGCGCCGAAAGTGCGGCGCGGACGGAATCGGCACGGCTTGCGCCGCCGTCGACGATGGTCACGTCCGGGACCTGCACGGCGGTCCCGGATGCGGTGGTGCGGCGGTGCTCGGCCTGCAGTTCGGCGGCAAATGCCTCGCACTGGGCCCGGAGCTCCGGGTCTCCCGGCGGGAGGGCCACACAAATCTGCCGGGCAACGCCTGCCGCCGCGACGCCCCGCAGGGCGTGCATCAGGATGCTGTCGCCGCCCAGCGGCACCTTCGCCTTGGGCATGCCGTAGCCCAGGCGCTGGCCGGATCCGGCGGCGACGACGACGACCGCCGTCGTTTGGGCTGTCGATGCAGTGTTCATGCGGACAACACTACGTCCCGGCGCCGGGCCGGGGCCCGTCCGGGGCGATTTAGGGCAAAAAGAAGCCCCGGCGGCCGTTACGCCACCGGGGTTCGATTCTTAGTTAGGAAGCCAGGACTTCGTCGAGAACGCTTGCGGCCTTCTCTTCATCAGTCTTCTCGGCCAGTGCCAGTTCTGAAATCAGAATCTGGCGGGCCTTGGCCAGCATGCGCTTCTCTCCTGCGGAGAGACCCCGGTCGTGGTCCCGGCGCCACAGATCGCGGACGACCTCTGCCACCTTGATGACGTCACCGGAAGCAAGCTTCTCCAGGTTTGCCTTGTAACGACGCGACCAGTTGGTGGGCTCTTCAGTGAACTCGGCCCGCAGCACGTCGAATACGTGCTCCAGGCCTTCCTTGCCCACTACGTCCCGGACCCCAACAAGGTCAACGTTTTCTGCTGGAACTTCAATGGTCAGATCACCCTGAGCCACCTTGAGCTTGAGATACATCTTCTCTTCGCCCTTGACAGTGCGCATCTTGATTTCTTCAATTTTTGCTGCACCGTGGTGAGGGTAAACTACTGTCTCGCCGACCTCAAAAACCATGTGGACATTCCCCTTTCCCGCAGACCAGTTTATCACGATTAAGGCATACGACTGCCATGGATCGGCCTCGGAAACCGCGTAAATCCGCGGAAAATGGCGTGAATCGGCCGCTTAAAGCCCTTGACGGATGCGGATAATAGTGCATTGGCCACCCCGTGCCAAGGCCCTCCGGCTTCGCTGCCCGGCGTCTCATCCGCGGTCCCGAATCCGCGTTTGAGGGCACTAGCGGATAGGCTATGCCTGAATAATGTTTCAAGACTCTCAAGGAGTGCGTGACGTGCGTTTCACTGCGATGACCCGGGGCCGGCGCGGCAAGCTGGCAATGGCAACGGCTGCACTTGGCATCAGCGTGCTGTCGGTGACCGGCTGCGGCTATATCAACCCCCAGCAGACCACTGAGCAGTACTCTGCCTCCGATGGAACGCGGACGGACCTGGGCCCGCTCCAGCTCCGCAACATGATGGTCATCGCAGACGGTGAGAACAAGCCCGGCCGCGTGCTCGGCGCGGTCTACAACACCTCCTCCCGCGATGTGAAGCTCACCATCGACGGCGCCAGCGGATCCGAGACCCAGGTCCCGGTCAAAAAGAACTCCTACGTCCTGCTGAACGAGTCCGCCGACCCGGCGATCCTGAGCACCTCCGGCGGCAAGCCGGGTTCGCTCGTGGAGGTCACCATCAGCGAGGACGGCACCAGCAAGACCGCCAAGTTCAAGATGCCGGTCCTGGACGCCACCATCACGGACTACAAGAAGTACCTCCCCACCGCCGAGCCCACCGGCTCCGCGACCCCGTCCGGCACGGCCACCCCCTCCGAATCCGCCACCCCGGGGACGTCGGAGACCCCCTCGGCCACGCCGACGCCGTAGCCCGACGCTTCAGCCCGACGCCGGGCAGTCCCCGGCAACGGCAGTCCAGCCACACACGAAAGGAGGGGCACCCCACGGTGCCCCTCCTTTTGTGTGTGCCGGCTTGTGCGGGATCCGGCTACGGCTCGAACTTGTAGCCCAGGCCCCGGACCGTGATCAGGTACCGGGGCGCCGAGGGGTCCGGCTCGATCTTGCTGCGCAGCCGCTTGACGTGCACGTCCAGGGTTTTGGTGTCGCCGACGTAGTCGGAGCCCCACACCCGGTCAATGAGCTGCCCGCGGGTCAGGACCCGGCCGGAGTTCCGCAGCAGCATCTCAAGCAGCTCGAACTCCTTGAGCGGCAGGGAGACCTGCTCGCCCTGGACGCTGACAACGTGCCGTTCGATGTCCATCCGCACGGGACCGGCCTGGACGGTGCTGGAGACCAGTTCCTCGGGCTCGCCGTGGCGGCGCAGGACGGCCCGGACCCGGGCGACGAGCTCACGGGAGGAGTAGGGCTTGGTGACGTAGTCGTCGGCGCCCAGTTCCAGGCCCACCACCTTGTCGATCTCCGCGTCCTTGGCGGTCAGCATAATGACCGGGACGGAGGAGCGCTGGCGCAGCTGGCGGCACACCTCAGTTCCGGACTGCCCGGGCAGCTGGAGGTCCAGCAGGACCAGGTCGGCGCCGTTGCGGTCGAATTCGGTGATGGCGTCCAGGCCGTTGTCCACGACCTCCACCTCGAATCCTTCCTTGCCCAGCAGGTAGGACAGGGGGTCGCTGAACGACTCCTCGTCCTCGACAATAAGAATCCGGCTCAAGCGCTAGCTCCTTGTTCATGGACGCCGACGGCGTCGCGTCGATCGTGTCGTGCAGTGTGGGGGGCCTTGCGGGGATCCTGCGCCGGCTCGTCCTGGCCTTCCATTTCCGGCAGGCGGATGGTGAAGGTGGAGCCCTGCCCGGGCTGGGACCAGAGGGTGACTTCGCCGCCGTGGTTGGCCATGACGTGCTTGACGATGCTCAGGCCCAGGCCCGTGCCGCCGGTGTGGCGGGAGCGGGCCGAGTCCACCCGGTAGAAACGCTCAAACACGCGCTCCTGGTCTTCCGGGCTGAGCCCCTCCCCCTGGTCCGTGACGGAGACCGCCACCAGGCCGTCGCGGGCCCGCACCCCCACACCCACGCGGGTGTTCTCGGGCGAGTACCGGATGGCGTTGTCGATCAGGTTGCGCAGCGCCGTGACCAGCAGGTCCTGGTCACCGTAGACCATGGCGTCGGCCCGGCCGCCCACCACAATGTCGATGTTCTTGCTTTCGGCCGGCAGCTGGGACCGGTCCACGGCTTCGGCCACCACCGTGTTGATGTCCACCGGGTGGGCCTGCTGGGCCACGTTGGCCCCCTGCAGGCGGGAGAGTTCGATGATGTCCTGCACCAGCGCGGCAAGCCGGGTGGATTCCTTGTGCATCCGCTTGGCGAACCGGCGTACGGCTTCCTCGTCGTCGGGCGAAGCTTCCAGCGCCTCGGCCAGCAGCGAGATCGCGCCCACCGGGGTCTTGAGTTCGTGCGAAACGTTGGCGACGAAGTCGTTGCGGATCTCTTCGGTACGGGTGATCTCCGTGCGGTCGTCCGCGAGCAGCAGGATATATTCCTCACCAAGCATGGCGGCGCGGACCTGGACGACGATGGTTCCCTGGCCGAGCGGGCCGCGGGGCAGCTCGAGCTGCTTCTCCAGGATGACGCCGTCGCGGCGGACCTTCGCCGTCATTTCCAGCAGCTGCCGGTGCACCACCGTATGTCCCCGGACCAGCCCATAAGCGTAGGCGCCCGGGCTGGCGCGCACCACGCCGTCGATGGCGTCCACCACCACGAAGGCACGCCCGACGACGGCCAGCACCTCGGCGGCGCCGTCGGGAAGTGACGGATCGCCGGTTTCGACGTCGCTGATCTTGCGCTGCTGTTCGCTGATCCTGAAGGCCAGCACGCCAAAAATGCCAAGCGCCAGGCCGATGAGGCCTGCGATCACACCGATAAGCATTGGATCCACGGCTTTAGCTTATGCGCAGCGGCCCGGCCGAAATTGAAATCTGGTGCGATTGCGGTGCTGGTTCAGCTAACGTTCACCTATTGAGGCGTAACAGTTCACCGGAGACTGGAAGGGTGAGAGGTTGAACGCCGCTACGGTGAAACGAAACGGGCCGGTCACAGTGGTGCCCGGCGACGTTTCCGAGGAAAGGACGCACCTGTGCGTAAGGTTTTTCAGGAAGAGCTCGTCCAGGTCGGTGAGCAGCTGATCGAGATTTCGAAGCTGGTCAGCGGTGCCTTCGAGAAGGCCACCACCGCCTTTGAGGGGGCGGACATCGACCTCGCCGAGGATGTCATCGCGGCGGATGCCCGGATCGATTTCCTGCAGAACAGCCTCGATGAACGTGCCATCGACATCCTCGCCCTTCAGGGTCCGGTGGCCAGCGACCTGCGGATGATCGTGGGCTCGCTGCGGATGAGCGCTTCCCTTGAGCGGATGGGCGACCTCGCCCGGCACATCGCCCAGCTCGCCCGGCTGCGCTACCCGGCCGTGGTCATCCCGCAGCCGCTGCAGGAGACCTTCAAGAGCTTCGCCAAGTACGACCTCGAAATCGCGGAGAAGCTCACCGTCCTCCTGGAAACCCGCGACCTCGAAGTGGCACGCGACATCCTGAAGGCCAACACCGCCGTCAACGACCTGCACCTGAGCGTCTTCAAGGCCATCGCACGCAGTGACTGGGCCGAACCCGCAGCCACCACCGTGGACGTGGCCCTGGCCAGCCGTTACTTTGAGCGCTTCGCGGACCATGGCGTCTCCGTCGCGCAGAAGGTCACCTACCTGGTCACCGGCGCCTGGCAGCCTAACAGCATCGAGCACAGCTGACGGCTGGTCCGTCCCGGCAGCAGCCCATACGACGGCGGCCGGTCACCTTGGGGGTGACCGGCCGCCGTCGTTGTATCCCGGGTGGGAAGGAGGGCTACTTCTTGCCCTGGTTGGCCACTGCCTTGATGGATTCCGCGGCGGCCTCGGGGTCCAGGTAGGTGCCGCCCGGGTTCAGCGGTTTGAAGTCCTCGTCCAGTTCGTAGACGAGCGGGATGCCGGTGGGGATGTTCAGGCCAGCGATGTCCTCATCGCTGATGCCGTCCAGGTGCTTGACGAGCGCGCGCAGCGAGTTGCCGTGGGCGGTGACCAGCACGGTCTTGCCGGCCTTGAGGTCTTCCTTGATGTCCGACTCCCAGTACGGCAGCAGCCGGACCAGGACATCCTTGAGGCATTCGGTGCGGGGCATGGCGTCGCCGAGGTCCTGGTAGCGCGGATCCCCCACCTGCGAGAACTCCGAGTCGTCGGCAAGGGGCGGCGGCGGGGTGTCGTAGGACCGGCGCCAGGTCATGAACTGTTCCTCGCCGTACTCGGCCAGCGTTTGGGCCTTGTCCTTGCCCTGCAGCGCGCCGTAGTGGCGTTCGTTGAGGCGCCAGTCCCGCTTGACGTCGATCCAGCCGCGGTCGGCCTTTTCCAGTGCCAGGTTCGCGGTGTTGATGGCCCGCTTCAGGCGGGAGGTGTAGAGGATGTCAGGGAGGATGTTGCTCTCCACCAGAAGCTCGCCGCCGCGTACTGCCTCGGCCCGGCCCTGGTCGTTCAGGTCAACGTCCACCCAGCCGGTGAACAGGTTCTTGGCGTTCCATTCGCTGTGGCCGTGGCGCAGCAGAATCAGCTTGTAAGTCATGCTTTTTATCCTAGCCGAGCGCTCCCGGACCGTGCCGAGCGTTACACGCCGCCCGCCTCACCGCAACGGCGATAGGGTTGGCGTGTGGTGCAGAAGGCTGAGCGGGTGGCGTCGCCCCGGAACCAGGGCGCGGCCCGGGACGGAGCCGCGGGAGCCTCCCGTGCCGGCCGGCCGGTGGGCAACGTGACCCGCGGGACCACCAACCCCAACCGGATGCGGCGCGTGGACCGGTGGCTGACCGGCCCCCAGGCCTGGCGTCTCCGCAACGCCACGGACCCGCTGGTGGTCGACCTCGGCTATGGCGCCTCCCCGGCCACCGCCGTCGAACTCTTTGAACGCCTGTCCGCCGTCAGGGCCGATGTGCACATGGTGGGGATCGAGATCGAGCCGGAGCGGGTCCGGCAGGCCAAGGCGCTGGAACGTCCCGGGCTCAGCTTCACACGGGGCGGCTTCGAGCTTCCGGTGCCGGGCCGGCCGGTGCTGGTCCGGGCCTTTAATGTGCTGCGGCAATACGAGGAAGCGGATGTGGCGGCCATCTGGCGGCTGGTGCAGGACCGGCTGGCTCCGGGCGGGCTGTTCATCGACGGGACGTGCGACGAGATCGGCCGCCGGGTCACCTGGGTGGCGCTCGACGCCGACCGTCCCCTCAGCCTGGGTCTGTCCATGCGTTTTGGCGGCTTTGAGCTTCCCTCGGAGATCGCCGAACGGCTGCCCAAGGCCCTGATCCACCGGAACGTGCCGGGCGAACGGATCCACACTTACCTGCAGGCACTCGACAAGGCGTGGCTCGACGCAGCGCCGCTGGCCTCCTTCGGAAACCGGCAGCGCTGGACGGCCATGTGCCGGGCCCTGCGCGAGGGCGGTTGGCCCGTGCAGGACGGCCCGTCGCGCTGGCGGCTGGGCGAACTCACTGTGGACTGGGAGGCCGTGGCCCCCGCCGGTCACCAGGGGCCGTAAGGGCCCATGTTCCTGCTGCCGCCGCGGCCGGCGTCCTTCACGGCGGGACGGACATCTGCGAGGTACACGGCAGCGGCCGTCACTGCGGCGAGGCCGAAGAGCCCCAGCGGGCCGAAGAACCCTCCGCCACCGCCCACAATGGACAGCAGCCCGATGGCCAGTGCACCGCCGGTCAGTGCCAGCCAGAACGTTTTGGTCCGTTTGGACACCGCTTCGAACGCGTTGGCTTTGTGCCGGAGGCAGTCGAAGAACGCCCACACCTCGAGGCCAAGGGCCACGAGGGCGAGGAGGAAATAGATTCCTCTTTCGGCAATGTCAATCAGCACTCTTCCGTCCATGCCCCCAGCCTAGCCGTCCAGTGTGGCCAAAGCCTGCTGCAAATCGGCCCACAGGTCCTCGACGTTCTCAATGCCGACGCTCAGCCGGACCAGGTTCGCCGGCACGCTTTCCGGTTCCGCGGTGTGCCGGCGGCGGCGTTCAATCAGGGATTCCACTCCGCCCAGGGACGTGGCCGGCAGCCACAGCTGCAGGGCGCGGATCATCCGGTCGGCGGCGTCGGCCCCGCTGAGGCCGGCCGCCGGCGCCATCTCGATGCACAGTACCGAGCCGAAGCCCTTCATCTGGGACTTGGCCCGCTCGTGTCCGGGGTCCGCGGGGAGCCCCGGGTACCGGACGCTGCTGACGCGGGGGTCGCCGCTGAGCCGTTCGGCGATGACCGCGGCCGAGGCCTGCGAGCGCTCAATCCGCAGTGCCAGCGTGCGCAGCCCGCGCAGGGCGAGCCACGCTTCGAAGGGCCCGGCGATGCCGCCGTGGATGGTGCGGTGGTGCAGCAGCTGCGCGTGCAGCTCGGCGTCGGACGTCACCAGGGCGCCCAGCACGACGTCGGAGTGGCCGGACAGGTATTTCGTGACCGAGTGCAGGACGACGTCGGAGCCGAGGCTGAGCGGCTGCTGCACCAGGGGCGTGGAGAACGTGTTGTCGGTGACGACGAGGGCGCCGGCCGCGTGGGCGGCGGCGGTGAGCGCACGGATGTCCGCGACGCCGAGCATCGGGTTGGTGGGGCTTTCGAGCCAGAGCATGCTGGCCGGCTTGCCGTCGGCGGGCGCCAGCTGCGCCAGCACGGCGTCGGTGTCCGCGATGTCCACGGTCCGCAATTCCAGCGCGCCCTTCTGGGCCAGCTCGGTGGCCATCACGAGGGACCCCGCGTAGCTGTGCGACGGCATGACCAGTACACCCTGCGCCGGGACCAGGGACAGCGCGGAACTCACGGCGGCGAGACCCGAGGCGTACAGCAGGCCCGGAAGCTCCGCGCCTTCCAGCTGCGCCAGCGCCTGCTCGAACGGGTCCCAGGTGGGGTTGGAATACCGGCCGTAGCCGCGGTCTCCGGGACCCAGCGGTCCGGTGCCGAAATACGTCGAGGACAGCACGAGCGGCGGGTTGACCGGGGCGTCGCGTTCACGCGCCGGTCGGCCCGCGGCCACCACCACGGTTTCGGCGGAAAGCGAGGCTGCCTGTTCATGGGAGAGACTCATGGTCACAGGGTACGACGCGGCCGCCCCGGCCCCGTAAGGCATTACGCGCCGGCCACCCTAAAGTGTCGGTGATTATCGGTAGGCTAGAGCGGTGACTACCCAGACTCCCGGCCCGTTCCCTGGCCTGTTCATTGCCTTCGAGGGCGGCGACGGCGCCGGCAAGTCCACGCAGGCAGCCGAGCTCGCCGCGGCGCTGGAGTCACGCGGACTGACGGTGCTGCGGACCCGGGAACCCGGGGGCACCCCGATCGGCGAGAAACTCCGGTCCCTGGTGCTTGACCACGGCCATGGCCACATCGATGCCCACACCGAGGCCCTGATCTTCGCCGCCTCACGCGCGGCCCACGCCAGCCAGGTGATCCGGCCCGCGCTGGAGCGCGGCGACGTCGTCCTCACTGACCGGTACATCGACTCGTCGGTCGCCTACCAGGGCGCCGGCCGGAACCTGGGCACGGAGGCTGTCCGGGATATCAACGCGTGGGCCACCTCCGGCCTGCAGCCGGACCTCACCGTGCTGCTCGACGTCGATCCCGCCGACGGCCGGCGGCGCCGGACGGCAGGGGACGCCGCGGAGGACCGGCTGGAATCCGAGGCGGACGAGTTCCACGCCCGGATCCGGGACACGTTCCTGGCTTTGGCAGCGGCCCGGCCGGAACAATATCTGGTCCTGGCCGCGCAACAACCCGTGGCGGAGCTGGCCGGGCAGATCCTCGCACGGGTCGAGGCGCTGCTCACGCTGCGCCAGGGCAGCTCGGCATGAGCGTCTGGGACGACCTCCAGGGCCAGCCCGCCGTCGTCACCCAGCTGCGCCAGGCCGCCGAGGGCGACGGGCTCACGCACGCCTGGCTGTTCACCGGCCCCCCGGGATCCGGCCGGTCCAACGCCGCTAAGGCCTTTGCCGCGGCACTGAACTGCGACCAAGAGGACGTGGCGAGGCGCGGCTGCGGGGAATGCCCTGCCTGCCAGACCATCCTCGGCGAGACGCACTCCGATGTGACTTTCGTGCGGACCGAGAAGGTCACCATCACCATCGACGAGGCCCGCGAGCTCGTCTCCAGCGCCGGCAACCGGCCCTCCTCGGCCCGCTGGCGGATCATCGTCGTGGAGGACGCGGACCGGATGGCCGAGCGGACCACCAACGTGCTGCTGAAAGCCATCGAGGAGCCCACGCCGCGCACCATCTGGATGCTGTGTGCCCCCTCCCCGGCCGACGTGCTCGTCACCATCCGCTCGCGCTGCCGCCCCGTGGCGCTGCGCCTGCCACCCGCGGCGGACGTCGCGGCCCTGCTGGTCAAGCGCGACGGCGTCGAACCCGAAGTTGCCGAACGCGCGGCCCGCGCCGCGCAAAGCCACGTGGGGATCGCCCGCCGGCTGGCCCGTGACCCCGAGGCACGGGACCGGCGGCTGGAGACCGTGCGGTTCCCCCTGCACCTGCGCGGCATCACAGCGGCCGTGATGATGGCGGACAAACTGGTCAAGATCGCCACCGAGGAAGCCAACAGCTCCAATGATGAGCGCGACGCCGCCGAAAAGACGGCGCTGCTCGCCACCTTGGGGGCACCCGAAAGCGGGCCGCTTCCGCCGGCGATGCGTGGCCAGGTGAAGCAGCTTGAGGATGACCAGAAGCGCCGCGCCAAACGGTCCATCACAGATTCGCTTGACCGTACCCTGACCGACCTGTTGTCCTTTTATCGGGATGTGCTGATCATCCAGATGGGCAATGCCGTGGAACTGGTCAACCTTGAACTCCGCGAGGAGCTGCAGGAGTTCGCCGGACGCTCGACGGCGGAAGTTACCCTTGCCCGAATGGATGCCATCAACAAGGCCCGCCAGCGGATCACCACCACCAACGTGGCTCCGCTGCTGGCCATCGAGTCCATGGCCGCCAGCCTGATTTGACCCGATCAGCCTCGATCCGCACAGTTCCACGTTCCAAGGAGAACCGCATGACGTCAGTTCCACCATCGCCGGCAGGTAACCGAAGCCGGGGGTTCGGCGTGCGGAAGGCCAGCGCCCTGGCGCTGGGCTTGGTGCTGGCCCTGGTGCTCTCCTCATGCACCCTGTTCGGGGGCGGCTCGAACAGCGCTTCGTCTACGCCCGATCCGTCGATTGCCGCTTCCGCCCCGGCCGAGCTGCGCAGTTTCTACTCGCAGCAGCTCAAGTGGTCCGCCTGCGAAGGTGACTTCCAGTGCGCCAAGGTCAAGGTTCCCGTGGATTACAGCAAGCCCGACGGCGACTCGATTGAGCTCGCCGCGATCAAGCTGGTCTCGAAGGGCGGCAACAAGAAGGGCAGCCTGCTGGTCAACCCCGGCGGCCCCGGCGGCTCCGGCTACGACTTCGTCAAGGATGCCGGGTCCACGAACATTTCCGAGAAGGTACGCTCCAACTACGACGTCGTCGGCTTCGATCCGCGCGGCGTGAAGCGCTCCGCTCCGGTCACGTGCCTCACGGACAAGGAACGCGACGCGAACCGCGCCAAGATCTACAAGCTGGACACCGACGCCGGGCTGGCCGAGGCCCTCGCCGACAACAAGGCGATCGCCGCCAAATGTGCCGAGAAGACCGGCCCCGTCCTGGGCCACATCGACACCGTCAGCGCCGCAAAGGACCTCGACATCCTGCGGGGTGTGCTCAACGACGCCAAGCTGAACTACCTCGGCTACTCCTACGGGACGTTCCTGGGTTCCACCTATGCCTCGCTCTTCCCGGACAACGTGGGCCGCATGGTGCTCGACGGCGCACTGGACCCGTCGCTGAGCAACGAAGAGCTCACGGCGGGCCAGGCAAAAGCCTTCGAAAAGGCCATCCATGCCTACGTGACCCGGTGCCTGCAGGAGAGCGGCTGCCCGCTCAGCGGTACCCCGGACGAGGCCATCCGGCAGATCCAGGAACTCATCGCCGCGATCGAAGCGAACCCGCAGACCGCCAAGGACGGGCGTGTGGTCAACGCCTCCATGTTCGTCAGCGGCTTCATCCTGCCGTTCTACAACGACGACAACTGGCCCATTCTCACCCAGGCCCTGGATAGCGCGATGAAGGGGGACGTCTCCCCGATGCTGCGCCTGGCCGACTTCGGTGCCGACCGTGAGCCCAACGGCACGTACTCGGCCAACTCGACGTTCGCGTTCAACGCCATCAACTGCCTGGACTACCCGATGACCTCCGACACGGCAGCGATGCGGGCGGACGAGAAGCAGCTCCGGCAGCTCTCCCCGACCCTGGGCTACTACTTCGCCTACGGCGGCACGAGCTGCAAGGACTGGCCCTACAAGAACGTCCGCACCCCCGCGCCGGTCAAGTACACCGGCTCCACCGACATCGTGGTGGTCGGCACCACCGGCGACCCCGCCACACCGGTGGAGTGGGCCAGCTCCCTGCGCAAGCAGCTGGGCACCGCCTCGCTGCTGACGTGGAAGGGCGAGGGGCACACCGCCTACGGCCGCTCCAACAGCTGCATCGAAAAGGCCGTGGACGGGTACCTCGTGGACGGCAAAACGCCGGCTGATAACACGGTCTGCTGACGCGCCGGAGGCCACCGCCCGGCTCATTTTGACCCGGGCGCAAAGACTCCATTACAGTTGTCTCTTGCATGATCCGCCCGGTTCGCCGGGCGTTCACGCGGTTGCTTCCTTAGCTCAGTCGGTAGAGCGTCTCACTCGTAATGAGAAGGTCATCAGTTCGATTCTGATAGGAAGCTCGAGAAGAACCCCGTGTTATCGCGTAAAAAACGATGACACGGGGTTTTTGTTTTACCCACCTGCGAGCGCGTGAGCACATCGTGATCACATAAATTTTCGCCGAGCGACGTCGAGTGCGTCGGCGACTTTGTCCAGATCATCTTCGAACAGGTCCGCGTACGTGTTCAGAGTCATCGCCGCGTCTCGATGACCGAGCATCCGTTGAACGGCCTTTACGTTTGCCCCGGCGGATATGGCGAGGGACGCGGCGGTGTGCCTGAGATCGTGCGGGGTGATGACTGGCGCGGCAGGATCTTCCGACTGTAAAGCCTCGACCGCGGCATTGAACTTCCGCTTCCGGAAGTTGTTCCCGCGCATCACTCCCCCATCGGGGGCAGTGAACACCAGGTCATCTCTTCCCTTGCCTTCGCATCTCCGAGCAAGTGATTCGGCCAAGAACGCAGGAAACGGAACGCTCCTCGCTTCCTTGTTTTTCGGCGTTCCCCAGACAATGTGGCCCCGCACGTCGGCGACCGCTTCGGAAACATCGATCCTTCGTTTGAGCATGTTCAGGCTCTTGACCTTCAGCGCCGCCATCTCTCCCCATCTGAGGCCCGTGTAGGCAAGAAAAAGGACTACGTCTCCGTAGTCCTTACAGTGGGCGGCGAGTGCGTCCACCTGTTCATGGTTCAGGTACCCGTGTCGTCTGCTCACGATCTGCGGGAGCTTGACGCCTTCACAGACATTTCGTGCGAGCCTGTTTTCGGCAACTCCATATTTCAGGATGATGCCCAAGGTGTTCAGCGGCATTCGCACGGATGCTGCTTTGAGATTCTGCGACAGGGATCTCACCCATGATTCAACCTCGGGTTTGGTGATCGTAGCTATCTGACGGTGTCCCCACTTCGGCAGCACGTGCTTGTCCAGAGAATGCCTGTAATTCGACAGCGTCGTGGGCTTCAGGTCGATCCGCGAGTCGAACCAACGGACGGAAAGTTCCTCGAGCGTGATCCGACCAGCGGCGGTTCCCACGTATGACCCCTTGGCCTTCGAGTCCTCCATGCTGTTCATCCACTGGGTTGCGTCGCGTTTGGTCTTGAACCCGCGCTCCATCGTCTGCTTGCCGTCGGGAGTTCTGTATCGAACCATCCACAGCTTGCCTAGGGTTTTGGTTTCATAGGACACGACGGAGGCCATGTCTGCACCTTTCTGTCGTCACGTCAGTGGGCACGCGTGGGTAATCATTCCGACCCAACACTGCAATGGTCTGTCGGATGTCTCGCCGTGGTCTGTGTGAGTCGTTGTGGTCAGCCACCGAGTATCGCCCGCCTCACGGCCTGCTTGAACTCCACAGAATCGTAGACGGAATGCAGTGACGTAGGCGTCCCCGCCGAAAGCAGTTCACCATCAGCGTCCACGACCGTGACAGAACCACCCGCCAGCAAAGCCTTTCGTGCGTCTTCGACTGCCTTGACGGTCTCGACATCTTCCCAAGCAGGGGTAACTCTCTCCCGGAACTCGTCAAGGTCACTCTTCTCTCGAATCCAGATTGGCCTTCGCCCGCGGAGCCAGTCATAAACGTCCCGCCGCTCGGCGGCTTTGATCATGCTGGGGATTTCTTCGACTCCCGACACTCCCACGAGTTCGTCGGGGTCGTCTCCGTGATCGAGTAGAAGCTCGGCCGGCGTGACCTGGAAGGCCAAAGCGAGACCGACCAAGTCGTCAACATCGATCCGACGCTCCCCCGATTCGATGCGCTTCAGGACCGTTTCGTGGATCGCGTGACCCGCAACTTCCTTCATCTCGCGCACGGTCGCCGCGTAAGTGCGACTCCCCCGCAACCTGCGGACGTTCTTCCGGATCGTCTTAGAGGCCGGGCCGTCATTGATTGCTTTGCTCATGCCCACCAGCCTATCGAACGTAACGGTTCGGATCTCATCAGTTTTGCCTTACTCTCCCGTTTGCATCAGCCCGTTTTGGATGATTTAGTGTGATGTATCGAATGTAACGATCGATAGTCGCGAAGTCAATCGAACAAAACGGAGGAAAGAAGTGGAAAAGAATCGCAGGAGCGTTGATGCGCTCATGAATCGCAAGGAGGCCGCTGCGTACGTGCGTCGAACGCCCGCCTCGCTTGCTCAGCTGGCGTACCTGGGAGCGGGGCCGAAGTACCTGCGCCCCACGGCCAAGTCCGTCCTTTACAGGAAGTCAGATCTTGATGCGTGGCTCGACTCAAGCGTGATCGACCCAGCCGCACGATGAAGAACCAACGAAAGTGCCGGGCACCCCACCTGAAACGACAGGATGCCCGGCCAATCAGCGAACCCCTGGAAAGGATTGTGTGACCGTTGAAAGCGTCACTCAACAAACATAAGACGAGTGCGTCAGGTCGCCCGAAGCTAGAGCTACCATCCCGACGAGTTCCAACGTTTCCGGTTCGGATGCCCAGCAAAGCCCCTGTTGCAGCCGGATGGCAGTCCTCGCCGCGAACCCCCGCAGGGGAGGTTGCCATACGTCCGGGCTACGGCGTTGCGATGTCGTGTGAAAACCATCTGGTTCTGGACATCGACGGTCCAGCGGGCATGCGCAGTATCAGCGCCTTGATCCGCGAACACGGCGGTCTTTCGCCGACCTACAAACTGGAAACCCCTCACGGTGGCCATGTTGTGTTCCTCCCCCCGACTGGGGTCAGGGTTCCCAATAGCGTAGGCAAACTCGGCCCGGGACTCGACATCCGTTCGGCAGGCGGATACGTCGTTTGCTGGCCCACGCCCGGTTACACCCCGCTTCGAGATGTTGAGCCACTGGAACCGAACGAATGGCTCATCAAACTAGCTGCGGCAGGGTCACGAAGAGCCCGCACAGATGGTGTCACCGGGACCCAGGCACACTCAATCGGCGGTCTCATCATGACCCTTGCAAACGCTCAGCAGGGAACCCGCAACGACGTACTTCACTGGTGCTTGTGCCGCGCCGCTGAGATGACCGCACGCATGCAGACGAGCGCACTTCGGGCCATCCGCCACGAGGCCCGAATGATCGGTCTGGGCGACTACGAGATCGAGCGAACCATCGGTTCCGTATTCGGTGGCCGACGTGGCTGACCGTGAAGACGGCGAATACATCGTCGTCACCCGAGCAAGCCAGATCAAACCCCGTAAGCAAAAGTGGCTTTGGGAACACGAGGGCCAGGGCATCGTGCCACAAGCAACCACCACTGTCTTTGCCGGAAAGGGTGGCGAAGGAAAAACCACGTTTGCGCTGAGTCTTGTCGCCCAGCTGACAAACGGGACGCTGACCGGCGACCTGTTCGGACATCCCGGAGAAGCAATCATCATCGGCCCTGAGGACGACTGGGCATCAGTGATGGTGCCCCGCCTGATCGCCGCCGGGGCTGACCTCGACAAGGTCCTCAAGCTGACTGTCGAAACGGTGATTGACGAACACACAGGAGAGCGGACCATGTCGTTTCCGCTTGACGTGACATTGCTCCGCGACGTTCTCGATGAGTGCGACGTGAAGCTCATCATCATTGACCCTGCGCCGTCGCTAATGGCTGGCGACACCAACAAGTTCAGGACGTACGACGCGCCTACGAACCGCTGATCGCTCTCGCCCAGGAGTTTGAACTGGCGCTCATTCTGATCAATCACTTTGGTAAGGGTGCCGGTGACGTTTCTGCCAAGCTATCTGGCTCCCACGCTTGGCGTGACCTCACCCGCTCGTACCTCGCTTTCGTCACAGACCCCACAACAGACGAACGCATTATGACTCAGGACAAGAACAACTACGGAACGTCGAAAGGGTCGTACAAGTTCAACCTCGTCTCACAAATCGTCGACCTTGACGACGGTGAATCCGCCGACGTTGCCCGCGTCGATTTCCTGGGCGAATCGGACCGGACCGCGCAGGACGTCCTTGATGAGCCAACGGGGCAGGCGAGCAACCTCAATGAGTACCAGGCGTTTTTGGTCGACTACCTGACCGGAAACGGTGAACGTCCCGCTCAGGAGGTCATGGTGGCAGCCGAAGCTGAGGGACTTGATGCGAAAAAACTTAGTAAGCACAGGCTCAGGATGAAGAACCCTGCCATCAATGCTCGCCGACAGGGCTTCGGTAGTGGTGGCGCTTGGCTGTGGTCCATCGCCAACGAACCGGCTGGAAGCCTCATCGTCACCGTGGACTTCAGCCAGTTCTCGGACCCACCACCCCCGCGACGCTCCGCGTAATCCATCTATGCAATCAATCCGAAGGAACCCAAATGAATACCCAGCCAACCCCGTACACGCCGCCCAGGCGTCGCTCACGCCTCACGGTCGTAAAGGGTCCAGAAGTCCCGCCTGTGACTCTGTCGCCCCTCGTCAAAGGCATGGTGACAGGAACCCTGGGCAACTTACCGCTGTCGTCTGTCGTGTACGCCCAGCTCCCGCTAGCGCCCCATATCGATGAGCCGCTCGCCTGGGTCAGCGTCAACGACTCCGCAGAAGTGTTGGGGCTGCTCGATGGGAGCCCCGTGCGTACCTCCGCTGCCACCGAAGGCCTCCCCCAGCTGATCCTTACGGACGGTGCGCGATGAACGGCTACACGTCGTCGCTGGACTTTGCCTACGGCCCCGAGTTCAAGATGGCGCCCGTCGACTATTCGCTGGACTGTTCAGGTCGTCTCTGCGTCCTGATTGACAACCGCGTCATGGACAAGAACATGTACCACCGGCTCCCTGAACACCGTGACTGGGATTCCCTCATCCGCCAAGAGTTCGCCGTCGTGGGCCGGGTTGCACTGACCCCCGGCATTCTCGACCTCGTCGTCGTCAGCGAACTCGACGGCGATCTCCGCTCGGCCTTTATGCACCGTAGCCAGTTGCGGGACGCGCCCGAAAAGGTGCGGGCATTTTTCTACTACTGCTTTGAACGCGCACCGATCATCACCCTCCAGGAAGACCGAAACAAAAGGAGCACCAAGTGAACGTCAAAGAATCAATGGCCGCCTACCGCGACGGAACATTCGAGAAGAAGACCAAAGCCAGCGCAGAACGCCGCGAGGCCACTCGCAAAGACACCAAACCCAAAGGACTCGTCCAAAAGGGCCGCGAACTGTACGAATCCATGAACCCCACTAAGAAGGAGCAGTAACCATGTCCATCACATCCAACGCCTTTGACCGTCTCCCCGGCTACGCCGAACACGCCGCAGCCGACCAGCGCATCAAGGACGAGATCGCCCGGAACCGGGCATCCGAGTTCGATGCGCCCATCAATTCGGCGGACTTCGCAGACGTAGCGCTGTCCGGTGACGAGTTTCCGAGCGACCCCCCCCCGCCACAACGAGCAGATCCGCAACGAACGCTTGAACGTGGCCGCTCGCGGCGAACTGCTCAAGAACGCCGCTAAGGACATACAGCGTCGCAGGATGGAGATCATTTGCGACCACTCGGGTGAAGCCCTGGCCTACCTCGGAACGGAACTTACTTCGCTCATGGAACAGGTACGATCCGTAAGCAAAACGCTCGGAAACATCCGCAGCGCAGAACAGGTCCTCGACGCCGGTCCTGAGGTACACGCCGCGTGGCGGGAGCGGGGCGACCTCGTCTCCCGCTACTCGGAAATCCGCGACGCTCAGCGCAGCCTCACAACCCCGGGGCTCGGCGACGGCGATGCATTCAAGATCGCTGCCGTTGGCCACATCCGCAACTCACTGGAGCTGGCGGACTATTGGCTCAGCAAGCGTCAGGACGCAGCCTCGGACCGTCCTGCAAACGACCGGCTCGAAGGCGTGCGGAACTTCAACGACTGGCTCGGCAAGGGCGGAACTGCACCGTTCAAGCACAGCACGTCCGCCACTCCGCAGAAGGACACGAACGGCAACCCGATTGACCGCTGGGATTACCTCGTCTGGCTGGCAACCAAAGCTGAACCGTGGGTCCCGACCCCGGCTCAAGTCCTCGAAGCCTTCGAGGCTGCCCACACTGCCGTCGCGGAGACCGACTACAAGAAGTTCCGCACCCAAGAAGCAGCAAGGGACAGGTACTTCGAAGTCGTCGGCGTAGCGCCGCTGGTTGCCTACACCAACGCCCCTAAGGATGATGATGACAAACCCGAGGTGCGCCGGGTGAAGCGCGTCTCATGGGGCGATTCAGCCGCCTTCGCCATGGGACTGTAACCGTCTATAACCCGCGATATCCCGTACCTCTCACCCGGTACGGGGTTTCGTGGTGGATAGCCACCCACTGCAATCGATCATCACGCCCGCAAACGCGCACACAGATCCTATGGAGCGTCCAGCAGACGCCAGCACGTGCGCCCGCGTGTGATTGATCATCGACCGATTATTGGACGCTCACAGACGCGCCTAAGCGACCACGTCTCTCGAACGGTTGCACCCTCGATTCTTTCCTAATGTCGCTACATGGGAACGATCGCATTGGATGGGCGTAACGACGGCAGGTGCCAGTTCTGCGGGGAAGCCATGCCCGAGAATCGCTCCGTGACATGCGCCCGGCGCGAATGTCACAACGCCGCCAAAAGAGCTCGATCCCACGCACGACGGGCGGCCCAACCACCCAAACCCCGCAAGACTCCGCCCAGCGACGACCGTCCCTGGGATTTCCCGCCGGAACTCGACTACCTCGACCAAGACCCCGGTTTCACGGTCGAGCAGTTGGCGACCGCGAAGGGTGACCGCGCCATGCAAAGACTCATTCTCGCCCGCCGATCCGAGCGACGGCACAGGCTCATGAAAAGACTGAGCGAAGTCGGCGTGCTGTCTGCAAGCGCTGAACCGCGCGGATAGGATCGCGGAACGCATAAGGACAACACGCGGGGGACAACGATGGATTTTGAAGCACAGCCGAAGCGCAGGGTCAGTATGAAGGGCATATTCATCGCCGTCATCGTCCTTTGCGCCGTCGCATACCTCGGCAGCACCAGCCGGAGCACTCCATCATCGGACAGCTCCACACCCCAGGCTGTCGCAGATTCAACCGCTGACGCCACTGTCCCAATCGGCAAACCAGCAAAATCCGAACGGTTTGAGTACACAATCACGGGTTACAAGTGCGGCATCCCCACGATCGGCAAAGGCGAGATACTGCGCGAAAATGCCAAGGGCCACTTTTGCCGAGTGTCCGTGAAGGCACAGAACATCTCCAAAAAGACCGAGCGCTTGGACTTCGACGACTTCACTCTCGTCAAAGATGACACCGAGTACAGCACCGACAGTTGGGTCAACATCAAGGCCAGCGAAGGGGACGACACCTCCGGCTTCCTTGACGATATAAACCCCGGACTGGTCGCCTCCGGAAACATCTTCTTCGATGTGCCCAAGAACGTGACGCCGACGACCGCCAAGGTCGACGAGTCCGCCTGGGACAAGACGCTGACGTTCAACTTGGCCAAGTAGTACCGCCTGCCCAGGACTGTCAGTCCCCCGTGGTTGAATCAGTTGTACTTGCAACATAGATGGGGAACTGATGCACCGCACGCGCACCGAAATTGTCGAGTCTCTTAAAGCTTTCGTGACCAGTTGGTCCGGTTACTCAGGGACGGAGCGTGCTGGAGCGCAGACATTCGTCAACCAGCTTGTGCAGGCTTACACGGGCGTTGAAGACCCCAGGACTCTCGACGCCAGTCACGAGTCGCATCTTCCTTTGGACGAGGGCCAGCGACACGGCTTCATTGACTTCTACTGGCCCGGCGTTGTCCTCGTTGAAATGAAGGGTCCGAAAGAATCGGTGCGACTGGCCGAACACAGGCCGCAGATGCTCCGGTACTGGAAGTATTGCGCCACCGACGACGTTCCGGCTCCCCCGTTCACTGTCCTCTGTTCATTTGACCGTTTCGAGGTATGGGAGCCGGGCAGGTTTCCCAACGCGCCCAGGGACGTGTTCAGCTTGGAGCAGCTGCCGGACTTCGTTGACTCGCTAGCCTTCCTGATGGGCCGCGGCAAAGTTCCGACATACGGCGGACCCGGCCAGAAGATCACCGTCGGTGCCAGCGCCGACATGATTGGCCTGTTCAACCGCTTGTACGAGCGCTTCCACGACCGCGAAGAATATGGACTGAAGGACGATGACCTTCGCCGCTTCATCATCCAGACCACATGGACGCTGTTTGCGGAGGACCTGGGCCTCATCCCCTCTAACCGATTCGCCAACCTGTTGCGGGATCTCTCACTGGATGCACGCGGAGCCAAGCAGCGGATTCCCGGGCGCGAGGTCCAGTCATTCCTCGCTGCAATGAACTCCCGTAATGCAATCGATCGCAGTGAAGGGGTGCTTGACGGACTCCCCTATGTCAACGGTGGTCTGCTTGAATCGGTCCCCTACATACCGCTGAACAGCTTCGACCTCGACCTGCTGGTGCAGGCGTCGAAATACGACTGGCGCTACGTCAACCCCACGATCTTCGGATCGCTTTTTGAGGGGTGTCTGGGTGAGCGTCGCCGTCAGTTCGGAGCGCATTACACCCATGAGCAAGACATCATGCAGATCGTGGAGCCGACGATATTGAAGCCTTGGCGTGAGCGGATCGACGGCACCGAGGACTACAAGAAGCTCGAAGCACTCCTCAAGGAGTTGTGCCAGTTCAAGGTTCTCGACCCCGCGTGTGGTTCGGGCAACTTCCTCTATGTGGCGTACCGAGAAATCCGCCGGCTTGAGCACTACCTCAAAGATCGGATCGACGACCTCAAACATGCCAAGGGCAAACCCGTCTCGATGCACCTTGAGTTCTACCCGATTGAGAACCTGTACGGCATCGAGATTGAACCCTTCGCCGTTCAAATCGCCCGACTCACGATCTGGATGGGCCACGCACAGATGGCCAGAGAGATGAACGTCCAGGGTGACGACCCGCTGCCGCTGCATAACCTCGACACAATCATCGAGGCAGACGCTCTCAAGGCGGACTGGCCCGAGGTTGATGCAATCATCGGCAACCCGCCGTTTATTGGCTACTCACGTATCCGTGAGTCCAACGGTGCGGATTACCTCGAATTCCTTGAATCAGAGTTCCATGCGGGAATCGTCGATCTCTGTGCCTACTGGTTCCGCAAAGCGCAGGACCACATGAGGGACGGCCAGAGGGCCGGGTTGGTTGCGACTAACTCAATCCGACAAAACAAATCCCGCGTAGCGGCTCTCGACTACATCATGGCCAATGGCGCTGTAATTACTGATGCCGTCACAACCCAGGTTTGGCCGGGCGAAGCTAACGTGCATGTTTCGATTGTCAACTGGGTAAAGTCCCCCGACCGGCCGCCGGCCGGAGCTCTTCTCGACAAAGTTCCGGTGGCAGGCATTACCAACTATCTGAAGGAAGGGGCGAGCGCCCGGGCCGCAGTTCCGTTGGCTGCTAACCAAGGAATCGGGTTTGAAGGAAACAAGCCCTCTGGAGGCGGTTTTGTATTGGAAGACGGCGAAGCGCGGTCGCTCCTGTCCCGATCTGACGCGCCCTATGAGCAGGTGGTGAAACGCTACTTCATCAGCAAAGACATCGCGACTGAGCCGACACAGGAGCCGACGAGGTGGATCATCGATTTCGGGATCATGGAACTCGACGACGCCATGGCCTATCCCGCTGCCCTAGACATCGTTCGGGAGCGAGTCAAGCCATTCCGCGACCAGAACAATCGCCCTGCCCGCCGCGATCGATGGTGGAGATTCGGTGAGGTAAGCCTCGGCATGCGTCACGCAATCGAAAAGCTCGACAGGTATTTCGCGGTGGGGAGAGTCGGCAAGCGCCCACTTTTCACTTGGGCCGAGTCTGACTGGTGTTCCGGAGACGCGTTGACCGTCATCGCCAGACAAGACGATTGGAGTTTCGGAGTCCTTTCTTCGAAAATTCACACAGCTTGGGCCTGGGAACAGTGCTCCACTATGAAATCCGACCTCCGTTACACGCCGAAGACTGCCCTGTGGACGTTCCCGTTTCCGTCACCAGAAGATCCGCAGCACGACAAGGTCGAACAAGCTGCCCGCGACATTGTCGAAGAACGCGCCAAGGCGTGTAGCAAGCTCGTCTCACAGGGGAAGAAACAGGCTGGGCTTACCGCCGTGTACAACGCCACGGACGAGGGGGCTTTCACCGAGCTTCGTGCAGCGCATAAGCGCCTCGACGAGGCAGTCTGCAAGTCGTACGGCTGGCCGCCGTCCGTACTGGAGGACCGCGCCGAGATAGTGGAAAGGTTGTACGAGCTAAACGCGAAGATCGCTGCAGACCCAAGCGGCTACGCTCCGTTCGGAGGGAGAGACTGATGCCCCGCTTCTCCGTTCGCAACGGATACATCGAGCCAAGGACCACCGTCCAAATCCACGACCTGGACGACGAGACGCGTGTCCAACTCTGGAATCTTGTCTACATCATGAAGTTGAAGTCATACGACCATTTTGGAAGCGTCGAAATGAGCGATGCGTTCGCGGTGGGCCTTTGGATTGAGTGGAGCGAATCCCTCGAATACCTACAGGGCACCTCCGGGAAAAGCTTCATGGCGACGGTCAAGAATAAGGTAGTCAAGGGCTCAGTCGCCGAAGCGTTCGACCTCCTTGAAGCCTGCATCGACGCGGTGGGCAGCCCGGTGCCCGAATACCTGAACAACGTCTTCACAAAGTTCCTCGTGGGCTACCGCGTGGTCAACGGTGAAATCATCCAAGTGACCGAAACTGCCGAGATTGAAGCGATCGAGACTGCGTTGGACGTGTTGCAGCCATATGGGGGTGCGCGAAAGCATCTGCTCAATGCGCTTTCACTTCTTTCCAATCGGAAAGATCCTCACTACCCCAACGTAGTCAAGGAGTCGATTAGCGCAGTCGAGGCAGTTGCCCGTCACCTGACCCAGGAGAAGACACTAGGAGACGCCCTCAAAAAGTTGGAAGCCAAAGGTGTCCCAACCCAAAGGGCTCTGGTGGATGGCTGGTTGAAGCTCTATGGATACACCAGCGCCGAGGGGGGAATTCGTCACGGGAGCATCGAACACGGCGATGTAGACGAAGCGCTGGCGACCTACTTCCTCGTCACTTGCTCGTCGATGGTCGGGTACCTGATCAAGAAGGCGGGAAGCGAAGCCTAGTTGTCCTTGGGACTGCTGAGCGAAGTCTCTTAGTGTCATCTCGTCGATCCGCCAGGAACGACGAAACGACAAACTAAGGACTGATCAACATGACCGCACGCAAGCCCGCCGCTCGTAAGACCACCGCTCCCGTGAAGCTCTCCGGCGAACTGGTGGAGGTGCCGTCCGAGGCACTCGCCAACGAAGCCGCCGCCGCTGAGTCGATCGCCCAGGACGTTGACGCACCCGCCGACGAAGTCGCTGACGCTATCGCCGAACTTGAAGCCGAAGCGAACGGCACGCGAAAAGCACCTGCGAAGATCACCAAGAAGGCCCCGGCACCGACCGCGCACACCAACTGCACCCACGCCAAGTCAGGCGCTGAAGGCAAGAAGGCCCGGGCTGCCTGCCGCCGCGAAAAGGCCGCCGAAGCTGCAAAGGCTGCCAAAGCATGACCCGCGACCAGATGATCGCCGCCGCCGACTTCGTGTGCGAATCATTCGGCCCCGATGCCGACCTCGAGATCGAAGACGATGGCTCCGCGTTCATCTCTACACCGCATGCGACCCTTGAAGGCTTCTTTGCCTTCGACCACGAAAGCGTTGCCCGCCTGACGCTCGTCCCGTAACTGCAACCCACACCCCCGGCCACGCACCGGGGGTTAGTGGTGGCTGCATCCAACTATGCAATCGTGCATGGAGTTGTGGGTTATGTGCTACGGCTTCTTCGGTACCGGCACCCATATTCTCTTGCCACCCTGAACAGCGGCCCGCTCCATGTCAGTCACGTTCCAAAGTGCCCACAGAAAACGATTTTGGGCTCTGTACCTCAACCTGGGGCCGCTTTCGTCGCCTACTTCCATTCGTCCGTCTGGAAGTAGGTTCAGAGTGATAGGCCGCCCGCACTTCCGGCACTCAATCAGCCCAGCCTCGCCGATACGCAATTTGGCCAGTAGGGGCTTCCCACAATTTGGGCATATCAAGTTTCGAATGCGCTCCGGCGCTTTTTGAGTTCGCTTATGTCCACCAACCTCGGCATCACGGCGGGGTGGCTTCCGAAAATAGAGCCAAATTGTAACGGGGATGATAATGACAGCAGCCAACGCACCAACTATCGCCCAAAACAATGTAGGTTCCACTGTCGATCCTCACGCCGAGTCCACCCTCCCCCAGCCGAGGTAAGGAGATCATACGCCAAGTTGATTACGATCAACACACGCCGATCTGTCTCTGACGCGTCCGCAATGCGCTCTCTGACGATCCAACGATGCCGCTGTGCGTGAATGTGTCACTTCGCCTGTCCACTCGCTTACGCGCTCACTGATGACCGATTGCATTGATGTGCTGACGACGACAACTGCGCGCCGCTCAATCGCTCGACTTCGTCGCGATGACCCGTCCGACCGCTCCCGATGATCGCTCTGACGTGATCTGTGATCGCCCGTGATTGCATCGACGCGTGTTCATGCACGCCCTGCCCACCGTCGTCTGCCGCGTGCTGCTGACCGCGTGTCATGACCCGGCGACGACATGGGGTCGACACCCCCTCCCCTGGGCAGCTAAATCCACCCGGAGCGTTCGGGTGCTCGCATTGTGTACGGGTCTGGGGAAATCAAAAATAGTACGTAAAGTGCCCTGAGGGTGCCCTTTTGAAGGTCTTAGAGCCTTTACCTACGCAGGGGTACGAGAAGTTGAGGGTGGCCCCGACGCGACATCGAGGCCACCCTGCTAGCTACTTCCCTTTACCGGAGCTGTTCTTGCTCGGGTCAACGAACACGTAGCCCTGGCCGGGCTTGCTGGTCGGAGGAAGGGGACGCCCGACGACGGAAGTGATTTCGTGGCCGGTCGAACCCCCGCGGGGGCCAACCTGCTCGTACTGACCCGAACCGGGCGCGGACTGGCCGGGCTTGTAGATATTTGCCGACATGTCGGATTCCTTATCTGCAAACGCGGCAGGCGAAACAACGCTGGACACGCCGGACCATTTAGTCCGACCGTCCGCGCGATGTAGGCTCAGGTGATCTGCCAAGATACCTAGGGCCCCAGTCGCTTGCCTAGCTTTCCAGCTACGTGATGCAGCTGGGGCTCTTGCTTGCCCTCAGAGACTACATGTAGTGCAAGAGTCCCGCGTAGACCCCAAGATGATGTATTACATGTATGTCATTTAACGCACGTTTAATCCACAGCCATGGGCCTTCGAAATGTCCGGATTTCAGCCATTTTCGAGGACGAAATCCACACCCTGTGGAGTACTTAGCCACAATTAACCGCCCCGTGTGTCGCGCACTGGACGGCGTGTCGCTCAGCCGGGAATCTATGTGGGATGGCGAGGAACCCGCTGGCCCCACGCGACCGCATGCCGAGCCGATCGGCCGGGCACATACATTCCACGTAGATTCCACGATGATTCCCGTATGCAAAAATATGGAATCTATGTTGTTGTTGCGGAACCTATGTTGGTTTTTGGAATCTAAGGCGTATTCCTAGGGTCGAGCAAACATCGCGGTCGCATCGTTCATGCTTCACCCGTGGACGTCGAAACCGCTCATTGATTCCACGCTTCACCCATTGATTCCATTCATTCCACGTTTGCGTGCGCACGGAATGCACTGGAATCTACGCAACCACCGCGCTGCAGATCGAGACCTGTGAGTCCGGGACACATGCGCGCAAGCACACCGCCGACCGATCCCGCACCCATCTATGCAATCGGTCCAAGAGACTCGGGCAATAATGGACGACTACGACCTTGGCTCATGAGCACTGCACCTACGGGCGCATCGACGTGAACACATCGTGAACACAATTATCTGTGATCAGCACGATTCTGAAGTGATGACTAGTGACCCAAAAAGCGCGTCAGTACAGTCTTTTCGCAACAGAGTCACTGCTCAGATTCTCCGCTACGTTTCACTCGTAATGAGAAGGTCATCAGTTCGATTCTGATAGGAAGCTCGAAAAAACCCCGCCATTCCTAGGAATGTGCGGGGTTTTGCTTTTGGGGCTCGTCGCTCAGGGCAAAAGACTGCTCCCCGATAGAAGGGCTGATTTCTCAGTTCAACTATCGGGGAGCAGTTCATTTCCCGGAGCCGGTCCCGGCCGTGGTTGGTGAGGCTGCTATTTGGCTCCGAGGAAGATCGGGTTCGTGAGAGCGGCCATCGGCCCGAGCAGCAGAGCCGTTCCCATGGCTGTGCCGTTGCTGGGGGTACCGTCGGCCATCGGGTGGCGGACCTCGACCCGCACATAGGAGGAGAGCTGCGCCGTGGTGACCCAGCTGTGGGAGCCCTGGCCGGAGGCCGGAAGCGTGACCTGCTGGGTCTGCCCCTCATCAGTGATAATCCGCACCACACCGTTCGGGACACCCGTGATGTCCACGCGCACCGTCACCGGCGCGTCTGCGGCGACGTCCAGCCGCTCCCCCACGCCGGCTTTCCGTTTGCCCGAGGTGACGCTGAGATCCAGCGAGATGTCGGCGGATTCGGCGATCCAGCTGCGTCCGTTGCGGATGCCATCCAGCAGCGCGTCGTGGGAGAGCGCCGTGGCGTTGACCACGTTGTGCGGCAACCCGATGACCTGCGGCGCACTGTGGGCGTCACTGTTGCCCATGGCCGGCAGCCAGCGTCCGCCGGTACGCGCAGAGTGGGCGAGCATGGAGTCCCAGGAGTTGATCGCGTACTCGTCATCCGCGGTCCAGGGGCCGGTCCAGACCTCAACGGCGTCGGCGTCGTCGTACCCGAACTTCCAGCGGCAGGCGACGTACGGGCAGAACGGGTGTGCCGGGACTACCAGGCCGCCCGAGGCATGGATGTGCTGCGCTTCCTGTTCGAATCCCTTGTCGCGGGCCCGGTAGCGCCAGTCGATCCAATCCCCCGGTTCGATACCGAGGGCGAGGTAGTGCCCGTTCCGGGTGGTGACTTCCTCCCCCGTGAGGATCAGCAGGCCGTTGCCCGCGAGAGGCCCCCACACCCCGTGCGAGGCGGGGGTGTTGTGGTCGGTGCTGATCATGAAATCGAGTTTCGCGGCCCTTGCACCGGCCGCAACTTCCGCCGGGGTGCGCTTGCCGTCGGAGTAGACGGTGTGCAGGTGGGCGTCCCCGCGGTACCAGGCAGCTCCGCGGCCCGCGACCTGCTTCGGCGGGTACTGGGGACGGAATGGGGCGCCGTCGGGACCGTAGTCGAGGGTGACGTTGACGGTGTAGTCCATGCCCTGCTCGGCCACCTGGTACGGGCCCAGGGCGATGTTCCAAGTCCCCTTGCCGATCGGGCCGGGCAGGTAGCCGGGCGTGGCTTCGGCGGCGCTGATGAAGAATTCGGTGCGGAAGCCGCCGGACCAGCCGCGGAAGCCCTTGCCGGCGATGGCGGTGCCGTTCTCATCGAATACTCCGATGTCGCAGGCGTTGGTCAGCAGCCCCGAGGGCACCGTGGGCTTGCTGTAGGTGTAGGAGACGCTGATCTTGTTGACACCGGCGGGAACCTGCACCGGAAGGTACACGAAGTCGGCGGCTCCGGGGTCCAGATGCCCGGTGAGGGTTTTGGTTTTGCTGGTGCCGGTGTCCGCGGCGGCGAAGCTCATGGGCGCCAAGGTGATGGCTGCGCCGGTCAGTGCAGCAGCGAGGAATCCGCGGCGGCTGGGCGATAAGGGAGCATTATTGGCCTCGTGGGCCTGGCAGGGTGAAGTCACGCCCCCGAGTCTCAGGATGCGGACTTAACGGAAAGCAACGGGTCGACCAACACCGCCTAAACCGCGGCTGGGAAGATGCCGGGACTTATGGAACCTGGGGTCGGGGGCCCGGCCCTGAAGTGACGGCAAGGCCTCTGCCCGTCAGAGCCCGGGCCGGCACTCTCCGCGGCCAAGAATGGACAGTCCCGTCAGGTCGCCGGCCTGGTAGGTGCTCAGGCCGGCGGCATCGGTCGGGTTCATCAGCTGGGTCGGGTCCTGAACATGGTCCAGTCCCACCACATGGGCGAGTTCGTGTTCGATGGTGCCCCGCGCGGGCGCCGGCCCTTCGTGTTCGATGATGGTCTGCAGGCCGGGCCCGTTCAGGGTCAGCTGGCCGCTGACGTACGTGTAGTCCCGGTTGCCCAACCCGACGGAATCGCTGCCGCCCAGGCCGAGGACAGTGTCGCCGTACTCGGGGTTGGTGAAGCGGGGTTCTTCCGCGCTGGTTTCCCACGCGATGAGCACCGGCGCCCACCGGTCACCGTACCGGTCCGGCTGGTAGGATTGCCGGTCCTTCGACGGCGCCTCTGTGGTGGCGCCGTCGTCGATGAACATCAGCCCGGTCGCCCGGGAGACCGCCGCGACGGCCTCTTCGATGAGCTTCGGTCCGGCCGCGGGCGAGTTGGCCGCGCGGGTGACGTAGTGGATCGGCCGGCAAGGGTCGTAGGTCACGGGCTGCCCGCCGTTGCTGGTGTCCATAAAGGCGTAGGCGGTGGACCAGTCGGTCACCCGTGCGGGCGTGCCGAGGGGCACGGCATGCTCCTCCCGGCCCGGCGTCGGGTACGTGGCGAACGGATCGGGCATACCTGCGTCTGCCTGGCTCCGGTTCCGGTTGGGATCCGGCGCGGTGTGGTAGATCAGGCCGCCGGACTCACCGGCGGCGGCGGTGGTGGCGGGGCTGGCGGCGGGGCCGCCCAGGATCGCCGAGGGTTTCAGGTCGCCGTGCAGGTAGAGGCTGAAGCCGGCCGTAAGTACGCCCGTGATCACGACGGCGGCGACCCTCGACAATGTCCCGACGATCAGCGCACCGCGCGGCCGTTTCCGCACGGCCGGTGACGGGTAGGCCTGACCGGTCCCCCAGCCAGGATAATGCGGAACCCCGGGCCGCTCCGGTTTGCTGGCGTGTTCCTCCGGCCGCCACAGCGGACTCTGTGACGGCTCCCCCGGTCCATCCATCCGCAGCTTCTCCCCCGTTGTTCCCGACTCCGGTGTCAGCGTAAGGGAATCCGGGGCTTCACACCATGGTTAGACGCCCACATGCCCGCGGCGGCACTGATTTCCCTGGCAGCGCGCCGGGCGCAGGGTCAGGGGCCGCTCCCGGGCCGGATCTGCTTGTCATTCCGCGCCCGGTCCGCGAATCTTGGGAAATGGACCGGCCTGAGCGCGAGGTACGCCCGGCGGCAGCGCCGTCGGGACGGACCCCGACGCCGGTTCCCGGCAGCAACCGGCCCTGGAGCGCGGTGGTCGGCTTCGGGCTGGTCAGCCTGGCGACCGACCTCGTCTCCGACGGCGCCCGCCCGCTCGCCGGGCCGCTTCTGGCCCAGCTTGGCGCCTCTGCGCTGCTGGTGGGGGTAGTGACCGGCGCAGCCGAGGCCGCGGCCCAGGGGCTGCGCCTGGTCTTTGGGCCGTGGGCGGACCGGACGCGCAAATACTGGACGTTCACGCTGGCCGGATACGCCACGACGGCGGTGTGCGTGCCGCTGCTGGCGCTTGCCCCGGCCGCGGGTGCCGCGGGGCTGGTCCTCGCCTCGGTGCTGATCATCGGGGACAGGGTAGGCAAGGCCGTGCGCAGCCCTGCCAAGACGGTGCTGCTGGCCGCCGCGGCCAAGGGGGTGGGCCGCGGCCGGGGCTTCGCCGTGCACAAGTCCCTGGACCTCGCCGGAGCGGTCGCCGGACCCGTCATCGTCGCCGCGGTGCTGGCCGCGACCGGAGTCCTTCCGGCAGCCTTCGCTGTCCTGGCCGTTCCCGCCGGCGTCGCCGTCGTGCTGCTGCTGGGGTTGCGCCGAAGGGTTGCGGGGGCGGACAGCGCCGGCACAACACCGCTCCCGGCAGGCAGGCCCGCGGCCTTATTCTCCGGCGTATTCCTGCTCTGTGCGGTGTGCGCCTTCTTCTGGAGCGCCGGACTGGTGGCCTTCGGCGCCATCGCCTACCACCTCGGCGCTGACGTGGCTGTTCCCACCCCCGTGGTTCCGTTGCTCTATGCCGCCGCCATGGGCGCGGCGGCGCTGGGGGCGTTGGGGAGCGGCAGCGTCTACGACCGGCTTGGTCCGTCGGTGCTGCTGGTCCTGCCGGTACTCATCGCCGCCATACCCGTGCTGGCCTTCTCCAACGTCCTCGCCCTGGTGCTGGCCGGCGTCGCGGTGTGGGGCGCCGCCACAGGAGTCCAGGACTCAACCGTCAAGGCCCTAGTGGCGGATCTTGTGCCGGAGCCGAGGCAGGGGTCCGCATACGGGGTCTTCGCCGCCTTCGAGGGTGCGGGCGCGCTGGCCGGCGGCGCTCTTTACGGAGCCCTCTACGGTGCGTGGCCGGCCCTGATCGCCGTCGTCGCGGCCCTCCAGATGGCGGCGTTGGGCCTGCTGCTCATGACGGTTCGGCGGTTGCACCGGACGGGAGAGGCCGGCACCGCCGCAGCGGCGGGCGGTGCCGTTGACCCGGTTGTTAGCGTCCCCAGACGGACGCGGCGCCGGAGTGACCGGTGACGATGCTCTGGTAAACGTAGACGGCGCCGGCCACGGCGCCGGCGACCAGCAGAATGATCCGCACCACCCGGTTTGCGCGCAGGCTTCCGAGGAAGGTGAACCGCCGGCCGATTGGCTCGAAGGTCACCACGATCATTGCCGCGACCACCACAAAGAACACCACCGAAATGATCTTCAGCGCGTCGCCCTGCTGGGCGTGGGCCAGTACCGCTGCCGTGGCCGGCCGGGACTTCTCCAGCTGCTCGCCCGCCTGCGCCGTGACAAGGGCCACCGGAACCAGCAGCAGGGACAATACAGCCAGGGGCCAGGCCAGGTACCGGCGCCAGCGCGGCGCGGCCGCGTACACAATGGCAGCGAGGCCGGCCATCGGACCCAACACCACAACGGCGTGGACCAGCAGGATGTGTGCCGGAAGGCCTGCAATTTCAATCACGTGGGATCTCCTACGGTGGACGTGCGCTGCGCGCCCCCGGCATGCAGGCCGGAGCTTCTATGATTCTTGCATGGCAAACCGTGAGCTCGCGGGGATCGCGGCGCGACTCTACGCGCTGCCATTTGACGACTTCGTCGCGGCCCGCAATAACGCGGCCAAAGAACTGCTGGGAACAGCGCCCGCGACGCCCGGGCTGAAGTCCCGCGTGGCGCAAGTACGCGCCATGCCCAAGCCCTCCGTCGGCGCCTGGGCCGTGAACATGCTCGCCCTGCACCGCCCGGACACGGTCCGGGCGCTGATCGAACTGGGCCAGGAAATGCGCGGCGCGCAGGACACCCTTGACGCGGCCGCATTGCGGAACCTGGGCCGGGAGCGGCGCAAACTCCTGGCAACCGCCGTCGACGCAGCACGGGCCGTGACGGTGCAACAGGGCCGGACGATCAGCACTGCCATCGCCGCCGAAGTGGAGCAGACCCTGCGGGCCGCCACGGCCGACGAAGGTGCCGCTGCCGCGGTCCGCAGCGGCCGGCTCCTCCGGTCTCTGTCGGCCGACGGCGTCGACGTCGTTGACCTCGACGGCGCCGTCGCCCTCCCGGACCTGCCGGTGCCCACGCAGCCGGCTTCCGCCGGACGGACGGACGCGCGGACACCTGACCCAGCGGCCACGGATCAGCCGCGGCTGCGCGCAGTCCGCCCGGAACGGCCCGCCCCCACCCCCTCCGTCCGGGAACGGGCCGAGGCAGCCCTGGCGCTGGCCGCCGAAGCCGCGCTGTCCAGCGCCGCTGAGGCGGAGCAGGCCGACGCGGAACTGGCCGAGGCGACGGGCGCCGCAGCCGCCCTCGCCAAGGAAGCCGCGGAACTCAAGGAAAAGCTGGCACGCTCCGAAGACGGGCTGCGGCTGGCACGCAAACGCCTTGAAACAGCCACCACCGCCGCGCAACTGGCGGCCCGCACGGCGGACAAGGACCGCCGTCGCGAGGATCTGGCGCGGGAACGGGTACTGCGGCTCGGCAACACGCCGGGCGGGTGAGCCTTGACTGTCACACCCCGGTTGCAGACTTAAGCCATGGAACAGCATCAGGAATTTGCAGCAGCCCCAGGTGCCGCCGCCACGTCAGCGGCCGTGTATTGGGAGGTCACCTACCTGGACACGGACTGCGGCCGGGTCCGTACCGAAGCTTTCGACGATGCCGCTGATGCCGAGCGGTTCGCCAGCCGCCGCCTCCTCGGCGAGGACGGCTGGGCGATCGTTGACGCCATCCGTCCGATGGAGGGCCGGGCGGCCGCCTAAGGCCGGCGACCGGCTTGCGGGCCCCCGGCTACGGGAGGGGGCACCCTGCCGGACAGCGCGGCCTCTTGTGGGGGCCGGCATCGGTGTCCGCAGGGTGCGGACCGGCCCTTTTGGCTCGGCGGCCGGAGGAGTACTTTCGGAATGAAGGCATTTCCCGAAAGAGGCCACCATGCAGCCACCGCGGCGCCGCAAGCCCCCAGACCGCAGCAGTGCACGGGCCCGCTGGGTTGCAGCGACTGCGGCCGGCGCTCTCCTCTTCGCCGCGGCCGGGTGCGCGCCTGCCAGCAACACCGTCCAGGGAGGGCAGCAGTCGTCCGACGACGCGACGGTCCTGACCCTCGCTACCGCCGGCGGACCCGACGGGCGGTCCGCAGCCCAGATCAACGAATTCGCCCGCCAGGTCAAGGACGTCTCCGGCGGGCGGCTCCGGATTGAGCTGGTGCTGAAGGCAGCGGCCGACGAAGCCGGCGCCTGGGACCAGGCCGTCGCCCAGTCCACCGAGGGCGGCGACTTCGACATGGCGCTCGTTCCTACCAGGACGTGGGAATCCGAGGGGGTGCTGTCCTTCGCGGCACTGTCTGCCCCCTTCCTGCAGGCCTCCGACCAGGCATTGGCGAAGATGGTTGAGCCTGAGATCGCAGGCAGCATGATGGCGGGGCTCAAAACGGTCGGACTCACCGGCCTCGCGCTGCTTCCCGACGGCCCGAGGATGCTCTTTGCCTTCGGAGCTCCGGTGGCCACACCAGCCCAGCTCGCCGGCAAAGTTGTCCGTGCTCCGCGCTCCAGCACCGGCTATGCAACCTTGAAGGCGCTGGGCGCGACTCCGGAAACCCTGGCGGGGCAGCTCTTTACTGACGCCCTCGCCAAGGGCACGGTCCGGGCCGCCGAGTCTTCCTTCACGCGGGCTGCCGCTTTCCCGCGGCCCAGCACCACGGCCGGGAACCTGCCGTTGTACGTGAAGGTCAACTCGCTGGTGATCAACTCCAAGACCTATACCCGGCTGGCCGCCGACGACCGGCGGATCCTGCTCGAGGCGACAGCCAAAACCCGGGCAGCCGTAACCGGCTCCATGATCCACACCGCGGAGGAGGCGGCCGCCTATTGCCAGCACGGGGGCACGGTTGTCACGGCCACGGACAAGCAGGTCGCGGCCTTCGAAGCCGCGGCGGCCCCGGTCTACGCCCAACTGGAGAAGGACGCCACCACGCGGGCACTTATCGCCAGGATCCGGACCCTCTCCGACGCCGCAGGGGGCGCAGCGGACATCGCACCCTGCGGCCCCGGTGCGGGACCCGGCGGGTAGCGGGACCCGGCGGGCCGCCACGGGCCGGCGCACTCAAACGAAAGAGCGGTCCACGACCCACAGGTCGGGAACCGCTCCTCCGGTCGCCCCGGCAAGTGTGCGCCGGGGCAGGAACGTGCTTAGGCGAAGTCGGAAACCGCCGGGTCCGGACCAATGCGTCCGGCGCCCTCGGCAGTCCGGTCCAGGCCGTTGATGGCCTGCACGTCGGTCTCGTCGAGGGTGACGTCCAGGGCGGCGTAGTTCTCGCGGATCCGCGACTCGGTCACGGACTTGGGGATCACAACGTTGCCGATCGCGAGGTGCCAGGCGATGACCACCTGAGCCGGCGTGGCGTTGTGCTTGGCGGCGATCTGGGCGATGACGGGGCTCTCCAGCAGCTCGCCGCCCTGGCCCAGCGGGGACCAGGCCTGCGTAAGGATGCCCTTGGAGGCGTTGAATTCGCGCAGCTCGGCCTGGTTGAAGAACGGGTGCAGTTCGATCTGGTTGATCGCCGGCACAACGCCGGTCTCGTCGATCAGGCGCTGCAGCCCTTCCTTGGTGAAGTTCGAGACGCCGATGGTCTTCACCCGTCCCTGCTTCTGGAGCTCAATGAGCGCCTTCCAGGTGTCCACGTACTTGTCCTGCTTGGGCTGCATCCAGTGGATCAGGTACAGGTCCAGGGTTTCGAGGCCCAGGCGCTCCATGGACTTTTCGAACGCTGCGAGGGTCGACTCGTAGCCCTGGTCGGCGTTCCACAGCTTGGTGGTGATGAACATTTCCTCCGGCTTGAGGCCCGAGCGCTTGATGGAGCGGCCCACACCGTCTTCATTTCCGTAGATCTTGGCGGTGTCGATGTGCCGGAAACCGGCCTCGAACGCCTGGACAACCACCTTTTCGGCGACGTCGTCCTCAACCTGCCACACCCCGTAGCCCAGCTGCGGGATCGTGTTGCCGTCATTGAATGTCAGTTCCGGTGAAGAAGTCATTGGACCATCCTGCCAACCTGCAGGCTGTCAGACCAGTGATTCGGGACTACTAAGCTAGGCGCTTAACGCGGAATAACGCCGCCGGCCGCCGGGAGTCAGCCGTTTCCCCCCGCTTCCGCGAGCCTTCGTTCGGCGTCGTCAATGTGTTCCACCACCGATTCCGCCCGACGGCGGACCGATGCCGCGCCCACGGGCACCGGTCCGACGGCGAGGCGAAGCATCGCGGCTGCTTCCGCCGTCATGGCAAGCGAGTTGCCCGCCGTCGACAGTGAGCGGTGGACGCCGGCGAGGGCACCGGGGATGTCCAGGCCATCACTTGGCGACCGGCGCTGCGCTTCCACGCAGATCTGCCGCACCCGGACGGCCAAAGCCGAGAGCTCGTTGGCGATCTCCACCAGCTCCGCGTAGAGGGCCTCGTCCTCGACCCCCTCAAGGACCTGGTGGTAGCGGTCCAGTCCTCGGACAAACCGGTCGTGGGCGCGGCGCCACAGCCCCTTGCCGAGTTCGGCGTCGTCCCTGCGGCCCTGCCGTGCGGCGCTGAAGAATCCCAACGGTGTCCTAGAGGTACTGGCCCGGACCGTGGTCCGGGTCTACGGGTTTGGCGGGCTGGGAGGGATCGGCCCCGGGCTGCGGCTCGGCGGCGCGCTGTGGCTCGCCGTTTTCCCCGATGATCACTCCGGGAGCGATCATGGTTCCCGGCGGCAGCTGGCGGAGCTGCAGCTGGGCCGCCGCGTGCTCGCGGGCGGCGTGCTGGGCCGCGATGGCCGTCTGGATGCCATGGAACAGGCCCTCGAGCCAGCCGACCAGCTGGGCCTGGGCGATCCGTAGCTCTGCGTCGGACGGGGTTCCGTCCGCGGGAAACGGCAGATGGATCCGTTCCAGTTCCTGCACCAGCTCCGGCGCCAGGCCGTCTTCGAGTTCCTTGATGGAGCGTTCGTGGATTTCCGCGAGGCGGACCCGGGCGGCGTCGTCCAGCGGTGCGGATTTCACTTCGTCCAGCAGCTGTTTCATCATGGTGCCGATCCGCATCACCTTGGCAGGCTGATCCACCAGGTCCTGCAAATGGCTCGCCCGGCTGCGCGGGTCCTGCCGGCCCTGCCCGCTCCCGGCCGGCGCTGCGTCCTGGACCGCAGCGGACGAGGTGACGCCCTCCATCGCGGTTTCATCGGCCGAGTGAGTGTCGATCGGATCGCTCATGGCTTCATACTCTCACGCGCGGCAACGGGGCGCGGGCGTGCATGACTTCCCGTGGCCGCCGGCGCCGGAACAGCGGAAGGCGCCGCCGGGAACGTGGAGTTCCCGGCGGCGCCTTCCGGCCGGCGGCTGATCAACAGCAGCGGCCCTGGGGGTTGCTGTCCTGCCGGTCCGTGCGGTCCCGCCAGAACGCCCGCTCGGCCAGGGGCGGGCCGTCATGGCCGGATGCCTGGTGGTGCTCCAGGTACTTTTTGTAGGCGTCAGCTCCGAAGACGCCACTGAAATAATCAGCAACGCTCCGGAAACCCGCGACGAGAACGTTCATTTTTGCAGCAACCGTCAGTGCCGGGCGGAGTGTTCGAGCCGCTGGTCGGCCGGGAGGTTCTTCCACTCCGCGCCGAGCTCCCGCTCAGCAGCAGTGGGGAAGAGGCCCGCCGGCGCGAAGACGCGGGACGGCTGGGCCGGATCCTCGTACTCCACGTTGGCGATCCCGGCCGAGGCGTTACGGAAAGCTTTCGCCGTCGCGATCAGTGCGGTGATGATGACGATGATGCTCAGCACCACGAAGATCACCGATAGCCAGCCCTGGATCATGGTGTTGCGGACCACGGCTTCCATGGCGGCCTGCGTCTTAGCCGTACCGAAGGAGGTCTTGCCGTCCGCCAGCGCCTTAGCGAAGGCGGCGTTATTGGCGAAGTATCCAACGGCGGGGACCGGCGAGAAGATCTTGTAGAAGCTCGCTGTGATGGTCACGACGGCGGCGAAGGCCAGCGGGAGCGCCACGATCCAGAGGTACTTGAAGGTGCCGCGCTTGGCCACGATCGCGAGCACCACGGACAGGGCGATGGCCGCGAGCAACTGGTTGGCGATGCCGAAGAGCGGGAACAGCGTGTTGATGCCGCCCAGCGGGTCGGTGACGCCCATCAGCAGCACCAGCCCCCATGCGGCCACCATCACCAGCGTGGCGAGCCACGCCCCGGGCCGCCAGGAGTGGTCCTTGAACTTCGGAACGAAGTTGCCGATCGAGTCCTGCAGCATAAAGCGGGCGACACGCGTACCGGCGTCGACCGCCGTCAGAATGAAGAGCGCCTCGAACATGATCGCGAAGTGGTACCAGAACGCCATCATGGCGGTGCCGCCGATGAACTGTTGCATGATGTGGGCGAGGCCGACGGCGAGGGTGGGCGCGCCGCCGGACCGGGAAATGATGCTCTGCTCCCCGACGTCCTTGGCGGTCTGCGCCAGGACATCCGGAGTGATGTTAACGCCGGCCAGGCCGAGGCTGTTGACCCACTGGGCGGCCGTTTCCACGGTTCCGCCGGTCAGTGCCGTGGGGGCGTTCATGGCGAAGTAGATGCCGCGGTCGATCGAGATGGCCGCCACGAGCGCCATGATGGCGACGAAGGATTCCATCAGCATGCCGCCGTAGCCGATCAGGCGCGTCTGGCGTTCCTTCTCGATCAGCTTCGGCGTCGTGCCGGAGGCAATCAGGGCGTGGAAGCCGGAGAGGGCGCCGCAGGCGATGGTCACGAACAGGAACGGGAAGACGGCTCCGGAGAAGACGGGGCCGTTGTCACGGGACGCGAACTCGCTGAAGGCCGGGACAGTGATCTCGGGCCGGACCACGATGATGGCCAGGGCCAGCATCACGATAACGCCGATTTTCATGAAGGTGGAGAGGTAGTCGCGCGGGGCCAGGAGCAGCCAGACGGGCAGGATCGCGGCGATGAAACCGTAGATGATCAGGCCCCAGGCGATGGTGACCTTGTCCAGGTGGAAGAACGCGGCACCCCATTCGGTGCCTGCCACGGCGCCGCCGCCGATGATGGCGGCCATCAGGAGCACGAAGCCGATGAGCGAGACTTCCATAACCTTGCCGGGGCGAAGGTAGCGCAGGTAGACGCCCATAAAGAGGGCGATCGGAATGGTCATGCCGACGGAGAACACACCCCAGGGGCTCTCGCCGAGGGCGTTGACCACAACGAGGGCCAGGATGGCGACGATGATCACCATGATCAGGAGGGTGGCGATAAGTGCTGCGGTGCCGCCGATCACGCCGAGTTCCTCGCGTGCCATCTGGCCGAGCGAACGGCCGCCGCGACGCATGGAGAAGAAGAGGACGAGGTAGTCCTGGACGGCGCCAGCAAGGACGACGCCGATGATGATCCAGATGGTGCCGGGCAGGTAACCCATCTGGGCCGCGATGACCGGGCCCACCAGGGGTCCGGCGCCGGCGATGGCGGCGAAGTGGTGGCCGAACAGGACGTTACGGTCGGTGCGGACATAGTCCTTGCCGTCCGCCTTGTACTCGGCCGGGGTGGCGCGGCGGTCGTTGGGCCTGGTGATGTAGCGTTCGATCACCTTGGAGTAGAACCGGTAGCCGATCAGGTAGGTGCAGACCGAGGCGAACACGAACCAGATGGCGTTGACGGTCTCGCCGCGGACGATCGCGAGCATAAACCAGGCGACTCCGCCCAGCAGCGCGATGGCTACCCAGAGGGCGATTTTGGTGGGGGTCCACTTGCGCTCTTCGGCGTCGCGGACGGAATCGTCGACGGCGGTGGCCGGCAGCCCCGGCACCGGCGTGATGCCGTCGTCGGCGTCGTCGAGTTGCGCGGTGCTTGGCCCGCGGTCTGGCACTGTGCCCATGTCTCCTCCTTGAGAAACCCGTGGCCGATCAGCAGTCGGATCCGCCCATGGCACCCTATCAACGCCGTGATCGGTTGGGCCTGTCACCGCGGCCGCATTGCCATACGGCTCGTTGAGCGGCGCAGGGTCCGCGGTGAACGGCGTCACATGGGGCGCTCAGGCCGGGCCGGCGAGCTGCATCAGGCGGGCCTCGCACAGGTCCAGCCACCGGACCTCAGCCTCGGTCTGGAAGATCAGCGAGTCCAGGACCAGGAGCTTCGCGGTGTCCGCCGGGCGGGGGTGCACGACGCTCTCCCGCCGCGCTTTGGTGTACTCCTGCAGGGCCCGGATCGAGACGGCCCGCTGGGCCTGGATGAGTGCGCCGACGTCGACGCCCGGGAGGGTCAGCGCGAGGGCCAGTTTGATGGCGAGCTCGTTGCGGGGCGGGCTGGTACGGCCCACGGGCGCCCGGAACCAGTCCTGGGCCTCGGCGACGCCGGCGGCGGTGATGCTGTAGACGACGTGGCCCTCGCCGTCCGCGCCGTCTTTTTGCACGAGGCCGTCGCGTTCCAGCCGGTCGAGGGTGGTGTAGACCTGCCCGATGTTGAGGGGCCAGGACGAACCGGTGCGGTCCTCGAATTCGGTCCTGAGCTGATACCCGTAGCGCGGCCGGTCCTGCAGCAGCGCGAGAAGGCTGTGGCGGATAGACATGGTGCTCCCGAGGGTAGCTGGACGATGGTATACACGCGCCCCAAGACGCGTGTATACCCCGTATGGAATCACACTATCGTCGTTTGCCCCGGAGACCCGCATAGATATGCCGGACCGCGCATGCAATTGGTCACATCCTGCTACATGACCAGAAGTACCTTGCCCACGTGCTCACCGGAGTCGAAGTAGCGGTGCGCGGCCTGGACCTGGTCCAACGGGAAAGTCTTCGCGACCAGAGGGTGGATCCGCCCGTCCGCCAGCAAGGGCCAGACGGCGTCACGGACGGCGTTCATTATGACCGTCTTCTCCTCCACTGGCCGGGGCCGAAGTGAAGTCGCAATAATGGCAGCCCGCTTCCGGAGCAGCTGGCCGAGGTCCAGCTCCCCCTTGGTGCCGCCCTGCAGCCCGATCACGACCAGCCGGCCGTAGTCGGCCAGCGCGTCGACGTTCTGGCCGAGATATTTGGCGCCGACGACGTCGAGGATGACGTCCGCGCCTTTCCCGCCGTTCTGTTCGCGAAGGCTGTCCGGGAAGTGCTCCTCGGAGTAGTTGATGGCGATATCGGCACCGAGGAAGGCCTTCGCGGTGCCGACCTTCTCGGCCGAGCCGGCTGTGGTGGCCACGCTGGCGCCCAAGGCTTTGGCGAGCTGGATGGCCATAGTGCCGATGCCGCCGGTGGCCCCGTGGATCAGCACGGTCTCCCCCGCCTGGAGCTGGGCCGTCATGACCAGGTTCGAATAAACAGTGGCCGCGACCTCCGGCAACGACGCAGCGGTGACCAGGTCTACGCCGTCGGGAATCCTCAGCACCTGCCCGGCCGGAACCGCAACCTGGCCCGCATAGCCGCCGCCGGCCAGCAACGCCACCACTTTGTCCCCGACGGAGAACGGCTTGGTAACCCCCGGGCCAAACCCGGCGATCCGCCCGGACACTTCGAGTCCCGGGACCTCGGAGGCACCCGGAGGAGGCGGGTAGAAGCCCATACGCTGCTGCACGTCGGCCCGGTTGAGCCCGGCGGCAACGACGTCGATCAGCACCTCGCCGGGACCGGGCACCGGTGCCGGGACCTCCCGAAGTTCCAGGACCTCCGGACCGCCGGGCTCTGAGATGTAGACAGCCTTCATGGAGAACTCCCGATTCCTTACTGATTTCTTGCGGGCAGGGCGCCCGATGCACGCGGCACAGGCAGCACCCGTTTCCAGAGTAGGGGCCCCAACGGACGGCGTCTGCGAGCGCCGCCGCTTTTTTGTGGCTGCCTACCGGCTATGAAAGACTACTCGTTAGGGAAGGTTGTCCGAGCGGCCGATGGAGCTGGTCTTGAAAACCAGTGTGCGGTAACCCCGTACCAAGAGTTCGAATCTCTTACCTTCCGCGGACGCGCAATGATTTGCGCTGTTGAGGGGCCGGTTGGGGCAATCGCAAGGTTGCTCCGGCCGGCCTTTCCCGTCCCTCCCGGAGCCCGGCTTCCCGTTTCCCGCCGCCCGGTTTCCCGCCTCCCGGAGCGCAGACCACCGTCAGGCGGAGGGCTCCGCGGGTTCGACCAGCTCCACCGCATACGGCTTCGTCGCCGAGCGCCGCAGCGGAGGCCGCAGGCGCACCTGGTAGGGGCCGTCCCGGAAAATGGCGCGGGGATCCATCTGGATCACCAGCAGCGGCTGGTCCCTGCTGATGTCCACCCGCACCACCGTGCCGTCACGGCGCCCGTTGACCAGCAGCGGGGTGGCCGGCTCCACCGCGGTATTCCCGAGCAGTTCCCGGTTGCCTGCCGGAGCCCCGAGATAGAGGATGCCGTGCGCGCGCCCCACGACGGTCAGCGGGATGAGGAGGTTGGGCGTCGAGGCGTCGGGGGCGGGCGCGTCCGGTGCGGAGCCGCGGTGGCGGGATGCTTTCCGGGTTGCCGACGACGCCGCGGCCGCGGACCGGCTGCACTCCGGGCAGCGGGTGCGCTCCCCGACGTCGGCCAGCATCGTCACGAGAAGGCCGCGCGGCGCCGAGGCCCACTTGGCCGCCACTGAACCGCACCACCGGGTGTGGAACTCGTGCCCGTATTTCATGACGTAGACCTGGCCGTGGCCCAGGACCGGCATCCCGTCCCGCCAGGCGGCCGGCGCTACCGGTTTGAGTTCGCCCACGGACCTGGCGCGGCCCCCCGCGGGCTGGCCGGACTTGAGATATTTGCGGAGGAGCGGGTTCGGCGGCCGTTTTGGTCCTGGAATGGCGGGGCCTTCCTTTGCGGAGGGAGCGCGGTCTGCTCCCCGTGGTTACCCCTGTCTAGCTTGCGGGCTTTTCCCCCAAGTTGCCAGCCGGATGGGACACTTTTTCGCCGGTCCGGACACACCAGGTGAGGGTTAGAATTTCGGCATGACACCACAGGAGCTTGCCAACCTGGCCCATGTGCGCCGGGCGCGGGACCTGATCGACCGCCACTACGCGCGCCCGCTGGACGTGCCCACGATGGCGGCCGGGGCGCTGATGTCCCCGGCCCATTTTTCCCGGCAGTTCAAAGCCGCATATGGCGAGACACCCTACAACTACCTCATGACCCGGCGGATCGAGCGTGCCATGGCGCTGTTGCGGGACGGCGCCTCCGTGACCGAGGCGTGCATGGAGGTCGGGTGCACGTCCCTCGGGTCTTTCAGTTCCCGGTTCACCGAGGTGGTGGGGATGACGCCGAGCGCCTACCGCGACCTGGAGCACCGCGCCGCGAAGGCCATGCCGCCCTGCGTCGCCCGGCAACACACACGGCCGCCGCGGAAACCGAGCAGGATCGAAGAAGCGCCGCCACTCCCCCGCGCCTAGCGTGTGAACTATGAACATTTCACTGCAGTACGCACACATCACTGTCAACGACCTCGACGAGTCGCTCGCCTTCTATCGCGACGTTCTCGGGCTGGAGGTACGCAACGACGTCGGCTCCGACGGGCACCGCTGGGTCACCCTGGGCAGCACCAGCCAGCCCGACCTGGAGATCGTGCTTTCGCCCCCGCATGCCGGCCGTTCCCAGGACGACGGCGACGCGCTCCAGCAGCTGCTCACCAAAGGCGTCCTGCCCATCATCGTGTTCCGTACCGACGACCTGGACGCCACCTTCGAGATGGTTCGGGCAGCCGGGGCGGAGGTCCTGCAGGAGCCCATCGTCCAGCCGTGGGGTCCGCGCGACTGCGCGTTCCGGGATCCCTCCGGCAACATGGTCCGCTTCAACCAGGGCTGACCGGCTGCGACCAGCCGCTCCCTGGAGGGGGCATGTCGGCATACCCGTTGAAACGGTCGGACCCCGGGCATAGGGTCGTCCTTGTCTGACCCACCCATCAGTGAGCGGCCGCCGGCGACCCGGCCGGACCGCCCAGAAGCAGGAGAGCCCACCATGCCGAAACCCGACATCACCCCCGGCGCACCGTGCTGGATCGACCTCATGACCTCGGACACCGAGCAGGCGAAGAAGTTCTACGGCGAACTCTTCGGCTGGACCTTCGAAGCCGGCGACGAGGAAAAGTACGGGGGCTACATCATGGCCTCCAAGAACGGTAAGACCGTCGCCGGAGTGATGCAGAAGATGGCGGAGCAGGCCGGCTTCCCGGATATGTGGAGCACCTATCTGCGCGCCGATGACGCGGCCGCGACTGCCGATGCCGTGAAGGCCCACGGCGGCCAGGTTTACATGGAGCCCATGGACGTCCCGGAGCAGGGCAAAATGGCGATGTTCGCCGACGCCACCGGCGCCTCGATCGGGATCTGGGAGCCGCACGAGATGAAGGGCTTCGAACTCGCTGCCGAGCCCGGCGCCCCCGCCTGGCACGAACTCCACACCAAGGATTACCCCGCAGCGGTGAAGTTCTACCAGGACGTGTTCGGCTGGGACACGGACGTTATGAGCGACACCCCGGAGTTCCGGTACACCACTCTGGGCGCCGGAAACGCCGCCAAGGCCGGGATCATGGACGCCTCGGGCTACCTCCCCGCCGAGGTGCCCTCCAACTGGCAGGTGTACTTCGCCGTCCAGGACGCGGATGCGACCTCGGCCCAGGCCGTGTCGCTGGGGGCGACCGTAATCCAGGCCCCCGAGGACACCCCGTTCGGCCGGCTCGCCACGCTGAGCGATCCCACGGGGGCAATGTTCAAGATCGTCGCCGAGACCGCTCCGGAGGGCTCGCGCACCGAAAACGCCTAGGACCCGGCGCTTTCATAAATCCTTTGGAAAAATTGCTGTAAGAAATACCGGCCATCCGCTTCCCAAGCGGCTACTGGCCGGTATTCTTTTGACTGCCCGGGCCGGGGGAAGGCTGGGGCAGTCAGAAGAGCTCTACCAACACCGTCGCTGGGGCCCCCTTGTTGGGCTCCGCAACGGCTGCGAGGCGTTCCGCTGGGGGCCGTCCCGCCGAATGCGCATGCAATCCACCTTGTGTTCATTCACCTCTGTTTTGCTGTGCCGGAATCTGCTTGACCAGGAGCAGACCGGCCGGTCCGCGGGCCTTATCCCGGACATCGCACCCAGCCCTTACCCGGGCACCCTAATGAGAGTTAGAGCGGATGAAAATCACACCTTGGAAAACAGCGCTGGGCACTGCGCTGTCCGCGGGGCTCATCGCAGCGCCGCTGACGGCCGTGCCGGCCGCCGCACTGGAGGCCTCACCGGCAGCCGCCGGAACATCGCCAGTGGTCATCAGCGAGGCGTACCTGAGCGGCGGTAGCGCCGGAGCGGCCTACAAGAACAAGTTCGTCGAGTTGTACAACACCTCGGATGCCCCGGTTACGCTGGACGGCTGGTCCATCCAGTACCGCTCCGCCACCGGCGCCGCAGCCCCCAGCACAACGGCGGCCCTCGCCGGCAGCATCCCCGCCAAGGGGTACTACCTGCTCAAGGGCGGAAGCAACGGCACCGCCGGGCTGGACCTGCCCGCCGCCGACGCCACCGCCGCCGGCTTCAACCCCGCGGGCGCGGGCGGGACAATCGTCCTGGCCAAACAGGCCACAGCCCTGGGTGAGCTTGCCACCGGCTCGGTTGTCGAGCCCGCGAACGTTGCCGACCTCCTCGGCTACGGGACCTCCAACACATTCGAAACCCGGGCCGCAACACCGCCGTCGGGCAATACGGACGTCAAGAGCATGAACCGCAACGGCGGCACGGACAGCAACACCAACGCCGCCGACTTCACGCTCAACGCCACCATCACCCCCAAGGCCGCCAACGGCGTCGCCGATCCCGGACCGGTAGATCCGGGCCCCGGCACACCCCCGGCCGCCAAGACCATCGCCGAAATCCAAGGCACCGGCACGGCCAGCCCGCTCGCCGGAACGGCCGTGACCACTCGCGGCAAGGTGACCGCGGCCTTCCCGACCGGCGGCTTCGCAGGCTTCTACCTCCAGACCCCGGGCACCGGCGGCGACCTGACGCCGGCCAACCACACGTCGTCGGACGCGATCTTCGTCTACGCCCCCTCTGCCGTCGCGTCGGTCCAGATCGGCGACTACGTGGAAGTCACCGGTGACGTCGCCGAGTACTACGGCATGACCCAACTCAATGTCGCCGCCGCGGCCGGGGTCACGAAACTGACTGATGCCGCCCCGGAGGTCAAGCCCACGGGCTTTAGCCTCCCTGCCGACGAGGCTTTCCGCGAATCCCTGGAGGGCATGCTGCTGACGCCGCAGGGCCCCGTCACGGTCGCGGACAACTTCTCCCTGAACCAGTACGGCGAAATCGGACTGGCCGGCGGCACCACCGCGCTGGAGCAGCCCACCGCCGTCGCCCCCTACGGTTCGGCGGACTACACCGCCACGGTTGCGGCCAACGCCGCACGCGGCATCAAGCTCGACGACGGCGCCAGCACCAATTTCCTCAAGGACGCCGCCACCAAGGCCCAGACGCTGCCGTATCTGACCACGGCGGATCACGTCCGGGTGGGCGCGCCGGTGACCTTCAAGACCAACGTGGTGCTCAGCTACGCGAACAACTCCTGGAAGTTCCAGCCGCTGACCCAGCTGACTGCCGAGAACACGGACACCGTCCAGCCGGCCGGCTTCGGCGCGACCCGTGCGGACGCTCCGGCCGCCGTCGGGGGCAACCTCAAGCTGGCCTCGTTTAACGTCCTGAACTACTTCCCGACCACCGGCGACCAGATCCCCGGCTGCACCTTCTACACGGACCGTGCCGGGAACCCGATCACCGTCAAGGGCGGCTGCGACGTCCGTGGCGCGGCCAACGCTGAGAACTTCAAGCGCCAGCAGGACAAGATCGTGGCGGCCATCGCCAAGTCCGGCGCCGACGTCGTCACCCTCATGGAGGTGGAGAACTCGGCCCAGTTCGGCAAGAACCGGGACGATGCCCTGGCCAAGCTGGTGGACGCGCTCAACATCGCCACCCCCGGCATCTGGGACTACGTCCGTACTCCGGCCAACGCTCCCCCGCTGGCTGACGAGGACATGATCCGCACTGCTTTCATCTACAAAAAAGCCGCCGCCGAGCCGGTGGGCGAATCCATCATCCACAACGACACCATCGCATTCGCCAGTGCCCGCAAGCCGCTGGCCCAGGTCTTCAAGCCGGTCGGCGCGGGCGATGACAAGAAGTTCATCGCGATCGCCAACCACTTCAAGTCCAAGGGTTCGGCCGCGACTCCGGACGACACGGACAAGGGCCAGGGCGCCTCGAACCTCGCCCGCACCGCCCAGGCCAAGTCCCTGCTGGCCTTCTCCGACGAACTCCAGAAATCCAAGGGCACCGACAAAGTGTTCCTGATCGGCGACTTCAACTCCTACGCCAAGGAAGACCCCATCAACGTCCTCACGGCCGCGGGGTACGTCAACCAGGACGAAAAGGCCAAGACCGCCGACGGGAACGCCAAGCACTCGTACCTCTTCGGCGGGCTCGTGGGGTCACTGGACCACATCCTCGCCTCGCCGGCCGCCAACGCCGTGGTCACCGGCGCGGATATCTGGAACATCAACTCGGTTGAATCTGTGGCACTGGAATACAGCCGCTACAACAACAACGTCACCAACTACTACGCACCGGACCAGTTCCGTGCCAGCGACCACGATCCCGTGGTGGTGGGCCTGAACCTTCTTCTCACCCCGGCGAGCGTCGAGCTGAACTTCCTGGGCATCAACGACTTCCACGGCCGCATCGACTCAAACACCGTGCAGTTCGCCGGAACGATCGAAAAGCTCCGGGCAGCCGCGGCCCCCGGCGCCACCGCGTTCCTCTCCGCGGGCGACAACATCGGCGCGTCCCTGTTCGCGTCGGCCGTCGCCAAGGACCAGCCGACCATCGACGTGCTGAACGCGCTGGAGCTGCGCACCTCGGCCGTGGGCAACCACGAGTTCGACGGCGGCTGGGCGGACCTGCGTGACCGGGTGGTCGCCGGCGGCAGCAACGCCAAGTTCCCCTACCTCGGCGCCAACGTCTACAAAAAGGGCACCACCGAGCCGGCCCTGCCGGAATACACCGTGCTGGACATGAACGGGATCAAGGTGGCCGTGATCGGCACCGTGACCCAGGAAGTGCCCTCCCTGGTCACCCCGTCCGGGATCGCTGACCTTGAATTCGGTGACGCTGTGGACGCCATCAACCGTGTCGCCGCCAAGATCAAGGCCGGCAAGCTCGCCGACGTGATCATCGTCGAGAACCACGACGGCGCCGGTTCCGGCGCCCCCGAAGGCGCCACCCTGGAGCAGGAAGTCGCCGCCGGCGGCCCCTTTGCCAAGATGGTCCAGAAGGTCACCCCGGATGTCGCCGCGATCTTCAACGGCCACACCCACAAGCAGTACGCGTGGGACGCACCCGTCCTGGATGCCGCCGGACAGCCGACGGGCAAGACCCGTCCGATCGTCCAGACCGGCAACTACGGCGAGTTCATCGGCCAGATCCAGCTCACCGTCGACACCAAGACCATGGCGGTCACCGGTTACAAGGCGGCCAACGTCAAGCGCAGCACAGACCCGGCGGCCGACCTGGTTGCCGCGTACCCCCGGGTGGCCGCAGTGAAGGCCATCGTGGACAAGGCCGTCGCCGACGCAGCCGCGATCGGCAACCAGCCGATCGGCAAGGTCACCGCGGACATCACGACGGCGTTCGGCGGCTCACCGGCCGTCCGCGACGACCGCTCCAGCGAGTCCACCCTGGGCAACCTGGTGGCCGACTCGCTGGTGGACACCCTCAAGGCGCCGGAACTCGGCGGCGCCGAGATCGGCGTCGTCAACCCCGGCGGGCTGCGCAACGAGCTCTACTACGCACCCGACGGCACCATCACCTACGCCGAGGCCAACGCGGTCCTGCCGTTCGTGAACAACCTCTGGACCACGTCGCTGACCGGCGCCCAGTTCAAGACGCTGCTCGAGCAGCAGTGGCAGACCAACCCGGACGGCACGGTCCCCAGCCGCGCCTACCAGCAGCTGGGCCTGTCCAAGAACATCAACTACACCTACGACGCCGCCCGTGCCGCGGGCGACCGGATCACCGCAATCCGCATCAACGGTGCCCTGATTAATCCGGCGAAGTCCTACCGGATCGGGACGTTCAACTTCCTGGCCACCGGCGGCGACAACTTCCGCATCTTCAAGGAAGGCACCGGGACCAAGGATTCCGGGCTCGTGGACCGGGACGCGTGGATCAAGTACCTGCAGGCGCACAACCCCGTCTCGCCGGACTTCGCCCGCCGCTCCGTGGCCGTGGTGAACACCACCGCAGCCGAGGTCAAGGGCGGGGACGCCATCACCCTGGCGGTCTCCAAGCTGGACCTCACCTCGCTGGGCAGCCCGGCCAACGCCTCGCTGCGGGCCGAATTCACGGACGCCGCCGGGACGGTCACCGCGCTGGGCAGCATCCCGGTCACCGCCGGCGCCGCCACGGTGAACGTCAAGGTGCCTGCCGGTGCCGCCGCCGGAACGGGCACCCTGGTGCTCACCGCCGTCGAATCCGGCACCGTGGTGAAGGCCGCCGTGAACGTCGCCGTCAGCACCCCGGTTCCGCCGAAGTGCGCAGCGCCTGTCCCGCCGACCAAGTGGTACGACTTCGCCGGGTGGATCAAGTACACGATCGCCTGGGTGAAGTACCAGAAGTGCCTGCGGGGCTAAGCGCCTAGCCTGCCAGGAATGAGCATGCCCCTCCCCTGGCCGGAGCGGTGGACACAATGCGTAAATGTCCACTGCCCGGCCCGGGGAACGGGCATGCTCATTTTTTGTGCGGCGCGGTGCAGGGCGGGCGCCGCAGGAGGCCGCAGGTCCCGTCACGCACCGTCGCGGTGCCGCTGGGACTGGTGGGACCTGTGGGGGCGTTGATATCATTGCGCATGCGAAAAGGGAGATTTAACCGCGCAGTCGGCATTTTTATCGCCCTGACCGCAGGCGGTGCGGCCGCGCTTTTGTGGTTCTCCGTCGCCGCCGGCGGCCCCGCGCTCAGCGAGTCCCCCGCCCACGGCCTCTTCTTCGGTTTCTGGAGCATCCTCTACAACACGGATGCGCCCGCGCCCCGCATCATCCTGGCCGCCATCGCCATGGCACTGCTCCTGGCCGCTGGCGTCGCCACCGTGGACCGGCGCATCGCCAACCGCTCCCGGCGTTCCGCGAACCCGCTCACCGGCCCGCTCGCGCCGCGCGTGGTGATGGCAGCGACCCGGGGTGAATATGCCGGCCCCATCCGCGTCACCGTGCTGATCCCGGCCCACAACGAGGAAGTATCGCTGCCCCTGACGGTCGCGTCCCTCCTCGCGCAGTCGCGCCGCCCCGACCGCGTCATCGTCGTCGCCGACAACTGCAGGGACGCCACGGTGTCCCTCGCCCGGGAGGCCGGCGTCGAGGTCATCGAATCCGTCGGCAACACGCAGAAGAAGGCCGGCGCGCTCAACCAGGTCCTCAAGGAGTTGCTCCCCGATCTGGGCGACAACGACGTCGTGATGGTCATGGACGCTGATACCCGGCTCGACGACGGTTTCCTCGCCGCCGCGGTGGACCGCTTCACCAACGACCGGGCCCTGATGTCGGTGGGCGGCCTGTTCTACGGCGAGGAAGGCCACGGACTGATCGGCCAGTTCCAGCGCAACGAATACCTGCGCTACAGCCGGGAAATCGGGCGGCGCCGCGGCCGCGTGTTTGTGCTGACCGGGACCGCATCGATGTTCCGCTCACGGGCCCTGCGGACCGTGGCGGAGAGCCGCGGCGTGTCCATTCCCGGGGCGCCGGGCGATGTGTACGACACCGCCGCGCTGACCGAGGACAACGAGCTCACGATCGCGCTGAAGTCGCTGGGCGGGCTCATGATTTCGCCGGCACAGTGCACCGTGGTGACCGAGCTGATGCCCAGCTGGCGGACCCTCTGGTCGCAGCGGCTGCGCTGGCAACGCGGGGCCCTGGAAAACATCGGTGCCTACGGCATCACCCCGCAGACCCTCCGGTACTGGGCCCAGCAGCTGGGGATCGGCTACGGCGTCATCGCGCTGGGGTCCTACCTTTTGCTGATCTTCCTCATGGTCTTCTCCCTGGACACGTGGATCTGGTTCCCGTTCTGGCTGGGACTGGGCGGCCTGTTTATGGTCGAACGCGTCGCCACAGTGTGGCAGGGCGGCTGGCGTGCCCGGCTGCTGGCCGTCACCCTGTTCCCGGAACTGTTCTTCGACATGTTCCTCAACGTCGTCTACCTCAAGGGTGTCGCGGACATCTCGCTCGGCCGGACCGCCAGCTGGAAACACGTCGCACACGTCAAACCACGCGAAGCCATGGGGGCCGAACGCTCATGACCATCACCGCCGTCGTTGTCCCGGCCGGAATCCTGTTCCCCGAAGACCTCCTGCACTCGCAATGGTTCGCCATCCTCGCCACCTTCGTAGCGATCAACACCGTGATGTACGCCGCCCTGGCGCTGGCGAAGATCCTGCCCAAGGTGCACCCGTCCGACTGGATCCGGAACCGGAACGAACGCTCGGAAACCCGCAGCATCCACCCCGACGCCGCGAACTAGGGCGCGTCCGGACGCAGGATGTCCCGGGCGATCTCGTCAGCATCGTGGAGGGTGCGCTGGCCGCTGGGATAGACCGGCCCGTCCTGCTGACGGGCCTCGGCGGCGATGGCCGTGCCCCACTGCGCCGCGGAAAGCTGCAGGCCCAGCACATACACACCCTCGGAGACCGAGCCGTTCGCGCCGACCGGCCGGTACGGGTGCGGGACAACATCCAGCCCGGAACTCTGCACAGGAATGCCCTCGACGCTCATCATCAGCCGCGGACGCACCACACCGTCCGCTAGGAGCTGCTCCAGGAGGGGTGAGGCGTTGACAGCCACGCGGTTGGCCGGCGCCAGGGCCTCCACCAGCACGGAGGCTTCGACGGTTGCACCGCCGCTATCCGCGGCCACCCAGGGCGAGGCGGCGGTGAAGGTCCGGTTTTTCCGGTCGACGTCGAACTTGGGGTCGGGGCCCACAAAGCTGACCACCCCGGCACGGACCAGGGCCGCGAGCTGCTCGGCGCGGAGGGCGGGCGGGCCGCTGGCGAGCCCTTCGACAAACGACTCGAACCAGCCGCGCAGCCCGGCGACCCACGACTCGTCGGTGATCCCGCCGTCGGCCACGGCCGTTTTCAGGACCGCCCGGCCATGGTGCAGGGCACCGATCGCCATCTTCACGGGGTCGTCCTCGCCGAGCGCGGAGCGGCGGGCGTCGTCGAGCAGGTAGTCGACGACGGCGGCGTCGAGGTCCGCCCGCGCGGGGAAGCTCCGGCCGGCCAGCGGTGCGGCCAGGCCCAGCAGATCCAGGCGGTGGGCCGGGTCCACGTGCGCGCCGATCACCTCAGCGGCGGCATCCTCCCATTTGACGGTGGAGTGGGCGTGCGGGTGCAGGGCCTCCTCCAGACCGGCGAGGAATCCTGCCGGATCCGCGCCCACAGCGTCCGGACGGGACCGCGCCAGGGTGGAGTAGTAGGCCCAGATAACGTCCCGGTGCAGCAGGGGCCAGAGGTCGTGGTCGAAGGCGGGGAGGATGCCTGCGGCAGTGAACCGGGCGAGCGCCTCCTCGGTGAAGTACCGCAATGACACCGTCGACGGGTAGTACCCGGCGAGGGTCGCCTTCGCCCGGTAGGGGGTCCCGCGGCGTGACGCGGCGATGATGAACGGTTCGCGCCCGGACGGCAGGTATTCCAGGCCTTCACCGTCCGGCGACGGGAGGAACTTACCGCCGCGGCCCTCGGTCAGCTGGCCCATCACGTCGAAGAAGTTCAGGCCCATGCCGCGCACCAGCACCGGCTGGACGGCGGGGATCACTGACCAGTCGACGTCGGCCGGCGCGGCCGGAGGCAGGTACGTGAGTCCCAGGTCCTGTGCCGCCGACTGCAGCTCACGCTGCTCCGGGCTGAGCCTGGATTCCAGGTGCCCGAGCGCCAGCACCACGGACCCGACGTTCAGCGCGGTACCGTCCGCGAGCCCGACGTCGAACCCGGCGTCCGGACGCGTCCGCGCCCGCCGGACCGACGTCGCGGTGGTCTGGTGGAAGTCAACGCTCACCCCGGCGGGCAGCACCGCCAGAAGATCCTCCACGGTGGAGTGCAGATACCGGCCATAGAGGGCGCGGCTGGGGAAGTTAGCGGAATCCAGCCCGGCCAGCTCGGTGCGCTCCTCGGCGGTGAGCCCCGGATGCGGGTCCCGCCGCTGCCGGTGGCGCCACTGGTCAAAGGTGCACCCCGCCAGCGGCCTTGCCAGCTCGGGGTTTTCGGGCACCACCGTGGGGTAGAAGGATTGTGTGTTCATTAGGTAGAGCCTGGACTGGCCCGGCTGCCAGACATGGCCCGGCCCGGCAGGATAAGGGTCGATCACGTCGATGTGCAGGGTGGATTCCGGGGTGGCCGGCTCCCAGTTGGCGAGCAGCCGCTCCAGCACGCTGGTGCCCCGGGGTCCGGCGCCGATCAGTGCCGTCCGGATGCTTTGCGATGTGCCCACGGCATCCAGAGTATCCGCATCCGGGCCGCCGCCTTGACTTGCCTGCCCGGCGCTGGTGTTGCTTGGATGGGCCCATGACCACCTCTTCAGCTGAGTACCCCACCGCGTCCGGCGAGCTCTCCGGGGCCTCCTCCGGCACCGCTCCCGAACCCGTCGACGAGAACATCTGGCTGGAGGAGATCTACGGCGAACAGCCATTGGCCTGGGTCCGTGAGCAAAATGCCCGCACCGAGGAACTTCTGGAGGACGCCGAGTACGGCGAGCTCGAAGGCCGGATCCTCGAGGTCCTAGACTCCACCGACCGGATCGCCATGGTGGGCAAACACGGCCAGTGGTACTACAACTTCTGGAAGGACCGCGGGAACCCGAAGGGCCTGTGGCGCCGGACCGACTGGGACAGCTACCGGGCCGGGTCCCCCGAATGGGAGGTGCTCCTGGACGTGGACGCGCTCGCCGCGGCGGAGGGCGAGGAGTGGGTCTTCCACGGCGCCAGCTTCCTCCGTCCCGCGGAGGGGCAGCCGCACCGGCGTGCCCTGCTGGCGCTGTCTCCCGACGGCGGCGATGCGAACCGCTACCGCGAGTTCGACGTCGAGACCCGCAGCTTTGTTGACCCGGCGGAGGGCGGCTTTGACCTGCCGACGGCGAAGGGCAACGCCTCATGGCTGGACGCTGACACCCTGCTGGTCGCGAGCACCGCCGCGGGACTGCCGCGGACCAGCTCCTCATACGCCCGGACCGGGGTGCGGCTGCGCCGCGGCGAGTCGCTGGCCTCCGCCGAACGGCTCTTCGAGATCCCTGAGGACCACATGATGGCCCTCCTGGCGCACGATTCGACCCCTGGTTTCGAACGCACCTTCGCCGTGGACTGGATCAGCTTCTTCGAAAAGCGCACCTCGGTATTGCGCGACGGCGAATGGCTGGACATCGACGTGCCCAACGACGTCAACCTCAGTTCGCACCGGGAGTGGCTGCTCTTCCGGCCCCAGTCCGACTGGGACGTTGACGGCACCACCTACCCGGCCGGTTCGCTGCTCGCGGCCGGCTTCGAGGATTTCCTGGCCGGCAGCCGGGAACTGTCCGTGCTGTTCACTCCGGATGAGCACACCTCGCTGCAATCCTGGAGCTGGACGCGGGACTTCCTGCTGCTGAACCTGCTCCGGGACGTCTCTTCCGAGATCCGGGTACTGGACCCGGAGCGGCCCGGCTCCGACGTCGCGTGGGCATCCACCGTGCTGGACGCCTGCCCGCCGCTGCATGATGTCAACGCCTACGCCGTGGACGACGAGGACGACGCCGACGACGCCGGCAGCGGGGCAGGTAACGACTTCTGGCTGGTCGCCACCGGATTCGCGACGCCGAGCACCCTGACCCGCGGCACGCTCACCCGTGCGGGCGTGGACGGGGTGGTCAGCTCGCACGAGGTGGTCCGGACCTCGCCGTCGTTCTTCGACGAGGACGCCTACGAGGTGCAGCAGCACTTTGCCGTGTCGCAGGACGGCACCCGGGTGCCCTATTTCCAGATTGCCGCCAAAGACCTGGTGCTCGATGGGCAAAACCCGACGCAGCTCTCCGGCTATGGCGGATTCGAGATCTCCCGGACGCCGGCGTACAGCGGCGCCGTCGGCCGGGCCTGGCTGGAACGCCGCACGAAGGAGTCGGCGGCCGCCGAGGGCGCCGCGCCGCACAGCCGGGGCGGCGTCTACGTCGTGGCGAACATCCGCGGCGGCGGCGAGTACGGCCCGTCGTGGCACCGCGCCGCGCTGCAGGAGAAGCGGCACCGCGCCTACGAGGACTTCGCCGCCGTCGCGCAGGACCTGATAGCCCGCGGCGTAACGTCCCGCCAGCGCCTCGGCTGCGTCGGCGGCTCCAACGGCGGGCTGCTGGTGGGGAACATGCTCACGCAGTACCCGGAACTCTTCGGGGCCGTCTCGTGCGGGGTGCCGCTGCTGGACATGCGCCGGTACAGCAAGCTCTCCGCCGGGTACTCGTGGATTGCCGAATACGGCGACCCCGATGTGCCCGAACAGTGGGAGTTCATCCGGACCTTCTCGCCCTACCACCTGCTCCGCGACGGGGTGGAGTACCCGGAAACGTTCATCTGGACGGCCACCTCGGATGACCGGGTGGGTCCGGTGCAGGCCCGCAAGATGGCGGCCCGCATGCAGGCCATGGGCATCCCCAACGTCTGGTTCCACGAGGCGCTCGAGGGCGGCCACGCGGGAGCCTCAGACAACCGCCAGGCCGCGGCCCTGCAGAGCCGCAGCCAGCATTTCCTGTGGCGAGCCCTCGCCGGCAGCGCCGCCTGAGCCCGGGGACCGACGCGCCCGCCGACCGTTTTGCACTGCATGGCCCCTTCTGCGTATCCTTGGTTGGCTAGTAATAGCAATTGGAGACGTGCCAGAGCGGCCGAATGGGCTTCACTGCTAATGAAGTGTGGGGCACAACTCCACCGGGGGTTCAAATCCCCCCGTCTCCGCGTTTGGCCCCGGTCCTGGACCGGGGCCTTTTGCGTTCCCGGGTTTCTCGCGTTGCCGGGGTCCGCTGCGTTTTCGGCCGGGCCTGGGCCGCGGCGGCGGGGCCGGATGGCAGGATGGGCCCATGTCGACCAACCACGCGTTTGACGCGATCATCCTCGGCGGCGGCCACAACGGCCTCGCCGCGGCAGCGTACCTGTCCCGGGCCGGACGGAACGTCCTGCTGCTGGAAAAACTGGACCAGCCCGGCGGCGCTGCCGTATCTGCCCAGGCGTTCGACGGCGTTGAGGCCCGGCTCTCGCGCTACTCCTACCTGGTGAGCCTGTTGCCCCGGCAGGTCATCGACGACCTCGGCCTGCAGATCACCCTGGCGAGGCGGCGGTACTCCTCCTACACCCCGGATCCCGGCAACCCCGGCCGGGCACTGCTCATCGACAACGAGGACGCCGCGTCCACCGCCGCCTCGTTCGCCGCCGTCGGCGCGTCCGCGGATGAGTTCAAGGCCTTCAACGATTTCTACGCGGGCTGCGGAAAGCTCACGCGGGCACTCTGGCCCACCATGACCGCCCCGCTGCCCACCCGCTCCGAGGCCCGGGACCTCGCCGTCCGTGCCGGAGCCGCCGAGGCGTGGGAGAACATGATCGAAAAGCCGGTGGGCCACGGCATCAGCCGGGCGCTCGGGCACGACCTGGTCCGCGGCGTTGTGCTCACCGACGCCCTCATTGGCACCTTCTCCCGGGCCGACGACGCCGACCTGCAGCAGAACATCTGTTTCCTCTACCACCTGATCGGCGGCGGCACCGGCGACTGGGACGTTCCCGTGGGCGGGATGGGCGCGGTGTCCGGAGAGCTGGAACGCGCCGCCCGGGAGGCGGGAACCACCATCCTGACGGCGGCCGAGGTCACCGCCGTCCGGCCGGGCGGTGTTGTTGATTACCGGCACGGCGGGCAACTTCACTCCGTCTCTGCCCCGTGGGTCCTGTCCAACGTGGCCCCGGTGGTCCTGGACCGGCTGCGCACCGCGGGCCGGGCCGGGGCGGGCGCGGAGGCTCCCGGGAAGGACCCCGCCGCGGTCCCGCAACCGGCGTGGAACCCGAATCATCTCCGCGAGGGGGCGCAGGTCAAGGTCAACCTGCTGCTCAAGCGGCTGCCCCGGCTGCTGGACGGCTCGGTCAGCCCCGAAGCGGCGTTCGGCGGCACCTTCCATATCAACGAGACGTGGTCCCAGCTGGATGCGGCGTACCTCAGTGTCGCGGCGGGAACAATCCCGGAGCCACTGCCGTGTGAGATCTACTGCCATTCACTGACCGACCCGAGCATCCTCGCCCCCGAGCTGCAGGCGGCCGGCGTGCAGACGCTCACGGTGTTCGGACTGCACGTTCCGGACCGGCTCATTACCGAGCAGAACAACGACGAGCGCCGGGCTGAGCTGGAGGCCGCCGTCCTCCGGTCGCTCAACAGTGTTCTCGCCGAGCCGGTGGAGGACCTGCTGCTGACCGGTCCGGACGGCAGGAAGTGCATCGAAACCAAGACCACACTGGACATCGAGCGCGCCGTAGGGATGCCCCGGGGCAACATCTTCCACGGCGGCCTCGACTGGCCCTTCCTCGAGGACGACGCGCCGCTGGACACGCCCGCGCAGCGCTGGGGAGTGGCCACGGACGACCCGCAGATCCTGTTGTGCGGCTCCGGCGCCCGCCGTGGCGGGGCTGTCAGTGCCATCGGCGGGCACAACGCCGCCATGGCTGTCCTGGAGTCGGACCCCACGGTCGGCGCCTAGGGGCACGGTCGGCCCGCGCCCGGCGGGCCGGCGCCTAGCCTGCCTGGCCGAGGACCAGCGGGAGCACCGCCCCGGCCCCCGCTTGCCGGAGCGCACGCCCGGCGACGGTGACGGTCCAGCGGCTGTCCACGAGATCGTCCACCAGCATGACGCTCTGGCCCCGGATCCCCTCCAGGGCGGCGGCGAGTTCGGGTCCGACCACCAGCCGTTCCCAGACCCCCGCGAGCCGGTAGGCGCTGTTTCCGCCGCGGCCGCCTGTGGGTCCGCCGTGGGCCAGCTGCAGCTGACCTAGGTACGGGATCCGTCCGATCTCGGAGATCCCCCGGGCCAGCGACTCCACCAGCTCCGGTTTCCCGCGGGACGGAATGCTCACGATCGCGGCCGGGCGGCCGGCGCCGCTCCAGCCCGGGGTCCGTGCGTCACCGGTGCCCCACTCGCGCAGGACCTGCACGCAGGCGCGCAGCATCCCCGGGTCCACGGCCCGGTCCGGAGCGCCCGCGGCGAAGGTCTCCCGCAGCGCCCCGCCCCAGCCAAGGTCGGTCAGGCGGGCCAGGACACGTCCATTGGCCAGGCTTTCCTCCGGCTTGATCTTGCCTTTCACATTCACGCCCAGGCGGTCCATGCCACTGGGCCACTGCAGCCGCGGTTCCAGCAGCATCCCGGCCCGGCTCAGTGTGGCGCCTGCCGCCTCTGTGGCGTCGGCGGCGATGTCGGCCGGGAACCATCGGCCCGCGCAGTTGTCGCAGCGTCCGCAGGCCGCGGCGGTTTCGTCGTCGAGGACGGAGGTGATGTATTCCATCCGGCACCCCGCCGTGTCCTGGTAGATCACCATCGAGTCCTGCTCGTCGACCCGGGCCTCGGCGATCCGGCTGTAGCGCTCGGCGTCGTAGGTCCAGGGCCGGCCGGTGGAACGCCACCCGCCGCCGACGCGTTCGACTGCCCCGTCCACGGCCAGGACCTTCAGCAGCAGTTCCAGCGGCGTCCGGCGCAGGTCCACGCGGGCCTCCAGCGCCACCGTGGACACCGCGGTGCCCGCCTCGGCGAGGGCGGTCAGGACGGCGGCCGCTTTTTCCTCAGAGGGCATGGAAGCGGTGGCGAAGTACTGCCAGATGTCCCGGTCTTCGGCGCCGGGCAGGAGCAGGACGTCGGCGTTTGCGGCGCCACGGCCGGCCCGGCCGACCTGCTGGTAGTAGGCCACCGGGGACGACGGCGCTCCGAGGTGCACCACGAACCCAAGGTCCGGCTTGTCAAAGCCCATGCCGAGGGCGGAGGTGGCGACCAGGGCCTTGACCTCATTGTCCTTGAGCAGCTGCTCGGCCCGCTCGCGGTCCGCGGGGTCCGTCCGGCCCGTGTAGGCCAGGACGTTGTGACCGGCCTCGGCCAGGAGCCTGGCGGTGTCTTCGGCCGCTGACACCGTGAGCGTATAGATGATGCCGCTGCCCGGCAGGTCCGTCAGGTGCGTCAGGAGCCAGCCCAGCCGTTGCCTCGAGTCCGGCAGCCGCAACACGCCCAGGCGCAGCGATTCCCGGCCCAGGGCGCCACGGATCGTCAGCACGCCGTCGCCGAGCTGTTCCTCGATGTCATGGACCACCCTGGAGTTGGCGGTGGCGGTGGTGGCCAGGACCGGGACGCTGTCCGGCAGCTGGGTGATCAGGTCCGCGATCCTGCGGTAGTCGGGACGGAAGTCGTGGCCCCAGTCGGAGATGCAGTGTGCCTCGTCAATGACCAGCAGCCCGGTGCGGCGGACCAGCTCCGGCAGCTGGTTTTCGCGGAACGAGGGGTTGGTGAGCCGCTCCGGGGACACAAGGAGCACGTCCACCTCGTCGGCCGCGAGCTGTTCGCGGACGGTGTCCCAGTCGAGCTGGTTCGCCGAGTTGATGGCCACGGCCCGGACCCCGGCGCGCGCAGCGGCGGCCACCTGGTCGCGCATCAGGGCCAGCAGCGGGGACACAATCAGGGTGGGCCCGGCGCCGCGGCGGCGCAGCAAGAGGGAGGCGACGAAGTACACGGCGGACTTGCCCCAGCCGGTGCGTTGCACCACCAGGGCCCGGCGGCCGCCGTCGACAAGGGCCTCGATGGCTTCGAACTGGCCGTCGTGGAACTCGGCGTCGGGGTGTCCGACGAGTTCCCGCAGCACCGCCTGGGCCTGTTCCCGCGTCCCGGTACCCCCGGCGGAGGCGGGGTGGGCGGCGGAAAGGACTGCAGCGTTCTGGTTATTGGCCATTGCTTCAGTATCCCAGCCACCGCCGACAGCCACGAAGCCGGCGGCGGCCTATGTGGACAGTCCGTGTCCACATAGCAAGCCACTTCCGGGCGGCCGGGGCGCGGACCCCCGTAAGATAGAAGCCGTGACTAGCGACCAGACGAAGACTTTTGACCTCTCGGCTTCCTTCAAGGCCTATGACGTGCGCGGCATTGTGGGCGAATCCATCACCGCGGAAATCGTCGAAGCCGTGGGGGCTGCCTTCGTGGACGTCCTGGACCTCGCGGGCGAGACCGTGCTGGTCGGCGGCGACATGCGCCCCTCCTCCCCGGAGTTCAGCCGGGCCTTCGCCAACGGCGCGGCCACCCGCGGCGCCAACGTCCAGCTGCTCGACCTGATCTCCACCGATGAGCTCTACTACGCCTGCGGAGCACTGAACGCGGCCGGCGCCACGTTCACCGCCAGCCACAACCCGGCAGCGTACAACGGCATCAAGATGGCCAAGGCCGGCGCCGTCCCGATCTCCTCCGAGACCGGCCTGAAGGAAATCCAGGCTTTGGCCGAGGACTACCTCAACGCCGGCACCATCCCCGCCAAGGGCCCGCGCGGCCTGATCAGCGTCCGCGACGTGCTCAAGGACTACTCCGAGTACCTGCGCAGCCTCGTGGACCTGAGCGGCTCCCGTCCGCTCAAAGTGGTGGTGGACGCCGGCAACGGCATGGCCGGCATGACCACCCCGGCCGTCCTGGGCGACACCCTGCTGCCGAAGCTGCCGCTCGAAATTGTCCCGCTCTACTTCGAGCTCGACGGCTCCTTCCCGAACCACCCCGCCAACCCGCTGGAACCGGAGAACCTGCGTGACCTGCAGGCCGCCGTCGTCGATCACGGCGCGGACATCGGCCTGGCGTTCGACGGCGACGCCGACCGCTGCTTCGTGATCGACGAAAAGGGCGAGCCGGTCTCCCCCTCGGCCGTCACCGGCATGGTCGCCCGCCGGGAGATCGCCCGCGCCAAGGCCAACGGCGAGGAAACGCCGACAATCATCCACAACCTCCTCACCTCCCGGGCCGTGCCCGAGCTGGTTGAAAATGACGGCGGCCGGGCGTTCCGCACCCGCGTGGGACACTCCTTTATCAAGGCCGTTATGGCAGCCGAGGGCGCGATCTTCGGCGGGGAGCACTCCGCCCACTTCTACTTCCGCGATTTCTGGAATGCGGACACCGGCATGCTGGCCGCCATGCACGTCCTGGCCGCCCTCGGCGAGCAGGACGGCCCGCTGTCCGAGCTCGGCCGCGAGTACGAGCCCTACCGGTCCTCCGGCGAAATCAACTCGGAGATCGAGGACAAGGCAGGCGCCGTGGAACGTGTCCGCGTCGACTTCCACGACGAGGACGTTGAGGTGGACTACCTCGACGGCAGCACGTTCATCGCCGCCGACGGCAGCTACTGGTTCAACCTGCGCCCGTCCAACACCGAGCCCTTCCTGCGCCTGAACGTCGAGGCCACCGACCAGGCAACCATGGAACGGGTCCGCGACCGGGTCCTGGCCCTGGTCCGGGGCTGAGGCAGTGACCGACGCGGCGAAAGCCCAGGAAACCGTCCTGCAGCCGGCCGATCCCGCGGAGGACTCATGGCGGGGTTCGGTGCCCGATGCCAGCGCCACTGACCTGGAGAACCTGCTCGGCACCGGTGTGGGCGCCGCCCAGGAACAGCTGGAGCGCAATGGCGGCTTCCTCCCGTTCGCCCTGGTTGTGGAGAACGACGGCGAGGTCCGCCTTGTCGCCGTCACCCCGGCGGATGCGGAGCCCGGCACCGAGGCCGACTTTGACGCCGACGGCATGATCAGTGATCTCACCGAGCTGCTCCGGCAGCACCGGGACGAGTTCCGCGCCGCTGCGATCGTCTGCGACATCACCCTCCTGGAAGAGGATTCGGACGCCATCCACGTGGCCGCCGAGCACCAGGACGGATCCGTGTTCGCGGCCGTGCTGCCCTACAGCGCCAATCCGGAGTCCCGCGAGCTGGAATTCGGCGATCTGGCCGCAGACGCCAACGAACCCGCCGTTTGGGTGGACTAGACCAGGCCCGTGCCATGAAGATCAACGCCTTTGCCGACGTGAGCCTGCGCGCCATGATGGTGCTCGCGGCGGCGCCGGACGGCGGACTGCTCACCACCCAGAGCATCTCGGATGCCGTCGGCACCCCGTACAACCACGTCAGCAAGGCCATGGCCAGGCTGCGGGAGCTGGGCCTGATCGACGTCGAACGCGGCCGTAACGGCGGCTCCCGGCTCAGTGGCGCCGGCCGTACCGCGACGGTTGGACAGTTGCTGCGGGCGCTGGACACCCGGACGGATCCCGCAGACTGCGCGGGCGCCGGCGGCACCTGCCCGCTGATCAACGAGTGCCGGCTGCGCGGCGCCCTGGGCCGCGCCCGCGAGGCCTTTTACCGTGAGCTTGACGACATTGTGGTGGCCTCCCTGCCCACTGAGAGGCAGATGAACCCCGTCTTCCAGGCCATCGGCCTGCGCCCCGGACTCCGGCCGGACCCCCAACCCGGCCTGTACCCGGGCTGACCGGGCCGCGCCTCCCGCGCCGGCGCCACCCGAGGCCCCCGTACCCGGCCTCCGGCACCCTCCGCAACCCAACAGCGTCAATTTGCAACCTTTTTCTACGGCGTGTAGAACTGAGGCATAAATACACGCATTTCAAATGCGGGTATTTCGGAACGTCCGGTTGAAGACACCGGGCCACTATCTCAGGAGTCAGCATGCTCTCGGACAAGTCCTTCCCCGTCATCGAGGCCACCCTGCCGCTGGTCGGTTCCCGGATCGGCGAGATCACCCCCAAGTTTTACGCCCGGCTCTTCGGCGCGCACCCCGAACTGCTGGATGGACTGTTCAGCCGCTCCAACCAGCGCTCGGGCAACCAGCAGCAGGCCCTGGCCGGGAGCATCGCCGCTTTCGCCAGCCACCTCGTGAGCAACCCCGGCACCCTCCCCGAGACCGTACTGTCCCGTATCGCCCACCGCCACGCCTCGCTGGGCATCACCGAGCCGCAGTACCAGGTGGTCTACGAGCACCTCTTCGCGGCCATCGCCGAGGACCTTGCCGAAGTCATCACCCCCGAGATCGCCAAGGCCTGGACCGAGGTCTACTGGCTGATGGCCGACGCGCTGATCAAGCTGGAGAAGGGCCTCTACGCGGCGCAGGCCAACGGCAAGATGTGGACCCCCTGGCGGGTTGCCGCCAAGACCCCCGCCGGCACCGGCTCCATGACGTTCGTGCTGGACCCGGCGGACGACACCCCCATCACCCCGGCATTGCCCGGCCAGTACGTCAGCGTCAAGGTCACGCTGCCGGACGGCCTGCGCCAGGTCCGGCAGTACTCGCTCTCCGGCGACGCCGGCACCAGCCGCAGCTTCACCACCAAGCTCGACGACGGCGGCGAGGTCTCCCCCGTGCTGCACAACAATGTGGAGGTGGGCGACATCATCGAGATCTCCAACCCCTACGGCGAAATCACCCTCAAGGACGGCGACGGCCCGGTGGTCCTGGCCTCGGCCGGCATCGGCTGCACCCCGTCGGCGTCGATCCTGCGCTCCCTCGCCGAGGCCGGCTCGGACCGCCAGGTGCTGGTCCTGCACGCCGAAAGCACCCTGGACAGCTGGGCCCTGCGCTCCCAGATGACGGACGACGTCGAGCGCCTCGACGGCGCCGAACTGCAGCTGTGGCTTGAGCAGCCCGTGACCGGGACCAAGGAGGGCTTTATGTCCCTGCGCGACGTGGACCTGCCGGCCAACGCCTCCCTGTACCTGTGCGGACCGCTTCCTTTTATGAAGAACATCCGCAACGAAGCCATCAATGCCGGCATCCCCGCCACCCGGATCCACTACGAGGTCTTCGGGCCGGACATCTGGCTCGCCAACTAAGTCCCCCCGCCTCCCTAACTTCGCTCCGCTCAGCCAGGGAACCCTCGGCGGCGGAGGCCCCTGTTGGGAACGACGGCGGCCCCGCACCTGCGATAGGTGCGGGGCCGCCGTCGTTGGTCATCCTGCTAGTGCGCGGACATCCGCTCCTTGAGGGAACCGAGCTCGGCGCGCAGCGCGTCCGGCAGCGAGTCGCCGAACTTCGCGTACCACTCCTCGATCGAGGCGAGCTCGGCGTCCCATTCCTCGCGGTCGACGCGGACGGCGTCTTCCACGTGGGCGTGGGTCAGGTCCAGGCCGGTCAGATCCAGGGCGTGGCCGGTCGGGACGAAGCCGATCGGCGTCTCGACCGCGTCGGCCTTGCCTTCAATGCGCTCGATGGCCCACTTCAGCACCCGGGAGTTGTCCCCGAAGCCCGGCCAGGCGAAGCCGCCGTCGGCCGTGCGGCGGAACCAGTTGACCAGGAAGATGTGCGGCAGACGCTCCGGGTTGGCCTTGCCGGAGACACTGATCCAGTGCTTCAGGTAGTCGCCGGCGTCGTAGCCGATGAAGGGCAGCATGGCCATCGGGTCGCGCCGGAGCACGCCCACCTGGCCGGCCGCGGCAGCGGTGGTTTCCGAGGACAGCGTCGAACCCATAAAGATGCCGTTGGTCCAGTTGCGGGCCTGGGTCACCAGCGGCACGGTGGTCTTGCGGCGGCCGCCGAACAGGATCGCGGAGACCTCAACGCCTTCGGGGCTGTAGTACTCCTCGGCGAGCATGTCGACCTGCGAGATCGGCGTGCAGAAACGGGAGTTCGGGTGCGCGGCGGGCTTGTCCGACGCCGGCGTCCAGTCGTTGCCCTGCCAGTCGGTCAGGTGCGCCGGGACTTCGTCCGTCATGCCTTCCCACCACACACCGCCGTCGTCGGTGAGAGCCACGTTGGTGAAGATGCTGTGGCCCTTGGCGATGGCGCGCATGGCGTTGGGGTTGGTGCCCCAGCCGGTGCCCGGAGCGACGCCGAAAAGGCCGGCCTCGGGGTTGGTGGCGCGCAGTTCGCCTTCCTTGCCGATCCGCATCCAGGTGATGTCATCGCCGAGGGTCTCGACGTTCCAGCCTTCGATGGTGGGGTCCAGCAGGGCGAGGTTGGTCTTGCCGCAGGCCGACGGAAAGGCCGCGGAGACGTAGTAGTTCTTCTTCTCCGGCGAGGTCAGCTTCAGGATGAGCATGTGCTCGGCCAGCCAGCCCTCGTCGCGGGCCATCACGGAGGCGATACGCAGCGCGAAGCACTTCTTGCCCAGGAGGGCGTTGCCGCCGTAGCCGGAACCGAAGGACCAGATGGACCGCTCTTCCGGGAAGTGCACGATCCACTTGTCCGGGTTGCAGGGCCAGGCGACGTCCGCCTGTCCCGGGGCCAGCGGGGCACCCAGGGAGTGCAGGGCCGGGACGAAGAAGGCGTTGGTTGCCGTGATCTTGTCCAAGACCTCGGTGCCGATGGTGGCCATGATGCGCATGGAGGCAACCACGTAGGCGCTGTCGGTGATCTCGACGCCGAACTTGGGGTCCTCGGCGTCGAGGTGGCCCATCACGAACGGGATGACGTACATGGTGCGTCCGCGCATGGAGCCGCTGAACAGGCCGCGCAGCTTTTCCTTCATCTCCGACGGGTCCATCCAGTTGTTCGTGAAGCCCGCGTCCCGCTTGTTTTCGGAGCAGATGAAGGTCTGCTCTTCAACGCGGGCGACGTCGGCCGGGTCGGAGAACGCTGCAAAGGAGTGCGGGAAGAGCTTCTCGTTCAGCCGGGTCAGGGTGCCGGCGGCCACGAGCTCGTCAGTGAGCCGCGTGTTCTCCTCTTCCGAACCATCAACCCAGTGGATCTGGTCCGGCTGGGTCAGTTCAGCAACCTCTTCAACCCATGCCAGCAGCCCGGCATGTGTGGTGGGTGCTTTCTCAAGCAGCGGCAGTCGCGCCAGATCGCCCATTACGGTTCCCTTCCTCGGGTTCAGTGGTGTGTCCTAAATGTAGGGCTCGCGGCGGATTCATTTTTGGGCCCAAATACGGGTTGACTCCGGGAGCGCGGAGCAAAAACCGCAGAAAGTCAAGGTTTTCCCTGGGGAATCGTCGCCATTTTTGTGACGAAGGTCACGTAGACCGGTCTAGTCAGGCAGATTACATGCCTCACGATTTGGCACTCCGGGCCCACCTCGCGTAAAGTAATTCGAGGTTCGGGGAGCGAGAAGTTCCCGAAGATCCGAGAATGCGCCCATAGCTCAGCTGGATAGAGCGTCTGTCTACGGAACAGAAGGTCAGGGGTTCGAATCCCTTTGGGCGCACAGAGTAAAAAGATCCGCACCGGTCCGCCGGTGCGGATCTTTTTGTTTTCCCGTCCGGTTTCCCGGCCGGTTTAGGGGGCGCGTTGTGTTCCCCGCCTGGTTCCCCGGGCCGCCTGCCCTAGTCCTCCGCCGCCGCCTCAACCCTGCGGCGGATCGTCCCGAAGTGGCTGCCCAGCAGTTCGGCGGCCAGGTCCGCGTCCCCCGCGGCCACTGCCTGGTACAGCTGCCGGTAGCGCACAGCATCGCCGGGCCGGTCGACGCCGGCCACGGACCGCTCCAGCTCGATCCTGCGGCCGACGGTCCGGAACGCGCCCAGCAGGCCCTGCAGCTGCGCGTTACCCAGTGGCTCGAACAGCAGGTGGTGGAAGTCGGCTGCGGCCTCGACGAAGGGCTCGCCGGAACGTGCCAGCTCTTCGATCCTCAGCACGGCCGCCTCCAGCCCCGCCAGCTGGCCCGGCTGCAGGGCCGCTATCGCCGTGCCGACCAGTCCGGACTCCAGCAGCCGCCGGGCATCAATGAGTTCCAGGGCTTCCCGCGCCTGGTGCCGCAGGGAGAGGCGCGCCCGGAACAGCAGCCCTTCCACCAGGGCATCGAAGTTGCTCGCGGCCACGAACGTACCGAAGCCGTGGCGGATCTCGATGACACCCACGGCCTGGAGCACTTTGAGCGCCTCCCGCAAGGTGTTTCGGCCGACGCCCAGGACGCCGGTCAGCTCGTTCTCGGTGGGCAGCGGGTCACCCGGTTCCAGTTCCCGTTCGAGAATCAGTTCGATGATGCCGGACTGCAGGGCACGCAGCCGTTCCTGCGCACCCCGGCGGCGGGGCGGCACCGCGCCGGCGCCACTCATTGCGGCTGCACACATCAGTGGACTCCTCCCCCGGGTGACCCTCAGGGTAGCGGACGTCCCACCTCCTGCACAGGGCCCCGCCCCGGGTACAGTCCCGGCGGGGTTAGGCTGTTGCCATGACGGCACACCTAGAGCGTGAATTCGATGTCATTGTGATCGGAGCGGGCGCGGTGGGCGAGAACGTGGCCCAGCGCGTGGTGAAGGGCGGACTGAGCGCCGTCCTGGTGGAAGCGGAACTGGTGGGCGGCGAGTGCTCCTACTGGGCCTGCATGCCCTCGAAGGCCCTGCTGCGGCCCGGCACCGCGCTCCACGGCGCCCAGACCGTCCCCGGCGCCGAAGAGGCAGTGACCCGCGTGCTCGATGCCGAGGCGGTGCTGAAACGGCGGGACTACTTCACCTCCAACTGGCAGGACGACAGCCAGGTCAAGTGGGTCGAGGACACCGGCATCGAGCTCCTGCGCGGCCACGGCTGGCTCACCGGCACCCGCCGCGTGGAAGTCGCCGGCCTGGACGGCAACAACTACGCACTCACCGCGCACCACGCCGTCGTACTGGCCACCGGCTCGCGCCCCAGCATTCCGTCCATCGAAGGGCTCGAGGACGCCGACTTCTGGACGACACGGGAGGCCACTTCGGCCCGGGAAATCCCCGACCGTCTCGGGGTACTCGGCGGCGGTGTAGCCGGGACCGAACTCGCCCAGGCCTTCGCCCGGCTCGGCTCGGCCGTGACGGTCGTGGCCCGCGGCGGCCTCCTCGGGACCTTTCCGGCTCCCGCGGCGGAGCTGGTCCAGGCCGGGCTGCGGGCCGACGGCGTCGAGCTCCACCTCCACGCCGGAACCGAGAGTGTCCACGAGGATGAGGACGGAGCCCTGACCCTGACCCTGGCGGGCGGCGGCACCGTCACCGTGGACAAGCTCCTGGTCGCCACCGGCAGGCACCCGGCGCTCGAGGGCCTTGGTCTGGAGAGCGTGGGGCTGGGCGACGGCGGGGAGGCCACCCGGCGGCTGAGCACGGATGCGAGCGGACTCGTCCTGGGCGCGGAGGGCAATAACGACGCCCCCTGGCTGTACGCCGTCGGCGACGCCGCAGGCAAGGTCCTGCTGACCCATCAGGGCAAATACGAGGCGCGGGCCAGCGGCGACGCGATTGCCGCCCGGGCCAAGGGAACCCTCTCTGGCGAGCCTGGCGCCTGGAGTCCGTACGCCCACACGGCCGACGACCACGCTGTTCCCAACGTCGTCTTCACCGACCCCGAGCTGGCGTCGGTGGGCCGCAGCCTGGAGCAGGCACAAAAGGACGGCTACCGCGCCACCTCCGTGCAGCTGCCCATCCAGGTGGCGGGGTCGTCGCTGCATTCCGAGCATTACAAGGGCTGGGCCCAGCTGGTGGTGGACGAGGACCGCAAGGTGCTGCTCGGCGCAACCTTCGCCGGGCCCGACGTGGCCGAGCTCCTCCACGCCGCGACGATCGCCGTCGTGGGCGAAGTTCCCCTCAGCCGGCTGTGGCATGCTGTCCCCTCCTACCCCACCATCAGCGAGGTATGGCTGCGGCTCCTGGAGGAATACGGCCTCTAGGCGACGCCCCCACAAGGGCCCCGGAGCCCGGCTCCGGGGCCCTTCTGTGTCCCGTTGCTCCCATCTATTTGAACTGACCGGTCAGTTTAGTTAGCCTTGGAGAAGATCATCCTTCGAAAGGCATCCCTTGCTCCGCGTACAACAGCTTCACGTGAAGGGCCGGCGTGACCCCCTGGTTCCGACCACCTCGTTGCAGGTCGGCCGGGGTGAACTCCTGCTTGTCACCGGCCAGCGCCAGGACCAGCGCACCGCACTCGCCCTGACCCTCAGCGGACGGATGAAGCCCTCCGGCGGGACCGTCCAGTGGGACGGCGCCGGACGCATCAAGCAGTTGCGGCAGGCGAGCGCGGTCGTCGACGCTCCCGGCGTCAGCGAACCGGAACCGCACCTGAGCGTGCGCGACCTGGTGACCGAGGACCTCGCCCTCATCCCCCGCCGTTACCGCGGCGCCCTGCTGAGCACACCCTGGCTCAAGGTCAACCGCTTTGAGGACATCGCTGGAAGCTGGGCCGAGGAGCTGCCCGCGCACCGCCGCCTGGAACTGCTGACGGCCCTGGCCCTGGCGAATCCCCACACCGACCTGCTGGTGGTCGACTCTCCGGACCGCCACAGTGGGGATCCGGCCGATTGGCTTCCGCTGCTCCAGGAACTGGCGCACGACGGCGGGCGGCCGCTGGCCGTCGTCGCCACGGTCGGCAGCATCCCGACGGGGTGGACCGGTCCGGCCGAAGAGATTGGCAATGCCGTCCCGGCACCCGAGCCCGAGGACGCACCCCTGGAGACCGAAACCGAGGAGGCCCGATGACCGTGCTGCGGCTGGCCCGTTCCGAACTTAAGCGCATGACCGGCGGCCTGCTGCCGAAGCTGACCATCCTGGCCCTGACGCTGGTGCCCCTGCTCTATGGCGCGGTGTACCTCTACGCGAACTGGGATCCCTACGGCAAGCTCAACCAGATCGATGCCGCCCTGGTGGTCGAGGACTCCGGTGCCAGCGCAGCGGACGGCACACGGCTTGAGGCCGGCCGGAAGGTTGCTGAGAGCCTGGTGGAGGGCCACGTCTTCAACTGGAAGACCGTTTCCAGCTCCGAGGATGCCGACCGGGGCGTGAGCAGCGGCGAGTACGCGTTTGCGCTCAAGATCCCCAAGGATTTCTCCGCCAACCTCGTCTCGCCGGGAAGTTTCGACGCCGCGAACCAGGCCATGCTGAACGTCACCACCAATGACGCCAACAACTACCTTCTGGGCACCATCGTGGACAAGCTCACCACCGCCGTGCACGCGTCCGTCGCGAAGGAGGTGGGTGAAGAGACCGCCAACCAGCTGCTGACGGGCTTTGGCACGATCCATACCCAGATGCTCAAGGCTGCCGACGGGGCCGGGAAACTCTCCGAGGGCGTCGCCAAACTACGCGACGGGGCAGTCAGCCTGCACTCCGGGACCGGCGCACTCAGCAGCGGTGCCAACGAGCTCTACGCCGGACAAACCAAGCTGCGGGACGGCGCCAACCAGCTCAATGCCGGTGCCGGCCAGCTCAGCGCCGGTCTGGGGCAGCTCAAGGACAAGACGTCGACGCTGCCCGCCGATTCGCAGCGGCTCGCCGACGGCGCCGCCCAGGTGGCGGCCGGCAACGCGGCCCTGAACACGAAGGTCCAGGACGCCGTCGTACAGCTCGGCGCCGCGGACCGGGGCCTTCGGGACCGGGTGGTCCAGTCCAACAACCGGCTGATCGCCGCCGGCGTGATCACTCCGGAGCAGGCGGCCAAGATCCTGGCCGACTTCGACACCGCTGCCGCGTCCGACCCGGCAGCGCAGGCCAAGTCCAAGGTCCAGGCCGATGCGGCCCAGATCCAGCAGCTGGCCGACGGGTCCGCGGCCGTCAGTGCCGGGGCGGCCAAACTTGCCGCCTCCACACCGGCCCTGACCGGTGCCATCTCCCAGGCATCGGCCGGCGCCGACCAGCTGTCGGCAGGTTCAGCCGCGCTGGCCGCCGGGGAGCAGACCGCCGTTGACGGCAACGCCAAGCTTGCTGACGGTGCCAGGACGCTCGACGCCGGGGCCGGCCGGCTTGCCGACGGCGCCCGGAGCGCCGCCGATGGCGCCGCGACCCTGGCCACGGAACTGGACAAGGGCGCCGGAAAGGTCCCGCACCCCAACGACGGCCAGAAGGGCCGCCTCGCCAAGGTGATGGCCGACCCCGTCGCGGTCAGCAACGTCTCGCAGGCCAAGGCAGGCTCTTACGGCGCCGGGCTGGCACCGTTCTTCCTCACCCTGGCCCTGTGGATCGGCGTGTTTATGCTGGTCCAGGCCATGCGCCCGGTCACCCAGCGTGCCCTGGCCTCCAACGCTCCGACCTGGAAGATCGCCGTCGGCGGCTGGCTGCCCTTCCTCGCCGTCGCGGCGGTCCAGGCCAGCCTGCTGACCCTGGTGGTGGACGTGGGGCTGGGCCTGAACCCCGCCCACCCCGTGCTGATGTGGGTCCTGATGCTGGCGGCCGCCATGGCCTTCAGCGCCATCATCCAGGGTGTAGTGGCCCTGCTCGGCTCGCCCGGCAAGCTGGTGGTGCTGATCCTGCTGGTCCTGCAACTGGTCTCGTCCGGCGGCACCTTCCCCTGGCAGACCACCCCGGAACCGCTGCACGTGGTGCACCAGATCCTGCCGATGGGTTATGTGGTCAACGGCATGCGCCACCTGATCTACGGCGCCGACCTGGCCGGCGTCGCACCCACCATGCTGGGCCTGGTTGGCTACACTTTGCTGGGACTGGCGATGTCCGCCGTCGCCGTCCGGAAACACAAGTTCTGGACGCTCAAGACCCTGAAGCCGGAGATCTCCGTATGAGCACCCAGCCCCGCGAGGCAGCGGCGTCCGACGGCGACGGCGCCAAAAAGCTCCGCCCCGGCCGTACCAACGCGACCAAGCAGAAGCTGTTCGAGGCCTCGATGGAACTGATCGGCGAACGCGGCGCCGCCGGTGTGACAGTGGATGAAATCGCCGCGGCCGCCGGAGTCTCAAAGGGCACGGTCTACTACAACTTCGGCAGCAAGTCCGATCTGATCGCGCAGCTGCTGCGGCACGGCGTGGACATCCTGATGGCCCGGCTGCTGAGCGTCAAGGACGAGTCGGCGGACCCGCTGCTGGCGATGGAGGAAATGATCGGCCAGGCCATGGACTTTATGGCCGAGTACCCGTCCTTTGCCCGGCTCTGGGTCAGCGAGAACTGGCGGACACCGAGCGAATGGCAGGACACCTTCAGCGAACTCCGCGGCCGGCTCCTTGGTGTGATCGGCGCCGCGATCGAGGCCGTGGCGGCCCGCTACCCTGTGGATCCCGGGGTGTCGCGCGGCAGCCTGGAGACCGCGATCTTCGGGGCGTGTTTTGTGGTGGGGCTGGACCGTCAGACCTACAATCCGGAGCGCACCAGGGCGCAGAGCGTTGCCGCCATCATGGCGAGCATGCGTGGCTACGTGGTGAAGTAGCCCTGCTCGGGGATGATTGGTCACATGCGCCACATGGGTAAAAGCGGGAAGACCGCCATCGGAGCCTCACTGGCAGCCCTGGCCCTGCTGGTGCTCGCCGGCGCCACCCTGAACGAAACCGTGGGACTGTGGTTCCTGGCCGCGTCAGCGATCGCCTACGTGGCGTGTGTGGCCGAGGTCCTGGTCCGGCGGCGGCACAAGACGCTCCTGGCCAGCGGGGTCGGCAGCATTCTCTTCATCGCCTTCGGCATTGCCTTCCTGCGCCAATGGGGACTGGCCTTCAACCCGGATCCGAATGCGCTGTCCACCAACGTTGATTCCGACCACCCGGACCTGTACTTCTACCTCTCCGCGGCCTCCGGCGCCGCGACCCTGCTGTTGCTCCTCGCCGGTACCGTCCTACCGGGCCGGGGTGCGGCACCACGGGGCCACGCCACCCGCCGTCCTGCCGCCGGCGGACGAGCGCCCGCATCACGCAGGCCCGCCGCCCGGACCGCCGCCAGGACCACAGCACCGCGTTCGGGGGCGGCCCGGCCAGCTGCGCCGCGTACCTCGCCAGCGCAGCGCACCTCCACGGCGCAGCGCACCCCGGCCCAACGAAGTCCGGCGCCGCGAACCGGAGCCCCGCGCACCCCTGCGCGGGCATCCTCAACCGTCAAGCGGCCCGCGGCCCCGACGTCGTCCGCTGCGGCCAAGCCCGCCGTGAAGCGGCCCGCCACACCGTCGTCGCCAGCCACACCCAAACCCCCAGCAAAGAGCCCCGCCAAACCGGCCGGCAAAGCCCCGTCCCGCCGTTAGCTCGCGGGGGCCCGTTAGCTCACGGGGCCCGTTCGCTAGAGGTTGCGCGGCCGGTCGCCGTGCGGGTCCCCGGGGTCGTGCGCCGGGGCCGTACCGCCGGGAAATCCTTCGGTTCCGCCAGATTCAGCCCGGCGTTCGCGCTCACCGCGGTCCCGGCGCAGCTCTTCGTGCGGCTGGCCGTTGGCGGCTTCCGCGTCGCGGGTCCGGGTGTCGTACTCCCCGGCGGCGCGGGTCTCATCGGCGCCACGGGTTTCATCGGCGCCAGGTTCGGTTGCGACGTCGGGATCGACCTCGTCGGCCCGGCGGAGCTGCTCTTCGGCGCCCATCCGGGCTGTTTCGGCTTCCTGCTGGGTGCCGCGGGCCTGCAGGCGCAGCCGTTCGGCCTCGACCTCGGCTGCCTTCGCGTCGGCTTCGGCGCGGGCTGCCTTGGCTTCGTGGTCCCTGGCGGCCAGCTGGTCGGCCTCGGCCCTTTCACGCATTTCTGCGGCCCGGTTCCGGTCCGCGTCGGTCTTGCGCTTGCGGCTGAAATAGATTGCCACCGCAACGATCGCGAGCACCACAACGATGCCGATAATGATCCCTACGAGCTGTCCTGAATCCACGGTGATTCACCTTTTCCTTCGGTAGCTAAGTAACACCGGCAGTAAAAGCAATTACAGCATTAGTAAACAACACAAACGGGTCGCTGGCCATGGAATAGCCCGCCCTTGGGCGCTACTTCGCGCGCGGAACCGTGAAGTGGGTCAGCCGCGCGTCCTGGCCGTCCAGCTCGGCCCAGGACTTTTCGGTTTCCAGGACAGTCAGGCCGCTGGTGGGGTAGCGGGTGGCGGCGTCCATGTAGGCGTCATGGTTCGAATCGCGGGACGCCAGATGCATGGCGAGGTCCTGCACGCCGGGCATGTGGGAAATCACCATAAGGGTGGTCACGGTATCCGGGACATGGTTGATGACTGCCAGCATGTGCAGGGCCGAGGCTCCGTAGAGGCCGTCCTCGAGTTTCGGGGTCGGCGCCTTGTCCCCCAGTTCGCTGCACACCCAGGTGCAGGTCTGGCGGGTGCGGAGGGCGCTGGAGCACAGGATGAAGTCGGGGACGACGCCGTGCTTCAGGAGCCAGCGTCCGGCCAGCGGCGCTTCCCGGTGTCCGCGCTCTTCCAGCGGCCGGTCGTGATCCGCGACGCCGCCCGGCCAGTCCGCTTTGGCGTGCCGCATGAGCACCAGCTGTTTGATGTGATGCGCGCTCATGGCTCAATCCTAGTGCGGCCAGCCGCCGCGATTCCCCCGTTCCCCCGCCCACCCCAGCCGCGGAGGCCCAAACCCCACAAGGCCGTACCCGCGCAGAGAGGCAGTGCCTTTTGCGAGGGCGCTGAAGCGCAGCGGCACATCCCGAAAGCGCCGTTGTTGCGCGAGGAACGAGGGCAGGCGCCGAGGGATCGTGCCGCGAAAGCGAAAAGCGCCCGCCCCGAGAGGGGACGGGCGCTTCGCACAAGCCAGCCTAGATGGAGTATTCCGGAGCGGCCCAGACTACAACTTCGGGGTGCTCGTAGAACCGGTAGCCCTGGCCGCGCACGGTCCGGACGGTGTTGGCCAGGCGGCCGAGCTTGGAGCGCAGGCGCCGGATGTGCACGTCGATGGTGCGCTCGTTGGGAACCTCTTCGGCGTTCCGCCACAGGCCCTCAAGCAGTTCATCGCGGCCGACGGTGCGGGTGCCGTTCTCGACGAGGTAGTTCAGGAGCTCGAATTCCTTGAAGGTAAGGTTCAGCGATTCGCCGTCGAGCGCCACTTCACGGCGGGCAAGGTCAATAAGCACGCCGGACGGGCGCGGATCCTGGGGCTGCTGCAGCCGCGCGTTCTCGGCGCGCTGGCGGGCCCCCGCCGTCGGATCGCCGAAGGTGGACCGGACGACGTCGAGCGCGGACCCCGGGGCGGACGCCGGGGCGACGGCGACGGCGGCGTAGCTCTCGGCACCGGAGACCAGGGACTGGGCGTAGGCGCGGATTTCCTGGGCGAGCTTGGCGATGGAAGTGCCGGCAGCCGCCGCGGTCTCCTCGTCAATGCCCATGTAGAGCACAAATCCGCGGGCCACGTTGTCGTTCGGCACGGGACGGACCGGGCCGCCTGCGCCCGGGGCGATCACCGGGGTGGGAGCCGTGGCCGGAGCAGACTCGGCCGCGGGGACGGCGCGGAGCTGGCCGTAGGAATTCGGGTTGTAGCCCTGCGCGGCATAGCCCGGGGCGGGAAAGCTGTTGCCGGATGCGGCAGGGCCAAAGCTGGGACGGCCGCCGAAACCCTGGCGGAGGCCCGCCTGGCCGGCCTTATTGGCGTTACGGACGGAGATGTGGACGTATCCGGATGCAACTGACATGGAATGCTTACCTCAATGTGAATGGCCGTCATCGCGGCTCGAATGCTGATTTCCCCGCAATGAAAACTGGGGAGGGGCGCCCGACGCTGGGCTGGGGGCGAATGCCTATAAACGTTCTGGGGTGTAGAAGTTAGGCGTGCATTCGACAACAGCGCATCTCAGTACCAGCTGGTGCGCTGATCCCGGAAGCTGCGGCTGCAGGTGCTGTTGAGTTCTTGTTCACAATTGAAGTGTGCAACGTAACAATGAGAACTAGCAAGTAACAATGGACTGCCAAGTCCGCATTGTGAGACAAAAAGGGCGATTGTAGCGCAAATCACAATTCTGGCGAGCCCATAAAAAGTCAGCATACTTGCGATACAGGCGCGGTTTGGCCGGTATGTACCATTGGTACCGGGGGCCACGGGCCCGGATCAGTTGGTCTGGCCGGTGGCGGTCGCCTGCACCAGCTGCACGGACGACGCCGCGTATCCGGAACCGGACTTGGCGGCCACGATCCGCACCGTTGCCCCGGCGACGATGTCGGAGACACTCAGCTGGGTTCCTGTGCCACCGGCCTGCTGGCGCCGTTGTTGCATATTGCTCACCACCACGTCGCTGCCCAGGGAATAGCTGCGCGTGAAACCGTCGCTGCTCTTGATGGTGACCGACGTCGAGCTGACCTCGCTGACGGTTCCCAGCTGCTCGGCCCGGGTGGTGTAGGTGCTGCCTTCAAGCACCACATATTCGGCGTGCACGGCCGCGTTCAGCCCGCCCATGCCGCCGGCGGAGAAATCGCCGGGACCGCCCTGGCCCGGCATGCCGCCTCCCCCAAAGCCGCCCTGCGCTCCGCCTTGTATGCCCTGCATCCCCTGGCCGGAACCCTGGCCGCCCAGGCCGGGTCCGCCCGCCGCACCGGCAGCGGTTCCGCTGGCAGCGGCCGAACTCGAGGTCAGGGCGTAGACCCCCACTCCGGCTCCGGCTGCGAGGACCACGGCCGCCCCCGCGACAGCCACGCCACGCTTGACGGTCCACTGCTTGCCGGCCGGGGCGTGTGCGGCGGGTCCTGCCGGTGCACCCCACCCGGGAGCGGGGGCTTGGGCCGCGGTGGCCGGGCCACCCCAACCCGGCTGGGGCGGGGCACCCCACCCCGGGGCCTGGGCCGGGTCGGGATGCGGGCCTTGGAAAACCGGCTCCCCCGTTGCGTACCCCCGTGTTGCGTGATCCCCGGTTGCGTAATCCTGTGTTGCGTAGGGAGTGGTCACGGGTGCCGGTGCGGCCTGGGGCGGGGTGTCGGAGCCGTGCTCGAGGCTGTGCTGGGAACTGTGTCCGGAGTGGTGTTCGGGGACGGGCCGGGGTCCGGTTCCGGGGTGCTGACCGCTCATGGTGTTACTCCTGTCAGGGTGCTTGATCATGTCCACCCCAGAGTGCTGAGCGATCCTGTGCCGGGGCTGTGCGGTCCGAAGGCCACGCCTGTGACCTTTCGCCGCTGCGCGGGGCATCCAGATCGGTAGTCTGGGATTCACAGGTGCCGCACAGGGTTCCTAAAGCCGCCCCCTAACGGCAGATCGGAGAGTCGTTCCATGGCCACTTCGCACTCCACCACCAACAACCTTCCCCAGCTCACGCACCCGGACGGCTCGCCGATCCGCGCGCTGGTGGTGGACGACGAGCCCAGCCTCTCCGAGCTCATGAGCATGGGCCTGCGGATGGCGGGCTGGTCCGTGGCCGTCGCCGGTGACGGGCCGACGGCGGTCAAACTGGCCAAGGACTTCCGGCCCGATGTCCTGGTGCTGGACGTGATGCTGCCGGGGTTCGACGGCGTCGAACTCCTCAGCCGCATCCGGGCCTTCGCACCGGAAGTTCCCGCACTGTTCCTGACGGCAAAGGATGCGGTGCAGGACCGTATCACCGGCCTCGCGGCGGGCGGCGACGACTACGTCACCAAGCCGTTCAGCATGGAAGAGGTACTCCTGCGGCTGCACCGGCTGGTGCAGCGCTCCGGGGTGGCGGCCATGGACACCGCCGAGCTGGTCGTGGGCGATCTGGTGCTCAATGTCGATACCCGCGACGTCACCCGGGCCGGCGAGGAACTGCACCTGACCGCAACCCAGTTTGATCTGCTGCGCTACCTCATGGAAAACCCCAAACGGGTCATCAGCAAGGCCCAGATCCTGGACCGCGTCTGGGACTACGATTTCGGCGGCCAGGCGAACATTGTCGAGCTCTACATCTCCTACCTGCGCAAGAAAATCGACGCCAACCACGCACCCATGATCCACACCGTGCGCGGCGCCGGCTACGTCCTGAAACCGGCGGACTGATCCGTGCCTACCCTTTCCGGCGTGACGCCAACGCCCGGCCGCGACTGGCGGAACCCGTCCACCTGGCATTTGCGCACCCGCCTGGTCCTGGTGGCCATGGCGTTGCTGGTGGCGATCTGCGGGGCCGTAGGCGTGGTCAGCTACGCCTCCATGGACGTGTTCCTGACCCGGCAGCTCGATACCCAGCTGGCCCAGGCCTCCCACCGCGCCAGCGAGTTCGGCCGGCCGGTCCCGGACGACTCCGGCCGCCGGCCCGACCCGCTGGAGGCGCGCGGCCAGGGCATCGGGACGCTGAACGCCCGGATCGCCAACGGCACGGTCAGCAACCCGGGGTTTTTGGCCGGGGACGCCACCCGCAAGAGCCTCTCCCCCGATGACAATGCGGTCCTCCTGGCACTAACCCCGGACGGCATCCCGGTGGAACGAAGCCTGTCGGCAGGCGCCTACCGGCTCACGGCCGTCCGCGCCCCTTACGGGGACATCATTGTCACCGGACTGCCGCTGGAGGAAAAACAAAACACCCTGGCCTCGCTGGTCTGGACCCTCGCCATTGTGTCCGCCGGCGGCCTCGTGCTGATCGGCCTGGCCGGCACCGCCATCATCCGGCGCACCATGAAGCCGCTCGAGCAGCTCTCCGAGGTGGCCACTAAAGTCTCCCGCCTGCCTCTGGACGCCGGCGAGGTGGCGCTGGGGGTACGCGTCCCGGCGTCGGCCGCCCATCCGGGAACGGAAGTGGGCAGCGTGGGGCACGCGCTGAACCAGATGCTGGACAACGTCTCCAACGCCCTCGAAGCGCGGCAGGAGAGCGAGATGAAGGTCCGGCAGTTCGTGGCCGACGCCTCGCACGAACTCCGCACCCCGCTGACCGCCATCCGCGGCTACACCGAACTGATGCGCATGACCGAACACTTCTCGCCCGACGGCGCGAAATCCCTGGCCCGCGTCCAGAGCCAGTCCGAGCGGATGACCACCCTCGTGGAGGATCTGCTGCTGCTGGCCCGGCTGGACGAGGGGCAGCCGCTGAAGATCACCGACGTCGACCTCACCCAGCTGGCCGTGGAAACGGTGAGCGACGAAAAGGTCATGGCCCCCGACCGCCGCTGGCAGCTCGAGCTCCCGGACGAACCCGTGGTGGTCCGCGGCGACGCCACCCAGCTCCACCAGGTCCTCGCCAACCTGCTCTCCAACGCGCGCAAACACACGGACCCCGGGACGAAGGTGGTCACCGGTGTGATGCGCTCAGCGGACGGCAGCGCCGTGGTCACCGTGACGGATAACGGCAACGGCATCGCCCCCGAATTCATCGGCCGGGTCTTCGCGCGCTTCGCCCGGGCCGACGCCTCCCGCGCCAACCCGGCCACGGCGGCTGTGTCTACCGCTGCGGCGCCCGCGGTTTCGTTGCCCGGGCGGGGCACGACGGCGGTCGCCGCCACGGCGTCCGAGGGCACCAGCGGCCTGGGGCTGTCCATTGTGCAGTCGATTGTCGCGGCCCACGGCGGCACCGTCGAAGTCTCGTCCCGGCCCGGACGGACCGAGTTCGCCGTCCGCCTTCCGGCAGTGCCGCCGTCGTCGTAATCCGCCGCGGCCCGGACTTCCACAGCCCCAGCACAGCTTGACCCTAAAGCCCTCTAATGGGCGGCCTGAAAAGTGGAACCATGACGTTCACAGACCAGGCCCCAGGAACCCTGCCCCACTCCCCGGCGACGCCGGCCGGCCCGGTGTTGACCGGCCCCGGCACCCGGCGCGCAGCTATCGTCCCGCGTACCAGCAGTCCGCTGCTGGACGTCACCATTCCCGTTTTCAATGAGGAACGCGACCTCGAAGCCTGTCTGCGCCGGCTCCACGCGTATCTGCGGGGCTCGTTCCCGCACTCGTTCCGGATCACGGTGGCGGACAACGCCAGCACCGACGGCACACTCCAGACAGCGGAGCGCGTGGCCCGCGAACTACGCGAAGTGACGGTGGTCCACATGGCCGAAAAGGGCCGCGGGAATGCCCTGCGGAAGGTGTGGCTGGCTTCTTCGTCGCCCGTTCTGGCCTACATGGACGTGGACCTGTCCACCGACCTCGCGGCGCTGGGCCCGCTGCTGGCCCCGCTGATTTCGGGCCACTCGGACCTGGCGATCGGGACCCGGCTGACCCGTAACTCGCGGGTGGTCCGCGGGCCGAAGCGCGAATTTATCTCACGCGGCTACAACCTCCTGTTGCAGTCCCTGATGGGCGCGCATTTCAGCGACGCGCAGTGTGGATTCAAAGCGATCAGGGCCGACGTGGCCCGGCAGCTGCTGCCGCACACGCTGGACAACGCGTGGTTCTTTGACACCGAGCTGTTAGTCCTGGCCGAAAAGTGCGGCCTTCGGGTCCATGAAGTCCCCGTTGACTGGACCGACGATCCAGATTCGAGCGTGGACATCGTCCAGACGGCCCTCGCCGACCTGCGCGGGATGGCCCGCCTCAGCCGGGACCTGCTCTCGGGCCGCATTCCGGTTCCCGAGCTCCGCGCCGCCCTGGCCCGCGGACCACTGCCGGCGTCGTCCCGGGCGCAGGAACAAAGCCCCGGCGGGAGCCTGTTCGGTCAACTGGTGCGGTTCGGCAGCATCGGGGTGGCCTCCACCCTGGCCTACCTGCTCATCTTCTTGTTGTGCCGCGGTCTCATGAACCCCCAGCTGGCGAACTTCCTGGCGCTCCTCAGCACCGCCGTGGCTAATACGGCCGCCAACCGGCGGTTTACGTTCGGCATCCAGGGCAGCAGCCAGGCCGCGCGCCACCACTTCGAGGGCCTGCTGGTCTTCGGGATCGGGCTGGCCCTCACCTCGGGCGCACTGGCCCTGGTGCACGGCATGTCCGGCACGACCGACCGGTGGCTGGAGCTGGCCACCGTCACCGCGGCCAACCTCGCCGCCACCGCCGTAAAGTTCCTGCTTTTCCGGCTGGTGGTCTTCCGCCACCGGACCGTCCCGGTGCCCGCTCCGGCTGGCGACCCTGCCCTTCCCCTCCCCAGCACAGAAACGGCCAAGTAAATGACCGCAACCATTAGCCCCGCCGCCGAAACCACCAACGGCGTCCCCGCTCCCCCGGCGCAGACCGCCCGGGCGCCCCGGCCCGCCGATCTGCCCCCGGGCGGGGTCCAGAACCGCCGCGGGCGTTTGCTCTTCGGGGCCCAACCGCGCTGGGTGCGGCCCTCGGCGGCCCTGTTGCTGCTCCTCACCGAGGCCCTCTACCTGTGGAACCTCGAAGCGACCGGCTACGCCAACTCCTTCTACGCCGCGGCCATCCAGGCGGGCACGAAGGACTGGACCGCCTTGCTGTTCGGTTCCCTCGACGCCGGCAACGCCATCACCGTGGACAAGCCGCCGGCGGCCCTCTGGATCCCGGCCCTGTCCGGACGGATTTTTGGCTTCTCTGCGTTGAGCATGCTCATCCCCCAGGCGCTGATGGGCGTGGCCGCCGTCGGCGTTCTCTATCTGGCCGTCAAGCGCGTCTCCGGCCCGGCCGCCGGCCTGCTGGCCGGCGGCGCCCTGGCCCTGACCCCCGTGGCCGCCCTGATGTTCCGCTTCAACAACCCCGATGCCATGCTCACCCTCTGCCTGGTGCTGGCCGCGTACTTCACCACCCGCGCGATCGAAAAGGCCGGCTGGAAGTGGCTTGCTGCCGCCGGCGCGGTGGTTGGGCTGGCGTTCCTCACCAAGATGCTGCAGGGCTTCCTGATTGTGCCCGGACTGGCCCTCGCCTACCTCTGGGCCGCCCCGACAACGCTGGGCCGCAGGCTCCTGCACCTGCTGGCGGCCGCCGGCGGCATTGCCGTCGTGGCGGGAAGCTACCTGGCCCTGTTCCAGCTCACGCCGGCCTCGGCGCGGCCCTACATGGCGGGGTCGGAGACCAACAGCTTCCTGGAACTCACGTTCGGCTACAACGGCCTGGGCCGGATCACGGGAACTGGCGGAGGAATGCCCGGCGGCGGCTTTGGCGGCAATGCCGGAGGGCCGGGCGGCAGCGGCAACGTGGGCTTCGGCGGCACGGCCGGCCTCACCCGGATGTTTGGCACCAGTTTCGGCGGCGAGGTGTCATGGCTTCTGCCGGCGTCCCTGATCCTGCTGGCCGCCGGGCTGTGGTTCACCCGGCGTGAGGCCCGCACGTCATCCACCCGCGCTGCGCTGGTGCTGTGGGGCGGATGGCTGGTGGTCACGGCCGGCATCTTCAGCTTTATGAGCGGCACCGTGCATCCGTACTACGCCGTGGCACTGGCCCCGGCAATTGCGGCCCTGGTCGGCATCGGATCCGCGGAGCTGTGGCGGGGCCGGATGCACTGGCCGGCGCGGATCGTCCTGGCCGTCACGGTTCTCGCCACCTCGGCATGGTCGGCCGCCCTCCTGGGCCGCGACCCGGCCTGGCTGCCCGGCCTCCGTGTGATCGTGGTGGCCCTGGGCGTACTGGCCGCCGCGGCCCTCCTGCTCCAGGTCGACAGCATGGCCGCGCTCCCGGTGCGGCTCCGCAAAGCCGCCACGGCCGCCGTCGTGGTCCTCTCCCTCCTGGCCGGCGGGCTGGGAACCGCCGCGTGGACGCTGGCGACGGCGGCCCAGCCGCACTCGGGTTCGATCCCCACCTCAGGTCCGACGGCGTCCGCGATGGGCGGCGGATTCGGACCCTCGGCGGGCCCGGGCGGCGCGACATCGTCGTCCGAACTCTCGACCCTGCTGAAGTCCTCCGGCACCAAATGGTCCGCGATTGTCTCCGGCGCCACCGAAGCAGCCAGCCTGGAACTCGCCACCGGCACCAGCGTCATTGCGCTGGGCGGCTGGAACGGCGGCGACCCCTACCCGACGCTCGCCCAGTTCCAGGCCATGGTGGACCGCGGCGAGATCGGCTACTTCATCTCCGGCGGCATGGGCGGGGGCCGCGGGGGCAACTCCGAGGTCGCCACCTGGGTGGCCGCCAACTACCAGGCCCAGACCGTGGGTAACGCCACCGTGTACAAGCTGGCAGGCTAGGCCGCCATGGCTGGGATCCTGTGCACGCGGACCGGAGTGTCAGACGGAATGTCCGACGGGGCGGCTGCAGGGGCGGTGGAGGGACGTCGCCTGCCGGGAACGGCGCGGGCACACCTGGCCGGGGTTCGCTCGATGCGGGCACGGGTGGAGCTGGCGGTCCTGCTCCTGGCGACGGCCGGGCTGTACCTGTGGAACCTCGGCGCCTCCGGCTGGGCCAACGCCTTCTATTCGGCCGCGGCCCAGGCAGGTTCGCAGGACTGGACGGCCTGGTTCTTTGGCTCGTCCGACGCCGCCAACGCCATCACCGTGGACAAGCCGCCGGCGTCGTTGTGGGTGATGGGACTCTCGGTGCGGTTGTTCGGGCTCAACTCCTGGAGCATCCTCGTCCCGCAGGCGCTGATGGGTGTCGGCACGGTCTGGCTCGTTTATCTGGCCGTCCGCCGGGCGGCGGTACCCGCTGCGGCCGACCGGGTCCTGGCCCACCGCGCCGGGCTGCTGGCCGGCGCGGTGATGGCGCTGACCCCGGTTGCCGTCCTGATGTTCCGGTTCAACAACCCCGACGCCCTGCTGGTGCTCCTCATGACGGCGGCCGCCTACGCCGTGCTGCGCTCCATCCAGGACGCGCGTCTGCGGTGGCTACTGTTCGCCGGGGTGCTGCTGGGCTTCGGGTTCCTGACCAAGCAGCTTCAGGTGCTGCTGGTGGTTCCCGGGTTCGCCCTGGCGTACCTGCTCGCGGCACCGGCCGGAATCGGCAGGCGCGTCCTTCATCTCCTCGCCGCCGGCGGTGCAATGGCCGCCGCGGCGGGGTGGTGGCTGGTCGCCGTCGAGGTCATCCCGGCGCCGGACCGGCCGTATATCGGCGGGTCACAGAACAATTCCATCCTGGAGCTCACCCTTGGCTATAACGGCCTGGGCAGGCTCAGCGGGAACGAGACCGGGAGTGTGGGCGGCGGCAACGGCTGGGGCACCCCGGGCCTGTTCCGGCTGTTCAACACTGAGTTCGGCGGCCAGATTGCGTGGCTGATCCCCTCGGTGCTGTTGCTCGGCGCCGGGTTGTTCTGGCTGGGGCGGCGGGCCCCGCGGACCGACGCCGTCCGGACCTCCGTGATCATCTGGGGCTCGTGGGTCCTGGTCACCGGCCTGACCTTCAGCCTGATGGCCGGCATTATCCACCCGTATTACATGGTGGCGCTGGCTCCGGGGATCGCCGGACTGGCCGGGCTGGGCGGGGTTCTCCTGTGGCAGCGGCGGGAGCAGCCGGTGGCCGCCTTTGTGCTGGCCGGCGCCCTCGCCGCAGCCGGATTCATGGCCACCGCCCTCCTCGGCCGCACGCCGGCGTTCCTGCCGTGGTTGCGCTGGGTGGTCCTGCTGGGCGCCCTCGCGGCCGCGGCCCTGGTGCTGTTCGCCGGGGCACGGGGCGTTCTGGGGTCCGGTGGAGCGCGGGCGACGGGGCTTGGAGGCACGGGTCCCCGCACCGGCCCCGGCTCGCTTTCGCTCCTAACGCGCACGACGGCGTCCCTCGCAGTTGCCGTTGCCCTCTCCGGTCCGCTGGCGTACTCGGTATCCACCGCGGCCACAGCCCATAGCGGCGCGATCGTCTCTGCCGGCCCCGCGGTGTCCGGCCGCGGCGCACCCGGAATGGTGCCGGCATTTGGCGGTGCAGGCGGGTTTGGCGGTCCGGGCGGCGGCAGGGGTGGCGGGATGGGAGGTCTACTCGGCGCCAGCACGCCGTCGGACGCCCTCGTCACCCTGCTCAAGGCTGACGCCGGCACCTTCACCTGGGCGGCCGCCGTCGTCGGCTCCAACAACGCTGCCGGCTACCAGCTGGCCACGCAGCTGCCCGTGATGGCCGTGGGCGGATTCAACGGGACGGACCCGGCCCCGACGCTTGAACAGTTCCAGCAGTACGTGGCCGCCGGGAAGATCCACTACTTCATCGCCGGGACCATGATGCAGGGCGAAACGGGCTCGGACGACGCCGCCCGGATCGCCTCGTGGGTCGCGGCCAACTTCACGGCCCAGAGTGTCGGTGGGACCGAGGTGTACCTGCTGGCGGGGTAGCCGCCGCCGACGCACCCCGCCATTTCGACGGTTCCTTGCCGACTCGACGTTCATAAGCGTCGAGTGGGCGCGGAACCGTCGAAACGGGGCCGATGGCGGCGACGGAGACGGCCTCAGCACAGACCAGGTCTGCGGCAAGACGCCACGCTGCAGCTCGTGATCTCCGTTACCAAAATGTGACTTCTGAATGAAAGTACAGTACCGTTTTAGAGTGCGGCAATCGATCTGGCCGCATATCCGGATTGACGCCATGCTCTGCCGCTTCCCGGATTCCGATGGACCAGGCAGAGGCGGGGGACCCAGTGTTCCCGGGCATTCTGCATCCATGCACCCAAGGGGTTAAGCCGCACGTCGATTATCCGTGCGGCCGGATATTGCATCCGAACCCGACAGCTAACTCCGTAGGCGTTGAGAGGCGAACATGACTGAATTCAAGGTACAAACGCGCCCCGAGGGCGCTAAACGCACATCCGACGCCGACACCGCGCGTCACCGGGCCGAGCCGTCCAAGCGTTCGTCGGCCCTGTCGCGGGTCGGCACCCGCTCCAACGGCAAGCGTGCCGCCGTCGTTGCCACCGCATTCGCCGTCCTGCTGGGGGCCGGCGCCGCGGGGCAGGCTTCCGGTACGTCCGCCCACACCACTGAGGCGGCCAAGGACTCGAAGGCTTCGCTGGAGACCCTGGACTTCGAACGCGTCGGAAGCACCAGCACACCGTCGCCCACGGCCATGAGTGTCGAGGCCCAGGCCTCCACGGTCAAGCCCGCCAAGGCTCCCGCCGCAGCGGCTCCGAAACCGGCTGCCGCCCCGGCGCCCGCTCCCACTAAGCCGGTGGCAGTCGACGACCCCGCAGGCGCCCAGGCCTACGCCGCGTCCCAGCTGCCCGCCCACGGCTGGGCGCCGAGCGAGATGCAGTGCCTGATGAAGCTCTGGACCCGGGAATCGGACTGGAAGACCACCGCCACCAACGCCAGCAGCGGCGCCTACGGTGTGGTGCAGTCGCTGCCGGCCGAGAAGATGGCCAGCGCCGGCGCCGACTACCTGACCAACTACAAGACCCAGATCAACTGGGGCCTGCAGTACGTCCAGGAACGCTACGGTTCGCCGTGCGGTGCCCTGAACTTCCACTACGCGAACAACTGGTACTAAGAAACACCCCGCGGCCCTGCCGCACATAAAGCTCAGGCGAGGCCCCGGATCCACTGGATCCTGGGCCTCGCCCTCGTCTGCCGTCATTTGTCGCCGGCCGCGGCCCGCGAGCCCCGCGGCCGGGTGCGAGCCCCGCTAGCCGTTCGTGCGGCCGGGGATGTACTGCACGGCCCATTTGTTGCCGTCCGGGTCGGCGAAGTACAGGAAGTGCCCCCAGTCCTGGACGTCGACGTCGCTGACGTCCACACCGTTGTCCTTCAGCTGCCGGTGCGCGGCCTGGATATCGCTGACCACCAGCTGGAGGCTGGGCGCAGTGCCGGGCGGGGCATCTATGAGGCCCTCGCCGATCGCAATCGAACACCCGGAGCCCGGCGGAGTCAGCTGGACAAACCGGATGCCTTCCGAGGGGCGCTCGTCGTAGTCGGCGTTGAAGCCCACCTTGTTGACGTAGAAATCCTTGGCCCGGTCCACGTCGGACACCGGCACCATAACAAGTTCAAGTTTCCAGTCCATGGGCACAGGCTAGCCCGGGACACGTTTCGCCGGAACCCCCGACGCCGGCACCCGCGAACGAATACCGGCGGACGGAAGCCTAGACCGCGATCCCGTACAGGCGGTCGCCGGCGTCGCCCAGGCCGGGCACAATGTAGGACTTTTCGTTCAGTTTCTCGTCAATCGAGGCCAGCACGATGGTGACGTTGGCTTCCGAGAGCTCTTCTTCGAGCTTGGCGAGGCCCTCGGGGGCGGCCAGCAGGCAGATGCAGGTGACGTCGGAGGCGCCGCGCTTGAAGAGGAACTTGATGGCCTCGCGCAGGGTGCCGCCGGTCGCGAGCATGGGGTCCAGGACGAAGATCTGGCGGTCCGTCAGGTCCTCGGGGAGACGCTCGGCGTAGGTGATGATGTCCAGGGTCTCTTCGTCGCGGGCCATGCCCAGGAAGCCGACCTCGGCGGTGGGAACCAGCTTGGTCATGCCCTCGAGCATGCCGAGCCCGGCGCGCAGGATCGGGACCACCAGCGGGGTGGGTTTGGTGAACGCCGTGCCGATGGTCGTGCTGACCGGCGTCTCGATGGTCACCGGTTCGGTGCGGACGTCCCGGGTTGCCTCGTAGGCGAGGAGCGTCACGAGCTCCTCGGTGAGCTGGCGGAAGACCGGGGACGGGGTGTTCTTGTCCCGCAGAACGGTGAGCTTATGGGCGACCAGCGGGTGGTCCACAACGAGAGTGCGCATGGGTCAAAACTATCACCCGGACGCTGAGGACCGTCCCGCGCTGCCGGACGAATCGGCGTCGGCGGCATCACCGCCGGGCGCCCCCGCGCCGCCTGCGACGCCGGGGGCACGGTCGCGCAGGTGCGCCTCGTTATCGAACGTCGGGGCGGGCCCGGTGTGCTCCCGGTGCCGCAGCACATGGAAGAGTCTGTGGGCCAGGATCACGATCCCCACCCAGCCGAATCCGAGCACCCAGCCGATGATCACGTCGGTCATCCAGTGGTGGCCCAGGTAGACCCGGCTCATACCCATCGCGAAGATGAAGAGCACCCCGGCGGCGATCAGGCCGACACGTGCGATGGTGCGGTGCACCTGGAGGCAGGCGAGGTAGACCACCAGCCCGATCACCACCGTGGTGTTCAGGGTGTGGCCGCTGGGGAACGACGGCGAGTTCTCGTAAGGGGGGACGGCGTCGGCGTGGTCCGGGCGGGCCCGTCCGATCAGCTTTTTGCCCAGCGACGTGGCGGTAATGGACACGGCCGCGGCGCCGCCGATGAGGATCAGGGGCCGCCAGGTCCGCGAGACCCAGGTCAGCCAGGCCGTCAGGATGCTGGCCAGGATGGGCATCCCGATGCCGCCGCCGATGTTGGTGAACCCGGTGACGAAGGAGTCCAGGCCGGGACTGCGCAGGTGCTCCATAAAGGAGAGGGTGGGTTTGTCCAGGTTGGCCAGGCCGGCGTCATCCACCACGTTGTCGTAGACCTCCGCACTGAGGAGGGCGAGCATCACGATCACGACGCCGCCGATCAGCATGGTGATCCACAGGGCGGCGTACGGCACCACCCACTTACCCCAGCGCCGCATCAGCCAGCTCTCGGTCCTGGTACTCACTGCCGTCTCCCGACTTTCCGGTGCACCGCCCGGGTGCACAGCCTGCTTAGGATCGAAACTACCATTGAGCCATGACTACCCCCGAGCCGCGCCATGCCGAATGGATGAGCCTGGCCCTTGCCGAAGCGCGCCGGGCGCTGGCCACCGCGGACGTGCCGATCGGCGCGGTCGTCATCGGCCCGGACGGTTCGGTGCTGGGCACGGGGCGCAATGAGCGCGAAGCCCTCGGGGACCCGACGGCGCACGCCGAGGTGATCGCGATCCGGGAGGCGGCTGCCCGGCTGCGGGGCAGGCGTTCCCTGGAGGGGGCGGCCGACGACGGCTGGCGGCTGGAAGACTGCACCTTGGTGGTCACGCTGGAGCCGTGCGCAATGTGCGCCGGCGCCGTGGTGCTGGCCCGGATCCCGCGGGTGGTCTTTGGCGCCTGGGATGAGAAGGCCGGGGCCGCGGGTTCCGTGTTCGACATCCTGCGCGAACGCCGGCTGAACCATTGGGTGGAGGTCTACGCCGGGGTCAGGGAGCAGGAGTGCGGCGCACTGCTGCGGGGGTTCTTCGCCGGGCACCGCGGCGCCTGAGGAGCGCCGGCGGCCGGCTGGAAGGCCAGCGGTCAGCCCACGCGAGGCCGCCGGGCTACCGCGCTGCCCGCTCGAGGCCGCCGGGCTACCGGCTAGCGGTGGCCGTGGTGGACGCGCGCAGCGCATCGATCCGCTTTTGCCGCGACGCGGGCGAGTCCAGGCTGAAGGCACGGAAGTCGCCCAGGTCCTCCCTGATCCAGTCCTCCACCTCGGCGATCCGCCGGGTCACGGCCGGCGTTGCTGTGCCGAACACCCAGGCGGCGATCCCTTCCCGGCCCGGATCGTACTGCCAGAGCCCGATGATCCGGCCGCGGTCGACGATGGGGTGGTCCGGAAGGTCGGCCTGCAGCGCCAACGGGGCCAGGGCCGCTTTGCTGTGATCCGCCCCGGCCAGCAGTTCCGCCGCGTTCCGGCGCAGCAGCACCAGCGAATCGGTCCCGGCGAGCAACTGGATCTGTTCCTCGGCCGGTTCCTCGAATGCGGCCAGGAGTTCGACGTCGTCCGGCAGCATCCAGAGCGGGTCCCCGCCGGCGGCGGTGGGAACCTCGACGGCACCGACGGCGGCGAGCGCGGTTTTGCTCTGCGCGACGGTGAAGCCGGTGAACCACTGCGACTGTTTGAAGCTCGCCCCGCCGGTCCAGCCGAGGTACCGCCGGATCAGCTGGGCGCGGACCTCGTGGTCGCCCAGGGTGCTCGGCCGCAGTCCCCAGGGTTCGTAGGCGTAGCGCTGCTGGTCGAGCCGGCCGTTGGCGGGGACCCGCCGGATCCGGCCGTCTGCCTGCAGGATCCCGAGGGCGGTGGGCAGCGTGGTCGCCGCGCCCTTCTTTTTGCCCTCCTCGCCGAGGTTGCGGACCGAATCGCCAAGTTCCTCCTTGAGCTGGCGCGGGTCCATGGGAACCCCGGCCTCCGCGAGGACGTGCAGCACCTGCTCCTCCAGCAGGGTGATTTCCCCGCGGTCGACGCCGAGCCGTCCCACCACCTTGAAACCGGCCTCGGCCGCGTCCCGCCCCAGCCGCAGCGCCCAGCCGAAGTCGTCACTGCCCAGCACATAGGTGCAGCCGCGCGCCGTCGGGAGCTCCAGGATCCGTTGCGCCAGGACCTCCCCGTCCACCTGTTCCCGGCGCAGGCCGGCCCGGGCAAAGAGCGTGAGGTAGGGGTTGGCGCCGCCTACGGAGCGGGCCCAGCCAGCCCGGGCGAACACCTGCTCCGCGGTGCACCCGGCCAGCGAGCCGTCGAGCCCTTGCCGGTGCCACGACCAGGCACGGAGCCGTTCAGGGGTGAGGCTCTTGGCGGGAGGCAGCTGCACGGTCATCGGCTCGGTGGTCATGGGGCCATTCTCCATCAGCTTCGCCCGGCTGGCTCGCAATAATTGCCGGCAGGTGTCGCCCGGGGGCAACTGCCGCGGGCTAGTCCGCCGGGCGGCGTCGCCGAGGGCCGCCAGGACTGCCCTCGCTGTGGCGTCCCAGCCGGGCAGGTGGTCCCGTGCCGTCAGGGCGGCCGTCCGCCAGCCGGAGCGGAGCGTCGGTTCTGTCAGCCAGCGGCGCAGCAGCGCTGCCAGCGGCGCCGGGTCATCGGAGAGGGCGACGGCGGCGCCCGGCAGCGCCGCTCCCCCGCCGTCGGGGGCGGCCGGGAGCGCCGTCCGGGCGGGGGTTCCGGCCGCGAGGGCTTCCACTGCACCGGTCCCCTGCCGGACTACCACCGGGATGCCGTGGGCCAGCGATTCGGTCACTACCAGCCCGTAAGTTTCGGCCTGTGAAATCAGCAGGCTCAGGTCGGCGGCGGCCCATTCGACTTCCAGCGCGGGGCCGCGCAGCTCGCCCGGAAGGCTGACGCGGCCGTGGAGTCCGAGGCGCTCCGTTTCTTGCCGGAGGCGGGCCGAGTAGCGGGGGTCGGCGGTATCGGATCCGGCGAGTGTGGCCGTCCACGGCAGGTCCGTGAGGCCGGCCAGGGCCCGTACCAGCAGCAACTGGTCCTTGTTCGGCAGGAGGGCGGCCACGGCGAGGAGGTGCGGCGGGTGGGAGCCGGTGGCGGCTGGGGCAGGCTCGGTGCCGGGCAGGGCGACGCAGATTTTTGCGGCCCTGGCACGGCCGGCTCCTTCGTGCGGGGTGACCAGCGCGTGCCGGTCACGCAGCGCCGCCGCCGCGAAGTTGCTGGTGCAGATCACTCCGGCGGCGGCGTCCAGGGCGCGGTGTTCCAGCTCCGCGTGCCCCTCCAGCGGCATATGCAGCAGGATCCACGCCGGGGTGCCGGCCGCGGCGGCGGCCTCCAGCTCAGCCGGCGCCCCGAGGGCCACCAGTCCATCCACCAGGGTGACCTGGCCGCCGTCGGACCCGGTGAGCAGTTGGCTAAAGCGCTGCCGGTCAGCCGCGCTGCCGACGGGCCAGCCGCCGTCGGCCCCGCAGGATTCCACCGCTACCCCGAGGTCCTGCAGGGCACGAAGGAGCGCGGCGTTGTAGGCGTTGCCGCCGGAGTTGTGGCGGACGTTGCCGGGCAGGATGAGGCGGACGCCGGGCGCTCCCACGGGGTTTAGCCGGCGTCGAACTCGAGGGAGTAGCTGGCCCAGGCGTCAGGGGTTTCGCGCAGCGTGACGTCGAGGCCGGCGAGGGCTTTCCCGTCCTGCCCGTCCCGGATGCGCCCGGCTACGGAGTCGGCGATGTACTGGGCGACGGCTTCAGTGGTGCTGAGTTTGCCGGCGAAGTCGGGGTGTTCGTCGAGGTTTTTGTAGTTCAGTTCCGCCAGGACGGCGTCCAGCACGTCGCCGGCCTCGCCAATGTCCAGGACGATCGAGTCCTCGTTCAGGGCGCGACGCCGGAAGGTCACCTCGGTGACGAATGTGGCCCCGTGCAGGCCCTGGGCGGGACCGAAGGCAGGCCGAGGGAGGCTGTGGGCGATCATGAAATTACGGCGGACGGTCAGGCTGAACACGGATTACCTCGTGGTTTCTGTTGCCGAATGGTTCGGGACGGGTGAGCCGGTGGCTGCTGAGTCACTGGCGGGGTATTCGATGACGTGGCAGAGGGCGTCCAGGGTGCCGTCGGAGAGGCGCTGGACGACGTCGGGCAGCTCGGCGAACGGCGACGCCCCGGAGAGGAAGGTGTCGAAGACGGGGTCGCTGAGCAGGGAGACGGCGAGGTTGAGCCGGTCCGCGGTGGTGCGGCGGTGCCGGCGGGCCCGGGCCACCACGCCTACCTGGCTGGCGCGGAGGGAGAGCCGGCGGGCGTGGAAATCCTCACCGAGCGGGAGGGTGACCAGGCGGTCGGCGTACCAGGACATCTCGATGATCTCGCCCTCGTCCCCCACCAGCTGCAGGGCGCGGCGGAGCCCGCCCCCGGAGGCCGAGCAGTGGATCACGATGTCGCAGTCCGGCAGGGCGTCGTCGGGATGGCAGAAGTCGACGCCGAGGGTGTCGGCGAACGCGCGCTTGGCGGGGTCGACGTCGATCAGCTGCAGCCGGCCGAGCGGGAAGGTTCCGAGGAGCTTGGCGACCATGCCGCCCACCAGGCCGGCGCCGATCACGGCCACCCTGTCGCCCAAGCGCGGGCCGGCCTCCCAGAGGGCGTTGACTGCGGTTTCGACGGTGCCGGAGAGCACGGCGCGGCGGGCGGGAACGCCGTCGGGGACTTCGGTCAGGGCCTCGACGGGGACGATGTAACGGTCCTGGTGGGGGTGGAGGCAGAACACCGTTTTGCCCTGCCAGTCCGCCGGGCCCTGCTCGACGACGCCGACGGACAGGTAGCCGAACTTCACCGGCGACGGGAAGCTGCCCTCCTGGTGGGGTGCCGCCATTTCGTCGGCAATACACTCGGGCACCCGGGCGTTGTGCACCACCATCTCGGTGCCCTTGCTGATGCCGGAGTACATTGCGCGCACCAGGGCTTCGCCGGGTTGCAGCTGGTGCAGTTCCTCGGTCCGGAGCTCGCCCTGCTCCGGGCCGACCGTCCAGTAGGCGGTGGCCGTGGTGTGGTCCGGGCTCGATACGCGGCCGGTGCTGGTGGAGGTAGTCATCGTGCTTACGAATCTAGCGCCGGGGGCCGACACGGGGAAGCTTCGGGCCGGGCACGGGCGTGGCGGACCCTCTTGCGGCGGCCGTTTTGGGGTTGGGCGCCTTGCTCCGGTAGCCTAGTCAGGTTGGTGACGTGTCCGAGCGGCCGAAGGTGCAACACTCGAAATGTTGTTTGGTGTAAAAGCCAACGTGGGTTCAAATCCCACCGTCACCGCCAAATTGCGGGGCCCCTGCATCCCTAGAAGGGAAGCAGGGGCCTTTGCTTTGCCCTAAATGTAGTCCTGGGTTCGATGGCCCGATTGCATGCGGGAGAGGACAACCTGGTGGAGGGCGCCGTTGGCTTGGCGGGCCACCCTGAGCACCCGATCGGGCACGATCCCTGGGCGCGATCTCTGAGAACATGCTTCCCGCCAGCTGCCCCGGGGATGCGCTCGTGCGTCCTCGTGTCTTGGACGAGCTGCCGGCAGCGATGCCGGAGGCACCGAAGCCAGCCCGGGCGAGAGAACTCTCAATCTGGGCGGGGTGCAGTTCTATCGAGCCCGTCTTCTGGGTGCTTCTTTGGGAGTTCTGGCGTGCGGAACAGTCACAAAATGCGCACAGCAGGATGAAGGTAGTCCGACAGGCTTCCCTCCGAGGATAAGAACAGCTTCGAAAGCCGGAGTGGAACCAGCAAGGAGAACAATCGTGAACATCATCCGGAAAATAGCAGCACGCACCAGCCTCATCGCCGTACCCTTCGGAGGTGGTGCCCTGACCGCCATGGCACAACCAGCCAACTCCGCAACCACCCCTACCCCGTCCGCCACATCAACGTCAGTGAGCGATGCCAGCCACGGAAACAAAACCGATCTCACCGGGGACGCCGCAATCAACGTCAAGGCCGCCGTGCTGGCAGCCAACGCGGGTGCGACCGTCGAGAACATGACGACCGAGGATGACGGCAGTGCAGCTTACGAAGCCCTTATCACCAAGACTGACGGCACGCACGCGACCGTCAAGCTCGACACCAACTTCGCCATCACCGCCGCCGAAGCCGGCGCACAGGGCGGTCACGGCGACTGATCCTGTCGCACTCCTTCGGGCGGGCGCCCCATTGCGGGAGCCGTCCGAAGACCACCGGCGGGCGCTGCCTAACAGCAGTCCAAGTCGTCATCACAACGCCCGGTCTCGGTGCAGCATCCGGCATCCATCCAGATCGCCTCCCTAGCACGTGGGCTTCAGGCGTGGGCAGGTTCCCTCAGGCAGCGTGGGTTAGGTGGCGGCCGGGGTTAGGGATTGGATGAGACTCTCGATGCGGCTCTTGATCTCGTCCCGGATCGGTCGGACAGCATCAACTCCCTGCCCGGCAGGGTCTTCCAGGATCCAATCCTCGTAGCGCTTGCCCGGGAAATACGGACATTCATCGCCGCAGCCCATGGTGATCACGACGTCGGAATCTTGCACCGCTTCGGCGGTGAGGACCTTCGGGATTTCGGCGGACATGTCGATCCCCAGCTCGGCCATGGCCCGCACGGCGGCCGGGTTGACCTTCTCAGCCGGCTGGGAGCCAGCGGACCGGACCTCGATCCGGCCCTCGGAAAGGGTGGTGAGGAAGGCTGCGGCCATCTGGGAGCGTCCGGCGTTGTGGACGCAGACGAAGTGGACGGAGGGCTTGTCGGTCATGAGGGGACCTTTCGATCGGCCGCGGGTCGATCTGCCGCGGGAACTGCTGGGCCGGCAACGGTTGGGTAGAGGACTCGAATCAGGTAGAAACCGGCGGCGCCGCCGAGTAGCTGGGCGAGGATGAACGCCGGCGCGGATGCCGGAGCAATGCCGGCGACGGTGTCGGTGATTGTCCGGGCCACAGTCACGGCCGGGTTGGCGAAACTGGAGGAGCTGGTGAACCAGTAGGCCGCCGTTATGTAGCCGCCGACGGCAAAAGCCACCCGCTCCCCCCGGCCCGAACGGACCGTGCCGAAGATGACAAGGAGCAGCCCAAACGTGGCGATAATTTCGCCGAGCCACAGCCCTGACCCTGCGCGTTCATGTGTCGAGAGCGTCACCGGGTCCAGGCCGAACATCAGGTTGGCCAGCATGCTTCCCGACAGGCCGCCGGCGAACTGGGCCGGGATCAGGGCCAGTGTGGTGCGAGTGTCCACCGCCCCCAAGGCCCGTTCGACCAGGGTGACCACGGGGTTGAAGGATGCCGAGACCGGTTGCAGCGCCAGGATCAAGGCCACCAGCGCCGCGCCTGTGGCGGTGCTGTTCTCGAGAAGCTGCAGCCCGACGTCGTTAGGGGACAGCCGCGAGGCCATGACACCGGACCCGACTACGGCCATCACCAGGAAAGTTGTCCCGGCGAACTCCGCCACGGCCCGCCGCAGGAGTATGCTCATCGGCTCAGTCCGCTGATCAGCTTGGAAAGGTTCGTCAGGGCATCGGTGCGCGCACGGTAATAGACCCACACGCCGCGCTTTTCCCTCTCCAGCAGCCCCGCTTCATGGAGGATCTTCAGGTGGTGGCTAATGGTCGGCTGTGAGAGCTCGAAGGCGTCATTCAGGTCGCACACACAGGCTTCACCGCCTTCATGGGAGGCCACCAGGGACATCAGCCGCAGCCGCACCGGATCACCCAGCGCTTTCAGTAGCGGCACGACTTCCCCGGCCTCCACTTCCGACAACGGTTCCCTCGACAGGGGCGAACAGCGCGCCACGGACTGGACGGGAGCGACGTTGACAGATATAGACATATGTCTATATTTACACCTATCGATGCCTAGCCAACGCAGGGCTACAGACTCGCCCGGGAGGAAACCGGCCACACCACTGCAACGAGTGCGAAAACGTATACAATGGGGACCTATTTCCGTACAGATCTACGTAACATCCCTAGCCCCTAGGCGCCCCGGCTGTTCGGAAAACCCGTCGGTAAGGCCTGCCAGCAGAATAGTGATGCCGCCGTCGAGCTCTTTCTTTCCGTCATAGTCAGTCAAGACCGGGACGAGGGACCGCAGATGGGGGAAATCCTTCGGCGGCAGCCGGTACAGGCCCAGACGGAGCAGGGCCTCGTTTTTCTCAGGGTCGACGACGACCTCCTGCAGCTCGTTGAGGACATGCCCGTACAGGAAGCCGTAGTAAGCGCGGTACACGTGCAACGCCTCAGGAGCGGCAAACCCTGCGCCAACCAGCAGCGACAGGATTTGTTCCAGCGGCCGGAGTGTTCCCATCGGCCGACGGCCCAGCGGGGTGGAAAGAGGCCGCGTCACCAACAGCGGCACGACATTCGGATGCCGCAGTGCGAGGTCCCGGAAATCATGCGCGATGCGCCGGAGCTGGGCCCGCCAGTCAGGATCAGCAGGATTGACAGGCAGCTCATTGAAGACCAGCTCCGTGACACCATCCAGCAGGTCGGCCCGGCTCCGGGCGTACCGGTACAGTGCCATCGGGTCCCGGCCCAACTTCTGCCCGAGCCGACGCATAGTAAGGGCCTCCAGCCCCCAGCCGTCTACCAGCTCCAGTGCGGCCGAGAGCACCAGCTCCCGACTCAACCGGCTCTTGCCCACCGAACCCGAGGGCGGATCGTCCGCGACCATACGGCTCATCCCCTCCGCCCCGACGGTAACAGCCGTGCCTGCGCCACCACCGGGGGCTATCACTGCTCCGCCACCGGGGCTATCACTAAGCATCCTTGCCTCTTCTGCAGTCTACGCGCGACGTCTGCTGCCTGGAGGAAATGACGTCGGCTTACCCTCGGGACCATCAGCAATGATGAGGCCTGCGGATGCCCGGCTACCAACACCCAAGATCGGCGCGTGTCGCGGCGAGGGCGCCGGCAAGCCGACCGGCGTTGTCTTTCCGCACCGCCTCCGTAGGCAACACCGGGGAAACATCGCTGGTACAGACCAGCAGCGCGTCCGTGACCTCCGCCACCAGGTCCGGGAACCGGCTGCTCCGGTAATCACCGTCGGTCTCTGAATGGCGGTTTAACGCATTCACTACATGCACGGCGACCTGCGATCTGCGCTCCATGCCAAGCTTCGCCAGAATACTCGAGATCATGTTCTTGACTGTTTTTTCCGAGAGAAACATTCTGTGGCTGATCTGACGGTTACTCAGTCCCCGGCCAAGGGCAGCAGCCGCGACAGCCTCCTGGCGGGTGAGCATCCCAAGTTTCTCCTCCCGGTCGGGCTCAACAATGAGCAGGTTCGGAGCCCGGAGAGCCGGCTGAAACACGCCACTGAAGGCGGTGTACCCGTCCAAGGCTCGGGAGATCAGCCGGAGCTGTTCGGCGTTGTCGTCCTTTTTGGACAGACACCCCCAGGCGCCGGACATTATGGACTCGATCAAGACTGCTTCGTCGGCCGCCGCCGTCATCAGGAGGCACCTGATACCCGGTGCCGACACGGCGATCCCACGGCAGACCGCAGCACCGGAACCGTCCGGAAGATCATCATCAACAATAACCAGCGCCGGCCGAAGCGCAGGGATCCGCCGCAGTGCCTCGAGCGCCGACGCAGACTCCCCCGCAACGCCCACACCCGAGGACTCCAACAGATAACGCAGACCGCGCCTCACGACTTCATGGTCGTCCAAAAGGTAAACACCCTGGCCCCTCAGCGGCAGGGCCACTTCGACCTCCGGTTCAGCCCGCATTGCTGCTCCATCCAAGCCTCCGGGACTCCAAAGGCGCCGTCGTCCGTCACTGTCGTCGGCCCCGCCCGATGCGAAGACGAACCCGGACCCCATCCGGTCAGCCCGGCCCCGGCGCAATTATCCACGCGGACCTTGCCCCCAAACTAGACCTGATGGCTCCGAAAGAACACCCCGATCCCGCCTTGCCCCATTTCAAGGAACCGGCCTTCGGCGAACCGGCCGCCGCTTCCGTCCGGGCCCATCAGGGTCGGAGCGCAGGCGTCCTGCAGCACGGAGGGAGCGCAGAACGGTCTTCGCTCCCGAGCCAGCGTCGCTCTGCCCCGTCTACTGAAGATCGAGGATCCCAGGTATCCAAGGGCGGCCCGCACCCCCTCAACTCTTTGATCGGGACTCACATTCGAACTTCGCGGGAGTGACCGTGCCCGGCTTTTAACATGGGCCGCTGGCCTCACGCCAGGCCCGGACCGCTCTGTCCATTCGCTTACACGCCTCCTCCATATATAAGCCAGGCGAATAAGGGTGCTGAACGCTTGCTAACTGCTGAGGACGGTTTATATTCTGGGTCAAGTAAGGAGTTAAGCAGTTGGCTTCCACGGATCTGCTTACGGGGAGACGTAATGGAACACAAACTGCAACTCACAATCCGCACCGACGTGGACGCCCTGGGCCTCGGCCTTCAGGTCTCCGGTTGCCTGACCGGCGCTGCGTACCCTGTCCTTCTGCGCGCACTAGCAAGGGCCGGACAGGTATCTAAGGGCCCGCTAACCTTGGATTTGCGCGGTGCCAGGCATCTGGACCCTGACGTGCTACTCCATCTGCGGGCCTTCAGCGGCTCCGCCACAGCACCAGCTCCGAACAACGCCGAACCCGGAAAAGGACTCCCCGGGGTCTTCCTAAAGGAACCGTCCGAACTGCCGGTCTGCCTCGCTCACGTCGCTATCGACGGAGCCGTCCTGGAGCACCTCACGGACGCTCAGGGCGCTCACGCCGCCGGCTGCACCGTCACCCACGGACCCGCCGGGACCGAGCTCATCGACGACCTCCAGCTCTGCCAATACTACGAAGGAAGCCTCGACCCGGCGTCAACCGTACGTGCCCTCTCGGATGAAGCGCTTGGCCGATTGGTCGACGCCCTGTACCGCCACCTTGATTCACCCGGCCCGTCCTTCGGGGCCCGGACCTGGTTCGAGCTCGCGACCGATGAGATGGACCGACGGGACCTCCCCGGCTCTTCACTCAACGAGTCCGCCTCAGACAAAGGCACTGTGATGGCTCGAAAGCTCCAACTGCCCTCACAGACCGATGAACACCGCGAACCCGTTCAGCTTTGAACAGGGCCGCGGGTTCATAGTTGGGCTGTGGAGGCGTGCCCACGCCCGTCATCGTCTCCCGGGCAGGAATAATGCACCAACTATCCCAAGCCGCCTACCTTCGTGACGCAGCTTTCGCCATAATTCCGGTAGTGCCCCCGGCCTCGCAACTGATCGATCTTCTCGGAAGAACACCTGCCAGTAAAGACAGCCGTACCGTTTTATTAGTCGGGCCTGCGGTGACGGCCTGCGGGGGCCAACAGACGGGGTTTACTGCGCCCTATCCCGGCAATCGAATGCCGCGGTCGGGGACGCCGCTGGCTATTGGGCCGATTTGGGCGCATGCTGGTCGTGGATCCGCAGCTTGAAGGCGAAGTTTTTCGCCACGGGCGGTCCCCGCGTACCAGGCCGCCTAAACACCGGTCCGGGCTGCGTCGGAGCCGTCAAGCAGCCGGCGGCTTCGAAGGCGGAAATCAATCATCCCCGTGATCGGCGCAGTCACAGCCAAGACGCCGACATTCTCTCGGGCCCGTCGCCACCCTGATTTTCATAACGGTGACAGGATTTGGGCGTCCCCGGATGCCACAAGACACAAGCTATTCCCTATCGCCCGCCAGCCTTGCCCATGCCGTGCTGCCCTGTTGCCAAACGGAAGGCGACGTAGATGAGCCAGGGAGATATGCAGTTACGGGGAGCAGGATCGATCTTAATCGGATCGAAACCACTCGGTTACGGTTCTCCTACATGTGGTGGACTGCCCTCAGCGTGCTGCAACTCCATGTGTTGTGAGGTAAGTGCGCCACCACTGCAGGCACTCGTCCGCCAATTCCAACGCATCGACCGTATCGGTCGGGTCCTCAATGAAGCGGAAGCTGGCCCTGGAGTTGTCATGGATCGCCATGCCTTGAACCCCCTCCGTGGCACGTTGGTTGGCGGTATTCGCCACCGCCCAGCACCGGCGCATGGAGAGAACCCTGGCCTCGATGTCCATCAGATCCTTACCGAAGGGAACCGTGTCATCGGTCATGATCCAGTCGCGAAGGTTCCAGCACAGGATGAAGAAGACCATTATGTCTGCCTTCAGGGTTTCCGGATCCGAACCGCTCTCATATCCGTTCGCAATTTTGGTCCGTGTGCGCCGCATTGCGTCCCACAAGTCGGTCCACACCGGGGGACCGTACTCCATTGCAACGTCCGAGGCGGCTTCCGTCCCGGCGCTCCCGGCAGTCTCGGGAATTTCTGGACGTTTAGGTTGACTACCGCTTCCGGTACTTGACATGTCTTGAGACTATCCCGGGCAGTGTCTTACTGACTACATCACCAACACCCAGTTGATTATTTCAGAGGAGCCGTCGTTGCGCCCCTCTCCAATGATCCCCAACCGCCGACGCATGTCGGCAACCGCAGCGCCAAACCATACGTAGCCTTGTGAACATGGAACTCGTCGCTCAAGGAGCCGGGTGCCGCAAGATCGTGGAGTTCGTCAACGGCTTCGTCGTCATGGCAATCCATCACCGGTCGGGCAGTGGCCCCGTTCCCTAACGCCGACGGCCGGCTCTGGTCATCGTTTTGGACGGCGGCAAGGTTATCGGCGCCTATTTCTCCGGCCGGACATTTCTGACGGCTCCTTCTGATTCAGCGGCTTGATGGTGTTCATTCTTCTGACGTGCTTCACGCAGGTGAGAGCCCAGCTTCTCTTCCGATTCCCGCCGGCGTTGCCCTACGGTAGGCACCGGCTGCGTACCCGGCGCCGACTGCCCGTGCTGATGCGAGCTTTGGTCCTGCTCGTCCTTGCTGTGTTGATCGCTCATAAGGGCATCGTCCCACCGCCCCTGCTCTGGAGGAAGCCCAGTTGGGAATCCCGAAACATCCTCGTCTTCCTGATGGCAGCTGTGGCACCTGGCCTCGAATTTTATTTCGCCGGTAGTGTTTTCGGTTTCCGCCTAGGCACTGTCAGCTGCTACTTTCGGCGCCCCAGCGGGTGTACCACGGTATGGTTGTGATCGTAGACGTGCTGCACGTTCCATTCAAGGAAGCTGCGAGGTGCAGGTGTGAACGAGTATGAGGCATCATTGGTCATTAGGTCCGGAGCCGAGCAGCTGTCGGCGGCGTCTTCTGACCCCCGTTCGGAGGAAGGCTACGCGGCGGTCAAGGCCAATATTTCCGAAGCGCTTGAGCGCATAGCGGAAGCTCTTGGTAACTTTGAGTCCAGTTCGGGGGCACCGCGCCGTTCAAGCGGATGGGTTCAGGACCTTCGCCGCGTAGCGGACGACCTGGGGGAATGACAGGGCTGAAACGCCGATGACAGCGAGTGGCCCTGACGGGGCGCCTGAAGCACGTTTTGACCGGGCTGTGCTGGTCTTCAATCCCGGCAAGTCTGGTATGACCGCCAGGATCAACGGGCTGCGACGGGATCTCGCCGCCGGAGCCCCGGAACTTCAGGTTGATTTGCTGCCGACCGGCTTTGCGGGGCATGCGCGAGACCTTGCACGGTCCGTCGCGGCGGCAGGGTCCACGCTCATTGTTTCAGTAAGCGGTGACGGCGGGTACAACGAGGTTGTCAACGGGGTGATGGACGTTCCGGGCAGCAAGGCGGTGTGCACGGTCGTCGCGGCAGGCAATGCCAACGACCATCACCGGAGCATGCCTGCAATATCATTGCCGGAGGCTGTGCGGATAGGACAGGGACAGGTCCGGCACATCGACCTGTTGCGAATAACATTTGGGGAGGAGCCGCAGGCACAGGTTCACTACGCCCATTCCTACATCGGTTTCGGACTTACGCCCCTGATGGCGATCGGAATCGAGAGCGGAGGAAAGGGCAAAATCCTCGAACTCCTGTCCGTGGCGCGCACGCTCTCCCACTTGAGCCCCTTCGAGCTCGTTCGGGCAGACGGGGCCATCGCCTGCTTGGACAGCCTGATCCTGGCCAATATTTCGCGGATGGCCAAGTATGGGAGGGTCAGCGAGGCGGCGGGTCCCGACGACGGCCGTTTCGAGGTTGTGACGCTCCCCCATTCCGGCCACTGGAAGATGGCACTGATGACTCTTCGGGCCGTGACGTTGGGGCTCGGGAATCAGCCAAGCGTCAGTAGCTACGCGTTCAGCACGCGCGACGCTGTTCCTTGCCAGATTGACGGCGAGGTCAGACATCTTCCCGCCGCCACCCATGTTCTTGTCGAAAGCGCGAAAAATGCCCTGGCGGTTCTCTGATCCTCGGCGCCCTTGACATGTACTCAATGGGGCGGCCAGCACCCAGGGAATCTCCGCCGGCGATGACGAACACGGACCATTGATGGCCTTCGCGGCACCACCGGGACTACGGCAGGAGACTCAGCGCCGTCGTCATCGGCTTCGGCGCCACAGCCCGTGGGTGCACAACGCCCTCATCGCCGACGGCATCCATGACCTCCAGAGCCTGACCAACCGCGGGGGCGCCACCATCGGTTCGTCCATCCATCCGTGCTGATTCTCCAGTCCGATCTCGGTCCCCGATGCGCCGTTCCTCCAGCTGGCGCCCTTCCTGGCCGAAAGCGACATCGTGGTCACGCTCAAGAAAATCCCAGTCCACCACTGAGGTATTTGCGGACCGAGGACCCGGATGTTTTCCGACCCTGATCGCGGACGTTTCCTGCGATGAGGGAATGGGCTTCAGCTGGACGAAAACCACCATCTGAGAGATCAGCGAAGCACGGTTGCCCTTCCTTGAACCATCTTCGCCAGTTTTAGGGCGCAGCAGCAATTTTGATGGAAGGGCGCTGCCCGGACTGGTAGGCAGACGCGATGACTGGTTCGAGTTCGTCAATTACCGTCCGGTTCCCGGGTAGAACCACATGGGCGAGAAATTCCGACTCAAGCGTAGCAACCCCGGCTGCCACCGCTGCGAGTTTCGCGTCTATCGACAAAGCGAAAGAATGCCAAAACCTTCGGGCGCTGAGCTCCGACACTCTTACTGTAACCTCCGGGCCGTGGACCTTCCCGGAACCACCGCCGACACCAGCGACCACGTGCGGATCCGGTAAACAGATGACGATGCGGAACTGCCTTCCGCCGGCCCTGAACGCGATGGCTGTGAAATCGCCGCGTTGGCTGGAACGGACGTCGGTTGCCCCGAAGGTAACGAGCGCCCGCTCGGCATGTTCCTTTGAGTCCCCAATGCTGAATGAGTCACCACGCGTGTAGAAACTGCGGTTATCAAGAGGTCCCATAGTCCAACTATGCACCCCCTTGCCAAACCTTCGAGACTTCAGCCTATCGGCGGGACGAACAAAGCAGCACGAAGGACTCTTTGGGGAATTCCAGGTGCACAATGTTGGGGCGGCCTGGTGTCCGAGGGGCGCGCCCCACACACACTCTTATAGGCGTAAGCTATCGATGCGCGCGTGCGAAGCAACTGCGCCCGCGCGGAGCCCGGCATCGGACCCTGAGCCGATGTCGCCCGACGTCAGTCCCAGCGCCGGCACCCGGCGTCGGACCCTAAGGCAGGACCCCGAACCGGGGCCGAACCAGACCGAGCCATCGAGGAGCCGCATGGACACGCGCAAACTGAAGTACTTCCTTGCGGTGGTTGACCACGACGGCTTCAGCCGGGCCGCGGAGCATCTGCTGATCGCGCAACCCTCCCTGTCACAGACCATCGCCGGGCTGGAAAGAGAGCTAGGGGTTCCGCTCTTCCACCGCATCGGCCGCCGGGTGGTCCTCAGCGAGGCGGGCAACGAACTTGTCGGCCCGGCCCGGCTGGTGATGCGGGACCTGGACGCCGCGCAGTCAGCGGTGCGGGCACTTCAGGGGGTCCGCAGCGGCCGCCTCGACATCATCACCATGCCCTCCCCGGGCATCGAGCCGCTGACCTCCATGATCGCCAGTTTCACCCGCCAGCATCCTTCGGTCCGGCTGAACGTCAGCGCAGCGTTCACCCCTGAAGAGGTCATCGAATCCGTCCGGACCGGCAGCACCGAAATCGGCCTGGCCGGGTCGCCCGATCCCATCCGCGTGCCCGGCGTCCAGGTCATGGAACTGGAACGCCAGCCCCTCATCCTCATCGTCAACCCGCAAGCCGACACCTTCGGCCCCGGACCTGCCATCCAGAGGGAGGACCTTGGCGGCCACCGGCTGATAGCCAGCCAACGCGGTTCCCTGATGCGCTGGCTGGTCGACGACGCCCTGGCACGCGGCGTCAACACCGAGATCGTTGTCGAGGTCGCGCACCGGACATCGATCCTCCCCCTCGTCCTCGCCGGCGTAGGACACGCGGTGATGCCCTCGTCCTGGGCGCCTACAGCCCAGAAGTCCGGGCTCCGGACCCTGCTGATCGAGCCGGTCTCCCAGCTTGATGTCGCAATCCTCAGCCGAAAGGAAGACCTGACACCTGCTGCGCGGGCTTTCCTGAAGGTTGCCGAACTGCACGTCACGCCCTGATTCCGCGGGGATCCGCCCGAGTCCATAGGTCGAGCCTATGTGGCGCATCGGATCTTGGTCTTGGACGCCCAGAGGCGTCAGCCCGTCTACTTGAAGAGGACCAGCAGTGTGACGCTGCTAACACACACTCAACGAGGAGGTAGGCACGTGAGCGCCACCCAAACATTCAGCATCGCTTCCATTCCGGCCGACGGCGTCGGCAAGGAAGTCATCTCGGCCGGACGCCAGGTCCTGGACGCCCTCGCGGAGAATTCCGGAGGCAAGTTCGCCTTCGAATGGAACGAATTCCCCTGGGGTTGCGGCTACTACGAAAAGACGGGCCAGATGATGGACCCGAAGGGCCTGGACGCCCTGAAAAACTTTGATGCCATCTACTTCGGAGCTGTCGGCTGGGAAAACGTCCCCGATCACATCAGCCTCTGGGGCCTTCGGCTGAACATCACCCAGAATTTCGACCAGTGGGCCAACGTCCGGCCGGTGAAGTTCCTTCCCGGTATCGAGTCCCCGCTCCGTAAGGCCGACACCACGGAGCTCGACTGGGTGGTGGTCCGGGAGAACAGCGAGGGCGAGTACGCCGGGCTGGGTGGCCGGAACCTCAGCGGCCGTGGCCCCGGCAACGAGGTTGCGCTGCAGACCGCGCTGTTCACCGAAAAGGGCTGCGAACGCATCATGCGCTTCGCCTTTGATCTCGCACGGACGCGGACCGTGAAGAAGGTGTCCTCGGTGACGAAGTCCAACGCCCAGCAGTACGGTATGGTCCTGTGGGACGAGACGTTCCAGCGCGTGGCCCCGGACTACCCGGACGTTGCCACCGAAAGTGTCCTGGTGGATGCGATGAGCGCGAAGTTCATCCTGAAGCCGGAAGAGCTCTCCGTCGTCGTGGCGTCCAACCTGAACGCGGACATCCTCTCCGACCTGGGGTCCGCCCTCGCCGGCAGCCTGGGCCTGGCCGCGAGCGCCAACCTCAACCCGGAGCGCCGCTTCCCGTCCATGTTCGAACCAGTGCACGGCTCCGCCCCGGACATCGCCGGCAAGGGCATCAGCAACCCGATCGGCGCCATTGCGAGCGCCGCCCTGATGCTGGACCACTTCGGCCTGCACGCCGAGGCGCGCCAGGTCGAGGCCGCGATCGAGCGGACCACCGCGGCCGGATACCTGACCCGCGACGTCGGCGGCGATGCCGATACCACCGACGTCACCGACGCCATCATCAAGGCCCTGACCCACACCCTGGCCGCCGTCTAGCCACACCGGCCGGCCTCCGGAACATCGGGGGCCGCCACCAGCCCGGGACGGGCGGCGCAGCACAACCACCGCCCGTCCCGACACCCCTGACTTTCGAACGCTCTTCCAGCGACATTCCACAACGAGGTAGGAATTATGGATCACATCTCCACCGCCGCAAAGGCACCGCGGAACCCCAAGGTCCGCTGGTACCGGCAGCTGTACTTCTGGGTACTGACCGCCATTCTCATCGGCATACTGGTCGGCTGGCTCGCCCCCGCCGCCGGCACCGCCCTGGAACCGATCGGCACGACGTTCGTCAATGCGATGCGGATGCTCATCGGCCCCATCGTGTTCCTGACCATCGTGGGCGGCATCGCCGGCGTCGCAGACCTCAAGAAGGTCGGCATGACGGGCCTGAAGGCGCTGACCTATTTCCAGGTCGGCACCATCCTGGCCCTGGTGTTCGGCCTGGTCGCCATCAATATCTTCCGCCTCGGCGACGGCGTCAACGCCGACGCAGGCTCCATCAAGACCTCCGAATCCGCGGCCAAACTCATCGACGCCGGCGCCAAGCAGGAGTGGTGGCAGTTCATCACCCACATCATTCCCAACAGCGTGATCGGCCCGTTCGTTGAAGGCGACATCCTGCAGATCATCTTCATCGCCGTCGTGTTCGGCATCGCCCTGAACGCCATCGGCAAAGCGGGCGCCCCCGTACTGGACGGGGTGCAGCGGCTGACCGGGGTCATGTTCAAGATCCTGGGCTTCATTATGAAGGCGGCCCCGATCGGTGCCTTCGGCGCGATGGCCTACGCCGTCGGTAAGTACGGCGTCTCCTCGCTCACCAGCATGGGCGGCCTGATCGCCCTGTTCTACGCCACCTCGATCCTGTTCGTTGTGGTGGTCCTCGGATCAGTGATGGCGTTCCTGAAGCTGAACATTTTCTCGATGATTCGCCACCTCAAAGAGGAATACCTGCTGATCCTGGGCACCTCCACCGCCGAACCAGCCCTCCCCGGGCTGATGCGCAAACTGGAACACGCGGGCGTGAAAAAGGAGACCGTGGGGCTGGTGGTGCCCACCGGGTACAGCTTCAACCTCGACGGCGCCGCCATCTACCTCTCCCTCGCTGCCGTCTACATTGCGCAGGCCACGAATACCGACCTCAGCATCGGCCAGCAGTTGGGCCTTATCGCGGTCATGCTGCTCACGTCCAAGGGCGCGGCAGGCGCGGCCGGCGGCGGCTTCATCGCCCTCACCGCGACCCTGGCCACGATCGGGACCATCCCGGCCGCCGGCATCATGCTCATCTTCGGCATCGACAAGTTCATGTCCGAATGCCGGGCCTTGGTCAACTTCACCGGCAACGCCGTCGCCACCCTCTTCATCGCCTGGTGGGACCGCACCCTCGACGCCGACCGTGCCCGCCGCGTCTTCGCCGGAGAGGTAGTCGAACCACTCCCCAGCAACGCTCCCGTCCCCACCGGCGAGCCCACGGACGGTGCCCGCACCGTCCACGCCGCCAGCGCATCAGACGAGGCAGGCACCACCGGCCCGTCACCGGCCGCAGACGGCCGCCGCCCCGCCTACTCGGAAACGCTCTAACGTGACCCCGGCAGAAAACACCATCCGCACCCTTATCGCACCCGACAAGTTCAAGGGCAGCCTCACGGCGGCTGAGGTCGCGGATGCCCTGGCGGCGGGGCTCCGCTCCGCCGCCAGGACCGGCGGGGTGCTCTGCGAACTCCTTCCGCTGGCGGACGGCGGCGACGGGAGCGTGGACGCCGCCGTCGCGGCCGGCTTCAGTCGGCATGATTGCACCGTGGCGGGCCCCACGGGGCAACCGGTCCAGGCCAGTATCGCGTTCGACGGCGTCACCGCCGTCGTCGAGGTGGCCAACACCTGCGGGCTCGGGACGTTGGCGGGCGGGCGGCTGGAGCCCCTCAACGCATCAAGCCGCGGCTTCGGTGAGGCGGTCCTGGCCGCCCTCAGCCTCAGGCCGGTCCGGATTGTCATGGCCCTGGGCGGGAGCGCCAGCACCGACGGAGGGATGGGCATGCTCACCGCTTTGGGCCTCAGCTTCCGCGACGCGACGGGCCGGCCCCTCACCGGCAGCGGCGGGGACCTGGAGATGATCGACCGCATCCACGGCGCGTTGCCCCCGGAATTGGCCGGCACGGAACTCGTCGTCGCCAGCGACGTCAGCAACCCCCTGCTCGGTGCTGCCGGCGCGGCGGCTGTCTTCGGGCCGCAGAAGGGCGCCGGACCCGCGGAGGTCGACGTCCTCGACGGCGGCCTGGCGCGGCTGGTTGCCAGGATCGCGGAGGCAGGATTCGACGACGCCGCGACCGTGGCGGAGCACGACGGCGCTGGCAGCGCCGGCGGGATCGGCTTCGCCTGCCTGCTGCTCGGGGCGCGGCAGGTCTCGGGGGCCGATTACTTCCTGGATCTGCTGGACTTCGACGCCCGCAAGGACCAGTGCGACGTCGTCATCACGGGCGAGGGGAGCCTCGACGAACAGACGCTGGCCGGGAAACTGCCCGCCGCCGTCGCCCGTCGTTCCGGAACCCGTCCCATCATCGCCGTCGCCGGACGCTCCCTGCTCCCCCGGGAACGCTGGCACGAACTGGCCCTCACCCGGGTGTACACCCTGGCCGACTACACGGACCTCGACTCGGCCAGGGACCCCGCGCTGTCCGCTGCGTTGCTGCGCCGGATCGGCACGGACATCGGAACGAGCCTGCTGTAGCTTCGCGCTCCCGGGTGCCGGCTCCCGGCGCCCGGCAGAACCGTTGCCAACAGGACCCCGGCCGATTAGCGTGTCCTGACGTGGACATGACCTTCGACGCGGAACTGTTCGAATGGCGCGGACCGGCGCCGTTCTACTGGCTGACCCTGCCCGCGGACGCATCCGATTTCGTCCGGGCCGAGGCCGCAGAGGCAACCTACGGGTGGGGTGCCATCCCGGTGGCCGCGCGGATCGGCGACACCGAGTGGGAAACCTCGCTGCTGCCCCGCAACGGAGACTACGTCCTTCCGGTGAAGAAGCACGTCCGCCTGCAGGAGGGGTTCGGCGACGGCGACACCGTGACCGTCTCCCTGTCCGTGGCGCCCCGGGGTGGCCGGGCCGCCAACGGCACCGGCCCCACCATGTGAGGCCGTGATTCCGCGGCGGTTCGGTTCTGGCGCGGCGGACAGGGCCGGACGCGACGGTTCGTGCCCGGCGCGGCGGTTTGCGCCCCGCGCTACGCAAAATACCCAGCGCGGTGGGTATTCCGGTCGCGAGGGGTATTTTTCGCGTCGAAGGGCAGGATACGCAGCGCCAAGCGTCCGGAGCACCACAAGATGACGCCCGCTCGGCCACCCATCACCCCGCCGTCTTCGACACCCAGTAGAATTGGGGCGTTTGCAGCCCGCGTCGAACGGTGAAGGAGGCCCCGGTGCGTACATCCCGTGCCCGGACACCCTTCCATTCGCTCCGCGCCGCCATGGTGGCCGCCACCATGGTGACGCTCGCCGCCGCCGCGCACGTGATCGCCGGCGGCCAGCTTCCCGCCCCCGCCATCCTGGCCGCCGTCCTCGCCCTCACCGGCCTGACGTCCACCGCGGCCACCCGGCTGAAGCTGAACCTCCCGGCCATGGCAGCCCTCCTCGGGGCCGGCCAGGTGATCCTGCACGAGGCATTCGCCGCTTTCAGCACCCCCGCCGCGGCCGACGCCGGCACGGGCGGCACTGCCAGCGACGCCGGAGCCGCCGGCTCTGCGGGCCTCGCCAGCGCTGCTGCCACTGCCGCGCACCACACGGGATTCGTGCAACTGCCGCATCCGGCCGGACACCTGCAGCTGCACGAACTGGACTCCGTGGCCTCCTGGTCGATGCTGGCGGGCCACGCACTGGCCACACTCGCCTGTGCCCTGCTTTTGGCCAAGGGTGAAGATGCCCTCTGGTCGCTCGCCGCATGGCTCCGGCCGCTCATCGAGCTCCCCGCCCCTGCTCCGCTCAGGCCTGCAGTCGCCCGCGCCGTACCGCCGCACCCCAGGGCCGCCGTTCCGCTCCCCTGGCGCAACCTCCGGGCCGACTGCCGCCGCGGGCCGCCCGCCGTCGTCGTTCCTTCCTAACCCTTCTTAAGGCACCGGCCGTACCCTCCGCTGAACCCAGCGACGGGAGGCCCGCCGTGCCTCCCTGTTTCCGCGCGCCGCCTTGCCGCCGCGCCCGCCTGAAAGGCACCCGTTTTGACCACTTCACAGCACAAATCTGCCCTCCGCCGCGGCCTCACCGCAGCCGCCGTCACCGCCGCCACCTCGGCCCTTATGCTCGCCGGGATCAGCGGCGCATCGGCCCACGTCGAAGCAACCCCGGACCAGACGGCGGCGGGCTCGTACGCCCTGCTGACGTTCGCCGTCCCGCATGGCTGCGGGGAATCCAGCACCACCAAAATCGCCATCAGCCTGCCGAACGAGCTCGACGACGCCCTGCCCACCGTGAACCCCAGCTGGACTGCAGCGAAGGTCACCGAGAAGCTGGCGCAGCCCAAGAAGCTCGCGGACGGTTCCTCTATCACCAAGCGCACCAGCCAGATCGTCTACACGGCCAAGACCCCCCTGAGCCCGGAGCTCCGCGACACCCTGGTCCTGTCCGTGAAGCTGCCGGACGAGCCCGGAAAGACCCTCTACTTCCGGACCCTGCAGACCTGCGAAACCGGAACGGTCGACTGGTCACAGATCCCTGCGGCCGGCCAGGACGAGCACGATCTGAAGTCCCCGTCGCCGTCGGTGACCATCACGGCGGCAGCGGCGGACAGCCACGGCGCTGCCGCCTCCGGCGCGCACGACGCGGAGGCAGCCGGGTCTGTCACGGCAGCGTCCTCCGCGAAGGACGACGACGGCGGCCAGGCCCTGAGCTGGGCGGGCCTGGTTGCCGGTATCGGCGGCCTGGTGCTGGGCGGACTGGCCCTGCTGCGGAGCCGGCGGGCCACCCCCGCGCGGGTTCCGGCCGGCGGCACCGCACCCAAGGACTAGCGCGCCCGAAGTCGACGGCGCCACGGTGCTCCACCCGGTTGATGCCCGGAAATCACAATCCGGGCGTCAATCCGGGCCCTGCGTCGTGGCGTCGTTGACTAAGGCAACTGTGGAACATCACAGTTATGCCATGAGGTCTCAGCAGATGAAAAACAAACTCGTATTCATGTCCGTGACGGCGGCTGCCGGGGTGGCGCTGCTGCTCAGCGGCTGCGCGACCACCCAAAGCCAGACCCAGGCCACCAGCAGCTCCTCCACGCCGTCTGCGTCCGCCAGCGATACCAGCCAGCCGAGTTCCGCTGCCGCGACCCCGACGGCCTCCGGCGCGGCCACCGCGACGACGGCCACCACGTCCGCGTCCGGACCTGCCCTCTGCAAGGCTGCGAACCTCAAGGGCTCCCTGGACGCCAGCGGCGGCGGCGCTGCCGGCAGCGTCTACATGCAGCTGATCCTAAAGAACTCCGGCTCCGCTTCCTGCCTGCTGAAGGGCTTCGCCGGAGTGTCCCTCACCGCCAGCGCCACCGGAAACCCGCTTGGAGCAGCCGCCACCCGCGACGACTCCACCCCGGTCGCCAGCGTGCTGCTGGCCCCGGGGCAGTCCGGTAAGGCCACCCTGCGCTACACCCAGGCCGGGAACTACCCCAGCTGCACCCACGTCCCGGCAGCCGGCTTCCGGGTCTACCCGCCCGAAGACACAGCATCACTGTTCCTCCCGGCCGCGAAAGACGCCTGCAGCGAGTCGGCCATCAAGCTCCTGACCATCGGGGCCTTCGCGGCGATGTAGCTCGGCGCGTCCTGCCGGAGGCCGGGCGGCGATGAGCCCGCGAATTACTGTCGGTGCCGTAAGGCATGATGGAGGAATGAAGGGGCAGGAGCTCGCCGGCGGCACACTCGAGGCCGAGGCAATGGACCGGTTCAGCCGGCCGACCCGTGAGTGGTTTTTGGGTGCCTTCAGCGCGCCCACCCCGGCCCAGAACGGCGCGTGGAATGCCATCTCCTCCGGCTCCCACGCCCTGGTGGTCGCGCCCACCGGCTCGGGCAAAACGCTCGCAGCTTTCCTCTGGGCCCTGGACCGGCTCCTTGTCTCCGTCCCGGCGGAACCCGAGGAGCTGCCGGGCCTGGACGCCGCAGCCGCCAAGCCTGGACGGCGGAAAACGCCCAAGCGGAAGACCCGGGTCCTGTACATCTCCCCGCTGAAGGCCCTCGGCGTCGACGTCGAACGCAACCTGCGCGCGCCGCTGATCGGCATCACCCAGACCGCCAAGCGGCTCGGGCTTCCCGCGCCGCTGACCACTGTGGGTGTCCGTTCCGGAGACACGACGGCGGCGGACCGCCGCTCGCTGCTGAGCAACCCGCCGGACATCCTCATCACCACGCCCGAGTCCCTCTTCCTGATGCTGACCTCCAAGGCGCGCGAAACCCTGGACGAGGTCGACACCATCATCGTGGACGAAGTCCACGCCGTCGCCGGCACCAAACGCGGCGCCCACCTGGCCGTCTCCCTGGAGCGCCTCGACGCCCTCCTGCCCAAGCCCGCGCAACGGATTGGGCTCTCCGCCACCGTGGAGCCCAAAGAACTGGTGGCTCAGTTCCTCGCCGGATCCGCCCCGGTGGAAATCGTGGCGCCTCCATCGAAGAAGACCTGGGACCTCACCGTTTCCGTTCCGGTCGAGGACATGTCCGACCTCCAGGGCGCCGCCGGGGCCTTCGATTCGGGGCCTGCGTCGGGGCTGCAGCCACAGGCGTCCATCTGGCCGCACGTCGAGGAGAAGATCGTGGACCTGGTGCTGGCGAACCAGTCCACCATCGTGTTCGCCAACTCCCGCCGGCTCACGGAGCGCCTCACGGCCCGGCTGAACGAAATTTACGTCGAACGCCAGCTGATGGCGGAGGGCGGAGGCTGGGACGACGCCGCCCCGGCGTCGTCCGGCGGCCCCGCCACCTCGACGGCCACGCCGGCGCACATGATGGCCCAGGCCGGCAGCACCGCGGGCGCGGACCCGGTGCTGGCCAGGGCGCACCACGGGTCCGTATCCAAGGACCAGCGCGCCCTGATCGAGGACGACCTGAAGTCCGGGCGGCTGCGCTGCGTGGTGGCCACCTCCTCGCTGGAACTCGGCATCGACATGGGCGCCGTGGACCTGGTGGTGCAGGTCGAATCCCCGCCGTCGGTGGCCAGCGGGCTGCAGCGCGTGGGCCGCGCCGGCCACCAGGTCGGCGAAGTCTCCCAGGGTGTGCTCTTCCCCAAGCACCGGGCGGACCTGGTCCACACGGCCATCACCGTCGAACGGATGCTGGACGGCAAGATCGAGCGGCTCTACGTCCCGGCGAATCCGCTGGACATCCTCGCCCAGCAGACCGTCGCCGCGACCGCACTCGGCGGGATCGACGTCGAGGAATGGTTTTCCACCGTCCGCCGCTCCGCGCCTTTCGCCTCGCTCCCGCGCTCCGCGTTCGAGGCCACCCTGGACCTGCTGGCCGGACGCTACCCCTCGGACGAATTCGCCGAACTGCGGCCCAGGATTGTCTGGGACCGCAATGCAGGCACCATCGAGGGACGCCCGGGCTCGCAGCGGCTGGCCGTGACCTCCGGCGGCACCATCCCGGACCGCGGCATGTTCGGGGTCTACATCATCGGCACCGAGGCGGAGGGCACCGGTAGCGACGGCTCCAGCGAGGGCAAGGCCCCCAGCCAGGCGTCCACCGCCAAGGGCGGGCGCCGGGTTGGCGAGCTGGACGAGGAGATGGTCTACGAATCCCGGGTCGGGGACATCTTTGCCCTCGGCGCCACCAGCTGGAAGATCGAGGACATCACGCACGACCGCGTCCTCGTCTCCCCCGCCTTCGGCCAGCCGGGCAAGTTGCCGTTCTGGCGGGGCGATTCGCTCGGCCGGCCGGTGGACCTGGGCCGGGCCCTCGGCGCATTTATGCGCGAACTCTCGGCATCCGACGTCGGCCCGGCCACCGAGCGCTGCAAGGCCACCGGCCTGGACGACTTCGCCGCCAACAACCTGATCCAGTACCTCGCCGAACAGAAACTCGCCACCGAGGTGGTCCCCAGCGACACCACCCTGGTGGTGGAGCGGTTCCACGACGAGCTCGGCGACTGGCGGGTGGTGCTGCACAGCCCCTTCGGCATGCCGGTGCACGCGCCCTGGGCCCTGGCCGTCGGCCAGCGCCTGCAGCAGCGCTACGGGCTGGACGGCTCCGCGATGGCAGCCGACGACGGCATCGTGCTGCGGGTGCCGATGATGGAGGACGAACCGCCCGGCGCCGAACTGTTCCTTTTCGAGCCCGAGGAACTCGAACAGATTGTCACCGCTGAGGTCGGCGGCAGCGCACTGTTCGCCTCCCGCTTCCGGGAGTGCGCGGCCCGGGCCCTCCTGCTGCCGCGGCAGACGCCCGGAAAGCGCCAGCCGCTCTGGCAACAGCGCCAGCGCTCCGCCCAGCTGCTGGACGTCGCCCGGAAGTACCCGACCTTCCCGATCGTGCTCGAGACCGTGCGCGAGTGCCTGCAGGACGTCTACGACCTTCCCGCCCTGAAGGACATCGCCGCCTCGATCGAGCGGCGCGAACTGCGGATCCTGCAAACCACCACGCAGCAGCCCTCGCCGTTCGCAAAGTCGCTGCTCTTTGGCTACGTGGCGCAGTTCCTCTACGAGGGTGATTCGCCGCTGGCCGAACGCCGGGCCGCCGCCCTGGCGCTCGATTCGACCCTGCTCAACGAGCTCCTGGGCAGGGTGGAACTGCGCGAACTACTCGACGCCAAAGTCATCGAGGCCACCGAGCTCGAACTTCAGCGCCTCGCCCCGGACCGCCGGATGCGCGGACTGGAAGGGGTGGCCGACCTGCTCCGGCTGCTCGGCCCGCTTACCGCCGGCGAAGTCGCGGCCCGGCTCGAGGCGCAGGACCAGCCGGAGGGGGCGGATGCGGCGGCCGCCGGGGTGGCCGGCGAAGCCGCGGCTGCGCCGGATGCGGCTGAAGCCGCGCCGGAGGAGGAAGCCGTCGCGGCGGTTGCCGTGGGCGCCGACGCCGCAGAGGCCGCCGCGCACTTGGCCGCGCTGCAGCGCGCAAACCGCGCGATCAAGGTCAACATTGGGGGCGCCGAGCGGTTCGCCGCCGTTGAGGACGCCGCGAGGCTGCGGGATGCGCTCGGCGTTCCGTTGCCCATGGGTGTGCCGCTGGCGTTCATCGAGCCCGTCGCCGACCCGCTGGGCGACCTCGTCTCGCGCTACGCCCGCACCCACGGGCCCTTCACTGCCGGCGAAGCAGCCACCCGGCTGGGACTCGGCGTCGCCGTCGTCGGCACGGCCCTGAAACGGCTGGCCGCTGACGGCCGCGTCGTCGAGGGCGAGTTCCGCCCCCACGCAGCGGCTCCCAATGCAGCACCCGCGGGCACCGACGGTGCGGACGACGGCGGCGCCGACGGTGCCGCGGCCGCCGCTCCGGCCGTCGTTCAGCCTCTGGCGGGGGCCAGCGAATGGTGCGACGCCGAGGTACTGCGCAAGCTCCGGCGCCGGTCACTGGCCGCGCTGCGCGCCGAGGTCGAACCTGTGGACACGTCGGCGTACGGGCGGTTCCTTCCAGCGTGGCAGCACGTGCGGACCCCCGGCGGCCGGGGCCAGTCGGCACTGCGCGGGCTGGACGGCATCATCACCGCCGTCGACCAGCTCTCCGGCATCCCGATTCCGGCGTCGGCCTGGGAACCCCTGGTCCTGGCGAGCCGGGTCTCCAATTACCAGCCCGCCATGCTCGACGAACTCATGGCGGCCGGGGAAGTCCTCTGGTCCGGGGCCGGCTCCCTGCCCGGCAACGACGGCTGGGTGAGCCTGCACCTCGCCGACTCGGCCGAACTGACGCTGAACCCCGCCATCGACTTCGAGCCCGGGGACGCCCAGCAGCGGCTCCTTGACCACCTGCAGAACAACGGCGGCGGCTACTTCTTCCGGCAGCTCACTGACATTGCCGGCGGGATGGACACGGTCCTGAGCGACCAGGACGTTGTGTCCGCGCTCTGGGATCTGGCCTGGGCCGGCCGGATCACCGGCGACACCTTCGCCCCCGTCCGCGCCCTCATCGCCGGCGGCCACACCGCGCACCGCCAGGTGGGGCGGGCTCCGCGGGCCCGCGCCCCGCGGCCCAGCCGGCTGGGCCGCGCCCACGGCAGCGGGCTGCTCGGGTCGCCCGGGCTCACCGGCGGCCGCTACGGTTCGGTCAGCGGAACCACACCCACACCGCCCCTGGCCGCGGGGCGCTGGTCCGCCCTCCCCTCCCCGGAACTCGACGCCACCATCCATGCCCGGGCCACCGCCGAACTGCTGCTGGACCGCTACGGCGTGGTCACCCGGGGCTCGGTCATGGCGGAAAACATCCTGGGCGGGTTCGGCCTGATGTACAAGGTGCTGGCGCGGCTGGAGGAGGCCGGGCGATGCCGCCGCGGTTACTTCATCGAACACCTCGGCGCCGCGCAGTTCGCGGTGCCGGCCACGGTGGACCGGCTGCGCTCCTATGTTGAGGACGCCCAGCTGGAGAATGCCGAACCGGTCGCTTTGGCGCTCGCCGCCACAGATCCCGCCAATCCCTACGGCGCGGCCCTGCCGTGGCCTGCCCTGGACGTGGAGGCGGGAACGGGCCACCGCCCCGGCCGGAAGGCCGGCGCCCTGGTGGTGCTGGTGGACGGCGCCCTGGTCCTCTACGTCGAACGCGGCGGCAAGACTTTGCTGGCATTCAGCACCGACGCCGGGCTGCTGGCCGCCGCCGGCGCCGCGCTGGTGGGGGTTGTGACCCGGGGCGCCGTCGACAAGCTGATCATGGAGAAAGTCAACGGCCACGGCATCCTGGACACACCGGTCGCAGCCGCCCTGGCCCAGGCCGGCGCCTATTCCACCCCGAAGGGACTGAGGATCCGTGCCTGAGGGGGATTCGGTTTTTCGGGCCGCGGCGCAGCTGCACGCCGCGCTGGCCGGCAAGGAGCTCCTCGCCTCCGACTTCCGGGTGCCCCGGTTCGCCACGCTGAAGCTGGGCGGCTGGACTGTCCAGGAAGTTGTCCCCCGCGGCAAGCACCTGCTGATGCGGGTGACTGGCCCGACGCCGAAGGACCCGCTGACCATCCACTCGCACCTGAAAATGGAAGGCACGTGGCAGGTCTATCCCCCGGGCGGGCGCTGGCGGAAGCCCGGATTCACGGCCCGTTGCGTGCTCCGCACCGCGTCCGCGGACGCCGTCGGATTCTCCCTGGGCATTCTCGAGGTCATCCCCACCGCGGAGGAAGCCAGTGTGGTCGGCCACCTCGGACCGGATCTCCTCGGCCCGGATTGGGACATGGCGGAGGCCGAACGGCGGCTGCTGGCGGACCCCGACGTGCCGATCGGCGTCGCCCTCCTGGACCAGCGCAACCTCGCCGGCATCGGCAACATCTACCGCTGCGAGGCGTGCTTCCTCTCCGGCATCCACCCCGCAGCCCCGGTCTCCGCGGTGCCGGATTTGGCCGCGATGATCACCGACGCAAAGGTACTGCTGACGGCGAACCTCGGCCCGGGGCGGCGGGTGACGGTGCTGAACGCCCGCGGCGTCCCGGTGGGCCGGACCGCGGGACGGCCCGGCTACTGGGTGTACCGGCGCGAGCACCAGCCCTGCCTGAAGTGCCGCACCCCCATCCGGCGCGGGGTTTTGGCCAAGGCCAGCGGAACGGAGGAACGGGACATCTACTTCTGCCCCACCTGCCAGCCCCCGCCAGGTATGCAGAACGGGTGAGGCGGGGCGCGGTGTGCCGGGGCCGCGGGGTGGGCCGTTCCGAGGGGTGGCCTGTCGACTCGGCGACGTGCCAGCGACGCGCAAAATGCCTTAGGCGACGGTAATTCCCCTAGCGAGCGGTAATTTGCGCGTCGAGGGATGTTTTGCGCGTCGAAGTCGATGGCCTGCAAACGTCCGGGGCGGAGGGAACCGCGCACTCCGTCAGGGAGCCCCACCAGTTCCCGGGCCACCAGACGGTCAGAGAGTGGCCACCGCCGGGTCGGCTGCTGATACCGGTGGTTCGGGCGACTCCTCCTCGGGCACCTTGGCCTCGGGCACCGTGAACCGCGGCAGCAGGAGTTGCACCAGCGGGCCGATCGCCAGCGCGTAGAGCACCGTCCCGACGCCGACCGAACCGCCCAGCAGCCAGCCGGCGGCCAGCACCACCACCTCGATGGCGGTCCGCGCGCCCCTGACGGGCCACCCGGTGCGCCGTGCGAGTCCGGTCATTAGGCCGTCCCTCGCCCCGGGGCCCAGGCGGGCGCCGATGTAGAGCGCCGACGCCACACCGTTCAGCAGCACGGCCCCCACCAGCAACGCGATCTGGCCGCCCAGGTGTGAGAACTTCGGAATCAGGGCCAGCCCGATGTCGGCAAAGACGCCCACCAGCACCGCATTGAAGACCGTGCCGACGCCCGGCCATTGCCGAAGCGGGATCCACAGCAGCAGGACCAGGAAACTGACGATGATGACAACCGTGCCCAGGCTCAGGCCGGTCCGGCCCGCGAGTCCCTGGTGGAAGACATCCCACGGAGCCGTGCCGAGGCTGGCACGGATAACCATGGCCAGCGAAACGCCATATAGGGCGAGGCCAATCTGGAGCTGGAGGAGTCTGCGCGTCATCATGCCTTCAATCATTGCCAAAACTGGCCTTGCAATCCATAGCCAGTTTGAAATACTGGCCTTATGTCCGCCTCCCTGAATCCGAGTTCCCTTGCACGCCTGCTGGGTGAGTGGAACGTCGGCGCCTCGCCCGCTTACCGCGAGCTGGCCGACGTCGTCCGCCTCCTGGTGCTGGACGGGCGGGTCCCCCTCGACGTCGCACTGCCCAGTGAGCGGGCACTGGCCGCGACCCTCGGCATCAGCCGCACCACGGTGACGGCGGCTTACGCCCTGCTGCGCGAACAGGGGTACCTCAGCAGCGGCCAGGGCAGCCGGAGCCGGAGCTGCATCCCCAGCCAGGGGCCCGTCCATGCGGGGGCGAACGACGGCGGACTCCGGCTCAGCGGCGCACCCGGGCTGGCGGTGCCGGACGGAATCATCGACCTCGCCTACGCCTCGCTGCCCGCCAGCGGCGAAGTGGTGCACCGCGCGTTCGCCGCGGCGCTGACGGAACTGCCGGCGCTCCTGCCCGGATTCGGGTACGACGCGCTCGGCGTCGGACCGCTCCGTGAGGCCATCGCGGCCCAATACACGGCGGCCGGCGTGCCCACCACGGCCGGGCAGATCCTGGTCACGTCCGGCGCGCAGCACGCGCTGAACATAGTTTTGCGGACCCTGGCGGGGCGTTCGGAGCGGGTCCTCGTCGAGCATCCGAGCTACCCGAACGCCCTCGACGCGATCCGGGCAGCGGGCTGCCGGCCGGTCACGGTGGCCATGCCCGCGGCAACTTCCGACGGCGGCCACCATTCCGGCGGCCTGCGCGCGCCGGGCGGCAACGGGCACCCCGGCTGGGACCTCGACGCGATGGAGTCCGCACTCCTGCAGCAGCGGCCGGCGATGGCGTACGTGGTGCCCGACTTCCACAATCCCACCGGCCGCCTGATGCCCGACGAGCAGCGGCGCCGCCTTGTCGCTGCTGCCGCGGCGGCGGGCACTGTATTGGTGGCCGACGAAACGCTCCGCGAGCTGAACCTCGACGGCGTCCGCTCCACGCCCATGGCCGCGTTCAGCCCGGCGGTGGTTTCCCTCGGATCCCTGAGCAAGTCGCACTGGGCGGGGCTGCGCACCGGCTGGATCCGTGCCAGCGAGCCCCTGATCCGCCGCTTCGCCGCCGCCCGCACCACCCTGGACCTCGGCGGCCCCGTGGTGGAGCAGCTCGCCGCGGCGCACCTCGTGAGCGATCTTGCCGAGCCGCTCCCGGCGCGGCTCGCGTCGCTGCGCGGAAACCGGGACGTCCTGCTCGATCTGATCCGCAGCCAGCTTCCGTCGTGGCAAGCGGAACGGCCCGACGGCGGGCTGTCCGTCTGGTGCCGGCTGCCGGCGCCGGTGAGCACCGCCCTGGCCGTGATCGCCCCGGACTTCGGCATCCGGCTCGCGGCGGGACCAAGGTTCGGCGTCGGCGGCGCGTTCGAACACTACCTGCGCGTCCCGTTCACCCTGCCGCCGGAGCAACTGGAGACTGCGGTGCTCGCCCTCCGCGCGGCCCAGGATCGGCTGGACAGCTCGCCCCAGCTGCGCCGGAACCTGGCCGCCCAGCCCGCCGTCGCCATCGCCTGACCGCTGGGCCACCACGCCCGTTTCGACGGTTCCCTGCCGGTTCGACGCCCAGAAACATCGAGGCGGCGCGGAACCGTCGAAGTGGCGAAGCGTGGTCGCGTGGAAACGGGGGGGCCGCGGAGGAGGGACCTAGGCGTAGACCTTCGCGAGGAACCCGGCCCACGCATCCGCCGTCGCCGCGGAGTCGCCCCGGCCGCTGAAGTCGTGCACGGTCATGCCCACCGGCGCTCCGAAGTTGTTGCGTCCGAAGAACCGGTACATCGTGTCGGCGGTCCGAATTCCGAGGAAGTTTTCGTTGGCAAAGTCCACTTCGCCGGACAGGTGGCCGACGCCGTCGATGTCCAATGCCACCCCATCCCCCGGGGCCGAGCCAGCCACTCCGAGGGCCTTCTTGAGCCGGTCGAAGCCATCCGGCGCCTGCGACGGGGCCGGGGCCTGGATATCCGTGAAGACCACGGGCCTCCCGCTGAAGTGCTGCAGGTACTGGCCGAGGGTGTGGAGGTAGAAGGCGGTGTGCTTGCTGGCGCCGTTGTACTGTTCGACCCAGTTGTCCGCAAAGATGCCGCTGTGGACGTAGTGCAGCCGCGCCCGGCCGCCGTCGGCCGGTTCCAGAACGTGCTCCAGCTGGTTGAACCAGCCGTCAGGTCCCTCCATCCGGGACACCAGGTGGGACGGGTAGTCCTCGACGGTGCGGACCGCGGGCCACTGGTCGGTGGGGAACATCCAGGCGGGAGTGTCCTTGGTGACGGCCTCCCAGACCTGCTCGGGGGTGCCCGGCAGCTCAGCGTCGTAGACGATCTCGAATTCGCGCTTGTCAGTCATTGTTCTGCTCCTTGGCTTGTGGGGTCGCGCCCTGGGGGCTGCGTGGGGTGCTATTCGGCGGCGTCTTCAACGCCGGGTGGAGCGCGACGACGAGCCGGTGCTTGCGTCCGGCAGGCGGCCTAGCGGCCGGGGCCCCGTCCTGGCTGGCCGCGGGACCGGTCGGTCCGCCGTCGTGGTACTTGTCCACGAGTCGGGTGACTGCGACGCCGAGTTCCTCCGCAAACGCCGCCCGGTCGGCGGCCGTCCTGAACGTCACCTCGCCATCGATCGCAAAGGTGGCGAGTTTCTGCCTCGCCGCGGCGGCACCGGCGATCAGCTGGCCCACCTCCTGGACCATACGGGCCGCGAGCGCCAGCAGCCAGAACGCGGAGAACCGGTCCGAGAAGCGGCGCGGGTCCGGGGCCACGGACGCCAGCGCCGACGGCGAAATCAGGTACGACGACGCCGTCGCCCGCAGGAGGCGTTCGGTGACGTTTCCCCGCCGGCGCTCCTCGATGAGTTCCACCAGCCCGTGCCGTTCGAGCGCTTTCAGGTGGTAATTCACTTTCTGCCGCGGCAGCCCCACCTTCGCGGCAAGCTGCGTGGCGGAACCGGGCTCGGCAAGCTCACGGAGGATCCGGGTGCGGATCGGGTCCAAAGAGGCCTCCGCCGCGGCCGGGTCCTCGATCACTTCGATGTCTAGCATGCTCCAAGTCTCCTTGCCGACAGTTTTATTCGTCAAGAACTTTTTTGTCGTCGGCGCCGTTTCGACGGTTCCCTGCGGGCCCGATGCTCAGATACGTCGCGCCAGCACGGAACCGTCGAAGTGGCCGGGGCGGAGGCCGGCGAACGGGAGCGAGGGGTGGGCGCAAGGGCGGGGCACGTAGAATGGACCGGTGATGCAATCCCCCCTGCCCGTACGTGACGGCGTGAATGCGACCCGCCTTCGCCTGCCGGAGGAGGGGCCGTGGGACACCGCCATGGAGTACATGATGCACCGCTGGGGCCACATCGACCCGCAGGGCATCGAGGACCGCTTTGACGCCGGCGAGATCGTGGGCGAGGCCGGCGTCCCGCTGGACCGCACCACCCCCCTGCGCCGCCACACCTTCATCTGGTACTACCGCTCCCTGCCGCCGGAGACGCGTATGCCCGTGGAGCTGAACATCCTGCACCAGGATGAACACCTGCTGGTGGTGGACAAGCCGCACTTCCTCCCCACCACGCCGGGCGGCACCTACATCCAGGAATCGGCCCTGGTCCGGCTGCGCAACCAGCTGGAGCTGCCGGACCTGATCCCCATGCACCGCCTCGACCGCATGACCGCCGGGATCCTGCTGCTCTCCACCAACCCGGAGACCCGCGGGAAGTACCAGGTGCTCTTCGAAAAGCGCCAGGTCCAGAAGGAGTACGAGTGCGTGTCCGCCGCGGAGCCCGCCGCCGGGCACCCCGCCGTCGACTTCCCCGTGGTGGTCCGGAACCGGATGACCAAGTCCCGCAGTTACCTGCTCGCCGAGGTCATCCCCGGTGAGCCCAACGCCGAGACCCGGATCGAGCGGCTGCGCTGCTTTGACGGGCCCGCCCGGGCGGGAGCGGCCGACGACGGCGGCCCGCGCCGCGCGCTGTACCGGCTGGAGCCGCACTCGGGCAAGACGCACCAGCTGCGAGTGCATATGGCGTCGCTGGGACTCGGGATCGTGAACGACGCGTTCTACCCCGACCTGCTGGATAAGGCGCCGGACGACTACACCAGACCCCTGCAGCTGCTGGCGCGCGGCATCCGCTTCGTCGACCCCATCTCGGGCGCCGCGGTGGAGTACCGCAGCCGGCTTACCCTTTCCGAGTCCCGCTAGCCCGCTAGCCCGCTAGCCGCGGGCGCGCCGCGCGCCCACCCGCATCGAACCACACCGCGCCCACCCCGCCGGATATGCGATACCTTGTGCCCATGGACCTGGCCAACGCGGACACCTGGGGAGCCGCGATCTATTTCTGGATCATCCCCGTGGTCCTTGGCGACGCCATCTTCCCGCCGGTCCCCTCCGAAATGCTGGTCATCACCGGCGGCGCCCTGTCGGCCGACGGCCGCGCCAACGTTTTCCTCGTGGCGTTCCTCGCCGCGGTGGCGTCCTGGCTCGGCGACCTCCTGGTGTTCCAGCTGTTCAAACGGCGGCTCAGCCATGTGCTGGACCGGTGGAGCTGGGGCCGGAAATTCCACAGCGGGGTCCACCTCGCCATCGCCCGGGCCGGCCGCTCGTCAACTTACGGGGCGATCATCGGGATCCGGTTCATCCCCGGCGGCCGGCTCGCCACCACGGCAGCGGCCGGGATTGCCAACGTGTCCACCCGCGGCTTCAGTTTCTGCGCGGCCCTGGGCGGCACGCTGTGGGCGGTGTGGTCCGTGGCCCTCGGCTACGTCACGGGCTCGGCCACCAAGCTGCCCTTTTGGGCCAGTTCGCTGATCGGGGTGGGAGTGGGCCTGGTGATCGGCGCCGTCGTCGGAGTGATCGTCACGCGCCGCCGCGGCAGCCGCTCCCCTGTGGTGGAGCCCGGTTCCCCCGGCGCGGATCCCGACGCCGAACTCGACTTCTAGGCCGGCGCTGCCGCCGACGGGCCGCTAGACCGGGGCCCAGCGGCCGCGGTTGCGCCGAAGCACCGTAAGCGTCCCGGTGACTGCCACGCGCTCGACGGCGTCGCGCATCATGGCGGCCGACTCCAGCGCCTGGCTGTTCTCCGCGGCATAGGCCGTGGCGTCCACCAGGAAACGCAGGTTCAGCTGCGGGACGCCGCCGGCGAGTTCCAGCTGGTTCGACTCCATGTGGTGCCGCGTCCCGAGCACCTCCACGGCCGTTGCCATCACGGCCTCCGGCGGGTTGCCCGGCTTGAGCCCGGTGATTTTGAGTCTGGTCTGGAACGACGGCATAAAACCACCCTAGCCGGAGCCAGCAGGACGCAAGCCAGCGCGGACCGCCCCGGCCGAGAGCGCCCCGGCCGAAACCCCGGGCCCCTACCCCGTATTGCGCAGCCCGGCAGCCACACCGTTGACGGTGATCAGCATGGCGCGCTGGAGCCGCTCGTCGATCTCGGCATTGGACATGTCCGTCCCGGCAGCGGATTCGGCGCGGACACGGCGGAGCAGCTCCACCTGCAGGTAGCTGATCGGATCGAGGTACTGGTCCCGGATTTCGAGCGAGCGCTTGAGGGTGGGCTGGGCGTCCAGCAGCAGGTTCTCACCAGTCAGGTTCTGGATTTCGGCGACCGTGAGCTCGTACTCGGCCCGGATGGCGTGGAACAGGTGGTGCAGCTCCTCCGGGACCAGGGTAGAGACGTAGTAGCCGGCGATGTCCATGTCGGTCTTGGCCAGGGTCATTTCGACGTTGGAGAGCACCGAACGGAAGAAGTGCCACCCGTCCATCATCTCCACCAACTGGGCCGTGTGGCCGGCCTCGCGGGCCGCCTTGAGTCCCGAGCCGACGCCGAACCAGCCGGGAACGATCTGCCGCGACTGGGTCCAGCCGAACACCCACGGGATGGCCCGGAGCCCCTCCAGCCCGGCCCCGGAATCGGGGCGTTTGGACGGCCGGGACCCGATGTTCAGCGACCCCAGCTGCTCCACCGGGGTGGAGGCCATAAAGTAGGCCGGCAGGTCCGGGTCATCGATCAGTGTCCGGTACCGGGCGAACGCGGCGTCCGAGATGGTTTCCATCACGTGGCCGTACCGCTCCCGCTGGTCCTCGGAGGTGCGCGGGGTGCGGTGCAGCGCGGAACCCTGGAGCACCGCGGCGAGGGAGAGTTCCAGGTTTTCGCGGGCGAGCTCCGGCAGCGAGTACTTGTCCGAGATCACCTCGCCCTGTTCGGTGAACTTGATCTCGCCCTCCAGGACGCCGTTGGGCTGGGCCATGATGGCGTCATAGGTGGGCCCGCCGCCGCGGCCCACCGACCCGCCGCGGCCGTGGAAGAGCCGCACCCGCACGCCGTGCTTCGCTGCGACGTCGCGCAGCTTCCGCTGGGTTTTGTAGATTTCCCACTGGCTGGTCATCACCCCGGATTCCTTATTGGAGTCCGAATAGCCAAGCATGATCTCCTGCACGTCGCCGCGCAGCCGGACCACCTCGCGGTAGGAAGCGTCGGAGAGCAGCGCATCGACGATCTCGGCCGAGGCCCGCAGCTCCTCCACGGTCTCCAGCAGCGGGGCGAACCCGATCTTCGCGTAGGGCGCCTCACCGAAGACGTTCACCAGCCCGGCCTCGCGGGCCAGCACGACGGCGGCCAGGACGTCGTCTGCGCCGCGGGTCATGGACACAATGTAGGTCTCGATGACGTCCGGGCCGTAGGTGCGCAGGGCGCGGCGGATCTCGCGGAAGACGTCGTAGGTGCCGTCCGCGACGCCGTCGAGCTTGATCGGGTGGCCGGAGAGCGGTCGCCGGGACGCGAGCTCGGAGCCGAGAACCTCCAGCCGCTCGGCCCGGCTCAGTTCGGCGTACCGCACGCCGGGGCCGCCGAGCCGGTCCATCAGCTGGCCGACGGCGTCGTGGTGGTGGTCGGCGTGTTCCCGGATGTCCAGGGTGGCCAGGTGCAGGCCGAAGGAGGAAATCGCGCGCCGGACGCGGGCCAGGGCACCGTCGGCGGCGAGGGCGGCGTGGTGGTTCCGGAGCGAGGTTTCCAGCAGTCCCAGCTCGGCCAGGAGTTCGGCGGTGGCGGCGTAGTCCCGGCCCGGCTCGTGGGCGGACCCGGCCGCAACCCGGCGCCCGGTGTTGAGCAGCTTCGCCTTGATGCAGGTGAGTTTGAGCCTGTACGGTTCCTGCGCGTTCAGTTCCAGGACGCGGCGGTCCAGGCCCGGCAGGTTCTTCAGGTCGACGTCGATCGAGTCCAGCAGTGCCTGGTCCGCCCCGGCGAGCGCCGTGGAGTTGGACAGGATGGAGATCAGCCCGTCGATCAGGCCGATGCTGATCCGGACGGCGTGCTGGTTCTGGATCTGCAGGATTTCGCGGGTGACGGCCGCGGTGACGTTGGGGTTGCCGTCCCGGTCCCCGCCGATCCAGGACCCGAAGCGGATCGGCGCCTTGGTGACCGGCAGGCTGACCCCGTGGTCGCCGAGGAGTTCGGAGAGGTCCGAGAGCATCTCCGGCATGGCGTCCCCGAGGATCCCGGTTAGGTAGTAGATGGCGTTCCGGGCCTCATCCACGGGGGTGGGCCGGACCTGCCGGAGCTCGTCGGTCTGCCACATCTGGTCGATTACCTCGGCCAGCTGGCGGTCCTGGCGGCGTCGGGCCGCGGTCCCGTCGAGGGTGGCCTCGGACAGCACGTCGGAGAGCCGGCGGATCTTGTCCAGCACGGAACGGCGCGAGGCCTCCGTGGGGTGCGCGGTGAAGATCGGCCGCACGTCGAGCTCATCCACCACGTCCTGCAGCACACCCGGGCCGGCCTGCTCCGCGATGTCCGCGACGGCCCTGGCCAGCCAGCCGTCCTTCTCCTGCCGGTTCCGCAGCCCGCGCACCCGGTGGACCTGCTCGGCGGCGTTGGCCAGGTGGAAGTAGAACGCGAAGGCCCGGACCAGGTCGGTGGCCTGCTCGAGCGGCAGGGAGCCGAGCAGTTCCCGGACCTGGGCGACGACGTCGTACGAGCTCCAGGGACCCGTGGCGTCGGCGCCGCCGCGGGCAGCCTCCTTGGATTCCTTGGTCAGCAGGCGCACCTGCTCCACGAGGTCCAGGAGTTCCGGGCCGTGCTGGCGGACCAGGGATTCGCCGAGCAGGGTGGACACCCGGCGGACGTCAGCGCGGAGTTCGGAGGCGAGGTCCGAGGCGGAAGTCATTGCAGTGTCAGCCATGGAAACAATCTTTCGAGGGTTCGACTTGGCTCGTACACTGCGCTGGATACTGTGAGCCGGGTTACTTATACCCATGGGATGTTACCCGGCTCACGGTGCGCCGTGGAATCCGTCTCAGATAGTGTCCGCCCCCTTGCCGTTCGAGGCCCGGGGCCTAGCGGGCGATCTTGAAGTTGAAGTCCGCGTTCCCGAGGGCACCCCAGAGCCGCAGCCAGACCGGCAGGAGCATCTCCGTGCCGCGGGCCGTGGTGATGTCGCCCAGGTCGATGATGTCGCGGTGCCCCAGGTCCGCCAGCAGGCCGGACACCGCGGCCTTGGCGCCGGCGTCGTTGCCGGAGACGAAGACCGAGTGGTCGCCGCCGGCCACACTTGCCGGGTCCACCATGATCGCGGCGTTCATCGTGTTGAGGGTCTTGACCACCCGGGCGTCGGGGAACGCCCGCTGGATCTGCTCGCCGAGGCTGTCCGTGTTCACCGGGTTCAACGACGGCGGGAAGCCCTGGGAGAAGTCGAGCGGGTTCGCGATGTCCACAATGACCTTGCCGGCCAGGTTGTCGGCGCCGGCGGCGTTCAGCGCCTCCAGGGATCCGGTCCCATTGGTGGCGTTGACAACAATGTCGCTGCCGGCCGCGGCCTCGGCGAAGGTGGCCAGCGCAATGTCGGAATGTTCCGTGTGCCACTGGGCGAAGGGGACGCCGCCCATCGGGCCGGCCTCGGTCCGGGCCAGGGTGGCCTGCGGGTCCCGGGTGCCGATAGCGACGTTGTGGCCGAGCTTTGCCAGGGCGCCTGCGACCGTGGGGCCAACGGTGCCGGTGCCGAAGACTGCGATTTTCATGGGGACCTCACGGGTTTCGGATTATGGGGTAGACAGAACCGTCTACCATCTGGCGAGACGTTATCAGACAGAACTGTCTACGGCAAGACCCGGCAAGCTGGATAGACAGACTGGTCTGTGTACCATGAAGCTATGACCGCGACAGCCCCAGCGCCCACTGCCGGGCCCCGGGCTGTCCGGACGCCGGCCGGCCAGGCGAAGGACAAGATCCTGGCAACGGCATTCCGGCTCTTTTATGCCCAGGGCCTCCGGGCGGCCGGGATCGATACGATCATTGCCGAGTCCGGCGTCGCCAAGGCCACCTTCTATAAGTACTTTCCGGCCAAGGACGACCTGATCCTGGCCTATCTCGAGCGGGTCGACGGGGTCTGGAGCGGGCAGCTGCACGCCGCCGCCGACGCCGCTGGGCCGGCACCCGCGGACCAGCTGGTGGGCCTCTTCGACGCCCTCTCCACCGCGTGCCGCCGGGACGGTTACCGCGGCTGCGCGTTCATCAATGCCGCCGCCGAATCCGCCGCCGGCACCCGGGTGCACGAACGGACTGTCGCCCATAAGCAACAGATCCTGGCGTGGATCAGGTCCCTGGCCGCGGAGGCCGGCGCCCCGGACCCGGACGGCCTGGCGCGGAGCCTGACCCTGGTCCTCGACGGCGGCCTGGCCAGCGGGGTCCTCGACGCCGACCCCGCCGCGCCCGCCGCAGCCCGCGCCACCGCCGCCGCGCTGGTCGCGGCCGCCCTCGCACCCCCGCCCGCTACCAGGAGTGACGCCCGTGACCACAGCTGAGACCCCCGCCGACCCGCAGCTTGCCCGCTGGCAGCGCTTCCGCACCAGCCGGAACACCGCCCTCGCGAGTGACTACGGCTGGCTGACCCTGACCTCGTTCCAATGGCTGGAGGACTCCCCCGCCGCCGTCGACCTCGCGCCGGGGCTGTGGTCAACGGACGGCACGGCAGCGTTCCTCACCGCCGCCGCGGCGGACGGGCTGACGCTGGTGGAGTCCGGCGACCCCGTGGACGGGACAGTCAGCGCGGAACTGGCCGACGAGGAATCCCTCCTGTGGGTCCAGTACGGCGGCACGGACGGCCGGCAGGTGGTGGTGGAACTCGCCATGCGCGCGGACAAATACGCGATCCGGACCCGCGATTCGGCGTCGCCGGTCTTCACCGGGTTCAGCGGCGTTCCCACCTTCGACTACCGGCCCGACCTCGTCATCGAGGCGCGCTACACGCCCTACCCCGAGCCGGTGGACGTGCCCATCGGAACCGCCAACCCGCTGGTCGACGGTGTGCACCGCTCCGTCGGCGAGCTCGTCTTCCGGCTTCCCGGCCAGGAGCACGAAAGCCGCCTGCAGGCCGAAGAAGAGAAGCTCGGTGCCCTGACGGTCACGTTCCACGACGAGACCAACGGCGAGAGCACCGACGAGTGGCGCAAGGTCTCCACGGCCCGGCCGCGGCCGGACAACACCGTGATCCTGGACTTCAACCGGGCCATCAACTACCCCAGCGCGTTCACCCCGTACGGCACCTGCCCCATGCCGGTGAAGAACAACAGCCTGGACTACCGGATCGAGGCCGGCGAGAAGCAGCCCTTCGCCTAGCGGTACCCCGGACAGGCGGCCGGGGTCAGGCGATCGCGGAGACCCCGGTGACCGCGCGGCCCACGATCAGGGTGTTGATCTCGTAGGAACCCTCGTAGGTGTAGATCGCCTCGGCGTCGGCGAAAATCTTCGCCATCCGGTAATCGGTGACGATCCCGTTGCCGCCCAGCAGGGACCGGCCCATCGCCACGGTTTCCCGCATCCGGGCGCTCACGTAGGACTTCGCCAGCGCCACCTGGGGCATATCCGCCGCGCCCCGGTCCTGCAGCTGCGCGATCCGGACCATCATGCCCATACTCGCCACCGCGTTCCCCAGCATGGTCACCAGCTGCTGCTGGACCAGCTGGAACTTCGCCAGCGGCCGGCCGAACTGCTGGCGTTCGACGGCGTGCTGCCGGGCGACGTCGAACGCCGCCAGCTGCTGCCCCACACCCTGCCAGGCGACCATGATCCGCGACCCGCGCAGCAGCTCGTTGGTGTCATCGAAGCTGTTGATCCCGGCGAACCGGTCCGATTCGGCCACCCGGACGTCCTCGAAGACAATGTCGGCGTTCTGCACGGTCCGCAGCGCGATCTTGTTCTCGATCCGGCTCCGGCTCACACCCGGCAACGTGGCGTCGACGATGAACCCGCGGATGCCGCCGTCGGCCTCGTCGCGGGCCCAGACCAGCATGTAGTCGCAAAACGTCCCGTTCCCGATCCAGCGCTTGGCGCCGTTGAGCACCCAGTAATCGCCGTCCTCCCCGCCGGAGACCCGGCGGGCGGTGGTCTCCATGCCGCCGGCGACGTCGGATCCGTGGTCCGGTTCGGTCAGCGCGAAGGCCCCGGTGGTGCGCAGGTTGGCCGCGTCCGCGAGCAGCCGGGCCTTCTGGTCCGCCGAGCCGAACCCGTAGAGGGACTCCACGAAAAGGTCATGGTGGACCAGGAAGAAGGTGGCCAGCGAGGTGTCCACCCGGGTCATCTCGGCGATGACGAGGCCGGCGAAGAGGTTACTGTAGCCGCGCTGGGTGGGCGCGCTGAGTTCGAGCGCCGCGAGTTTGGGCAGGATGTGTGCCGGGAACTCGGCGTCGTTCCACCACCGGGTGGCGAACGGCGCCACCTCGCGGGCCAGGAACTCCCGCAGCTCGGCCACTTTCGCCTGCTCGGCGGCGCTGAGGAGCGACTCGAAATCGAAGAAGTCGGCGGTCGGCAGTCCGGAGAGGGCCGGGTCCACGGGGGCAGTGGCGTCCACGGCGAGGGTCACTTCGGTCCCATCCGGATGGCGCCGTCGAGCCGGATGGTCTCGCCGTTGAGCATGGCGTTCTCCACGATGTGCGCTGCCAGGTTGGCGTATTCGGCGGGGCGGCCCAGCCGGGACGGGTGCGGTACCTGGCTGCCCAGCGAGTCCTGGGCCTCCTGCGGGAGTCCGGCCATCATGGGGGTCTCGAAGATCCCGGGGGCGATGGTGACGACGCGGATCAGCGAGCGCGCCAGCTCGCGGGCGATCGGCAGGGTCATCGCCGCCACGGCCCCCTTGGAGGCCGCGTAGGCGGGCTGGCCGATCTGCCCGTCGAAGGCTGCGACGGAGGCCGTGTTGATGATGACGCCGCGTTCGGCCCCGCCCAGCTCCGTGTGCGCGGGCTCGGTGGCAGCCATTGCGGCCGCGGCCAGGCGGATGACGTTGAACGTGCCCACGAGGTTGATCTGGATGACGCGGCTGAAGGTCTCCAGCGGGAGCACTCCGTCGCGGCCCAGCACCTTGCCGGGGGTGGCAATGCCGGCGCAGTTGACCACGATCCGCAGCGGGCCGAGGGCGACAGCGGCGTCCACGGCGGCCTGCACCTGCTCTTCGCTGGTCACGTCCGCGGGGACGAAAACGGCGCGGTTTGCCGTGTCGGCCCGGCCGCCGGCCTGTGCGTTCAGTTCGGCCGCGAGGCCCTCCCCGGCGGAGGCGGGGAGATCAACCAGCACAACCGAGGCGCCGGCAGCGAACAGCCGCCGGGCCGTGGCGGCACCCAGCCCGGATGCACCGCCCGTGATCAGCGCGACAGTACCCAAGACGTCCATACATCCTCCTTGATGTGGAACCGCACCCCGGCCGTGGACTTCACGCAGCCCACCGGCGCCAGGGAACATTAGTTAGTACAGGTTAACTGGAATGCCAATATTGCGCACGTCGGACGCGGGAATCCGTGCCGGGGATACCGCCGCCACTAGGCTTGGTCCCATGACCGCAGCATCCGCCCATGCCCCCGCCACGAACTGGTCCTTCCGCGCCGACGAGGCCGCCCGTTCCGTGACCCGGCTGTTCGGGCAGCGCCTCTTCTTCCTGCCCGGCACGCACATCGCTGCGATCACCCGCCCGTCGGGCCGGCTGAAGAACCTCGCACGGCCGTGGCACTACTGGTGGCAGGCGCACTACGTTGACTGCCTCGTGGACGCCGGACGCCGCGAACTCGGCGGCGAGGGCCACACGCCGGCGAAGTTCGACGGCGACAACCTGCCCAGCGCCGGCAAGCTCGCGTCCCGCCTGGTCACCGGCATCCGGCTGCGCAACTTCCTGACCGTGGTCAACAGCTTTTACGACGACATGGCCTGGCTGGCCCTTGCCACCCTGCGGCTCGAGACGCTGGCCGAGGACACCCGCAAAAGCTCCGGGCGGCGGCGCAACGCCAAGGTCCTCAAGAGCCTGACCCTGCAGTTCGACTCGGCCTCGACCGACGACCTGGGCGGCGGCACGTTCTGGAGCAAGAAACGCGACTTCAAGAACACGCCGGCCACGGCCCCGATCGCCCTGTACTACGCCCGCACCGGACAGGCGGCCCGGGCGCAGGCCCTGCTGGACTGGCTGGACGCCAGGCTCTTCGACCCCGAGCAGGGGATGTACCAGGACGGCCTCCGGATTGCCCCCGGCGGCGACCTGGTGCTGGAGAGCGCCATCTATACCTACAACCAGGGCCCGGTACTTGGCGCCCTGCTGGAGCTGGGCGGGGAGGCGAACCTGCAGCGGGCGGCCGCACTGGTGGCGGCGGTGGGGCGCAGCCTCACGGTCGAGGCGCCGCTGATGGGCCGCAAGGCCACCGTCCTGCGCTCCGAGGGAACCGGCGACGGCGGCCTGTTCACCGGGATCCTGGTCCGCTACCTCGCCCTGGCCGCCGTCGACGAACGGCTGCCCGACGAGACCCGGACCGAGGCGGCCCGCCTCGTCACGGACACCGCGGAGGCCTTCTGGGAGGGCCGGCGCCTGGTGGCGGCGCAGGAGCCTCTGGCGCGCAACGGCGCACGGCTGGTCTTTGCGGCCCGGCCCGAGCTGCCGGCCCGGCGCAGCTACCCGGCGGGTTCCGCCGTTGAACTCTCCACCCAGCTGCAGGCCTGGATGGTGCTGGAGGCAGCGGCGTCCATCGCCGGGAAGCTGCCCGTCGTCGAACCTGCCAAGGTCGACGCCGAGCGCGGGGCAGCCAGCGCCCCGGACGTTTCGGACGCTTCGGAGGCCCTGGAGACGCCCGAGGCCAATTAGGTCACGCAATAGTTTCGTAATTCATGTGATCCTCCTCACTTAAGGCACTCTCGGCTTGGTTGCTTAGGTTTGGCTAACCTACAGTTTTTCGTAGTGAGCATCCCCTAACTTCCCCGCTCACGGAGGTTAGGCACCTACGACCTTTTCCTTGCAGAAAGTAGCCTCATGAAGATCCGCAACAACGCGCTGGCCGGCATTGCCCTCGCCGCCACCGCCGCGCTCAGCCTCGCAGCCTGTGGCACCGGCGCCTCCTCCGGCAGCACTACCGGAGCCGATGGCAAGCCTGCCCGTGAAATCACCGTCTACAACGCCCAGCACGAATCACTGACCAAGGAATGGGTGGACGCCTTCACGGCGGAGACCGGCATCAAGGTCACCGTCCGCCAGGGCGACGACACCGAGATGTCCAACCAGATCATCCAGGAAGGCGCGGCCTCGCGGGCCGACGTGTTCCTCACCGAAAACTCCCCCGCCATGGCCCAGGTGGAAAATGCCGGCCTCTTTGCGGACGTGGACAAGGCCACCGTCGACCAGGTCCCCGCAGGGTTCCGCCCGTCCACCAACAAGTGGACGGGCATCGCCGCCCGCTCCACCGTGCTGGTCTACGACAAGGCCAAGCTGAGCGCTGACAAGCTGCCCAAGTCCATGCTGGACCTGGCCAAGCCCGAGTGGAAGGGCAAGTGGGCGGCGTCGCCCTCCGGCGCCGACTTCCAGGCGATCGTCTCGGCCCTGCTGGAACTCAAGGGCGAGGCCGCCACCGAGGAATGGCTCAAGGGCATGAAGGAGAACTTCAAGGCCTACAAGGGAAATAGCACGGCCATGAAGGCCGTCAACGCCGGTGAAGTGGATGCCGCCCTGATCTACCACTACTACTACTACGGCGACCAGGCCAAGACCGGCGAGAACTCGAAGAACGTCACGCCGTACTACTTCAAGAACCAGGATCCCGGCGCGTTTGTCTCGGTCTCCGGCGGCGGTGTGCTCAAGTCCTCGAAGAACGCCGCAGCCGCCCAGGCGTTCCTGAAGTTCATCACCGGCAAGAAAGGCCAGGAAGTCCTGCAGAAGGGCACGTCCTTCGAGTACCCGGTGGGCTCCGAGGTCGCGGCCAACGGGAAGCTGGTACCGGTGAAGGAACTGCAGGCACCCACGGTCGATCCGGCCAAGCTGAATTCCGCCAAGGTCACCGACCTGATGACCAAGGCAGGCCTGCTCTAAGCGGTGACAAAAACGCTGGCTGCTCCCGGAACCACCGGCGGCACGACGACGGCGGGCAGGGCCACGCGGCCCCGCCCGCCTTTCGGCGTCTCGGTTGTGTCGATCCTGGCCGTCCTGATCGCCCTGTTCTCCCTGGTCCCGCTCGGCTACGTGGCGTTTATGACGGTCGCGACCGGCTGGGACACCGCCGTCGGCCTGATCTTCCGGGCCCGGGTGGGTGAACTGCTGCTCAACACCGTGCTGCTGATGGTGATCACCGTGCCGCTGTGCGTGGTCCTCGGCGTCGGCGGCGCCTGGCTGGTCGAACGCACCAACCTCAAGGGCCACAAGTGGTGGGCGGTGCTGCTGGCCGCGCCGCTCGCGGTGCCGGCGTTCGTCAACAGCTACGCGTGGGTCTCCGCCGTCCCCTCGATGGGCGGGCTGTGGTCCGGCGTGCTGATCGCCACCCTGTCCTACTTCCCCCTGGTCTACATCCCGGCCGCCGCGACGCTCAGCCGCCTCGACCCCGCCATCGAACAGTCCGCCGCGTCCCTGGGCCTTGGCGCGTGGCGCGCCTTCTTCCGCGTGGTGCTGCCCCAGCTCCGGATCGCGATGACCGGCGGCGCGCTGCTGGTCTCCCTGCACCTGCTGGCCGAGTACGGCGCGTTCGCGATGATCCGCTTTGACACCTTCACCACCGCGATCATGGTCCAGTACCAGTCCACCTTCAACGGAACGGCCGGAAACATGCTGGCCAGCGTGCTGGTCTTCTTTTGCCTGATCCTGCTCCTGGTCGAAGTCCGCGGCCGCGGCACTGCCCGGTACGCCCGGGTCGGTTCCGGCGCGCAGGCCAGGGCGCTGCGGCTGCCGCTGCACGCCTACCAGCTGCCGGCGCAGTTCTCCCTTCTGGCCCTCACCGCCCTGGCCTTCGGGCTTCCCCTGACGTTTGTGGTGCGCTGGATCGTCGCCGGCGGCCCCGCTATCTGGTCCGCGGACGAGTTCCTGCCGGCACTGCTGCAGACCCTCGGCTACGGCCTGGCCGGGGCGGCGGCCACCACCGTGGTCGCGTTCCCCATGGCCTACCTCGCGGTGCGGCATCCGGGCTGGTTCAGCAAGGCCCTGGAACTCTCCAACTACGTCACCAGCTCCATGCCGGGGATCGTCGTCGGCCTGGCCTTCGTGACCGTGAGCATCCGGATGGCCCCGGACCTCTACCAGACCACGGCCCTGCTGGTCTCCGCGTACGTGTTGCTGTTCCTGCCCCGCGCCCTCGTGAATATCCGCTCAGGGCTGTCGCAGGCGCCCAAGGAGCTCGACGAGGCAGCCCAGGCCCTCGGCAAACCGCCGCTGCTGGCCTTCCTGCGGGTCACCCTGCGGCTGACCGCACCGGCTGCCGCCGGCGGGGCCGCCCTGGTGTTCCTGGGGATCGTCAATGAGCTGACGGCCACCCTGCTGCTCTCGCCCAACGGCACGCGCACCCTGGCCACGGAATTCTGGAGCAAGAGCAGCGAAATCGACTACGCCGGCGCTGCGCCGTACGCCCTGTTGATGATCCTGATCTCGGCGCCCATGACCTACCTTCTCTTCCAGCAGTCCAAGAAAGCAGCGGGACAGTGACCGAACAAAACCCCTCCCGGCTCCCCGAACCCCGGATCGCGGCCTCCGTGGCGCCCAGCACCAACAGCCACCTGGAAGTCGAGGCCGTCACGAAGAACTTCGGCTCCCAGGCGGTCCTCAAGGGCGTCAACCTCTCCGTCGCCAAGGGCGGGACGACGGCGATCGTGGGACCCTCCGGCTCGGGCAAGACCACCCTGCTGCGCCTGATTGCCGGTTTTGAACACCCCGACACCGGCACCATCGCCCTCAACGGCCGCACCGTGGCCGGGGACGGGCTCTGGGTCCCCGCGCACAAACGGCATGTTGGCTACGTCGCCCAGGACGGCGCCCTCTTCCCGCATCTGACCGTGGGGCAGAACATCGCGTTCGGCCTCGACGCCGGCAAACTCGACGGCGGCCACCGCGGCGTCAAGGCACGCGTGGCCGAACTGCTCGAAATGGTTGCCCTGGACCCGGCCATGGCCAAGCGGCGCCCGCACCAGCTCTCCGGCGGCCAGCAGCAGCGCGTCGCCCTGGCCCGCGCGCTGGCCCGCGAGCCGGAACTGATGCTGCTGGATGAGCCGTTCTCCGCGCTCGACGCCGGGCTGCGTGTCGCCACCCGGCGGGCCGTCGGCACTGTCCTCCACGACGCCGGGGTCACCACCATCCTGGTCACCCACGACCAGGCCGAGGCGCTGTCCTTCGCGGACCAGGTGGCCGTGATGCGCGGCGGCAAACTCGCCCAGATCGGCAACCCGTTTGTGGTCTACACCCGCCCGGCGGACCGGGCCACCGCGGAATTCCTTGGCGACGCGGTCATCCTCGACGCCTGGATGGAAGGCTCCCTGGCCACCTGCTCCCTCGGCGGCATCCCCGTCCGCCGGCCCCCGGCGCAGGGCCGCGTCCAGCTGATGCTCCGCCCCGAGCAGATCCGCATCGCCGAGGACGGCCCCATCCGGGGCACCGTGGTGGACACGGACTACTTCGGCCCCGAAACCACCGTCCGGCTGAAACTGGCCGTTCCCCCCGTCCTGGCCGAAGGGGCCGTCGCGGACCACCGCTACCCCGGCGGCGGCGAGGTCATCACCATCCGGCACTGGAACGCCTCCATCGCCCGTCCCGGCACCGAGCTGTGCCTGCGTGTGGTGGGCGAGGCCGTCGCCTTCCCGATGGAGGACCCGGCCGACGGCTGAGGCCCCCCGCTGTCCGCACATACCCGGCGTTGCGGCGCTGCCTGGCCATGCCCGGCCCGCGGTCAGCCCTAGGTGTACTGGGCCGGGACGTTGTTGACACTTAGGGCTTGAAAACGAGGAGGACCTCCGGGCTAAGTGGAGCTGTCTAATTCACACACTTCGCGCTCGGAGGTCCTCGTGTCCCACGTTAATGCCCGACTGACAGTTCATGGAAGA
>NZ_JBFTNS010000008.1:0-116791 GCF_056397605.1 Arthrobacter sp. 05L44 | reverse complement strand
GGCGTCGATCCAGCGGCGGGCGATGCGGGTGAGGAAGTCCGGGTCGTACTCGGTGGCGGTGGCGGTCAGGGCGTGTTCCATCCGGGTGCTGGTCCCGGGGTCGGTGACGGGCCGGACCCGGTCCAGGGCCTGGCTGATGATCGTGGCGGGCCGGGAACCGACGGTTCCGTTGGCGAGGGCGGCGCCGAGTTCCTCGTGCCGGGGTGCCAGGGGCTGGCCGGTGCTCCCGGTGCGGGGCAGCACGGTCCCGGCCAGGGCGAGCCGGCGGTGGGCTTCGGTGGCGCTGATGTGCAGGCGGGCGCGGAGGAAATCCCCGGCCCGCCGGTACCCGTCATCCAGGACCGGGTCATTGGTGGCAGCGGCTTCGGTGCGGGTGCGTTCGACCGCGGCCGCGCCGATCAGTTGCAGGTATTCCACGGTCCGGGAGATCTCCTCGACCCGGGCGGCGAACTCCGCGGCCTCACCGATCCCGAACAACGCGGCGTCCGCGGCCGCCGTCGCGCTCAACCCCCGCAAGTCCTCCAGCACCCGACCCAACACCGCACCGCCCGCAAGCTCACAGCCCGGCTGCGCCCCGCGCTGATCACCGTCCGGCCCACCAGCCGGACGAAACGCGAGAGCTGCACCGCTTCCCATAAACCAAGTCTCCCAAGGGGGTACGACATAATAGCGACCACCGGGATTATGAGCTCACGCTACGCGGGCAGGCCCATCCCGGCGCGTGCCGCCCGCAGAAATGGCAGACTGGCAGCATGACTGACCCTGCCACACCGAACCCCTCCGGATCGTCGTCCCCTGAAGGGCAGGCTCCGGGGCCTTACCTTGGGCCGCGCCGGCCACTGGGGCCACGCGACCCCGGCGATGCCTGGGTGGAGGGCGAACACGGCCGCTTCTGGGGCCGGTTCGGTTCTGCGGGGTTGCTTGTGCACGACGCGGCGAAGGGTGTGCTCTTGCAGCACCGCGCCACGTGGAGCGACCAAGGCGGAACGTGGGGGCTCCCCGGCGGGGCATTGCATCAGGGTGAGGACGCCGTCAACGGCGCGCTCCGGGAGGCCCACGAGGAGGCCGCCGTTCCGCCCGGTTCGGTCCGCGTACTTTTTACCTCGGTGTTCGACGTCGGATATTGGTCCTACACGACCGTGGCCGCGCAGGTGATCGAGCCCTTCGAAGCGGAGATCAGCGACCCCGAGAGTATCGAACTGCAATGGGTCACGCTCGACGCCGTGAGCCAGAAGGAGCTGCACCCGGGGTTTGCGGCCGCTTGGCCGGCGTTGCGCCGCGGACTTCAGGAACCCGACGCGATGGCCACCCCGTTGCCCGGTTCCCGGTCCTAGTCACCGGCTTCCCGGCTTAGTCCACGGTTCCCGGGCCTAGTACCGCCCGGCTCTAGGACCGGCCAGGAACCTCGAAGGCCGCCAGGATCCTCACCAGATCGTGCTGCAGCGTGGTCCAGCCTTCGATGTCTTCGGGGAGGGCGTCGCGCTCGATCTGATGCGCCGTCGCCAGTGCGGTGCTGCCGGAGGCCGTCAGCGCCACCGAGAACTGTCGGCGGTCGCGCTGGTCCTTGGTCCGGCTGACCAGGCCCGACTCTTCAAGCCGCAGCAAAACCTTGCCCAGGGACTGGCTTTGCACCGCGATCCGGCGCGCCAGTTGCTCCTGATTGAGTGGCCCTCCGGCGAGGCCCTGGAGGGCGATGACTGCGGCATGGGTCAAACCCAACGCCGCCAATGCCTGGTCCTTGCGGCGTTCGACCAGCCGCGCGGCCATGGACAGCAACTGGTCCGTCCGCCATTTTTTTAGCTCCGATTCGGCGCTCATCCGCGGCGCCCCAGTCGGCTAAGAATGCTGCGCGCCGCACATGGCGTATCGCGGCGTGTACCGGCCTGACCGGATTCCCATCCTGCTCGGGGAACGGCGTTCATAATCCTCATGATGCCTCCCTGGCTCCGCTGGACCCACCTGGGTGCGCCGCTATCCGCGGCGTTGCTCCCACACTACAATAAGCATGCTTACTATGACTTTGGCAAGTTTGCTTACTAATCCGTGCACGGCCGTCATCGCGGCAAGGACCCGTCCCGGGTCGGAAGGATTGTGCTGCTGCCTGCGTCTAGGGCCGTCGCGGCGCGGGCCGCCGGCGGTACAGCCAGCTCAGACCGAGGATGGGCAGCAGCAGCGGAATGAATCCGTAGCCCCGGCCGAACAAGGACCAGACCGTTTCATGGGGGAAGTTCACCGAGTCGAACAGGCTGAGTGCGCCGACCACAAGGACGCCGACCAGCTCCACCAGCACTGCCGTCACGGAGACCTTGAACCAGGTACGTCCGGCTTTCGCGAGCGAGACAGTCGCCACGATGTAGACGACGGCGGCAAACGCCGACAGCAGGTACGCCAGCGGCGCTTCGGAGAACTTCGTCAGGATCTGGTACCCGGCCCGCGCCGTGGCCGAGAGGGCGAACACCGCATAGACCGCGATCAGCAGCCGGCCGGGGCCGGTATTGCGCGTGTCCTTCGCCGCCGCGGCTGTGCCGCCGGCCGTAGCATCTGTGCCGCCGGCGGGAGCGTCCGACGCCGGAGTCGACGCCGGAGTCGACGCCGGGGCCGTAGCCTCCGTGCCGCCTGCGGCCGCCGCCGTAGTTCCGGAGTCGCCAGTGCCTTGTTGGGGAGCTGCCATGTTCTTCTTTGCCTCTTCCACGTCAGTACCAGATCTGGTTCATTCGGGCCGCCATCACCAGCGCGGTGACGCCGACAGCCGCCAGCACAAAATTGCTCCACCGGGTGCGTTCCAGGATGGACCAGTACACCGCACCGACGGGAAGCATCAGCGCGGTGACCAGATATCCCCAGAATTCCCAGGGCTCACCGGCGATCCGCTCCCCCGAGGCGACCCGGACAATCGAACCAACCAGGTACACCAGCAGGGACAGTTCAACGGCGGCCACCGACAGGATGGTGGCATCGTTCGGGGCCTTCTTCATGATGCCGGCGCCCAGGCACAGCAGGGTGGAGAGCAAACCGACCACCAGGATGATGTAGAAGTACGCGTCCACGCTCAGCCCGCCGGCTTCTCGTTGTCCGGCGCGAAAACCAGCACGGGTTTGGCGTAGCTGCCGGCGTCGGCCAGGAGGGCCACGAGGGAACCGTCGGGCGCGAAGGCAGCGGCAGGCTGTTCCGGCGTCGCGGCCCCCGGTGTCCCTGCGGCAGCACCGGCGGAGATCCGCCGCCCGAAGGACAGCTCCGTGGTCTCTTCAGCGGTGAGGTCGCGGTTGGGCATCAGCGCCCGGGCGGCCTGCGACATCTCCAGCACGTTCAGTTCCTCGGCGAGCTCTTCGAGGGTGCGCGCCTGGTCCAGCGTGTAGGGCCCCACCTGTGTCCGGCGCAGCGCGGTGAGGTGGCCGCCGACGCCCAGGGCGCCGCCGAGGTCCCGAGAGAGGGCACGGATGTACGTCCCGGATGAACACTCCACGGTGACATCGAGGTCCAGGGCCTCGCCGTCGTTGGCCCGGCGGAGCTCATGGAGCTCGAAGCGGTGGATGGTCACGGGACGCGCGGCGAGTTTGACCTCTTCACCGGAGCGGACCCGGGCATAGGCACGCTCGCCGTTGACCTTGATGGCGCTGACACTGCTGGGGACCTGCTGGATTTCCCCCGTCAGCTCTGCGATCCCGGCGCGGACGGCGTCCTCGGTCACGGCGGCGGCGCTGGCCGTGGCAGTGACCTCGCCCTCGGCGTCGTCAGTAATGGTCGACTCACCCAGACGGATGGTGGCGGTGTACGTCTTGGAGGTTCCCACGATGTAGGTCAGGAGGCGGGTCGCCTTGTTGATCCCGAGCACCAGCACCCCCGTGGCCATCGGATCAAGGGTCCCGGCGTGGCCCACCTTTCGGGTACCGGCGATCCGCCGCATCCGTCCAACCACATCGTGGCTGGTCCAGCCTTGCGGCTTGTCCACTATCACCAGTCCAGAAAGCACGCCTCCCAGTATATCCGCGCCGAAGATGCCCCCGGTCCGGACTCCGTCCGCGGCTAGGATGGCAGACATGCCCGAGCTTGCAGCCCACGTCCGCGACGTACCCGTCAACCAGATCCGCGAGATTACCGAGGCCGCCTGGCACACGCCCGGCGCGATTGTGCTCAGCATCGGCGAGCCGGGTTTCGCCCTCCCCCGCCACATCCTCGCCGCCGGGATGGCGTGCCTGGACCGGGACGAGACCAACTACACGCCCAACGCCGGCATTCCCGCGCTCAGAGAAGCGTTCGCGGCGAGGTTCCGGGAACACAATGCGACGCCGGTGGGCGCGGACCGCGTGTACGTGGTCGACGGCGCCCAGCAGGGCCTGCATTTCGCGATGACCCTGCTGCTCTCCCCCGGCGACGAGATCCTGATCCCCAACCCGGGCTATCCCACGTTCGCGATGACGAGCCGGCTGTTGCACGCCGTCCCCGTGGAGTACCCGCTGTACCCGGACCACGCGTTCCAGCCCCGGGTCGAAGACATCGAGGCCCTGATCACGCCGCGCACCAAGGTCCTGGTGCTCAACTCCCCGTCCAACCCGCTTGGTGCGGTCCTGGGCGCCGACCTCACCCGCAGCCTGGTGGAGCTGGCCGTCCGGCACGACCTCTGGATCATTTCGGACGAGTGTTACGAGGCCTTCACCTACGACGTCCCGCATGTCAGCCCGGCGCGGTTCGACAGCGACGTTCCCGGCGAGGCCCGGGTGTTCACCTCCCTGACCCTGTCCAAAACCTACGGCCTGACGGGCTTGCGGATCGGCGCGCTGGTCTGCCCGCCCGGGCTCGAACAGCAGATGAACAACGTGATGGAGGCGATCGTCTCCTGCGTGGCATCACCCTCGCAGTACGCTGCCCTCGCGGCCCTGACCGGACCGCAGGACTACGTCAGCCACGCCCACGCGCACTACCGCGCGAACCGGGACGCCGCCTCAGCAGTGCTGGAATCCAAGGGCATTCCCTTCCTCACGGCCCAGGGCGCCTTTTACCTCTGGGCGGACGTCTCGCACGTCAGCGGCGGCGACGTCCGGTCCTGGGTGCGGCGCTTCCTCGCGGACGCCGGAGTGTCCTTCGCCCCGGGTACCGCGTTCGGGTCGATCGGCGAGGGCTGGATCCGGATTGCCCTGTGCGGGGGCCAGGCGGAGCTTGTGGAGGGCGTCGGCAGGCTTCCCGCCCGCGGAGGGGCCCTCTAGTCCTACCGCGCGGCCGGACCAGGCAGTAGCCTGACCGGACGCGGGTGCGGGCGGATTCAGGGCGGGTGCGCGGCGGCCCGGGAGGAGGACCTCATGTGGTGGCAGGACTTGTTGTGGGGTATCTGGAACGGGATCACGGCCTGGATCATCCTGATTGCGCACGTGTTCGGCGCCTGGCGCGAGTTCCCCTTCTACAACACGGGACGGGCCGGCAACTGGTATGACTTCGGCTTCCTGCTGGGCATGGGCTCACCGTTGTTAGGCGGTTTAGGCGCCCGACGGCGGCGCTGACAGTGCGGTATCGAGCCAGGTAGCCAGTGCGGCTGCCGGCGGCGCCCCGGTTTGGCGGGCCACCACTTTCCCGCCTGACACCACCAGCATCGTTGGGATGGCCTGGACGTCGAAGCGCCGGGACAGGTCCGGCGAGGTGTCGACGTCGACCTTCACCAATTTGACCCGTCCGGCGCGTTCCCGGGCCAGCTTGTCCAGCACGGGGCTGACCATCCGGCACGGGCCGCACCAGGCGGCCCAGAAATCGACCAGGGCAGGCACCGGGGACTGCTCTGCGACCGCGGCAAAGTCGCCGTCGCCGGCCTCCACGATCCAGGGCAGGTGCGCGTGGCATTTGCCGCAGCGCGGACGGCCGGACCCGGTAGCCGGGACACGGTTGGTGGTGCCGCACGCCGGGCACTTGGTCAGGGCCTTCGTCACGGCCGGCCGCCGCCCGTGGGCTCGCCCGCAGTCATGGTTCCATGGGACGCTCCGGCCAGGCCGGGGCCTAGGGTCCAAAGTCCTCCGGGCCCAGACGGCACTGGCCGGCCCCGTTGCCGGGTCCGGCCAGTGCTGGTGATGACGGGTGGGGACTACTTGTTGCTGTCCTCGTCGACGTCGCGGTCAACGGTGAGGTCGGTATCTTCCTCATCGAAGTCGTCTTCGTCGAGTTCGATGTCCTCGGGGACGTCGCTCTTGTACGGGTCGGCGTCGCCGGCGTGCTTGGCACCGGCCGCGAGGGCAGCTACCTCGGCGTCGCGCTTCTTGGCGGCGCGCAGGAGCTCTTCGAGGTTGGAGGCCACAACCGGGATCTGGTCGGCGACGAATTCCAGCGTCGGCGTCAGCCGCACGGTGATGTTGCGGCCCACTTCCTGGCGCAGCACCCCCTTGGCCTTCTCCAGGCCCTTCGCGGCGTCCGACTGGGCAACCTCGTCGCCGAAGACGGTGTAGTAGACCGTGGCGTGCTGCAGGTCGTTGGTCACACGTGCGTCGGTGACGGTCACGCCCTCAAGCCGGGGATCCTTCACCCGGCGCCCCAGCGCCTCGGCAACAACAACCTTAATCCGCTGCGCCAACTTGGCAGCCCGTGCGGGATCAGCCATTTCCACTCCTAAAAATTTTGGATGTACGACGGCGCCGATGGGGCGGGGTCGCTCGTTTCAGTTTTCTGCCACGCACTATGGTGAGTCAACGACGGACCACCGTTGGAATTTCTCCGGCGGCCCGGGAGTGGCATCGGGCCTACCGAAGCTGGGCGGCAATGGATCGTAGATCCATTGCCGCCCAGCGAAGGGGCGGGGCCGCCGGAAAATTCCGACGGCCCCACCCGTGAAGCCACACCTTAGACGCGCGGCTTCTCGCGCATCTCGAAGGTCTCGATGATGTCACCTTCGTTGATGTCGTTGTACGAGCCAAGACCGATACCACACTCGAAGTCCGTGCGGACCTCGGTGGCGTCGTCCTTGAAGCGCTTGAGCGTCTCAACGGTGAGGTTGTCGCCGATGATCTTGCCGTCGCGGCTGATGCGGGCCTTGGCGTTGCGCCGGATAACACCCGAGCGGACGATCGAGCCTGCAATGTTGCCGAACTTGGAGGAACGGAACACTTCGCGGACCTCGGCGGTGCCAAGCTGGACCTCTTCGTACTCCGGCTTGAGCATGCCCTTGAGGGCTGCTTCGATGTCATCAATTGCTGCGTAGATGACGGAGTAGAAGCGCATGTCCACGCCTTCGCGGTCTGCCAGTTCGGCAACACGCTCGGCGGGCTTGACGTTGAAGCCGATGATAACGGCGGAGTCGACCGTTGCCAGGTTGACGTCGTTCTGCGTGATCGCACCGACACCGCGGTGGATAACGCGGAGCTGGACACCCTCGCCAACGTCGATCTTGAGCAGCGCGTCCTCGAGGGCTTCGACGGCACCGGACACGTCACCCTTGAGGATGAGGTTGAGGGTGTCGATCTTGCCGTCGGCGACGGCCTGGTCGAAGTCTTCCAGGCTGATGCGCTTGCGGCGCTTGGCCAGGGCGGCGTTGCGGTCGGCAGCTTCACGCTTCTCGGCGATCTGGCGGGCGGTGCGCTCGTCAGCGGTCACGAAGAAGGTGTCACCGGCGCGCGGGACGTTGGACAGACCCAGCACCTGCACGGGGCGGGACGGGCCGGCCTCGGTCAGTGCACTGCCGTCGTCGTCGAACATGGCGCGGACGCGGCCGTGGGCCGTGCCTGCCACAATCGTGTCGCCGACGTGCAACGTACCGGACTGGACCAGAACAGTGGCCACGGAACCGCGGCCCTTGTCCAGGTTTGCTTCGATCGCGATACCGCGGGCGTCCTTGTTCGGGTTGGCGCGCATGTCCAGGGCAGCGTCCGCGGTGAGCAGGACAGCCTCGAGCAGCTCGTCGATGTTGAGGTTCTGGCGGGCAGAGACCTCAACGAACATGGTGTCGCCACCGTACTCTTCCGGAACCAGGCCGTACTCGGTCAGCTGGCCGCGGACCTTGTCCGGGTTGGCGCCTTCCTTGTCGATCTTGTTCACGGCCACAACGATCGGCACGTTGGCCGCCTGCGCGTGGTTGAGGGCTTCAACGGTCTGGGGCATAACGCCGTCGTCCGCTGCAACCACGAGGATGGCGATGTCGGTGACCTTCGCACCACGGGCACGCATGGCGGTGAACGCCTCGTGGCCCGGGGTATCGATGAAGGTGATCTTGCGATCGGTGCCCTCGTGGTTGTGGGTGACCTGGTAGGCACCGATGTGCTGCGTAATGCCGCCGTGCTCGCCCGCCATAACGTCGGACTTGCGGATGGCATCGAGCAGTCGGGTCTTACCGTGGTCGACGTGGCCCATAACGGTGACTACCGGAGGACGTGCCTCGAGGTCGTCGTCGCCTTCGGCTTCCAGCTCGGCCTCGAAGTCGATGTCGAAGCCGGAGAGCAGCTCGCGCTCCTCGTCTTCCGGCGAAACAACCTGCAGCTTGTAACCCAGCTCCTCGCCGAGCAGCGCGAAGGTTTCCTCGTCCAGCGACTGCGTGGCCGTGGCCATTTCGCCGAGGTGGAAGAGGACCGTCACCAGCGCGGCGGGGTTTGCCTCGATCTTGTCGGCGAAGTCCGTGATGGACGAGCCGCGGCGGAGCCGGACAACGGTGTTGCCGTCGCCGCGGGGCACGCTCACGCCACCCAGCGACGGAGCACTCATCTGCTCCAGTTCCTGGCGCTTGGCACGCTTCGACTTGCGCTGCTTGCCACGGCCTGCGCCGCCCTTACCGAAGGCACCCTGGGTACCACCGCGACCGCGGCCACCCTTGCCGAAGCCACCGCCGGCCGGAGCGCCGCCGCCTGCGCCGGGACCACCGGTGCCGGGAGCACCCGGACGGCCCGGGCCGCGGCCGCCACCGGGACGGCCTGCACCTGCGGGTGCCGGACGTTCGGTGCGGTTAGGCATCATGCCGGGAGTCGGACGGTTTCCGCCGGCTCCGGGACGGGCGCCGGGAGCGCCGGCCGGACGCGGTGCGCCCGGACGTGCACCGGCAGCACCGGCGGGACGCGGAGCGCCCGGACGGGGGCCGCCTGCGCCTGCTGCGGGACGGGGGCCGCCGGGGCGGTCGCCCTCGGTGCGGCTTCCGCCCGGACGCGGCATGCCCTGGGACGGCGCGAACGGGTTGTTACCCGGACGTGCGCCGCGTTCGTTGTCGCCACCGCGGCCGCGGGGCATGCCCTGGGACGTGGCGAACGGGTTGTTACCGGGACGGGGTCCGCCCGGCCGGGGAGCCGAACCGCCCTGGCGTGCCGGGGCAGCCGGGGTCTCAGCCTTCGGGGCCGGGCGTGCGCCCGGCTTGGCGCCAGCGGCCGGAGCAGCAGCGGCGTCGGCGGCAGGGGCGGCCGGGGCCGCTGCAGGCGCTTCAGCCGGTGCCGGGGCAGCCGGTGCAGCCGGAGCTTCAGTCTTGGATTCGGCAGCCTTCGGGGCGGCGGGGGCCGGCGCGGGCGCCGGACGTGTCGCGGCCGGGCTGGCCTTGGGGGCAGACGCGGGCGCTTCGGACTTCGAAGCTGCAGGCGCGTCAGGGTAGGCGTTGCGGAGCTTCCGCACCACGGGGGCCTCAATGGTGGAAGAGGCGGAGCGAACGAATTCGCCCAGTTCCTGCAGTTTGGTTACTGCATCTTTGGAAGTAATACCGAGCTCTTTAGCAAGCTCATGTACGCGGACCTTGGCCACATTTCTCCTGTCTCGGTCCGCACCGAGCCAGGCACGAACCGTCTACTTCTTACTGCGGGCCTCCGCCGCGAGTGCAGCTGGAAGGCCCATTGCAGAGCGCAACAAAGTTGTCATCGTTGCGCACTCATCGCTGGGAACTCATCGGGTTTCCATCAGTTTTCTGACCCGCTTTCAGGTTGGACGGTTGTTGCTGCGGCCACCGGGGTGTCCACTGCTTGCGTGCCTGCCATGATCCGGCGTTCGACGTCGGCGGTTCCGGCAGCGCCGTTGAGGGCGCGTCCGAACGCTCGACGTTTGACCGCCAGTGCCAGGCACTTTTCGCTGGGGTGCAGCCATGCTCCCCTGCCAGCCATCCGGCGTCGTTCATCCACTACGACGGCGGATGATCCGCCGGCGTCGGCAACGAGCCGGAGCAGCTCCGACCGCAGCCCCTTCTTCCGGCATCCGATGCACGTGCGCTGCGGCTGATTCCCGAGGTGTTGCACTTCTGCCACTACGAGTATCTTCCTGCCAGCCACGCCATTACCGTCCTCCGGACTTCCGGTCAGAAACCGGCCGTGCCGGAGGCACACAGATACCGGCCGTGAGGCGCGGTCATGTCTATTCTAGCCCCTCCGGCCCCGGACGCCCGAAACGGAGGGCGTTCGGCGGCCGGCGGACGCTGGGCCCCGGAGTCCGTGGATGGACCCCGGGCGCGGTCTACTTGTCGCGGTTCTCCGCGGCGTCGGAGACGATGTCGATCCGCCAGCCCGTGAGCTTGGCCGCCAGGCGCGCGTTCTGGCCTTCCTTGCCGATGGCGAGGGAAAGCTGGTAGTCCGGCACCACAACGCGGGCGGACCGGGTGGCCTCGTCCGTGATGGTGACCGAATTCACGCGCGACGGCGAGAGGGCACTGGCGATGAACGCGGCGGGATCGTCGCTGAAGTCGACAATGTCGATCTTTTCATCGTTCAGTTCGTTCATCACCGCACGCACACGGGAACCCATTTCGCCGATGCACGCACCCTTGGCGTTGATGCCGGGCGTGTTCGCCTTCACGGCGATTTTGGTGCGGTGCCCGGCCTCGCGGGCCAGTGCCACAATCTCGACCGAGCGGTCCGCGATTTCCGGGACCTCCAGCTCGAACAGTTTCCGGACGAGGCCGGGGTGGGAGCGGGAGAGCGTGATGGACGGGCCCTTGGTGCCGCGGTGCACGTCGATCACGAACGCGCGGAGCCGGTTGCCGTGGGTGTACTTCTCACCGGGAACCTGTTCGGGCGGGGGCAGGAGCGCCTCCACCGTACCGAGGTTGACCTGGATCATGTGCGGGTTGTTGCCCTGCTGGATGGTGCCGGCTACGAGTTCGCCTTCGCGGCCCTTGAACTGGCCCAGCACGTTGTCGTCCTCGGCGTCGCGGAGACGCTGCAGGATGATCTGGCGCGCGGTGCTCGCTGCGATGCGGCCGAAGCCGGCCGGGGTGTCCTCGAACTCGCCGATGGGTGCGCCGTCGTCGTCGATCTCGGTGGCCCAGATGGTCACGTGGCCGCTCTTCCGGTCAAGCTCGGCGCGGGCCTTCTCGAAGGCCCCCGGCGTCTTGTGATAGGCCACCAGCAGGGCCTGCTCGATGGTCGGAATCAGGAGGTCCAGCGGGATTTCACGCTCACGCTCCAGGAGTCTCAGTGCGCTCATGTCAATATCCATTAGGCCTCCTCGGAAGGTCCATTGTCGTTCTCCAGACCGGCCTCTTCGAGGTGGCTGAACTCTATCTCGACTTTTCCACTGCGGATCCTGTCGAAAGGAAGTTTGATGGGGTCGCCCTGTTTGGGCTTCATCCCCTTTTTGACGGGCAGTTCGGGAACCAGGGTCACCCCGCCGTCGTCCACCGCCTGGATACGGCCGGTGACGTTGTCGTCCTGGATGACGTTCACGGTCACAAGCCGGCCGCGGGCGCGGTGCCAGTGCCGTTCCTCGGTCAGCGGCCGCCCGACGCCGGGTGAGGACACCTCGAGGTCGTAGGGGCGCGAGTCGGAACCGGGATCGTTGTCCAGGGTGTCCGAGAGGGTCTTGGAGATCTCTGCAATGACGTCCAGGCTGACGCCGCCGGTCTCTTCCTGCGGAAGGTCCACCACCACATGGACCACCCGGTTGGCGCCGGCAACGTGGATGGAAACGTCTTCCAGGTACAGCCGGTTCGCCAGGACTGCGGGCTCCAGGAGCGCGTAGAGGCGCTCGGCTTCCAGATTGTGCGCGGGGGCGGCGTCAGCCTTCCCCGTCCCGGTCCGGTCTGTCGAAGTCGTGGCTTCTGCGTTGGTCATGATGCCGCCCGCCTCCCGCTAGATGATGTTGTGTCTACTAGCCTAGCGATATTCCCGGGGCCATGGTGCACTTCAGTTTCCTGCCGGCATGACAACATGGTCTGTTGTGAATGAGGACAGCAGGGAAAAACTTAGGCGGGTCAGGGTGCCCCGGCACCTGCCCAGGGTTGCCGTCCTGGTCTGCCTCGCCCTGGTGGTGGTGAGCCTGGGCCTGGTGTTTCGCCCCGGGAATCCGCCCAAACCGCCGGAAGCGTCCATTTCCCAGCGTGCCCGCGCCGCCGCCCTCGCCGACGCCCAGCACTTGCGGACCCTCGGCCAACAACTCAATGCCCCCTCGTCCGCGCAGGGCCGCCCCGCCGCTTCCGCGACAGTGCTGCCCTCCATCACCCGCACTGTGAGTTTGCTGACAACGCAGGCCCGTGCCCTCCTGGGCTCCGGACCGGAGACCGCCCCGGTGGCTACGGGATCCCCGTCCGCTTCCACGGCGACCCAAGCACCGGCACCCGCCACCGTGCCCCGGCTGGCTGCGGAGCTGGCCCGCAGCGGTCAGCAACGGCTCGCGGACGCGGCGACCGCCGACGGCGGAATGGCCAGGCTGCTGGCCGCCGTCGGGACGGGCCAGCTGCTGCAGGCCACGTCGCTCGCCGCCGCTGCCGGCATCCCGGATCCGGCACCGGCCGGTGCGGCCCCGGAGGCCGCGGCACCGGCACCGGCCGCCTCCTGCCCCGCAGACTCGGCATCGCCGTCGGCCGCTGCCAGCGGAAACGACGGGACCCCTGCCGGCAGCGCCGACCTGTCCGGCGCCCTCGCGGCGCTGATCCGCACCGAGCTGGAAACCGTGTACGACTACCAGGTGGCGTTGACCCGCCTTGACGGCGCCGCGGCGACGACGGCGGCCGGTTACCTGGCGCGGCACGAGGCCCTGATTTCTGGGGCCGAGTCGTGGAGCCGCGCCCATTGCGCCCCGATACCTCCCCGGGAGCCCGGCTACGCCCTGGATCCGGCGTTCCTCGCCTCCCCCGGCCCCGGGCTGGCCGCGCTGGAAACGGCGGCGCTCCCCGCGTACGGCGATCTGGTGGCGTTCAGCGACGGGGCGACCCGGACCTGGGCCATCGCCGGGCTGCTTGACGCGGCGCGGCGGGCCGCGGCCTGGGGCGCCACGACGGATGCGATCCCCGGGCTGGCCGCTGATCCGGGATCGTTCCCCACCCTGCCGGCCGGCTGACACCCGGCCGCATCGGGGCTGATCCCTCGCCGATCCCGGGCCGATCGCTGGCCGATCGCTGGCCGGCGGAGGCAAGGTCCGGCTTACCTTGCTTAGCCTTCCAATACTGGCCAGCCCGGGCCGCCGGTGATTTGCTGTACCCATGGAACTCAGCGGCGCAGCAGCCCTTCATGACAACGAGCCCCACCACAACGACATTGCGCACCGCCTCAACTGGCTCCGCGCAGGTGTCCTGGGCGCGAATGACGGCATCGTCTCGGTCGCCGCGATCGTCGTCGGCGTCGCTGGTGTCACCACGGATTCGGGTCCCATCCTCATCGCCGGCGCCGCAGGCGTGGTCGGCGGGGCCATCTCGATGGCGCTGGGCGAGTACGTATCGGTCAGCAGCCAAAAGGACAGCCAGGAGGCGCTGATCGAAAAGGAGCGCCGCGAACTGGCCGAACAGCCCGAGGAAGAACTGGCCGAGCTGGCCGCCATCTATCAGGCCAAGGGGCTCAGCCCGGAGACCGCCCGCACGGTGGCCACCGAACTCACCGCGCACGATGCCCTGGGCGCCCACCTGTCGGCCGAACTGCACATCGATGAAACGGACATCGTCAGCCCCTGGCACGCGGCCTTCGCCTCCGCCATCGCCTTCCTGATCGGCGCGATCCTGCCCATGCTGGCCATCCTGCTGCCGCCGGAAAACATCCGCGTCCCCCTGACATTCGTGGCCGTCCTTATTGCCCTCGCGGCGACCGGAGCCCTCGGTGCCTGGATCGGGGGCGGGTCGAAAATGAAGGCCGCCGTCCGGGTGGTCATCGGCGGCGCTGCGGCGCTGGTGGCGACGTTCCTGATCGGCAACTGGCTCGGGGCCAGCGGCATCGCGGCCTGACCGGCCACTACGCTGGAGCAATGACCAGTCCAGCCGCCGTTCCGATTCCGCCGGACCTCAGCCGCCGCTACGGCTCGAGCTGCGAGGGACGCGCCTGGCTGGCGTCGCTCCCCGCTCTGCTGAGCCAGTGCCTGGATCAGTGGCAGCTCGCAGCCGACCTGCCCCCGGATGCCCTTCCGTGGAACGGCCACGGCGCAATCGTCGTCCCGGTCCGGCGCTCGGACGGCGTTGCCGCTGCCCTGAAGATCGCCTACCCGCACGAGGAAGCCCTGCTGGAACGCCATGCCCTCGCACTGTGGGCCGGGCGCGGCGCTGTCCGGGTCCTCGCGGATGACCCGGACGCGGGCGCGCTCCTGCTGGAACGGCTCGACGCGGCCCGCTCGCTGCAGGATGTACCCCTGGACGCCGCCGCCGGGGTCTGGGGCGGCCTGATGCGCCAGCTGGGCCTTGTCCCGGATAGCCGGCCCGAATGGCGGGAGTTCGCCCATGTGGCGGCCCGGGCCGAGCAATGGAGCGATGAATTTCCGGAAACCTGGGAACGGCTGGGCCGGCCCTTCCCGCGCTGGCTGCTGGAAGCCGCCCTGGAGGTCTGCCAGACCCGGGGCGCGGTGGGCCGGCGGTCCGGCACGGACGTGCTGGTCCACACCGATCTGCACTTCCTGAACATCCTTGCCCGGCCCGGTTCGCCTGAGCGGTCCGTGGCTGTGGATGCCGCCGGCGGGGAGACCGGAGCCTGCGGCTTCACCGCAATCGACCCGCAGCCCATGATCGGGGAGGCGGAGTTCGCCGTGGCCCCGCTGCTCTGGAACCGGCTGGCCGAACTCCCCCGTGCAGGCGCCGGACCCGCGCTGCTGGCTCGCTGCGCCGAATTCAGCGCAGCCGGTGGCCTCGACGGCGAAACGGCGCGGCAGTGGGCCGTAGCCCGGGAGGTGGACAATGCCCTGTGGTACGCGGCCAAACGCGGCCACGGCGGCGATCTGTCCCGCTCCCTCTGGGTGGCGAGCACGCTCACCGGGAAGACCCTTGAGGGCCTGCCGGTCCCGCAAGAGCTACCCGAGCCGGGCGACGCCGTCAGCCTGCCGGGCTAACTGGTCGGCTGTTCCCGGACGGCCGCCAGTGCGTCGCGGACAGCGTCGACGGCGGTCTCCACGTCGCCGTCGCCGGTGCTCCAGTTGCTGACCGAGATCCGCAGGATGTCCCGGTCCTGCCAGTGCGAGCCGGACATCCAGACCCGCCCGTCGGCGATGATCCGGGCTGTCACGGCGCGGGTGGTGGAGTCGTCGCCGAAGGCCAGCGAAACCTGTGTGTAGTCGACGTCGTTCAGGACCTCCACCCCGTCAACCGCCGCTAGGCGCCGCGCCAGTTCCCCGGCGCGCTGCACCAGGGTCCTGACCTGGCCGGCCACCCCTGCGCGGCCCAGTGACTTCAGCGCCGCCCAGACCGGAACGCCGCGGGCCCGGCGGGAAAGTTCGGGGACGGTCTCGAGCGGATCCCCTGCCCCGTCCCCGGCCCGGATCAGGTAGCTGGTGTGCACCCCCATGGCGGAGCGCAGTGCCGTCCGGTCGCGGACCACAACGATCCCGCAGTCGTAGGGCACGTTGAGCGTCTTGTGGGCATCGGTGGCCCAGGAGTCGGCAAGGTCCATCCCGGCCGTCAGGTCCACGAGTTCGGGCACGGCGGCGGCCCACAACCCAAAAGCCCCGTCCACGTGGACCCAGGCGCCGTGGTCTTTCGCCACCCGGACCGCCTCGGCGAAGGGGTCGAACGCTCCGGAGTGCAGGTTTCCGGCCTGCAGGCAGACCAGCGCGGGGCCGGGTCCCTCCTGCCGGTCCAGTTCCCGCTCCAGTTCGGCCGGAATGATCCTGCCCTGCCGGTCGGCCGGAACCGGGGTGGGGGTGCCGAGCCCGAGGTACCGCAGGGCCAGGTCCACGGAGTCGTGCCGTTCCCTGCCTACAAGGCAGCGGATCCTGGGGGCGCCGAACAGCCCGTCGCGCTCGACGTTCCAGCCGGCGTCGTCCAGCAGCCGCCAGCGGGCCGCGGCCAGGCCGGCGAAGTTCGCCATGGTGGCGCCGGTGGTGAAGCCGACGTCGGACTCCGCGGGCAGGCCCAGCAGCCCGACGATCCAGTTCCCGGCGGCCTCCTCAATCGCCGAAACGGCCGGCGCCGCATAGCGCAGCACCGCATTCTGGTCCCAGGCGCTGACCAGCCAGTCCGCGGCCAGGGCGGCCGGAAGGGTGCCGCCGATCACCCAGCCGAAGAAACGGCCGGACGGCATCGCCATCAGCCCCGGCTCCGCCCGCTCCGCGAGGAACCCGACGACGTCGGCGGCCGGGGTTCCGGTGTCCGGCAAGGGGCCGCCAAACCCGGCAGCCAGGTCGGCCGCCGTCGCCGTGGGGGCCACCCTGCGGCTCGACTGGCTGGCCAGCCAGGCGCGGGCATACCGCACGGCCGCCTCCAAGGCGTCGTCGTAGGGATCCTGGCCGTCAGCCATAGCTGCATGCTACGCCTGACCGCACGCAACCGGGAGGGCAGCCCAGGGGGCTGAGGGCTGACGGGGCTGACGGGGCTGACAGGGTCAGGCGAAGGCGTCGTGCCAGACGTCGGAGCCGAGCTTGATGATCAGCGCGCCGACCACCACAAGGAACACAATCCGGATGAATTTGCTGCCCCGGCTGACCGCCGTCCGGGCGCCAAGGTAGCCGCCGGCCATGTTGGCGGCCCCCAGCACTAGGCCAAGGCCCCACAGCAGCGACCCGTGCGGGAGGAAGAACATCAGGGCGCCGGCGTTGGTGGCCATGTTGACGATCTTGGCCTTGGCACTGGCCTCCAGGAAGGCGTAGCCCATCGCGGAGACCAGCGCGATGATCAGGAAGGATCCAGTGCCGGGTCCGATCAGGCCGTCGTAGAACCCGATCACGGCGCCGATCAGGCAGGCCACCACGTAGTGCCGGTGGCCGTTGTGCCGCAGTTGGGTCAGCTCCCCCACGTTGGGCCGGAACGCGGTGAAGAGGGCGACGGCGATCAGCGCGGCAACAATGATCGGTTTGAACACGCTGGCGGGCAGGTTGGCCGCGAGCACCGCCCCGCCGAAGCTCCCGGCCAGCGCAATCACCGCCATGGGTATGGCGGTGCGCAGGTCAGGCCGGACGCGCCGGTAGAACGTGATGGTGCTGGTGGTGGTGCCGAAGATGGAGCCCATCTTGTTGGTGGCCAGCGCCTGGACCGGGCTGATCCCGGGCACCAGCAGCATCACCGGGAGCTGGATCAGTCCGCCGCCGCCCACCACCGCGTCAACCCAGCCGGCCGCGAAGCCGGCCACAATGACCAGGATGAGCGTGGCGAGCTGGATGGATTCAAGTCCGGAGACCATTCCCTGCAACGCCGGGAGGGTCAGTTGCCGCGGACGGCGTTGACGACGAAGTCGACAGCCTTGTCCACGGCCACGTTCTCGGCTTCGCCGCTGCGGCGGTCCTTGATCTCCACCACACCGTCCACCAGTCCGCGCCCGACGGCGAGGATCGTCGGAACGCCCACGAGATCGGCGTCGCCGAACTTCACGCCCGGGGAGACCTTGGGACGGTCGTCGTAGATAACCTCGAGTCCGGCGGCCTCGAGGTCGAGTGCCAGCTGCTCCGCTGCCGCGAAGATTTCCTCGCCGCGGCCCACGGCGACAACGTGGACGTCGGCCGGCGCGACGGCGCGCGGCCAGACCAGGCCCTTGTCATCGTGGTTGGACTCGGCCAGCGCGGCCACAGCACGGGTGACGCCGACGCCGTAGGAGCCCATGGTAACCACCACCTGCTTGCCGTTCTGGTCCAGGACCTTGAGGTCCAGGGCAGCGGCATACTTGCGGCCGAGCTGGAAGATGTGGCCCATCTCGATGCCGCGCGCGGTCTCCAGGGGGCCGGAGCCGTCCGGTGCCGCATCGCCGGCGCGCACCTCAGTGGCCTCGATGACGCCGTCCCAGCCGAAGTCGCGGCCGGCGACCAGGCCGAAGACGTGCTTGCCGGCCTCGTTGGCGCCGGTCACCCAGGCGGAGCCGCGGACAACCCGTGGGTCCACGAGGTAGAGCAGCTTGGCGGCGCCCTCGGCGCCCAGCAGCGGCGCGTCCAGGGCCAGGCCGGGGCCGATGTAGCCCTTGACCAGGAGCGGTTGCTTCTTGAGGTCTTCCTCGTTGGCGGCCTCCAGCGTGATTTCGCCGGCGATCGGCAGGAAGGCCCCAATGTTGGCTTCGACGCGCTTGAGGTCGACGCCGCGGTCGCCGGGGACGCCGATGACCACCAGCTGCCGTTCGCCGGTGGGCAGCGTCACGGCGAGAACGACGTTCTTGAGGGTGTCGGCGGCGGTCCACTCGCCGCCGTCGTTCCGGGGAACCAGGGTGTTGGCGGCGTCGACCAGGGTTTCGATGGTCGGGGTGTCCGGGGTGTCCCGGACCTCGGCCGCCGGGGCGTTGCTGAAGTCGATCTCGGCGGGCACAACGGTGGTGACGGCCTCGACGTTGGCTGCGTAGCCGCCGGCGGAGCGCACAAAGGTGTCCTCGCCGATCTCGGTGGGGTGCAGGAATTCTTCACTCTTGGACCCGCCCATGGCACCAGCCGTGGCGGCAACCGGGACGACCTCCAGGCCGAGGCGCTCGAAGATCTTCAGGTAGGCGGAGCGGTGCGCGGCGTAGCTGGCGTCCAGGCCGGCGTCGTCGACGTCGAAAGAGTAGGAGTCCTTCATGATGAACTCGCGGCCGCGCAGCAGGCCCGCCCGCGGACGGGCCTCGTCGCGGTACTTGTTCTGGATCTGGTAGATGCTCAGCGGCAGGTCCTTGTACGAGGAGTACAGGTCCTTGACCAGGAGGGTGAACATTTCCTCGTGCGTCGGCGCCAGCAGGTAGTCGTTGCCCTTGCGGTCCTGGAGCCGGAAGATGCCTTCGCCGTATTCGGTCCAGCGGTTGGTCGCCTCGTAGGGTTCCTTGGGCAGCAGCGCCGGGAAGTGGACTTCCTGCGCTCCGATCGCGGTCATTTCCTCCCGGATGATCTCCTCGACCCGGCGCAGCACGCTGAGCCCCAACGGCAGCCACGTGTAGATGCCCGGAGCGGCCCGGCGGATGTAGCCGGCACGGACCAGGAGCCGGTGGCTGGCTACCTCGGCGTCGGCGGGATCTTCACGCAGGGTGCGCAGGAATAGCTTGGAAAGTCGAAGGACCACTGAAAGGTATCCGTTTCTGAGGAAGTGCGGGGGCGGACCGGTAGTTAGGAAAATGTCCAGACACTAATCTACCGCCAAGCCACCGCCGGAAATCCCGCCTGGAATGGGAAGAGCCACGCCATGACACGGAAGCCCCTGGCCGTTTCCGGCTGGTCATCCTGTGATGGCGTGGCCCCTGCGACCCCAGAGCCGCTCTGTCCACGGCTGCCGGTGTACCTGATCCTGCCCTTTCGGGCGGTCCCTGCAGCCAGTGGTTGGTTCATTCCTGAGACCGCTCGCGCCTGCTCAGCGCGGCTAGCTAGAACCTATGTGATCCACGTCGCTAAAACAAGAGTCTCCACCCACATTTTTGTCAAAAGCGGGTGTCAAGAAGGTGTCTAGAACAGGACGGTCGCGAAAGTCCCCACCTGCCGGAATCCGACCCGGGTATAGCTGGCCCGCGCACGGGCATTGAAGTCGTTTACGTACAGGCTGGTGACCGGCGCCAGCGTCTGCGCGAGGACCACGACGGCGGCCATGTAGCCAGCGCTGAGGCCCAGCCCGCGGAACGCCGGATTCATCCAGACACCCTGGACCTGCGTCACCTCCGCTGTTACCGCCCCGAGCTCGGCCTTGAACACCACCTCGCCGTCCGGGCCCAGATGCGCCAGCGAGTGGCCGGCCCGGATCAGGCCCCGGACCCGCCGGCTGTAGTAGTCGCGGCCGCCAAGATAAGGCGAATACCCCACTTCTTCCTCGAACATGGCCGCGCACGCAGGAAGGATCTGGTCAAAGTCGGCGAGCCGACCGAACCCCAACGCGGGATTCGGTTCCAGCAGGGGCGGCCCGGCGATGGTCATCAGGGGCTGCTCGGGACGGAGTTCCTGCGCCGTGTGGCCCAGCTGCTCCAGTGCCGCGTAAAGCGCCAGGACGGCCTCGGCCGGGCCAAAGATGGAGGCGTAGCGCCGCCCGGTCCGGTGCGCCGCCGCAGCGACCACAACGGCCAGATCAGGGTCAAGCTGCACCGGTACCAGGTTGGCCCCGGCCCAGCACGCACCCACCAGGGCATCGCCGTCGAACACGCCGAAGATGCTGGCACCGCCGGCGGTGGGCGACGCCGTCCCGGCGGACTCAAGGTGGGACAGGATGAAGACGTTGGCGATCGCATCCTGGCCGGCAAGCTCCTGCAGGGCGCCGGTGTCCGCGCCCTGCAGGACGCGCACGCCGATGCCCTCGGGAAGGCCCTCGATGGCGCCGGTAGCGGCGCCGTCCTTACGAGACGCTAACCACGGGGCCACCCTGGACAGCATCTTCGCCATCGGACTCCCCCATCTCTTCAGCGAGACGCATGGCCTCTTCGATCAGTGTTTCAACAATCTGGTCCTCGGGCACGGTCTTGATGACCTCGCCCTTGACGAAGATCTGGCCCTTGCCGTTGCCGGACGCCACACCGAGGTCAGCTTCCCGGGCCTCGCCGGGGCCATTCACCACACAACCCATCACTGCGACGCGGAGCGGAACTTCCATGCCCTCCAGGCCGGCAGTGACCTGCTCGGCGAGCGTGTACACATCCACCTGGGCGCGGCCGCAGGAGGGGCAGGACACAATCTCAAGCTTGCGCGGGCGCAGGTTCAGGGACTGCAGAATCTGGTTGCCCACCTTGATTTCCTCCACCGGCGGGGCGGAGAGGGACACCCGGATGGTGTCACCGATGCCACGCGAGAGCAGGGCGCCAAAGGCAGTGGCCGACTTGATGGTGCCCTGGAACGCGGGGCCGGCCTCGGTCACACCGAGGTGCAGCGGCCAGTCGCCTTTTTCGGCGAGCATCTCGTAGGCGGCCACCATAATGACGGGATCGTTGTGCTTGACGGAGATCTTGAAGTCGTGGAAGCCGTGTTCCTCAAACAGGGAGGCTTCCCAGACGGCGGATTCCACCAGGGCCTCCGGGGTGGCCTTGCCGTACTTTTTCAGGATGCCCGGCTCCAGCGACCCGGCGTTGACGCCGATCCGGATGGAGGTGCCGTGGTCCTTGGCCGCCCGCGCGATTTCCTTGACCTGGTCATCGAACTTGCGGATGTTGCCGGGGTTCACGCGGACCGCGGCGCAACCGGCCTCAATCGCGGCGAAAACGTATTTCGGCTGGAAGTGGATGTCCGCGATCACGGGGATCTGCGATTTCCGGGCGATGATCGGCAGGGCCTCGGCGTCATCGGCGGACGGGCAGGCCACCCGGACGATGTCGCAGCCGGAGGCTGTCAGTTCGGCGATCTGCTGCAGGGTGGCGTTGATGTCCGTGGTCGGAGTCGTGGTCATCGACTGCACGCTGATCGGTGAATCGGAGCCGACGCCCACCGAGCCCACCTTGATCTGGCGGGTCTTCCGGCGCGGGGCAAGAACGGGGGGCGGTGCCGACGGCATTCCCAGGCTGACCGAGGTCACGTGGACTCCTCTGTGAATCGAATTCTAGGTCGAAATATCGATGGCGGGTGGGCGGGAAGAGGCTAGGCGGCGTGGCCGGCCAGGAGGCCGGTCACAGGAGCCCAAGCCATCGTGCGGGTGCCGGAGACGGCACCGGTGCCGGCGTAAGGGTCCTGCTTGAGGAGTTCGTTGAGTGCTTGCTCATCGTCGGCCTTGAAAAGCAGCAGGGCGCCGGCGCCATCCGTGTAAGGTCCGCTGGCGAGAAGGGTTCCCTCCTGCGCGAGTGCTGCGGTCCATTCGCGGTGCGCGGGCCGGGTGGCGTCGCGGATTTCTGCGGACTCGGCATCAAAAACGTACTCAACAGCAAAAACAGTCATGTGAATACCCTATCGCCCTGCCCGCCGGGTTCCCATCCGCTCCCCCCGGCCTCACCCCAGGAAGAGCACCTTGACCAGCGCCGCGACACCGGCAGCCCACAGCAGGGAGGTCAGGGTGCCGATGATGAACCGCTCCGCGGCCACGGGGGTTTCCTTCAGCTCCGCGAAACGGCCGAGGCCCTTGATTGCCACCACGTAGGCGATCGCGACAGGCTGGCCGGTGAGGATGGCAAGGCAGACCGCCAGCCGCTCGAGGACACCGATAATGGCCCCGCCGCGCAGGATGCGCGTCCCTGCGCCGTTGGCAGGAGTCTCACCCGATGCCACGTCCGGCGCATCGCCCGGAGGGGTGGGTTCGGCCGTGCCCGGCGCGGAGCCTGCCGGCGCGGAGGGCGTCCGGGAGGGCGTAACTGCCGCCGGCGCCGGCCGGGTGATCTCGCCATCGACCGCCCCGTCCGTGGCGGATCGTTCAGCGGCCGTCGTGCCGTCCGCATCGCTGCGGCTGTCCGAGCGGTCATCGATGGTCCGGGCGAGCCGGAACACCAGCGCCGTGACGGGCCAGCCGGCAAACCCGGCGGCCAGCAGGGCCACCGCAATCCATAGGGCGCTCACCGGTCTCCTTCGCTCAGGGTTGGCCGGGCGGGGTTGTCCGTCCCGGCGGTCAGGCCGTCGGCCAGCGCCAGGAGCATCTCCGCGGCGGGCCGTGCGGCCCATTCTTCCTGCCAGCCGGAGCGAAGCAGGGCACGGCTCACCGACTGTTCGGTGATTCCGAGTTGGCCGGCGGCGGCTTTTTGGGTGCCGTGGACACTCCCGTGGGTCCCTCCACGGCCGCCCTGGATGCCGCGCAGGACGTCCACCACCTTCCACTGTGCCGCCGTCCGGTCCAGGACCACCCGCCCGATCAGCCGCAGCACCGCCTCGGCGTTCGCGCATTCCCTGGCGCCGGGCCCAGTGTCCGTCCCGCGGTCCGTGCCGGCCGGCCCGGGAGCCGCGGCAGTCCCCCGCCGTGGTCCCCCGGCGGCGACGGCCAGTGGCACATGGGACGAGGCCGCTTTGGCCCGTTCCACGGCGAGGCGGGCCGCCACAAAGGCCGGTCCGGCTCCTTCCCGGGGGCTGGGTGGCAGCGGCCGGTCGACGTTGCCGACGCCGATCCCGACGTACCAGCGGCCGCTGCGAAGGGCATGAAGGGCGATGTCCACCACTATGCCGGGGTTCGTCAGTACGCCCTGGAGTTCGTCCCCGACGGAGCGCTCAAAGTGGGCGCCCGGGTGGAGGTCCGCGAGTTCAGCGAGCAGGGCGGGGACGCGGTCGACGTCGGAGCTGCTGCCACGCTGGTCGATGGTCATGACGTACATACGCCAACCATAGACAGCTGATATCCAAAGATCAACCGTTTATAACTGATTATTCATAATCAGCCGACATAAGCTGAGAAAGATAAGTCAGTCTGAACCGGCTGTTGTGATCCGGGGCCCGTGCCGCGGGATCAGCCGAACAGGTTGACCGGCTTGACGATGTCCGCGTAGACCAGCAGCGCCGACATGCCCATCAGCAGCACGGCCACCACGTAGGTCACCGGCAGCAGCTTGGCGATATCGAACGCGCCCGGATCGGGCCGGCCAAACAGCCTGGCAATCCGACGTCGGGCTCCCTCGTATAGCGCCCCGGCCACATGGCCGCCGTCCAGCGGCAGCAGCGGCACCAGGTTGAACACGGCCAGCGCGAAGTTGAGCCCGGCCAGCAGCCCCACCAGGGCGGCGAAGCGGCTCTGCAGCGGGACCTGCTCCATGGCGGCGACCTCGCCGGCGACGCGGCCCACCCCGACCACGCTGATCGGGCCGTTGGGGTCTCGGGGCTCCTCGCTGAAGGCCGCCTGCGCAACCCCGGCCACGCGAGCGGGCAGGTTCAACACAACGCCGGCGATCTGCTGGATGTTCTCGCCCGCCATCGGCAGCACGGTCGACGCCGGCTGCGGGACAAGCGCAGTCTGGGCGCCGATGCCGAGGAAGCCAACGTCCTGGTAGCGCAGCTTGCCGTCGGCGTCCTTGGCCTGCCGGCCGTCGGTGCCAACCACGGGCCGGGCGGAAAGCACCGGGGTGACGGTGGTGGTGACCGGGGCGCCGTCGCGCTCCACGATGAGGCTCACCTGCTTGCCCGCCGACGCGCGGATCCAGCCGGTGAGCTCGTCCCAGCTGGTGACGGCCTTGCCATCGAACGAGGTGATGCGGTCGTTCGGCTTCAGCCCCGCCGCGGCGGCCGGAGTCAGTTTGCAGTCCCCGGAGTTGGGGTCGACCGTCTGGCCGGCCTTCACCTGGCACTTGGAGACGTCGGCGATGGTGGTGGTCGATTCCGAGACGCCGAAACCCATCAGCAGCACGGCGGTGAGCACGACGCCGATCAGCAGGTTCATCGCCGGGCCGCCGAGCATGATGATGATTTTCTTCCAGACCGGGAGGCGGTAGAAGACCCGGCCGGCGTCGTCGGGGCCGATTTCCTCGTGCGCCAGGGAGCGGGCGTCGGTGGCCAGCGACTGGAACATCCCGGTGCTGGAGGGCCGGACGCTGCCGTCGGTCTTATTTGGCGGGTACATGCCGATCATGGACACAAACCCGCCCAGCGGGATGGCCTTGATGCCGTATTCGGTTTCGCCGCGGCGCTTGGACCAGAGGGTGGGTCCGAAACCGATCATGTACTTCGTGACGCGCACTTTGAAGAGCTTGGCCGGCACCAGGTGCCCCACTTCATGCAGGGCGATGGACACGGCGATGCCGATCACGACGAAAACTACGCCGAGGATAAAGAGGACAACGGGGCTCATGCTTGGCTTGCTACTTCCTGGGCATCGGTCGGCTGCTTCTTAGGCACTTCCCACGGCCAAACGCTCAAGCGTCCGCGTGCGTGCCCACTTTTCAGCATCCAGTACGGATTCGACCGTCAGCCCGGAGGATCCTGAATGCTCGCTGAGGACGGCTTCGATGGTATCGACAATATCGGTGAAGCGGATCCGGCCGGCGTGGAAGGCCATCACGGCCTCCTCGTTGGCGGCGTTGAATACCGCCGGGAAGGTACTGCCCTGCCGGGCCGCATCCTTGGCGAGGTCCACGGCCGGGAAGGCGACGGTGTCGAGGGGTTCGAAGGTCCAGCTGGTGGCTTTGCTCCAGTCGCACGGGCTGGCGGCGCCGGCCACCCGGTCCGGCCAGCCGAGGCCCAGGGCGATGGGCAGGCGCATATCAGGGGGTGAGGCCTGGGCGATGGTGGAACCGTCCACGAACTGGACCATCGAGTGCACCACGGACTGCGGGTGCACCACAACGTCGATGCGGTCCAGCGGGATGTCGAAGAGCAGGTGGGCCTCGATGACTTCCAGGCCCTTGTTGACCAGGCTCGCTGAGTTGGTGGTGACCATCAGGCCCATGTCCCAGGTGGGGTGCGCGAGGGCGTCCCGCGGGCTGACGTCCTGCAGTTGCTCCCGGGTCATTCCGCGGAACGGGCCGCCCGAGGCGGTGAGGACCAGCCGGTCCACCTCGGCCGCCGTTCCGGACCGGAGGCACTGGGCGATCGCCGAGTGCTCGGAATCAACGGGGACGATCTGGCCGTCGCGGGCGGCCGCCTTGACCAGGGCACCGCCCACGATCAGGGATTCCTTGTTCGCCAGGGCCAGCGTGGCGCCGGACTTCAGGGCGGCCAGGGTGGGGGCGAGCCCAATGGACCCGGTGATTCCGTTGAGCACCACGTCGGCGGGGATTTCCGCGATCCGGGTGGACGCGTCCGGGCCGGTGATGAGCTCCGGCCGGTAGCCTGCGACGCCGGCCGCACGGGCGGCGTCGTCGATCAGTTGCTGGAGGGCTGTGGCGTCGCCGGTGGCGACGCCGACGGCGCGGGCCCGGGTGTGTACGGCCTGGCGCGCCAGAAGTTCAGGGTTGCCGCCGCCGGCGCTGAGCGCCACGATCTCGAAAAGGTGCGGGGCGCCGTCGACGACGTCGATGGCCTGGGTGCCGATGGAACCGGTGGAACCAAGGAGGACGATTGTGCGCGGCTGCATTTCTTAAGTATCCCGCACGGCGGCGGCACCGGATTCCCCGGGCACGCCGTCCGGACGCGGGTTGGCAGTCCGCGGCAGTGTTTGCCCAACACTGCCGCGAACTGCCAACTGGATCGGTCAGACGGACACGGACTCCTTCTCCGTGACCGCTTCCAGGGCTGCCTGCCGGCGGCGAAGCCACCAGGAGCCCAGGAAGATCAGGGCCATGGTCGCGTAGACCACCACGGCGAACGGCGTGGAGAACAGGGCCGAGGGGTCGTTCTGGGAGAGCTGCAGCGAGCGCCGCAGCTGCACTTCGAACATCGGGCCCAGGATCATCGCCACCACCATGGGCGCCACGGGGTAACCGTAGCGGCGCATGAAGTAGCCCAGGATGCCCACCACCAGGAGGACACCGACGTCGCTCGGCGAGAAGTTCACCGAGAAGGCGCCCAGCGCCGCGAACACCAGGATGCCGGCGTACAGGAACGGCCGCGGGATCTGCAGGATCTTCACCCAGAGGCCCACCAGGGGCAGGTTGAGGACCAGCAGCATCAGGTTGCCCACGTACAGCGAGGCGATCAGGGTCCAGACCAGTGCGCCCTGGTTTTCAAACAGGAGCGGCCCGGGCTGGATCTGGTAGCGCTGAAATGCGGTGAGCATCATGGCGGCGGTGGCCGTCGTCGGGATGCCCAGGGTCAGCAGCGGGACCAGGACGCCGGCGGCGGCGGCGTTGTTGGCCGCCTCCGGACCGGCGACACCCTCGATGGCGCCCTTGCCGAACTGCGCTTTGTGGGCGCCCTTGGCGAGCCGGCGTTCGGCGGCGTAGGACAGGAAGGTGGAGACGTCGGCGCCGCCGGCCGGCACGGTGCCGATCGGGAAGCCGATGAACGTCCCGCGCAGCCAGGGCTTCCAGGACCGCTTCCAGTCCTCCCTGGACAGCCAGGCGTTCTTGCCCTTGCTGACGGGGATGACTTCCACGGGCCCGTGCCGGAGCTTGGAGGCCACGTACAGCGCCTCACCCAGGGCGAAGAGGCCCACGGCCACCAGCACCATGTCGATGCCGTCCACCAGGTTGGGGTTGTCGAACGTGAACCGTTGCTGGGCGGTGCTGTCGTCGATTCCGATCAGGCCGATGAACAGCCCCAGGGCCAGTGACGCCAGCCCGCGCAGTACGGAGGCGCCCAGCAGGGCGCCAACGGTCAGGAACGCCACCACCATCAGTGCGACGTAATCGACCGGGCCGAGCCCGACGGCGAGATCCGCCACCACCGGGGCCAGGAAGGACAGCAGCACGGTGGCGATGGTGCCGGCGATGAACGAGCCGATCGCCGCCGTCGCCAGCGCTGCTGCTCCCCGGCCGGCCTTGGCCATTTTGTTGCCCTCGAGGGCGGTGACAATCGAGGAGGACTCGCCCGGGGTGTTGAGCAGGATGGAGGTGGTGGAGCCGCCGTACATGCCGCCGTAGTAGATACCGGCGAACACGATCAGGGCCGCCGCCGGGTCCAGCGCATAGGTGATCGGCATCAGCAGGGCCACCGTCATGGCCGGCCCGATGCCCGGCAGCACACCGACGGCGGTACCGACGAACACGCCCCCCAGGGCGTACAGCAGGTAGACCGGCTGAAGCGCGGTCGTGAAGCCTTCGAGCAGGAGCATAAAGCTATCCATGGAAGAACGGCACCCCCTCAAGCAGCGGACCCGGCGGGAGCGAGACGCCCAGCAGGCCGCCAAAGACGTACTGCAGCACCAGGGCCATGATCACCGAGACCAGGATGGCCTTCCACAGCGGCTTGGCCTCGAGGGTCCAGGCGGATCCGCTGAACAGCACGGCTGCGGCGATTGGCCAGCCTGCCGGTTCGATCAGGAAGATGTGCAGCACAACGAAGGCGACGAGCTTGGCCAGCGCGATCCAGTCCGTTTTGGCCGTGACGTCGAGGTCCTCACCCTCCTCGGCCTGGCCGACTTTGCCGCGCAGGACCTGGATGACGATGCCGAGGCCCACCAGCACCAGGACGCTGCACACGATGTACGGGAAGGCACGCGGGCCGATGCCGGTCTCCGACGGCGGGATCGGGATGGATCCCGCCGTCAGGAGTCCTGCCGCGCCCACGCTGACGAACACCAGGGCGAAAAGGATCTCCCCCGTGGGCCGTTTGGCGGGCGTGAGAACTTGCGAAGACATTGTTACTTGACCAGGCCAATCTGCGTCAGGGTGGTCTTGACCTTGCTGATGTCGTCGGTGAGGAAGGTCTTGAACCCGTCACCGGCGAGGAAGGCGTCGTCCCAGTTGTTCTTCTTCAGGGTGGACTTCCAGGCCTCGGACTCGTGCAGCTTGGTGACCAGCTCGGTGAGCTTGGTGCGCTGGGCGTCGTCGATCGAACCGGGCGCCACTACGCCGCGCCAGTTGGTCAGGACGACGTCGATGCCCTGCTCCTTGAGGGGCTTGATGCCGGGCAGCGCCGGAACTTCGGCTTTGCCGGAGACGGCGAGCGCGCGGACCTTGCCGGCCTTGACCTGCTCCGCGTATTCCCCGATGCCGGAGATGCCGGCCTGCACCTTGTTGCCCAGCAGCGCCGCGATGGATTCGCCGCCGCCCGAGTAGCCGATGTAGTTCAGCTTCTCCGGCTCGACGCCCTGGGACTTCAGGATCTGGCCGGCCAGGATGTGGTCTGCGCCGCCGGCCGAGCCGCCGGTGATGGCGACACCCTTGCCGTTGGCCTTGATGTCCGCCACGAGGTCCTGCACGGTCTGGTACTTCGAGGAGGCCGGCACCACGAGCACCAGCGGTTCCTCGGTCAGGCGGGCGATCGGGGTGGTGTCCTCGAGGCGGGTCTTCGCCCCGTTGGTCTCCACGGCGCCGACCATCACGTAGCCCATCACCATCAGGGTGTTGGCGTCCTTTTCGGTGGCGAGCTTGGCCAGGCCGTTGGTTCCGCCGCCGCCGCCGATGTTGGTGACCTGGGCGGAGGAGACGAGCTTGTTGGACTGCAGGTCCGCCTGGATGGCGCGGCCGGTCTGGTCCCAGCCGCCGCCCGGGTTGGCGGGGACGATGATGCTGAGCTTCTTGACGGAGTCAGAGCCTGACCCGGCAGCGGCGCCTCCTCCGGCGCAGGCGGACATCGCGAGCACGAGGCCTGCGGCACCGGCCGTGAGGGCGGCCCGGCGGGTGAAGTTGAGGTGGGACGTCATTATCTCTCCTTGTACGAAATGTGATGCACATCATTGGAATCACTTCCCCGACCGTAGGGGCGGGTCCCGCCGGGGAACAGTATTCGGACGTAGAGGTAGTAGTGGTCATATTGGTCACGGCCCGAAGGCGTCATCCGTCCTGCCGCGCCGGTACCGGATGGGACACTTGTGACATGTTTCACAGGATTCCGCTGCGCTTTCAGCTGGTGGCCCTGCAGCTCGGAATCGTTCTGGCCGTCCTCACCGTCGTGGGTGCCGTGACGATCCGGATGCAGGAACAACAGCTCCGCGACGCGTACAAGAGCCGGATGATCGGCGTCGCCGACAGCGTGGCCCGGCTGCCGTCCGTGGTGGACGCCTTCAGCACCGACTCCCCCGCGCAGACCATCCAGCCGATCGCCGAGGTCATCCGGCAGGCCTCCAACGTCACCTACGTGGTGGTGACCGACCGCAACGGCGTCCGGCAGTCCCACCCGAATCCGGAGGAGATCGGCAAGCATGTCTCCACCGACCCCTCCGTACCGCTGTCCGGCGACATCTATGTCGGCACCCAGACAGGGACCCTAGGCGAGTCCTGGCGGGTCAAGGTTCCCATCTTTGACCGCGGCGGCACAGTCATCGGCTCCGCGTCGGTGGGGGTGCTGGAAAGTACCCTGGCGGCGGACCTGAACGAGGACCTCCCGCTGCTGTTCGGCTGGCTGCTGGGCGCCGCACTCCTGAGTTCCCTGGGCGCCATGTACGTCTCGAAGCTGGTCTGGCGGCGGATTTACAAGCTCGAGCCCGAGGACATCGCAGCCCTGCTCGAGACCCGCGACGCCATGCTCCACGGCCTCGGCGAAGGGCTCGTGGCGGTCGACGCCGACGGCAAAGTGGCACTGGTGAACGATGAGGCGCGGCGGCTGCTGGACGTGGGCGAGGAGATCCTTGGCACCGCTGCCACCGACTCGCTCGAGCCGGGGATCCATCGCCTGCTCGCGGCCGGGTCCGCTACGGACGAGCTGGTGCTTTCCGGCGAGCGCATCCTGCTGGGCAAGGTCAATGCTGCCACCGTGGACGGGCGGGAAGTGGGGAAGGTGCTGATCCTGCGCGACCGGACGGAACTGCACACCATGCTCCGGGACCGCGACGGCGCCCTGGACGTGACGCAGGCCTTGCGGGCCCAGGCGCACGAATTCGCCAACAAACTCCACGTCATCTCCGGCCTGCTGGAGCTCGGCCAACAGGCGAAGGCCGTTGATTACCTCGGCCGCAGCCAGAGCGATGCCGCGTTCGTGGACCGCCCGCTCGCCCCGGGGATCACCGACGACGGCGTCCGGGCCCTGTTGATCGCCAAGTCCACGGTGTGCGCGGAGCGGGGCATCGACATCGAGGTTGACCCGGCCTCGGTCTGCACTCCGGACGGCACCGACGACGCCATCACCGTGCTCGGCAACCTGATCGACAACGCCGTGGACGCCGTCGGCTATGACAGCACCATCGCCGTCGCCCTCGCCGAGGGTCCCGGCGGACGCACGCTCACGGTGGACGACGACGGGCCGGGCGTTCCGGCGGCTGACCGGGAAGTGGTGTTCGAGCCCGGGGTGACCAGCAAGGAACCGGACGGGATCAACACCCGGGGGCTCGGCCTGGCCCTGGTCCAGCGTGTGGCCCGGCGCCGGGGTGGCAGCGCGGTGGTGTCCCGTTCGGCGCTTGGCGGTGCCTGCTTTACGGTTGTTTTCAGGACAGAGGTGTCCGGGTTAGCCGGCGCCGGGACACCAGAGGCGGTACTTGGACGACCATGAGTGGCATACGCACCCTCATCATTGACGATGACGTGGCCGTGGCGGGGATCCACCATGGCTTCCTGCTGGCCCGTGGCGGTTTCGAGGTGGTGGGTACGGCGCACACCGGGCAGCAGGGGCTGGATCTCGCTGCGGAACTGCTGCCCGAACTGGTTCTCCTCGATATCCACCTGCCGGACATGTCGGGACTGGATGTCCTGCAGGCGCTCCGGAATCGGCCCCGGCAGCCCGTTGATGTCCTGGTGATCACGGCGTCGCGTGAGCTGGAAACCGTGCGCTCGGCAATGGCCGGCGGCATACTGCACTACCTCGTCAAACCGTTCACGTCGCAGGCGCTGAACGACCGGCTGGACCGTTACGTGGCACTGCGCGACGAACTCGCCGCCGGTGCCTCCGCTGGCCCCCTGGACCAGGAGCGGATCGACCGGATCGTGGCCCCGGCGCGCCCTTCGCGGTTGTCCGGCACGTTGTCCGGGCGGGGCGGTCCGGGGGGTCACGGGGGTCACGGGAACCAGGGCGGCCATGGGGCTGACGGCGGGGAGTCGGCGGCTGGGCTGCCGAGGGCCGGGTTGCCAGGGGCCGTCGGATTTTCTGGAGCCACAGAGAGTCCAGCGCGCTTACCCAAGGGACTCTCCCGGCCCACCCTGGACGCGGTCATCGAAGCCCTGCAGGACACCCCGGGCGACGAGTCCGCAGCAGGCCTGGCCCTCCGGCTTGGATTGTCACGGGTCAGCGCCCGCCGCTACCTCGAGTATCTGGTGGCTACAGGCTTCGCCCGGCTCACGCCGCGCTACGGTGCTGCCGGCCGCCCGGAGAACCGCTACCTGTGGCGGCGCTAGGGTCGGTTGGGATGTGCCGGATCTGGGCGCCGGTTGGGACCGGGCCGGCGGCCGGGCGAAGGGGCGCCGCGGCTACATATTGAGTGGCCCGCTCGATTCACACGACGTCGGATTGCCACAAATGGCCGCTAACCGGCCCACCAATCCGGCCATTTGTGGCGAACCGACGAGCTCCAGCAGGTAGGGCTTCTGTTCTGGCCCTGTGATCGCCCGAAGTCGACTCAGCGCTCGTGCCAACCACCCGAGGCCCAGGTGCAGCGCGGAAGACCGGAACGGGGCGCGGGCGGCCGGGGTTTCGGTGTGCACCACACCGAGTTGCCACAAATGGCCGCTAACCGGCCCACCAATCCGGCCATTTGTGGCGAACCGACGAGCCCTGGCGGACTGGGCTCACTCCGGACCCCGGGACCCCGCCCCGAATTCCCCAGACCTAACGGCCTGCGCGGCGGAGGGTGGCTTCGGCGTGCTTGAGGATGGGCCCGTCGATCATCTTGCCCTTGAATTGGAACACGCCGGTGCCCGCGGCCGCAGCGGCGCCCAGGAGTTCTTCGGCCGCTGCGACGTCGGCCTCGGAAGGGGCGTACGCGTCACGGACCACGGCCACCTGGTTGGGGTGGATGCAGGCTTTGGAGCCGAACCCGGAGGCGACGGCGTCGTGGGCCTCGGCCGCGAGTCCCTCGAGATCGGGGATGTTCACGTACACGGAGTCGACGGCTTCCTTGCCGGCGGCCCGGGCAGCCAGCAGGACCGTGGACCTCGCGTGCAGGGCCACAGCACGGTAACCGCCGTCGTCGTTCCGGCTGGAGGTGCCGCCGAGCGACGCCAGCAGGTCCTCGGCGCCCCACATCAGGCCCACCACGTTCGGCTCGGCGGCGATCGCGGCCGCGTTGACGATGCCCGCCGCCGTCTCGCACAGGGCGACCACACTGTAGCCCTCAAGCGCCCGCAGTTGTGCGGCGCTCTCGGCCTTGGCCAGCATGACGTGCCGGTAAGGCGTGTGCTTGAGGCAGTGCAGGTCCTTCTCGAACTCGTCCGTTCCGACCGGGTTGACGCGGACAATCGTGCGGCTCGGGTCGAGCTCCGGACCATCCCCGGCGGAACCCAGCTGGGCCAGGATGGCGCCTCGGGCACGCTGCTTGTCGGCCGGCGCCACGGCGTCCTCGAGGTCAAGGATGACGGCGTCGGCGCGCCCGGCCGCCTTCTGGTAGCGCTCGGGGCGGTCGGCGGGGCAGAACAGGAGGGCCGGGCCCATCAGGAAGCTCATGCCTTTATTGTCCCCTTTTGCGCGGTTTCCGGCTCGGCCGCGGCGTGCGCCTCGCGTGTCCACATCAGGCAGCTGCGCGTCGCCAGCGCCACCACCACACCGTCCTGGTTCCGGCCCGTGTGCTGCATGGTCACGATCCCCTGCCCGGGCCGGGAGGAGGAGAGCCGCTTGCCGGTCACCACGGTCTCGGTGTAGAGCGTGTCCCCGTGGTAGAGCGGGTGCGGGAAGGACACGTCGGTCAGTCCCAGCTGGGCGATGATGGTCCCCTGCGTCAGCTGCGGGACCGACTGCCCCACCACGGTGGCGAGGGTGAACATGGAGTTCATCAGGCGCTGGCCAAAGGGCTGCCCGGCGCTCCACGCAGCGTCCAGGTGCAGTGCCTGGGTATTCATGGTCATGGTGGTGAACAGGACGTTATCCGTCTCCGTCACGGTCCGGCCGGGCCGGTGGGCGTAGACCACCCCCTCTTCGAGTTCCTCGAAGTAGAGACCGCGTTGTTCAATCACCCGGGGACCGGCACTGCCGCCGGTGCCGTGGCCGGCACTGCGGCCGGCACTGCGGCCGGCACTGCGGCCGGCACCTGAACCGGTTTCGGGCGCTGCATTCGTCGTCATACGGTAAGTTCCTGGTCTTCCTCGAATAGTTCGGCGCCGGTGGCGGCGGCCACGTCCTCCGCGGTCACGTCCGGAGCCAGCTCCCGCAGCACCAGCCGGGATTTCCCGCCCTCGGTGACGACGTCGATCACGGCGAGGTCGGTGATGATCCGGTCCACGCAGCCTTTGCCGGTCAGCGGCAGGGTGCACTGCTCCACAATTTTCGGGTTGCCGTTGCGGTCCACGTGCTCCATCATGACGATGACCTTCTTGGCCCCGAACACCAGGTCCATCGCGCCGCCCATGCCCTTGACCATCTTGCCCGGGATCATCCAGTTGGCGAGGTCCCCGTTCTGCGCCACTTCCATGGCGCCGAGCACCGCGACATCCACGTGCCCGCCACGGATCATCCCGAAGGACGCCGCCGAGTCGAAAAACGCGGCGCCCTTGTTGACGGTGACTGTTTCCTTGCCGGCGTTGATCAGGTCCGGATCGATCTGATCCTCGGCCGGGTAGGGCCCGACGCCGAGGATCCCGTTCTCCGAATGCAGCACCACTTCGACCCCGGCCGGAATGTAATTGGGGATCAGCGTGGGCATCCCGATGCCGAGGTTGACGTACTGGCCGTTGTGCAGCTCCTGCGCCACCCGGGCCGCCAGTTCGTTGCGCGTCCAGCCTTTGCCCTGCACACCGGCCGGATGTTCGACGGCGGAGGGCCGGTACTCGTGCCGGACCGCTTCGGGGCGGGGCGGGGCGTCCTGGGGCTTGTTCGGTTCCATCGCTATGCTCCTGCCTGGCCTGGCGAACGTTGTGCCGCACCGGGGCCACCGGTCACGGCAACCGTGCGCTTTTCGATGCGTTTCTCACCCTGCGGCGCGAGGACAACCCGCTGGACGAAGATTCCGGGAACGTGGACGTGTTCGGGGTCCAGCTCCCCCGGCTCCACCAGTTCCTCGACCTCAGCGATGGTGATCCTCCCGGCCATGGCGCAGAGCGGGTTGAAGTTCATCGCGGTCGCGTGGAAGACCAGGTTGCCGTGCCGGTCGCCCTTCCAGGCGTGGACCAGCCCAAAATCGGGCGTCAGGGCTTCCTCCAGCACGTAGTCTGCGCCGTGGAAGCTCCGCACCTCCTTGGCGGCGGAGGCGACCGCGACGTTCCCGTCGGCGTCGTACCTCTGCGGCAGGCCGCCGTCGGACACCTGGGTCCCGACGCCGGCCGGCGTGTAGAAGGCGGGGATCCCGGCGCCGCCTGCGCGCAGCTTCTCTGCCAGGGTTCCTTGCGGGGTCAGGACGACTTCGAGTTCGCCGGCAAGGTACTGCCGCGCGAATTCCTTGTTCTCGCCCACGTATGAGCTGATGGTCCGGCGGATCCGGCCGTCTTTGAGCAGGATCCCCAGTCCCCAGTCATCGACGCCGCAGTTGTTGCTGACAGTTTCCAGGTCCGTCGCGCCGCTGCCGTGCAGGGCCTCGATCAGGGCTGCCGGGATTCCGCACAGCCCGAAACCCCCGACGGCGAGGGAGGCGCCGTCGCGGATGTCCGCGACGGCCTCGGCGGCGCTGGCAACAACTTTGTTGATCATCGCAGGATCCTTCCGGCCGGCTACAGTCCCAGTTCGCGGGCGATCAGCATCAGCTGGACCTCCGTGGTGCCTTCGCCGACTTCGAGGATCTTGGAGTCGCGGTAGTGGCGCGCCACGGTGAATTCGTTGATGAAGCCATAGCCGCCGAACACCTGGGTGGCGTCCCGCGCGTTGTCCATGGCTGCCTCGCCTGCGACCATCTTAGCGATGGCGGCCTGCGTCTTGAACGGCTTGCCGGCGAGCATGCGGGCCGCGGCGTCGTAGTACGCCAACCGGGCGGTGTGGGCACGTGCTTCCATCCGGGCGATCTTGAACGCGATGGCCTGGTACTTGCCGATGTTCTGGCCGAAGGCGCTGCGTTCCTTGGCGTATTTCACCGACTGGTCCACACACCCCTGGGCGGCGCCGACGGCCAGCGCGGCGATCGCGATCCGGCCCTCGTCCAGGATGGACAGGAAGTTGGCGTAGCCGCGGCCGCGGGTTCCGAGCAGGTTTTCTTCGGGAACGTGGACGTTGTCCAGGGTCAGCGGGTGGGTGTCCGAGGCGTTCCAACCCACCTTGTTGTAGGCCTTCTCCGCAGTGAATCCGGGGGTGCTGGTGGGGACCAGGATGGTGGAGATTTCCTTTTTGATGCTGCCGTCCGGGCGTTCCTGCTGGCCCGTCACGGCCGTGACGGTGACGAGCTTGGTGATGTCGGTGCCGGAGTTGGTGATGAAGGCCTTGTTGCCATTGATGACCCACTCCCCGGATTCGAGCCGGGCGGTGGTTTTGGTTCCGCCAGCGTCCGAGCCGGCTTCCGGTTCGGTCAGGCCGAAGCCGGCTAGTGCCTTGCCGGAGGCCAGCAGCGGCAGCCATTCCTGCTTCTGGGCCTCGTTGCCGAAGCGGTGGATGGGCATGGCGCCGAGCGAGACGCCGGCTTCGAGGGTGATGGCGACGGACTGGTCCACCCGGCCGAGCTGTTCGAGGGCCAGGGCCAGGGCGAAGTAGTCCCCGCCCATGCCGCCGAACTCCTCCGGGAACGGCAGGCCGAACAGGCCCATGTCGGCCATCTGGGAGACGACTTCGTAGGGGAAGCTGTGCTCTTCGTCGTGCTTGGCGGAGACGGGGGCCACCACCTGGTCGGCGAATTCACGGACGGTGTCGCTGAGGTCCTGGTAGTCCTCGCTGAGTTCAAAATCTGGCATGGGGTGACTCCTGTGTCTGGGGGTGGCTGTGGGGGGCTGACGCTGTGGCTGCTAGTCCGCCGCGCCGACGGCGACGACGGACTCCTCGGCCGCGTCCTCCGCGGCCGAGGGTTCGTGCGGATGGATGGTGGCGAGGACCTGGTCGGCTTTGACGAGGTCGCCGGTGGCGGCGCTGATGTGGACGGTGCCGTCGAGGGGCGCGGTGAGCTGGTGTTCCATCTTCATGGCTTCCACCGAGAGCAGGACCTGGCCGGCGGTGACGGCGTCGCCGTCACTGACGGACACGGAGACCACGGTGCCGGGCATCGGCGAGCGCACCGCCGGGTCCGCGGCGCCTTCCTCGCGTTCGACGGCGGCCAGCACCCGGGCGAGCCGGGTCTCGCGGGTCAGGACTTCGAAGTGGCAGGACCAGCCGTCGTTACCGAGGAAGATTTCGGTTGGCATCGGATTGCCGGGACCCGGTAGGACTGGCCCCCGGTGTACCGGCGCCAGCGCGAAACTGCGCGATTCGTCGCCCAAGGTCAACTCCGTGGCGCCTCGCTTGGTGGACCGAAATGACGCCGGACGTCGCGGGCCGCCATTGACGCTGACCATGGCTGTCCCGTGCCCTACCGAGCCAGACACCTCCACTGTGGCAATTCCGCCGTCAGGTGTTCCGAGACTGATCCGGCGCGGTGCAGCGACACCGAGCCGCCATCCGTTGCCGCGATGCCAGGGACCCGCCCCAGCGTCCTGCGTCTCATGCTCGTGCATGGCAGCAGCGAAGACGGCTGCAGTGGCCAACTCAAAGTCGCCCGCCCGCCGGAAGTTGAAGTCCGGCATCTTGCGTTCGATCAGGCCGGTGTCGAGGCGGCCGGCTCGGACGTCGGCATCGTTGATCAGCAGCCGCAGGTATTCGACGTTGGTGTCGATCCCCAGCGCGGTGTAGCCGGCGAGCGCCTGGTCGAGGGTGTCCAAAGCCTCCGCCCTGTCCTCGCCCCACGCGATAACCTTGGCGATCATCGGGTCGTAGCTGCTGGAGATTTGGAGGCCCTCCAGCAGGGCTGAATCGACACGGACCCTGCCATTCGCGGGACCGGGCATCTCGTCCAACAGCACAACCTGCCCGATGGACGGCAGGAAGTTCTTCTCCGGCACCTCGGCGTAGACTCGGGCTTCCACCGAGTGCCCGGTGAGTACGACGTCCTCCTGCCGCACGGTGAGTTCCTCCCCCGCGGCGATCCGGACCTGCCATTCGACCAGGTCCACGCCGGTGACCATCTCGGTGACCGGGTGCTCCACCTGCAGCCGGGTGTTCATCTCCATAAAAAAGAACTCGTCCGGGGCGTTGTCGGAGACCAGGAACTCCACGGTCCCCGCACCCGAGTAGTTGACGCTGCGGGCCGCGTTGCACGCGGCCTCGCCCAGGCGGGCCCGGATCGCGGCGCCATCGGGCAGGGCTTGCAGCAGCGGGGACGGCGCCTCCTCGATGACCTTCTGGTGCCGGCGCTGCAGGGAGCACTCGCGCTCCCCCAGGTGGATGACGTTCCCGTGGTTGTCCGCGAGGACCTGCACCTCGATGTGCCGCGGGGTGGTGACGAGACGCTCCAGGAACAGGGTGTCGTCGCCGAAGGCGCTGGCCGCGACCCTGCGGGCCGTGGCGAGGGTGGCCGCCAGGTCTTCCGCACGTTCAACGACGTGCATGCCCTTCCCTCCGCCGCCCGCGGAAGGCTTGATCAGCAGCGGGTAGCCGACGCCGGAGGCGGCCTCGATCAGCTGTTCGTCGCTCATCCCCGGCTCGGCGATGCCCGGGACTACGGGCACGCCGTAGCCGGTGACGTGGTTTTTGGAGCGGATCTTGTCGCCCATAACATTCAGGGATTCGACGCCGGGGCCGATAAAGGTGATGCCGGCCTGTTCCAGGGCGCGGGCGAAGTCGACGTTCTCGCTCAGGAAGCCGTAGCCGGGGTGCACGGCCTCGGCGCCGGTCTCGCGGCAGGCCTGGATGATGGCCTCGATCTTGAGGTAGCTTTCGGCGGCGGCTGCCGGCCCGATCCTGACGGCGACGTCGGCCTCCTGCACGTGGCGGGCGCCGGCGTCGGCGTCGGAATAGACAGCCACCGAACGGATGCCGAGGGCGCGCAGGGTACGGATCACACGGCAGGCGATCTCGCCGCGGTTGGCGACAAGGACCGTGCCGAACAGCGGCCCGTTGGGTGTTGAAAGGGTCATTGCTGGCTCACATCCGGAACAGGCCGAAGGAGGTCTCCGGCAGCGGGGTGCGGGAAACGACGTCGAGCGCCAGTCCCAGGACGGTGCGGGTGTCCGCGGGGTCAATCACGCCGTCGTCCCACAGGCGGGCGGTGGAATAGTACGGACTGCCCTGGTCCTCGTACTGGGCCTTGATGGGCGCCTTGAACGCTTCCTCGTCCGCGGCCGACCACTCCTCGCCGCGGGCCTCGTACTGGTCCCGCTTGACGGTGGCCAGCACGCTGGAGGCCTGGTTGCCGCCCATGACGGAGATCCGCGATGCCGGCCACATCCACAGGAAGCGCGGCGAGTATGCCCGCCCGCACATCGAGTAGTTGCCGGCCCCGAAGGACCCGCCGATGACGACGGTCAGCTTGGGTACGCGGGCGGTGGCGACGGCGGTGACCATCTTGGCGCCGTTTTTGGCGATGCCGCCCTGTTCGTAGTCCTTGCCGACCATAAAGCCGGAGAGGTTCTGCAGGAAAATCAGCGGGATGCCGCGCTGGTCGCAGAGTTCGATGAAGTGCGCGCCCTTGAGCGAGGATTCGCTGAACAGCACACCGTTGTTCGCCACGATCCCTACCGGGTGGCCGTGCAGCTTCGCGAAGCCGGTCACGAGAGTGGTGCCGTAGTTCTTTTTGAACTCATGGAAGCGGCTGCCGTCCACCAGCCGGGCGATGACCTCGCGGACGTCGTACTGGGCGTTGACGTCGGTGGGGACCGCCCCGTACAGCTCGTCCGGATCGGCCAGGGGTTCGACGGCGGTGTCCACGTCCCAAACCGGTGCGGCAGGCTTCGGCAGGGTGGAGACGATATCCCGGACGATCTGCAGGGCATGCTCATCGTTCTCGGCGAGGTGGTCCGTCACGCCGGAGATCTTCGAGTGCACGTCGCCGCCGCCAAGCTCCTCGGCGGTAACGATCTCGCCGATGGCGGCCTTCACCAGAGGCGGGCCGCCGAGGAAGATGGTGCCTTGGTTGCGGACAATCACTGTCTCATCGCTCATCGCGGGAACGTAGGCCCCGCCGGCCGTGCAGGATCCCATCACAGAGGCGATCTGCGGGATCTTGGCTGCGGACATCTTGGCCTGGTTGAAGAAGATCCGGCCGAAGTGCTCCTTGTCCGGGAAGACCTCGTCCTGCTTGGGCAGGAACGCTCCGCCGGAATCCACGAGGTAGATGCAGGGCAGCCGGTTCTCCAGGGCAATTTCCTGCGCCCGGAGGTGTTTCTTCACGGTCATCGGGTAGTAGGTGCCGCCCTTGACCGTGGCGTCGTTGGAGATCACCAGGACCTGGCGGCCGTGGACCAGGCCGATGCCGGCAATCACGCCGGCACCCGGCGAGTCGCCTTCGTACATACCGTCCGCGGCGAGCGGCGCGATTTCCAGGAAGGGGCTGCCGTCGTCAAGCAGCTGGTCGATCCGTTCGCGGGGCAGCAGTTTGCCGCGGGCCACATGGCGTTCGCGGGACTTTTCCGGACCGCCGAGCGCGGCGACGGCGAGGCGTTCCTTCAGCTCCCGGGCCAGCCCGAGCTGCGCCTCGCGGTTCGCGGCGAAGTCCGGGCTGCCCGGGTCCACCTGGCTGGCGATTGTCTCCATCGACTGCTTCCGTCCCTCGGCCACGGCGCCGGCGCCCGCAGTACGGACCCTCCGGCTATTTCGGTTAGTAACGCATAACTGAGTTTTAGGTTAGTCTCTATTAACTGTGATGTCCAACACAGGACAGCTTCAACCAACACCCCTTTTATCCAGAGCAGTCGAGAGGGACGCGCCGGTGACTGAGTCCAGCCAGACAACCCAGCGAAGCCAGGCCAAGGAGAACCGCCGGAAGGCCCTCCTGACCGCGGCTGCCGCCCTGTTCGCCGCCGACGGCTTCAACCGTGTTTCGCTCGAGGACCTTGGCGCTGCAGCGGGAGTCAGCGGTCCCGCCGTCTACCGCCACTTCGCCGGCAAGCAGGCCGTCCTCGGCGCGCTCCTGCTTAGCGTCAGCCAGGACCTCTTGGACGGCGGCCGGACTGTGGTTGCTGGCTCCGGCGGACCGGCCGCGGCCTTGGCCGGCCTGGTCGAATTCCACGTCGACTTCGCCCTGAGCAACTCCGACGTCATCCGGGTCCAGGACCAGGACTTCAGCAACCTCGACGACGCCGACGAGGCCGAGGTCCGCACCCTGCAGCGCAACTACGTCGAGCTCTGGGTGGACGTCCTGGCCGGGCTGCACCCGGACACGGATCCCGCCGAACTGCGGATGCGCGCGCACGCCACGTTCGGCCTGATCAACTCCACACCGCACTCGGTCCGCAACCACGGGCGGCGGATGGCCCTCAAGCGTGCGCGGCCCCTGCTTGAGAGCATGGCGCTGGCCGCGTTGACGGCCCCACCCACGCCTCCCGCCGGCTGACGCCCCCACAAAGGCGCCCCGACATACCAAGGGTCCGGAATCCCTAGACCATCGCCAAGGCCATACCGGGGTCAGCAAGGATGGCGCCGAGGTCCTGGAGGAACCGGGAACCCTGCTCGCCGTCGACCAGCCGGTGGTCGAAGGACAGGCTCAAGGTCATAACCTGCCGCAGCGCCACCTGGTCCTGGTACTCCCACGGCATCTTCCGCACCGCGCCAAGGGCCAGGATGGCTGCCTCGCCCGGGTTGAGGATGGGCGTTCCCGCGTCAATGCCGAAAACACCGATGTTCGTGATGGAGATGGTGCCGCCACCAAGGTCCGCGGGGGCGGTTTTCCCGGCCCGGGCCGTGTCGGTCAGCTCGGTCAGCGCCGTGGAGAGCTGCAGCAGCGACATCTGGTCCGCGTCCTTGATGTTCGGCACGGTCAGGCCGCGGGGCGTCGCGGCCGCAATACCGAGGTTGACGTAGTTGAACTGCACAATCTCCTGGTTGGCCTCGTCCCACCGTGCGTTGAGCGTCGGGTGGTTGCGCAGCGCGATCAGCACCGCCTTGGACACCAGGGTCAGCGGCGTCAGCTTGTAACCGGCGAACGTGCGGCTGGCCTTCAGCCGCGCCAGCAGCTCCATGGTGGGTGTGACGTCGAGGGTCAGGAATTCGGTCACGTGCGGTGCGGTGAAGGCGCTGGAGACCATAGCGGCCGCGGTGAACTTCCGGACCCCCTTGATGGGCGTCCGGGTTTCGCGGGCGCCCTGGGCCGGGGCGCCGGCCTGGCTGCCGGCCAGGTCCTGGGGCGCCACCGGGAGGTCGCCTCCACCTACAAAGTTCCGCACGTCGTCGCGGGTGATCAGGCCCCGCTCTCCGGTCCCGGTGACGGCGCCGAGGTCAACGCCGAGGTCCTTGGCCAGTTTGCGCACCGGCGGGGTGGAGCGCGGACGCTCCCCGGCGGAGTCAGTGTGGGCGGCGGGCTGGGCTTCGGCCGCGGCCTCCGCCTGGGGGGTTGCGCCGGGTTCCGCAGCAGCCGGCGCCGGAGCCTCGGCCACAGCGGAGGCCGCCGGTGCCGCGGCGGCGAAGGTGCGGGCACGGCGGGCGGGGCGGCCCGAGCCCTCCAGCACGGCACCGTAGCCGACGAGGTTCGGCTCGCGCTTGGCGGGGGCCGCGCCGGCGTCGCCGTCGTCGCCCTCAATCTCGAAGGAGACAATCGGCTTGCCGACCTCCACGACGGTGCCGGGCTGCTCGTGCAGCGCGGTCACGACGCCGGCGAACGGCGAGGGCAGTTCGACGACGGCCTTGGCGGTTTCAACCTCGGCGATGATCTGGTTGAGCGTGACGGTATCCCCCACACCGACCTTCCACGCGACGATTTCTGATTCCGTCAGGCCTTCGCCGAGGTCCGGGAGCCGGAATTCCTTGATCATGGTGGCGGTCATCCTTCCAGCCCGCTAAGGGAGTTGGGGCGGCCCAGGGCCCGGTCGACGCCGTCGAGGATCCTGTCCAGGCCCGGCAGGTGGTGCATTTCGAGCTTTGAGTAGGGGTACGGCACGTCGAAGCCGGTGACCCGGACGGGGGCGGCTTCGAGGTGGTAGAAGCAGCGTTCGGTGATGCTGGCGGCCACCTCGGCGCCGAGGCCGCCGGACTGGCTGGCCTCGTGGGTAATAACGAGCCGGCCGGTCTTCCGCACGGATGCTTCCAGGGTCGCGAAGTCCAGCGGGGCCAGCGAGCGCAGGTCGATCACTTCGACGGAGACACCCTCGTCGGCGGCCGCGAGGGCAGCGTCGCGGGCGGTCTTCACCAGCGGACCGTACGCAACCAGGGTCACGTCGGTGCCTTCCGTGACCACACGTGCCTTCTCCATGGACAGGGCCGCGGAGAGGTCGAGGGACTCATCCACCTCGCCCTTGTCGTGGTAGCGGCGCTTGGGTTCGAAATAGAGCACGGGATCGTCCGAGGCGATGGCCTGCTGGATCATGGTGTGGGCGTCCTGCGGGTTGGACACGCTGACCACGCGCAGGCCGGAGGTGTGGGTGAAGTAGGCCTCGGGCGACTCGGAGTGGTGCTCGGGCGAACCGATCCCGCCGCCGAAGGGCACCCGGATGGTGATGGGCATCTTCACGGCGCCCTGGGTGCGGTAGTGCATCTTGGCGACCTGGCTGACGATCTGGTCGAAGGCCGGGTAGATGAAGCCGTCGAACTGGATCTCCACCACAGGGCGGTAGCCGCGGTACGCGAGGCCGACGGCGGTGCCGAGGATGCCGGATTCGGCCAGCGGGGTATCCACAACGCGGTGTTTGCCGAAGTCTTTTTGCAGTCCGTCGGTGATGCGGAAGACGCCGCCCAGGGCCCCGATGTCCTCACCCATGAGGATCACCTTGGGATCGTTTTCGAGGGATTTGCGCAGGCCGGAATTAATGGCGCGGGCAAAGGTCATCTGGGTCATCAGCGTGCACCTTCTTCGGAGGCGGCTTCTGCGGGATCGCCGAAGGAAGCCAGGTAACGGGTGTAGTGGTCCTGCTGGCGGTCCAGCCAGGAGTTGGGCGTGCTGTAGACGTGCTTGAAGATGTCGAGGGGCTGCGGCTCCGGCATGTTGATGGTGCCGGAGCGCAGTTCCTTGGCCACGGCGTCCGCCGTAGCGGCGACGGCGGTTTCCAGTTCCGCCGTCAGGAGTCCCTTGCGTTCGAGGAGGGCCTTGAGCCGGGCGATCGGGTCCTTGGCGGCCCAGTCCTCAAGCTCGTTGGCGTCCCGGTAGCGGGTGGGGTCGTCCGCCGTCGTGTGCGGTCCCATCCGGTAGGTGACGGCTTCGATGAAGGTGGGGCCGCCGCCGCGGCGGGCCCGGTCGATGGCGATCCGGGTGGCCGCCATCACGGCGAGGACGTCGTTGCCGTCCACCCGCATGCTCGGGATGCCGAAGCCGGAGGCGCGGTCCGCGATCTGGATGTGGGACTGGAGCATCACGGGCTCGGAAATGGCCCAGTGGTTGTTCTGGCAGAAGAACACCACGGGGGCCTGGAAACTGGCCGCGAACACCATGGCCTCGTTGACGTCGCCTTCGCTGGTGGCGCCGTCGCCGAAGTACGCTACGGCCACCGAGTCGGCGCCGTCGTTCTGGATCCCCATGGCGTATCCGGTGGCGTGCAGGGACTGGGCGCCAATGATGATTTGCTGGGTCGCCACGTTGACGGTGTACGGATCCCAGCCGGCGAGGGCGTTGCCGCGCCAGGCCTTGACGATGTCTGCCGGCTGGACGCCGCGGCAGTAGGCGACGCCGTTGTCGCGGTAGCTGGGGAAGACGAAGTCGTCGTCGCGGAGGGCACGGGCCGAGCCGATCTGCGACGCTTCCTGGCCCAGCAGCGGCGGCCAGAGGGCAAGCTCACCCTGGCGCTGCAGGGCGGTGGCCTCGGCGTCGATCCGGCGGATGGCCACCATGTCCTGGTAGAGCGAGGCGAGTTGCTCGTCGCTGACGTCCTGCACCCAGGAGTCGAACTCAGGATGGCTTACACGTTCACCCCCCGGGGTGATGAGCTGGACGAGATCGCCGCCCGAGCGCCTGTTTGATTCTGCACTGTTCCCGGGGCCGCCGGCGGCAATGCCGCCCTTGCCCGCGTCGTCGGTAAACACAGTTTGTCCGCAACCTTCTGACGTCGTCTGACCCTGCCCGCGGAACTTGTGGTTCCTACGCGCGACGGCCACCCGGGCGCCGTTGCCCCGGATAATTGTGACCCTACTCACAAGAGCCATTGGGTACAACCACCTTCGAAAAAGTTGAGCATTATGCCCTGCCGGGGGTTTCGTGACCGTGCTAACGTTGCGCATTATGCAAGCTTTGGATGGCACCGACACCCGCCTGCTTTCAGCCATGGCGTTGGATCCCCGCCGCACCGTCGTAGCACTCGCCCAGAAGCTGGGTTTGTCCCGGAATACCGTGCAGGCCCGGATGGCCCAGCTGGAGAAGAAGCACGTCTTCCTCTCCTTTGAGCGCCGGATTAATCCGGCCGCGCTGGGCTATCCCCTGATGGCGTTCATCTCCGTCCATGTCCAGCAGCAGAAGCTGGGCCAGTTGGCGGTGGAACTGGCCGGGATCCCGGAGATCCTCGAGGGGTACGGCCTGACCGGGTCGGCTGACCTGCTGCTCCGGGTGGTGGCCCTGGACGCCGAGGACCTGTTCCGGATCAACGGCAAAATCCTGGCCTGCGTGGGCGTGGACCGTACCGACACGGCCCTGGCCATGGGCGAACTGATCCCGTTCCGGATCCAGCCTCTGCTGGAACGCGGTTCCGCGGACACCTGAGCCCGCGGACACCTGAGACCGCGGCGCCCCCGCAACCGGCACCGGTTTCCGGCTACGGCTTCCGGCCCGAACACGCAAAGGCGGAGCCCCCGTGCACACTGCACGGGAGCTCCGCCTTACTGGTTCCGCTGTGTTGGTTGCGGTCCGGCCCCGGGTTAGTGGTTGCTGGCCTTTTCTGCGCCCACCCCGGTCAGGGAGCGGACTTCCATCTCGGCCTGCTTGGTGGTGTCTTCACGCCGCTTGTCCAGCACCGTGCCGAGCCAGCCCAGGAAGAACGCGAGCGGGATGGAGACGATACCGGGGTTGCTCAGCGGGAAGATCGCGAAGTTGGCACCCTGGATCATGGAGGTTTTGGCACCGGACACCACCGGGGAAAGTGCGATGAGGATGATGGCCGAGCCGAGGCCGCCGTACATGCTCCAGATCGCGCCCTGCGTGGTGAACCTGCGCCAGAACAGCGAGTAGATGATGGTGGGCAGGTTGGCCGAGGCCGCCACGGCGAACGCGAGCGCAACCAGGAACGCGACATTCTGTCCGTTGGCGAAGATACCGCCGGCGATAGCCAGGATGCCGATCACAATCACCGTGCGCCGGGCCACCCGGACCTCGGTTTCCGGATCGGCCTTGCCCTTGGCCAGGACGTTGGCGTAGATGTCGTGCGCAAACGACGCCGCGGCGGTAATGGTCAGCCCGGCCACCACGGCCAGGATCGTGGCAAAGGCCACCGCCGAGATGAAGCCGAGCAGCAGCGGGCCGCCGAGGTGGAAGGCCAGCAGCGGAGCCGCGGAGTTGACCCCGCCCGGAGCGCTCTTGATCGTGTCCGCCCCGACGAGGGCCGCGGCACCGTAGCCCAGCACCAGCGTGAACAGGTAGAACAGCCCGATCAGCCAGATGGACCAGACCACGGACTTGCGGGCTTCCTTGGCGGTCGGGACCGTGTAGAAGCGCATCAGCACGTGCGGCAGGGCGGCGGTGCCCAGCACGAGGGCCAGGCCCAGGGACATAAAGTCCAGCTTGGACGTATCCGACTTGCCGTACTGCAGGCCCGGGTTGAGGACGGCCGGGTTCTTGGCCGTTTCCGCCGCGCCGCCGAGGAGGTCGGAGAGGTTGAAGCCGTAGATCGCCAGGACCCAGAAGGTCATTACGGCCGCGCCGGCAATCAGGAGCATGGCCTTGATGATCTGGACCCAGGTGGTGCCCTTCATGCCGCCGATCAGGACGTACATGATCATCAGGGCGCCGACGACGATGATCACCAGCGCCTGTCCGCCCCAGTCGCTGATGCCCAGCAGCAGGGAGATCAGGCTGCCGGCACCGGCCATCTGGGCCAGCAGGTAGAAGAAGCACACGGCCAGCGTGGAGATGGCGGCGGCGATGCGGACCGGTCGCTGCCGGAGCCGGAAGGACAGCACATCGGCCATGGTGAACTTGCCGGTGTTGCGGAGCAGTTCGGCCACCAGCAGCAGGGCCACCAGCCAGGCGACCAGGAAGCCGATCGAGTACATAAAGCCGTCATAGCCGTTGATGGCGATGGCGCCGGTGATGCCCAGGAAGGACGCCGCCGAGAGGTAGTCGCCGGCAATTGCGGTGCCGTTCTGGGAGCCCGTGAAGGAACGGCCGGCGGCGTAGTAGTCGGCCGCCGTCTTGTTGTTGCGGCTGGCGCGGAACACGATCACCATGGTGACCGCGACGAACACGGCAAAGATGCCCATGTTCAGGAGGGTGGTGTCTTTGAGCGCGGCGACGTTGACCGCGGGGACCATAAGTGTCATTGTGCCGTTCCGCTCACTGGGTTGCCGTGCTTGTCGAATTCGTGGCCCTCGATCTCATGCCGGATCTCGGAGGCGATGGGGTCCAGCTTCCGGTTGGAGTAGCTGACGTACCAGCCGGTGATGGCGAACGTCGACACGAACTGCAGCAGGCCCAGGATCAGGCCGATGTTGATGTTCCCCCAAACCTTCGTGGACATAAAGCCCACGGCGTAGTCGGCCAGCAGGACGTAGGCGAAGTACCACAGCAGGAATGCGATGGCCATCGGAAAGACAAAGCTGCGGTGACGTTTGCGCAGTTCCTGGAACCGCTCCGTCGATTGGACTTCCTTAAAGTCCACGAACGCCGGTGCGTCCGTTTCTTGGGCTTCGTGACCCATCGTTCCTCCTCATTGAGACTGGCGAGCCACAACCGGTTACCCGGGTTCCGGGAAACAGACGTCCGGCCTTGTGTGACTGCAATCACTGTGCACCGTGACGCGTGTTACATTCCAGCACCGCCGTGTTTACTGTCGCTCAACGGTCGCCACGCTGCGCCCAACGGCGCACCGTGCCCGTCCGCGCAGCCTCCGCCGCCTGTCCGCACCCGCCGCGCTACGCTGGCAGCATGCCGGACTCTCCCCTCCTCTCCGCCGCGGCGATCGCCGTGATCGCGCTGGCGATCGCCGTCGTCGTCGCCGTGGGACTCAAGGTCCTGCGTTCCTTCCGGGAGCTGGGCACGGACGCCGAGCGGGCTACCTACAAGACGCTGCACGCCGCGTCCCGGGCCGGCCAGCACCTGCGCACCGGGCTGAACCCGGCCGGCGCCGCCAAGGCGAGCCGCCAGCTCCGGAGCCTGCTGGGCTGCGATGCCCTGGCGATCACCGACACCACCGGCGTCCTGGCCTGGGACGGCGGAGGCGAAGAACTCAAGCCGGCCCTGATGGGCCTCGCCGCCAAGGTGCTGGAGGGCGGACACACGGCGGTGATCCCGGCCGGGGAGCTGCAGTTGCTGGCCAACGGCGGGTCCCGGGCGCCGCTGGCTGCGGGGGCGGAACGCGCGGTCGTGATCGCGCCGATCAAGGCCGGCACCCGGGTGGCGGGCGTGGTGGCCGCGTTCGCGCCGGCCGCCGGAGCTGGGCTGGTCCGCGCCACCGGCGAGGTGGCGGACTGGGTGGCCACGCAGGTGGAGCTGGCGGAACTGGACGCGTCCCGGACGCTGCTGATGGAGGCCGAGGTCCGGGCGCTCCGGGCCCAGATCAGCCCGCATTTCATCTACAACTCACTGAACGCAATCGCGTCCTTTATCAATACGGACCCGGTCCGCGCCCGCGAACTGGTGGTGGAGTTCGCGGATTTCACCCGCTACTCGTTCCGGCGGCACGGTGACTTCACCACCCTGGCCGAGGAACTGCGCTGCATCGACCGGTACTTGCTCCTGGAGCGCGCCCGTTTCGGCGACCGGGTGCAGGTCAGCCTGCGGATCGCCCCGGAAGTGCTCAGTACCGTGATCCCGTTCCTGAGCCTGCAGCCGCTGGTGGAAAACGCCGTCCGCCACGGGCTCGAAGCCAAGGAAGGCCCGGGCCACATCACCATCACCGCCAACGACTCGGGCGCCTTCGCGGAGGTCACCATCGAGGACGACGGCGTCGGCATGGACCCGGAGAACCTGCGGGCCGTCCTGGCCGGACACACCGACGGCGACCACGTGGGCCTGCGCAACGTCGATGCCCGGCTGCGGCAGGTGTACGGCGAGGATACCGGCCTGGTGATTGAGACGGCGCCGGGCGAGGGCACGCTGATCACCATGCGCGTGCCCAAATCCCAGCCGCGCCACGACGCGTGAACCCGGCAGTACCCTAGAACCATGATTAACGTCCTCGTCGCCGACGACGAGCTGCCCGCCGTCGAGGAACTGGCCTTCCTGCTGGGCCGGGACGAGCGGATCGGGGCCATCCACCGGGCGTCCTCCGGCGCCGAGGCGCTGCGCGCCCTCGAATCCGAAGACGTCGACGCCGTCTTCCTGGACATCCATATGCCGGCGCTCTCCGGGCTGGACATCGCCCGGGTCATCTCCCGCTCGGCCAAGCCGCCCGCCGTCGTCTTCGTCACTGCCGACGAGGAGTGCGCGCTCGAAGCTTTCGAACTGGCAGCGGTCGATTACCTGCTCAAACCGGTCCGGGCCGAGCGGCTGGCCAAGTCGGTCGGCCGGATCAGCGAACTGCTCCGTGAGGGGGCGCCGGTTCCGGAGATGATCACCGTTGATCTGGGCGGGACCACCAAGATGATCCGCCGCGACGACGTCACCTACGTCCAGGCGCAGGGCGACTACGCCCGGCTGCACACCGCCGACGCCAGCTACCTGATCCGGGTGCCGCTGGCGGACCTGGAGCAGCAGTGGTCCGACGCCGGGTTCCTCCGGATCCACCGGTCCTACCTGATCGCCCTGAACCACGTCAGCCACATGAAGCTTGCAGCGGCCCGGCCCAGCGTCACGGTCACCGGCGCGGAGCTGCCCATCAGCCGCCGGCACCTGCCCCCGGTCCGGGAGAAGCTTGAGGCGACCCGGATCCGGCCGCAGGCATGACCCGGGTCCGTGTCACCGCACCCCGAAGCCTGAACCCGGGAAGCCTGGCCGCGGGCAGCCCCGATGCCGGCGCCGCCAGGACGGACTTCGCCGGYCGGACGGCCGCGGACACCCGGGAGGCCGCCGAGGAATCCGACGCCGGGCAGGTCTTCATCCGGTCCCTCATCCGCTCGCAGCTACGGCTGGGCATCGTGGTGGCCGCCGGCTTCCTGCTGATCCTCGTCGCGTTCGCCCTGATGCTGGCGCTGGTGCCGGGCCTGGCGGAGCTGCGCATCGCAGGGCTGCCGTTCGACTGGGTCCTTTTGGGTGCGGGAATCTACCCGGTCATCGGCCTGAGCGCCTGGCTGTATGTCCGCACGGCGGCGCGGAACGAGGCACGCTACCGCGACCTGGCCGGGGACAGGTGAGCGGCCGGTGAACCCGGTCGTGGGCATTGCCGCGTTTGCCGCCGTGTCGCTGGCCACCGCCATGATCGGTTTCTACGGCCTGCGGATCTCCCGGACCACCGGGGATTTCTACGTCGCCTCCCGCACCGTGCGGCCGTGGTGGAACGCCTCGGCGATCGGCGGCGAATACCTTTCCGCCGCGAGTTTCCTCGGCGTCGCCGGACTCATCCTGCTCTCGGGCACGGACGCGTTATGGTTCCCGGTGGGGTACACGGCCGGCTATCTGATGCTCCTGTTGTTCGTGGCCGCCCCGCTGCGGCGTTCCGGGGCCTACACGATCCCTGATTTCACCGAGGCCCGGCTGGATTCCAGGGCGGTGCGCCGGGTCACGAGCCTGGTGGTGGTGCTGGTCGGCTGGCTCTACATCGTCCCGCAACTCCACGGCGCCGCCCTGGCCATCCGGATCACCACCGGGCTGCCCGCGTGGGTGGGTCAGGTGGCCGTCGTCGCCGTCGTCTGCGTGACGGTGGTGGCCGGCGGGATGCGGTCCATCACCTTCGTCCAGGCCTTCCAGTACTGGCTGAAACTGACCGCGCTGGCCGTCCCGGTCCTCTTTATCCTGTTCGTCCTGGCCGGCACGGGCTCACCCGCCGCCGCGGAGCCCGCCGTGAATCCGACGGCGCTGGCCGCCGCCGGGCCGTACCAGAACATCTCCCTGCTGGTGGCCCTGCTCTTCGGGACGCTGGGGCTCCCCCACGTGCTGGTGCGCTTTTACACCAATCCCGACGGGCAGTCCGCCCGCCGGACCACCCTGATTGTCCTGGGCCTGCTCTCGGTGTTTTACCTTTTCCCGACGGCCTACGGCCTGATCGGCCGGGTCTTCGCGCCCGGCCTGGCCAAGAGCGGCCAGGCCGATGCCCTGGTGCTCCTGCTCCCGGGGCGGATGATCGGGGGGCCGGCCGGGGACCTGCTGTCGGCCCTCGTCGTGGCGGGGGCCTTCGCGGCGTTCCTGTCCACCACGTCGGGGCTGGTGGTGTCCCTGGCCGGCGTCATCAGCCAGGACGTGCTCGGCGGCAGTGTGCGGGGCTTCCGGCTCGCGGCGCTGATCTCGGCCGTGGTTCCGCTCGGGATCGCCAGTATGACGGACTCCACGGCGCTGGCCGGCAGTGTGGGCCTGGTCTTCGCTTTTACGGCCTCCACCATCTGCCCGGTGTTGCTCCTGGGCATCTGGTGGCGCGGCCTGACCGACGCCGGGGCGATCGCCGGGATGCTGACGGGGGCGGCCGCCTGCGGCGGCGCCATGATCGCGGGCGCCGTGCTGGGCGCCGCGGGGACGCCGTCCTGGCTGGCCCAGCCGGCCGCCTGGACGGTCCCGACCGCCTTCGCGGTGATGGTGCTGGTGTCGCGCGCCACCCAGGGCCGGGTGCCGCGGACCATCACCCGGCTGATGACCCGGCTGCATACCCCGGAACGGCCGCTCGTCACTGAACGCTAGTCCGCCGGGCGCTCCGCCGGGGGCTAGCCGCGGGCTAGTCGGGCGCTAGTCCGCTGGGCCCGTTAGCCGGCGCGCCTGCGCGGGAACGGGTCAGTCGATGGCGGCCATCAGCTCGACCACCCGGTCGAGGAACGCATCCACCTGGTTCTCCTCGTAGCCTTCGCGGCCGACGGCGGGGCGGAAGACGGCGCGGCGGATGTTGTCGACGCTCAGCGGCTGGTCCTCTTCGAGGTAGCCGATCAGTTCGTGGCAGAGATCGTCGACGTCGGTGGTGTTGTAGCTGCGCACCTTGCCCTTGGCCGGGCGGCGGAAGCGCTGGCCGTCGGGACGGTGCAGCCGGCCGCGGAGCAGTCCGGCGAGCCGGCCGATTTCGCGGAGCCAGGCGTCCTCGCCGCGCTCCCCGATCAGCTCGTCGCGTTCCCGCCGCGCCATGGCGTCCTCGAGGCGGTCCAGTGCCGCGTCGACGCCGGCCGCGGAGTAGCCGCCCTTGACGGGGTCGAATGAGACGGCGCGGACGTCAGCGCTTTTGATGGAGCGTCCGGCGGCGTGCGGCGATTCGAACGAAACCCGGGCGCGCTGCAGGAACTGGTCCACCTGCTTGGCGTTGTAGCCGTACTGGTTCCGCTGCACGCGGTCAAAGGAGGCCGGGATCTGCCGTTGAATGTCCACTGTAATGTTGTTTCCTTCGATGCCGTTCGGCTCTGGTTGCGCCACGTTCAGGCGTGATTGCTCGGCACCATTCTAGGCACCGGGAGCGGGGAGGGGAGTGTTAGCCGCCGGCTCCGGCGGAGAAGATCATAAAGGCCACCGGTGAAGCGAACACGATGGAGTCCAGCCGGTCCATGACTCCCCCGTGGCCCGGCAGGATGTTGCCCATGTCCTTGATGCCAAGCTCGCGTTTGACCATGGACTCGGCGAGGTCACCCGCCGTTGCGGCGGCAACCATTCCCACGGCCAGGGCCGCACCGAACCACCAGGGCTCACCGAGGACGTAGATGCTGGCGAGGATGCCGACCACCACGGCGCCGGCAATGGATCCGCCGAAGCCCTCCCAGGATTTCTTCGGGCTGATCTTCGGGGCCATCGGGTGTTTGCCGAGGGAGGCGCCCACGAGGTAGCCGAAGGTGTCGTTGGAGACCACCAGCAGCAGCAGTGTCCCGATCTCCCAGGCTCCGATCGGGACCACGCCGCCGGGCCAGGGCCCGATCGGGGTGACTCCGCCGGAGGCATGCAGCGGCAGCACGGCGAAGCTGATCAGGAACGGCACCCAGGCCATGGTGAAGACGCCGGCGAAGATGCTGCGGGCGGATCCGGCGGCACCTTCCAGGGAGCGCCACAGGAGCACCGCCACGCTGCTAAGCAGCATGGCGAACATCAGGCTTTCAGGGCCGCCAAAGTAGGCCGCGAGCGGCATGGCGATGGTGCCTGTCATGGCCGGGATGATCGGCAGCCGGGTGCCGGAGGCTTCGAGGGCCCGGAAGACTTCCCAGACGCCGAACACTGCGAAGGCCGTGACGATCAGGACAAAGGCCAGGGGCAGGAAGAGCAGGCCCCCCAGGACGGCGAAGAGCATGGCGAGGCCCACCGCCGTGGCGGCCGGAAGGTTCCGGCCGGCCTTGGGCGTGGGATTTTTCCGCTCTTTCCCCCGTACCCGGACACGCGGTCCGGGGGCCTGTTCCTCGTCCGCCATCAGACTTCGAGCAGCTCGGCTTCCTTGCGTTTGAGCAGCTCATCGATGCCGTCGACGTGGGACTTGGTCAGGGCGTCCAGTTCCTTCTCGCCGCGGGTGCCCTCGTCCTCGCCTGCCTCGCCGTCCTTGACCAGCTTGTCCAGGGTTTCCTTGGCCTTGCGGCGGATATTGCGGATGGAGACCTTGGCGTCCTCGCCCTTGGCTTTGACGATCTTGACGTATTCCTTGCGGCGTTCCTTCGTCAGTTCCGGGATGGTGATCCGGATGACGTTGCCGTCGTTGGAGGGGTTGGCGCCGACCTCGGAGTCGCTCAGGGCGCGTTCGATGTCCCGCAGGGCGGTCTTGTCGAACGGCGTGATGAGGATGGTGCGCGCATCCGGGACGGCAAACGACGCCAGCTGCTGCAGCGGCGTCGGCGAACCGTAGTACTCCACCATGACCTTGTTGTACAGGCCCGGGGTGGCGCGGCCGGTGCGGATCGAGGCGAAGTCTTCCTTGGCTACCTCAACCGCCTTGTCCATCTTGTCCCCGGCTTCGAGCAAGGTTTCTTCGATCACGGTCTCTCCTCAGAAAATAGTGCGCGCCCCATTGCCCGGGGTGCGGAACTGTCCTAAAAAACATCCTAGCCGCAGCTAGGGGGTGACTACGGTGCCCAGGTCCTCGCCGCGGATGGCCCGGGTCACGTTGCCTTCGCCCTCCATGCCGAACACCACCATGGTCAGGTTGTTGTCCTTGCACATGGTCATCGCCGTCTGGTCCATCACTCGGATGTCGCGGCGGAGGGCCTCGTCGTAGCTGAGGCTGTGCAGCTTCTCAGCGGTGGGATCCTTCTTCGGGTCGGCGGTGTAGACGCCGTCGACCCCGCTCTTGGCCATCAGGACGACGTCGGCGTGCACCTCCATGGCGCGCTGGGCGGCGACGGTGTCGGTGGAGAAGTACGGGAGTCCGGCGCCGGCACCGAAGATCACAACGCGGCCCTTCTCCATGTGGCGGATGGCGCGGCGCGGGATGTAGGCTTCCGCGACCTGTCCCATGGTGATGGCGCTCTGGACGCGGGTCTCGACGCCCGCCTGCTCCAGGAAGTCCTGCAGGGCCAGGCAGTTCATGACGGTGCCAAGCATGCCCATGTAGTCGGCGCGGGAGCGGTCCATGCCGCTCTGCGAGAGTTCGGCGCCGCGGAAGAAGTTTCCGCCGCCGACGACGATAGCGACCTCGACGTCGGGCACGGCGGCCGCGATCTGCTTGGCGACCCCGCGGACAGTGTCCGGGTCAACGCCCAGTTTGCCGCCGCCGAAAACCTCGCCGGACAGCTTCAGGAGCACGCGGCGCCTGGTCTTCTTAGGCTGGGCTGAATTGTTGACGGTTTCCATGGTGCCTTCCCGTTGGTGAGCTTTGAAAAGATTATCGTGCCGGGGACCAAAGGCTGCATTCCGCCCCGGGCCAGCGTTCCCGGGTGCATGCAAAAGGGGTGGCCACCGCAGTGACCACCCCCTCAGCGTGTCTTACTTAGGAACCGACGCGGAAACGCGTGAATCCGGTTGCCTTGACGCCGGCCTCTTCGAGGACCTGGGCGACAGACTTCTTGGCATCCTTGGCGAATGCCTGGTCAACGAGGACCTCGCCCTTGTAGAAGCCCGTCACACGGCCTTCCACGATCTTGGTCATCGCAGCCTCGGGCTTGCCCTCGGCCTTGGCGGTTTCCTCGGCGATGCGGCGCTCGGACTCGACCAGCTCGGACGGAACGTCCTCGCGGGTCAGGTAGTTCGGAGCCATGGCAGCGACGTGCACGGCGACGTCGTGGGCGGCAGTGGCAGCAGCTTCGCCTTCACCGTCAACGGCGAACAGCACGCCAACCTGGGCCGGGAGGTCCTTGGAGGTCTTGTGCAGGTACGCGTCGACCGTCGGGGCTTCGATGCGGGCGATGCGGCGGACGACAACCTTCTCGCCCAGCACTGCGCCTTCTTCGATGACAACCTCGGACAGCGGCTTGCCGTCGACCTCGGTGGCGAGCAGGGTGTCAAGGTCGGCAGCGCCGGACTCAACAGCAACAGCAAGCACCTTGTCGGCGAGCTGGATGAACTTGTCAGCCTTGGCGACGAAGTCGGTCTCGCAGTTGACCTCGATCATCACACCGACGCCGCCGTTGACCTTGGCGGCAACCAGGCCTTCAGCGGTGGAGCGGCCTTCGCGCTTGGTTGCGCCCTTGAGGCCCTTGATGCGGATGATTTCGATGGCCTTCTCGGCATCACCGTTGGCTTCGTCAAGAGCCTTCTTGACATCCATCATGCCGGCGCCGGTGCGCTCGCGCAGAGCCTTGATATCAGCGGCAGTGTAGTTCGCCATGTGAACCCCTCTGTCTAGAAATTTATGTGGTGTACGGACCAACAGGACGGCTGCTCACCCAGTGAGCAGCCATCCTGTCGGTACCCCTTGCGCTGCAGGCAACTGCATGAAGCGCGCGGGGAGATCCTGATTTATTTGTCTGACTACTTGGCTTCGTCGGCGGCCGGAGCAGCTTCGGCGGCCGGGGCAGCCTCGGTTGCTTCCGGAGCGGCAGCTTCCGCGGCGGCCGGAGCGGCAGCCTCTTCAGCCTTGCTGCCTTCGAGGAGCTCGCGCTCCCACTCGGCCAGCGGCTCTTCCGGGGCTTCCGTGGTGCCGGTGGCGCGCTGGTTGCGGGCGATGAGGCCCTCAGCAACGGCGTCAGCGACAACGCGGGTCAGCAGGTTAACGGAGCGGATGGCGTCGTCGTTGCCCGGGATCGGGAAATCGACTTCGTCCGGATCGCAGTTGGTGTCCAGGATGGCAACAACCGGGATGTTCAGCTTCTTGGCCTCGTCAACGGCGAGGTGTTCCTTCTTGGTGTCGACAACCCAGAGGAGCGACGGCGCCTTGGTCAGGTTGCGGATACCACCGAGGTTGGTTTCCAGCTTGGTCAGCTCGCGGCGGAGAAGCAGCAGTTCCTTCTTGGTGTAAGCGGAACCGGCGACGTCGTCGAAGTCGATCTCTTCGAGTTCCTTCATGCGCTGGATGCGCTTGGAAACCGTCTGGAAGTTGGTCAGCATGCCGCCGAGCCAACGCTGGTTGACGTACGGCTGGCCGACGCGGGTGGCCTGCTCGGCAATAGCTTCCTGTGCCTGCTTCTTGGTGCCGACGAAGAGAACGGTGCCGCCGTGTGCAACGGTGGCCTTTACGAACTCGTAGGCACGGTCGATGTAGGACAGCGACTGCTGAAGGTCAATGATGTAGATGCCGTTGCGCTCCGTGAAGATGAAACGCTTCATCTTCGGGTTCCAACGACGGGTCTGGTGTCCAAAGTGGACGCCGCTGTCAAGCAGCTGGCGCATAGTTACGACGGGCATGCCGACGCTCCTTCCGGCAGGTCATTCATGAGAGAGCCCATGGACCCTCTTACCCTGCCAATAGTTGACGGTTGATTAGCAACACCCAGGCGGGTGTTCCTCCTGGCATCCACCGCACCCCTCATCCAGGCCTAGGCCGGACCGTAAGAGGCGCAGTCCTCCGCACCCGGAAGCCGGGCTTCGGATAGGGAGGGCTGGATACGCGTAGTCAGCCGCTGCTCCCGCACTCCTGAATGAGACGTGCTGCCCGGCCACGCGCACGGATCATCGGAATGAACCTTCGGAGTGGCATAAGGCATGAGGGCACAGCAAACTGCTCCACCAAGTGTACTACAGCGGACCCCCACCCAGGGACCGGTTAAGGGGTTCTCCCGGGGGCTGCGGGAGGGGCCTCGACGGGAATCCACATAGCGCCGCCGCGGGCTTCCCGGCCGGTCGTGGCCGCGGCAGGCTGGCGGCATGAGGATACCCGCATTTCCGGCAGCCCTGCTGCTCGTTTTGGCCCTGGCGACGCCGGCGGCGGCGCCCGCACTGGCAGGCACCGCACTGGCAGGCACCGCGGTTCCCGCCGGAGGATGGACCTGGCCCCTCGCCCCCAGGCCGGCGGTGCTGCGGGCGTTCGATCCGCCGGACCGGCCCTGGCTGAGCGGGCACCGGGGCGTGGATCTGCAGGCGGCGTCCGACGGCGCCGCGGTCACCGCACCGGCCTCGGGCACGGTCAGCTTCGTCGGTTTTGTGGTGGACCGGCCGGTGGTCACGATCGACCACGGCGGCGGGCTGCGGAGCAGTTTCGAACCCGTTTCCAGCAACCTTCACCCAGGCGAGGCCGTGGTCCGCGGGGCGGTGGTGGGACGTTCACTGCCCGGCCATTGTGGCGGTACACCGTGCATCCACTGGGGCGTGCGGCGCGGGGAGGACTACGTCAACCCGCTGGCCTTCGTGATGGACCTGCGGCCCTCCATCCTGCTGCCGCCCGTACGACCCGGTGACGGGCTGGGGGGCTCGGGATGAAGGGCCGCAGTGGTGCCGCGTCAGGCCGGGGCATCGCCGCCGGCCGGCGGGGCCTAGACGATGGCCGAAATGCCCGTGATGGCCCGGCCGGTGACGAGGGTGTTGATCTCGTGGGTGCCCTCGTAGGAGTAGATCGCCTCGGCGTCGGAGAAGACCTTGGCCATCTCGTAGTCCGTGACGATCCCGTTGCCGCCAAGCAGGCTGCGGCCGATGGCGACGCTTTCGCGCATCCGGGCCGTGGTGAACGCCTTGGCGAGGGCGGACTGTTCGTCCTTTGCCTCGCCGGCGTCCTCCAGCTGCGAGAGGCGGACCATCATGCCCATCGAGCTGACGGCGTTGCCCAGTATCTGCACCAGCTGGTGCTGGACCAGCTGGAAGGAAGCGATCGGACGGCCGAACTGGCTGCGCTCGACGGCGTAGCGGCGGGCGACGTCGAAAGCGGCGAGCTGCTGGCCCACGGCCTGCCACGCTACGGCCAGCCGGGTGACCTTGAGGACCTTGTTGGTGTCGCGGAAGCTGTTGGCGTTGGCCAGTTTGAAGAAGTCCGGGACCACAACGTTGCTGAGGGTGATGTCGGCGTTCTGGACGGTGCGCAGCGAGATCTTGTTTTCGATCTTCGTGGCGCTGAAGCCCTCGGTCTTGGTGTCCACGAGGAAGCCCTTGACCTGGCTGTCGGCCAGGTCCCGGGCGTAGATGACTACCCAGTCGGAGAAGGTGGCGTTCCCGATCCAGCGTTTGGCGCCGTTGAGGATCCAGCTGTCGCCCTCCCGCCGGGCGGTGGTGCGGGTGCCGCCGGCGACGTCGGAGCCACCCAGAGGTTCGGTCAGGCCGAAGGCGCCGATCTTCTTCAGGGAGTAGATATCCGGCAGCCAGGCCTCCTGCTGCTCCTGGGAGGCGAGGGCTTCGATGGAACCGGTGAACAGCCCGTCGTGCACGCCCATAAAGGTCGCGATCGAGGTGTCGGCGCGGGTGGCCTCGGCGTGCAGGATGCCGGCGAAGAGGTTGGAGTAGCCCTGGCGGCGGACCGGGCTGACCAGGTCGATCTCTGCCAGCTTAGGGATCAGCTCCATGGGGAATTCCCCGCGGTTCCAGCAGTCCACGGCGATCGGCTTCACTTCGCGGGCCATGAACTCCCGCACCTCCGCCAGCCGGTCCTGCTCCTTGCCGCTGAGCAGCTGCTCGAAAGCGAAGAAGTCGCCGTCGGCGTAGGGGAGGTTGTTGATGTCGATTGCAGCTTTGGACATGTTGTTCCTTCACTCGTGATCAGCAGTGATCAAAAGGGTACGGCGTCACGCCGCGATAAGTTACTCACCAGTAACATATCGCAGGTTCGGACCTGCTGGCAAGTATCTGGCTGCCTGTTTCGGGGCACAAAAAAGGGCCGCAGCCTGCGCATGCGCGCCTGCTGCGGCCCCGCCGGCCGGGGTGGGTCCGGTGCATCCGGATTGTTGTAGGGCTACTCGGACTTGAACCGAGGACCTTAGGATTATGAGTCCCGCGCTCTAACCAGCTGAGCTATAGCCCCGTGGGCCCGGCGACCCCGGACCCGTGGCGGGCCGGAGTGATCCGGGCAAAAACACTCTAGCAATAGTAGACGGCCTGGCCCGGGCACTAGCGCCCGGATGCGTCGGGCCGCCCCGCCGTTCGCCTAGACGACGAGGTCGTCGTAGCTGGCCCCGCGGTAGATGTCTTCGAAGGTCTGCAGCGTGCGCCCGAGGCTGTGGCTTTCCACCATGCTGCGGCTCGCCTTGCCCATGGCCGCCTGTTCGTCCGCAGGCAGCGACAGCACGCTTTCGATCTTCGCGGCGAGGTCGCCGCTGTCGTTCGGCGTGAAGAGGTAGCCGTTCTCGCCGTCGCGCACCAGGTGCGGAAGCGCCATGGCATCGGCCAGCACCACGGGGGTGGACGCGGACATCGCCTCGAGGGTGACAAGGGACTGCAGTTCGGCTGTGCCGGGCATGCAGAACAGGTCCGCGCTGAGGTAGGCCCGGCGGAGCTCTTCATCGCTGGCCAGGCCGAGGAACTTCACCCGGTCCTTCAGGCCGAGCCGGTCAACCTGCGCTTCGAGCGCGGGCCGCACCTCGCCGCCGCCGACAATCTCCAGGTGGACGTCCAGGCTGGCCGGCGTTTTGGATACGGCATCGATCAGGACGTCGATGTGCTTCTCTTCGGCGAGGCGGCCGACGAACAGGACAGTGGGGCTGGAGTGCCTGGTTGCCTCCTCGCCGGGCAGCAGCTCGTACGCCGCGGCATCGATTCCGTTGGACAGCGGCAGGACCTTGCGGAGGAAGGCGTGCTGGTGCATGGCTTTGGCGGCGAGCGGCGTCGGGGTCGTGACGACGTCGGCCTGGCCCATCACCTTGCCCATGTCCCGCCAGGAGACGCGGCCCACGATGTCCTTGAACCACTGCGGGAAGGGCAGGAACGGGTTCAGGTTCTCCGGCATAAAGTGGTTGGTCGCAACAATGCGGATGCCGCGCCGGACAGCCTCGTACAGGACGTGCTCGCCAATCATGTAGTGGCTCTGGATGTGCACTACGTCCGGCTGGATCCGGTCAAACAGCAGCCCGATTTCCTTCTTGATCTCCCATGGGAACGTGATCCGGAAGTATTCGTGGGTCGGCACGGAGTGGGAGCGCAGGCGGTGCACGGTGGCCTCGTCGCGGAACTCGCTGTAGCTCTTTCCCTTGCTGGCGCGGCAGGCGAGGACATGGACGTCGTGCCCGCGGCCGGTCATGCCCTTGGCCAGCCGGTAGCCGAACTGCGCGGCACCGTTGACGTCCGGCGGATACGTGTCGGCCGCAATCAGGATGGTCAGCGGTTTGTCGGGGTGGTCGTTCACGGGCATGGTCACGGGGAGGGCTCCTGGTGGTCACGGGGCGGTCAGCGGGGCTGGTGAGGCCCGCTGGCCGTCGGTGCAGGCGCCGGGCCTGCGCCTGAAGTCTGTGGCGCCGCCCCTAGGACAGCCGACCCGCGGCCTTGCGCGCGTCCTTCTTGCGCTTGGTGACCTCGGGGTGGTGCCGGGAAAGGGCGATCACTCCCACGATAGCAAGGAGAGCGGCCGCGCCCATGGCAATCGCCGTCACGGCGTGGACGTCGGAGCGCAGTTCGCCCAGGATCACGATGCCGATCGCGATGCCGATGATCGGGTCGATGACGGTCAGGCCCGCAATCACCAGGTCCGGCGGCCCGCCGGAGTAGGCACTCTGCACAAACCAGGATCCCAGGCCGCCGGCTGCGAGGATGGCCACCAGGGTGTACCACTGGACGTTGAGCAGGAACTGCCCGTTGGGGTCGAGCAGGTGCTTGCCGATAATGCGCGTCAGGACGGCAACGAAGCCGAACAGCACACCGGCTCCGAGGATGTAGACGAAGGCGCTCATCCGGTGTTTGAAGAGTACGGCCAGTGTTCCGAAAAGGCCCACAGCCAATGCGAGCAGGAGCACGATGGTGAGTTCATCCGTGGCGCTGACGTGGTGGTTTTCCTGCGTGACATTGACGGCCAGCACCACAAAGAGGGCGGAGCCGGTCACACAGGCGCTGATGGCCACCACTGTGGCCCGGTTCATGCTGAGTCCCTGGTCCTTGGCGTTGATGACGGTGGTGATGACCAGGGCTATCGCCCCGATCGGCTGGACCACAGTCAGCGGTGCGGACACGAGGGCGACGGCGTTCATCGCCGTTCCGGTGCACAGGAGCAACAAGCCCAGGACCCAGCGCGGGTTACGGAGCAGGCGGAAAAAACCGTGGGAGCTGAGGGCGAGGCCGCCGGTGTCGGCTTTGACGGCGCTGCCCTGGCGCTGGGCACCAAATGCCAGGAAAAAGGCGCCAAGTACCGCCAGCACAACCGCAAGCCAGACCATCAGCGCAAACCGCCGTCGTCGGTCCCGCCGGCAGCGTTACCGGAGGAATCCCCCGCGGCGACTCCGGCTTTGCGGCTCCGGCCCTTGCGGATGATCGCCCAAAAGTAGTTGTACGCCGCAATCCAGTGCCCCACCAGGCCGAGGCCAAGGCAGATCCACGCCGCCAGGAAATAGGCGCCGGTCCCGGGGATGGGCAGCTTGGACAGCACCAGCAGCGGCGTGCCGAGCAGCAGCAGGCCCGTCCGCATTTTGCCGATCCGGCTCACGGGCAGATCCGGGTGGCTGTGGAAGTAGAAGAGGGAGATGACGAGCAGCACCATGTCCGGGACCAGGAGAGCGGTCAGGTACCACCATTCGACGACGCCGGCGATCACCAGCGTGACCGCCACAGCGATCAGGGACAACCGGTCCGCGATGGGGTCCATGATGCGCCCGAGCTTGGACATCTGGTTGAAGCGACGGGCGATGTACCCGTCTACCCAGTCGGTGCTGCCCATCACGGCCAGGACCAATGCTGCGATGCCGTACTCCTGTTTGGCCAGCACCAGCCAGATGAACAGCGGCACGCCGAGGAAGCGCACCACTGTCAGCAGGTTGGGAAGGGTGAAGACCGCGTCGTGGTGGATCTCGGGCTGCCCGGGGCGTGCGCCAGCGCCGATGAACTTCATCTGTTCCCCCTTCCCACAGCCGGCAACGAGTTAGTGTCGGAGTTCAGGGCAGCGCCTAGCCCTTGAGGAGTCGGCGAAGCAGGAACACAAGGGCTGCCGACGACGCCGCGAGGGCGGCCAGCGGCTTCCAGCGCTTGCTGAGTTCGGCCGCGGGTCCGGTCTCCCCGGCCGGGGTGCCTGCGGTGTCGCGTGCCTTCGCCTGGGTGGCCTTGACCTGGGCGCGGAAGCCGGAGACCTTGTCATCGACGAGCTCTTTACCTTCTCCGAGCCGGTGCTGGGTGGCGGCAAGGAGTGCCTGGGCCTGCGTCTTCACGTCCAGTTCCTGGCCCAGCTCGTCGCGGACCCCGGTGAGGTGCTGGCGGCGCTGGTCGAGGCGGCGGCGCAGATCGGCTTCGGTCGGGGCCGGACCCAGATCGGGCTGCTCGGCTGCCTTCTTGGCTTCCTTTTCGGCCTTGGCCTTGGCTGCGGCCGCTTCCTTTTCAGCCTTCGCGGCCTTGGCCTGCGGAGACTTGGGGTCCAGGAGGGCGGCGTCGAACGAGGAGCCTTCCTTGGCGATGCCGAGATCGTACTTCAGGCCGCGGATGGTCTCCTCCGGGAGCAGCGGCATGGCCTTCTTGAACCGGGAGTAGCCGATGAGGCCCACAATCAGGGCGATCACCAGGAAAGCGGCGCAGACCAACAGGGCGGCGAGCCAGGCGGGCATGATCGTGGCGAGGCCCATGATGGCGGCCACGATGAGCCCGATGACCAGGAATGCGACAAAGATGAGGGCGACGGCGAAGAAGGCCGCGGCGACGCCCACCTGGATGCCTTTGCGTTTGAGCTCGGCCTTGGCGAAGGCGATCTCGTCATTGAGCTGCCGTGGCGCCAGCTTGAAGATCAGTTTCAGGGTCTTGGGCAGCGCGGAGAGACGCAGCCCGCCGCCTGTAGTGCCGGTGTGCCGTCCGCTCATCGGTTCCGCCTAACTGGTTCCATCAGTGATTCCGCTTCCGCTGGATTGCGGGGTCTGCGCAGCTTCACGCACTCCCAGGTGTCAAAACTACCATTCAGGCTCCCGACGGCGCCCCGCAGGCGGCCGGGCGGGCCGCCGTGGCGCGCGGGAAGCGGTGGGGTGGCGAGCGTTGGGGCGGCGGCGGGACGCGATGCGGCTACGCCGGGCCCGGCCTCGGCGCAGCCGGAGCGCGGCCTTCGGCGTGGCTTGCCCGGAGCGGCCCTAGGATTGACCACTGTGCATACACCCACCAATCCGGGCGATTCCCTGAGCCGCCGTCGCAAGCTCCTGTACATCCTGATGCTTGGCGCCCTCACCGCCCTTGGTCCGTTCACGGTGGACCTCTACCTGCCGGCGTTTCCCGCCCTGGAGGCGAGCCTCGGAGTCACCGAGGCCGCGGTGCAGCTGACCCTGACGGGCACCACCGTCGGCTTCGCCCTCGGCCAACTGGTGGTGGGTCCGCTCAGCGACAAGTTCGGCCGCCGGCTGCCGCTGATTCTGGCCACCGCGGTGCACATCGGAGCTTCCCTCGGCGCCGCGCTGTCCACTGATATCGGCACCCTCGGCCTGTTCCGAGTCCTCATGGGCATCGGAGCCGCCGGCGGCGGCGTGGTGGCCATGGCAATGGTCCGGGACCTCTTCAGCGGCTACGCCATGGTCCGGATGTTTTCGCGCATGGCGCTGGTCAACGGACTGGCCCCCATCCTCGCGCCGGTCATTGGCTCCCAACTGTTGCTACTGATGCCGTGGCCTGGGATCTTCTTCTTCCTTGCCGGCTACGGGACCTGCGTGATCATCGCGGCGCTGTTTGTGGTCCGTGAAACCCTTCCGCGCGAACTTCGGGGCACCACCGGAATGACTGCCCGCCAGCGTTACGGCGTCCTATTTGCCGACCGGATCTTCGTGGGCCTGTTGTTGCTGGGCGGTTTGAACTTCGGCGGCCTCTTTACGTACCTGTCGGCGTCGCCGTTCCTGTTCCAGGGGCTGTTCGGGTTCTCCCCGCAGCAGTACGGCCTGCTGTTCGGGATCAATTCGCTGGGCATCGTTGCCGGTGTGCAGACCAGTTCACGCCTGATCAAGCGCGTCCCGCCGCAGTGGATCCTGGCCTGCTCGACGGCCTGGATGTTCACGATGGCGATACTGATCGTGGTCTTCGACCGGCTCGGCTTCGGCCTGTGGGGGGTCATGGTCCCGCTCTGGCTGTACATCCTGGGGACCGGGTTCACGTTCCCCTGTGTGCAGGTCCTGGCACTGGCCAAGCACGGCGCACAGGCCGGCACGGCGGCATCCCTCCTGGGGGCCGCGACCTTCCTCATGGCCGGCATCATCTCTCCGGTGGTCGGCTGGCTGGGCCTCCGCTCGGCGACCCCGATGGGAGCCGTCCAGGCGTGCTGCATCCTGCTGGCCGCCGGGTCCCTCTGGTTCATCGTCCGGCCCCGGACAGTGCCCTCAATCCACTAGCCCGAGCCCGTCCGGCACTCCCACCTGCCGACCCCAGGGATGGACATGCCCATCGGTGGTCTCCACGAACCAACATGTCCATCCCTAACCGCGGCCACACGACATGCCCACTCCCGCGAATGGACATGCCCATCGGCCGCCCTTCTCCGACGCACATGTCCATCCTTGAACTTGGAGACAGGACATGCTCCCTCAGCCGGATGGACATGCTCACCCCCGGCTCCCAGCACTGGACATAATCCGAATATGTCCAACCGCTAGCCCCGCGAACGGACATGTCCATCCGGGGCCTCGGAAACGGGGCATGTCCATCCGTGGCCTCGGAAACAGGACATGTCCACACTCCGGGTGGGTCGGGCTACCCTGTTCCCGGCCTGCGGCTGGCGATAAAGTTGTTGTGTGCCTGACTGGCAGGACCCGCCTCCCCTTCCGGCCACGTGGCAGCGGTGCGACGACGGTATTCTGCCTCTGTGGTGGGACCGGCTGTGCTCGCAGACCAGTCCCCAGTCGGCGGCCCTCTACGCGGCCGGGTTGTTCACCGACGACCGGCGCCGGCCCATTGCACAGTGGTACAACCCGGCGTACGACTCGGCCCTCCTGGTGGCGCCCGAGACATCCAGGGAGTGGCCCGTACAGCGCTTTGGCATTTTCTACGCGCCGCCGCGGGGTGGCTTCACCCGGGTGCACTCCTCGGCCCACGAGTGGCATCCACGTGAACCCCGCCAGTCCCCCACCGAGGACGAAGCCTTCCAGGCCGCCGTCGCCGAGGCGGAGCGCTTCCTACAGGTCGAAATGTTCTTTGTCTGAGACACCGCCCCACGAGCCGCACCTGCGTCCCGGCTGGCAGCCCGGCCAAAGTCCAAGCCAAGAAAAAAGGCCCCGCAGCCGGTTATTCACCGGCCGCGGAGCCTGTCCGCTCCTCCTGCTGGACTTGAACCAGCAACCCTTCGATTAACAGTCGAATGCTCTGCCAATTGAGCTAAGGAGGAATGAAGCAGGTATGACATTAGCAAAGGTTTCACCGCGAGGGAAATCGGCGGGGCCGGACGTCCTGACCACACTGCCCGGCTGCCACAGATACCCCCTCCGGGTATACAAAAAGTCCCCGTTCCGGTGACCCGGAACGGGGACTGTGCGCTCCTCCTGCTGGACTTGAACCAGCAACCCTTCGATTAACAGTCGAATGCTCTGCCAATTGAGCTAAGGAGGAATGAAGCGGATATAAGCCTAGCAAACACCCTGCCGGGAAGCGAAATTGACCCCGCCCGATCCCCACCGGACTGCCCCGCCGCCCACCGGCATCGGCCCCAAACCGGCACGGGCAAGCACCAGCGTCAACGCGGCGGGCTCACCCGTCCATCCGAAGCGAGCGCCGCTGCATCTCCAGTTCCATGAGTTCACGGTTCAGTCGCTGGAACGCCTCTGGGTCCGCCGAGGCGTCCAGGCGCTGGAGCTGGCCCATCTTGTCCGCCTTGACGCGGGTGATCTGGAGCTCGAACAGCCGGGCAAGAATATCGCGGCAGTACCGCTGGACAGCCTCGGCCGTACTTGCCGGCAGGGGCACGACGGCGAGTTCAGACACGAGGGGCCGCAACGGCTCCGGCACTTCCTGCAGCAGCAGCTCCACCCACCGGGCGGGGTCGCCGATGGCTCCCGGGCCGGTGGCGCGGATGGCCTCGTGGATGGCCAGGTAGGCCGGCGTGGAGAACCGGGCCTCCGAGAAGCGCTCCCACGTTGCACCCTCAAGGATGGCAGGCTCCTGCAGGACGACCTCAAGGGCCTGGCGTTCCATCGCGGCGACGGGGTCCCGCGGGTCCGGCCGGTTGAAGGCAGGAAGCGCGGCCGACGGCGGCAGCGGCGCCAGGCCGGGCGCCGAACCGGGGCCCGTGCCGCCAGGGCGGCCCGCGTACTGACCCGGGTTCTGGCCGGAGTTCGGACCAGGGTTCTGGCCGTATGCCTGCCCCGCGCCTCCGGACGGGCCCTGGGCCTGGCGTTTGGCTGCAGCGCCCACGGCGCGGCTGACTTCCTCGACCGGCATACCCAGCCAGCCGGCCAGTTCGCGGGCGTAGGCGGGGCGGATGCCGGCGTCGCGGATCTGCGCGACCACGGGGGCGGATTCACGCAGCGCGGCGATCCTGCCCTCGACGGTGTCCAGGTTGTGCCGCTTGAGCGCGGCGCGGATCGCGAATTCGAACAGTGGACGGCGGGTGTTGATCAGGTCCCGGACGGCGGAGTCGCCCTTGGCCTGGCGCAGCTCACAGGGGTCCGAACCGCCGGGCTCCACGGCGACATAGGTCTGGGCCACAAAGCGCTGGTCCTCTTCGAACGCGCGCAGGGCCGCCTTCTGGCCGGCGGCGTCGCCGTCGAACGTGAAGATGACCTCTCCCCCGCTGCCGTCGTCGGACAGCAGCCGGCGGGCGATCTTGATGTGTTCGGTGCCGAAGGCGGTCCCGCAGGTGGCCACCGCCGTCGTGACTCCGGCCAGGTGGCAGGCCATCACGTCGGTGTAACCCTCCACCACCACGAGCTGGCGGTCCTTGGCAATATTCCGTTTGGCGAGGTCGATGCCGTAGAGGACCTGGGATTTCTTATAGAGCGCGGTTTCCGGTGTGTTGAGGTACTTGGGGCCCTGGTCGTCCTCGTACAGCTTGCGTGCGCCGAACCCGATGGTGTCTCCGGCGATGTCGCGGATGGGCCAGATCAGCCGGCCGCGGAAACGGTCGTAGATGCCCCGGCCGCCCTCGGAGAACATGCCGGTGAGTTTGAGTTCCGCGTCGGTATAGCCGCGGCCGCGGAGGTGTTTGAGCAGCGAGTCCCAGCCCTGTGGGGCGTAGCCGACACCGAACTGTTCGGCGGCGGCGCGGTCGAAGCCGCGGCCGTAGAGGAAGTTCCGGCCCTCCGTGGCGCCGGGGGTCAGCAGTTGGGCGCGGAAGAATTCGTCCGCAATTTTGTGCGCGTCGAGCAGTCGCTGGCGGCGGCCGATTTCCTCACGGTTGGGCCCGGACCCGCCGTCCTCGTAACGCAGTTCGTAGCCGATCCTGGCGGCGAGCTTTTCCACGGCTTCGTGGAAGGATGTGTGGTCCAGTTTTTGCACGAACGAGATGACGTCGCCGTCTTCGCCGCAACCGAAGCAGTGGTAGCGGCCCACCTGCGGACGCACGGTGAACGAGGGCGACCGCTCGTCGTGGAAGGGACACAGCCCCTTGAAGGAACCCAGCCCGGCGCCCTTGAGGGTCACATAGCCGTCGACGACTTCCTTGATGTCTGTACGCTGGCGTACCTCGTCGATATCTTCACGTTTGATCAGGCCGGCCACAGTGCCATCCTAGTACCCGGGTGCGACGCCGGTGGGCCGCCTATGAGCGCCGTCACCGGTGCCCGTCACCACAGCGACGGGAGGCTGCCGACAAGCCGTTCGTACATGGCCAGCGCGGAGCCGTCGGTCAGTGAGGCGACCTGGTCGATCACGACCCGCAGCCGCGCGCCGTCGTCCTCCGCGGCCCTCCAGTCGGCGGCGAACATCGGTTCCAGGTGCCGGTCGCCGCTGGCGTTCAGGGCGGTCACGAGCGCGTGCAGCACTTCGCGCTGCCGTTCGTAGATGGGCTGCCGGTGCTCGGTGGTCATCACGAAGGTGGTGGCCAGGCCCTTCATCACGGCGATTTCCATCACGGTCTCGTCCGGGACGATGAGTTCGGCGTTGTAGCGGGTCAGGTTCTCGGGACCGTAGACGGCACGGGTGGTCTCCAGCGCGCTCTGGCAGAACCGGCCAATCAGCTGGCTGGTCATGTCCTTCAGGGCCGCCATGGACTTGCGGCTACCGTCGGCCTCCCGCACCCAGACACTGGTGGATTCCAGCCGCGCCAGGGCGGCGTCAATGGCCGCGGGGTCGTTGTGCGGCAGGTACCACTGCTTGGCGTAGCCCACCACCCGTGCCCGGTGGTCCGGGTTGTCCATCCAGCGCAGCTGGAAATGCCCGGCGACGATCGCGTCCTCGACGTCGTGCACGGAGTAGGAGATGTCGTCGGCGAGGTCCATGACCTGGGCCTCAAGGCAGGAGCGGCGTTCCGGAGCGCCCTCGCGGATCCATTCGAAGATCGGCAGGTCGTCCTCATAGGCGCCGAACTTGCTGGTGCGCTGGCCGTGGATGACCGGGGCGTCCTCGGCGGACCACGGGTACTTGGCTGCGGCGTCCAGGCTGGCCCTGGTCAGGTTCAGGCCGGCGGGCCGGCCGTCCGGGGCGAGGACCTTGGGTTCGAGCCTGGTCAGCAGGCGCAGCGTCTGGGCGTTGCCTTCGAAGCCGCCGATGGCGTGCGCGACCTCGTTCAGGGCCGACTCCCCGTTGTGCCCGAAGGGCGGGTGGCCGAGGTCGTGGCTCAGGCAGGCGGTGTCCACAACGTCCGGGTCGCAGCCCAGGGCACGGCCGAGCTCGCGACCCACCTGGGCCACCTCGAGGCTGTGGGTGAGCCGGGTGCGGACGAAGTCGTCAGTGTCCGGGGCGACCACCTGGGTTTTGGCCCCGAGCCGGCGCAGCGCCGAGGAGTGCAGCACCCGGGCGCGGTCGCGTTCGAAGTCGGAGCGGTAGGTGCTCTTGGGCGGTTCCTCGACCCAGCGGGCGCAGTCGCGGTCCACGTAGCCATCGAGTACGGGCGCGGTTGTCCGGGTCTCAGCCACCGGAGACGTCCAGTTCGGCGAAGGAGATCTCGTGGGACTGCTCGGCATCGAGGCTCCGGTTGAGCAGCCAGTCCTTGGGCAGGGCCGGTTTCTTGGGCGAGCCGGCGCGGCCGCGCGGGCCCTCGGCGTCGGCGCCCGGGTACGGCGAGTCGAGGTCGAGTTCGTCGAGGGTGCTGCGGAGGACCTCGAGGCTGGTCACGAGTGCCAGCCGGTTCCGCAGCTCGCTGCCCACCACGTAGCCCTTGAGGTACCAGGCCATGTGCTTGCGGATCTCGCGGAGGGCCTTGCCCTCGTCGCCGAAGGTCTCGACCATCAGCTCGGCGTGCCGGTAGATGCTTTCGGCCACTTGGCGGAGGGCCGGGGTGTGGCGGACGTCGCTCCCCTCGAAGGCTGCCATCAGGTCGCCGAACAGCCACGGGCGGCCCTGGCAGCCGCGGCCCACGACGACGCCGTCCACCCCGGTCTCGCGCACCATCCGGACCGCGTCCTCCGCGGACCAGATGTCGCCGTTGCCGAGGACCGGAATGTCCGGGAGGGCTTCGCGCAGGCGGGCAATGGCGGACCAGTCGGCCTTGCCGGAGTAGAACTGCGCGGCGGTGCGGCCGTGCAGGGCGACGGCGGCCACGCCGGCGTCGCGGGCGATGCGGCCGGCGTCGAGGTAGGTGAGGTGGTCATCGTCAATGCCTTTACGCATCTTGATGGTCAGCGGGATGTTGCCCTTGGACGCTTCCTTCACCGCGGTCTGCACGATCGAGGTGAAGAGGTCCGTCTTCCAGGGCAGCGCGGAACCGCCGCCGCGCCGGGTCACCTTGGGCACCGGGCAGCCAAAGTTCAGGTCAATGTGGTCCGCGCGGTCCTCCTCCACCAGCATCCGGACGGCCTGGCCGACCGTCACGGGATCCACGCCGTAGAGCTGGACGGAACGGACTTTCTCGTCCTCGTCGTGCGAAATAATGCGCAGCGACTCCGGGGTGCGCTCCACGAGGGCGCGGGAGGTCACCATTTCAGCCACGTACAAACCGCCGCCGTATTCCCGGCAGAGCCTGCGGAAGGCGGAGTTGGTAATGCCCGCCATCGGGGCCAGGATCACGGGGGTGTCCACCGTGATGGGGCCCAGCTTCAGGGGCGGCAATTCCAGCTTGGGGGCGGGAGGGGTTGCTACAACAGTCACCCGACCATTGTCTCAAAGACGGGCAAATCGACGGGATCCGGCCAGGCTATGTGGAAATCGCGGCCCGTCAGGCCGCCGTCGGTCCTCAGCCGGGCAAGGCCGCACGCCGGCCACGACGGCGGCTCTCAGCACCGCTGTCCGCCACACCGACCGGCTCACGCTCCCCGCGCGCGTCCCCGAGCGGCTCAGCCTCGTGCTCCCTGCCCAGACCGGCGGCGGCGGCGGGAGCCGCCCGGCCGGCGTCGACCGCCGTTCCGCCCTTCAGTCCGGTGGCCTTGACCACGAGGACGGCGATCAGCGTGGTGACCGGAATTGCCAGGACCAGCCCGATGGATCCGACGAGCGTGCGGATGACTTCCTCGGAAAGTTCGGCGCTGGTCAGGGCGTCGCCGAGCGGGCGCTCGTAGAGCATCACGATAATCAGGATCGGCAGGGCTGCGCCCGCGTAGGCGAAGGCGATGGTGTAGACCGTGGAGGCGATGTGGTCCCGGCCGATGCGCATGGCCGCGGCGAACAGTTTCCGGGCCGAGGTTCCGGGCGCGATCTCCCACAGCTCCCACACCGCGGAGGACTGGGTGATGGTGACGTCGTTGAGCACGCCCAGGCCCGAGATGATCAGGCCGCACAGGATGATCCCGGAGATCGAGATGTGGTCGGAGACGTTGGCGAGGGTGGCGGCGTCGTGGTTGCCGACGCCGGCCAGGTTCGCCGCGTCCGTGGCCCAGGCCGCGAGCGCCGCGGTGATGCCCAGGCCGAACATGGTGCCCAGCAGCGCCGTCGAGGTCCGGGCGGTGAATCCGTGGGCGAAATACAGCACCCCGATCATAATCACCGTCGATCCGACCAGGGCCAGCAGCAGGGGCGGTTTGCCTTCCACCAGGCCGGGAAGGATAAACGCGACCAGTACGGCGTAGGCGCCGGCCAGGCCGATCAGGGCGCGCAGCCCGCGCCAGCGAGCCACTGCGATGACGACGACGGCGTAGAGGACGGCGAGCAGGATGATCGGCAGCGTACGGACGAAGTCAACGAATACATAGGCGGGCGACCCTCCGGCTGCGGCGCCCTGGGCCTTCGAGAGGTTGAGGTAGCGGATGTTGTCGCCGACCTTAACGCCGTGCGACTTGGCGACGTCGGGGTTGATCACAACTTTGACCTGGTTGCCGCCCTTGTCCGGCTCGGTGTAGGCAAAGGTGCACTGGGAGGCCGGCGCCGGCGTGGTGCCGGCGGCCGCGCCGGGCTGTGCGGCGTTGTCCATACAGTCGCCGACGACGACGCTCCGGATGACCCCGGTGTCGAAGCTGACGCCGGGGGCCGCCGCGTAGGGGCTCGACAGCTTCAGGCCCTCCTTGCCGCCCGAGGGCCAGAGCAGGACCATGGCGACGGCGGTCAGCAGGGTCAGCGGGACCAGGACGGCCGCCAGGATCCAGTTGGCTTTCCTCCGGGCAGCGAGTTCGCGGGGCGTGGGGTCGGGGTGCCCCTGGACGGTGTGGGAGTGTCCGGTGTGTGAGTGTCCGGCGCCCATCAGCAGTTCAACCTCATGCCGAAAACTTTACGGTGTCGGCACCCCCCGGCTATGCCGGCACGATGTTCTGGTTGACGTGGAAAAGGTTCTGCGGATCGTAGGTGGCCTTGACCTCGCGCAGCCTCTGGTAGTTCGGGCCGTAGTTGTCCGCGACCCGGCCTGCGTCATCGCCGTCCATGAAGTTGATGTAGCCTGCGGTTTCGGAGAAGGGCTGCAGCGCGGCCGCGTAGTCCCGCACCCAGGCGACGTTCGCCGCCGTGTCCGCCGGGTTCTCCCAGTGGCAGGCGATGACCGGGGAGAACTTGGCGTTCCGGTTGGGAAAGGCCGTGTCCGTGGCACCCACCCGGTGCACCGCCCCGTCGATCGGATAGATGTGGACGGCGGTCTGCACCGTGGGTACCCGGGGCGCGAACTCGAGGTGGGCGTTGATGGCCCCGTCGTTGAGTTCGGTCAGGAAGGCCGCTTTCCAGTAGGCGAGCAGGCCCTTGGGATACATGGCGTCGAAGGCCGAGTTCAGGGCCGGATACGGCATGGGCCCCACCATGGATCCGGCCACCGGCGCGGCGTCCAGGAACGGCTGCCACCGGGCCGGGCCTTCCGCCGGGTCGCCGGTCCACATGCCGACCACAATGCAGACGGGTTTCCCGTGCCATTCCTCGGGCAGGAACGGGACCGGCGGCCCCTGGTGGAACGCCAGGAACGCGCCGAGCTCTTCGGGCGCGGCGGAAATGTGCTCGCGGTAAAACTTCGCCACGGTCTCGGCGTGCTCCGCCGGGTAGATGACAATGCCGGCATGGACCATGTCCACGGGGTGCAGCCGGAATTCAAGCGAGGTAACGACGCCGAAGTTCCCGCCGCCGCCGCGCAGCGCCCAAAACAGGTCTGTGTTCTCCTTATCGCTGGCCGTCAGGAACTTGCCCTCGGCGGTGACGACGTCGGCGGAGAGCAGGTTGTCGCAGCTGAGACCGAATTTCCGGTCAAGATAGCCGATACCCCCGCCGAGCGTCAGCCCGGATACGCCGGTGGAACCCACGACGCCGCCGGTGGTCGCCAGCCCGAAGGCATGGGTGGCGTGGTTGAAGTCCGCCCAGGTGGCACCCGCCTCCGCCCTCGCGGTGCGGCCGGCCGGGTCCACCCGCACCCCGCGGGTGTTGGTGAAGTCGATGACCAGCGCGTCATCGGCGGTGCCGAACCCGGGGCCGCTGTGGCCGCCGCCGCGGACCGCCACGGCCAGCCCGTTGTCCCGGGCGAAATTCACACCCGCGATCACGTCCGCAACCTGGGACACGCGGACGACGGCGGCGGGCCGCTTGTCGATCATGCCGTTGTGCACCGCCCGCGCGGCGTCGTAGTCCGCATCGCCGGACGTGATGACCTGCCCGCGGACCTGCCCGCGCAGGGCCTCGAAGTCGGTTCCGTTCATTTTTTCTACCGTCGATTTCGTCGTGGTTTCCGACCCGGACGGTGTTCTTGTGCTCCCAGCCGGCATGGCGTCCGGAGGCTTACGAGCACAGGCCTACTCTTCCCCCGGATGGGAGTCAAGAGGTCCGGCCACGCTGCCCGGCGCCGGCGTCGAAGCCGGCCGTCCCATCCCCCGCGCCCGCTGCACCGAATGCCTCTTGGAATGAGGTCCGCGTGGAGTCGCCGGCGGAGCAGCGGCCGGGAACTTCGGCGGGCAACTTATTGTTGATCATTGCAGGGACAAACGACGGGGAGGCACCAGCGTGGCCAGACGCAAGACAGATGACCGGGAGCAAGGCACGGCCGGGACCGGTCCCGCGGCCAGGGCCGAACTGAGCATCGCGGACGCGTCCGGGCAGACGCGCGGCGTCGTCCTGGTCCTGCACGGCGGACGGGCGGACAGCTTCGAGGCCGTCAGGGCCCGGCACCTGAGCCCGGCCCGGATGCTTCCCTTCGCCCAGGCGCTCCGGAATGAGGGCGGCCCGCACGGACTGGCCGTCTGGACCCTCCGCAACCGCTACCGGGGCTGGAACGGGCAGGACATGTCACCGGTCCAGGATGCCCGCTGGGCCCTGGCCCAGATCAGCCTCGAACACCCCGGGGTGCCGGTGTACCTGCTGGGGCATTCCATGGGCGGCCTCACTGCGCTCTGCGTCGCCGACGACGCCCAGGTTGAGGCCGTCGTCGCCCTGGCGCCGTGGCTTGATGCGGCCACCCCCGTGGAACCCCTCGCCGGGCGCCGCGTCCTGATCGTCCACGGCAGCGAGGACCGCTGGACCAGCCCCCGGAACTCATTGGCCTACGCCCGCCGCGCCGAGGGTGTCGCGGGCTCCATCGAGTATGTCTCGCTCAAGGGCGCCGGCCACTTTATGTTCCGCCGGGTCCGGCTCTGGAACTCCCTGGCCAACGGCTTTATCCTTGACGCCTTCGGCAGCAGCGCCGGCACCGAACTCCGGGGCACGGACGCATTCCGTCAGGTCCTGCCTGCTGCTGCGAGCCTCCCGGTGGTGCTGTGATGGCCGCCTTCCCGCTGGACGCGTTCCTGGCCAGCCTGCCCTGGGTGGCACTGGCGCTCGCTGCCCTCCTGGCGGTGATATTCGCCATCGCGGTGCGCCAAAGCCGGCATTCGGTCATCGACACCGTCTGGGGCCTGGGCTTTGTGGTGGCGGCCGCCGTCTCCTGGCTGCTCTCCGCCGGACACGGCGACGACGGCCGGCGCCTCCTGCTGCTGGCGCTGGTGGCAGTATGGGGCGTCCGGCTGGCCCTCCACATCGGGGTCCGCGCCCGGGGCGGCCACGAGGATCCCCGCTACCTGGACATGCTCGCCGCGGCCCCCGGGTCCCGCAACACCTACGCCCTGCGCCGGGTGTACCTGCCGCAGGGCATCGTGATGTTCTTCGTCTCGCTCACCATCCAGGTGGGTATGTTCAGCACCGGCACCCTCGGCTGGGTGGCCCTGCTGGGTGTGCTCCTGTGGATCATCGGCTTCGTCTTCGAAACCGTCGGCGACTGGCAACTCGCTCAGTTCAAGGCCGATCCGGCCCGGCGCGGCACCGTCCTGGACACCGGGCTGTGGCGCTACACCCGCCATCCGAACTACTTTGGCGACGCCGCCGTATGGGCCGGCCTGTTCCTGGTCGCCGCCGACTCCTGGCCCGGCGTGCTGACCATCCTCTCCCCCGCCCTGATGATCTGGACCCTCGCCGGCAAGACCGGGAAACCGCTGACCGAGAAGGCCATGTCCGCCCGGCCCGGCTACAAGGAATACATCGAGTCCACGTCCGGGTTCTTCCCGCTGCCCCCGCGCCGCACACGGAAACCGGGCGGCCGCTGAGATGCCGGGCGTCCGACGCGTCTGGCGTCCCCGCCCGAACGACCGGTTCTACCGGGTGATCGTCCGTACCGGGCAGGCGCTCCGCTGGCTGTTCCGGGTGCAGGTGACCGTCACCGGTTCCGAGCACCTTCCGGCCGTTTCGCGTGACAGTTCGCCTTTCGGTCCCGCACGGCAGGGCGCTTCCCGGCGGGTTGCACCGGGCACCGGCGCGGTGGTGGCCATCACCCACTTCGGCTACCTGGATTTCGCCATTGCGGAGCTGCTCCTGTGGTGGCACAACAAAGCCCAGATGCGTTTCCTGATCACACAGGGCGCCGCCGACCACTGGTTCGCCGGCCCGGCGGTCAGCGCTGCGGGGCACGTCGTCGTCGGGTACGACACCGGAGCCCACGCCTACGACGCCGCCGTGCGCAAGCTCCGGGACGGCGAGTACATCGCGATCCTTCCGGAGGCCGGCGTGAGCCGCAGCTTCCGGGTCCGCGAATGCAAGACCGGCGCCGTCCGGATGGCCGCCGAGGCGGGGGTACCGATCATTCCGGTCTCCGTTTGGGGCGCGCACCGGATCATGACCCGGCACCACGGATTCTCCCCGCTCCGCGCATGGCGGGCGCCGGTCCGGGTCCACGTGGGCGAACCCCTCACCCCGGCTCCCGGCCTGGATGTCGCGGCCGCGACCGCCGGGCTCCGGGAGGCGCTCCAGCACGGGATTGACCTCTGCATCGCCGATTTCCCGCTCACACCGCGGCCCGGTGCCTGGTGGATGCCGGCCGTTCTCGGCGGCGGTGCACCCACCGAGGAGGAACGGCAGCGGCTGGACGACGCCGAAGGTCCGCGGCGCGCGCGCAGCCGCCGCTAACCCCTTCCCGGGTGACCGCGGGCGGCTCCGCCTAGGCGGGGTCGGAGACGATCAGCGTTTCCGCACCGGTTTGGTGTGCCTTGCCGCTCTCCAGCAGGGGCTCGACGACGGCCCGCAGAGCCGTCATCGCGTCGTCCAGTTCCAGGAGGACCGGGTACTGGTAGGCGATGAGGGCCAGCAGGTCCCGGACTGCGGCGCGGGCGTCGTCGTCGGAGAGTTCCGGGTCGTGGCCCAGGAACACGTCCGAGGGCTCACCGCCGGGGTTTGCCCCTGCTGCCGCGTCCGGTGCGCCGCCGGTTTCCGGTCCGCCCTGGGCGTAGCTGACGGCGAAAGCCTGAAGCCTCCCTTTTTTGCTCGCCGGGACTCCCGCACCGAAGGCACTGGCCTTGGCCGCGCGAAGGACGATCGCCCCATGGGCTCCGCTGAGGTCATCGAGGAAGAGCCGCTGGACGGTGGCGATGCTGAGTTCCCCGGGGCTGTCCCAGTGGTGCACGGCCGTGTAGTACCGTCCCACGACGTCGCTCAGTTCCACGGACCCCGTGGCCAGGTCCTCCACCTGTTCGGACGCCGCAGCCTCGGAGCCGTCGCCGAACACGGGCAGCTTCAGTGACCCGGGCTCCACCACTACCAGTCGGGACCGCTGGATCGGGGCCAGGCCGGCCGCCTCGGCGAAAGCGGCCCCGGGCGTGCCGGGCTCCACCTTGGTCCGGAGCCGGGTGACGCCCGACGGCGAGCCGCCGGCCTCGTGCCGGAGCATGGCCAGCAGCGTGGAGCCGATGCCGGAGCGGCGGTGGTCGCGGGCCACCTCCACGTAGGCCCAGAGGCGTTCCGGGTGCAGGGAGGCCTCGTGGACCACGCCTGCCGCGACCGGAATGGCGACGCCGTCAACGACGTCCTCGGCCACAATGCAGCGCCGCCACGGGGCGTTGCCCGAGGGTGCCAGGGCGCCGCGGAACTGCCGCGCCTGGTCGGTCTCCGGGCCGCCCCACATCTCCAGGAGCGCGAGGTCGTCGCCCTCGCGCCACTCGCGGTATGCGATCGCCATGGTCAGGCGCCGATCAGCCGTGCGGCGAGATAGCCCTCCACCTTGTCCAGGGAAACCCGTTCCTGGCTCATGGTGTCGCGTTCGCGGATGGTGACGGCCTGGTCCTCGAGGGTGTCGAAGTCCACGGTGATGCAGAACGGGGTGCCGATCTCGTCCTGGCGGCGGTAGCGGCGGCCGATCGCGCCGGCGTCGTCGAATTCGATGTTCCAGTTCCGGCGCAGCTGTGCGGCGAGGTCCTTGGCCTTCGGGGAAAGGTCCTCGTTGCGGCTCAGCGGGAGCACCGCGGCCTTGACCGGGGCCAGGCGCGGGTCCAGCTTGAGGACCGTGCGGACGTCGACGCCGCCCTTGGCGTTGGGTGCCTCGTCCTCGGTGTAGGCGTCGATCATAAACGCCATAAAGGAGCGGGTGAGGCCGGCGGCGGGCTCGATCACGTACGGGGTGTAGCGCTCGTTGGTGGCCTGGTTGAAGTAGCTCAGGTCCTGGCCGGAGGCCTTGGAGTGTGTGGAGAGGTCGAAATCGGTGCGGTTGGCGATGCCCTCGAGCTCGCCCCACTCCGAACCGCTGAAGCCGAAGCGGTACTCGATGTCGGTGGTGCCCTTGGAGTAGTGGCTGAGCTTTTCCAGCGGGTGCTCGAAGAAGCGCAGGTTGTCCTCCCGGATACCCAGGCCCGTGTACCAGGCCATCCGCTCCTTCATCCAGTACTGGTGCCACCGCTCGTCGGTGCCGGGCTCAACGAAGAACTCCATCTCCATCTGCTCGAACTCGCGGGTGCGGAAGATGAAGTTGCCGGGCGTGATCTCGTTGCGGAACGACTTGCCGATCTGGCCGATGCCGAACGGCGGCTTCCGGCGGGAGGTGGTCAGCACGTTGTTGAAGTTCACAAAGATGCCCTGCGCGGTTTCAGGGCGCAGGTAGTGCAGGCCCTCTTCGCTGGCCACGGGGCCCAGGTAGGTCTTGAGCAGGCCGGAGAATTCCTGCGGCTCGGTCCACTGGCCGCGGGTGCCGCAGTTGGCGCACGCGATGTCCTTGAGGCCGTTCTCGGCGGGGCGGCCCTTCTTCTCCTCGTACTCTTCCTCGAGGTGGTCCGCGCGGTAGCGCTTGTGGCAGGAGAGGCACTCCACCAGCGGGTCGGAGAAGACGTCCACGTGGCCGGAGGCCTCCCAGACCTGGCGGGGCAGGATCACGGAGGAGTCGAGGCCGACGACGTCCTCGCGGCCGCGCACGACGGACTGCCACCACTGGCGCTTGATGTTTTCCTTCAGCTCGGCGCCGAGGGGTCCGTAGTCCCAGGCAGAACGGGAGCCACCGTAGATTTCACCGGCCTGGAAGACGAAACCCCGGCGCTTGGCGAGGGAAATGATCTGGTCAAGAACGGATTTTGCTGCCATGGGAACTCCAATTTCTACAGGGCCGCTGGGTGCGGTCCGTGCTGTCAGCCCCGGGTCACCGGCTGGTTGCCGGGCGGGGTGGTGCGAACGGTGTGATGCAGTGTCCTAGCCTACCGGGCTACCGGCGCTTGAGGGCTCCCCGTGACCAGGGGAGGCTGGCCAGGACAATGGCCGCCAGCGTCAGGATGGTGCCGAGCACCGTGGGAAGGGCGACGACGGTGCCCGGTGCGGGAAGGGCCAGATCGAGGGCGAGCGAGCCGAGCAGCTGGCCTGCGATCATCCCGAGCCCGGTGACCAGGACGCCGAGGCCGCGGACCAGGAAGGCCGCGACGGCGATGAAGACGCAGCCCATGGGGCCACCGAGGTAATACCACCATTCTGAGGGGAGGGCGTTGCCGGGCCCCGCGGCGGCCAGTTTGATGAGCCAGACAAGCCAGAGCAGGATGCCGCCGGCGATGAAGTTCACCAGGGTGGCGGTGATGGGGGTGCCGTAGTGCACCGTGGCCGTGCCGTTCATCGCCTGCTGGAAACTCATCAGGAATCCGGCGACCACCGGCAGCAGTACGGGGATGAGCAACTGGAGCGGGCCGGACCCGCCGGAGCCGGCGGCCGAGGGATCGAAGCGCGGCGACACGGCCCAGGCCACGGCGGCTACGGTCAGGACACTGCCGAGCACCCGGATCCCGGTGACGGGCTTCTTGCCGGCCGGGCCGATGCCCATCCGGTCGACCAGCAGTCCGCTGAGGGTCTGGCCGGTGACGGCGGCGACGGTGAAGAGCGCGACGCCGAGCAGGCCCACCGTGAAGGACTGGGCGAAGACGAACAGCGCACCTATCCCGCCGGCGAGGGCGTAGTAGCGCGGGAACCGCCGCTCCCGCAGCGCCGGCAGGACGGTGGCCAGCCCCGCCCGCCCCTTCGGCAGGCTCAGGGAAATCACGATCATCAGGACCAGGCCGGTGCTGAAGCTGACCACCGCGGCTGCCAGGCCGTCGGCCAGGACGGTCCCCAGGGCGCCGTTGATGCGGCCCTGGACAGGAACGAGGAGTCCGGCCGAAACGGCAAGGAGCAGTCCCACGGGGAGGGGAAGCCGTGGTGCGTGGGTCATTGGTGCCACCTTTGGTCAGGCATTATTGCTTGTATGAGCAACCCGGAAATCGAAGACATCTCCATCCGCGACGACATGATCCGGCTGGGCCAGCTGTTGAAGCTGGCCAACCTGGTCGAGGACGGCGTGGAGGCTGCTGAGCTGGTCAAGAACGGACTGGTGAAAGTCAACGGCGAAATTGACGACCGCCGCGGCCGCCAGCTGCACCACGGCGACACCGTCACCGTGAACGGCCAGACCGTGCGGATCGTCGCCCTCCACGGAGCCTAGCAGCGGCCGGCCCCGCCGGAGGGCAACCGGAAGGGCTCCGTCCCGCTTCGGCGATCGTCGCCGCCGTCGGCCGTTATTTGTTCAGGACCTCATGGGTCAGGAACTCGCCCACGTGGCCGACCTCCTGCTGGTTGATGCCGTGCCACATGCCGGTGTAGAGCACCTTGGTGAGCTTCACGTGTTTGCGCACCCAGCCCATGGTGAACTCGATCTTGTCGGGGGTGATGACGGGGTCCTGCTGGTCGCGGCCCCAGAACATCGGCACGGTGCCGTCGAGTTCCGCGTCGCGGAAGCTCGGATCCGCGCCGGCGTCGACGGCAAACCCGGACAGCCCGACGACGGCGGCATAGCCGTCCGGGCGCTGACGCAGCAGCGTGGTGGCCATGGCCATGCCCATGGAGAAGCCCAGCAGCGTGACCGAGGGGTGGCTGGCCCGCACGGAGTCGATCCAGTCCCGGGTGTAGGCCGCGGCATCCTTGACGGCCTCAAGCGAGTACTCGATGGACGCCGTCAGCGGGAACCAGGTGAAGCCCGGACCAGAGTTCAAAGGCGCTCGCAGCGAGGCCACCACGAACTCGGCCGGCAGCATGTCCGCCAGGCTGAACAGGTCCTGTTCGTTGGCGCCGTAGCCGTGCAGCAGGACCAGCAGGGGCCGGCCTGCGCGGGCCTCTTCGGGTGCGGACCACAGGACGACAGGGGCGGGGAAAGCAGAGCGGGCGGAGGCGGCGTCAGTCATGGCTCCATTCTTGCAGTTGCCGCCCGGTGGCCGGTCCGGTGGCGCAGCTTTGCCGGAAAGGGGCAGGATATGAAGGTGAGCGAAACAGAAGCGATGGAGAATTACCCGGACCGGACTGTCAACCACCCCTGGACGCGCTACGTCGCCATGGGCGATTCCTTTACCGAGGGCATCGGCGACCCTGAGGCGGCCAGCCCGGGCGGCCACCGTGGCTGGGCGGACCGTGTGGCCGAGGAACTGAGCCGCGGCCACGAGGATTTCGCGTACGCCAACCTCGCGGTCCGGGGACGGCTGCTGCAGCAGATCGTGGACCAGCAACTGGCCGACTGCCTGGCGCTGAAACCTGATCTGGTGACCCTCTCTGCTGGCGGGAACGACCTCATCCGGCCCGGCGGCGACCCCGACGTCCTCGCCGAACGGCTGGACTCGGTGGTTCAGATCCTCAGCCTGGGCGGCGCCACGGTGGTCCTGTTCAACGGCCCGGACACCGGGTCCAGCGTCCTCGGCCGGATCCGCAGCAAGGTAGCGATCTATAACGAGAACCTCCGAACCGTGGCGGCCCGGCACGACGCCGTGATCGCCGACATGTGGTCCTTGCGGCAGCTCAACGACCCGCAGATGTGGGACGCGGACCGGCTGCATTTCTCGCCCCTGGGCCACCACACCATTGCCGCCATGGTGCTGGATTCGCTGAACGTGCAGCACACCCTGGAGCCGCTCTCCCCCAAGCCGCTGCCCCCGCGCACCTGGCGGGAGGCCCGGGCCGGTGACCTCATCTGGGCTCGCGAGCACTTTGTACCATGGGTGGTCCGCCGGCTCCGGCACCGCTCGTCCGGGGACGGCATCACGGCCAAACGGCCGCTGGCCGGGCCCGTCTTCGGCCCGGGAGTTCCGCTCGGTTCGGGCGAGGGGCCTCCCGGCGCCGAGGAGGCCCTCCGGTCCTGATCCGGCCGGATGCCAGGGTGCCGCCGGTCCCGAGGGCACCGGCGGCACCCTCTGCGCGTTAAGCTGAAGGACCACCCCTGAAAGGAACGGTGCCGTGTTCACCCTCATCTGGATCGCCATCCTGGCGACGGTCATCATGTTCGCGCTGCGCCGGTACCGGGCGTCCGGGCGCGGGCAGAACGGCAGCGCACCGGGCGGGCTCCCGGGCCAGCCTTTTGGCGGCTTCCCGGGAAGTCAACCCGGCCAGCAGAGCAACCAGCCCCGGGACGGTTTCACCCAGCGCGACTACTACGGCGGATTCGGCCAGCTCGGCGCCCCGCAGCCGCCGTCGAACCAGCCGCCCGCGAACCAGCAGTACCCCGTCCCGTACGAGGACAGCCCGGAGTACCTGAATAACCCGCCGCAGCCTGCGCCGCCGCAGTGGCAGCCTCCGGCCCAGCAGTGGCAGCCCCCTGCACCGGAACAGCACCAGCGCCCGGCCGCGCCGGAGGCTCCCCCGGTACCCGAGGTGCCGTCCGGGCAGCAGGGTTTCCGCGCCCGCAAGCTCGCCGAGCTGGACCAGAAGTACAGCAACGGCGAGCTCGCGATGGAGGACTACATGGCCCAGCGCGCGGAGATCATGAAGGGCTGACCTGCCTAGTCGACCTGCGGGAAGCCGAGGTCGATCACGGAGGTCGAGGGATCCGGCCACCGGGTGGTGACCACCTTGCCGCGGGTGTAGAACCGGATGCTCTCCGGGCCGTACATGTGGGTGTCGCCGAACAGCGAGCTCTTCCAGCCGCCGAAGGAGAAGGTGCCCACCGGGACCGGGATCGGCACATTGACGCCCACCATGCCGGCCTCGACGTCGAACTCGAACTGCCGGGCGGCACCGCCGTCGCGCGTGAATATCGCCACGCCGTTGCCGAATTCGTTGTCGTTGACCAGCTTGACGGCGTCGGCGTACGTCTCGACGCGGACCACCGAGAGCACGGGACCGAAGATCTCGTCGTCGTAGACCTTCATGCCGGGCTTGACGTGGTCGATCAGGCTGACGCCGATGAAGAACCCGTGGGAGTCGAACTCCTGGGCGCGGCCGTCCACCACCACGGAGGCACCCTCGTCGGCGGCGCCGGCCACGTAGGAGGCCACCTTGTCGCGGTGCTCGGCCGTGATGAGCGGACCCATCTGCGAGGCGGGGTCCGTGCCCGGACCGATCTTCAGCGTGGCCATCCGGGTCTTGATCGCCTCCACGAGATCGTCCGCGATGTTCCCGACGGCAACCAGGACGCTGACGGCCATGCAGCGTTCCCCGGCCGATCCGTACGCGGCGGAGACGGCGGCGTCGGCGGTCATGTCCAGGTCCGCGTCGGGAAGCACCACCATGTGGTTCTTAGCCCCGCCGAGGGCCTGGACCCGCTTGCCGTGGTCGGCGGCGCGCTTGTAGATCGACTGGGCGATCGGTGTTGAACCAACAAAGCTGACGGCCTTCACGTCCGGGTGTTCCAGGAGCACATCCACTGCTTCTTTGTCCCCGTGCACCACGTTGAGCACACCGGCCGGCAGCCCGGCCTCGGCGAAGACCTGGGCGATGAAGATCGCCGAGGACGGATCCTTTTCGCTCGGCTTAAGCAGTACGGTGTTCCCGCAGGCCAGTGCGCTGCCGATCATCCACAGCGGCACCATGGCCGGGAAGTTGAACGGCGTGATGCAGGCGACGACGCCGACGGGCTGGCGGACGGAGTGGACGTCCACCCCGCTGGAGACCTGCTCGGAACGTTCGCCCTTGAGCATGTGGGACAGGCCGGTGGCGAACTCGATGTTCTCCAGGCCGCGGGTGATCTCCCCCTCGGCGTCGGAGAGGACCTTGCCGTGCTCGCTGGTCAGCAGCGCCGCCAGCTCCGGCCGGCGCTGCATCAGCAGCTCACGGACTTTGAAGAAAATGGTGGTGCGCTTGGCCAGGCTTGTGGCGCGCCAGCCGGGCAGGGCGGCGCGGGCGGCGGCGATGGCCTCTTCGACGCGTGCCGCCGAGGCCAGGGCCACTTCCTTTTCCTGCTCGCCGGTGGCCGGATTGAACACGGGGCCGAAGCGATCGGCGTCGGAGACGAGGTTGCCGTCGATGAAGTGTGGAATGCGTTCCATGGGGATCTCTTTCTGGAGGTTCTTGGGGCTACTTGGCGGACTCGAACGAGCCGTCGACGAGCTTGACGATGGCGGAGCAGTCCGTGCCGGACTGGCCGGAGTCGATGAGCCGCTGGAAGAGCTGCTGGACGTGTTCGCCGATTTCCAGCGGGGTACCGGTGTCCTTGGCTGCGCTGATGGCCAATCCGATGTCCTTGTTGGCAAGCTCAGCCGTGAACGTCGGGGCGAAGTCGTTGTTGGAGGCCGCCGTGGGCACGACGCCGGCTACCGGGTACCAGGTGCGCAGCGCCCAGCTGTCGCCCGAGGAGACCGAGGCGATGTCCCAGAAGACCTGTTTGTCCAGGCCCAGCCGGTCCGCGAGCACAGCACCCTCGGCCGTGGAGGCGAGGTTGATGAACAGCATCAGGTTGTTGCAGATCTTGGCGGCCTGGCCGGTGGTGGCTCCGCCGGTGGGGATGATGTTGGCGGCCATCGGCCGGATGTATTCGGTGGCGTCGGCGACGGCGCCGGCCTCGCCGCCGATCATAAAGGTCAGGGTGGCGGCCTTCGCCCCGCTCATGCCGCCGGAGACGGGGGCGTCGACGAAGCGGAAGCCGGCTGCTGCGGCGGCGTCGTGCAGGGCCTGGGCGGACGCGATATCGATCGTCGAGGAGTCCACCAGCAGGGTCCGGGTGTCCGCGTGGGCGAGCACTCCGTCCTCGCCCAGGTACACGGCCCGGGCGTGCTCGCCCTTGGGCAGCATGGTGAAGACGACGTCGGCGCCCTGCACCGCCTCGGCGATGCTGCCGGCGGCCTTGACTCCCCCGGCCTCGGCGGCTGCCACGGCCTCGGGATTCAGGTCGAAACCGCGGACCTCGTTTCCGGCCTTTGCGAGGTTCACCGACATGAACCCGCCCATGTTTCCCAGTCCGATCCAGGCGACAACTGCCATGGCATAAGCTCCTTTGCTTTTGATGCGTCGTTTCATGCGTCGTGTGGTGGGCCGCGTGCAGGTGCGGCACCGCGTCCGCCGTAACGGTGGACGTTCTGTGTCAACCATCACACCCTGCTACAGTGCAAACAAGGGGAAAAAGTGAAGATGGCATGTGCATTGATGCACATCGACGAAAGGCGCCAGGTGGACTTGAAGCGGCTCCCGAGCCCGGATGACCTGTTGATCCTGCTGACTGTGGCCCGGCTGGGCCGGTTCAATGCCGTGGCGGAGACCCTTGGCACCACACACACCACCATTTCCCGCAGGATCCTCGCCCTGGACAAACAACTGGGCGGCCGGACCCTGGAGCGCAGCCCGCACGGCTGGGAGCTGACAGAACTGGGGTCGCAGGCGGTGGCTGCGGCCGAAGCCATCGAGGGGACGCTCGGGGCGCTGTCTGGCCGGATTGCCCGGACCGGGGACACGCTGTCCGGCCTGGTCAGGATCAGCACGCCGGACGGCTTCGGCGCCGAGTTCGTCACCCCCGCCCTGGTCCGGCTGCAGCAAGAGCATCCGCTACTGAACGTGGAGATGCTCAGCGCCACCCGGAAAGTCAGCCAGAACCGGTCCGGGGTGGACCTGGAAGTGGTGGTGGGCAACCTGGACGTCAGCAACGCTCAGACAATTTTCCTGGGCAACTATTTCCTCCGGCTCTACGCGAGCCCGCAGTACGAGCATGAGCACGGGCTGCCGGCGACCCTTGACGACGTCCGGCAGCACGGCTTCGTCTCCTATGTCGAGTCCGCCTTGCAGGTCGCCGAGCTGGGCCACCGGTCCACGCAGCTGCCGATGCCACGCTCGAGCTTCCAGGCCACCAGCATCTTCGCCCAGATAGAGGCCGTGCGGCGTGCTGCCGGGATTGGGCTGCTGCCCAATTTCCTCGTCGTGGGCAAACCCGGGTTCGTGCCGGTCCTGCCCGACGACTTCCAGCGGCAGCTGCCAATCTGGGCGGTGGCGCGGGCCGAGTCGCTGCGCTCCGCGGCGGTCCAGGCGGTGCTGGCAGCCGTCCGGGCCGAGATCGCGGAGCGCCAGGACGTACTGACGGGTTGAAACAGGGTCGATGGAAGTCCGCGGCTGTCAGCTGCCGAGACGCAGGACGACCACCAGGCTGATCAGCCCCACAACCCCGGCCAGCAGCATCGCCGCCCGGGGATTGCCAAAGTTCAGGGTCCATCCCAGGCCGAACCGGCGCGGGACCAGCAGTTTCTGGTCGTCACGGTTGATGTAGAACAATCCACCGCGCCAGTACCGGTCGTCGTCGACGTGGGTCAGGCCGGTGCTTTCCCCGCCTCCGCCCCGCTCCCGGTTATTCCTGGCCAACACCACGATGGTGGCGGCAACGGCGGCCAGGATCGGCACGGCCACCACCAGCGGCGCCCAGGGTGTGACGGTCCCGGTCCACATCAGCAGCGATGATCCCAGCAGCGCGAGGTCGATCATCGCCACCAGCCCGAGCAGCGACTTGGCGCCCAGCGACATGTAACGCCGGGACCAGCGCGCGGAGCCTTGAGGCTGCGCCGGATCGAGGTCCGGCCGGCTGTGCACGATGGCCGCCGCCATTCCCCCGAGCAGCGCAGTCAGGCCGGCCTGCACAAACACGAGGGAGAACGCTGCGCCGACCGACTTGACCACCACCCGGTTGGGCGCACCGTTGGGGCCGTAGTGCACCGCGAGCACCTCCGGCATCGACGGATAGCTGGCCACCCCGATGACCACCGTAGCGACGGTGATGATCGCCGCGGGGGCCAGCCAGAGCCAGGGGAACCGGGGCGGATCGGTCAGCAACCCGGTGTCCACCGCGATGCCTTGATGCAGGCCCTGGTACCAGCCGCCGGCAGCCTTCGCGGCCCGGATCTGCTGGTTGGCCAGGAAGAAGCACCCGTACCAGGCCCCGACGAGCACCAGCACAGACAAGGGCAGCAGTAACGCGTCACCGCTCGCGGTATAGATGCCGACGCCGGCTCCGGCGACGACCAGCCCGCTGATGAGTACCCGCCACCGGTAAAGGCGGGCCTGCCGGGTTACTATCCGATCCCCCGAATGTTGGGCCGGCACACGCACCCCGAACGGCACGATCGGGCTCGTAACCGAGGGCAGCACCAGGGCCAGGAGGAGCACCAGCCCAAGCAACACTAGGCTCAGAATTATGGCGGCACTCATGGCTTGTCCTCTCGCGGTGTTGCAAATGACCCGAGCACGGACCGGCAGGCCTGGAGGACCTCGTCGGCCGGTAAACCTCTCGCTACGGCCTCGGCCAAAAGGGTGCGGGCCCTCGCCGTCCACTCTGCGGGGAAGGGTGGGGCCGCAACCGCCGTTGTCACCACGGCGCCCGTCTTGCGGTTCAGGCGGATCAAACCCTCCTGGCGCAGGAGGTCGTAGGCCTTGTTCACAGTGTGAAAGTTGATCCCGAAATCCGCGGCGAGCGTCCGGGTGGCCGGCAACGAACTGCCCTCGGTCAACACTCCATCGGCGATCGCTTCCACGATCTGGTTCCGCAACTGCTGGTAGATCGGCACGTCGCCGGACAGGTCCACGTTGAGGATCATGCACGCCACCTCCCGCCTTGTTATACACGTTATAGAACAAAGAGCGGGTGGTGGCAATACCGGCCCGGCTCCGGGCCATCGGAGCTCTGTTCCGACTGCCCGACAGGGCCGGAGAGCGCTAGATTGTGGACATGGGACAAAATTCCGCACAGCCCCACGGTGTGCTCGCTGATCGACTCCTCGGGCTCGCGGAGTTCAAACACGGGCGCTGCGGCCACCGTGTACCTGCTCCGGTCCGTCAATCCGAAACTGTTCTTCAGCCCGCGTCCGCTCAGCGAAATGCGCCGCAAACCCCTGCTGCGGCGCTGGTACAGGGTCAATGCCCTCAGGCTCGCCGCCAGCGGCGTTGCCCTGGCCGCCGTCCATCAGGCACGAGTCATCCGAATCACCAGCCGGCCCGAGTAGGCTCGCCCCTATGACTATCAACTCTTCTTCCAACAGTGTCCGGCGGCCGGGCGGCTGGTTGCCCGAGCATCAGGACGAACTCGAGGACTGGATCGCGGGCCACCGGGAAAGAGTGGAGGCGAGGGGGGACGATATTCCCCTGCACCCCGTAATCGTCGAGTTCCAAGAGCTCATAGCCAGCGATCCGGTTGTCCGTCTCTACATGACCGAGATGATCGAGCAGGTTCCAAAGTCCAAGCCCTACAGGAAACGGCACCTCACGAGCGTTGACCAGATGCTCCGGCTGATCAATGAGGTCCTGACGATGGCTCCCGAGTTCAGCGAAGGCGGGATGGTCACCACTCCGTTGACCGCAATCCTGGACTGGACCATGGGAACCGAGGCCGGATTCGCGGCCCACCGCGATCCCCGGATCGTGGCCATGTTCCGCAAAGTCCTGGACGCCTGGTGTGAGTTCCTGACCAGCGAGGACTCGCTGTACGTGTTGAATACCTCACCGTCCGGGTGGATGTCGGAGAAGGCACGGCAGGTTGTCGGTATGGACGACTACCAGCACGACGCCCTCGCCGAGCACTGGGGCTTCACGTCGTGGAACGACTTCTTTGCGCGCCGTCTCACTGCAACCTCCCGGCCGGTCGCGGCACCGGAGGACGACAAGGTGATTGTCAGCGCATGCGAGTCGACGCCCTACAAGATCAGCTCCGATGTCCAGCGCCAGAGCCGGTTCTGGGTTAAGAACCAGCCCTACTCACTCGATGACCTGCTCGCCCGGGACGAATCTGTGGACCAGTTTGTCGGCGGGACGGTGTACCAGGCGTTCCTTAGCGCGCTGAACTATCACCGCTGGCACTCCCCCGTCGCTGGAACGATTGTGCGGGCGTACCTCAAGGACGGCACGTACTTCTCCGAAGCGGAATCCGAGGGGGCGGACGCCGTCGACCCGACCGTTTCGCAGTCCTACCTGGCCCACGTCGCAGCCCGGGCGATCATCCTGATCCAGGCGGACGACCCCGTTATTGGGCTCATGGCGGTGATTCCCGTGGGCATGATTGAGGTCTCGTCCTGCGTCATCGATCCGGAGATCGTCCCGGGCCACCATGTGGAGAAGGGCGACGAGCTCGGGTACTTCCAGTTCGGCGGTTCCACGGAGTGCCTCGTTTTCCGGCCCGGGGTCATCGACCAGTTTGCCCTGGCCGCTATCCCCCAGCCGCAGGATCCGAAAGCACCCCTGGTACGGGTCCGCTCGAAGCTTGCAACCGCCAGGTCCTAAGGGCAACACGACGGCAGCCCCCGATGCCCGCGCTGCGGGGTCGGGGGCTGCTGTCTTTTTGTTAGTGCGGTCAGTAGCTTTCCGGCTACCGCTTGCCTGCAGCGAGCAGGTCGGCCGTGCCCTGGGCGTCAGCGGCGTCGACGTCGTGCAGGGAGATGCCGCGGGTTTCCTTCAGGAAGAAGACCGCGACGGCGGTGACGGCGCAGGCGATGAGCAGGTAGATGGCCACCGGGACGGAGGACTTGTACTGGCTCAGGAGTGCGACGGCGATGATCGGAGCCAGCGAACCGGCCACGATCGAGGTCACCTGGTAGCCGAGCGAGACGCCGGAGTAGCGCATGCGCGTCGGGAACATCTCGGCCATGATGGCGGGCTGCCCGGCGTACATCAGGGCGTGGAAGAGCAGGCCGATGATGACGGCGGCGAGGATCATGAAGTCATTGCCGGTGTCCATCATCGGGAAGGAGAAGAAGCCCCAGGTCGCGCCCAGGACGGCGCCGGCCATGTAGACCGGCTTGCGGCCGAAGCGGTCGGAGAGCCGGCCCACCACAGGAACCACGGCGAAGTGGATGGCGTGCGCCACCAGCAGCAGCAGCAGGATCCGTGCCGTGTCGGCGTGGACCACGGTCTTCAGGTACGTGATGGAGAAGGTGACCACCAGGTAGTAGAGAATGTTTTCCGCGAAGCGCAGGCCCATGGCGGTGAACACGCCGCGGGGGTAGCGGCGGAAGACTTCGGCGACGCCGTAGCCCTTGTTTTCCGCGAGGACTTCCTTGCGTGCCTCGACGAAGATCGGGGCGTCCTGGACCTTGGTGCGGATGTAGTAGCCGATGACGACGATCACGGCGGAGAGCCAGAAGGCGACGCGCCAGCCCCAGCCCAGGAAGTCGGCGGAGGAGAGCGTGGAGGACAGGATGAACAGCACGGCGGTGGCCAGCAGGTTGCCCATGGGAACGGCCGACTGCGGCCAGCTGGCCCAGAAGCCGCGGGACTTGCTCGGGCTGTGCTCGGCCACGAGGAGGACGGCGCCGCCCCATTCGCCGCCGACGGCGAAGCCCTGGGCGAAGCGCAGGAAGACCAGGAGGGCCGGTGCCCAGTAGCCGATCTGCGCGAAGCTGGGCAGGCAGCCCATGAGGAAGGTCGAGACGCCGACCAGGACGATGCTCAGCTGCAGCAGCTGCTTGCGGCCGAACTTGTCACCGAAGTGGCCAAAGACGATGCCACCGATGGGGCGGGCCACGAAGCCCACCGCGTAGGTCAGGAAGGCGGCGAGAATGCCGTCCAGATCCGACCCGGAGTTGGGGAAGAACATCTTGCCGAACACCAGGGTGGCGGCGGAGGCGTAGAGGAAGAACTCATACCACTCCACCACCGTCCCTGCCATTGAGGCGGTGACGACCTTCTTTAGCCCGGACGTCTTGACGTCCGGTTCCTCTGCGCGCCGTGCGGCGGCGTTTTCCGTACTCATGCGAACTCCTTCGGCGTCATCTTCGACACCCTGTGGACCATTAAGTTGACAACGCGTGTGTGAGTTGGGACACACGGCGTCATTCTCCACGAGTATGGTCCCGGAACGCGGCAGGCTCAACAACTAATCGCGCAGAGGGCGTCTGCAAAAATGCACACGCTGAAGGGTGGGCTACGCGAAGAAGTCGCTCCGGAGCCGGTCCCCGAGCTGGCCGATCTCGGTCAGGAAGCCGTCGTGGCCGATCGGGGCCTCGATGACATGCAGCGGCACGTCCCCCGGCAGGGCCTCGGCGAGTTCCCGGGACTGGGCCGGGAAGTACAGCCGGTCCGAGTCCACGGCGGCCACGAAGAAGGCTGCCGTGGCGCGGGAAACGGCCTGCTCCAGGCTTCCCCGGCCGCGGGTGACGTCGTGGCTCATCAGCGCCTCCGTGATGGCGATATAGCTGTTGGCGTCGAAGCGGCGCACCAGCTTGTTGCCCTGGTGGTCCAGGTAGCTCTCAACCTGGTAGCGGCCGCGGCCAGCCAGCGACCCTGCGCCGAGCGGGGCCTCGGCGGCCTGGGCGTTCCGCCCGAAGCGCCCGTCGAGCTCGGCCGCGGAGCGGTAGGTGATGTGCGCGATCCGCCGGGCCAGCGCCAGGCCGGCGTCGGGCTCCGGACCGCCGTAGTAGTCCCCGCCCTTGAAGTTGGGGTCCTGCCGGATGGCCAGGGTCTGGGCCTGAGCGAAAGCGATCTGCTCGGCGGTGCTGCTGGCACCGACGGAAATCACGGCGCACCGACGCACCCGTTCCGGGTAGCTGACCGCCCATTCGAGTGCCCTGGCACCGCCGAGCGAACCGCCCAGCACGGCGTACCAGCTGTCGATCCCGAGAGCGTCGGCGAGCCGGGCCTCGGCCGCTGTGCTGTCCCGGAGGGTGACCAGCGGAAACCGCGAGCCCCAGGGCCGCCCGTCCGGCGCGGCGGTGGAGGGCCCGGTGGAGCCGTAGCAGCCGCCGAGGATGTTGATGGAGACGACGAAGTACTTGTCCGTGTCCACCGGCGCCCCGGGGCCGGCCAGCTGCTCCCACCACCCCGGTTCGGCCCCGGCGCCGCGGGTGACATGGGTGTCGCCGGTGAGGGCGTGCTGGATCAGCACCGCATTGGATGCGTCCGCATTGAGCGTCCCCCACGATTCGTAGGCGAGGGTGACGTCGGGAAGGGTGGCCCCGGATTCAAGGACCAGCGACCCCACCTGCACGAGCTGCACAGTGCCATCCGGGACAGTGCCATCCGGGTCAGCGCCGGCCGGTACAGCGCTGGCGGAGGATTGGTTTTCGGGTACACTCGTGCGGGTGACGGCAATCGTCATGTGAGGACCTAACTTCGCGCTTGCCCGCCGTCAGCTGACCGGCAGGCCAGGTCTTCACCCGGGGCACCCCGCCGCAGAAGGAGGGTTGCCGGCCAGCAAGCCGGGGCTGTCACTGGCACTCATGACCTGCCTTGATTCTACGAAAGCCGGCGGCGCCAGCGCGAAGATTGTGACGGCTGTGTGACAGCCAGACCCCGGCGCCGCCGCCCCTCAGGCGTCCTTCGCGGCCCGGAAACCGGCGTCGAGGTCGGCGAGGATGTCGTCGATGTGCTCGAGGCCCACCGAGAGCCGGACCAGCCCGGGATTGACGCCGGCCACCGCCTGCTGCTCCGGCGAGAGCTGGCTGTGGGTGGTCGACGCCGGGTGGATGACCAGGGAACGCACGTCACCGATGTTCGCCACGTGGGAGTGCAGTTCCAGGGCATCGACGAACCGCTTGCCGGCCTCCGCTCCCCCGGCGAGGTTGAAGGCGACGACGGCGCCGGTTCCCTTCGGCCCGTACTTGCGGCCGCGCTCGAACCAGGGGCTGGACGGCAGCCCGGCGTAGGCGACGGATTCGACGTCGTCCCTGGCCTCCAGCCATTCGGCCACGCGGGTGGCGTTGGCGACATGCCGCTCCACGCGCAGGCTCAGGGTTTCGATGCCCTGGGCGATCAGGAAGGCGTTGAACGGCGAGACGGCGGAGCCGAGATCGCGCAGCAGCTGGACGCGGGCCTTGAGGATATAGGACAGGTTCGCGCCCAGTGCCCCGTCCGCCCCCAGGTCCCGGGCGTAGACGAGGCCGTTGTAAGTGGGATCCGGGGTGTTGAAGCCCGGATAGCGGTCCGGGTCCTTGCCGAAGTCGAAGTTGCCGGAGTCGACGATCACGCCAGCGATCGCCGCACCGTGACCGCCGAGGTACTTGGTGGCCGAGTGGACCACAATGTCGGCACCCCATTCGATCGGACGGATCAGGTACGGCGTGGAAAGCGTGTTGTCCACGATCAGCGGGACGCCGGCCTGGTGGGCCACGTCCGCGATACCCTCGATGTCCAGCACGTCCTGGCGGGGGTTGGAGACCACCTCGCCGAAGAACAGTTTGGTATTCGGCCGCACGGCGTCCCGCCACTGGTCCAGATTGTCGGGGTCCTCGACGAAGGTTACTTCGATGCCGAACTTCTTCAGCGAGTGGGCCAGCAGGTTGTAAGTTCCGCCGTACAGGCTGGGACTGGCCACCACGTGGTCGCCTGCCTCGGCGATGTTGAGGATCGCGAAGGTCTCGGCGGCCTGGCCGGAACTGAGCAGGAGCGCCCCAAGGCCGCCTTCCAGGCTGGCCACCCGCTGTTCGACGGCGTCCTGGGTGGGGTTCCCGATCCGGGTGTAGATGGGCGCGAGTTCGGCGAGCGCGAAGCGGTTGGCGGCGCTTTCGGCGCTGGGGAAGACGAACGACGTCGTCTGGTAGATAGGCAGTGACCGGGCGCCGGTGGCAGCGTCCGGCTCCTGGCCGGCGTGGATCTGGCGGGTTTCAAAGGACCAGGCGTTGGACATCGGAGTGCTCCTTGTTACGGGCGCAGCCCGACTCCGGCCTCGGGGCCGGGACGGCGCTGGCAGCCGCGCTTGCCCGCCGGCGGGCGCCGGTGGGCCAGGTCTTCACCCGGGGCACCCCGCCGCGTTTGGAGGGTTGCCGGCCAGCAAGCCGGGGCTTGATGCTGGCGCTCATGACCTGGATTCAGTCTAGGAAGCGGTCCCGGCGGCAGGATAGGTTTGTGACGAAAATGAAGAACGACGGCGTGCGCAGGGCTCGGAAAAGGACATCCCACCTGGGTTAGGACACCCTAAGCTGAGAGCTCCATCACAAAGTGCCAAGATGATGGCATGCGCATGGATCACGTCTCTTACGCCTGTGAACAGGATGGCCTGGCTGCCACCACCGAACGTATCGCTTCGGCCCTTGGGGTCGAGGCCGTCAAGGGCGGAGTCCACCCCCGGTTCGGGACCCGCAACATGATCATTCCGCTCGCCGGGCACAAGTACCTTGAGGTCGTGGAGGTCCTGGACCACCCGGCGTCGGACAAGGCACCCTTCGGCCAGGCCGTCCGGGCACGCTCGGCGGCCGGCGGGGGCTGGATGGGCTGGTGCGTCGAGGTCGACGACCTCGGCCCGTTCGAGGAACGCCTGGGCCGCGCGGCCGTCAACGGCAACCGCAAGTTCCCTGACGGACGGGAACTGGTCTGGAAGCAGATCGGCATCCTCGGCCTGATCGCCGACCCGCAGGTGCCCTACATGCTCAAGTGGGAAGGCGATCCCGCGCTGCACCCGTCCAACGCCTACGAGAGCAGCGTCAAGATGTCTGCGCTCACCATCGCGGGTTCGGCCGAGCGGGTCACCGAGTGGCTGGGTGAACCGGTGGGCAAGCCGCTGGAGGACGTGGACGTGAACTGGCTGGCCCCGCACGGGACGCCTGGGATCCTCTCCGTCACGTTCGAAACGGATTCCGGCGCCGTCACTATCTGACGGTTTCCCCTACACTTCGGCCGCCAGCAGCGGGTGCCAATGATGCCACCCACCGCCGGCGGCCGAATTCCTTTAAGCCGCTGGTCCCGTCTGCTGGTCCCGTCTCAGGCCTTCAGCAGGTCCGGGTGGTGCACTTCCACCACGTTGGGGTGTGCCCGCAGCCGGTAGCGGAGGGCGTTGTCACCATAGGTCTCCAGGATCGGACTGTTGGTGGGGTCCACGGACAGTCCGCGGGCCTGGGCCTGGAATTCCGGGCTGACGGCCAGCCGGGGCATGGTGGCGTCCAGGGCCGGGTTATAGAAGAACGGCAGGGAGATCCGGTCGGTGCCGCGCAGGGGCGAAATCACCCGGTGCAGCGTGGCCTTGAGGTACCCGTTGGTGGCCAGCTCGAGCATCTCGCCGATGTTGACGACGAACGTGCCGGGCACCTGGGGCGCGTCGATCCATCTGCCCTGGTATTCGACCTGCAGGCCGCCCTTCCCGGGCTCGACCAGGAGCAGGGTCAGGACCCCGCCGTCGCGGTGGGATCCCACACCCTGCTTGGGCTCCGGATCGGACTCCCCCGGGTACCGCACTATCTTCAGCAGCGGGAAGGCCCGCGCGGCAAATGCGGCGTCGAAGGTGTCCTCGGGCGCTCCGAGCGAGACGGCGAGGGCCCGGAGCAGGGAAAGCGAAATTTCACTCAGGCGATCGGTCCATTCGGTCACAACCTCCTGCATGTCGGGCAGTCCGTCGGGCCACAGGTTGGGCCCCTCCAGCCGCCAGTAGTCGGCGACGCCGGGCCCGGGCTCCACGGCGTCGCGCTCAACGCCGATGTCGATCTGCTCGCGCCAGTCGACGGCGCCGTCGGTGATCTCGCCGCCCACGCGGGTGTAGCCGCGGAACTGCGGGCTGTGGACGTTCTCGATGGCGAGCTTCTGGTCCTCGGGGAGGGCAAAGAAGCGCCGGGAGACGTCCAGCATGGCATCGGTGAGTTCCTGGGGGACGCCGTGGCCGGAGAGGTAGATGAAGCCGACCTCGCGCATGGCATCGCGCAAATCGTTCCGGAACCGTGCGGCCTCTTCGGGGCCCGCAGCCAGAAGCGAGAAATCCAAAATGGGCAATGATTCAAGCGACAAGATGACCTAGTCCTTTGCAGCGTATTTAGCAAGCCGAAGCCTGGAATAGCTCCAATGTTACGGACTGGGGCCCTGTCCTGATGAGTCCTGTGTCGAAATAAGACATTTTCCGCCCACAGGCCGGAACCCCGGCGGGGTGACCCTGCTGACTCAGCCCAGGCCGATGGCTTTCCCGAAGAGGCTGAACCCGACGAATGCGACGATGTCGAGCAGCGCGTGGGCGATCACGAGCGGCATTACCCGCCGTGTCCGCGTGTAGATGAGGGCGAATATGACGCCCATGACCGCGTTGCCAATGAAGGGGCCGAAGCCCTGGTACAGGTGGTAGCTGCCGCGGAGCATGGAGCTGGCGAAGATGGCCAGCGGCATACTCCAGCCGAACTTTCCGAACCGGTCCAGCAGGTACCCCACCACAATCACTTCCTCCACGATGCCGTGCCGGATCGCGGAGAGGATCAGGACCGGCACGGTCCACCAGTAGGAGTCGAGCGCGCTGGGGATGATCGCCGTCGTAATGCCCAAAGCCCGGCCGGCGGCGTAGAGCCCCAGCGACGGGACGCCGATGAGGGCGAAGAGCCCGATGCCGTGCAGCAGGTCCTTGCCCGGGCGGGCGAAATTGAAGCCCAGCTTCCGGAACGCCGACGTGCCGGTGCTCCCGGCCCCGGCGGCCGCGACCGTTGGCCGGAGCTCGGTCAGGAAATAGATCACCAGGGCAACCGGCACCAGGGCGAAGATGATGTCCAGGAGCTGATACGTGAGGTCGAAATATTCCCGGCTGCTCTGCGACCGGTTCAGCGTGGATGTGCCCTGGGCCAGCGGCGCCCGGGTCAGCTTGTCCAGCAGCTGCACCACCGAGTACACCGCCGACTGCCCCAGGGACAGGCCCAGGACAATCCAGACTTCGAGCCGCAGCCGGCGGCGGGAGGGAACCAACATGCTCCTATCTTGCCTGCCGTTGCCGGGAGTTGGCTGCACGCGCCTATGCTAGGCCTGTGAGTGCGCCCGGGAAAATCATCATGATCCGGCATGGCCAGTCTGCCGCCAACGCCGACACCTCGATCTATAACCGGGTGCCCGATTACCGGATCCCGCTGACCGAGCTCGGCGTGGAGCAGGCAGTGGCTGCGGGCGGGCAGCTGCGGCACCAGCTGGACGGGCAGAAGGTCTGCGTCTACGTCTCCCCCTACCTGCGGGCCTACCAGACCCTGGAGGCGCTGCGCCTCGGTTCCCTGGTGGAACGCGTGATCGAGGAGCCGCGGCTGCGGGAGCAGGACTGGGCCAACTTCCAGATCGCCGGCGACATCGAGGACCAGAAAGAGCTCCGCAACGCGTACGGGCACTTCTTCTACCGGTTCCGGGAGGGTGAATCCGGCTCGGACGTCTACGACCGGATCTCCTCGTTCATGGAGACGCTGTACCGGCACTGGTCCAAGCCCACGTACGCGCCGAACGCCCTGTTCGTCACCCACGGCCTGACCATGCGGCTGTTCTGCATGCGCTGGTTCCACTGGTCAGTGGAGTACTTCGAGTCCTTGAACAACCCGGACAACGCCGAGATCAGGACCCTGCTGCGCACCGGGGCGGGCAAGTACGAGCTCGACAAGCCGTTCAGCCAGTGGGAGGACCGCCGGGTGGATGAGACCGTGCTGGACGCTCCCCCGATGGTCTTTTAGGCACGACGGCGGTTTTCAGCCCGATGACCTGGTGGAACTTTCCGCTTGGCCCGTGCTGCTCCGGCGGCTCGTCCGCCTGGACCAGCGCCACGTCGGGCAGGCCCTGGCCAGCCAGGAACGCGGCAAGCTTCGCCGTGACATCCTGCCACACCGGCTCCGGCGCGGCACCCGGTTCGAGCAGCAGCCGCACCCGGAGGGACTCCGGACCGGTCTGCACCAGCTGGCAGCGGTGCACACCCGGGGCATCATCGATAGGGGTGGTGATGGCCAGCGGCAGGACGCTGACCGTGCGGCCGCCGGCATCCGCGAAGTGCAGGACGTCGTCGCGCCGGCCGGCCACCCGGATGGCGGGCAGCGGGTTGCCGCAGCTGCAGGGGCCGGGCCTGGCGACCACCGAGTCGCCGAGGTCGTAGCGGATCAGCGGCTGGACGCGGTTGGCGAGGTTGGTCAGCAGCACCGTGTGGGAGGCCTCCCCCGGCGGCGTGGGCCGGTAGTCTCTGTCCACCGGTTCCAGGATCACCCAGTCGCTGTTGACATGCAGCCAGCCGGCGGGACAGTCCAGCGCGATGGGGCTGAATTCGGAGGCGGCATAGACGTTGTGGACCCGGGCACCCAGCGACGCGGCCAGCCGCTCCGGCTCCCCGGCGGACTCCCCGCTGAACTCCACGAGGACCGGATTAATGCGCAGCCGGCCGGCGTCCTGTTCCGCGGCGAGCAGTTCCAGGGCACTGGGGTAGCCCACCAGGAGGGCGGGGTTGAAGTCGTTGAGGGACTGTACCAGTTGCTGCAGCGGCTGCTGCACCGGGAACAGGCGGAAGGCCCGGCGTCGGCCCCGGCTGCGGCGGCGTTCGGCCTCCAGCCAGACGGCGCCGGCGAAATGGCCGCCGGTACCCACTACGACGGCGGTGCGGACGCCGCGGCGCAGCACCCGGAGCAGCAGCGGGAGGAGGCCGCGACGGCCCGCGGTGCTCGCCAGCGCGCGGACGCCCTGCGCCCGGTAACACGCTACGGCCGCGGGGTCGTGCACAAACAGTCCCGGGTGTCCGGTGGTTCCCGAGCTGGTGCAGGCCAGGTACTGACCGCGGTAGAGGCTGCCCACCAGGGCCGGATCGGCGACGAAGGCTTCCAGGCCGGCCCGGGTGATGGCGGGGTCGGTCACCCAGTCGTCGAAGCGGGACATCAGCTGCTGCTTGGTGACCGGTGGCAGGTCACCAAGTGCGGCGTCCCCGGCCGGGAGGCCGCGGTACAGCTCCCGGTAGTACGGCGAGCACGTCCTGGCGTGCCGGACCAGGGCGTTGAGCCGGGTGTCGCGGCGCCGGGCCAGCGCTTGCGGTCCGCCGCGGGTGGCCCGCAGCAGATCGAGCATGATGCCCAGCTCCCTCGCGAACCCGGCCATGGGGTGCCTCCTGTGTGCTGGTGCGTCAGCGGGCGCGGACTCCGGCTCGCCAGACCGCGTGGGTGAGCGGCATGCCCGGCCGGTAGGCCAGGTGGGTGGCGGAGGGGGCGTTGAGCAGGTGCAGGTCTGCCCGGTGCCCGACCGCGAGGGAACCGACCGCACGCTGGCCGTCGGCGTCGTTTCCGGACTCCCGGCCCAGGGCCAGCGCCCCGCCGTAGGTGGCCGCCCGGACGGCCTCGTGCACGCTGAGCCGCATCTGCAACACGGCGGTGGTCACGCAAAATGCCATTGAGCTCGTGTATGACGTTCCGGGGTTGCAGTTGGAGGCGAGGGCCAGCTGGACCCCGGCGTCGAGCAGTTCCCGTCCGGGGGCCAGCGGCTGCCGGGTGGACAGGTCGCAGGCCGGCAGGCAGGTTGCGACGGTGCCGCGGCGGCCGGCGCCGGCAGCCGGGTCCCAGCCGGACCAGCTGCCGGCCAGGGCGTCGATGTCCGTTCCGGAGAGGTAGTTCACGTGGTCCACACTCGAGGCCCCGAACTCGACCGCCAGGCGCACCCCCGGGCCCTCGCCGAGCTGGTTGCCGTGTACCCGCAGGCCGAGCCCGGCTTCCCGGGCGGCTTGGAGGACCCGACGGGACTGCTCCTCGGTGAAGGCACCCTGCTCGCAAAAGACGTCGGCCCAGCGCACGTACGGCCGGACCGCGGCAAGCATGGGACCGCAGACCAGGTCCGTGTACTCGTCCGCGTCCATCCCGTCCGGGACCAGGTGCGCGCCCAGGTACGTCACCTCGTCCGCGACGGTCGAGGCGATCCGGGCGCTGCGGGCCTCGTTGTCCGCGTCCAGGCCATACCCGGTTTTGGTCTCGAGGTAGGTGGTGCCCTGGGCGACGGCTTCGGCGACGCGGCCCAGCGCCAGCCGGGTGAGGTCGAAGTCGCCGGTGCTCCGGGTGGCGCCGGTGGTGACGGCAATGCCGCCGGCGCTGTAGCTTTCCCCCGCCATCCGCGCCTCGAACTCCGCCGTCCGGTCGCCGGCGAACACCAGGTGGGTGTGCGAATCCACCCAGCCGGGCAGCAGGGCACGGCCACCGGCGTCGACGGCGTCGTCGGCCGCCGGGGCGTCGGCGGCGGCGCCGAGCCAGGCGATCCGTTCGCCGTCGATGACGAGGGCTGCGTCCGCCAGGACCCGGTGCTCCGCGTCCTGGGTCATCAGTTCGGCGATGTTGGTGATGAGGGTGCTCATGGGTCCATTCTTCAGGCCCGGATGGACATCCGCGTCGCGGCCAGCGCCGCGGCCGTCCGGGATGCCGGACTGTCGGCCGGAAGCGGCTGCGCCGAGCCCTGCCCGGCGAGGATCAGGGCAGCCGCCACCTCGGCGATGCCGGAGGAGGTCTGGAAACCGTAGCCGCCCTGGCCGGCGAGCCAGAAGAAGCCGGCGGCCTCGGCGTCGAACCCCACAACGGGCACGCCGTCCGAGGCCTCGGTCCGCAGCCCGGTCCAGGCCCGGCTCACTGCCCCGATCCCCATGGTGGTGAGGGCGTTGAGCCTGGCGATCAGGGCCTCGACGTCGCCGGGGTAGGGCCGGGCGTCCTCGGGGCCGCTGGGCACGGTTTCGGACGGGGAGATCAGCACCTGCCGCCGCCCGTCGGGCCGGAAGTAGAAGCTGCCCGCAGAGGCGACCATGGGGCATCCCGGCGGGAGGGGGTGTTCGACGTCGACAATGGCCGCGGTGCGGCGGTACGGCTGGAGTCCGAGCTTCTCGACGCCGCTGAGCACGGCGAGTTCATCCGCCCAGGCACCGGCGGCGTTGACGACGACGGCGGCCTCCAGGCCTTCCTGTCCGGCCCCAAGCTCCCAGCCGGTTCCCAACCGCTGGGCCGAGTGGACGCGTGCGCCGGTGATGATGTCCACGCCGCCCTCCACCGCGCGCTCCCGGTGGTCTTCCAGCAGCAGGGACGCGTTACAGGCGAAGGATCCAGAATCCAGTCCGGCCGCCTCGAAGGTGTCGGGCTTGAGGGCCGGGCAGATCTCGAGGGCCTCGTCATGGCTGATCCGGTGCATGAACCCGCTGGCCTGCTGCTGCACGGACGCCTCGTCACCGATCAGCATAAACCGGCGCGGGGAAAGCACCGGTTCGGGCCGGGTGCCTTCCTTGGTGCCCATGAGCTCCAGCGTGCGCATGGTGAGTTCCTGCACCACGGGCGGGCCGTAGCTGGGGATCAGCTGCCGGGCCGAGCGCGCCGAGGTGTGGTACCCCAGCGACTGCTCGGCCTCGACCAGGGCCACGGTGCACTGGCCGGCGAGGGCGGAGGCCAGGGACAGGCCGGCGATGCCGCCGCCCACGATCACAACATCGTATGTAGCTGACATGCCTCCATCCTTGCACCCGTCCGGAGGTCACGTCAGTACTTTTTTACCGGCCCTAGGAGGCCGCGGCCACCGTTTCGCGGCTGCGGACGAACGCCTGGACGCAGCGTTCGACGTCGTCGGTGCTGTGCGCGGCGGAAAGCTGCACGCGGATGCGGGCTGCTCCCTTGGGCACCACGGGGTAGCTGAAGGCAGTGACGAAGACGCCGTTGGCGAGCATCGCGTCGGCCACCTTGGCTGCCATAACGGCGTCGCCGAACATCACGGGGACGATCGCGTGCTCGCCGTCGAGCAGGTCGAAGCCTTCCTCGGCCATGCGGCGGCGGAAGAGTTCGGCGTTGGCGAACAGCTTGCCGCGCAGTTCTCCGGAGTTCTCCACGAGGTCCAGTGCCTTCAGGGTGGCGGCGACAATCGCCGGGGCCAGGGAGTTGGAGAACAGGTAGGGGCGGGCCTTCTGGCGGAGCATGGCGATGACTTCGGCGCGGCCGGAGACGTAGCCGCCGGAGGCACCGCCAAGGGCCTTGCCGAACGTGCCGGTGTAGATGTCCACGCGGTCCGACACACCGGCGTGTTCCGGGGTGCCTGCACCGGTGGGGCCCATAAAGCCAACAGCGTGGGAATCATCCACCATCACCAGGGCGTCGTACTTTTCGGCGAGGTCGCAGATCGCTTCGAGCGGGGCCAGGAAGCCGTCCATCGAGAAGACCCCGTCGGTGACGATGATCTTGCGTCGTGCGGGGTTCTCCTGCGTGGTGGCTTCGATCAGCCGGGCTTCCAGGTCCGCCATGTCCTGGTTGGCGTAGCGGAAGCGCTGGGCCTTGCACAGCCGGATGCCGTCGATGATGGAGGCGTGGTTCAGCGCGTCGGAGATGATGGCGTCCTCCGGGCCGAAGAGCGACTCGAAGACGCCGCCGTTGGCGTCGAAGCAGCTGGAGAAGAGGATGGTGTCCTCGGTACCCAGGAACGCCGACACCCGCTGTTCGAGGGCCAGGTGCAGGTCCTGGGTGCCGCAGATGAAGCGGACGCTGGCCATGCCGAAGCCACGCTCGTCCATGGCGTCCTTGGCGGCGGCGATGATCTCGGGGTGGTCCGCGAGGCCAAGGTAGTTGTTGGCGCAGAAGTTCAGCACGTCGGCGCTGCCCTGGCCGAGCTGGCCGGCTTTGATGTGGCTGGCCTGCGGCGAGTCGATGTGCCGTTCGGTCTTGAACAGGCCGGCGCCGCGGATCTCGTCGAGTTCGTGCCGCAGCTGGTCCTTGATGGCTGAATACATTGGTTGGGCTCCTCAGCAGGGGTGAAGTTTTTGTACGGTACCGGAAACGGACAGGACCTAGAAGCCGGTCCAGTCGAGGACGACTTTTCCGCCGACGCCGGCGCGGGCGATCTCGAAGCCCTTTTCCCAGTCGGCGGCGGGCAGGGTGTCCGTGACCACCGCGGAGATGTTGGCGTGCAGGACCGGGTTGGAGGAGAGCATGGCGCTCATGGCGTACCAGGTCTCGAACATCTCGCGGCCATAGATGCCCTTCATGGTCAGCATGTGGGTGACCACCTTGCCCCAGTCGATGTCGATGGACTGGCTGGGCAGCCCCAGCATCGCGATCCGGCCGCCGTGGTTCATGTTGTCGATCATCTCAGGCAGGGCCGTGGGGTGGCCGGACATTTCCATGCCGATGTCGAAGCCCTCGCGCATGCCCAGTTCGCGCTGGGCCTCCTTGACCCGCATCTTCGAGACGTCGATGGCGAGGTCGACGCCGAGCCGGCGGGCCAGCTCCAGGCGCGGGGCGGAGACGTCCGTAATGGCGATCTTCCGGGCCCCGGCGTGGCGGGCGACGGCGATTGCCATCAGGCCGATGGGGCCGGCGCCGGTGATGAGCACGTCCTCGCCCACCAGCGGGAAGCTCAGGGCGGTGTGGACGGCGTTGCCGAACGGGTCGAAGATCGCGCCCAGCTCGGGGGTCACGGAGGGGTCGTGGTGGACCCAGACGTTGGTCTCCGGGATGACGACGTACTCGGCAAACGCGCCGTCGCGCTGCACGCCGACGCTGACGGTGTTGATGCACATCTGCTTGCGGCCGGCGCGACAGTTACGGCAGATGCCGCAGACGATGTGGCCCTCGCCGGAGACCCGGTCGCCGACCTTGACGTCCATCACGTCCTCGCCGACCTCAACCACCTCGCCGTAGAACTCGTGGCCGGCGATCAGCGGCGCGTTGATGATGCCCTGCGCCCAGGCGTCCCAGGACTGGATGTGCAGGTCCGTGCCGCAGATGCCGGTGGTCATGACCCGGATCTTGACGTCACCGGCGCCGGTTTCCGGTTCCGGGCGGTCAACCAGTTCGAATCCCGCGTGGGCGCCGGACTTGTAGAGAGCCTTCATGGGCCTGCCTTACTGTGAATGGCCGGCCTGGGCGGCGGCGCGTGTGGGACAACTCACCTCATTAGACCCGCCCCAAAGCGTTAGCACAACCAGAATTTTCTCAATCGACGATTTAGTTTTACCTTGCGCATAGGATGGTGGGATGGAAATCCACCAGCTTGAAATGCTGCGCGAACTCGGCGCCCTGGGCAGCGTCAAAGCCGTCGCCGAGACCCTGCTGGTCACCCCGTCGGCGGTGTCGCAGCAGCTGGCCGCGCTGCAAAGGTCCGTTGAGGTCCCGCTGACCCGGAAGGAGGGCCGGAACCTCGTCCTGACCGAGGCCGGGCAGGTGCTCGCGGACGCCGGTGCGGCCGTGGTGAGCGCGATGGCTGATGCGCGGACGGCGATCGGCGCCTACCACGGCTCCCCGGTGGGGCCGGTCACGCTCAGCGGGTTCCACAGTGCCGGCCAGGCCCTGTTCGCGCCGCTGGCCAGGCTCCTGGCCGGTCCGGACCAGCCCAGGCTCCTGCTCTCCGACGAGGACGTCGCGCAGCAGGACTTCCCGGCCCTGACAGCACGTTATGACCTGGTCCTCGCGCACCGGATGGACCACAGCCCGCGCTGGCCGGAGGAACGGGTCGCGGTGATTCCGCTGGCTCACGAACCGCTGGACGTGGCCCTGCCCGCCGGGCACCGGCTGGCCCGGCAGCGGGCGGTGACCGCGGACGACGTCGTCGGCGAACCGTGGGTGACCAGCCACACCGGCTACTCCCCCGCGGACGTGCTCTCCGCGGTGGCCGCGGTTTCCAGCCGCGAGCTGAACATCGTGCACCGGATCAACGACTACTCCACGGTCGCGGCGCTGGTGGCCGCCGGCAGCGTGATCGGGTTGCTGCCGCGGCACACCGCCCGGCCGGTGCTGAACCCGGAGATTGTGCTCAAGCCGCTCGAGGGGATCAGCACCAGGCGCCGGATCGACATCCTGGCACGGCCGGAGAACCTTAAACGCGCATCGGTCATGATGGTCTGCGATGCACTGCAGACCATCATGACCGAGCTTGTTGCCTGACGTCCCGTTCCGGGGCGGCGGGGTGCTTAGCCTTCGACGCCCAGGCGCTCCAGGATCAGTTCCTTCACGCGGCCGGCGTCAGCCTGTCCGCGGGTGGCCTTCATAACGCCGCCAACGATTGCGCCGATGGCCTGCAGCTTGCCGGCGCGGATCTTGTCCGCGACGCCGGGCTGGGCGGCCAGGACCTGGTCGATGGCCTCAAGCAGCGGCCCGTCGTCGGAGACCACGGCCAGGCCGCGCTTTTCGACGATTTCCGCCGGGGTTCCCTCGCCGGCGAGCACGCCGTCCAGCACCTCGGAGGCCATTTTGTTGTTGATCTTGCCGTCCTCGACCATCGCGTTCAGTTCCACGATGGTGGCCGGGGCGACGCCGAGCTGGCCGGGGTCGACGTCGGCGTTCTTGGCACGGCCCACGATCTCGCCCATCCACCACTTACGCGCCACGGTGGCGGTGGCACCGGCGGCGATGGTCTCCTCGATTTCGTCGAGGACACCGGCGTTGACGACGTCGCGGAATTCAAGGTCCGAGTAGCCCCAGTCGGCCTGCAGGCGCTTGCGGCGGGCGGCCGGCGGCTCGGGCAGGGTGGCCCGGAGCTCCTCGACCCATTCGCGCGAGGCGACAACCGGCACCAGGTCCGGTTCCGGGAAGTAGCGGTAGTCGTCCGCGTCGGACTTCGGCCGGCCCGAGGTGGTGGAGCGGGTGTCCTCGTGCCAGTGCCGGGTCTCCTGGACCACCGGCGCGCCGGATTCCAGGACGGCCGCGTGGCGCTGGATCTCGTAGCGGACGGCGTGTTCGACGGCGCGCAGCGAGTTGACGTTTTTGGTCTCCGAGCGGATGCCGAAGCGTTCGCGGCCGTGCGGGCGCAGCGAGACGTTGGCGTCGCAGCGGACGTTCCCGCGTTCCATCTTCGCGTCCGAGACGCCCAGGTTCTTGACGATCTCGCGGACCGCGGCGACGTAGGCCTTGGCGAGCTCGGGCGCACGGCTGCCGGCGCCCTCGATCGGCTTGGTGACGATCTCGACCAGCGGCACACCGGAACGGTTGTAATCCACGAGGGAGTAGTCCGCGCCCTGGATGCGGCCGGCGGCGCCACCCATGTGGGTGAGCTTGCCGGCGTCCTCCTCCATGTGGGCGCGTTCGATCTCGACGCGGAACACGGTGCCGTCGGCGAGCTCGATGTCGAGGTAGCCGTCGTAGGCGATGGGCTCGTCGTACTGCGAGGTCTGGAAGTTCTTCGGGGTGTCCGGGTAGAAGTAGTTCTTCCGGGCGAAGCGGCAGGTCTCGGCGATTTTGCAGTTCAGCGCCAGGCCGATCTTGATCGAGGACTCGATCGCGGTCTTGTTCACCACCGGCAGGACGCCGGGCATCCCGAGGTCCACCTCGTTGACGTTCGTGTTCGGCTCGTCGCCGAAGACGTTCGGGGCGGAGGAGAACATCTTGGTCTTGGTGTTGAGCTCCACGTGGACCTCGAAGCCCAGGACGGGATCGTACTTCTCCATCGCCTCTTCGAAGCTGAGGGTTGCATCAGTCATTAGTGTGAACCTCCGTGGCTCAGGGCCGTGGCAGCGGTGGAAGAATCGGCGTCGGCGTCAGTCAGTGAGGGGGCCTTCTCCAGCAGCGGTCCGCCCCACTGCGCCTCGAGCAGCGACTCGAGGACGGCACCGACGCGGTACAACCGGGCATCCTGCCGTGCCGGGGCGAGTAGCTGCACACCCACGGGGAGCCCGTCCTCGTCGGCGAGGCCGCCGGGCAGGGACAGCCCCGGAACCCCGGCCATGTTGGCGGGGATCGTGGCGACGTCGTTGAGGTACATGGCCAGCGGGTCGTTGAGCTTCTCGCCGAGCTTGAACGCCGTGGTCGGCGCCGTCGGGGAGATCAGCACGTCGGCCTGGGCGAACGCGGCGTCGAAGTCGCGCTGGATCAGGGTGCGGACCTTCTGGGCCGAGCCGTAGTAGGCGTCGTAGTAGCCGGCGCTCAGGGCGTAGGTGCCGAGGATGATGCGGCGCTTGACCTCGTCACCGAAGCCGGCGGCGCGGGTGGCCCCCATAACGCGTTCAATGGTCATCGGGCCCTCTTCGGGCAGCGCGCGCAAGCCGAACCGGACGCCGTCGAACTTGGCCAGGTTGGAGGAGGCCTCCGAGGGCATGATCAGGTAGTAGGCGCCCAGGGCGTACTTGAAGTTGGGGCAGGAGACCTCGACGATCTCGGCGCCGGCGCCCTTGAGCAGCTCCAGCGCCTCGTTGAAGCGGTTCTCGACGCCGGCCTGGTAGCCCTCGCCGTGGAGTTCCTTGATGATGCCGATCTTCATGCCCTCGACGTTGCCGGTCCGGGCCGCGGCCACGAGGTCCTCGAGCGGGTCGGGCAGGGAGGTGGAGTCGCGCGGGTCGTGGCCGCCGATTACCTGGTGCAGCAGGGCCGAGTCCAGCACGGTGCGGGAGACCGGGCCGATCTGGTCCAGGGAGGAGGCCATGGCGATGGCGCCGTAGCGGGACACGCCGCCGTAGGTGGGCTTGACGCCGACGGTGCCGGTGACGGCGCCGGGCTGGCGGATGGACCCGCCGGTGTCGGTGCCGAGGGCAAGCGGTGCTTCGAAGGCGGCGACGGCGGCCGCGGAGCCACCGCCGGAACCGCCGGGGATCCGGTCCAGGTCCCAGGGGTTGCGGGTGGGCCCGTATGCGGAGTGCTCGGTGGAGGAGCCCATGGCGAACTCGTCCAGGTTGGTCTTGCCGAGGATCGGCATCTTGGCGGCGCGGAGGCGCTCCACCACGGTGGCGTCGTACGGGCTGTGCCAGCCCTCGAGGATCTTGGAGCCGGCCGTGGTGGGCTGGCCGACGGTGACGATCAGGTCCTTGACGGCGATCGGCACGCCGGCGAGCACGTGCAGTTCCTCGGCGGCGGGGCCGCCGGCGGCGCGGATCGCGTCCACCTCGGCGGCGACGGCGAGGGCTTCCTCGGCGTTGACGTGCAGGAAGGCGTGGACCTGGCCGTCGACGGCGGCGATGCGGTCCAGGTGCGCCTGGGTGACCTCGACGGCGGTGATCTCGCGGGCGGCGAGCTTCTCGGCGAGCGCTGCCGCGGAGAGGCGGAACAGCTCGGGGGTGGTTTCAGTCATGGTCTTAGTCCTCATCCAGGATTGCCGGGACCTTGAAGCGGCCCTCATACGCGTCGGGGGCTCCGGAAAGCGCCTGCTCGGCCGTGAAGGTGTGGCCCACAACGTCCTCGCGGAACACGTTGGTCAGCGGGATCGGGTGGGACGTGGCCGGGACGTCATCACCGGCGGCTTCACTGACGGACTTAACCGACTCCACGATGACGGCGAGTTCGCCGGCCATCCTGTCCAGCTCTTCAGCACTCATCTCGATGTGCGCGAGACGCGCGAGATGCGCGACGTCGTCGCGGTTGATCGCAGCCATGGATCTCCCCTGCAAGTTCGGATTATTTTCCGTCCCAGTCTACGTGTCCCTGCGTGTGGTTACCGTCCGGCTTATCGCCGGACGTGGTCGCCTTTCGGCGGCGGGCCGGACGATCCTCCGCGTGCTCGCTCGTACCTCGCTTAGACGCACGCTTCCGGATGTCCGTCCCGTCGCCGATGTGCCGCTCTCACCTTCAGCGATGTCGGACTCACCCCACATGCAGAAGGAGGCAGGGTGGGGAAAATCTTCCGCACCCTGCCTTCTTCTGTTTTATTGGTTTGGTTAGCCGATGCCGATCGCTCCGGTGGCTACTCCTACCCCGAGCATGACCAGGGAGATCACGGCGGTGCGCCACAGGACCTTCTTGTGGTGGTCGCCCAACTCCACCTTGGCCAGCGAGACCAGCAGCAGGATGGCCGGGACCAGGGGGCTCTGCAGGTGGAACGGCTGGCCGGTGATGGAGGCCCGGGCCATGTCCGCGGCACCGACGCCGTAGTGGGCCGCCGTTTCGCTGAGGACGGGCAGGACGCCGAAGTAGAACGCGTCGTTGCTCATAAAGAACGTCATCGGGATGCTGAGCACGCCGGTGATGACGGCCATCAGGGGCCCCATGTCCGCCGGGATGATCTGGACGAGCCACTCGGACATGGCCTTGACCATGCCGGTGCCGTTGAGGACACCGGTCAGGACCGCGGCGGCCATGACCATACTGACGACGGCGACGATCGAGGGGGCGTGGGCGATCAGCTGGGCGCCCTGGTCCTTGACGTTGGGGAAGTTGACCAGCAGGGCGATCGCGGCGCCGACCATAAAGACGAACGGCAGCGGAACGATGTTGGCAACCAGGGTCACCATCACGGCGACGGTGAGGCCGAGGTTGAACCAGAACAGCTTGGGGCGCAGGGTCTTGCGGTTGGGATCCAGGGCGGTGTCCGCCATGGCCGAATCGCGCTCGTCCACAAGGTCCTCGGTGCGTTCCAGGACCGCGACGCCGGTGCCGCCCGCGGCGGGGGCTCCGCCGGCGGGGGTGGCGGACTTGCGTCCGAAACCAAAACGTCCCGAGCCGCTAACGCCGGTGCCGGTGCCGCCGGCAGGGGTGCCGCCGTCGAACTTCGCGCCCTCGGCCCAGATTTCCGGGGCCACGGCGCGGAGGCGGTTGCGTTCCTGCAGGCCCAGCAGCCAGGCGAAGACGAACACCACGACGAGGCCGGCGATCAGCGACGGGATCATCGGGACAAAGACGTCGGAAACGCTGATCTTCAGCGCGGACGCGGCGCGGGCGGTGGGGCCGCCCCAGGGCAGGATGTTCATGGTGCCGTTGGCCAGGCCGGCCACACAGGTCAGGACCACCGGGCTCATCTTCAGCCGCAGGTAGACCGGCAGCATGGCGGCGGTGGTGAGGATAAAGGTGGTGGAGCCGTCACCGTCGAGCGAGACGGCGGCGGCGAGGATCGCGGTGCCCAGGACCACCTTGGCGGGGTCGTTACCGAGCTTGCGCAGGATGAACCGGACCAGGGGGTCGAAGAGTCCTACGTCGATCATCAGGCCGAAGTAGATGATGGCGAACATCAACAGCGCGGCCGTTGACGTCATGGACTTCATGGAATCCATGACCATGGGCCCGATGCCGAGGCCTGCGCCGGCGAACAGCCCGAAAATAGTGGGGACGATGATCAGCGCCAGCACCGGCGTCAGCTTCTTCGTCATGATCAGCACCATGAAGACTGCAATCATGGCGAATCCGAGTAATACCAGCACAGCCGGCTCCTTCTTCTGTGTTCCGCACCACTCCGCTGTGATGCGCACTACAGACGTTAGGGTGGTCTGCGTCACGGAGGTGCCTTTGGCTCAATTGATTGGCATACTGCTTGTTGGACGCATTTTGCTCATTTTGCTCACAGGCCGCTGACGCCGCCACACCATTGAAGGAGGGCCGCCGTGGGAGCCCTCACACGCCGCAGGCACCTGCGGTTCACCACGCAGACCCTGCTGCTCCAGCTGGGCGTTGTGGTCCTGGTGGTGCTGCTCAGCAGCGCCGTGCACGCATGGCTGACCTACGAGCGCCTGGGCCGCGAGGCGGAGAACCAGGCGCTGACCCTGGCCCGAACCGTGGCCTCGGACCCGGCGGTGCGGGCCGAAGTCCGGCAGATCAGCGCCCGGACCGGCACTCCCCCGCCTGCTGAACTGCTCGCGGGGCCGCTGATGGCCGCCGCCGAGGGCGCCCGGGCACGCACGGGTGCCCTGTTTGTTGTGATCACCGACGAAACCGGCCTCCGGCTGGCCCACCCCGACGCCGACCGGCTGGGCGAACGCGTCAGCACTGACCCCTCCGAGGCACTCTCCGGCAAGGAAGTGACCACCCGGAACACCGGAACCTTGGGCCCCTCCGCCGGCGCCAAAGTCCCCGTCTACGCGCCCGGCTCCGGCACCGTGGTGGGCGAAGTCAGCGTGGGCTACTCCACCGAGTCCATCGGCCAGAGCCTGACCCGGGACATTGTGCCGATCGCCCTCACCGCAGCGGGCGCCCTGCTGGCCGGCGGCGTGGTCTCCTTCCTGCTGCGGCACCGGCTCCGTCGGCTGACGCTGGGACTGGAACCGGAGGAGATCAGCACCCTGGTCCACGATCAGGTCGCGGTGCTGCAGGGCGTGGACGACGGCGTGATCGGCGTCGCCGCCGACGGCAGGATCAGCGTCTTTAACGCCGCGGCCCGGCGGATGCTGGACCAGCCCGATCTTGCCGGGACGCCGTGGGCCGGAGCCCCGGTGCCGGCCGCGCTGCAGGCCCTGACCCGGCCGGACGCCGGCGAGGGCGACGCCGTCGAACTCCTGGCCGGGGACCGCGTGCTGGTGGCCAGCGCCCGCAAGGCCCTGCACGGCCGGGAGGACCTGGGCTGGGTGGTCACCCTGCGCGACCGCACTGAACTGCAGCAGCTCACCCGCCAGCTGGACGCCGTGGGCACCATGTCCACCGCCCTGCGCGCCCAGCGCCACGAGTTCGCCAACCAGCTGCACACCATCGCCGGCTTTATGAGCATCGGGCAGCACCAGCAGGCCCAGGACTACCTTGCCCGGCTCGCGGCGACCGGGCCGTTGAAGTTCCCGGTGGACCAGGCCGAGCTGCTGCAGGACACCTACCTCCAGGCGTTCCTCGGCGCGAAGGGCGTGGAAGCCGACGAGCGTGGGGTCAGCCTGCGGCTTGGCCCGGAGACCCTGGTCCGCGGCCACGTGGTGGAGCCCCAGGAGGTGACCACCGTGCTGGGCAACCTGATCGACAACGCAGTGAACGCCGCCGTCGCCGGCGCCGCGGCCGACCGCTGGGTGGAAGTGGAAGTGTTGGACGAACCCGCCGACGGCGGTGCGGCAGGCACGCTGCACATCATTGTGGGCGATTCCGGTGACGGACTCCCGGCAGCCGCGGGCCAGCCGGATGCCGATGCCGATGACAGGGTCTTCGCCGAGGGTTTTACCACCGCGCAGCGACCCGCCCGGGCCGGGGCCGGCCAAGGGCTGGGACTTGCACTGGCCCGGCAGCTGGCCCGGCGCCGCGGCGGGGATGTGGTGGTGCTGGAACGGGGTTCGCGGGGCGGCCCCGGCGCGGTGTTTATGGCGGTCCTCCCCGGGACGGTCGCCGGAGCCGCATCCGTTGATACAGAAGTAGGCGACAGTACAGAAGGAGACAACGTTGTCTGAAGATTTCCGGGTCCTGATTGTGGACGATGACTTCCACGTCGCCAAGCTGCACGCGGCTTACGTGGACTCGGTGGCCGGGTTCCTGGCGTTGCCGCCGGCCGGCTCGGCGTCGCAGGCCCTGCAGTCCATCCACAGCCTCCGGCCCGACCTGGTGCTACTGGACGTTTACCTGCCGGACGCCTCGGGCCTGGACCTGCTGCACCAGCTGGACGTTGACACGATGATCCTCAGTGCCGCCTCGGACGCTGCCTCGATCCGGGTCGCGTTCCGGCGTGGCGCCCTTGGCTACCTGCTCAAGCCGTTCACGTCCGAGTCCTTGTCCCAGCAGCTGCGCTCCTACGCCCGCTACCGCCGGATCCTGGCCCAGCCCGGCAACCTGTCACAGGAGACCGTGGAGCGGGCCAAACGTGCCCTCATTCCGGGCGACGTCGCACCTTCGGCCCGGCCGCGCTCCGCCACGGAGGCGGCGGTCCTGGAGTCCCTGGAGCCCGGGGAACAGTATTCGGCGGCGGAGGTGGCGTCCCGCGTAGGGGTCTCCCGGGCGACGGCCCAGCGGTACCTGTCGGCGCTGGCGGACGACGGCGCCGTCGACATCCAGTTGCGCTACGGCACCACCGGGCGGCCCGAGCACCGCTACGGGGTGCCGGCCGGGGCGGCCGGATAGCGGACGCAGGCTAGCCTGCCGACGGCGGCGGTGCGGGTTCCAGCCGTCAGCCGGTGACGTCGCGGCCCTTGCGGAACGCCTGGCTACGGGCGTGGTCGTGGACGCGGTCCAGGGTGGCGATCTGGGCCCGGCCTTCGGCGGTGAGGTTGGCGAACGTGGCGGCCTCAAGCCCGAGTTCCGGGGCCAGCTCCTCCAGCGTCTGCCAGCCGCCGATCTTGGCCAGCACCGCGGCCCGCATCAGTTCGGACTCCAGGACCAGCGTCATGGGCGACCGGCTCAGCAGGCGTCCGTTGAGTTTCAGCCGTCCGGCGCGTTCGGCCAGCCAGGCCGCGGCCTGCCGGTGCGGCCGCTGGCGGATGCCCAGGTCATGGATCACGCCACGGAGCATGTCGCGTTCACGCCGGATTTCGGCGGCAAGAGCCGTGAGCTCGGCGCGGAACGGGGTGTCCGTGAAGTCCCCGGCCATCCGTTCGATCCGGCCCAGCCCGGCGGTGGCGCCGGTCAGGTGGTCGGAGAGATACAGGCCAAGCAGTTTCTTGTCCAGGGTTTCGGGGATGTGCGGGGCCATGGATCCTCCAGCTGTACTCGGCGCTTGCGGGCGTGCGTCAGGGGATGATGCTCTGACTGCACACCCTACCGGGTCGGGCGCGGGTGGTTAGAGGTCCAGGCGGTAGACGAGGAGCTTGATGTCCGTGTTCGGCACGAACCAGTCGCGCTCCGGGACGCGGCGGAAACCCGATGAGCGGTAGAGGCCGTGGGCGCTTTCCCAGGTCTGGCCGGTGGTCAGGGCCACCCCGGTGACGCCGGGCAGCGAACGGGCGTGTTCAATGATGGCCTGCACCATGGCCTTGCCGGCGCCGCTGCGCTGTACTGCCGGGTCCACCACGAGCATCCTGAATTCCAGTTCGTCCGGGCGGGCGATGTCGGCGTAGGGCTCCCCCGCGACGGCGAGGGTCACCGACCCGACGATCCGGCCGGCGCGTTCCGCCACCCAAATGGTCGCGTTCTCGTGCCGCTGGGCGACCTTTTGGATTTCCTGCATGTACGGGTGGTCGCCGTCTTCAAAGTGGCCTGCCGCCAGGTAGGCGTCCCGGGTGATGCGGGCAACGGCGTCGTAGTCGGCCGGGACGGCGGGACGAATGAGGATCTGCGAATGCACCAGTCCATGGTACGGGGGGCGGGGACCCGCGGCCCGCCAACCGGGGGTTTCCGTGACCGAACTATCAGGCGGACACCGGTCAGAGCGGGAACGTGCCGGACAGTTCGAGGGGTCCGGCGCAGGTCCAGGCGGCGAGCCGTTCGTCGTCGGACGGGCCGCCGTCGAGGACGCTGGTCAGCCGCGGGCGGCGCACCCAGCAGCCGGCCTCCTCCGCGATGAGCGCACCGGCGGCGAAGTCGTGTTCGTTGAGGCCGCGCTCACCGTAGGCATCGTGGGTGCCGTCCGCCACCAGGCACAGATCCAGCGCCGCCGACCCGAGCCGCCGGACGTCGGCGAAGCCATCCATAAGCCCGCCGAGTGCGGCGGACTGTTCGGCCCGGACCGCCGGATCGTAACTGAACCCGGTCGCCAGGATCTGGCCGGAGCGGCCCGGCACGGGTCCGTTGAGGGCGGTCCGCTGCCCTCCTTGTTCCAGCCAGGCGCCCTGGCCGCGGGAGGCGTAGTAGACCCGGCCCAGCGCGGGGGCGTGGACGACGCCGGCCAGCCAAGTGCCGTCGGGGCCGGCCACCGCCACGGAGGTTCCGTAGTAGACGATGTTGCGGATGAAGTTGGTGGTGCCGTCCAGGGGGTCGACGGACCAGCGGAACCCGCTCGGATCCGCCGGCCGGACGGTGCCGCCTTCCTCGCCGGTGATCGCATCCCCCGGCCTGGCCCGAGTGATGACGTCGCGGACGGCGGCCTCGGCGGCGAGGTCGAAGGACGTCACCCAGTCCCCCGAGTCACCCTTGTTACTCACGCCCAGCGCCTCGGCGCTCCGGCCGGCCAGCACCGCGGCACCGGCGGCGGCAGCCTCCCGCGCCAGCGCCAGAAACGCAGCAGGCGTGGGGAATTGCTCCGTGCCGGCGGTCATTCGGTGGCTTCCCCGTCGTCTCCGTCCGCGTCCGCCGCGTCGGCTGTCCCGGCGTCGGCGTCGGCGTCGGCGTCGGCGTCTGCGTCGCCGCCGAGGGCGGCCGGGCCGCCGGCGAGCAGGGCGCGGAAGCCGTCCTCGTCAAGGACGGGAAGGCCCAACTGCTCTGCCTTGTCCAGCTTGGTCCCGGCGTTCTCCCCGGCCACGACGTAGCTGGTGTTCTTGGAGACGGAACCGGCTGCCTTGCCGCCGCGGATGAGGATTGCTTCCTTGGCTTCATCCCGGCTGAACCCTTCGAGGCTGCCGGTGACCACCACGGTCAGGCCTTCGAGGGTCCGCGGGGTGGACTCGTCGCGGTCGTCTTCCATCCGGACGCCGTCGGCGGCCCAGGTGTCGACGATTTCGCGGTGCCAGTCCTCGGCGAACCACTCCTTGAGCGCCACGGCGATGACCGGGCCCACGCCGTCGACGTTGGCCAGTTGCTCCTCGGACGCCTGCCGGATGGCGTCCATGGTGCCGAACGCGGTGGCCAGGGCCCGGGACGCCCGGGGTCCGACGTGCCGGATGGACAGCGCCACCAGGACCCGCCAGAGCGGCTGGGTTTTGGCCTTCTCGAGCTCACTGAACAGCTTTTCGGTGGTGGCCGTCGGCTTGGACGGCGCCTTGGCTGTGCCCTTGGTGTAGAAGTACGGCACCAGCTCGAATTCGCCGGTGGGCACGCCCTTGGAGCGCTTTTCGCGGCGGATCCGGACCCCGGCGAGGTCTTCGGGTTTGAGCCGGAACAGATTCGCCTCTGTGCTCAGCGGCGGGACCTCAGGTTCGGTGGGCTGGGTCAGGGCGATCGCGGCCTCCCAGCCGAGCGCCTCTATGTCGAAGGCTCCGCGGCTGGCCACGTGGAACACGCGCTCGCGCAGCTGCGACGGGCAGGAACGGGCGTTGGGGCAGCGGATGTCCACGTCGCCCTCCTTGCCGGGTGCCAGCGGTGTACCGCAGGAGGGGCAGTCGGTGGGCATAACAAAGTCCCGGACCGGCGGGTCCTGCTGGTCCCGGAGCGCAAGCACCGGCCCGACAATCTCGGGGATGACGTCCCCTGCCTTTCGGAGCACAACAATGTCTCCGATCTTGACGCCCTTGGCCTTGACCACGTCCTGGTTGTGGAGGGTGGCCATGCTGACGGTGGAGCCGGCGACCTTGACCGGCTCCATGATGCCGAAGGGCGTGACCCGGCCGGTCCGGCCGACATTGACGGCGATGTCCAGCAGCTTGGTGTTGACCTCTTCGGGTGGGTACTTGTACGCCACGGCCCAGCGCGGGACCCGCGAGGTGTAGCCCAGAGCACGCTGGGTGGCGAGGTCGTCCACCTTGACCACAATGCCGTCGATCTCGTGGCTGAGGCTGTGCCGTTTGTCCCCGTAGCGCCGGATGAAGTCCAGCACTTCCTTCAGGCCGGGCAGGACCTCGAAGTAGGGGCTGGTGGGCAGGCCCCAGTCGGCAAGCTGCCGGTAGGTGTCCGACTGGCTGACCGTCTCCAGGCCGTCGCGGGCCCCGATTCCGTGGACGTACATCTTGAGCGGCCGCTTGGCGGTCTCCGCCGGGTCCTTCTGCCGCAGTGAGCCGGCGGCGGCGTTGCGCGGGTTGGCCAGCGGCGCCTTGCCGGCCTCGATCAGGGCCTCGTTGAATTCCGCGAATGCCTTGGACGGGATGAAGACCTCGCCGCGGATTTCCATCTCGGCCGGGAAGTTCGCGCCCGTGAGCTGCTGCGGGATTTCCTTGATGGTCAGGACGTTGTGGGTGATGTCCTCGCCGGTGAAGCCGTCGCCGCGGGTGGCCGCCCGGACCAGTACTCCGTCGCGGTACAGCAGGTTAACGGCCAGGCCGTCGATCTTGAGTTCAGTGAGCCACGACGGCGGGTTGCCACCGTTGCCGAGTTTGGCGACCCCGGCCTCGGCCTTGGCGATCCAGGCCTCCAGTTCCTCGAGCGAGAACACGTCCTCGAGGCTGTACATCCGGGTCAGGTGTTCGACGGCGGCGAACGCGGCGGAGACCTCGCCGCCCACCTCCTGGGTGGGGGAATCGTTGGCCACGAGTTCGGGGTGCATGGCCTCGATGGTCTCCAGCCGCCGGAAGAGCTCGTCGAACTCGGCGTCGGAGATGGTCGGGGCGTCCTCCTGGTAGTACGCGAAGCGGTGCTTCCGGACTGCCTCGACCAGGTCCTCGTACTCCGCCCGGACGGCTTCGGAGGGGACCAGTTCCTCGTCAGCGCTGCGGGTTTCGGTCTCTGCTGCTGTCTTCCCTGTGCTCACAGACCTATCCTGCCCTACATCACCGACGTTGTCCGTTCACCGGCCGGACCCGCCGGAACCTGGGAACGCAAAAGGCCCGGACGCGGTGCGTCCGGGCCTTTCGTCGAAGCGTGCTTAGCGGAGGGAAGCGCTTTCCTGGTCGCTGGCGTTACGGGTAGCCATCTGGCTGGCCTGCTGCAGGGCCTGCGACACCCGGTTCAGGTTGGCCGTGTGCTCACCGGACCAGTCGTTACGGAACTTGTCGGCGTCCGGGCCCTTCCAGTCGGTGGCCGCCAGGGCCTTGGTCAGCAGCGACCGCTGGTTATCGATCTCCTGCGCGCCGGCCTGCAACTTGGTTCCCAGTGCCTTGAGCTGAGTAACATCTGCGCCCCACATAGCCATGTGACAATCTCCTTAGTTCAC
>NZ_JBFTNS010000007.1:0-127763 GCF_056397605.1 Arthrobacter sp. 05L44 | reverse complement strand
GAAACCAGCTGTAAAAACCATGCCATCCACGGGGTGGACAACACAGCCAAAACAACCAATCAATAAAACAATTGGTATCAACAAACTTGGCACACTATTGAGTTCTCAAACAACAGACACACCCGGCACCACCACAACCCCCTACAGGGCCGCGACTCGCTCCGGAGCAACTTTTCAAACTTACCCGCTCCAGCAGTCCTAAGCAAATCAGCGTTACCGCCAATCACCAGTCCCACGAACAGGCCCCCACCCGCCAACAGCACGCAAAACTGCGAACCATTTTCCAGGCCGTTTAGAAAGGGAGTCGGTCGCTATCTTTCCGCATCAGCGGCGGCGACTCGAACTACTCTACACACCAAACCGACCCCGAACAAATCGACCCCCACACCACCCCCCAGGCGTCAGGATCCGCGGAACGGCGGGGCAAAACGGGCCGCCAGTCCCCCAACCGGGCCAACCGGCGTCGGACATTGGGAGTGTGTGCTCCGTCACCGCGGCGTTCCCCGATGGTCGGGGGTGCCGCCGGCGCTTAACGGCAAAAGGGGCCGGCAACCATATGGTTGCCGGCCCCTTTTCAAGCCACTGGCTTCAGGAGTTCTGAATTACCAGGAAGACTTCGTGATGCCCGGGAGCTCACCGCGGTGAGCCATGTCGCGGAAGCGAACACGGGAGATACCGAACTTCTGGAACGTACCGCGGGGGCGGCCGTCGATGATGTCGCGGTTACGCAGGCGGACCGGCGACGCGTTGCGGGGAAGCTTCTGCAGGCCCAGGCGTGCGGCTTCGCGTGCTTCGTCGGTTGAGTTGGGGTCAACCAGAGCCTTCTTCAGTTCGAGGCGCTTTGCAGCGTAACGCTCGACGATGACTTTACGCTGTTCGTTCTTAGCGATCATTGACTTCTTAGCCATGTGTTTAGCGCTCCTCTCGGAATTCGACGTGCTGGCGGATCTTGGGATCGTACTTCCGCAGAACCATACGGTCCGGGTCGTTACGACGGTTCTTGCGCGTCACGTAGGTGTAACCCGTGCCCGCGGTCGACTTGAGCTTGATGATCGGACGTACGTCCTTGTCCTTTGCCACTAGAGCTTCACTCCTCGTGCCAGGATGGCGGCGACGACAACGTCGATGCCGCGTACGTCGATGGTCTTGATGCCACGTGCAGAGACCTGCAGGGTGACATTACGGCGCAGGGACGGAACCCAGTAGCGCTTCTTCTGGATGTTCGGGTCGAACCGGCGCTTGTTGCGGCGGTGCGAGTGCGAAATGCTGTGTCCAAAGCCCGGCTCGGCTCCGGTCACCTGGCAGTGTGCTGCCATGACGACTCTCCTCATAAAAATGAAATGAAACGGCTTGCGGAGTTCCCGCAGGTCCGTGCAGTAGGCGGCGTCCGCATCCAGCCCCGTCTTCAGCAGGCGTTCAGCAACCGGCAGGCCGGCTGCAGTCAGGACTGCGGTGAATATTGTGGGTCACGGGCACCAAGCGGTGATATCCATAGGGAACCACCGGGAAGGGCCGGGATGCTGGGCGAATACAGGAATGCGCGCAACTTGAGCCCCTAACTACCGGCCACCGGGCTGCCTGAACTTCCAGACATTCCCGCCAACCGGAGCAATTGCACACGCTCCGCGCCACCTAGCGCCTACCAAGTCTACGAGCTTGGCGAATTAAAGACCAATCCGGCCGCCCAGGGTGTATAAGCGGAGGCGGACCCGTGCAGGTGAGTCACATCCGCGACGCAGTTCTTTCACAGCAAAATGAAAGGCAACGGGCAGACTCTGGAGCCATGAACACACCGACCCAGACAGTCCTGCAGCCAGCTGCCCGACCTGCTCCGGCTGCCGGAAATCCCTTTGCAGGGCAGCACCGGCGGCGCCTGTTCAGGGCAGACCTCCTCACCGTCATAGCGTGGGCGTCAGTAGCGGCAGCGATCGCCCTATGGCTGGCCGACGGCGGGGCGGCCGGCATCACGAACCTCGCCGGCGCCCTCACGGCAGCCGGGATCGTCGCCGGGCTGGCCGGCATGGATTTGGTCCTGCTGATGCTGCTCCTGGCTGCTAGGCTCCAGGTCATCGACTCCGCCGTCGGCCACGACCGTGCGCTGGAATTCCACCGCAAACTCGGGAAGCCCTCGCTGTACCTCCTGCTGGCCCACGGCATCCTGATAGCCATCGGCTACGGCCTCGCGGAAGGGCTCGACCCGATCAGCGAATCGGTAGCCCTGTGGGTAAAGGTCCCCGACATGTGGCTGGCGTTCATCTCCATGGCGCTTTTTATCGCCGCGGTGGTGACCTCGCTGGTGGCGGTCCGCCGTCGTTTTCCCTATGAGTTCTGGTACGCGGTGCACCTCCTGACCTATGCCGCGGTGCTGACGTCCCTGCCTCACCAGTTCAGCGTTGGCGGACTGTTCGCCCAGGGCACCTGGCAGCGCTGGTACTGGCTGGCCGTCTGCATCGCCACCGGCGCCGCACTGCTCCACTACCGGGTTCTGGAGCCAATCGTCGCAACGTTCCGTCACCAGCTGCGGGTCAGCCGGGTGGTGGGCGTTGACCGCGGGGTGGTGAGCATCGAGATGACCGGCCGGCACCTGGACGAGCTGGCCGGCAGCGGCGGACGGTTCTTCATCTGGCGGTTCCTCGCCCCGGGACAGTGGTGGCACCCGCACCCGTTCAGCCTCTCGGCTGAGCCGGTTCAGTACGGGGCCGACGGCGCCGGCCGGTTGCGGATTACCGTCCGGAACCTGGGACGGGGCTCGGCCGCCCTCGCCCGGCTGAGGCCCGGCACCAAAGTCGCGATCGAGGGGCCTTATGGACTTTTCAGCACCGCGGCCCGTAGCCGCAGGCACGTCGTGATGGTGGGCGCCGGCATCGGCATCACCCCCATCCGCGCCCTGCTGGAAAGCACACCGTTCGCGCCGGGCGATGCGACGGTGATCCTCCGGGGACACAGCCGGGCCGGGCTGTACCTGAATGACGAGATCCTCGAGCTCTGCGAACGCCGTGGCGCCACCTTGTTCCACCTCACCGGCCGGCGGCCCAGGGGTGTCCAGACCTGGCAGCCCGACGCCGAAGCCCGGTCCGGCTACCGGCTGGCGAGCTACGCACCCCACCTGGCCGACGCCGACGTTTACGTCTGCGGGCCCGCCGCCTGGGCACGGAACGTCCTGGATGACGCCCGCCGGGCCGGTGTGCGGGAAGAACAACTCCACTACGAAAGGTTCGACTGGTGAGAATTCGCGCAGTAGTTTCAGCAACCCTGGCCTCCGTCGGGATCCTCCTGGCCGGCTGGCAGTCCGGCGCCCACGTGGCGGAAACGGCGAGCGCCGTCGGCACCACAGCGGGTTCCACCGGCGCCGGGTCCGGCACCACGGGCTCCAGCGGCACCTCCGGTTCCTCGGGGTCCACGGGTTCCTCAGGGTCGATCGGCTCAGCCGGTGCGGCCGCGAAAGCGGGCGGGACGTACGCGGGCGACGTCGTACAAACCCGGTTCGGGCCCGTCCAGGTGCAGATCACGGTCAGCGGCGGAACCATATCGGACGTCGCGGCGCTGCAGCTGACCAATGAGGACGGCCGGTCCGTGCAGATCAGCAACTACGCCGCTCCCTTGCTGCGTTCCGAGGTCCTCCAGGCCCAGTCGGCGAACGTCCAGACCATCAGCGGCGCCACGATCACCAGTTCGGCGTACCTGACCTCGCTCCAGGCGGCCCTCGATGCAGCCCACCTCTGAGCTGGGCCATCCGGAGCTCAAGGCCCGGACCTTCCACTGCATGGGAACGGTCATCAGCCTCACGGTTCCGGTGGGACCCGGCGGCTGGAGCGAAACGGCTGCGGCCGTATTAACGGAAGCCGCCGGCGTCGTCGAACAGCGTTTCGACGAGCTCGATGCCCGCTTCAGCCTCTACCGGCCCGGGTCCGAAGCGAGCCGGGTGGCCCGCGGCGAACTGTCGTTGCGTGATGCCTCGCAGGAGTTCCGCGATCGCTACGCCGAGGCCGCCGACTGGCGGCTCCGCACCGAGGGCGCGTTCACCCCGGAGCGGCCGGACGGCGTGCCCGACCTCTCCGGCCTGGTCAAGGGCGTCGCCATCAAGGAAGCCGGGGCCGCGCTGCACTCACTGGGTCTGGCCGACTGGTGCCTCAACGCCGGCGGCGACGTACTGGTGGACGGCTCGCCGATCGTTGGCAGCCGGGCATCGTGGCAGGCCGGGATCGTCGATCCGCAGGACCGGAGCACCCTGATTGCCGCCTACCCGCTGGGCGGAGCGGACGGAGCGGGCCCAGCGAGCGCAGCGGCCCTGGCCACCTCGGGCTCCGCCGAACGCGGCGACCACATTTGGACCCCCGGTGCGAGGATCCGCGAATTCCAGCAGGTCTCGGTTGCGGCGGCGGACATTGTCACCGCCGATGTCCTCGCGACGGCCATTGTGGCGGGAGGGATCCCGATGCTGAACCGGGCCACGGCGGGATGGGACGTCGAGGTGCTCGCCATAAGGATCGACGGCGGAATCCTCGCGACCCAAGGCTTCCGCGCTTAGCCGGCCGCCGACGTCGTTCTAAAGACGGACGGGCTGCGGATACCGCGGCGAGAGGCCGTCGCCCGAGGACTTGCCTGTGACCCGGCGCATCACCCACGGCCCCGCGAATTCACGCACCCAACGGGCATTTGCGCGCAGTGCCTCCGCGCGGCTGAGTTCGGGAACCGGCGTCATTGGCGGGACATCGATCGAGTGGTCGTGCTCTAGGACGGCCAGGACGCGCTGGGCCATGTTGGCGTGGCCGGCGGGCGACATGTGCATACGGTCAGTGGCCCACATACCCCAGTCGTAGTATTCGCTGAACCGCCAGTAATCCACCAGCAGCGCGCCGTGGTCGCCGGCGATGCCGCGGACCAGTTCGTTGTAAATGGCGGTGCGGCCGCGCATGGTCCCGAAGATTTTGGAGCCGCGGGCATCGAACCCGGTAAACATGACCACTTTGGCGCCGGTGGCTGTGAGCTTGCGGATACCGGCGTCGTACTCGACCAGCAGGTCATCGATATCGATCTTGGGGCGCAGGATGTCGTTGGCCCCGGCGTAGATGGTCACCACGGTGGGTTTAAGTGCGACGGCGGCATCCACCTGTTCCGCCATGATCTGGCGGAGCTTCCGGCCGCGGATCGCGAGGTTGGCGTAGCCAAACCCCGGGTCGGCAGCGGAGAGTTGTTCGGCCACCCGGTCCGCCCACCCCCGGACGCCGTTGGGGCGGCCCGGGTCGTCGTCGCCGACGCCTTCCGTGAAGGAGTCTCCGAGGGCAACGTAGCGGGCGGTGAAATCCATGGAGCAAGTCTGCCATCTCTGGCTGAGAGCACCCAAGGCGCCGTTCGGGGGCTAGTCTTCGCGCAGGATCCAGTGGTCGGCGTCGAGCCGGGCAACGATCTTTTCGCCGATGCGGGCCAGGTGGGCGACGTCGTCCGGGTCCAGGGCGTCCAGGAACAAGGACCGGACGGCCTCCACATGCCCCGGGGCGAGCCCCACAATGGTGGCCATTCCGGCGTCGGTGAGGTGTGCGGTGGTGACCCGGGCGTCCCCGGGGTGCGGCCGGCGTTCCAGCCAGCCCCGGTTCTGCAGCTTCGTGACCACGTGCGAGAGCCGGGAGAGGGACGCGCTGGTGCGGGCGGCGAGTTCGCTCATGGGCAGGTACTGGCCCTCGGCTTCGGAGAGCATCGCCAGCACGTTGTAGTCGAACATCGAGAGCTTCCCGGCCGCGTGCAGCTGGGTGTCCAGGGCGGCGGGCAGCAGCGTGTTGATGCTCAGTTGGGCCAGCCAGGCACGGCGTTCGTCGGCGTTGAGCCAGCGCGGTTCGGTCATGGCTCCATTCTAGGAGCATTGAAGCTTGACGGTTCAACTTCGAACGGTGGAAATGCGAGGGGAGGCCGCTCCGGGCCCTGGAAGGGCTTGAGGTGAGTGCTCCCGGACGGGCCTCCTGGCGGCGGTGTCAACGCGGTAGGCTGGCGCTATGTACGTAGTCTCCCTGACCTACAAGGTTCCTGAGGACATCGTCGACTTCCACCTGGCGGCGCACGTCGCCTGGCTGCAGGACGCCTTCGACCGTGGCGTTTTTATGGTGGCGGGCCGCAAAATTCCCCGCACCGGCGGCCTCTTCCTGTCCAATGCGGAGCGCACCGAGCTTGACGCCGCACTGGCCATGGACCCCTTCTACGTCAACGGCGTGGCGGACTTCGACGTCGAGGAGTTCCACGCCAGCCGGGTCGCGCCGGGCTACGAGAACCTGCTGGACAGTTAGGTCAGCGCGCCACGAGCTTTTTCAGTCCGCCCTTGCGCGGGACCTTCACGGGTTCGGGCCAGCGCGGGCTGAGCTGGTCCCCCAGGGTGACGCCCCGCAGCTTTCGGCCGAAGAGTGGGAGCACCCAGTCGTGCACCCAGCGGCGTTGCCGCCGTTCCCAGTCCCGGAGGCCAAGCCGCACTGGCGGATCCCAGTCCTTCAGGCTGATGGTGTGCGGCACACCCAGGTGGTCCAGGACCTGGGCGGCAAGATATTTGTGCCCTGCCTTGGACATGTGCAGCCGGTCCGTGTCCCACATCCGGGGGTCGTGGAAGGCGTCAAAGCACCAGTAGTCCACCAGGACCGCCCCGTACCAGGCCGCCAGTTCCCGCACCCGGCGGTTGTACAGGTTGTTCCTGCGCTTTAGGGGCTCCAGCAGCACCGAGACTTTGACGTCGAATCCTGTGAAGAGGACCACGGTGGCACCGCTGGCGGCGAGCTTGGCCACCAGGTACTCGTAGTCGTCCATCAGGTCTTCGATGTCTGTGCCGAAGTCCAGGATGTCGTTCCCGCCGGCATAGAGGGTGACCAGTGTCGGTTCCATGGCGAGGGCGGGTTCCAATTGCTCGCCGATGATGTGGCGCAGGCGCTTGCTGCGAATGGCGAGGTTGGCGTATTCCCACCCGGGGTCAGCTTTGGCCAGCTTCTCGGCCACCCGATCCGCCCAGCCCCGCACCCCGTTGGGCAGGCTTTTGCTGCGGTCCCCCACGCCTTCGGTGAACGAATCTCCCAGCGCGACGTAGATCCGCCGTCCGTGGGCGCCGGGTGAAAGGTGGTTCTCGGCCATGGCGCCACGCTAACCCTGCCCGGCGACGCCGGGGTTAACGCGCGGGGCACAACGGATGGCCCGCCCCCAGGGTCCTACAGTTCGGCTTTCCCCTGCCGCCAGTACCCCATAAACGCGACCTGCTTCCGGTCGATCCCCACATCCCGTACCAGGTACCGCCGGAGTTGTTTGACGGTGCCCGCCTCGCCGGCGATCCAGGCGTAGAAGGGCAGGGCGCCGGCAGGCTTTCCGGGGTTCCGGCCGGCTTCCAGCGCCGCCGCGTCCAGCCGTGCCGGGGTGTCCCAGAGGATGTCGCTGTCCACGTTGACGTCCTCGGGTTCCGGCCCCGCGGCGGACCCGGCGGGCCTGACACCCACCCAGCCCGGTGGTGGCACGGCCGCGCGGACCGCGGACTGGAGGCGTTCGCCGTGCGGCCGCGGTCCGGCCGCCGCGTCACGGGCCAGCCAGGTGATGGCAATGTCTGCCGGCGAGGTGAGGTCCTGGAAGTCGGCCGCCGTCGGAACTTCCAGAATGGCGTGGCCGCTCAGGTAGGGAGGCAGGCTCTCGAGGATCGCGCCGATGGCCGGAACGGCCGTCTCGTCCCCGGCGAGGAGTACCCGCTGGGCGAGGCCGGGGCGCCATTCGATGCCGGCGTAGCTTCCTGCGGTGACGCAGTGCGCGGCCCGGTTGTTGGGCCCGATCAGGACCAGGCTGTCGCCCGGTGTGGCGGTGGACGCCCAGTCCGCGGCGGGGCCGCCGTTGCCCGCGGCGTCGAAGTGCAGCACGAAGTCGACGTCGATCTCGGGATAGACGGCATCGAGGCGTGCCTGCCGCACGGTGTAAGTACGCATGGCGCCGCGCACCGCTGGGTCCAGGGCCAGCCATTCGCTATACCAGCCCGGCGTCCCGGTCCGGAATTCGGGCAGTTCGATGATTGAACCGTCGACGGCCCGGGACGGGATCATCAGTTTGATCCGCAGGTCCAGGGTGTTGCCGTGCACACCGAAGTGCCGCAGCGAGTACCCGCCGAAGGTGATGCGGCGGTAGCTCGGGCTCAGTTGCTCCACAGCAGTGACCCGGACGTCGAAGGCCAGCGTCATCGGCTCGCCGGCCGGCGGGGAGGCGAGCGCCGCAGGGGCCGGGGACGGTCGGAACGTTGCGGTCATGGGATCAGCTCCAGGTGCGGGTTTGGGAGGTGGGTGGGGGCCGGAGCCGCGTAGTGGCGGCCCAGCGGGAGGATCAGCGGGGCGCCGGAGACGGGGTCGGGGATCACCCGGGACTCCAGGCCGAAGGCGTCGCGGACCAGGGATTCGGTGATCACCGCCGTCGCCGGGCCTTCGGCGAGGATGCGGCCGGCCTTCATGGCGATGACGTGGTCCGCGTAGCGTGCCGCCAGATTGAGGTCGTGCAGCACAATCGCGACGGTGGTGCCGCGGCTGCGGTTCAGGTCCGTCAACAGGTCCAGGACCTCCACCTGGTGCGCGAGGTCAAGGTAGGTGGTGGGTTCGTCGAGCAGGAGCACCTCGGTTTCCTGGGCCAGTGCCATCGCGATCCACACGCGCTGCCGCTGGCCGCCGGAAAGCTGGTCGACGGAGCGGCCCGCGAGGTCCAGCGTGTCCGTGGCGGTCATGGCGCGCCGCACGGCGCGCTCGTCCTCCGGGGACGTCCCGCCGGACCAGCCGCGGAAGAAGCCCTGGTGCGGGAAGCGGCCGCGGCCCACCAGGTCGCGGACGGTGATGCCGTCGGGCGCCGTCGGATGCTGGGGAAGAAGGCCCAGCAGGCGGCCAACTTCCCGGGCGGGCCTGGTCCGGATGTCCTGGTCATCGAGCGTCACGGTGCCGGCCGCCGGTCTGAGGAGGCGGGACAGGGCCCGGAGCAACGTCGATTTACCGCAGGCGTTGGCACCGACGATCATGGTCACTTTGCCCTCGGGGATTTCCGTGGACAGCCCCTCGATGACAGTCCGCTGGTCATATTTCAGGGTCAGGCCGGCGGCGCGGAGCGTAGCCATCTCAGATGTCCTTTCGGTTGGCGGTGACCAGAAGCCACAGCAGGAACGGCGCACCCAGGGCGCCGGTGACGACGCCGACCGGCAGCACGGTCCCGTGCAGGGCGAGCGGGGCGAGATTCGCCGCAAGGTAGTCGGCGGCCAGGACGATCAGCATCCCGGCCAGGGCGGCTGCCGGCAGGCTGGCCTTGCCCACAAAGCGGCGCGAAATGGGACCGGCGAGGAAGGCGACGAAAGCGACGGGGCCGGCGGCCGCCGTCGCCACCGCCGCGAGGGCCACGGCGGTCACGACGACGCCGAGCCGGGTCAGTCCGACGCGGATCCCCAGGCCCGCGGCGGTGTCGTCGCCCAGTTCAAGGAGGCGCAGCGGCCGGGCCAGGACCGCGGCGGCCGGAACCAGCACGAGGAGGGCGGCGGCCAGGGTACCGGCCCGGTCCCAGCTGGCGGAGTTCAGCGAACCGTTGAGCCACACGAGCGCGTCGGCAGCAGTCCGGATGTCCGCCCGGGTCATCAGGAAACTCACCACCGCCTGCAGGGCGGCGGCGATGCCCACCCCCGCCAGGATCAGCCGGTTGCCTGCCGCATCCCCCCGGCCCGCGGCGGCGCCGAGCGCACCACGGCGGGAGATGGCGGAGATGAGGGCGGCGACGCCGAGCGCGCCGGCGAGCGCGGCGCCGGAGACAGCGGCACCGGATGCCCCGAAAACGACGATGGCCGTCACGGCAGCGGCACTGGCCCCGGAGCTGATGCCGATCACGTCCGGACTGGCCAGGGGGTTGCGGAGCATCGTCTGGAACAGGGCGCCGGCGAGGCCGAACGCCGCTCCGATCATGCTGCCGACGACGGCCCGGGGCAGCTTCTGCTCCATGACGATGAAGCTCGCGCCCGGAATCTTGGGTCCGCCCGTGACATGGGCGGCCAGGATCCTGGCGAAGTCCGGGACGGTAACGGTGTAACTGCCCAGCAGGACGGCCGCAGCGAAGAGCACCAGCACGCCAACGGCCAGCGCCGCCGTCCGGCTGATCTTCCGGGCGCGGGGCGGTACGGTGACTGCGGCGCTCACAATCCGGCCCCCTTGCTCCGGCGGACCAGCCAGACGAACACGGGAGCGCCCACCAGTGCGGTCATGATTCCGGCCGGCACCTCACCCGGCAGCAGGATCACCCGCCCGGCAACGTCGGCGGCCAGGAGCAACACCGGGGCCAGCACCAGCGAGAACGGCAGGACCCAGCGGTAGTCGGGGCCGGTGAGGAAACGGACGGCGTGCGGAACCACCAGCCCCACGAACCCGATCGGTCCCGCCAGGGCCGTGGCCGAGCCGCACAGCAATACGACTCCCAGGGCTGTGATGCCCCGGGTGAGGCCAACGCGCTGCCCGAGACCGCTGGCGAGCTCGTCCCCGAGCGCCAGGCCGTTCAGGTTCCGGCCCGTGCCGAGCACAATGGACGCGCCCAGCAGCAGGAACGGGAGTCCGCCGCTGATGACGGACCAGTCGCGCCCGGCGATGCCGCCCACCTGCCAGAACCGGAACCGGTCCAGGGTGTCCTGGCTGGAGACAAGGATGACGTTCATCAGCGAATACAGTCCGGCGCTGAGTGCCGCGCCGGCGAGGGCCAGTTTGACCGGCGTCGCCCCGTCCCGGCCCAGCGACGCAATGAGGTACACGGCGGCGGCCGCCACGGCCGCGCCAAGGAACGCGAACCAGATGTAACCCTGCAGCGAGGAAATCCCGAAGACGTAGATTCCCGTCACCACGGCCAGGGCGGCCCCGGCGTTGACGCCGATAATGCCCGGGTCGGCGAGCGGGTTGCGGGCCACCCCCTGCATGGCCGCCCCGGCGAGCCCCAGGGCCCCGCCCACCAGCAGGCCCAGGACGGTGCGTGGGATGCGGGCGTGCACCACGGCGTGGTCGCCGTCGGCCGGATCGAAAGCAGTCAAGGCCTGCCACACTGTCCCGGGGCCAAGGCCGCGGGCGCCGACGGCTAGGGACGCCGCCGTCACCACGGCAAGGACGACGACGGCGGCCAGCAGCCACGCGGCGCGGCTCGCGCCCGCCGTACGGGGCGCCGGGTCCCGGGGCACGGCGGGCGCAGCGGGCACGGCCGGCTCAGCGGGGGCGGCAGGGTCCGCCGTCGTCGTCACAAGGCTCACGGGAAGGTGCCTACTTCGCTGCGGCAGCGGCTTTGTCGGCCGCGTCAGCGAGCTGCGGCAGGAATTTGTCCAGGGCCCACGGCAGGCTCAGCGGGGACGACGCCGAGATGGACAGCGTCAGGGTGTTGTCCGTGTCAGCGACGAGCGCGTTGTTTTTGACCGCCGGGATCTGGCCCAGCAGGGGGTCGTTCTTGATCGACTCCGCGGTCTTCGCGTCGGGAACCCAGCTGACAAAGACGTCGGAGCTGAGCTCGTTGGCTTTCTCAGCGGACCAGGGGATGAAGAATTCCTTGGAGTTCTGGGAGTTTTCGTCCACCACGGCGGCCTGTTTCATGCCGATCTCGCTGAGGAAGCGGGGCCGGTTGTCGTTGGCGGTGTAGACGTTGATGCCGTCGCTCTTGGCCGGCTCGAGGTTGCCGTAGATGAAGGTCTTGCCCGCCAGCTGGGGGTACTTCGAGACTTTGTCCTTGATGGTGGACTCGGTGTCGGTGACCAGCCGGGCGGCAGCGGCTTGCTTGCCGAGGGCCTTCCCGATCATGGCCGTGGAATCCTGCCATGACGTTCCGTACGCGACCTCCGGCTGGGCCACCACGGGTGCGATTTCGCTGAGCTTCCTGTAGTCCTCCTGTGTCAGCCCGGAGTAGGCGCCGAGGATGACGTCGGGGTTGAGTTTGGCAATCTCGGTGAAGTTGATCCCGTCGGCCTCGGAGAACTGGGCCGGTGCCTTGGCGGAGCCGAGTCCCGCGCCCAGCTTCTCCAGGGCAGCGTCCTTCCAGGGGGTGGATCCCTGGGCGTTGCCGCCCCACTCGTTCTTGGGCATCCCCGCGGGGACTACACCCAGGGCCAGGGCGACGTCGTCGTTGACCCACGACACGGTGACGACGCGTTGCGGCTGCGCCTTGATGGTGGTCTCCCCGTACACGTGCTTGATGGTGACCGGAAACGCGGAGTCCTCGGCAGGTGCTGCAGTGGCGGGCGTCGATGCCACCGGACCGGTGGAGCAGGCGGTCAGGCCAAGGCCGACGGCGGCCAGCAGTGCCGCGATCCTCACCGTGGCCTGGCGGAGGGGACGGCGGCCGGCGGTAGGGCCGGAGGGGCGGGGGAAGTCGGCGGAAGCCACGGAACTCCTTAGGTAAGTGATGCGAACCTAAGTAAGGCTAGCCTACCCTTCGAATAATTACGAAAGGTTTGAGTAACTTAATTGCTTGATCGAGAATACGCGCTGGTGAGTGGCATCCTGCTTGGGCCCCTGCAACGAACACCCAAGGTCCTGGCCCTGGTGGTCACTCGTTTAGACCCGCGGTGATTCGCATGCCGACACATGACTCGCTGGCAAGCCCTGTCACTTGCCCCTGCCATAGCCGCTACTTCTAAGCACCGCACTCACCACTGCAAATACGGTCGTTCAAGACCTACTCCCCGATTGCGCGCAGAGTTTCGGAACAGCCGAGCGTTCTCTCACTCCGTCTCTTAAAGCCACTGATCCAACCCCAGCGAGATGGAGCAGGGCGAGACAACTTTCCGAGACGCCGAGCACCTGACCCCCATCCGATCGGACGGCCGGCCTAAGGAGGCATAAAGGTGTCTCGAAAAACTCTTGTTTTCCGAGATGGTCATGTGGTCAGGCTTCGCAGGAATCCAGGTTGCTGTGAGCGCCCCCTCATCGTTCATTTCACCGTGCGGGTCATACGTACATCGCCCAGGCCAGCAACCGCGCGGAGCGTGGCGGCGGGCCTCCGCAGCACGGTGATCGACCGACTTACGGGCGCCGGTGCAAAATAACGTGATCACCGAATGACGCCACAAAGAGATCAGTCCGCAGTTGAGGAACGCTGCCGTCCAACGGGACGCGTTGTAGGCAGGCGTTCGGTGTGGGCCGCTTCTTACTCCCGCCTGAGGAGTACGTCGAGGATCTCACCGACCGCGACCTCGTCCAGTCCTTCCCGTCGGATCGGCTGGTTCGGATGCAGCTCATAGAAGTTGCGGCTCCCGACCCGGCGGCGGGTCAAGTAACCGCCCTCGACCAGATCCGAAACGATACGGTGCGCCGCCCGCTCTTGGACCCCCACGCTTTCGGCGATCTCACGTATGCGAATCCCGGGGTGGCGCGCGACGCAGTAGAGCGCGTGCAGGTGATTAGTCAGGAAACTCCATTCAGCCATGCCTCCAATTTTACTGTCATTAAAGACATGTGTCCATTGACCTGTCCGGCATAACGGCCTACCGTTGCAGGTATCGGCGCAGAATCTCCTACCGCCGACAGACTCGCGGACCTGGCCGAACTAGAGAGACCCCGCCCGCCGCTGTAACGCCAACGCCCCGATTGGGCAAGCGTTTATAGCCCAAGGAAGGGCCTCTCATGGGACAACAAACTTCATACCCACTCGCTCTCGACGGCGGGCAATCCCCAAAGCTGAGCCGTTGGCTGTGGCTCGTCAAATGGCTGCTGATCATCCCGCACATCATTGTTCTGTTCTTCCTGTGGATCGCTTTCCTGGTGCTCTCGGTGGTGGCGTTCTTCGCAATCCTGTTCAGCGGACGCTATCCGCGTGCAATTTTTGACTTCAACGTCGGCGTGCTGCGCTGGACGTGGCGGGTCAGCTTCTACTCCTACAGCGCCCTGGGCACCGACGTCTATCCGCCGTTCACGCTGGCCGACGATCCGGGCTATCCGGCACGGCTGTCCGTTGAATACCCGCAGTCGCTTTCCCGCGGACTCGTGCTGGTGAAATGGTGGCTGCTCGCGCTCCCGCATTACCTGATCATTGGTGTGTTCACCGGAGCCGCCTTCGCCGGCTATAACCAGGTGCGTGATGGCAACGCCTGGGCCTACGGCAGCGGACTGATCGGCCTGCTGGTCTGCATCGCCGGTCTCGTCCTGCTGTTTGCCGGCCGCTACCCCCGCGGGGTGTTCGACCTCCTCATGGGCATGAACCGCTGGGTGTTCCGCGTGACCGCCTACGCAGCGCTGATGACCGACCAATACCCGCCGCTCCGGCTCGACCTGGGCAGCAGTGAACCACCACCATCCGCTATCGCCTCTGACGACGCCCCAATGATGCCCGCACCGGTCATCCCATGACGCCGGTACCCAACGCCCGGAGTACGTCGCGCGCCACTGATCCGAACTCATCACCGCAAATACACACGGGAGCACCCCATGACTACCACCGAACGCTTCCTCCAGCCAACATCCGGGCCACCGGCGTCGCCTGTGCGGCTGGCGCGGATGGCGGGCCTGCTGTACCTTGTGGTCGCGATCCTCGGTGCGTTCGCACAGGTTGTGCGAGTGAATGTGTACGCGCCAGGGGACGCCGCGGCGACCGCGGCGAATATCGTGGCGAACGGCACCTTGGTGCGGCTCAGCTTCGCTGCCGACCTTGTACAAACGATGGTCTGGCTCGTGATGGCTGTGACACTCTATCGGCTGTTGGCCCACGCGGGTAAAAATATCGCCCGCGCCATGGTCGTCTTCGTCGCAGTCTCAGCCGCGATCACATGCCTGAACATGGTCAATCAGCTTGGGGCACTGCTCGTCGCGACGCAGACCTCCTACCTCACCGCTTTGGGAGCGGACGGCTCCCACGCGCTGGTCCTGCTCCTGATGGACCTACAACACTACGGCTACCTGATCGCCCAATTCACTTGGCTGTGGCTATTCGCTCTTGGCCTGCTCGGTTACCGATCCGGCCTGTTCCCCAAATGGCTTTCATTCGTGCTCATGCTCGCCACCGTTTGCTACGTCATCGACGCCCTGACACGGTTCCTCGCCCCCTCATTAGCGGACACATCAGCTGCCATCTTCATCCTGCCGGAGATCATTTGCGAGGTCTCACTGTTGGCCTATCTACTCATCCGCGGTGTGAAGACGCCCCGCACCACAGCTGCCGGGATCTCATCCGAACCTGAACCAGCTCGCTAACAGCGCACCGTCCAGGAGTAGCCATGGAACATATAGAGGCAAGGATTGACCTTCCGGCAGAACCGTCGGTGGTCTGGAAACACCTGATAGACACAGCATCGATGGCAAGCTGGAACCCCTTCATTACCTCCATGTCCGGGGTCCTCGCGGTCGGAGAACGTCTCCAGGTGCGCATCGCCCCGGCAGGGGGCAGACCGATGACGTTCAAGCCGCGGGTCACTATTGTCCAGCCCGATCAGCGCCTGGAGTGGCTCGGAACCATGGGCATCCCCGGACTCTTCGACGGCCGGCACTCATTCACACTGATTCCGCTCGAACAAGGCCGCACCCGCCTGGTGCAAGCAGAGACCTTTTCCGGAGCCCTCATCCCCTTCACCGGGAAACTCCTGCAGAGGACCGAGGCGGGCTTCCAAGCAATGAACACGGCCCTCCTGACCCGACTCAAGGTAGCTGCGGTAAAGGTCAGCGGCACCGAAGGAGTCGATCTCGCCTTTATCCATGCCCCAGAGCGAGCAGTCACGATCGATGGTCCACCGATTGGGTTTCTCCAGAACGACCGGAACGAGTCCGTCGACGGCAGCACGCCACAGGATCCAATCTTGGACAACACCGCGAACATCAGGCTGAACACGTCTGCGCCGCGCCCTCCAGACCGCTCCAGCGGGGTGCCTCGCCCTCACCAATACCCTGATCGCGACAAAGACCGGCGCACGCCGGATCCCCGGAATAACCAATCGATCTCCGGGTCAACCAATCAAAGGGAAGTAAACGCCATGTCGCGAAGGATGGTCGCAATCATCGTAGGGGCCTTGTTTGTCGTTCAAATGATCACTGCGGTGATCGGAAATTCTTTGATACAAAGCTTCGGGGACGGCGGTACCGCAACGGCACCGCCAACGATGGGCGTGCTGCTCATGCTGTGTTCAGGCCTTGCCGTGGTCGGCATCGGGCTGCTGATGTATCCGGTCCTGAAAACGGTCAACAGGGAACTGGCCCTCTGGTACCCGATCCTGAGGATCGTCGAGTTCATCGTCTCCACCGTGGGCGGTATCTACCTCTTGACCCAGCTGCACGTAGTCCCCAACCAGATGCTCTGGGTCTACATTCCAACAGGCCTCGGCGGTCTTGTCCTGTGCTACCTGCTCTACGTCTCCCGACTGGTTCCGCGACCCATCGCCGTCACTGGCCTCTTCGGATACCTCCTGCTCTCCCTGGGCGTCCTCCTTGACCTCCTCGGCGTTCTTGACATGAATGCCGGACCGGGACAGTTGATACTGCTCCCCGGCGGACTCTTCGAGGTCGTGCTCTTGCCGGTCTGGTTGATCGCCAAGGGCTTCAACTCCCCCTCACTTCGAGGGCAACTCAAGCCATACGCCGTAACGCCCTAACAGCCCCTTGCACTGTCCGCCCCTCCGGAAACGAGCAGACAAACCGCCACCGGTTTCTACCCACCGTTCCACCTCGATCTGGGAGAGAACGAACCACCACCGCGGACAGCCCACCCGGCCCGGCCGGGATCTACCGCCAAGAAATCCGATGCGGTTCCATCCCTGCCGCCCGCCGCAACGCACCTATTGATCCATCCACGTTCCAAGGAGCACGCCATGGCCGCCAACACCCACATCACTCCGCCGATCAAAGCACCCATCCCGCGGCGCCGCATGCACCCGACGAGGCAGATCTCCCTGGCCGCCGGCATCCTGTACGTGCTCACGTTCGTCTCCATCCCCACCCTCGCCCTCTACAAAGCGGTGAAGGATGACGCAGGTGCTTTCGTCCTGGGAACCGGCAGCACCGCCGGGGTGCAGTTGGGCGCCCTGTCCGAGGTCATTGTCGGTCTGGCCGGCATCGGCACCGCCGTGGTGCTCTATCCGGTGGCCAAGCGGGTCAGCCAAACCGCGGCCCTGGGGTTCGTGGCCGCTCGACTCGTGGAAACCTGCCTCATTTTCGTCAGCGTCGTCAGCCTGCTCACGATCCTCACCCTGCGGAACGACGTTGCCGGGACCGCCGGGACGGACTCCGCCTCGCTCGTCACAGTCAGTCATAGCCTCATGGCAACCTACAACTGGACATTCCTGCTCTCCCAAAGCCTGATGCCCGCGGCCTGCGACCTGCTCCTGGGCTACGTACTCTACCGCTCTGCCCTGGTGCCCCGGATCCTGCCGATCATCGCATTCATCGGCGCCCCGCTGCTCCTGGCCTCTGACATCGCAATCTACTTCGGCGCCTACGGCGCGGTGTCCCCGATCGCCGTTCTTGCCGCACTGCCCGTCGCCGTGTTCGAACTGTCCCTAGGTATCTGGCTGATCGTCAAAGGTTTCAAGCCAACGCCGCTGACCACCGACCACGCCGACACCAGCCAGTCCACAGCAACCTGAGGGGAATAACCCCGTTTTTGTTGACGCCCTCAGGCTAAGGCTGGTTGACTGCACCGCCCGCTAAAGGATCGGCTTACGGGCAGCCGTAGAAGGACGAATTCGGCGCCTCTACTCTTGCTGATGCGGTGGGGGGTCCTTGCGATGGGACTGGACGTGAGTTGATTGGACGGCCGAACCGCTTCCGGCAACGATAGAGGGGTGAACGAAGGACACGACGTTTCGGATCTAACATTCTTCACACGCATGCCAGGTCCATACCGGGTGGGTGTGCTCATTTTCGGCTTGCTCACGACGTCTGCGGTTGTGATTCCGTTGAGCGCTGAGATCCCGATAGTGACGAGCCTGGTCCTCGCGATTTTGCTTGCAGCTCTGTTCACTGCCGTCTTTTTGATGCGAGCGGTCGTGCACCTTGTGGTGCGTGGGGTGCATATTCGGGTCGCGGGTGTCTTCACGACGACCATCCTCTATGACCAGATAACAGGGGCTGCCCCCGACCGGACCACGGGAATCCGCGAGGGAATGGGCTTGCGCATACTGCCGAATAAGACGACTGGCTACTTGGTGGGGGCCCCTCCGTGCGTATCAACGCCCGCGGAGGTACCGCTGTCCTAGTCTCATCAAGCACCCCGAACGAGCTTTCAGAAGCTGTTGTGCGTCGTTCATAAGGGACGACACGGTTGAGGACGGGCGCCGAGGATCCCAACCCGAGCGGTGGCAACGGCACGCATGAAAGGCTAACATCCGTGAGCATAGCGGCGTAGTTAAAGTACGCCCGCTGAAGGATTCCCTATCGGGCGCCAAGGCGTCCACAGAACCTTGGGCCTGCCGGCAGAGTCAGCTGCGATCGGCACGTAGGCGTCGGAGGCGCCGATACGCGCGGGCACGCGTCGAAAACCTTCGAAACTGACCGCGGAAATACCAGGTCAGAGCGAGCCCGAGGATGACGAGCGGGAGCAGCTCCGGGGCGAGGGCGAACGTGCCGAAGACGATGTCGAACGCCTCGAATCCGATCAGCGAGCCGGCCGCGAACCAGACCCACCCGCCGAACAGAGTGGCTCGCATAGCCGCACGGCGAAAGAGCCGACGCGCGAGCCTCCAAAGCAGTCCAAGGCGGCGGCGCGCCGGCCAGCGGTACCTCGGAGGCTTGCTTCGGAGTGGGAGTGAGGAGAAAAGGGTATCGGGGGACATGGCGATGAGCTCCTTGTGGCGGCAGTCAGAGAAGTGTTCTGAAGGTCGTCCGGGAGGGGCAGCGCACGCAACGCGGAGGCACGTTCCAGCCGTGTACGGCTAGAGTGCCGGAATCAGTCGGAGTCGGATTCTAGAGGGCTGCGTGGAGGCTCCCGGGGCGACGGGGACGTCCGCCCGGAGCGCGGGGACCTGTCCCACCGACGGGTGCGGATAGAACCAAAGATAGGAAGCCTGGACCGTGCAGGTCACGCTGACCCAGCGCGACAGAGTGGGCCCCTGGAGCCGGAAGGGTGCAGAGCAGAGCGCGGAAAGTATGCGCCATGAGGATTGCCAGGGCAACGACCAGAGCAACGAGAACGAGAGCCGGTACCGGAGGCACACCCGCGCTGGCCGTCGTGCGGATCGCAACGTCGGCCTGGACGAAACGCTCCAACAAGCCCCACCCGAGTAATAGCACTGTTCCTCCCCCAATCGCCCTCACGCTAACACCGGCTGAGCGGCCGATCAACGATCCCTTATCGGACACTGCCCACGCTGGTGCGCCATCACGGTCTCGCGCCAGCTTCAATCCGGCTGTGTTTCGCAACCGTTGCCCGTGGTTGCCCCGTGCCGACTATTAGGCTGGCGCCATGAAATTGTTGCCCAATGCTGCGCCCGGTGAATGGCTCAAGCCTCTGATGGATACCGTGTGGCATGACATGCACGCTGTTGTGCCACGGGGCTTCCCCGCCTACGCCAGGATCTTCCATCCGGTGACGCGGGACCGCCCGCAAGACACCGGCACGTGGCACGGACATCCCGTAACGGACGTCTTCCCCCTCGACGAGGAACAGGTCCGCTGGTCAGCCGTGGCGGGTGCGTTCGGGACCAAGATGCACCCGTTGGCCCAATTCCACCGACTCCTTGGGCAAGCACCGAGCCGGCAGGAAACATTCGACAGCGAGGGCTGGCGCTATTCGGAACCCCTAACCGGCAACCTCGCACCGGACACACTGGCAGCAGTGGCTGCCCGCCTCTGTGAACACACCTCCACACCAACCAAGGGCGTGACCGCCATATGGGAAGGATGGGGAGGCCTGACAAGTTCCATCGGCTATGCCCAGCTCACTTTTTCAGACGACAGGACTCCCGTGGAAAATACCTCCGATTCTGCCGCACTGAACACGGGACCTGGTTCGGGCCTTCTACCGGCAGAGGTGGTCAACGGAGAAACACTGAACCTGCCGGGGCGCGCCCACTACCTCTTCAATGCAGCGCCACAGTTTTACCGTGACCCCGGGTGGGTGAATCATGTCCCATGGCACCATTCCCCGCAATTTCCGCAGTCACCGAGCATCCTGTGGCCAGCTGACAGAAGTTGGGTCATGGTGACGGAAATAGACTTCGACTCCACAGTGGTCGCCGGCAGCCATGAACTCGTATCGGCACTAGTGCGGGACCCCGCCATCGAAGCGCTGCCCCTGAATGAGGGAGCAGACCTGACCTGGGACGCCGACGTTCCCAACCGTCCCGGGCAGTAGCCAAGTCTTCACTTCAAGGCCCCTCAAATGGTGCCGGACCACCTGAACCGTCTGCCCCGGCAACGTGGGGGGCTAGTTCCGCGGTGGCGTAAAGGGAGTTGAGCTGGCGGTAGAGGATTCGGGCGATGTAGCGCTTGAGGGATCTGCGGATTTCGCGGTAGCTGCGGCCTTCTTGGGCGCGTCTGGCGACGTAGTCCCGGGTTCCGGGGTCGTGCACCATTCGGGTCATGGTGATGGTGTGCAAGGCTCGGTTGAGGCGCCTATCACCGCCCCGGTTGAGCCTGTGCCGGACAGTGTTACCGCTTGAGGCTGGCAAGGGATTCACCCCTGCCATTGAGGCAAAAGCAGCTTCACTGCGAACCCTTCCTGGATGCGACCAAGCTGTCAGGACAGCAGCGACCGTGACGGCCCGGCGCCCACCATCTCCAACAGCGGCGCCGCTGGGCTTTCCTGGATCAGCTCTGTCATACGCTTCTGGTTCGCAGCCAGCTGGGTGGTCACTTCGAGAACGCGCCGCGCCAACCGAACTGCTTCCCCGCGCGCGATGGACAGTTCGATCTGCTCCTGTCGTTCCCGCCATCTGGTGATCGTGGCGATCTGGGCCGGCACCAGAGGTTTGCGGGCGTCGATTCCCAGATCGTGTGCCCGGAGTAAGGCGATGAGTGCATTGACATTCATTGTTCGGTCCCGGGTCAACTGGTCCCGGGCTGCGCTCAGGATCCTGAGCCCGGCACGGGTTCCTTCATCCCGGCGCGGGGCTCGGAGCTGGGACTCCTCTAAGGCCAGGACTGCGGTTCCGATGGCTGCGGCGTCCAGCGGGTCGGATTTGCCGATTCCCCGGCGCCCGCGGGCGTTCATCCGTGGAGCTTCGGCGACGTCATAGCCGGCATCGGTTACTGCCCTGGCCACGCGCGCCCCGTAAGAGCCGATACCCTCGACGGCCCATAGACAGGCGACATCGCCGTCTGTCCGTCGGCCTACCCAGGCAAGTGCTCGGGAAATCCCTGCCGGGGTGGTCGGAAACTGCTCGCACGCGATACGTCGCTTGGTGCTGGCCTCGATGATGGCGTAGGTGTGGGTGCGGGCGTGGCAGTCCACGCCGATGACGAACGGGCAAGACTGGCCGCATAGCGACCGGCACTGGACCTGGGAAGTATCACTTCGAGGCAAAACTGTGATGAGCCACAACCTCAAGAGGCTGGGCAAGCTTCTAATCAAGCCACCGACGTGAGACAGGTCAACGCCGGCCGCTCCACCCAGCGCGGACAGGTCGGGGGAAACGCACCCTGGGGGCAATTGTTTTTTCGAGTCACGCGCCAGGCAGAACGACCGGCATCAACACTGCCAGCTAGTCCCAGACCAGCCACGTAAAGACTCACAGTTGTTTTTTGGCTGCTGGCGGAGCTTGCGGAGCTGTGCCCGACGGAGGCCTGTCTACCCGCAGGGCAAGGGAAAGGAAATTCCCGAAGGAAATAAGCGACGAAGGAGCGCCGGAGGGACATTTCCTGCACCGCAGGCCCCGACGAAGGAGGGGCTAGACGGGCTGGAGCGGGCACGTACGATCCGAAGGAATCTCAATGATGTTGTCAACGGATGCTGGCGTGCGGTTCCGGATGTCCCGGCCGGTTGGCGGCCGGGACATCCGGGGGTTTTCTAGTCCGCCCAGCCGGGGTAGGGCTTCCGGTCCTCAGCGGGCAATTCGGCGGCCGTGGCCGGGAGGTTCTCCGGGCCGTCTGACTGGCCGGAGGCCCAGTGGAAAAACACTTCGGCGGTGATTGCTTCGAAGCAGGCGTCCTGGGACCGGAACCAGTGTGTGGAGGTGTCGCCCTCGACGTAGGTGCCGTAACTGAACAGTTCCCCGTTGCCGTCCCGGGTGCGGGCGACGGCGAAGATGATGTACGGCCAGGATCCGGCGTCCCATCCTTCGCTGCCCCAGTTCGGCAGCACGGACCAGCCGGTGCCCTCGAGGGTGTCCATCCAGTCGTAGCCGTCCCCCGCCCGGTCGTCGGCGGGAAGGACAGGGGCGGAGACCGGTTCGGCGGTGTCGCCTGTGGTCGCGTGGGTCAATGTTTGGGTGTTCATGTGGTGATGCTCCGTTTCGCTGGGGCGGGTGCCTGGAGTACCGGCTTCCCTCTCCCCCACCATGTTTTTTGCCTGCGGGCGGAGCATCGCGTAGCTGTGTCCGACGGAGCCGGGGCAACCCGCAGGGCAAGCAGCGGGTGGCTTGTGGGAGGAAAAAAGCGCAGCGCCGACGCGAGCCCTCCGGTGCGCTGCCGTCCGCAGGACGGTTGCGGCGGTGGAGCGGGCACGTAGGATCCAACGGACAGCAGCAAAGTTCTTTCGCTCTTGTTTGATACCGCTGGAAGAAGTGCGCCGGACGGTGCCCGCGCGACCCTCCACCCTGCCCATTTTTCGGCTTGCACGCCGCAGCCCCGGGGTCGCTGATGCTGATCCTGCACGCCGCAGCGACTCTGGCCACCGCCCTGGTGCTGGCCCGGGGCGAGGCAGCTGTGTGGGCTTTGGCCGCGTGGCTGAGACCCCTGATCCGGATCCTGACAGCGGTGGTCATTCCTGACTGGCCGCACGTTCCGGCCCCGCGCCTGACCTTCATTCCTTCCCGGTGGAGAAACCTCCGGCTGCCTGCCCTGCGCAGGCCGCCGGGCGTTCAGCCCGCTCTCTGAGCGGGACCTGACCCTACGCCGCTGACCCGGCCGGACCCTGCCCATCCCATAGGCAGAAACTCCGGTGTCGGGGGATCAGCCGTGACCCTCTCATATGCGCCGCCGCACGAGCGGCCCGTTCGCGCACCCACTTTTTGGAAGGCATGTTCATAAAACCTCAATCCGTCGTACCCTCAAAACCCTCACCGCCGCCACCGCAACGGCGGGGATGATCGTCCTGGGCGCCACCGCCGCTTCCGCCCACGTCACCGTGAACCCTGACGACACTGGCGCCAACGGCTACACGCACCTGACGTTCAACGTCCCGAACGAATCCCCGACCGCGAAGACCAGCAAGCTCGAAGTCAAACTGCCCACCGATACCCCGTTCACTTCGGTCTCGGTCAAACCTGTCGAGGGCTGGAGCGTCCAGGTCATCACCAGCGACCTGCCCAAGCCGGTCACCGTTTCCGGAACGACAGTCACCAAGGCCCCGAGCTCCGTGGTCTGGACCGCCGACGCAACACACCAGCTCGGACAGAACGAATACCAGGCGTTCTCCCTCTCCGTTGGCAGGCTACCGGCAGCGGGCACGACCGTGACCCTGAAAGCCGCCCAGACCTACACCGACGGGACCGTCGTGAACTGGGATGAGGAAAGCGCTCAGGGCCAGCCTGAACCCAAGCACCCGGCCCCGTCATTCACCACCACCGCCGAGGACGGAGCAGCCGCTGAATCTCCGGCTGCAGCGTCCCCGGCGGCCGCGGCCCGGACCTCGAAGGCTTCCAGCGACGGAGCTTCGGTGTGGGGCGTTGTCCTGGGGGCAGCCGGATTCGTCCTCGGCGCAGCCGCGCTGGGACTGGTCCTTGCCGGCCGGCGCACCCGGACCGCCGAAAAGTAAGGACGCCGCCCGGGCTGTGGCGGGGTGGGCACCGTCCCGCCACAGCCCCACGGATCCCGCTCCCGAAAGGACCCCTCATGAAAACAACACACCCTCGCGGGCCAAGACGCACGCTTGGGCGATGCCTGCTGATCGTGGTCACGGCAGCGTTCCTGATGGTTCCCGCCGCGGCGGCACAGGCCCACGATGTCCTCGAGACCACCGACCCGGCCAACGGCTCCACGATCCGCACCGTGCCCGCCAGGATCGGTCTGACCTTCGACCACACCCCCCTTGCCATCGGATCCGTCATCCGGGTGCAGGATTCTAAGGGCACCGACCAGGCCGATGGGCCCGTGGCCATCGTCGATAACCACGTCACCCAGGCCGTCAAAGCCGACGCCCCGGAAGGAAAATACACGGTCGTCTGGCGGGTCGTTTCCTCCGACGGCCACCCCATCGAAGGAACCTTCACCTTCAGAGCCGGCGTCGCGAACGCCACCACCGCGGCGACGCCATCGACGTCCGCCGCCGCGTCAGGCACCGGAGCGGGCATCCGGGCCGAACTAGTCACGGCCGGTGCGGTCGGGATCGTCCTGGTGATCGCATTCGTTGCGGGGGCCATCTTCATCAGACGCCGGCTCTCCATCGGGGCGCGGTAGCCAGCTCAATGCCCCGCACGTCAGTCGCAGACTGATCGCGTTGGGCTCACCGCAGTTGAGTATCAGGGCCACGCGGTGTTCCATTGTTTCTTCCCTCCGGCCCCCGGTACTCTCGCCCTATGGACAGACCGGTCCTGGGCTCCGGAGAGACCCCGCCGACACCGCTGGTGCGGTTGGGTGATACGTCCGCGCGGGACAATGTGAACCGGTCTGCGGCGGGCTTCCGCCGGGCGACCATGGTGCTTGCGGCCGCCCTCGTGATTGTGGTGGCTTTCTTCTTCCGCACACTGGTGCCGGAAGCTACTGCCGGCATTGAGGGCGCCGCCAGGGACTTTTTCACGCTCTCGATCAGCGTGGTGATCGAGTCTCTGCCTTTCGTGTTCCTCGGGATTTTGGTCTCGATCCTGGTGCAAATCTGGCTGCCCGCCGACTTTCTCTTCCGCCGGCTGCCGGCCTCGCCCGTCCTGCGGCGCTTGCTGCTCTCCCTGCTGGGGATGCTGATGCCCGTGTGCGAATGCGGAAATGTCCCGATGGCGCGCGGGCTGATGGTCAACGGGCTGACGGTGGGCGAATCAATGACGTTTCTGTTCGCGGCCCCCATCCTGAACCCCATCACGATCATCACCACCCAGCAGGCATTCGGGTGGGACAACGGCATCCTGGCGGGGCGGATCGCCGGGGGGTTCTTCATCGCCAACCTTGTCGGCTGGATGTACCGGGACCGACCGACCGGAAGCGTTCTAACGCCCGGATTCGAGCAAACCTGCGCAACCGAAGGTCATCACCACCGGACCGAAGGAAAAGTCAGGCAAAGTATCCAACTCTTTACCCGGGAAACGAACGCGATGATGCCGGCCCTATTCATCGGCGCAGGACTGGCCGGACTCATTCAGGTCGGCATCCCGCGGGAAGTGATGGTGACGCTCGGCAGTGACCCCGTATGGTCCGTGCTGGCACTGATGGCCCTCGCCTTCGTGGTCGCCATCTGTTCCACCGTCGACGCGTTCTTCATTCTTTCCTTCGGTGCGACGTTCCTTCCCGGCGCGGTGGTGGGATTCCTCGTGTTCGGTCCGATGATCGACGTGAAGATGCTCGCCCTGCTGCGCACCACGTTTACGACCAAAACCCTGCTCCACCTGACCTTGGTCATCGGGCTCTGCTCCGCCGTGCTGGGATGGGCGGTGAACCTTGCTTTTTAAAGGCTTCGCCGGCCGCCACGGCGTGATGCTCAGCCTGATCGGGATCATCGCGACGCTCTGGCTGGCAATCACCGGCAAACTCGACCTGTATATCCACCCGCGGTACACCGTTTTCACCGTGACCATGACCCTGATCGCGGCCTCAGCCGCCCTGTCCGCGTTCGTCATGGTCCCAGCAGCCCACGACCGACACCCGGAACCAGCAAAGACACCCGGCCGCCTCCGGGCAGCCGGCAGCCTGCTGATCGTGTCCGCCGCCCTTATCGGCCTCTTGTTCCTACCGCCGGCAACCTTGAGCTCCGCCGCGGCCAATCAGCGGGACCTAAACGTCTCGGGCACCCTGGGCCGGTACCAGACCAGCACCCTGATGGCAGATGATCCGGCGACCTTCAACATCCGCGGCTGGGCGTCGTTACTGCGCTACAGCCCCGGAGACGCCTACTTCACCGGTAAAACAGCTACCGTCACCGGGTTCGTCACGGCGGACAAGGACGACCCCGCCAACACCTTCTACGTCACCCGCTTTGTGGTCACCTGCTGCACCGTCGACGCGCAACCGGTGGGTGTTCCCGTCCACCTCCCCGGCTGGCAAAAACTCTACAAAACCGACAGCTGGGTCACCGTCAGCGGCCAATTCAGCCCCAACCCGGGGCATGACAGCGCCTCCCATCTTCTTCTCAACCCCGGACAGATCGCCGCAACCACCCAACCCCAACAGCCCTACGTCTACTAGAGGCAATCCGCACGCCGGACCGCAGGGCGGGCCCGTCACGGGGCCGGGCGGGCTCCCAGCGCCGGGCCCGGAGTGTAGGGGGTGCCGTCGTGGAGCATGGCCCAAAGGACGTTCAGCCGCCGTCTGGCGAGGGAGAGCATGGCCTGGATGTGGGTTTTCCCTTCGGTGCGTTTTCGGTCGTAGTAGGTCCGGGAAGCCGGGCAGCTTTTCAGCGCCGAAAGCCCGGAAAGGTAGAAGACGCGCAGCAGCCTGCGGTCGTAGCGGCGAGGCCGGTGGTGGTTGCCGCTGATTCTCCCTGAATCCCTGGGGGCCGGTGCCAGTCCTACGACGCCGGCGAATCGGTCGGCGGTCTGGAAGACGGTGAGGTCACCGCCGGTGGCGCCAAGGAACTCGGCGGCCAGAACTGGTCCGAACCCTGGCATGCTCAACAGCACCTCGGTGTGCTGGCGTTCGGTGACTTTCTCGCTGATCAGTGCATCGAGTGCGGCGAGTTCCTCGTTCAGGGTCAGGATTTCCCGGGCGAGTGCGGCGACGATCTGTTCCCCGAGGTGCTGGGCCGGGACGGTGGTGTGCTGGGATTTCGCGGCCTCGACGGCGGCTGCGGCAACTGCTGCGGAGGAGCGGGTGGCGTGTTTCTTCAGCCAGGCGTGCAGCCTGGTTTGGCCGGTGCGGCGGATCCCGTCCGGGGTGCGGTGCTTGGTCAACAGCAGCAGCGCTCCTTTGGAGCGGCTGTAGTCGAAGGCCCGTTCCAGGGCGGGGAAGTATTCGAGCAGCTGGGCCTGCAGGCGGTTGATTGCCCGGACCCGGTCCGCGGATTTGTCGGCCCGCCGGGCGGTGAGGATCCGCAGCCCGGTGCTGACCTCGTCACCGGCCCGCAGGGGTTGGAGGTCTTTGCGCATCCTGGCCTGGTCGGCGATGACGGCGGCGTCTTTGGCGTCAGTCTTGCCATCGCCACGGTAAATTTTGGAGGCGTGGTGCACGGTCCGGCCGGGAATGTAGAGGATGTTCTGGCCGTGGGCGACGAGGATGGCGATCAGCAAGGCCGGTCCCCCGTGGTTCAGGTCGGTCGCCCAGGTGACCTCATCTCCGGCCGCGAGTTTGAGGACGTTGACGATGAGGTCCAGCAGGGCTGGTTCGTCGTTGGGGATTTTCTGCGAGAGCAGCCGTGTTCCGTCGGCGTCGATCACGACGCAGTGGTGATCGACGCCGACGTCGATTCCGGCCCACAATTTTGTCAAAACAGCCTCCAGTCTGTCGGATGGGTGGAACCCGGCAGATAACCGCGCCGTCGTGTCCTTATCCGGCGATCATGTCGCGTTTCTCAATCAGCGGTCGGGTCATCGCGTGGTGGCGGGTGGCCAATCCTTCGGAGCCGTCACGGATGAAGCCGTCCGGCCACAGCAACAAAGCCATACCCGCCTCCCCTGGGTAGCCACGACCCTACAATGGCCGCGGAACTTCACCCGGTAACAACATAAGGACAGCAGCCAAAAAAGCGGTAATACTGGAACAGTCCTTGAGCCGGCGTGACCCAGCCAAAAATTGACGTACCAGGCGGCACTGTCTTCCCGACGATCTGTCCGCCGGCTCAAGGTCCGTTAAAAGGGGTGTCGGGCCAGGCGGACATGACCTCATAGGAGCCTGATACGACCAGTCCCATTACCGTTTTGTCTGCCCACCTGGCCCGCGCCCGATCAATCAGCATTCGACGCGACTGAGGGGCAATTTCCATCTTGGCAAGCGAACCAATAAAAGTCATCGCGGGTATCGACACCCACGCCGACACACACCACGTAGCCGTGATCAACGAACACGGCAAACCCCTTGCAGACAGGGAATTCCTGGCCGTGGGATCCGGATACCGGAAAATCATCGACTTCATCACTTCCTACGGCACAGTCGTAGCCGTCGGGGTCGAAGGAACAGGCTCCTACGGTGCCGAACTCGCCCGAACTCTTCGGGGTGAAGGGCTCACCGTGCTGGAGGTAAACCGCCCGAACCGGGCCGCCCGTCGCCTCAAAGGGAAGTCAGACCCGTTGGATGCCTACCAGGCCGCCAAGTCCGTGCTCGAGGGGCGGACCAAGGCGATCCCTAAGGCCAAAGACGGCCCCGTCGAATGCCTGCGGATCGTACGTTCCGGGCGCGCATCAGCCATCAAGGCCCGCACTGCGGCCATCAACCAGATCAAGGCGCTCCTCGTTTCAGCCCCGGACAAGATCCGGGCGAAATACCGGGCACTGGCCACCTCAGCGCTGATTCCTGCCCTGCAGCGCACGAGACCTTCCGGGCATATGGCTGACCCCGAGTACGTGACTCTGCTGACGCTCAAGGCGTTGGCAGCCCGATGCCAAGCGCTGGGAACGGAAATCGCGGCTGCTGACGCTGCACTCAAGGAAATCCTGGACGGCTATGCTCCGATGCTTTGTGATCTCCCAGGAGTCGGAACCGAAGTGGCCAGCCAGTTGTTGATCACCGTCGGGGACAATCCGGACCGTCTGGGGAACGAGGCCCAGTTCGCTTCGCTCGTCGGCGTCGCCCCGGTGCCAGCCTCATCGGGCAAGACAACCCGCCACCGGCTCAGCAGGGGCGGCGACCGCAGCGCCAATAATGCCTTGCACCAGGTTGTTCTGGTGCGCATGGGCTCGTGCCAACGGACCAAGGAGTACGTGGCTAAACGCACGTCAGAGGGAAAGAGCAAACGCGAAATCATGCGCTGCCTCAAACGCTACGCAGCCAGGGAAATCTACCGTCAGATCACCAATCCCCGGCCCGCACCCGACAACTCCGACCTCCGCCGCAGGCGGACAGACCTCGGCATGACCTTAACGACCGTCGCCGGCGAACTTGGTCAATGGGTTTCCATCATTTCGCGTCTGGAACGCGGACATATCCGCAACGATGCCCTGGCCGGCGCCTACCGGAAATGGCTCATCGACCAGGCCGAAATGCCACGCCGCACACCTCCGACGACAGCTGCAGCAAGGACAAATGCGTTACCGGGCGCCGTTAGCTGAGACTCAAGGCTTGACGCTTTACTCAAACCAGACTTACTCTAAAACCACAAGGTTATATAACGACAAGGTTATGGTTTTGATGCTTGATGAATTGAGTGCAGTGTTCGCGGCGTTGGCCGATCCGACTCGGCGGGCTATTCTGCAGCGGCTCGCTGACGGTGACGCGCAGGTGTCCGACCTCGCGGCGCCTTTCAGGATCAGCCAACCGGCGATTTCGAGGCATTTGAAGGTATTGGAAAATGCTGGCCTGATCTCCCGGAACCGGGTAGCGACTGCCCGGTTCAGTCATCTGGAGCCCGACCGGCTTAAGGAAGCGAGCGAGTACATGGAGCGGTACAAGAAGTTTTGGGGTGAGTCCTTCGACAAACTCGACGGCGCGCTGGCCTCGTTTCAGCGCGACACCCCACCTACGGGAAAGGGCCGAGATGTCTGAGGGGCGCCAGCAGGAAGTCACAGAACACGATGTTTTCATTTCCCGCTCTTTCGCCGCCCCCAGGGACACGGTCTGGCGGTTCTGGACCGAACCCCAACTCCTCGCCTCATGGTTCGGGCCTGAAGGAGTTCACGTACCCGTGGACAGCATCATCGTGGAGCTCGTGGAGCAGGGCCGGTGGGAGTTGACCATGGTCGACAACGCTACCGGGGCCAGCCACCCCATCCGGGGGCGCATCACCGCCTTTCAGGCACCGGAATCCCTCGAGATTCAACTGACAGCGCTGACCGAGGCTGGGCCCGTGGACGACGTCGTGCTGCGGCTTCAGTTCCACGATCACGGCGACCGGACGCGCATGACCCTCCATCAAGGCCCGTTCACCGACGAGATCCGGGACATGACCCACGCCGGATGGATACTGTCCTTCACCAAACTCGACACCCTCCTCGAAAGGCCCACAGCATGAAAACCAGCGCCGCCCAAAGCCAGGTCACCCAGATCACCTCAGCGGACGGAACCCCCATCTCCGTCGAACACATCGGCTCCGGCCCCTCCCTGGTCCTGGTTGACGGCGCCTTCTGCGGCCGGTCCTTCGGCCCGGCGCGGGCCCTGGCCACCACGCTGGCCGACTCCTTCACCGTGTACTTCTACGACCGTCGCGGCCGCGGCGACAGCGGTGATACACGGCCCTACTCCGTGGAACGCGAAATCGAAGACCTAGCCGCCGTCATCACCCATGCGGGCGGAGACCCCTACGTCTATGGCATCTCCTCCGGTGCGGCCCTCGCCCTCGAAGCAGCAGCGGCGGGTATCCCGATGCGCAAGCTCGCCACCTACGAGGCCCCCTACACGGGAATCGGGAACGTCGACGGAACGCCCGTCGACCACGCCGGGCACCTGAACTCACTGCTCGCCCAAAACAAGCGCGGCGCGATGGTCTCCTACTTCTTGGTCAAGATGATCGGCGTCCCTGCATTTGTGCCCCTCATGCTGCGCCTCATGCCAAAGATCTGGAAGAGCCAAAAGGACGCCGCCAACACCCTCCCCAATGAAATTGCCGTTACCAACAACTTCACCGCACCCACCGGCCGGTTCGCCAAAATCACGGTGCCGACCCTTGTCATGGTCGGTGGAAAAGCCGCCCCGGTCATGACCTCAGCTCAAGCAACAACAGCCGCCGCGATCCCCCAGGCCCTTCACCGCACCCTCGAGGGCCAAACACACCAAGTCTCAGACGCAGCAATGGCAGCCGAACTCCGCGGGTTCTTCACCAACTGACCCGTTGACCACTCTCACCAAATTCATTTCGCCCACAGACCGGAATAGACCATGCCCAAAATCAGCTATCAGACCGAACATCAGGGATCCCAACGACGCCCGCCCGCCTCCTCTGCCACGCGGGTATTGCTGGCCTGTGGCATCACCGCCGGCCCCCTATACCTTCTGGTCAGCTATGCCCAGGCGTTTCTTCGCCCGGGCTTCGACGCGGCACATAACGACCTCAGCGTCCTAGCCAACGGCGACCTAGGCTGGATGCAAACCACAAACCTGATCCTCACCGGCGCCCTAACCCTCCTGACCGCCGTCGGATTCCGTCGCGCACTCAACCCCGGACGAGGAGCCACCTGGGGGCCGGTTCTCGTCGGAATCTACGGTGCCGGATTAGTGGGTGCGGGGATTTTCACCGCCGATCCCATGAACGGATTCCCTCAAGGCGCACCTCCCGGACCCCCTATCTCCGGGTCCCTCCACGGGTTTCTTCACTTCGTTACCGCAGGGATTGGCTTTGCCGCCTTCATCGCTGCCTGCTGCGTTATGGCCCGCCGGTTCTACACATCCGAAAACCGGAGGCTCGGAGCATTCTCCCTTGCTACCGGAATCCTCTTTCTCGCCGCCTTCGTCGGCATTGCCAGCGGGTCAACGTCAGCCGTCATCGTTCTTAGCTTCACAGCAGCCGTAGTCCTCGCTTGGACCTGGCTGGCAATAACGGCCGCCCACCTACGACGCAGCCAACCCCTGCCTCCCACCGTCCGCACCAGCTGAGCGAGCCAACCACTAAAAAGCACGATCAACAGCAATTTGACGACTATAGGAGCATCGGTAAAGACGTGGGAAAGGGCCAGGGATCCCGGAGCTCGGCGACGGAAGCACTGGACCCAACAGCCGGCCGCGCCAGCGGACGCCCGAAAAGGTGCGAGCCCTGCGAGGCCCCTCTGGTTTAGTACCGGAACCCTCGCTCCAGGTCGAATCCGGCGCGGGGTGGTCTCATCCTGGTCATCCTGAAGCCGGGCGTGGCGAGCCCTGTTGACCGTGGGGGGCTGGCAGGTGATGCTGAGGGCACTTCGGTGACCAGGGGGATCATGGGAGTGCACAAGGGGGGATTGGATGCTGACCTACATTCGCGAGCGGCAAGAAGCATGATCCTTGTCCTCATGGGGTTGGTTTTTGCGGGCCTGGCACCTCAGTCGATTTTCTGGATCGTGTTCCCGGCGTCTGTCGCCCTGGACTTGGTCCTCACCAGAGGATGGATCAGAGAAGATGCGCTCAGGGCTCACCGGGCCGGGCAGGCTCAGTAAAATTGCTGTGCCCCCGTCAGTGTGATCGGCGTCCGACGGAAATGTGTTCCTACAGACAAGCCGTGTGAGAGGCTTGCTTTCGAAAAAGCTCACACTGGGGGAAACGCATTGGACATTGTTTTGATAATTGTCAGACTGGCGGCGGTCGCTGTGCCGGTAGTTCTCGCTGTACTGGCCCTGTACTGGATCATTCGCCTCGGAGTAAAGCACGGATTGCGCTCATACGAGACGGAAAGGGCCCGGCACTCGGACACTGTGGTCTAAGCGCTTCAAGTCGGCTCTCGGCTGCGGGCTCCTGTACCAGCTCCTCGCCCATACAGCCCAGACCATCCCTTGCCCCTGCCTGGATCATGCGGCGCTTGTAGGAGAGTAATCAGGCGACGAACAACGTAAACACCAGGGCCAGGGATCCCGGAGCCCTGCGACGGAAGCCGTGGACCCAACAGCCGGCCGCGCCAGCGGACGCCAGGGCCGCCTAGGTCCGGGCTTCCACCCCCGGGCGCTTCAACGCGAAGCGCCCAGGTTCCCGGCAGGGACCCCGAAACTGGACAGGCGTCCCGCGGATTTGCAAGGATGGCCGGACCGGGCCGATCGGACCCGGTTCGGTGAATTTCCGGGACGAATGTCTCCGTGATGGACGAGGGGAAGTGAGCATGCGCATCGCAACGATGTCTGCTGCCACAGTCAGCGGGGTGGCCGGTATGGCCTGCTTCGCGGCCGCGCACCTGCCAGCCTCCACCGGACCGTCCGCCGTCGCCGCGGACTAATTTCACCGGAAGTACCCGGTAACACCCGGAATCACAGGCTGGCATTCCCTTGCCCTAGACCGCCCCGGCGCGCCATCAGGCCCCGGGACGGAACCATCCGATGCCGAAAGATTCCGTCATGCAAAAACTCACGCCCCAGCAGATCCGCTCGTCCTTCGTGAACGCGAGCCGCTCCGAAGCGGCCAAACTCAACCTCCCCGCGAACTTCGACTCCCTCGACTGGGACAGCCTCGAATTCCTGGGCTGGCGCGACGGGAAAATGCCGCTGCGCGGCTACCTTGTCCTGCCGGGCCCGACCGGTCCGACCGGAATCATGCTCCGGGCCCCGGAGGGCGGCGCCAAGAAGAACCGCTCAGTCCTGTGCGAGCTGTGCCGGGACATCTTCTCCAAGGATGACGTGGTGCTCTGGGTGGCGAAGCGGTCCGGCCAGTCGGGCCGCAACGGGAACACCGTCGGCACGTTGATCTGCGCCGAATTCGGGTGCTGCCGCAATGTCCGGGTGGAACCGCCGGCCAACGAGATCAACCCCGACCCGGCCGCCGTCGTACTCCGGCAAATCGAGGGCCTGGCTGAGCGGACCTCCAGGTTCCTGGACCGCGTCCAGGGGAAGTAACGCAGCAGCCAGGCGCAGGACGGGCTGTCCTCAGCGCAGGACGATGTCCACAGGGTTCGCCTCGGAGCGCCATGCGCCCTCCGGGGCGGCCCCTGCCGTGATCACCGGGGCGGTCAGGACGCCGGACCGGTTGGTGCGTTTGTCCCGGAGGATTTCGGTCACCGAACCGAGGTGCCGTGAGAGGTCGATGACGTTTTCCGGCGCGGCCAGGAGCAGCTGGAATCCGAACTCGTGCAGCGCCTTGATCCCGGCGCCGGCGAATTCCTCCGAGGCCAGCACAAAGGCCTCGTCCATCATGACCGTGCCGTAGGTGGTGAACCCCTGCTCGGCGATGCCCAGCTGGTAGCTCAGGGCCGCGGCCATGATGAACGCGGTGAAGCGCTGCCGCTCGCCACCGGACATCGACCCGGTGTCCGCGTGCATGTAGACCTCGGTCTTCGCCGCGCGCGGCGTCCGGCTGCCCTTGGCGGCCGCGTTTGGCCCGGCGGGCTGCACCCCGCGGTGCTCCTTGCACTGGATGAACAGGTGGCCCCGGACATCCAGGACCTCGGCGCGCCAGCGCCGGTCCTCGGGCGCCTGGGAACCGAGCCGCTTAACCAGCGTCTCCAGCGACTTGTAACGGCTGGTCAGCTCGGCGTCGTCGTCCTGCCCGGCCGCCTGGCCCGCGGGCGCACCCGCGGCGGCAGCCTTCCCCGGACGGGTGTGGCGGACCTTCAGCGCGTTCTGGATGGCGTCCTTGAACTGCTTCGCGGTGGCGGGCAGCGTCTGCTTGATGTCCAGTTCCAAGAAGCTGCCCTCGTGGAAGTTCACCTCGGAGAGGACGCCGTTCAGCGGCAGGATCCGGCTGGTGATGGAACGGCGTTCCTCGTCCAGCAGGTGTAGCAGCGTGCTGAAGGACTCGTGTGTCCGCTGGTTAAAGAACTGCCGGAACTCGGCCTCCTGGGCGGGCAGCCCGTCGCTGACTATGGCGTGGTAGCGGCCTTCGAACTCCCCGGCAGCCCCGATCGAGGTGCCGTGGTCCGCGGAGATGGCCGTGCCCCATTCACGCACGAAGCCCTCGAAGATCCTGGTCAGCCGCTCGGACGTGGCCTGCCCGCGGGACTCGGCTGCGTGCAGTTCCGCGAGGAGCCGGGTGCGGACCAGGTTGGCGAGGTTGTCCAGTTCGTGCATTTCCAGGACGTCGCCGAAGTCCACGAAGTAGGGTTCCAGTGCCGCTGCTGTGGCGTCCGACGGCGGCTGTTGGGCCAGCCGCCGTCGTGCGGCGTCCAGCAGTGAATCCGCCGTGGTGAGCCTGGCGTCGAGTGCCTTGTACTCGCTTTGCAGCACGGCCGCGGCCTCGGTGCTGGACTGGTGTTTCTGCCGGGCCGCCTCAATGTTGGCACGGAGCGGCTCGAGGTCGGCCTGGGCGGCGAGGGCGTCTTTGAGCCGTTGCTCGATTCGGGCGAGCTCATCGGCGGCCACGGCCGCGGAGACCTGTTCCCAGGGCCGGTGGTCGTCGGCGACACGGCGGAGTGCGTCGAGTTGCCGGGTCATGCCCTGGTGGGATTCCTCCCGGCTTTGCGCCAGGTCGGCGGCCTTGGCGAGTTCCTGCTGGAGGTCCTCGACCTGCGCGGCGACGAGTTCCAGTTTGGCGGCGTTATCGAAGCCCAGGACGTAGTCCTGCCGGGAGGTGAAGCGGTCATCCTTTTCCACGGTGTGGCGGTTCCGCTTGACCACGCCGCCCAGGCTCAGTCCCTTGTCCAGCCGGGCCAGTTCGTCCGGATCCTCGACGCAGGGGTACGCGTAATCAAGGGCGATCCGCTCCCGGATCCATTCGCCGGCCGCCGCGGCCGGCCCTGCGGTGAGGATGTCCAGCTTGGTCAGCAGGTCGCCGTCGGCCGCATCCTCCACGGCCAGCGCGCCGCCGGCGAGCGGCTTGGAGACGTCGACGGCGCGCAGTGCGCCGCGGACCGGATGATCGTTGAGGTACCGGGTGACGGCGGTGAAGTGCTCGCCGGGGACCAGCAGCGTGGTGGCGAGGCTGCGCAGGGCCCGCTCAGCGGCCGGCCGCCACTGCTCGTGGCCCTCTGCGAGGTCGATCAGTTCGCCGCCGAACGGCATCAGCTCCTCGGCAACGCCCGTGGCAGCCGCGATGGCGCTGCGGTTTTCGATGCTTGAAGGCGGCAGCAGGGACTTCCGGGTTTTGAGCGAGACAAGTTCCTGCTGCGCGGCGGCGAGTTCCCGCTTCCGGGCAGCGTGCCCGTCGAACGCCTCGAACCGCAGCTCCTTGAGGGCCTCGGAGTCGTCCTTCAGCTCGGCCGAGCGGGCGGCCGCATGTTCGTGCGCCTGCTCCCAGCCGGCGGCCGTCCATTCGAGCTCAAGGCCCGCATCCGTCAGGGCTTTTCGGGCGGACTCTTCGACCTGCTGGCGGAGTTTGAGGCCCATCCGGGCGTTCTCCAGCGACTGTTCGATCGCGGAGATCGCGTTGCCGCCCTGGTTGTTGTAGTCGGCCTCGAGCTGGCGGAGCTCCTTGGCCAGTCCGTCGCGGACACCGCGCTCGGCACCGAGCTCGCGGGCCTTCTCCTGTGCCTGGGCCTTGACGCGTTCAAGCGTCTTTTCGTGCACCGTAACGGCCAGCTGCTGCTTGTAGGCCTCGAACTCCTCGCCCGTGAGGTCCCGGAGCCGGTTCGCGTCGAGCAGGGCCTGCGCGTACTCCTTGTTCAGCCCGGGGACGGGGGCCAGCTGGTCGCGCTGCTGCCGGACGTCTTCGAGCCGCTGCCGGATGGACATCAGGTTGCTGAATTCCTCGACGACGTCGTCCGCAGCGGCCAGCGTGGCGGGCGCATCCAGGACCTGGTCGCGGAAGAAGGTGTTGACGCTGCCGCCGAGACCCTTGCCCGCCTGGATGACGCGCAGCAGCGGCAGGGCCTGGTCCGAGTTGATCCCGAGGAGGCGCCGGAAACGCTCTGCGAAGGCTTTGTGCACGTCGAAGATCTGCGCATCCGGGAAAATCGCGTCCAGCGCCGACTTGGTGAAGCGCTTCTCTGCGATGCCCTCCACAGCGGCCAGGTCCAGCGGCTTGTTATCGATCAGGTAGTAGCGTCCGACGCTGGATTCGGTGCCGTTCTTGGGCAGATCAAACAGCGCCGAAATGGTCACCCGGGTGCCGGCCGCGTTGTCGAAGGTCAGGGCGACGGCGGACCAGGTGGCGCCGGGGCGCTGGAAGGCACTGGCCGAGCCTTCGCCGACGGCCTTGTCCCCTACTTTGCCGCGCATGTAGGTGAAGGTGGTCCTCTTGTCCTCCACGGCCCCGCCGGCGCGCTGGGCGGCTGCCTCGTTGGAGCGCGGGCGGGCGTCGAAGACCCGCAGCATCGCGTCGAACAGTGTGGACTTGCCGACGCCGGAATTGCCGGTCAGGAGGGTGCCATTGCGGTCCACGTGCATGGTGTGGGCGCCGTGGAAGGTGCCCCAGTTGACCACCTGCACGAGGGCCAGGCGCATCTGGCCGGGGTTGGTGAGCTCGCCCATAGGCAGCATGGTGGCGATGCTCATTCGGCGTCCTCCGCTTCGTCGGTCACGCCGTTGTGGTCGCCTATCGCGACATCACCGGACACATGCTCTGCATGCTCGCTCGTTCCGCCCCTCGGACCCCCTCGCCTCGCAAGCTCGGCCAGGGAACCCTGTCCGAGTGGGCCCAGCTTAGACGCATGCTGCCGCATGTCCCCGGCGCTGCCGCTGCTGTTAAGGAGCGAATCGTCGTCGTCACCATCGCTCTGCGTCACCGAAATGTCGTCGTCGCCTTCTGCATCATCCACCGGAACGGCCGCGTCGGCGTCGAGGTCCAGCAGCGGTTCGGTGCCCGACTGGTCGGTGCTGGCGGCGATCAGGGCATCGATTTGGGCCGGGATGTCGCCGATGTTTTCGAACGGGAGGGCCAGTGGGAGGGCGTTGGAGATGGTGTAGACGTCATCCAGGCCTGTGGCGAGGAGGAGCTGGCGGGCCAGGAGCTTGGTGATGGCGCGGGTGACGACGTCGGAGTCGCGCAGGGCGTCCTGCTGGCCGGCCGGCTGGTAGTGGGCCACGAGGTCGGCGATTTCCTCGCGTGTGATCGTGGGGTCGGTCTGGGCCGTGACGTGGCGGTCCAGGAGCAGGCGGAGGCGGAGCAGGACGATGGTTTCGACCCGGCTCAGGGCCCGCTGCTGGCGCAGGATGCTGGAGCGGGTGCTCCCGCCGATCGCTTCGGGGTCCACCGGGCGCAGCACAGCGATCTTGCGTTCATGGTCCAGCTGCAGGGTAAGGAATAGCTCGGAGAGGCGGCTGCGCAGGATGACCTGGTTGTCCAGGAGTGTGGTCCAGAGTTTTTCGTCGCGGCCGCCGTCGATGTAGGGCCCCTTCAGGAGTTTCACCAGCGCCTGGCGGACCTTCATGGGGAGCACTCCGGTGTCGCCGGGGAAGAGCGCTGCGCCGTCGACAAACGTGTCCCGGGCAGTCACGGCGAACGGGTCCGGGTGCACGTGTCCCGGTTCGCTGGCGGGTTCCGGCTGGTGCTGCGGCTCGGCGCCCGGCGCTTCGAGGGAGACTTCGCTCATCTTCAATCCTTCTTGAGTGTGACGACGGGCAGGTAGGCGGCGCGGGTGGACCCGTCGATTTGTTCGAAGTCCAGGGGCGCCCAGGCGTCCCGGTCGAAGCCGGCGCCTAGGTGCAGTGCGTGCGAGAGCAGGGCCCGGATGGAGTTGATGTGCCGTTCGCCGTCCGGCAGTTGCTCCCAGGCCTCGGCCAGTGTTGTGGCGCCCGCGGCCGCCGCGCGGATCGCCTCGGGGTTGGCCTTCCCGGTCCGCGGCGAGCGCACCCGGTCCGAGTCGCTGAAGGCGATCGGATCGGCCAGTTTGGGCGGCGCCGCGAACTCGTCCGGATCGAAGAGCTTGACCATGGCAAGGGACTCGAAGCCGGCGTTGAACAGCACCGGTCCCCGGACCAGGCCGGGACGCTCGCGCTCGTACGGCAATGAACGGATCGCCTGTTCGGCCTCTCGCAGCACCTTCCGGAGCCGGACAGACTGCCGGTAGTCGTCGCTTTGGACGTAGGTGTTGAGGCTTTCGCTGAGCTTGCCGTAAATCCGCTGGATCTGGCTGTGCTGGCTGCGCAGCTCGGCCACCAGGTTCTTCAGCGTCTCGCGTTCGTCCTGGCTCAGGTCGTCGGCGAACTGCCGGCTGAGCACTTCGCCGATGGCGGACCGGAAGCGGAGCTGCTGCTGCGGGTCCTCCAGGAACGCCGTGAAGGACCGGAATGTCCTTCCTTCCGGGCTTTGCCGCAGCCGCTTGTCCGCCTCAAGCACCTGCGCCATGGTGGCGCCCTTGCTCAGGGACTCTTCGATGATCTGGTTCCGGAGCTCGCCCACCAGCTCCTCGATCCGGTCGCGCATCTTCTTGTAGTCCGCGGGCAGGCTCGCGGCGAGGTCCAGGATATTGCCGGCCGCCTCGACGGCTTCCTCGTCGTCGAGCAATCCGTCGAATTCACCGGAACTGATCTCCTCGATCAGCTGGCGGCGTTCGCCGATCTCCTCCTCCAGGGATTCCAGCCGGGCGCTCTGGTCCGGGTTGGTCTCATTGGCGAGCTTCTCGACATCGCCCAGCAGGGTGCCCAGCCGCGAGCCGTTGAGCGTGGAGCGTTCACTGGACAGGCTGTCCAGGAAGGCAAGGACACGCGCCGCGGGCTCGGTGACCTCGTACACGATCTGGCCGGACTGGTTCCGCCGGGTCAGGAAATTCTTGCGGGTCCACTCGTCGCCGAAACCTTTGCCGTTCGCGGAGCCGCCCAGCCCCGGATCCTGGCGGCGCAGCTGCTCAAGGAAGGCGTCGACGTCGGCGTGGAACTGCTCCAGCGGAAGCTGCGGCCGGGTGCGGGTGAAGGAGGCCTGCAACACGGCGATCACCCAGGGCGCCGAACGGGTCAGCGCCCAGGCGGGCCCTTTGGTGAGCAGTTCCAGGTCCCGGAGCCGGGCGCTGATGGCGTCGGCGGGGGACACAGCGGACCGGGACACGCAGTTCTCCTATCGATGCCGGGGGTGGGGTGGGCAGTGGATCCAAGAAAACTGCCAACTACAAGGTTAACGCAGGGCCTCCGGAATCCCTGCTGGGTCCCCGGAATGGCGGCGCACACCGCGGCAGAGACTGCTGCGGCGGGGAAATCCGCGACCTCCCCGTGACCTACGTGCGGGTAGCATTTCGATCCCGTATCAACCCCTTCCGACCCGCACGGCGACTCTGGCTGGTCCGGCCCGCGGCGCCCTACGCTCGGGCTACTGGTCCAGCCGAAGCGACGGTGCAGGAGGAAGAATGCAGTTCGATCCAAGTGCGGTGGAAACGGGCACCATGGTGTTCCTCGGAACCCTGCTTTTCGCCCTGGTCATTGGCCTCTTCATTACGGCGGCCGCCTTCGTGGCGCTGGCCCTGCTGGGCGTGGGCCGGCTGGCCTGGTTCGTGGTGGCCGGAGCGTTGCTGGGCCTGGTCCACGGCATCAACGCCGGCTGGGACCGCCTGCTGCACCACGCCGCCGCGGTGGAGCTCACCACGGACTTTCCGGGCGAGTTAATCGGGCAGCCCTCCCCTAGTACGGGCACCTACCCGCGGGTAGTATTGCGGGACAGCTGAAGGGTCCTCCACCCGCGGCGGATCCAGGGCTCGAGCCGGACAACCCGGTTAGAGGAGATGCCCAATGAGCTCCGCCGTCGACAACCCAGCAACTGGCGGCCCCGCAACCGACAGCCCCGCCGCCGAAGTGCCGGTGCCGGCGCAAAAGATCGGCCGCGAGGCCACCGCCGCCGACGCCCGGGCCGTCGCCGAAGCCGCCAGGGAGGCCAGCTGGGAACGGCCCAGCTTCGCCAAAGGCCTCTACCTGGGCAGCTTCGACCTCGGCCTGGTCCACCCGTGGCCGCAGGCGCCGGCCGACGACGTCGAACGCGGCGAGGCGTTTATGGAGCGGCTCACCGCGTACTGCCGCACCATGTCCGGCCGCCTCATTGAACGCGACGCGAAGGTCCCCGACGCCTACCTGTCCGGGCTGGCGGACCTCGGGGTTTTCGGCATGAAGATCCCGCGCGAATACGGCGGCCTGGGCCTGTCCCTGGTGTACTACGGCCGGGCGCTTGCCCTGCTGGGATCGGTGCACCCCAGCCTGGGGGCGCTGCTGTCCGCGCACCAGTCGATCGGCGTCCCGGAACCCGTCAAGGTGTTCGGGACACCCGAGCAGAAACGCGAGTACCTGCCGCGCTGCGCCGCCGGGGCCGTGACCGCGTTCCTCCTCACCGAGCCCGACGTCGGCAGCGACCCCGCGCGGATGGGCAGCACCGCCGTCCCGGCGGAGGACGGCCAGTCCTATGTGCTGGACGGCGTGAAGCTGTGGACCACCAACGGCGTCATCGCGGAGCTCGTGGTGGTAATGGCCCTCGTCCCGGCCCACACCGACTCCGACGGCACCGAACACAAGGGAGGTATCAGCGCCTTCGTCGTCGAGATGGACTCCCCCGGCATCACGGTGGAGAACCRCAACGCGTTTATGGGCCTGCGCGGTATCGAAAACGGCGTCACCCGCTTCCATCAGGTCCGGGTGCCCGCGGCCAACCGGCTCGGCCGCGAGGGCCAGGGCCTGAAAATCGCACTCACCACGCTGAACACCGGCCGGCTGTCCATTCCCGCCCTCTGTGTCGCGTCCGGCCGCTGGAGCCTGAAGATCGCCCGCGAATGGTCCAACGCGCGCACCCAGTGGGGCCGCCCGGTGGGCCAGCATGAGGCGGTGGGCAAGAAGATCGCCTTCATCGCCGCGAGCGCTTTCGCCTTGGATGCCGTGTTCGAGTTGTCCGCCGAACTGGCCGACGCCGGCCAGAAGGACGTCCGGATCGAGGCCGCCCTGGCGAAGCTCTGGTCCACCGAAATCAGCTGCCGGATCGCGGACGAACTGGTCCAGATCCGCGGCGGCCGGGGCTTCGAGACGGCCGACTCCCTCGAGGCCCGCGGCGAGCGCGCCGTCCCCGCCGAGCAGCAGCTGCGGGACCTGCGGATCAACCGGATCTTCGAGGGGTCCTCGGAGATCATGCGGCTGCTGATCGCCAGGGAGGCGGTGGACGCCCACCTGGCCGCCGCCGGTGCCCTCGCGTCCGAGGAGGCCAGCCTGTCCGAGAAGGCGAAGGCCGCCGTCGGCGCATCCGGCTTCTACGCCCGCTGGCTCCCGAAGCTGGTGGCGGGCAACGGCCTGGACCCGCGCTCGTATAGCGACTTCGGCCGGCTCGCCCGGCATCTGCGCTTCGTCGAACGCGCGTCTCGGCGGCTGGCGCGCCAGACCTTCTACGGTATGGGCCGCTGGCAGGCGAAGCTGGAGCACAAGCAGGCGTTCCTTGGGCGGATCGTGGACATCGGCGCGGAGCTGTTCGCGATGGCTGCCTGCTGTTCCCGGGCGGAAATGCTGCTGCGGACCGCCCCGGAGCGCGGCGCCTCCGCCTACCAGCTCGCCGACGCCTACTGCGCGCAGGCGCGGGTCCGGGTCGAAGAGTATTTCGACCAGCTCTGGCGAAACACCGACGACGGCGACCGTGGCCTGACCCGCCAGGTGCTGGCCGGGGACTTCGAATGGCTGGAGGCCGGTGTGCTGGACCAGTCCGAGGGGACCGGGCCCTGGATCGCGGACGCCAGCCCGCGCGCGTCCGCAACGGAAAACCTGCACCGAACATACCGCTGACGTGGGGCAATGCCGGGCGGGCGGCAACCTCCCCTGAATAGTAAGCATCCTTGCTATGTGCGGGGATGCCGTGGTTAGGTGTGGGGAAGACCTGATGACGGTCGAAGCATTGCCGTGCCCGGCCCAAACAATGGGTTCGGGTCAATCAATGAAAGCGAGCAGCCATCATGAGCAGCACAGGCCCCGAAGACCGTATGCCCCGCCGCGTTCCCGAGGACGACCGGACCGTGGACCGGGACGGCCGGATCCACGACGCGCGCCAGGACGGCGTGACTGCAGAGCGGCCAACCGACGCGGAGACCCGCCACGAAGTCCGTGCCGAGGAACGCACCGACGCCCGGGCGGATGCGCGCTCCAACGACACCAGGGCTTTCCCCGCCGCCCCCGTCGCCGGGGCAGCCGCTGCGGGCGCGGCACGACGCAACGACCGTGTGGTCGACGACCGCGCCGCCGACGATCGCGTGATCCACGGCTCGCGCGATGAGCGAGGTTACGTCGAGAACGACGCCGTCGTCGAGGAGGTGCCCACCCGCGAGGCCGTCGTGGCCCGCGAGAAGGAACAGTTCGGCGGCGTCAAGATCGGCTCGGCGTTCTTCGGCTGGCTCGCCGCCACTGGCATGGCCGTGCTGCTCACTGCGCTGGTCGCAGCTGCCGGCACCGCCGTCGGCCTCGCCACCAACACCAACGTCAATGAAGCCGTCAACCAGGCCTCACAGAACCAGAGCGTGGGCCTGGTGGGCATCATCACCCTGCTCGTGATCCTTTTTGTCTCCTACTACTGCGGCGGTTACGTGGCCGGCAGGATGGCGCGGTTCAATGGCGCCCGGCAGGGTCTGATGGTCTGGATCTGGGCCCTGATCGCGGCCATCATCGTGGCTGTCCTGGCCATGACGGCCGGGCAGAGGTTCAATGTCCTGGCGAACCTGAACAGCTTCCCGCGCATCCCGGTCAATGAAGGCGACCTGACCGCGACCAGCATCATCGCGGCCGTTGTGGTGGCCGTGGTGGCCCTGATCGGCGCCATGCTCGGCGGGCTGGCCGGCATGCGCTTCCACCGCAAGGTGGACCGCGCCGGTTTCACCCCGGTGGAAACCGTCGAGGAGCGCTAGGCGAGCGTCACCGCGTCCAAGTAGTACCAGCGCCGGTCCTCCCGCAGGAACCGGCTGGTTTCGCGGTGCACGCCGGGCTCGCCGTCGTGCCGGTAATAGGCAGCGAACTCAACCGTTCCTTCCGTGTCCAGCGGGCCGCCGCGGTGCGTCGAGACGATGTCGAGGCGCCGCCACTGGGTTTCCGCATCGAGCTCCAGCGTGGCCGGGCGCGTCTCCGGGTGCCAGGTGCGGAGCAGGTATCCGGCGTCGAGCACCACGAAGGCGCTGTACCGCGACCGCATGAGCTGCTCCGCCGTGGACGCGTCCGAGTCGTCGCGGTGGAAGCGGCCGCAGCAGTCGGCATATTGCTCCCCTGACAGGCACGGGCAGTTTCCCTCGAAGGGGACGCCGTGGGGCTCGGAAGCGGCGGCCTGGGCGTCTGTCACGTGGTTCCTTCCGGCGGGCCGGACGGTTTCCGGCGGGAGTCTCCTCCGACTATAAACGCGGAACATATCAGCTTGGACACAACCCTCCCGGCCGGGGCTTTCCGTGCGTGTCAGCCCGAAAAATTCCGTATGGTTAAGAAGGGCTGTTGCCCGGCGAGACAATGCGGAACGGACCTCACTGCGGGCTGGATAACTGCAGGCTGGATAGGAGAGGCGAAGTGGAAGACCCGACAACGATCGCCATGCACCTCACGTTCTTCGGCACCCTCGGTGTGGGCCTCGTGATGTTCTTCGGCGTCTTTGTTGCCTTCGTCATTACCCTCCTGCTTGCCGGCCTCGGACGCCTGGTTTCCCTTCCCTTCGTTGCACTGACGCGCGGACGCGGCCCGGCCCCCGAAACGGTCAGGTCCCCGGATCTGACCATGCCGGCCGGGGCGACGGAACCGGCCGAACGGGCCCACCCCGCGAAAACCGCGAAGCCGGCCAGGACCGCCAAGCCGGCCCGCAAGGAACCCCAGCTCTCCGCAGACTGGGCCGCCGCCGTCGAGCGCGCGGACGCCCGTGCCAGTGCCCGCGCCAAAGCCGAAGCCGTTCCGGAGATCAAGGTCTCCGTCCGCGAACTGCCCAGCCCGGAAGCCCCGGTGCGGGACATCAAGAAGGTGGCGCCGTTGATCGCGTCCGCCACGGACCGGAACGGTGCCGGGCCCCGCGCTTTCGCGAAGCCGGCGGTTCCGGCCAAGAGCCCCGTCCTGGACACCGGCTCCCTCGCCGCGCTCAAGCACCAGCCTGCGCGCCAGGGCCAGCAGCGCAAGGCCAGCTGAGGCCTTACCCCGGACGCCCATCTGGGCTACGTTGGGACCCATGGAATTCAGATACCTGGGTCACAGCGGCTTCAAGATTTCGGAAATCACGTTCGGCAACTGGCTCACCCACGGCTCCCAAGTGGAGAACGACGTCGCCACCCAGTGCGTGCGGGCAGCGCTCGACGCCGGGATCAGCACCTTCGACACAGCGGACGTCTACGCCAACACCGCCGCGGAAACGGTCCTCGGGGAAGCACTGAAGGACGAGCGGCGCGAGTCGCTGGAGATCTTCACCAAGGTCTTCGGGCCCACCGGGCCGAAGGGGCACAACGATCTTGGGCTGTCCCGGAAGCACATCATGGAATCCATCAATGGGTCGTTGACACGCTTGCAGACCGATTACGTGGATCTCTACCAGGCCCACCGCTACGACTACGAGACGCCGCTGGAAGAGACCATGCAGGCCTTTGCCGACATCGTGCGGCAAGGGAAGGCCCTGTACATCGGCGTCAGTGAATGGACAGCCAACCAGATCCGCGACGGCCACGCCCTCGCCAAGGACCTTGGGTTCCAGCTGATCTCCAACCAGCCGCAGTACTCCATGCTGTGGCGGGTCATCGAGGCCGAGGTCGTCCCCACCTCCGAGGAGCTGGGCCTGTCCCAGATTGTCTGGTCGCCCGTGGCCCAGGGTGTGCTCAGCGGGAAATACCACCCCGGCAAGCCTGCTCCCGAGGGCAGCCGCGCCACGGACGCGAAGGGCGGCGCCAGAATGATCGAGCGGTGGATGTCCGACGACGTCCTGACCGGTGTCCAGCAGCTGAAACCCATCGCCGAGGAGGCCGGGCTCACCATGGCCCAGCTCAGCATCGCCTGGGTCCTGCAGAACAAGAACGTGGCGTCGGCGATTATGGGGGCGTCGCGGCCCGAACAGATCGCCGGGAACGTGGCGGCCGCCGGTGTGAAGCTGGACCCGGCCGTCATGGACAAGATCGACGCCGCCATCGGCTCGCTCGCCGAACGGGATCCGGCGCAGACCAAGTCGCCGGCCTCGCGGGAGGCCTGACCCATGGCCGCACTGCCGGACCTCGCCGTCACCGGGTCCACCGGCCAGCTGGGCGGACAGGTGGCGCGGCTGTTGGCGGCCGCCGGCACTGCGCAGCGGCTCGTGGTGCGCGATCCCGGCCGGGCCCCGCAGCTCGACGGTGCCGTGACAGCCACCGCCACGTACGCGGACGCCGCGCAGGCCCGCGCCGCCCTGGCCGGTGTGAAGACCCTTTTTATGGTTTCCGCCGCGGAAGCCGAGGACCGGTTGCAGCAGCACTACACGTTTGTGGACGCCGCGGCCGACGCCGGCGTCCAGCACATTGTGTACACCTCGTTTTTCGGGGCCGCCCCGGACTGCACCTTCACCCTGGGCCGGGACCACTACGCCACCGAGGAGCGGATCAAGGGCTCCGGGATGGACTACACCATCCTGCGGGACAACTTCTATCTGGACTTCCTGCCATTGCTGGCCGGCGAGGACGGGGTGATCCGCGGTCCCGCCGGGGACGGCGTTATGGCGGCCGTCACCCGGGGCGACATTGCCCGCGCCGCCCTGGCAGTCCTCCGCGATCCGGCACTGCACCGCGGCAGGAGTTACGACCTCACCGGCCCCGAGGACCTGTCCCTGGCCCGGGCCGCAGAGCTGCTGACCGCCGGCACCGGCCGGACCATCAGCTACCGGAACGAGACCCTGGCGGAAGCGTACGCCTCCCGGGAACCCTACGGCGCCCCGCCATGGCAGGTGGACGCATGGGTCAGCACCTACACGGCCATCGCGGCCGGGGAACGGGCGGGACCGACGTCGACGGTGCACGCGCTGACCGGGCGGGAACCGCTGGGGCTGGCGGATTTCCTGGCCGAGGCGCGTTCGCTCTAAGGGGCAGCGTCGGGCCGGCCCGGTATTGACGGCTTCCGGGCCGGAGCGTAGACCTGAAGACGGTGACACCGGTCCAAAACCGGGCTGGTCCGGAACAGAATCGCAGTCCCATGCCCAAGCAAATGTCCAAGCACACCTCCCCCGTCATGGCCCGGCGCCGGCAGTCCCAGCAGCTGTCCGCCCATCCCGGCGAGCCAAGCCACGGCCCGCTGACCGCCGAAGAGCTCCAGCTGGCGGTCCGGAACCATTCGATGCCATTGGAGGCCCTCCGCGACGACGTCACTCCGCCCGGGCTGCACTACCTGCTGGACCACTTCGACATCCCGGCCATCACGGAAGACCGCTGGCACCTGCGGATTGGCGGGGCGGTCCAGCGGTCCCTGGAACTGAATCTTCGGGCCATCCGCCGCGCCCCGAGCATCAGCGTCCCGGTCACCCTGGAATGCGCCGGCAACGGCCGGTCCCTGCTGAAGCCCCGGCCGCTCAGCCAGCCCTGGATGCTGGAGGGCGTCGGCACCGCCGTCTGGACCGGGGTTCCGCTGGCGTACCTGCTGACCCAGGCCGGCGTGGACGAGGGCGCCGTCGAGGTCGCCTTCACCGGGGCGGACGCCGGGATCCAGGGCGGGGTGCGCCAGCAGTACGCCCGGAGCCTGCGTATTAGCGAGGCGCTGCGGCCCGACGTCGTGCTGGCCTACCGGATGAACGGCGCGTCGCTGCCGCCGCAGCACGGCTTCCCGCTGCGGCTTGTGGTTCCCGGCTGGTACGGGATGGCGAGCGTTAAATGGCTCACGTCGATCAAGGTCCTGACGCGCCCCTTTGAGGGCTTTCAGCAAGCGGTGGCGTACCGCTACCAGCAGGACGCGGACGACGCGGGCACCCCGGTTTCCTGGATAAAAGTCCGTTCGCTGATGGTTCCGCCGGGCATCCCGGACTTCTTTACACGGCAGCGGGTCCTGCCAGCGGGCCCGGTCATGCTGACCGGGCGGGCCTGGTCCGGCCACGGAACTGTCCGCAGCGTCGAGGTCGGGATCGATGGCAAGTGGGCCCCCGCGCAGCTGGAACACCCGGCGGGCCCGTTTGCGTGGGCGACCTGGTCGATGCCGTGGGTGGCTGATCCCGGGCAACACGAGCTGTCCTGCCGCGCGACGGACTCCAGCGGCGCCATCCAGCCGCTCGAACCGGTCTGGAACTACCAAGGCATGGGCAACAACGTGGTGCAGCGGATCAAGGTCACCGTGGAATAGGCCCCAGGTGGATAGGCCCTAGCGGCCGCGCCTCAGGTGCTCCGCGTTTAGTGCGTCGAGCTCGCTGTCGGTGAGGTCGTCGAAGCCGCGGGCCTCACGCTTGTCGCTCCTGGAAAACCGCATGAACATCAGGATGATCAGGGGCAGGTCCACGGCCTCGCAGATGAACCAGAGGACGTCGCCGGCCAGTTGCTGGTCGCGCAGGGCATCCGGAAACCACCCGGGGCCCGGTTGCCGCGCGGTGACGTGATCGAGGACCTGGCCGTTCAGGCGCAGCAGGATTCCGGGCACGGCGTCGATCAGCAACTCAATGAAGACGAAGACGAACTCCAGGGTGATGAACGCACTGGAGCGCCTGAAGGCCTCTTCTTCGATGATGGGGAGTGCCATCAGCAGGCCGAGCACGGGAATGCCGAGGGTGAGGAGGGCCCCTGCCACCGGATTCGTGCGCAGGGTGGAGAAGGCCGGGGTCAGGAACGTCGAGAAGAGGGCAAGCCCCAGCAGCGGGGCCGCCAGGGAGTTGCTCAGGAACCGGACCGCCCGGTGTGCCAGCACGGCGTCCAGGCGCCGGACGCCGTCGTCCCGAAGTGCCATGCGGGCCAGCGAAATCGGCTTGCCCAGCCCGATCAGGAGCGGCACCACGAACAGCATCAGGGTGATCTTCAGTGTGAAGGCCCAACGGAGCTGGGAACCGTACACACCGGGAAATCCGCAGGTCAGCAGCGCGAACGAGCCAAGGCCCAACGCGTAGAAGGCCACGGTCCGCCAGATCGGCCACCGGCTGCCATGTCTTGCCGCGGCCCGGAGTGCGAGCGCGTACAGCCCGCCGAAGGCCACCATGATGGCGAGGGCGGTCCAGTCAATCTGCCAGGCAGTGATGACGACGTCGAGAGGAGGCACGGGGTCAGGATAACGGTGGTTCCTAGGATTTTGCCGGGCCGGGTTCCGGCGGCGGGCTGCCCGGGCCACCCCGGCCTTCCTGGACCTCGGGCGGCACGGTTGCTGAGGGGCCGCCGATCCCGTAGAAGCCCGGCGGAGGCGGCTGGTATGGCCCATGGTCACCAGCCGGGCCCGAAGGCGGCCCGGGAGGCGGCCCGGCCGGTGGCCAGGGTGTCGGAACGGGGTGCGGGTCGCCCGGGTCCGTCGGCCCCATATCCAGGTGGAACGGCGGGTACTCGTCACGCATCAGCGCCACATAGGTGATGACCCGGTAGATCCAGCGGTTCAGGCCCATCAGGAGGTCGAACAACCCCCGCCAGTACTGGCCGGTGAACAGCAGGATGACGCCCGCTATCAGCACCAGCAAACCGATCAGCGAGATGCCGGCGTTTTGCCGGACCCACTCCCCGTCGGCCCAGTACCCGTCGCGGCCGCCCCAGCTGCGGGTCGTTCCGGTGAGGACGGCCACGATGAGCAGATGCGGGATGGCGAGCAGCCAGGACTTGACCAGCACCAGGCCATGGGAGAGCTTCTCCGGGTAGTCGACGTCGAAATCCGCGGGGTAGTCGGTCCGTGCCAGCGTGAACGGCGGGTATCGGTCCGTGCCGATCGCCGCATAGGAGTAGAACGCCACCCGCCAGCTCCAGCGGATCACCCCGACATTGAAGTTGAACAGCGAGCGCGGATACCGGCCGGTGAAGAGAATCGCGAAGCCGGCCACAATCGTTGTGACCACCAGGGCGAACCAGAGGAAGAACAGCACGATGTAGTGCGGGATGGCCAGGAACCACTTGACCAGCCACAGCCAGCGTGACAGCTGTGGATCCAGGTAGCCGCTGAGCCGCGAGGGGTAGACGTAACTGCCGGGCGGCGCGCCGGCGGGCACCGGACCGGCCGGATATGCGCCGGCGGAGTGCTGCTGGCCCGGGTACGGAACGGCGTACGGCGGCCCCGGTGGCGGCCCAGGGTACGGCTGCTGGCCCGGTCCGTGCGGCGGCCCGGCGCGGCCCAGCCCCGCCGCGCCCGCAACAATCAGGGGGACACCCACGGCCAGGAGCACAATGCCGCCGATCAGGAGGCCCAGGAAGACCGGCCACAGGAGGTCCGACCTGGCGCCCCCGCGGAGATCGACCGCGACGGGGCTGGTTGAGTCGGCGTTCATCACCACAACGGCCCAGTTTCCCGAGCGCAGGTCCCACGTGAGTTCCTGGCTGCCGGCGCCGGTGGCGGACGCGGACCAGAACTTCTGGTCGGCCGGGCGGGCGGGCGGCTTGGTGCCCTCAACGTCACGGTACTCGGCCCGGAAGGGCGAAAAGCGGACCTCGGTGAGCTCCGTGTGCTTGACCCCGTTGAGGTACGCCGCGACGTCGGCCTGGGGTCCGATCCCGATGAAGATCCGCTGGGCGGAGTCCGCGGCCGAACCGCGGAGCATCAGGCTGCCGGCCATAGCAGCCGGGTCGACGCCGGTCGGTCCGGGCCCGGTCATAACGTTCAGCCGCGGGGACGTGAGGGCGTACGAATCCACCGTGTACCGCTCGGACGGCGTGGTGAAGTACCCGCCGTCGCGCTGCTGGTAGTTGGCCCAGCCGGTGAAGCCGGCGCCGGCAAGCATCCCCAGGCCCAGCAACGCGGCAAGCGTCCCGAGCACCAGCATGACTATCCGGCCGGGTTTCATGACCGTTCCAGCGCCTCGAGCAAAGACTTGCCCCACCGTGAGGCTTTCTCCAGTTCACCGGGACGCAGTGGCCCCTCGCTCCCTTGCACGAAGAACGGCATGGGCTCGGAAATGATGTCCGCGCCATTGTCGCGGAGGGTGTGCGCCATCTTCTTGGCCGCGTCGCCGTGGACGAACATCCGGATGCGGGTATCGAACGCGGCGGCTTTGACGCCCGCCAGCTGGCCGTTTCCGAGCGTCGAGAGCAGCGCGGTGATCTTCGGCGTCGGACGCCATCCGTTGATGGGGCTTCCAACCACCAGCAGGTCCCCGGCGGCGAGGTCGCCCGGGTGGAATTCGCTGACGGAGACGGTGGTGGCCTCGAGTCCCCCGAGCGAGCCGGCGACGGCCTCCGCCACGGATTTGGTGTTGCCAAAGGCCGAGTCGTAGACAACATGGGCTTTCATGCGCTGATCACCACTTTCAGGGCCTTGGTCTCGGCGGCACGGGCGAAAGTGTCGTAGGCGTCCATGAACTGGTCGAAGCCGAACCTGTGGGTGGCGAACTTCTCGGCCGGCACCTTCTTCTGCGCCACGAGCTTGAGCAGCATCGGGGTGGTGTTGGCGTTCACCAGGCCCATGCTGATGTTGATGTTCTGGATCCAGAGGTTCTCCACGTGCAGTTCCACCGGCTTGCCGTGGACCCCCACGTTGGCCACGTTCCCGCCGGGCCGCACGATCGCGGTGCACATGTCGAAGGTGGCCGGGATGCCGACGGCCTCGATGGCCACATCCACGCCCTGGCCGTCGGTGAGCGCGAGGACCTGGTCCTTCCAGTCGGCGTCGCCGGACAGCACCACGTTGGTGGCGCCGAACTCACGGGACTTTTCCAACCGGTTGGAGTCAAGGTCGACGGCGATGATGGTGGCGGCACCGTAGAGGCCGGCCGTGGCGACCGCGGCGAGCCCGACCGGGCCGGTCCCGATCACGGCCACCGTGTCTCCCGGCTTGACCCGCCCGTACTGCACCCCGATCTCGAACCCGGTAGGCAGGATGTCGGAGAGCATCACGGCCTGCTCGTCGCTGACGCCCTCGGGCAGCAGGTGGAGTGAGTTCTCGGCGTACGGGATACGGACATACTCCGCCTGGGTGCCATCGATCAGGTGGCCGAACACCCAGCCGATCCCGGACTGCCCCTCCTCACCCATGCAGTGCGAGTACAGCCCGGTCTTACAGTTGGCGCAGTGCCCGCAGGACTTGATGCACGAAATGATGACGCGATCGCCCACTTTGAGGGCGGTCACGGACTGGCCGACCTCGGTGATGGTTCCGACGCCTTCATGGCCGAGGATCCGTCCCTTGGTCACAGCGGGCACGTCCCCCTTGAGGATGTGCAGGTCAGTGCCGCAGATGGTGGTGGTATCCACCTTGACGATCACGTCGCTGGGGTTCTGGATCTCCGGATCAGGGACGTCAGTCCAGGATTTTTGGCCGGGGCCGCCGTACACGAGGGCTTTCATGCAAGCTCCTTGGTTCTGAGAATGACCGGCGGATCGACGATCCGCAGGCGGCACGGGGTGACGGACGCATCGATCCCGGAGGAGACGATCGACTGCCGGGCGTGGTCGTGGAGTTCGTCGAAGGCCGCGGCAGTTACCCGCGCGTGGGCAAGATCCACCACGAGCTCATAACCGGACAGTTTGGCCGTGACCCGGCGGCATACGACGTAGAGGGCGCGGATGTTGGCCGTGGTGACGACGCCCCGCACCTCGACGCGGGCCAGTTCCGCGGAGGGGTCGATCCGGATGACTACCTTGATCCGGGGATCCCCGTGGGAGGGGTGCGCGTGGTAGGCCTTGGCGCGGCTGGCGGCGCTGACGTGGCGCAGCGGGCTCATGCGCTCTCAGCGCTCCCCCGCGGCCGCAACGTTGCGGCGGCACGCGAACTGGCGACTGCTGCGATTGCTTCGTGAATCGACATAGCGGCTGGTCTCCTGCCTTTCCTGCCCAAGCTGGAAAGTGCACTTGCCATTTCCTCACCCCAGGTCCTAGCGAGACCGCAACTGCCCCAATGTGGTTCATCCCCAATGGCCGTGCAGGAACCGCCCCAACTCCAGAATGACCTCGCCGCCAAGGACGGGCAAGGGGACGAAAGTCCCTTGCAGGGCGCGGAAATTGACGCCCTGTAACCCGTGTGCAGACAGTGGCCAAAGTGGCCGGAATTGCTGCGGCCACACCCCGGCCCTAGCCTGTTTCTATGCCGACCACCGCCACCTCTGCCGCCGCGTCCGCCCTTGTCCTGGCCTCGGTCCGGCAACCCGGCGAGGCGGCGCCCTCCGACATCTTTATTGCGGACGGAGTGGTCACCCGGATCGCGCCTGCCGGATCCTGGGAAGGGTCCGCAGGCGGTTCCGCGGCGGGTTCGCCGGCCAGCTTCGAGGTGGTCGACGCCGACGGTCGCTTCGTCGTTCCCGGACTGTGGGATGAACATGTCCATATGACCCAGTGGGCCCTGGCGACCGGCAGGATCGACCTATCCGGGGCCGCCTCGGCGGCAGAAGCGGCCGCCGTCGTGCGCTCGCGCCTGAACGGCACGACAGCTGCGGCGACGGACGGGGCGACGCTGGTGGGCGTCGGGTTCCGGGATGCCGTGTGGGCCGATGAGCCCAGTCTCGCGCTTCTGGACGCGGCGACTGCCGGCGTACCAACGGCCCTGATTAGCCATGACCTGCACTGCGTGTGGCTGAACAGCGCGGCCGCTTCGCGGTACGGGACGGCGGTCGGCGCGGACGGGCTGCTGCGCGAGGACCCCGCATTCGAACTCACCCGGGAACTCGGGCGCCTGCCTGACGACGCCGTGGACGCCCTGGTCCAAAAGGCCGGAGAGGCTGCAGCGGCACGGGGCATCGTGGGGATTGTCGACTTTGAGATGGTCTGGAACCGGGATCCGTGGCTCCGGCGGATGGCGGCGGGCTTCGACTGCCTCCGGGTGGATGCCGCGGTCTACCCCCACGACTTGGAGCGTGCCGTCGGCGACGGCATGCGGACCGGCCAGTTGCTCCCCGGTGCCGGCGGGCTGCTGCGCGTCGGCCCGCTGAAGGTCCTGATCGACGGGTCGCTCAACACGCGCACGGCGTACTGCGTCGACCCCTATCCCCACGGTGGCCGCGGCCTGCTGACGGTCACCGAACAGGACCTGATCCGGCTGCTTGCCAGGGCGGGCGAGACCGGATTTGTCCCGGCAGTGCATGCGATCGGCGACGGCGCCAACGAGGTGGCGCTGAACGCCTTCGCGGCGGCCGGCGTCAGCGGCCGGATTGAGCATGCCCAGTTTGTCCGGCAACAGGACTTTGCCCGTTTCGGCCAGTTGGGCCTTACCGCGAGCGTGCAGCCGGCCCACGCACTGGACGACCGCGACGCCGCCGACTCGAACTGGGCGGGCCGGACGGAGCGGGCTTTCCCGTTGCGCTCCCTGCTCGACGCCGGGGCCAGCCTGGCGCTGGGATCGGACGCCCCTGTTGCGCCGCTGGAACCGTGGACGGCGATGTCCGCAGCCACCACGCGGGCCCGCGGGGATGGCCGGCTCCCCTGGCATGCCGAACAGGCCCTGACCCGGCAGGAGGCACTGGCGGCATCAGCGCGCGGACGGCGCCGGATCAGCGTCGGTGACCCGGCCGACGTCGTTGTCCTCGACGCCGATCCGTTGGCGGTACCGGACGCCGGGTTTGCCGCCATGCCGGTGGCCGCGACGGTGCTGGCCGGACGGTTCACGTACCGCAGCGGGGTCTAGCCTAGGTCCGCCTCACCCGGGCCTGGATCAGGTTGGCGAACGGCAGGCGGCCATGGTCCCCGACAAACACGGCGTGATACGCGGCCTCTGCCGCCGTGAGCTCCTCGACGGGGAGTTCCTTCCAGGCGATGATCAGCGTCTTCGCCCCCGCGAGCTGCCAGATCAACCGCCCGTCCCAGTGGCCCGGGGGCTTGCCGGCGCCGAAATCCACGAACTCCTGGATTTGCCTGCGCAGCCCGCGGTTGCCCTTGCTGCCGGGGCCGGCTTTTCCGATGTACAGGACGTCCGCGCCCACAATCCACTCGGCGGCCAACGCCTCCGGTTTCAGGCTGGGGTCCTTCTTCTTGAAGACCCCCGCGGTGCTTTTGGCCAGGAACTGCGGGTTGGCGCCTGTCTCGGGGCCCGAAGCGCCGCCGGGGAGGGTGCCGGCGGGCAGCAGCACGGCGAAGATACCGGGTTTCTGCGGGATCCGGTTGACCTCCAGGTCAGCGATGGGCCGGAACCCGGTGAAGCCGTCCTGCTTCAGGGATTGTCTGGTGATGGGCATGGGGTCCTTGGCTCGGGTCGTTTCCTCAAGCTTACGGAGCACACGGGCACTACGGCGGGGCTTGTTGCCCGGGGCTTTTTGTCCGGCGCTTTTTGTCCGGCGCTTTGATGTCACAGGTGCCTGATTGACTGGATCTATGGACGGCAAGCAGGTGCCCGAAGTGGGCGCGGTAACAGTGACGGCAGCGGTGACCGACATCATCCGCGGCCTGGCTGGTGCACGGCCCCCGGCGGAGAGCGCAGCGTTGATCGACGAGCTCCGCATCCTGGAGGATTTGAAGTCCGCAGCTGCTGCCCGGCAGGCCCGGCTTGCCGTCGCACTCGACGGGCGCCAGCGGCACGATCAGTCCCGCGCCGGCGTGCCCCCGGACCAGCTCGGTACCGGAGTGTCAGCGCAGCTCGCCCTTGCCCGGCGCGAATCACCCGCCAAAGGAAGCCGCCTCCTCGGCCTGGCCAAAGCCCTCGTGACCGAAATGCCGCACACCCTCGCCGCACTGGAAACCGGGCACCTCAACGAATGGCGCGCCAGCCTGATCGTCCGCGAGACGGCCCGCCTGTCCGCGGCAGACCGGGCCGCCGTCGACGAAGAACTGGCGCCCGACGCCGGGGAGTTCGTTGGAGTTGGCGACCGCGCCTTGGTCGCCGCGGCCCGGGCTGCCGCCTACCGCCGCGACCCCCGCTCCGTCACCCAGCGCGCCGCCCGCGCCCAGACTGAACGCCACGTCAGTCTCCGCCCGGCACCGGACACCATGTGCCTTTTGACCGCACTCCTCCCGGTGGCCCAGGGCGTCGCGGTCCACGCTGCCCTCGCCCGCCATGCAGGCGCCATGCGTTCTAGCGGCGACGAACGCTCCCGCGGCCAGCTGATGGCCGACGCCCTGGTGGAGCGCATCACCGGAACGGCGGGCGGTATCAGCGGCATCGAAATCCAACTCGTTATGACCGACCGCACCCTGTTCCAGGGGGAGAGCGAAGCCGCCCAACTCCCTGGCTACGGCACCGTACCTGCCGGGTGGGCAAGGACACTACTCGGTCCGGATCCGGGGCAAGGCGTAGATGTCTGGCTCCGGCGGCTGTACACCGCCCCAGCCACGGGCGAGCTTGTCGGCATGGACTCCCGCGCCCGCCTTTTCCCCGCGGGGCTGCGGCGGTTCATCGAGGCCCGCGACCAGACCTGCCGGACACCGTACTGCGACGCCCCGATCCGCCACCTGGACCACATCATCCCCTGGCACGGTGGAGGTGCCACCAGTGTCACTAACGGCTCAGGTCTCTGCGAAGCGTGCAACCACACCAAGGAAGCCCCTGGCTGGAGCGCTCAACCCCGGCCGGGGCCCAGGCACACATTCCAGCTCACGACACCCACAGGGCACAGCTACTTCTCCACGGCGCCGCCACTTCCGGGGACGGTCCACCCTTCCAGGGCCGCGTCCGGCCGGCGGCACGAGCTCCGGCACCGCGCGAAATTACTCAGATTAGGCAGGGACAGGACGGCCACCGCAGCCTGATGCCGGCAGGCCTCCGGGCCGGTTAAAGGCGAAACCTGCAGGTACCTTCGCGATCTCGCTATGAGGCGGCTCGGACATTTTCACGTCCAGAACGACCCGGCTTAATCAATTGGCTACCTGCAGGCGATTTAAGCCTACGCCCGGTCCGGGACCCGTGACTAGGGGTCCGCCGTCTCTTCCGTGACGCTCGGAAACGCCGCTCGACGCAGAAGCGTAGAGTGGAACGAGACGCCTGATTCTGGACGCCGAGTGCTGAGGGAGAAATCGTGACGATTGACTGGGACGAAAAAAAGGCCCTGTTGCAGGAACCGAATATTGCGGCCGTGACACAGCTTTGCGACGAACTGATGGAGAAGAAGCCGGGGTCCGTAGTCCCGTACATCGACCCCGTCCACGACGAAGACGAATGCAGGATTGTCAGCCTTCATATCGCTCCCGGCAAGGGCTGCGAATCAGGATTTGTCTCGCACTTCAACGAGGACGAGGCCGCACGCCGGGCAACGTCCATCTACGAGGCAGTCGAACTCGACCCCCGCTACGTGATGCCGTGGAACGCGTACCCCTGGGTCCGGGACCCGGAGCTCCCCTCCGCCCTGAACGTCCAGGAAAAGACCGATGGCCTGCGTCCTTTCCGGCAGTTCATGAAGATCAACAAGCGCACGTCGGCCATCATCGCGCACGGCGCCGACGCCCACGCATTCCTCACGCTCTTCGAGAAGACCTACCACTCCTCGCTGAAGAACCGCGGCGTGAAGATATACAAGGCCACCGCCCTCGGCGGCCGCGCCTTCGCCGTGTCCCCGGCCAAGCAAGAGGAGCTCCTGGCCAAGAATGTGGGCGTTTACAAGGACGCCATGCAGCGGGCCGGGATCCAGCACCTCTAAGGGGCTCTTCGGCGCCAGCAGCAGGGAGGGGTCCATGTCCGCACATTCCGCATCCAAGCTGGCTGTCATCGGCGCCGGCAGCGTCGGCACGTCGTTGGCCTACGCTGCCCTCATCCGCGGCTCCGCCAGCCACGTTGCCTTGTTTGACGTCAACGCCGCCAAAGCCGAAGCCGAAGTCCTCGACCTGGCGCACGGTACCCAATTCACCGCGGCTGCGGCCACCGTCAACGGCGGTGCGGACATCAGCGTGACTGACGGAGCCGACGTCGTCGTCATCACGGCAGGGGCCAAGCAGGCGCCCGGCCAGACCCGCCTGGACTTGGCCGGTACCAACGTCCGCATCCTCGAACAGCTCATGCCGCAGCTGCTGGAGCACGCCCCGGACGCGGTCTATGTCCTGGTCACCAACCCGTGCGACGTGCTGACGGTCGCCGCCCAAAAGATCACGGGACTGCCGCCGTCGCGGATCTTCTCCTCCGGCACTGTGCTGGACACTTCACGGCTCCGTTGGCTGCTGGCGCACCGCGCCGGGGTGTCCGTCAGCAGCGTCCACGCCAGCATGGTCGGGGAACACGGCGATACCGAGTTCCCCGTCTGGTCCGGTGCGACCATCGGCCCGGTGCCGATCCGCGACTGGACGGTCGACGGCGAACGCATTTTTACGCCGGGCTACCTGGCCGAAGCGGCCCGGGAGGTTACCGGCGCGGCGTACAAGGTGATTGCCGGCAAGGGCGCCACGAACTACGCAATTGGTCTCTCCGGCGCCCGGATTGTCGAGGCGCTGCTGCGCTCCGAAAACGCGGTACTGCCGGTCTCCACCGTGCTGAACGGGCCCTACGGGATCAACGGCGTCGCCCTGTCGTTGCCCAGTATCGTCGGGAACGGCGGGGTCCGTGCCGTGCTGGAGACGCCGATGGACGAGGGCGAACTGGCATCCCTCCACCATTCCGCCGAGACGCTACGCCAGAGCCTCACCTCGCTCGGCATCTGACCGGCCGGAGGGCTCGCCGGGTTGGGCCGCTGCGGACCCCACCGCCGGGACCACCATCACCGAGCCGAGGTGCGGCAACGCGGCCCGGGCACCCTCTTCCAGGCTGGCGGCCGCGGCGGCAACGTCTGCCATGGTGGCTTCGGGACCGAGCGGAACGGTGATCTCCGCGTGCAGCCGATGGCCGGACCAGCGCAGCCGCGACGTTCCCCCCTGCGGCGAGCGCTCCCGGACGACGGCGGCCAGGGCGTCGCTCAGCTTGGGGTCGACGCCGTCCATAAGCCGGCGCCCGACGTCGCGCACGGTCCCCCACAGCAGCCCCATGATCGCCACGGAAATCAGCAGCCCGACGATCGGATCCGCCAGCGGGAAGCCCAGCCAGATGCCCACGACGCCGGCGACCACCGCCAGCGAGGTGAAGCCGTCCGTCCGGGCGTGGATGCCGTCGGCAATCAGCGCCGCCGAGCCTATCTGCCGTCCCACCCGGATGCGGTAGATGGCCACCAGCTCGTTGCCCGCGAAGCCGACCAGTCCGGCGGCGAGCACCCACCCGAGGTTCTGCACGGGCTGCGGCTCGAAGAAGCGGCGGATGGACTCGACGGCGGCGACCACCGCCGAGAGGGCAATCATGGCGACGATGAAAAGTCCGGCCAGGTCCTCGGCGCGGCCGAAGCCGTACGGGTAGGTGCGGGTGGGCTTCCGCCGGCCCAGGAGGAACGCGATCCAGAGCGGGACCGCCGTCAGCGCGTCGGAGAAGTTGTGCACCGTATCGGCCAGGAGCGCCACCGAGCCGCTGACCAGGACGATTGCGAGCTGGAAGAGCGACGTGGTGCCCAGGCCGAGCAGCGAGATCTTGACGGCCCGGATGCCCTGGGCACTGGATTCGAGGGCCGCGTCAATGGAGTCCGCTGAGTCATGCGAGTGCGGGACAAAGAGTTCGTGTAGCCAGCCCTTCAGTCCCGGAGCGTGGCTGTGGCCGTGGGCGTGGTCATGGTCTCCGTGGGCGCCGTGCGTATGGTCATGATCGTGACCGTGCCCGTGGCCGTGGTCGCCATGCGGGTGGTCGTGGTCATGCCCGTGATCGTGGCCGTGCCCGCCAACGGGATCGTGGCTGCGCCCGCCAACGTTGTGGTCCTTCCCGCTCATGCTCCGTGCCTCGGGGCCGTGCCGAGCGCGTGCTCCGCCTGGTGCACGGCATCCATCACCAGCTGGCGGGCGTGGTGGTTCTGCAGCCGGTAAAAGACCTTGGTGCCCTCCTGCCTGGTGGCGACCATCCCGCCGAGCCGCATCTTGGCAAGGTGCTGCGAGACGGTCGAGGCCGGCTTGCCCACGCGTTCTGCCAAGGCGTTGACCGGCAACTCCCCCTCCCCCAGGGCGAGAATGAGCCGCACCCGCGTGGCGTCGGCCAGCATGGCGAAAACCTCAACGGCCAACTCCACATGGGGACTGTCGACCTCAATCTGCATATCTGCATTCATACGCAGATAATGCCACATTCAAGACGGTATACCAACTCCCGGACGGGCGGCCGACTGCAGTCCCTGGACTCGGACCGACCCCGGCGGCGCGCGTCACGCGGTTGACACCCCGATGTGACCTCTGCCATATTTGAAATGTGAACCTGTCAGACAGCCGGACAGCAGGACAGCCCCTCGCCCGTCTCAGCGCGGCCGAGGCGGTCTTCAACGTCCTCCGCTCCGAAATCGAATCCGGCAAGCTGGGCATTGGCGCCAAGTTGAGCTCCGAGGCAACGCTTGCCCAGCAGTACGGGGTGAGCCGCTCGGTGGTCCGGGAGGCCCTCCGGTCGTGCACCGCACTGGGGCTGACCATCACCAGGACAGGGCGGGGAACGTTCGTCGTCGCTGACCACGTGGCCAAGGACCTGGTCCTGGGGCAGTACTCGGCCCTCGACCTCACCGAGGCCCGCCCCCACATTGAGGTTCCTGCCGCCGGCCTCGCCGCCGAACGCCGTTCACCTGAAGAGCTCGACACCCTCCGGGACATCCTGGCCGCCATGAACGCCGAGGACGACCCCGAGGTCTGGGTCGGCCTGGACTCGAACTTCCATGCTTTGATCGCCAAGGCCAGCCGCAACAAGGTCTTCGAGAATGTCGTCGCTGAGATCCGCGAGGCCCTGGCCCATCAGTCCGAAACCCTGAACATGGTCGCGGACCGCCAGCACGCCTCCGATGAGGAGCATGGACGCATCCTGGCCGCCATCGAGGCAGGCGACGCGGCCACGGCCCGCATCGCCATGAGCCAGCACCTGCACGCCGTCGGCGTTGCCCTCGCCTCAATCCTGGACCCCCGCACCGACTCCTGACCCCGCCGGCGCCACCGCCCGGCCGGCCTGCCGGCAGCCCCGCAGGCCACGAACCACACCCCAGCCAAAGGACCCCATGATTTCTCCAGCCCTCGCCCGCATTCCGACGCCGCCCGCCCCGGCGCGGCTACCGGAGCACGCCCCGCTTGCGGTCCAGACCCGCGACGGCGTGGTTGAGAGCGTCCACTACGGCTCCGCCGTCGCCACCGGGACGGACGACCGGACCCTCCTGGCCGCCGGCGACCCGCTGGCCGCCTTCTACCCCCGCTCCGCGCTCAAGCCCCTTCAGGCCGTGGCCATGGTCCGGGCCGGGCTCGACCTCCCGGAAGAACTCCTCGCCCTGGCCGCCGCGAGCCACTCCGGTGCCGCCATCCACCGCGACGGCGCACAGCGCATCCTGGACCTGCACGGACTGAGTGCCGCAGACCTGGAGAACAGCACCGATCTTCCGTACGGTGTCAGCGAGCGTGAGGAGTGGCTGGCCAGCGGCGGGAAGGCCACGCAGCTGACCCAGAACTGCTCCGGGAAGCACGCCGCGATGGCCGCCACGTGTGTCATCAACGGCTGGCCGGTCCGGGGCTACCTCGACCCGCAGCACCCGCTGCAGCAGCTCGTGGCCCGGACAGTGGTGGAGCTGACCGGCGAGGACCCCAGGGCCACCAGCACCGACGGCTGCGGGACCCCGCTCTTCGCGCTTACCCTGCCGGGCATGGCCCGCGCCTTCGGTACGCTGGCCGCGAGCGAGGACGCCGCGGAGTCCGCCGTCGCCAACGCCATGCGCCGGCACCCCGTGATGGTTGCCGGCGAGCACCGGGATGTCACAGCGCTGATGCGCCTGATTCCGGGCCTCCTGGCGAAGGACGGCTTCGAAGGGGTCCAGCTGGTGGGCCTTCCGGACGGACGCGCCGTCGCCGTCAAGATCTCCGACGGCGGGGACCGCGCCCGGATGCCCGTCACCGTCCGTCTCCTGGCAGCGCTCGACGTCGACACCTCCCCCCTGGCGGGTCTCGCGGCGACGGACGTGCTGGGCGGCGGCCGACCCGTCGGCACGCTGCAGGCCACGGATTTCCTCGCTGCCGAAACCCCCACGACTCCCACCACCTCCGAAGACCTGTAAGGACCGACCGTTATGACTTCGATCGACGAAATCGCAGAATTCCGCTCCGAGCACGACCTCCTGGGCGACCGTGATGTTCCGGCCGGCGCGTACTGGGGCGTCCACACCCTCCGTGCCGTGGAGAACTTCCCCATCACCGGCCAGCCGCTCTCGTCCAACATGCACCTGGTCCGCGGGCTGGCCGCGGTGAAGCTCGCCGCCGCCCGCACCAACCACGAACTCGGACTCCTCGACGCCGAACGCGCCCGGGCCATCGAGGACGCCTGCGCCGACGTTATGGACGGCAAGCTCAGCGAGCAGTTCGTAGTGGACGTCATCCAGGGCGGGGCCGGAACGTCGTCGAACATGAATGCCAACGAGGTGATCGCCAACCGGGCCCTGGAAATCCTCGGCCACCCGAAGGGCGACTACGCCCGGCTGCACCCGAACGACCACGTCAACCTCAGCCAGTCCACGAACGACGTCTACCCCACCGCGGTCAAGCTCGGCACCATCTTTGCCGCCCGGGAACTGCTGGCTGCCCTCACCGAACTGGAAGACGCTTTCGCCGCCAAGGCCCTGGAATTCCGCACGGTGGTCAAGATGGGCCGCACCCAGCTCCAGGACGCCGTCCCCATGACACTCGGCCAGGAGTTCGGCACCTACGCCATCACGATCGGCGAGGACCGGCTCCGGCTGGCCGAAGCCGACCTGCTGATCCACGAGATCAACCTCGGCGCCACGGCGATCGGCACCGGCCTGAACGCACCGGCCGGCTATGCGGAGGCCGCCTGCCGGCACCTGGCCGAGATCACCGGCCTGCCCCTGGTCACCGCGCCGGACCTGATCGAGGCCACCCAGGACGTGGGCGCCTTTGTGCACCTCTCCGGCGTGCTGAAGCGGGTGGCCGTGAAACTCTCCAAGATCTGCAACGACCTCCGGCTGCTCTCCTCCGGCCCGCGCGCCGGATTCGGCGAAATCAACCTCCCGGCCGTGCAGTCCGGCTCCTCGATCATGCCCGGCAAGATCAACCCGGTCATCCCGGAAGTGGTGAGCCAGGTGGCCTACGAGGTCATCGGCAACGACGTCACCATCACCATGGCCGCAGAAGCCGGCCAGCTCCAGCTCAACGCCTTCGAACCGATCATCGTCCACAGCCTCCACAAGAGCATCTCGCACCTGGAAGCCGCCTGCCGCACCCTCACGGCCCGCTGCGTCCGGGGTATCACCGCCAACACCGAACGGCTCCGCCTTACCGTGGAACAGTCGATCGGCCTCGTCACCGCCCTGAACCCGCAGCTGGGCTACGCGACGGCCACGGCCATCGCGCAGGAAGCCCTCGCCACCGGCAAGGGAGTCGCGGAACTCGTCCTCGAACACGGGCTGCTCACCGCCGAGCAGCTCACCGAACTGCTCAGCCCGCAGCGCCTGGCCAACCTGAGCAAGTAGCAACTCCGCCCCCCCAAAGGATTCCCCCATGACCCATCCAGAAACTGCCCGCGCCCAAAAACCGCCGGTGCAGGACCAGCCAACCCGGCAGCAAGCCGTCTCCGACCACACGATTCCGGCCCACGCCCACGCGTCCGAGGCCGCCCTCCATGCCGAAGACCAGGGCTATCACAAGGGCCTGAAACCCCGGCAGGTCCAGATGATCGCAATCGGCGGCGCCATCGGCACCGGCCTGTTTATGGGCGCAGGTGGCCGGCTCGCCGCCGCGGGCCCGGCCCTGATCATCAGCTACGCCCTCTGCGGATTCTTCGCGTTTATGATCCTGCGGGCCCTCGGTGAACTCGTAATGCACCGGCCGTCGTCGGGCTCTTTCGTTTCCTACGCCCGGGAATTCTTCGGCGAGAAAGCCGCGTTTGTCACCGGCTGGCTCTACTGGCTGAACTGGGCCATGACGGCGATCGTGGATATCACCGCCGTCGCGCTGTACATGAACTTCTTCAAGAAGTACTGGGCGCCCGTTGCGGACGTCCCGCAGTGGACCTGGGCGCTGGCCGCCCTCATCCTGGTGCTGGGCCTGAACCTGATCAGCGTCAAGGTGTTCGGCGAGCTCGAATTCTGGTTCGCGCTGATCAAGGTCGTGGCGCTGGTGTCCTTCCTGGTGGTCGGGATCTACTTCGTCATCTTCGGCACCCCGGTGGAGGGCCACGAGGTGGGCTTCAGCCTCATCGCGGATAACGGCGGCATGTTCCCCAACGGCCTGCTGCCGGCCATCGTGGTGATGCAGGGTGTGGTGTTCGCCTACGCCTCGATCGAGCTGATCGGCACCGCGGCGGGCGAGACGGAAAACCCGGAGAAGATCATGCCGCGGGCCATCAATACCGTGATCGTGCGTATCGCCGTGTTTTACGTCGGCTCACTCGTGCTGCTCTCGCTGCTGCTGCCTTACAGCTCCTACAAGGCAGGCGAAAGCCCGTTCGTGACGTTCTTCGGCTCCATCGGTGTGGACGGGGTGGACGCCATCATGAACCTGGTGGTTCTCACCGCGGCCCTCTCCTCGCTCAACGCCGGCCTGTACTCCACCGGCCGGATCATGCGGTCCATGTCCGTCTCGGGGTCCGCACCGAAATTCGCCGCCCGGATGAACAAGGCGGGTGTGCCCTACGGCGGCATCGCCCTCACCGCCGGCGTGGCCGTCCTGGGTGTCATCCTGAACGCCGTGGTCCCCGCCGAGGCCTTCGAGATCGTCCTGAACGTCGCGTCGCTGGGCATCATCAGCACCTGGGCCATGATCGTGCTGTGCCAGATGCAGCTCGCCCGGCTCGCGGCACGCGGCGAACTCCTCCGCCCGTCCTTCCGGATGCCCGGCGCCCCGGTCACCGGATGGATCACCCTGGCCTTCCTGCTGGCGGTCCTGGTCCTGATGGCCTTCGACTCCCCCGTCGGCACCTGGACCATCGCGTCGCTTGTTATCATCGTCCCGCTCCTGATGCTCGGCTGGCGCCTCTGCCGACACCGAATCCTGGAAATCGCGGCGGTCCGTGACGGTTTCACCGGCCCGTACCCGCTGGTGGCCAACCGTCCCTCCGGGCGCTCCGGAAACGCCGGCAGCTCCGGCACTTCCGGCACCGAGTAGCCCGCGGGCAAACCCGGCGGCGGCGTAACGCGGGTAACCGGTTCGCCGCCGCCGGGCACCGTTCGCCTAAGCTCGGAGGAACCGTTCCACCTGGCTCAGCGACGAACCACCCGGGAGACTTCTCATGACCACCTGGCGAATCAGGGATTTTCATTCCGCCGACCTGGACGGGATCCTGCACCTGTGGGAGTCCCTCAAGGCCACCAATGTCGAGCCGGTGTACGCCCTGTCCGAGGTCCTGGCCTCCTGCGAAAAGGACCACGCCGTCGTGGCAGTCCAGGGCGAGCAGGTGGTGGGCGCCGCCGCCGGCCGTGCCGCGCACGACCAGGGCTGGATCGTCTTCCTGGCCACCCTCCCCGAATTCCGCGGCCGCGGCATCGGCACGTCGCTGCTGGCCGCCGTCGAAAACCGGATGGCCCCGCACGGGCTGAACAAGCTCTCCGCGCTGATGCCGGAATCCGAGACCCGGGTGGAGGCGTTCCTGAGCCGGGGCTTTGTCCTGAAGCAGAACCTCCGCTATTTCGAACGCAAGATCCCGGTCCAGCGCCAGGAACTCGAACCGCTGAGCCAGCTGGGCGGCCGGATCCTGGCCCGTGACCTGTGGGAAAACGTCGCCGGGATGCGCAACGAGAAGGAACTCCTGGAACGCCGACTGGTGTTGCCCCTCGCCGAGGCGGACCTCGCCGACGAGTACGGGGTGGTCCCCCCGCGGGCTGTGGTGCTGTTCGGCCCGCCCGGGACCGGGAAAACGACGTTCGCCAAGGCCATAGCGTCCCGCCTGGAGTGGCCCTTTGTGGAAGTGTTTCCCTCCCGGCTGGCCGCGGATCCGCTGGGCCTGGCCGGCGCCCTGCGTGAGACGTTCCTGGAGATCGCCGAGCTCGAGCACGCCGTCGTCTTCATTGACGAGGTGGAAGAGATCGCCTCGCAGCGCGCCGGGGATCCGCCGTCGCCGCTGCAGGGTGTCACCAACGAACTCCTGAAGATCATCCCGGCGTTCCGCGAACAGCCCGGCCGGCTCCTGGTCTGCGCCACCAACTTCATCCGCGCGCTGGACTCCGCATTCCTGCGCCACGGCCGGTTCGACTACGTCATCCCGATCGGCCTGCCGGACCGGCTGGCCCGCGAGGCCATGTGGCAGCGGTTCATCCCGGCCACCGTGGTGGACGACGTCGACGTGGAGCTGCTCGTGGACCGCATCGAGGGTTTCTCCCCCGCGGACATCGAATACGCCGCCCGCAGCGCCTCCCAGCGTGCGCTTGAGAAGGCAGTGTACGACGACGGCGGTGCGGCCTCAGGCGGCCCGGCAGCTGTCCGCGACGCCGTCCGGAAGGGGCCCGCCACCCAGGATTACCTGGATGCCATCGCGGACACGCGGACCACCGTCAGCGCCGAGGTGCAGCAGGAGTTCCTGGAGGACATTGACCTGCTGGGCCGGGTCTAGTCTTCGGACCCGTCGCCGTACGAGAGGTTTTCGTAGTCGGTGTCGTCGGCCTCGTCGAGCATGTCGTCGAGCTCGTCCAGCAGCCAGGGGTTGATCCGGGCCAGGATCTTGCGGGTTTCTTCCACCGGCACCGCGGCGTAGAGGACCGGCCGGGCGTCGGCGTAACGGGTGACCGGGGGCTTGTCCGGCCATTTCTCGGCCAGCGCCTTAACCCGTTCCGGCAGGGAGTTGTGGGCATTGTCGGCGATTTTGACCAGGGTGGCGTCGTGGTCCTCGGCGATGTAGCGGATGCCTGACTGGTAGTCATCCGGGTTCTCGTGCAGACGCGTGGTGACCCGCTCGATGATGTCCACGGCCCGTTCCGGGACGCCCATTTCCAGCAGCGCCTGCCGCGTCATGGGCGTGTCTTCCGCGATGTCGTGCAGGTATCCGGCGATCCGGACATTGTCATCGAAGTCGGCCAGCGCATCTCCGACGGCCAGCACGTGCTCGCGGTAGGGGCGCTTGAGCTTGTCCTTCTGGCGGTTGTGGGCCACTTCGGCGAGGACCCGCGCCGTGTCGACGGTGAAGCCGGCTTGGGGCACGGACGCTTCGTTTGACTCTGGTTCTGACATGGTTCCAGCCTACGCGGCGGAGCCCCCGGCGCCGGGCCACACCCAGGGCTCCCGGGGCAGCGTGGCCGGATCGAAGACGCGCAGGGCCTCCTCCAGGGTGCCCGGGGGCAGGCCCAGGGACTCCAGCAGGGTGTCGCGCACCTGCCCGACGGCGGTGCCGGCAGCAGCGAGGTCGGCCAGGGTCACCGCACCGTCGCGTTTGGCGAGCCGGGCGCCGTCGGCGTTGACCACCAGCGGCACGTGGGCATATTCCGGAACAGGAATATTCAAAAGGGAGGCGAGGTGGGCCTGCCGGGGTGTGGAGGGCAGGAGGTCATCGCCACGGACCACCTGGTCGATTCCCTGCGCGGCGTCGTCCACCACCACCGCCAGGTTGTACGCGGCCACCCCGTCGTTCCTCCGCAGCACGAAGTCGTCCACCATCCCGGTGTAGGTTCCATGCAGCACGTCCTGGACCGTCGCTTCGGCCACGCCAGCGCGGAGCCGGACTGCCGCGGGACGGATCGCCCGTTTGCGGGCGCGCCCGGCCGCATCCAGGTCCCGGCAGGTGCCGGGGTACGCGCCCTGCGGGGCATGCGGGGCATGCGGGGCGGAGGGGGCCTCCTGGATTTCACGGCGGGTACAGAAACATTCGTACGTCAGCCCGGCGTCGGCGAGCCGCTCGATCGCCGCGGTGTAGTGCGCCTCGCGCTCCGTTTGCCGGACAATGTCGCCGTCCCAGGTAACGCCGATCGCCGCGAGGTCCCGGAGCTGCCCGGCCTCGGCACCGGCGCGTGCGCGGTCCAGGTCCTCGACGCGCATCAGGAAGCTGCGGCCCGTGGACCGGGCGAAGAGCCACGCGAGCATGGCGGTACGAAGGTTGCCGACGTGGAGCTCACCGGAGGGGCTGGGGGCGAAACGTCCGGCAGGGGTCATGGGATAAGCCTATGCGGGCCAACGCAAGAGCCCCTCAGCCACCGATGACTTCGGACATCCGACGTCGGGGGCTCAGGGGCTCTTGCCGTAAAGGGGTGCGGAAAGACGATGCGTGAACAAGAGTCATTCAGCGGCGGGCTCCTTGCGGGGCGCCTCATCCAGAGTCCGGGAGGTGTACCGGGGGATCTGTAGCCTTGCGGGTCCCCGGCGGTGGCCGGGGTCCCGTGTTGCCACTATTTGAGCAGTAGTCATACAGTTGGTGCAACGGACAGGCAACTGATTGGTCAGACTGACCAATGGCAGTCCGGGCGACTAGCAGGAAGTGGTCAGATTGCAGCAGCTCGACCCGACGGATCGCCGGATTCTCCTGGCCCTTGATGCCGACCCCCGGGTTCCCATCATGGTGCTGGCGCAGAAACTTGGCCTGGCCCGCGGGACCGTCCAGTCCCGCCTCGAGCGCATGACAGCGTCGGGCGCCCTGCGGGCCAACAGCAGCCGGGTGCTGCCGTCCGCGCTGGGGCGCGGGGTGGCCGCTGCCGTCAGCGCCGAACTGGACCAGAGCCACCTGGACGAGGCGATCGCCGCGCTGCGGAACATCCCCGAGGTGCTCGAGTGTCATGCGCCCGCCGGCGACACGGACCTCCTGATCCGGGTGGTAGCCACCAGCCCGGACGATCTCTACCGGGTGTCCGAGGAGATCCGGCTGTGTCCCGGGATTGTGCGGACCTCCACCAGCATGTTCCTGCGCGAGGTCATCCCGTACCGGACCACGGGGCTGCTGGGCGGCTGAGCCGGCGGCTCAGACGGGCGGGCCGGCGTTCGCCTTGAGGTTCTTCATCACCAGGGTTGAGGTCAGTCGCTCGACCCCGGGCAGCGAGGTCAGTTCGGCGTCGTAGAAGCGCTGGTAGGCGGGCAGGTCCTCGGCAATAACCTTCAGCAGGTAGTCCGGTTCCCCGAACAGCCGCTGGGCCTCGACGATGTTGGGGTTCTCGGCGACGCGGTTCTCGAAGATTTCCATGGTGGCACGGTCCACCTGCCGCAGCGTCACGAAGACTATCGCCTCGAAACCCAGCCCCACGGAGGCTGGATCAATATCGGCCCGGTAGCCCCGGATGACGCCTGACGCCTCCAGCTCACGGAGCCGGCGGTGGCAGGGCGCCACGGTCAGTCCCACCTTGGCCGCGAGCGCTGTCGCGGTCATCCGGCCGTCTTCACGAAGGTAGCGCAAAATACTTCGGTCAATATGGTCTATCACGCAAATATCGTATCGTCGGCGCGGAAAGGAGGGCGAAAAGGGGGAGCACTTTTGGGCCACAAATTCCTAGGCTTACTCCAGTCACCCGTTGGACAGGAGTAAGCCGTGAACCCCCAGTTGTTTCTTGCCTTTATTGGTGTGGCCGTTGCCCTGGCCTGCACCCCCGGGGTGGACTGGGCCTACTCCATCAGCGCCGGACTCCGGGAACGCAGCTTTGTCCCGGCAGTCGCCGGGCTGTGTGGCGGGTACGTTGTGCACACCGCGCTGCTGGTTGCGGGGCTGGCGGCCGTGATCACCGGGCTGCCAGGGCTGATGGGCTGGCTCACCGTGGCCGGCGCGGCCTACCTGCTGTGGCTTGGTGTCAGCACCGTGCGTTCCTGGCGCGGGGCAAGCTTCGGTGCCCGGCCGGGCGATCCTGTCCGGGACAACCAGTTCCGGGTCTTCCTCCAGGGCATGGGCACCAGCGGGATCAACCCCAAGGGGCTGCTCTTTTTCGTGGCCCTGGTCCCGCAGTTCGTCAGCCGTGATGCGGCGCTTCCGGTCCCGCTGCAGTCCGGCCTGCTGGGACTGACGTTTGTGGTGCTGGTGGCCGTGATCTACACCTGCGTGGCGCTGATGTCCCGGAAGCTCCTGCATTCCCGCCCGGGGGCGGCCCGGCGGGTGACGCTAGCCAGCGGGATCATCATGGTGGGCCTGGGCCTGGTCCTGCTGGCCGAGCAGCTGCTTCCCCTGGTTGGCAGGATCGCGGCGGCGGCCGGCTGACACCCGGGCCTGCTGATGCGCAGCGGCCGGTACCGGTCAGGCGGACGCCGCGACCCAGACGCCGATCACCCAGGTACTGGCCGCCAGGCAGGCCAGCCCGAATTCCGTGATCATGCCCAGCCCGGTGGCTTTGAGCGCGGCCCAGCTGGAAACCACCGCGGTACGCCAGACCCGGGTGCGGTGGAGTTCGCTCAGCAGCAGGCCGGCCGCGAACCCGACGAAGAGCCCCACCACCGGGATCACGAACATCCCCACCACGCCGAACACGAGGCCGGTGACGACCGAACGGCCCGGCACGCTGTGCTGTTTGAGTTTCCGGCCGGTGAGGACAGCGGACGCGGCCATCCCGGCCGCCACGAGCGCCAGCCCGATTCCGAAAACCACCCAGCCGGTGACCCCGGCCCCTCCCCAGAGCGCCCAGGCCAGCAGGCTCAGGGCGATCAGGATGCTGCCGGGCAGCACCGGGATGATGATGCCCGCGACGCCCACCAGGATGGCGAGCCCGCAGAGGATCGTGACGACGGTTCCGGGGTTCATGGCCCCAGTCTAGGCTCGGCGGCCGCGACGGCCCGTTACTCCGCTGCGACGGCCTCTGCGACGGCGGCTGCCACGGCCGGGGCGACGCGCGGGTCCAGGGGGCTCGGGACGATGTAGTCGGCGGAGAGCTCGCCCTCGGCCAACCCTGCAATGGCGCGGGCGGCTGCCAGCTTCATGGCCGGCGTGATGCGCCGCGCCCCGGCGTCCAGGGCTCCGCGGAAGATCCCGGGGAAGGCCAGCACGTTGTTGATCTGGTTCGGGAAGTCGCTGCGGCCGGTCGCGACGACGGCGGCGTACTTGGCCGCGACCTCCGGCAGCACCTCCGGGTCCGGGTTGGACAGGGCGAAGACAATGGCGCTGTGGTTCATCAGCTTGAGGTGCTCTTCATCCAGCCGCGAGGAGGAGACACCAATGAAGACGTCCGCGCCGAGTAGCGCCTCGCCGGGGCCGCCGGAGACACTGCGGGGGTTGCTGCGGGCCGCGAGTTCGGCCTTCTTGCTGTTCGGATCTGCGGCGATGTCGGTGCGGTCCTTGTGGATCACGCCGCGGGAGTCAAGCAGGACGACGTCGTCGATTCCGGCGGCCAGCAGGATCTCGGCGACGGCGATGCCCGCGGCGCCTGCCCCGGAGACCACCACGCGGAGGCTCCCGAGTTCGCGCTCGGTCACCTTGGCGGCGCCGGTCAGGGCTGCCAGGACCACGACGGCGGTGCCGTGCTGGTCATCGTGCATCACGGGGCAGTCGAGGGCTTCGATCAGCTTTTCCTCGAGCTCGAAGCAGCGCGGTGCCGACACGTCCTCGAGGTTGACCGCGCCGAAGCTGGGGCGCAGGCGGACCAGCGTTTCGACGATTTCGTCCACGTCGGTGGTGTTCAGGACCAGCGGGATGGAGTCGAGGTCGCCGAAGGCTTTGAAGAGCGCCGACTTGCCTTCCATCACGGGCAGGGACGCGCTGGGGCCGATGTTGCCCAGGCCCAGGACGGCCGTTCCGTCGCTGACCACCACTACGAGGCGCTCGGCCCACGTGAGGGTCCGGGCGAGGCCCGGTTCGGCCGCGATCGCGCGGCTGACCTGTGCGACCCCGGGGGTGTAGGCAATGGACAAATCGCGTTTGCTGGCCAGCGGGACGGTGCTGGTGATCGAGAGTTTGCCGCCCTGGTGGGAGGCGAAGATTTCCTCGTCGCCGAGTGCGGCGAGGGGGGCGTCTTCAGCCCCTGCGGAGGAGGTGCGGGCAGAGGGATTGATCGTTTCAGTGGACACGTCGTTGTCTCCTGGGGCTCACCGTGGGCGTACGGCACTTTGGCTGCTGGGGCACCGCGGTGCCCCGGATGGTCTGGGAAAACTCCGGGGCGGCCCCGGGGTGGCGGGCCTGCGGTATGGAGTTTCCGGAAGTGCTGGCGCTGGCGCCGCTCCGGTCCTGCCATGGTAAGCAGCCCGGTTGCCCGCCGAAGATTCGGCCGGACACATAGCGGTAACTGGTCTAGACCGGAGACCCGTTCCCGCCGCCGCGGGCCAGCAGCGAGCAGGCCTTCTTCAGATCTTCCTCCGCCTCGAACAGTGACAGGCGGCGGCACCGGACGGCCTGCACCAGGCCCGTGACGGTCAGGAGCAGGACCCGCGAGACGGCCGGATCGCCACTGACGGCGGTCACAGCCTTCTCCGCGGTGGCGTCGATGTCCCGGAGCAGCCGGGTGGTGTCTGTGTCCTTGGCGTACACCGTGCGGTTCAGGCATTGCTCGACGGCGGGCTGCATCAGGCGCATGTGGAAGATCTCCATCGCCGCTCCCGCCAGGGCGTGCGCGGGCGCCTTGGTGCCTGCCGGCCATTCGCCCTGGTGCAGTTCGCCAAGTTGCTTGCGGTAGAGCGCCAGCATCAGCTGAGTCGAGGAAGGGAAGTAGCGGTACAGGGTGCCCAGCGGCACGTCCGCTCCGGCGGCCACTTCGGACAGGACCACGGAGTCCAGGCCCTTCCGGGCGAAGCCGGCGGCGACGTCGAGAATCCGGGCATAACGCCGGCGCTGCCGGGGCAGCGTGGGCGGCGGGGCCATTGGCGGAAGATCCGAAGGGAATTCAGGCATCAGCAGCGTTCCGGGGGTCGTTTTTCTCGGCAGCCGGGAGGGTCAGTCCACAGCGCTGCCGCGGCAATCCCGTCCACTATACGGCACGGGACAGGGCCTTCCGCCAGTCATACAGTCCGGCTGGACGCTAGTCCACACCCTTGATTTTGACCACAAAAACGGCGCCCAGCAGACCGATGACCGCGGCCGCCACATACAGCGATACGTAGCCGCCCCAGAGGGCCACAAAGGGATAGGCGATCAGCGGGGCGAGCACCTGGGGCAGCGAATTAGCGATGTTGATAACACCCAGATCCTTGCCCCGGCTAAGCGCCGTCGGCAGCACCTGGGTGATGAGGGCGAAGTCCACGGCCAGGTAGGAACCGAAGCCGATACCCAGCACCGAGGCGCCGATCAGCGCCCCGGTCCAGGTGGGGGCGAACGCCAGGATCAGGGCGGCCGCGGCGATGACGACGGAGGAGAGGATCACCAGGGGTTTGCGCCGGCCCATCCGGTCGCTGATCCGGCCGCCGACCACGCTCGTAATGATGACCATCACCGCGTAAAGGCCGGTCAGGATCAACACGCCGAGCTCCGCCCCGATGCCCTGTGTCTGCGTCAGGCGCACTGCATCGGTGAGGAAGAAGAGCAGGTACAGCGTCACCATGTGGTTGCCGATGTTCACCAGCAGCCGGGTCAGCCAGGCCCACGCGAAATCCGGGTGGCGGGCCGGGGAGATCCAGAAGCTGCGGAGAAATGCGCCCAGCCGGAAGGCGGACCTGCCCTCCGCCGGCAACGCGACGTCGTCGTTCTTGAAGAAATACAGGACGACGCCGGCCAGCAGCGCCACTGCGGAGAACACGTACCCGAGCGCGAAGTTGCCCGAAACGACGGCCGCGATGACGGCGCCGAGGAGGATGCCCACGGTCTGGCCCATGGCGGCCAGCCCTCCGACGGTGCCGCGCTGGGGAACCGGCACCCGGTCCGGGATGGCGGCGGTGACGGCGGCATAGGCGGCGTTGCAGCCGGCCTGGACGAGGCACCAGAGCAGTGTCATCATGGCGACGTCCGGGGCGCCGGCCAGCGCTACCAGCGCGGCCGCCCCGAGGATCGCGCCGAAGAGGACCCACGGCACCCGCCGGCCCCGCCGTGCGGTGGTCCGGTCGCTCAGTGCCCCGAACAACGGGTTGGCAACCAGGGACACGGCTGCCCCGGCCCCGGTGACCAGGGCCAGGATGGCTTCCTTTTCGCCCTCGTTGAAGGCGGCTGCCTGTTGGCCGAGCAGCACCTGCAGCGGACCGAAAAACGCGGCGTTGATGCCCACGTTGACCAGGACCACCCCGGCGGTCCAGACCGGCCGGACGCGCTGCCGGGGTTCGGCGAGCGCCGGTGCGTCGGTGTTGGACAGGCTCATGTGGTTCCCCCGGAACGGATGACTGATGATCAGTGTGGGCCCAGACTATCGTGGGCATCACCCATGACCGCCGTTGAACCCCTCCAAGGAGAACCCGTGCCGGATGCCCCCACGAACCCTGTCAACACCGCCGACCTCTACGACGAGCGCGGCGGGGAGCTGGACTCGATCGCCCTGCAGTTCCAGTCACTCGGCGGCCGCACGCACTTCAGCGGCCCGGTCCGGACCATCCGCTGCTTCGAAGACAACGCCCTGGTCAAGGAAACCCTGGCCACGCCGGGACACGGAGCGGTGCTGGTGGTCGACGGCGGCGGCTCGCTGCGGACCGCGCTGATGGGGGACCTGATCGCGGCGAGCGCCGTCCGGAACGGCTGGGCCGGCGTCGTTATCAACGGCGCCATCCGGGACCGGGTGGCCGTGGCCGGGCTGGAGCTGGGCGTCAAGGCCCTGGGCAGCAACCCGCGCAAGAGCGCCAAGGCGGGCGCCGGGGAAACCGACGTGGAGCTGGAGATCGACGGCGTGGCCATCCGGCCGGGACAGCGGATCTGGTGCGACCCGGACGGGATCCTGCTGGAACGCTAAGCCGCGGCCCGGGCCGCCGGAAAAGTGGGCGGGCGGGAACAAAGCACACAGTAAGATAGTTACTGAAAGCAACCTTCCTGCTTAACCCCACTTTCTTCCCCTTGGAGCAGTTATGTCCAAAACCACATCCACCCGCCTGCCCGGCGAGGTCCTGACGCACCGCCAGACCATCACGGTCATGGTGGGCCTGATGCTCGGCATGTTCCTCTCGTCGCTGGACCAGACCATCGTCTCGACCTCCATTTACACCATCGCGAATGACCTCGACGGCCTTTCGCTGCAGGCCTGGGCGACGACGGCGTACCTGATCACCTCCACGGTCAGCACACCCCTCTACGGCAAGCTCAGCGACATCTTCGGCCGCCGCCCGCTGTACCTCGCGGCGATCCTGATCTTCCTGGCCGGCTCGCTGTATGCAGGCTCGGTCCACTCCATGACCGAGCTCGCGGTGGCCCGCGGCATCCAGGGCATGGGCGCCGGCGGCCTGCTGGCCCTCGCGCTGACCATCATCGGGGACATCGTGGCACTCAAGGACCGCGCCAAGTTCCAGGGCTACTTCATGTCCGTCTTCGGCATCTCCTCCGTGCTGGGTCCGGTGATCGGCGGCGCCTTCGCCGGTTCCGCGACGATCCTCGGCTTTGACGGCTGGCGCTGGGTCTTCTTCATCAACATCCCGATCGGCCTGGCTGCCCTCGCTGTGGTCTTCCTGTACCTGCACCTGCCTGCCAAGCACCTGAAGCAAAAGATCGACTACTGGGGCGCGGCGGCCATCACCCTGGCGATCGTGCCGCTGCTGCTCGTCGCCGAACAGGGCCGCACGTGGGGCTGGAGCTCCACCGGAGCCTTCCTCTGCTACGGCCTCGGCGTCCTCGGCATCATCGCGTTCCTGCTGGCCGAGAAGCGCGCAGGCGACTACGCCCTGATTCCGCTCCGGCTGTTCCAGAACATCACCTTCGGGCTCTCTTCGCTGCTGAACTTCATCATCGGCGTTGGTATGTTCGGTGCCATCGCGATGCTGCCGATGTACCTGCAGCTGGTCAAGGGCCTCACCCCCACCGAGGCCGGCCTGATGATGATCACCTTCACCGTGGGCATCCTGACCGGGTCCATCACCGCAGGGCGGACCATCTCCGCGTCCGGGACGTACCGCATCTTCCCGATCCTGGGCACCGCGGTCCTGACCGCGGCCGCCGTCGTTATGGGATTCTCGCTGGGCGTTGACACCCCGCTCTGGGTTCCCGGCGCCATCGCCGTGTTCTTCGGCCTGGGCCTGGGCTTCTGCATGCAGCCGCTCACCCTGGCCATGCAGGTCTCCGTTCCCGCGAAGGATATGGGCGTGGGTACGTCCTCCGCCGCGTTCTTCCGGTCCATGGGCGGCGCCGTGGGCACCGCGGTGTTCATCTCGATGCTGTTCAGCCTCGCCGCCGACAAGATCGCCACGGGGATGAAGGACGCCGTGAAAAACGCGGACTACCTCAAGGTCCTCAAGGATCCGGCCGTGGCCGCCGACCCGGCCAACGCCAAGCTCTACGAGTTCTTCAAGAACGGCGCCAGCAACGACTCCCTCAACGACACGAGCTGGCTGCACACGGCGAACGCCGCCCTGACCCGGCCCATCACCGAAGGATTCGCCCAGTCGATCGACGCCGTGATGCTCACCGCCGCCGTCCTGACCGGCGTCGCGTTCCTGATCAGCTTCGCTTTGCCGAACAAGAAGCTGACGGACCCCAAGGCCGCGGCGTCGGAATCCGTCCCGGCCCACTAGGCACAGAGGGCCCCGCCGGCGCCGCCGCGAACCGTATGTTTCACATCACTTGGCAAGCATGTGACATGCATCGCGGCGGCGCCAGTGCAAGACTGGGTAGTTGCGGCGTGAGCCGTCTACCGAGAATTGCCAAGGGAGCCTCATGACCACCACCCAAGACCAGACCGCCGCCAAGATCCCCAAGCGGGTCATTTGGCTGGCCGTGGCAGGCGCCGTTGGCGGCTTCCTCTTCGGTTTCGACTCATCGGTCGTCAACGGCGCAGTCGACGCCATCAAGGAAGAATTCGCGCTCAGCGAGGCCGTGACCGGCTTTGCTGTCGCCGTGGCCCTGCTGGGCTGCGCCGCCGGCGCCTACCTCGCCGGCAAGGTCGCTGACCGGTACGGCCGCATCCCCGCGATGAAGATCGGCGCGCTCCTGTTCCTGGTCAGCGCGTTCGGCACCGGCTTCGCGTTCGGCGTCTGGGACCTGATCTTCTGGCGTCTGATCGGCGGCCTGGGCATCGGCCTGGCCTCCGTGATCGCCCCCGCCTACATCTCCGAGATCTCGCCGCGGCACGTCCGCGGCCGCCTGGCGTCGCTGCAGCAGCTCGCCATCACCACCGGCATCTTCGCCGCCCTGCTCTCGGACGCGGTCTTCGCCAACGTCGCCGGCGGCGCGGACCAGACCCTGTGGCTCGGCATCGAAGCCTGGCGCTGGATGTTCATCGCCGGGGCCGTCCCCGCGGTGGTCTACGGCTGGATCGCCTTCACCCTGCCCGAGTCGCCGCGCTACCTCGTGTTCAAGGGCAAGGATGAGGAAGCCCTGAAGGTGTTCCAGTCCATCGCCCCGGACGATGACACCGACCGGCACCTGCGGGACATCAAAAAAGCCATCGAAGAGGACAAGGTCGCGGGCCAGAAGGGCTCGCTGCGCGGCAAGGCCCTGGGCCTGCAGCCCGTGGTCTGGATCGGCATCATCCTGTCGGTGCTGCAGCAGTTCGTGGGCATCAACGTGATCTTCTACTACTCCACGACGCTCTGGAAGGCCGTGGGCTTCCAGGAGAAGGACTCCCTCACCATCTCCGTGGCCACGGCCATCACCAACATCCTGGTGACCCTGGTGGCCATCGCGCTGGTGGACCGGATCGGCCGCCGTCCCATCCTGCTGGCAGGTTCCATCGGGATGGCCGCCTCCCTGGCGACCATGGCTGTGGCCTTCGGTTCGGCCACCGGCTCCGGCGAGGCGATCACCCTGCCCGGCGCCTGGGGTCCGGCAGCCCTGGTGGCAGCCAACGTCTTCGTCATCAGCTTTGGCGCCTCGTGGGGTCCGCTGGTGTGGGTGCTGCTGGGTGAAATCTTCCCGTCCCGCATCCGTGCCCGCGCCCTGGGCCTGGCCGCGGCCGCCCAGTGGATCGCCAACTTCGCGATCACGCTGAGCTTCCCGGTGATGGCGGCGGCGTCGCTGCCCCTGACCTACGCCATGTACGCCCTGTTCGCGGCGGCGTCGTTCTTCTTTGTGATGTTCAAGGTGCCCGAAACCAACGGCATGTCCCTGGAGCACGCAGAGACGCTGTTCGTCCCGAAGGGCTCCGCCAAGAAGTAGCGGCAACCGTTCGAACAGCAGACGAGGCCCATGTTCCACGGAACATGGGCCTCATCTGTTGTTAATGCAGGGACCGTACCCCTAGACCAGGTGCGGCTCGTGTGAGCTGAGGTACCGGCGGCCGCCGAGGACCACCGCGATCGCCAGCGCCATGGCGCCGGCCGCCGCGAAGAACGGAACCTGGGGCCCGAAGTGCTCACCCAACTGCGCCGCGGCGAACGGCGCCAGCGCACCGCCCATCCAGCGCACGAAGTTGTATCCGGCGGAGGCCACCGGCCGCGGTGAATCCGAGACACCCATGGCAAGTTCGGTGTAGATCGTGTTGTTGATTCCCAGCAGGGCACCCGAGACCACCACCAGGACGACGACGGCGGGGACGGAGTGTCCGGCGGCCAGGCCGAGGCCGGCCAGGTCCAGGAGGAGCAGCGCCAGCGTGCCGCTCAGCACCCGCACGGCGCCGAAGCGCCGCTGCAGCGCGGGGGCGACGAATACCGAGAAGACGGCGACAGCGACGCCCCAGCCGAAGAACACCCCGCCGATCCCGTAGGCATCCATCCCCAGGATGAAGGGCGTGAAGGCGAGGATGGTGAAGAAGCCGTAGTTGTAGAACAGGCCGCTGGCCGCCGTCGTCCGCAGTCCCTTGTGGCCCAGGGCCAGCAGCGGGTCCCGGAGCCGGACCTTTCGTGCCGGCAGCGGGGTCTTGGGCAGCAGGGCGATCAGGGCGATGAAGGCCGAGGCCATGAGCAGTGCGGTGCCGAAGAACGGGGCACGCCACTGCCAGCCGCCCAGCAGGGCCCCCAGCAGCGGACCGAGCGAAATGCCCAGGCCCAGGGCAGCCTCGTAGAGGATGATCGCGGTTCCGGCCCCGCCGCTGGCGACGCCGACGATCACGGCAAGGGCGGTGGCGACGAACAGGGCGTTGCCGAGCCCCCAGCCGGCCCGGAAGCCCACCAGTTCCGTAACGCTGCCGGACATCCCGGAGAGGGAGGCGAACACCACGATGATCGCGAGACCGGCCAGCAGCGTCCGTTTGCCGCCGATCCGGGAGGAGACAAACCCGGTGATCAGCATGGCGATGGCCGTGACCAGGAAGTAGCTGGTGAACAGCAGGGATACCTGGCTGGGGGTGGCATCAAGGTTCTTGGCGATGGCGGGCAGGATGGGGTCCACCAGTCCGATGCCCATAAAAGCGAAGACTGCGGCCAGGGCGGTGGCCCAGACAGCTTTGGGCTGCTTGAGTAGTGAAGCCTTTTCGGCCTCGAGGGTTGATGTTGCTTCCGGCGCGGGGGCCGTGAGCTGGCCGTCCATGGAGGGCGCTCCTCAGGTGTTGTGGTTTGTTCTATTCGTTGGTTCCAGCGGCTGGCTTTCCCGAAGGGAGCGGCCGTCAGGGCTGGAGGGTCTCGTTGATCCTGCCGATGACCGGGATGGCGGCCGCGAGGGCCCGCCGGTCCGCGTCAGTGAGTGAGCCGAGGATCTCCGCCATGACCGTGTTGCGGCGGTGGTTGGCCGATTCGACGGCGGCGTGCCCCTCGGGGGTGAGCCTGACCCGGACGGCCCGGGAGTCCTCGGGATCCGCCTCCCGCCGGACCAGTCCGGCGCGTTCGAGCTTGATGATCTGCTCGGTGGCGCTGGGGACCTTGACGCCCAGGTTGCGGGCAATTTCACCCACCCGCGCACCCGCGGCGCCGGCGCTGTCGCCGGAGTCGTCCACGAGCATCTTCAGTGTGCTGAGCTGGGCGGCGCTGAGCTCGCCATCGGCGTCCAGCCGGCGGACCAGGTAGATGCTGTGGCGGAGGGCCTCGCGGAAATCCCCGGCGAGGGCAAGCAGGCCGGCGTCCGGCAGCGGGTTCTCACTCATAGTTAGGTAGCCTAACAGTTAGGGTGCCTAAGAGTCAATGGGCGGGACGTAGGGGCGCGGCGAAGGGCCGAGCAGGTTCAGAGCTGGAGCTTCATGCCTTCATGGCTGGCCGCGAAGCCCAGCCGTTCGTAGAAGCGGTGCGCGGCCGTCCGGGACTTATCGGTGGTCAGCTGGACGAGCGAACAGCCCCGGCGCCGCGATTCCTCAAGTGCCCAGCCGACCATCGCCGCCCCGACGCCCTGGCCCCGCAACTCGGGGGCCACCCGGACCGCCTCGAGCTGCGCGCGCCACGAGCCGCGCCGTGACAGGCCCGGCAGGAAGCTGAGCTGGAACGTGGCCACAAGCCGGGAGGGGGCGCCCTGCTCCGGGGCGAGTTCCCCGACCAGCAGCAGGTGGGCGGGGTCCGCGTCGATCGCCTCGAAGGCGGCCTCGTAGGGCGCCGGATCCGAGGTTTCCTCCCGTACGGCCCCCAGCCGGTCGTCGGCGAGCAGCCGGAGAATGGCGGGCAGGTCCGCGCGGGCAGCGGGGCGCAGGCTGAACGTCCCGCCGTCGACGCCGAATGTTAGCAGGGGGGCCGGGCCGGCTGAAGTCGAAGTCACGTGCCCAGCCTGCCATGACGCCGGAGCGGCCGCCGGCAACGCGCCACGATTTCTAAGCCTGTACTTTAGAGAGGCTGATTTGTAACCGCCGTCACCCAATGCGGCGGACCACACTAAGGATTGTTGACATGTCCGAACAGACAACCGCGGAGCAGAGAACTGCCTCCAGCCGGGACACCGAGCCCCACCTTGCACGCTCGCTGAGCAACCGGCACATCCAGCTCCTGGCCATCGGCGGCGCCATCGGCACCGGCCTCTTTATGGGCTCCGGCAAGACCATCTCCGTCGCCGGGCCGTCCGTGATCTTCGTGTACATGATCATCGGCTTCATGCTGTTCTTCGTGATGCGCGCCATGGGCCAGCTGCTGCTCTCCAACCTGAACTACAAGTCCTTCAGCGACTTCGCAGGCGACCTGCTGGGACCCTGGGCCGGCTTCTTCACCGGCTGGACGTACTGGTTCTGCTGGGTGGTCACGGGGGTGGCCGACGTCATCGCGATCGCCGGTTACGCCGAGGAACTCTGGCCGGGCATCCAGCTCTGGATCCCGGGACTGGCCACCATCATCGTCCTGCTCCTGCTGAACCTGCCGACCGTCAAGGCCTTCGGCGAGACCGAATTCTGGTTCGCCCTGATCAAGATCGTGGCCATCGTGGCGCTGATCGTGGTGGGCCTGGTGATGATCTTCACCGGCTTCCAGTCCAACGCCGGCACCGCCAGCTTCAGCAACCTGTGGAACCACGGCGGCTTCTTCCCCAAGGAGTTCATGGGCTTCGTGGCCGGCTTCCAGATCGCTGTGTTCGCGTTCGTAGGGATCGAGCTGGTGGGCACCGCCGCGGCCGAAACCAAGAACCCGGAAGACAACCTGCCCCGGGCCATCAACGCCATCCCGCTGCGCGTCATGCTGTTCTACGTCGGCGCCCTCATCATCCTGATGTCCGTCACCCCGTGGACCGGCTTCAAGGCCGGGCAGAGCCCGTTCATCGCCATGTTCTCCCTCGCCGGGCTCGGCATGGCCGCCACCGTGGTGAACCTGGTGGTGCTGACCTCCGCAATGTCCTCGGCCAACTCCGGCATCTACTCGACGTCCCGGATGGTCTATGGCCTGGCCAACGACGGCGACGCACCCAAGCTTTTCGGCCGCCTTTCCACCCGCAAGGTCCCGCAGAACGCCCTGTTCCTTTCCTGCGTGCTGCTGCTCGCAGGCGTCGCCCTGCTCTACGCGGGCAAGGACGTGGGCGTGGCCTTCGACATGGTCACCACAGTCTCCGCGGTCTGCTTTATGTTCGTCTGGAGCATCATCCTGGCCAGCTACCTCGTGTTCCGGAAACGCCGCCCCGGGCTGCACGCCGCCTCGACGTTCAAGATGCCCGGCGGCATCCCCATGGTGTGGGTGGTGTTCGCGTTCTTCGCGTTCCTGGTCTGGGCGCTGACCACGCAGGCCGACACCCTGGCGGCCCTCCTGGTCACCCCGGTCTGGTTCGTGGTCCTGGGCGCGGCCTACGCCGTCGTCCGGCGCTCCCCTCTGCACCAGGCGCGGGTGGCCGAGTGGAAGGCCATGGCCGCCGCCGAAACGGCCGCCGCCGGCCGGGCCTGACGCCCGCCGCACGCACGACACCGGCCGACACAACAAACCCTCCCCTACCGTCAGGTGGGGGAGGGTTTGTTGTTCTGGTGCAGCAGGTGCGGCCGGGGAGGTTGCCGCTAGACGGCGGCCTGGGCCTCCTCGACGAGGGCACGGACGGCCGGGAACAGCGGGTGCTCGGCGGCCAGGCCCGTGATCTTGGTGGTGGCGTCCTCCGGGGCGGAGGAGTTCAGGATCTGCGCCAGCTCAACGGCCTCCGCATCGGCGGGATCGTTGAACCGCAGCGCGGCGGCAATCGCGCCGAGCAGCGCCTCGGGGACGATTCCGCGTTCGGCAAGCTCCGCCGCGGGGCCGATGAAGCGCTCGTGCCGGCTGAGCTTGCGCAGCGGCGCACGCCCTACCCGGTTCACGGTGTCCGGGAGGTGCGGGTTGGAGAAGCGGCCGAGGATCTTCTGGACGTAGGCCTCCTGCTCCTCGCGGTTGAACCCGTGCTTGGACACCAGGAGTTCCTTGGTCTCGTCCAGTACGGCGCGCACGTCCGCGGCAACGTCCTGGTCGGCCATGGCCTCGGAGATCTTGCCCAGTCCCGCCTCGAACCCGAAGTAGGCGGCCGAGGCGTGCCCGGTGTTGACCGTAAAGAGCTTCCGTTCGATGTACGGCGCGAGGTCTTCCACGAAGGTCGCCCCCGGGATGACCGGCTCCTTGCCCGCGAACGGCGTCCGGTCGATCACCCACTCGTAGAACGTCTCCACCGTGACGTCCAGGCCCTGGCCGGGCTCCTGGTTGGGCACAATCCGGTCCACCGCCGTGTTCGCGAACACGGCGGCCCCGTCCAGGGAGCCGGCGGCCGGATCCCACTGGGCGGCGATTTCGGTCTTCAGCAGGTCCGTCGCGTTGATGGCGTTCTCGCAGGCCATCACCTGGAGCGGCGCCAGCCCGGCCGCCCGGGCCGCAATCCCCCGGGCGATCACCGGCGCCACGAACTTCAGGATGTGCGGGCCCACCGCGGTGGTGACGATGTCCGCCGTCGCGATTTCAGCCACGACGTCGGCCTCCTGTGTACCGGAATTCAGCGCGCGGAAGTTGTCCACGGTCCGCTCGGCGGGACTGTCCCCCACCTCGTGGACCTGGTAGCTGTCCGCCGCGGCGAGCTGGGTGATCAGGGCGTCCGCGACGTCGGCGAACACCACCTCATACCCGGCCTCGTGCAGCAGCAGCCCTACGAATCCGCGGCCGATGTTTCCGGCTCCGAAATGAACAGCCTTCACTAGGAATTGACCTTTCCGAACAGGTCGAGCACTTCGTCGACGGTGGTGGCCGCCTCCAGCTGCGCGACCTGTGCCTTGTTGGTGAAGACCTTGGCGATCGAGGAGAGGATCTGGAGGTGCTCGTTGTTGATGCCGGCGACGCCGACCACGAACTTGACCTCCTTGCCGTTCCAGTCAATGCCGTTCGGGTAGCGGATGACCGATACCGCGGACTTCATGATGTGGTCCTTGGCGGCGTTGGTGCCGTGCGGGATCGCGAGGTAGCTGCCCATGTAGGTCGAGACGGATTCCTCGCGCTCGTGCATGGCGGCCAGGTAGCCGGTGTCGACGGCTCCGCGGTCCAGCAGCAGCCGTCCCGCCTCGTCGATCGCGGCGTCCCGGGTGGTCGCCGTGCCGCTGAGGACCACGCTTTCGGCCACCAGGATGTCGGACGGCGCGGCGCCGGTGACGGCCTCGGGAGCCGCAGGGGCCGCAGCCGTACCAGCCCCCGTACCCTCGCCCACGCCGGACGCGTCGGCCGGCGCGTTGCTGCTCTTGACCAGTTCCACGATCTCGTCGTATTTCGGCGAGTTCATGAAGTTGTCCACGGAGACGTGCACGGCGCTGGACGTCGCGGGCTTGGCCCGCTCGGTCAGGTCCTGGTGGGTGATGACGACGTCGTACGTGTCGCTGAGGTTCGCGATTGCGGAGTTGGTGACCTTCACGTCCGGGTAGCCGGCCGCCTTGATCTTGTTCCGCAGCACCGAGGCGCCCATGGCGCTGGAGCCCATGCCGGCGTCGCACGCGAACACGATGTTCTTGACCGGCCCGGCCAGCACCGCGACGCCACCCGCACCGGCACCCGCCAGGGCGGAGGACACGGAGCTCTTTTTGCCCTTCATGCTTTCCATCCGGGTGGTGGCTGCGCCGAGGTCGTCCTCGGCCGGGGCCTTGCTGGTCTTCAGGATCACCGAGGCGATCAGGAAGGACACGGTGGCGGCCAGGAGCACGGACAGGGCCACGCCCAGGAGGCTGTCCGCCGGGGTCGCGGCGAACACGGCGAGGATGCTGCCCGGGGCGGCCGGGGAACGCAGGCCGGCGCCGGTCAGGACGAGGGTGAAGATACCGGTCATACCGCCGCCGATGGCGGCGAGGATGATGATCGGCTTCATCAGGACGAACGGGAAGTAGATCTCGTGGATGCCGCCGACGAACTGGATCAGGGCCGCACCGGGGGCGGATGCCTTGGCCATGCCCTTGCCAAAGACCATGTAGGCGAGCAGGATGCCCAGGCCCGGGCCGGGATTGGCTTCCAGCAGGAAGAGGATGGACTTGCCCTGGGCGAGCGCCTGTTCAGTGCCCAGCGGGGTCAGGATGCCGTGGTTGACGGCGTTGTTCAGGAACAGGACCTTCGCGGGTTCGATGAAGATGCTGGTGAACGGCAGCAGGCCGTTGTGGACCAGGAATTCGACGACGGCGCTGGCGCCGTTGCTGAAGGCCTTCACTACCGGGCCGATCACCAGCATGCCGAAGATGGCCATGATGGCGGCCACGATGCCGGCGGTGAAGTTATCGATCAGCATTTCGAAGCCGGGCTTGACCTTGTTCTCCCAGAGGCTTTCGATCTTCTTCATGATCCAGGCCGTGAGCGGGCCCATGATCATGGCGCCGATGAACATCGGAATGTCCGTGCCGACGATCACGCCCATGGTGGCGGCCGCGCCGACCACACCGCCGCGGACGCCGTAGACCATCCGGCCGCCGGTGTAGCCGATGAGGAGCGGCAGCAGGTAGGTGATCATCGGGCCCACCAGTTTGGCGAGCTCGGTGTTCGGGGTGAAGCCCGCCGGGATGAAGAAGGCGGTAATGATGCCCCAGGCGATAAAGGCACCGATGTTGGGCATGATCATTCCGGACAGGAAAGTGCCAAATTTCTGCACACCTACCCGCATGCTGGTCCGGGGTGTCGCAACTGTCTCTGTTGCCATGTGATTTCCTAACCGTGATTCCTGCTGCACCGCAGGATTGTCCGATATTTTTTCGACGAGCTAGCTGGTGGCGCTGGTGGAGATCCGGTGGAGCCATTCGAGAAAGAGCTTGAGTTCGGAGCTGGAGAGCTGGTCCGAGTGCGAGGCCTGCAGCGCCGCATTCAGGGCGATGGCCGCCACCACCACCGGGGACTTGCCGGGGTCTTCGGGACCGGCGGCCCGCGCCTCCTCCGTGGAAACGGCGAAGATCATCGCATCGCGGGTCATGCTGGAGAGTTCGAGGTTCCGGTCCGGCGCCTTTTCCGTGATCAGCATGAGCGTCACGCCGACGTTGGCTGCCAGGATGCTGCGGGCGGCCTCCCGGGGCGGGACGTTGAGCTGACCGGCGACGGCGGCCTTGTTCAGCATCTCCTCCATCAGCGCCTCGGCGTCGGCGACGACGGCGGGGCGGCTTTCAGGACGGATATTGCCGAACATCACGAGGTACAGTTCCGGCTGCTTGAGCCCGAACTGGACGTGCTGGTCCCACATTCGCCGGATGTCCACGAGCGGCTGGCCGGACGGGGCAAAATCGCGTTCGCCGGCAACATATTCCTCAAAACCGGCGGCGACGACGGCGTCGAACAGTCCCTCTTTGTCACCGAAGTGGTGATAGAGCGTGGGTGCGGTGACCCCGGCCAGCTGCGTGATCTGGCGGGTCGAGACCGCCGCTCCCCCGGACTTGGCCAGCAATCCGGCAGCTGCACGCAGCAACCGGGTTTTGGGCGGTAGCTGGCCATCGATACTCATAACCGCTACCCTAGCACCTATAGCAACGCTATATGAAGTGCATCACATACACTTTTTTCAGGTACCGCAATTAGCCGGTTGACGTAGTGGCCAGCCGCAGGAAATCTAGGATCTAGCGGTTCAGTGGCGGCACCTGGACTGACTTACTGGCTCACGGCAGAGAATGAGGACTTTCAGTGCAGAACTTCCAAGGAGTAGGCGTCAGCCCCGGCCGGATCATCGGCACCATCCGCCAGATGCCGAAACCGGTCAGCGAACCGCCGGCCGGCGAACAGCTCCCTGAGGGCGTCTCGGCGGAGGACGCGACGGCGGCACTGAAAGCCGCAGCGAAAACTGTGCACGACGAGCTCAAGGCCCGGTCCGAGACGGTCAGCGGGGACGGCAAGGCGGTGCTGGAGGCCACGGCACTGATGGCCACGGACACCATGCTCCTGAAATCCGCCGCCAAACTCATCGGCCGCGGCACCTCCAACCAGCGCGCCATCTGGGAGGCCGGCGCCTCCGTCTCGGAAATGCTGCACAACCTCGGCGGGTACATGGCCGAACGGGCCACCGACGTCCTGGACGTGCGGGCACGGATCGTCGCAGCACTGCGCGGCGTGCCGGCCCCGGGCATCCCGTCCTCCCCCACCCCCTTCATCCTCGTAGCCGAGGACCTCGCCCCGGCGGACACGGCAACGCTCGACCCCGCGAAGGTATTAGCCCTGCTCACCGCCGGCGGCGGCCCGCAGTCCCACACCGCCATCATCGCCCGCTCGCTGGGCCTGCCCGCCGTCGTCGCCGCGGCCGGCGTGGACACCGTTCCGGACGGCACGGAGGTCTACGTCGACGGCGCCGCCGGCACCGTCACCGCAGAGCCGGACGACTCCCAGCGCGCCGCGGCCGAACAGTGGGCCGCCACCGCCTCCCTGCTCGAGGAATTTGACGGTACCGGCACGACGGCGGACGGCCACCTTGTGCCGCTGCTGGCCAACGTCGGCGGAGCCAAGGATGCCGTGGCCGCGGCCGGACTCAACGCCCAGGGTGTGGGGCTGTTCCGGACCGAATTCTGCTTCCTCGAACGGGACACCGAACCCTCCGTCGAGGAACAGGCCGCAGCCTACAAGGGTGTCTTCGACGCCTTCCCCGGCAAGAAGGTGGTGCTCCGCACCCTCGACGCCGGCGCGGACAAGCCCCTCCCGTTCCTCACCGACGCCACCGAGCCCAACCCTGCACTGGGCGTCCGCGGCTACCGGACCGATTTCACCACTCCCGGCGTCCTGGAGCGCCAGCTGCAGGCCATCGCCCGCGCCCAGCAGGAGTCCGACGCGGACGTCTGGGTGATGGCCCCGATGATTTCCACCGCGGAGGAAGCCGCACGCTTCGCCTCGATGTGCGCCGACGCCGGGATTCAGACCCCCGGCGTGATGGTGGAGGTGCCCTCCGCGGCCCTGACGGCGGAGGCCATCCTGCGGGAAGTGGGTTTCGCGAGCCTGGGCACCAACGACCTCACCCAGTACGCCATGGCCGCGGACCGGCAGCTCGGCCCGCTCGCCGGGCTGAACACCCCGTGGCAGCCTGCCGTGCTTCGCCTGGTGGGCCTCACGGTCGAAGGCTCCGCTGCGGAAGGCCACAGCAAGCCGGTCGGCGTGTGCGGTGAGGCTGCGGCGGACCCTGCCCTCGCCGTCGTACTGACCGGACTGGGGGTCACCACCCTGTCCATGACCGCGCGGTCTATCGCCGCCGTCGCCGCCGTACTCAAGACGGTCAGCCTCGCCGAGGCGCAGGAGCTGGCCAAACTGGCCCTCTCCGCGCCCAGCGCCGCGGACGCCCGCTCCTGGGTGCGGGCCAAGCTGCCCGTCCTGGAGGAACTGGGCCTGTAACCGGAGCCGTTGCCGCGACCCGGGGCGCTAGGATGCAGTCCATGACACTGATTGCTCCCCGGGTGACGGCCGGCCTGCCGGCTGACGACGCACACAAGCTCCAGTACGCGCTCAGCGGCAGCAACGACGTCACAGTGTTCGTCGATGGCACCGTCCACCGCCTGCCGCCGGCCGCGCGGGACGCCGTCGTTGACCTGCTGGGCCGCTTCAGCCGGGGTGAGTCGGTCACCGTCAGCAGCGTTGAGGAGATGCTGACCACCTCCAAGGCCGCCGAGTTGGCCGGGATCTCGCACACCTACCTGCGCAACATGACCGACCGGGGCGAGATCCCGGTGGAGTACCGCGGCACGCACCGGCGCATCCGGCTGGCCGACATCATGGCGTGGCTCGAGACCCAGAAGAAGAAAACCGCCGCGGAGAATGCAGCTGCGAACGCAGCGCCGGCGTCCGGCGGCGGCGAGCCCGCCGACGGCAGAGACGGCGCCACCGCCGATGCCTAGCGGCGGCGTGATAAGGATCAAACAACGATCCCGGCCGGGCGCGGAAACGCGGCGGAGGCCGGGGTTACGCTTGAATTGTGGATAAGTTCAGAGGGTGGCACATCCTGGCCGGCATCGCCGCCATGGTGCTCACCGGCATCCTCGGAACCGTCATGGGGCTGAACAACACCGCAGCCTTTATGTCCTCCTGCGTGGCGTTCGTGGCCGTCGCCCTGTGGACCGAGAGCCGGCTCTCCCGGCGCAAGCGGGACGCGGCGGGAAACCCTGGCGGGGACCGTGGCCTCGAACCGGGCCGGGAGCCGGACCGCGCACCCGACCGCGCACTCCGCGACGAACAGCAGTAGCCCCACCGGACCGGGTCCCCGGCCGAACTAGATCCTCGGCCGGGCCGCCCAGCGCCGCGCCTTCAGCGCCGCGTGCAGTTCCAGCCGCACCATTCCCTTGAGCGGGTCGACACCGAGCAGCTGGCGGATCCTGGCCAGCCGGTTGTAGATACTGCTCCGGTGCAGGTGCAGTTTGGCCGCCACCTCCTGGACCGACCCGTCGTTGTCATAGAACAGCTCCAGTACCGGCAGCAGCTCCCCGTTCCGGTCATGGTCCTCCAGCATCCGGAAATACACCGATCCCGCATCCGCCCACGCGCCGGCGCCCCCACCGGCGGAGGCCAGCAGCTGGTAGGGCCCCGTGGCTCGGCAGTCCACCAGTTCGCCCAGCTGCGGATCCACGGCCGCGGCCTGCGCGGCCTGCCGGGACTGCCGGTACGCTTCGGCCAGTTCCCGGGGCCGGGAGAAGCCCTCCGACGTGCCGAGAATGATCCGGCGGACGGGGCGTCCTGCCCGTTTGGCCAGTTCCAGCTGGTAGTGGACCAGCACCTGCGCGTGGTCGGCCCGGCCCGTGGATTCCTTGAACAGCACCACGGCGTGCGTCTCTGTGCCGGCGCTGAACAACGCGGCATCCACGCCGATGGTGGCCTGCAGCGCGGAGGACCGGTGGATCAGCGTCGCCGCGATCGGGTCCGACCCCTCGGCCCAGCCGTCGGCATCCAGGACGGTGACCAGCTGCCACGGCCCGCGGCCCTGCACTTCCTTCCAGCCCCCGACGGCCGCGACGGCGTTGGCCTCGCCCCGGCAGGCAGCCAGGAACTCCTGTTCGCGCCGGCGGCGGAATTCGGATTCGGCGGTGTTGGAGTCCAGCAGCAGGGCCGAGAGCTGTTCGAGCTCCTGCGCGGCCTCGGGGAGGCGGGCGAGCACGGAGCCGGCGGTGGGTTCTTCGGCGTCGAGCTGGACCCAGAGGTACCCCACCCGGAAGCCGCGGACCAACAGCGGGACGCAGACGCGGCCGAGCATTCCCAGCTCGGCGTTGGCGGGGACCACCACCGGCCGCACCGCCGTCGCGATCCCGTGGGAGAGCTGCCAGGCGCTGACGTCGGCGGCCACGCGCTTGCTGAGCAGGAAGTTCACCCGGACCCGGTCGGCGTGGGACTGGTTGGAGCTGTAGGCAAGGAGGACGCCGTCGAGGTCTTCGAGAGAGAGCCCGCGGCCCAGCCTGAGGGCCACGCGCTCGACGAGCTGCTCCACGTCCTGCTGCTGCATGCTGCCACACTACTGCCCCGCGGGGCGCGGCCGCGAGCGGAACCCCGACGGACAGCAGGCGACACCTGACGCTCCGGTGCTCGACAAATGTCGAACCATGATTTCGCTGGACCCCGGAAACACGGGGGCTGGGCCGGCGGCGGCCTCTCGGGTCCTGTCGCCTGCCTCACAGCCGGATCTATTCTGGAATCACGACTTCCCCCGCACACCAGGCCCAAATCGGCCGCCATCCCTGGAGCTGAAAAATGATCATCGGTGTCCCCAAAGAGATCAAGAACAACGAATTCCGCGTCGCCATCACCGCTGCCGGCGTGCACGAATTCCGCCACCACGGCCACACTGTCCTGGTGGAGCGCGGCGCAGGCCTGGGCTCCGGCATCACCGACGAGGAATACGCCATCGCAGGCGCCGAGATCGTCGCCGAAGCGGATGACGTGTGGTCCCGCGCGGACATGGTCATGAAGGTCAAGGAGCCGGTGAAGGCCGAGTACCACCGCTTCCGCAAGGGCCTGATCCTCTTCACCTACCTGCACCTGGCCGCCGAGCCGGAACTGACGCAGGAACTCATCAATTCCGGCGTCACCGCCATCGCCTACGAGACCGTCCAGGAAGGCCGTGCGCTGCCGCTGCTGGCCCCGATGTCCGAGGTGGCCGGCCGCCTCTCCGTCCAGGTCGGCGCCACCTCGCTGATGGCTCCCGCCGGTGGCAAGGGTGTGCTGCTGGGCGGCGTCCCGGGCGTCCGTCCGGCCAAGGTGGTTGTGCTGGGCGCCGGTGTGGCCGGCACCAACGCCGCCGCCATGGCCCTGGGCCTCGGTGCCGACGTCACCATCCTGGACATCAACATCAACCGCCTCCGCGAACTCGACGCCCAGTACCAGGGCCGCCTGAAGACCGTGGCCTCCAACGCCTACGAGATCGAAAAGTCGGTCGTGGACGCCGACCTCGTCATCGGCTCCGTGCTGATCCCCGGCGCCAAGGCACCGAAGCTGGTCACCAACGAGCTCGTGTCCCGCATGAAGCCGGGCTCCGTGCTGGTCGACATCGCCGTGGACCAGGGTGGCTGCTTCGAGGACACCCACCCCACCACGCACCAGGAACCGACGTACAAGGTCCACAACACGATCTTCTACTGCGTGGCCAACATGCCGGGTGCCGTCCCGAACACCTCCACGTACGCCCTGACCAACGTGACCCTGCGCTACGCGGTGGCGCTGGCCAACCTGGGCGTCAAGGCCGCGTTCGAACGCGACGCCGCCCTGGCCGCGGGCCTGAACATCGCCGCCGGCCAGGTGGCGCACCGCTCCGTCTCCGAGGCGCACAACCTGCCCCTCGTCGCCGACTGGCACGCCCTGGTCTCCGCATAAGGATCAGTCAGCCGTTTGAACGGCAGTCATCCAACGCGTGCTGCTCCCCGCCGCTCCCCTCGCCTCGCAAGCTCGGCCAGGGAACCCGAACGGCGTGGGCCCACTTCGTCGCTTTGACGCACGCTTTCTGGATGGCTGCCGTTCAACGTTAAGCCCTCTGCGTCGCCAGTTCCCGTGCCTGCTCGATCAGCCGGAGGACCTCCAGCGGTCCCGCGGGATCCACCGGGAGCGGAAGCGGGGAGCCTGCCCCGCCGTCGTTGATCTTCTCCGCCAGGATCCGGTAGAACTCCGGGTACGCGCCCCGTTCGGTGGGCAGCCGGTCCAGGTGGCCGTCACGGCCCAGCAGCCCCGCCCAGGCGCTGTCCTCCACCCCGTAGCCGGCATCGAGCGGGCTGCCGCCGGCCAGGATGTACGGCTCCTGCGGGTCGATGCCGTGCTTGGTGAAGCCGCCGTCCGCGCCCAGCAGCCGGTACCGCGGACCCTGCTGGGCGCACATCAGGTTCATCCACAGGTGGCTCACCACCCCGCTGTGGTGCCGCAGCGCGATGAACACGTCGTCGTCGGCCCGCTCCCCCGGCCGGCGGGCAGCCAGCTCCGCGTGGGTCACTGTGGCGGGGCCGAACAGCTGCAGCGCCTGGTCCATCAGGTGGGTGCCCAGATCAAACAGCACCCCGCCCCCGTCGTTGGCGGTGGCTGCGGCCTTCCAGGCCTTCGTCACGTCCGGCGCCCAGCGTTCAAAGCGTGATTCGAACCGCGTCACCGGGCCCAGGGCGCCGCTGTCCAGCAGGGCCTTGACCGTCAGGAAGTCCCCGTCCCAGCGCCTGTTCTGGAAGACCGTGAGCACCCTGCCGCGCTGCGCGGCGAGCTCCATGAGCTCCCGGCCCTCGGCGCTGCGGACCGCGAACGGCTTATCAACGACGACGTCGAGGCCCGCCTCGAGCGCGGCCTTGGCCAGCGGGTAGTGCGTGGCCGGCGGGGTTCCCAGCACCAGCAGGTCCAGCCCGTCGGCGCGCTCAAGGATTCCGGCCGGGGTGTCAACGATCCCGGCGGCCGGCTACGCCGCGGCCGCCGCGGCCTTCCTGCCGGCGTCGGACGTGGAAATCAGGTCCAGGGAGTAGGCGGGGTTGGCAGCGATGAACGGCGCGTGGAACACGCTGCCGGACAGGCCGAAGCCGGCGATGGCGGTGCGGATCGGGGCGGTGCCGGGGGTGGCGGAAGCGGAAGTCATGGCACCCACGCTACCCCCGGCGCCGGCGGCCGCGGAGTCGCCGGCGGCGTGACCAAGGCCGGCGGCTCAACGGCGGAGGCCGGCACCTCCCGGACAGGATCCAGGGGGTGCCGGCCTCGACGGGCGGCCGCTAGGGCCGAACCAGGCTGGGGCTTACTTCTGCCAGCCGACGACGCTCCAGTCCGGGGTCTGGAACAGCGACGCGCCGTAGTTGGCAAGGCCGGTGCGGGCGAAGTAGATCTGCGGGCCGTTCATAATGACGCCCATGGAGAAGTACTTCTCCATGTGCTTCTTCTCAACGTCCATGGCCGCCTTGTTGCGCTGGGCATCGTCCTGGATGGAGGCGAGGTCCTTGATGGCCTTGTCCAGTTCGGCGTCGCCGAGCTGGTTTTCGTTGGTCTTGGAATCGTAGAACTGCTTGACGCCGGAGGTGGCGTCAGAACCGACGGTGTAGCCGCTGATGGTCAGCTGGAAGTCGCGGCTGCCCACGACCTTGCCGAAGTCGGCGTCGCCGCGCTGGTCGATGCCGATCTCCATGCCGGCAGCCTGGAGCTGCTTCTGCAGGGTCTGCACGGTGGCCAGGGAGGTGGGATCGTCACCGAAGTTGGTGATCTTGAAGGAGACGACCTTGCCGCCCTTTTCCATGACGCCCTTGGCGTTGGGGGCGTAACCGGCGTCCGTCAGGACCTTCTTGGCAGCGTCCGCGCCGATATCCTTGACCGGGTAGTTGTCCTGGTAGTACTTGGAGAACGGCATCAGCATCATGGATCCCGAGCTCTCCTCCTGCCAGTTCAGGCCGCCGAAGCGCACGGCGCGGATGGCCGGACGGTCCACTGCGGTGAAGATCGCCTTGCGGACGGCGACGTCGGTCAGCGGAGCCTTCAGGGCGTTGAGGTTCAGGCCGCCGGCGAAGAGACGCTGACCGCGGCGGACCTCGGAGTTTTTGGAGCCCTCAAGCTGCTTGTACTTGGTGAGGGTACGGCCGTCGGCCATATCGATTTCACCGTTCTTGAAGGCGGCGATCTCGGCGCTGGCCTCAAGCTGGCGGAAGACCACCTTGTCGAGGACCGGCTTTTCGCCCCACCACTTGTCGTTCGGGACCATGGTGACGGTCTTGGCGGCGGAGTCGAACTTGTCCACCTTGAACGGGCCTGCCATCCACTCGGGGTGCAGCTGGCCGGAGAAGCCGGTGTTGAAGATTTCCGGGGTGTTGACGGTCTGCGGGATGAAACCGCCGAAGATGTCACTCAGCGGGTAGACCGGCTGGGTGGTGGTGACAACGACTTCCTTGTCGCTGCTGCCGGCCTTGACGGAGTCGATGAACTCGTAGGCGCCGGACGAGACGATGTCGATGTCCTTGTTCTTGCCGTTGAGCATCTTCCAGGTGTTCACGAAGGTGGCGGCGTTGATGGGGGTGCCATCGTTGTACATCGCCTTCGGGTTGATCTTGATGGTGATGGTCTGCTTGCCATCCTTGACTTCGCTCTTGAAGTCCTCGCAGAAGTTCTTGTTCAGGTTGGCGGTGCCGTCGAAGTCGAGCTTCCAGCAGCCAACGTAGCCGGCCTCATCGATCGGGTAGTGCAGCTCGGTGTTGTCTGCCGAGTTGCCCGCGTTGGAGAAGCCGTTGAAGTCCGGGCCGATGTTACCGACCGGCAGCGTCACGGTGCCGCCCTGCTTCAGCTCGTCGGCCTTTTTGGCGTTGACGCTGATGAGCTTGCTGATGTCGCCGGAGGCATCCTGTGCCTTGGCACTTTCAGCGGTCGTGGTCGCGCCGCCTCCGCCGCAGCCGGTCAGCGCGAGGGCTGCCACTACGGCAGCCACCCCGCCGATCTTGGTCAGATTCTTCATAATGATCCCCTTCATTTTTGGTGCGAGTAGTGATGCAGGTGCGGTTTGGTGCGTCAGAGGGACTCGTGGACAACCAACATGTCCGCGTCCAGTTCGCCGTCCGGATAGAAACAGGCGAATTGCTGGTCTGTGGGGGCCGACGGCGGAACGTCGGGCCGGGAAGCGGAGGCCGTTGCCGTTTCCAGCGGCGGCTCCAGGGTGAGGCACTTTTCCTGCTTGGCGGCGGGAAGTGCGGCAAAGACGGGGCAGCGGGTGGCGAAGTTGCAGCCCTTGGGGGCATCCAGCGGCGAGGGCAGGTCGCCCTCCAGGATGATGCGTTCGCGGGTGCGCTCCAGCTGAGGGTCCGGGACCGGAATCGCGGAGAGGAGGGCGCGGGTGTAGGGGTGGCGCGGGTTGTCGAAGACGCTGTCCACGTCCCCGATCTCCACGATTTTGCCCAGGTACATCACGGCCACGCGGTTGGAGATGTGGCGTACCACCGAGAGGTCGTGGGCCACCATGAGGTAGCTCAGGCCGAGTTCGGCACGGAGCTTGTCCAACAGGTTGATAACGCCGGCCTGGACCGAGACGTCCAGCGCGGACACCGGCTCGTCGAGGACCACCAGTTTCGGGTTGACGGCCAGGGCCCGGGCAATGCCGATGCGCTGGCGCTGTCCGCCGGAGAACTGGTTCGGGAAGCGGTTGACGTGGTCCGGCTGCAGGCCCACGAGCTCCATCAGCTCCATGATCCGTTTCCGGACGGCCGGCTTGGCCATCCCGGAGTTCTCGAGCGGTTCGGCCAGCACCTCGTAGACGGTGAAGCGCGGGTCCAGGGCACCGGTGGGGTCCTGGAACACCATCTGGAGTTCCTTGCGCATGGCGGCCTTGGTCCGGGCGTCGGAGGCGGCTTTGTTGCTGAGCCCGCCGATGGTCACCTCGCCGTCCTGGTCGCGGTGGAATTCCATGATTTCCAGCAGTGTGGTGGTCTTGCCGCAGCCGGACTCGCCGACGATGGAGAAGCACTCGCCTTCCCGGATGTCGAAACTCAGCCCGTCGACTGCCTTGACCGTGCCGATGCGGCGCTTGAGCAGCGCGCCCTTCATCAGCGGGAAGTGCTTCTTGACGTCCTTGAGCTCCAGGACCGCCTTGCGTTCGGCGCGCGGGACGGCGTCGAACCGGGACACCGGCACCTCGGGGGCGTGGAAGATCTCGTGGACATCCATGTCCCCGCCGAGCGACCCGGTCTTGATGCACGCGGCCTTGTGATCCAGGGTTCCGCCGCCGGTGCCGCTGACGGGCCAGAGCTCGGGTTCGCCTTCCAGGCAGGCTTCGCTGGCCAGCGGGCAGCGAGGGGCGAAGGAGCAACCGGTCGGCGCGTGGATGAGGTTCGGCGGGATGCCCTCGATGGGCACCAGCGAGGACTTCTCGGCCACGTCCACCCGGGGCACGGCGCCCAGCAGGCCCATGGTGTAGGGCATCCTGGCGTTGTAATAGATGTCGTCGACGCTGCCGGTCTCCACCGGTTTCCCGGCGTACATCACCATGATGTCGTCGGCCATACCCGCCACCACGCCGAGGTCGTGCGTGATCATTACGACGGCGGCGCCGGTCTCCTCCTGCGCCGTGTGCAGCACCTCCAGGACCTGCGCCTGGATGGTGACGTCCAGCGCCGTCGTCGGCTCATCGGCGATGAGCACGCGGGGGTTGTTGGCGATCGCGATGGCGATCATCACGCGCTGGCGCATGCCGCCGGAGAATTCGTGCGGGAACGCCTTGAGCCGGTCCTTGGGGCTGGGGATCCCCACCATGGCCAGGAGTTCGACGGCGCGCGCCTCCTTCGCCTGCTTGCTCATGGTGGGGTTGTGCACCGTGAGGGCCTCGATGATCTGGTTGCCCACGGTGTAGACCGGGGTCAGCGAGGACAGCGGGTCCTGGAAGACCATGGCGATGTCGTTGCCGCGGAACCGGCACATGGCCTTGTCGCTGAGGCCCAGCAGTTCGGTGCCTTTGAGCCGGACGGAGCCGGTGACCTGCGCGGTCTCCGGCAGGAGGCCCATGATGGCCATGGAGGTGACGGACTTACCCGAGCCGGATTCGCCCACGATACCCAGGGTCTTGCCCGGCATCAGGTCGAAGTCAATGCCCCGGACGGCGTGGACCACGCCGTTCTCGGTATTGAACCGGACGTTGAGGTCGCGGACGGAGAGCACGGCGCCCGCCGGGGCGTGCAGTCCGGCAACGTGCAGCCGCTCCGCGGTGCTCAGGTCGGTGGCGGTGGTGTCGGAGCTCATGAGGTCATCTTCTTTACGCTGTCGGTGCTCTTCCGGGCGGCATTCTTCTTCTTGGCGCTGCCGATCGAACTGGAGCTGGGGTCGAACGCGTCCCGCAGGCCGTCGTTCATCATGGCGAGGGAACCGGTCAGCAGGAACATGACGGTCAGCGGCACCCAGAACATCCACGGGAACGTGGAGACCTGGGACGTGGCCTGGCCGATCAGCACGCCCAGGCTGACGTCCGGAACCTTGATGCCGATGCCGATGAAGGAGAAGGCCACCTCGGCGAGGATCGCACCGGTCACTCCGCGGGTGATGTCCAGGACCAGCAGCGAGCCGATGTTCGGCACCAGGTGCCGCCAGACGATGCGCCGCGGCGGTATGCCCATGTACTGGGCGGCTTTGACGAAGTCGCGCTGCATCAGGGACATGGAAAGCGAGCGGATCAGGCGGGCGGTGCCCATCCAGTTGAAGATCAGCAGGACGATGATCAGCAGCAGCCAGCTGGGCAGGTTCTGCTGCAGCCCGTTGCCGCCGCCGCTGGTGGCCACGGCCACCACCAGGAGGGCCGGCATCATGATGAGGGCTTCGAGGATGAACAGCATGACCTTGTCCACCTTGCCGCCGAAGTAGGCCATGGTGCAGCCGTAGACCGCGGCGATCAGCACCGAGACCAGGCCGACGACGAGGCCGATCAGGATCGAGACCCGGGTGCCTTCCACCGTCAGCGCGTAGAGGTCGATGCCGGCCTGCGAGGTGCCCAGGAGGTGGTCCGAGGAGGGGCCCATGCCGATGGCGAACGGGTCGATGGTCTCCTTGTCCCAGCTCGAGAAGAGTCCGCCGATCAGGGACAGCACGGTCAGCAGCAGGAAGATCACCAGGCCGGTGACGGCCGTTTTGTTCCGGAGGAAGCGCCGCACGATGATCGTCGACTTCGCGATCACGACGTCGTTTTTCTCGATCTTTGCTTCTTCGGCGACGGCGGCCGGATCGATGGCGTTCAGGTTTGTCATGGCTACTGCACCCGCACTCTCGGGTCGACAAGGGTGGTGGCGAAGTCGGCGAGGATGGCGCCGATCGCGAAGATCACGGAGCCGTACGCCAGGGTGGCCGTCGCGGCGTTGACATCCTGTAGGGAGATCGCATCGATGCTCCAGGAGCCGACGCCGTGCCAGGCGAAGATCTTCTCGGCGAAGAAGCCGCCGGCGAAGATGGCCGGGATGGTGAAGGCGATGCTCTGCGCCACCGGGATAAAGGACACGCGGAGCGCGTGCCGGGTGATGGCCTGGTTCCGGGTCAGGCCCTTGGCGCGGGCGGTGCGGACGAAGTCGGCGTTGACGTTATCCAGCAGGTACTGCCGCTGCGCGATCTGGTACGCGCCCCAGCCCACGATTGTGATGGCGAAGGTCGGCACGGCGTAGTGGGCGAGCATGTCGATGAATTGCGCCCAGCCGTCACCGTCCATCCCGGGCGTCGAGATGCCGGTGACGAAGAAGATGCGTTCGCCGACGGTCTCGTTGATGTTGATGGCGCCGAGCTGGACCAGGAAGTACGCGATCGGCGCGGGCACGATGTAAACGAGGTAGCTGTAGGAGGTGATGGCCCGGTCGGAGAACTTGTACTGGCGGGCCGCGGTGTAGACGCCCAGGGCGACGCCGATGATCAGGGTCAGGACGATCGAGGCGAGGAACAGCCGGGTGGAGATCCAGACCCGGTCGCCGAACTCGGCATTCACAAAGGCGCCGTTGGGGCTGCGTCCCCAGTCCCAGCGCGTGACGATGCCGGTGAGCCAGTCAACGTACCGCTCCCAGGGGCTCTGCGCCGGGTCCAGGCCCTTGAGCCGGAAGGAGTTGGCAACCTGTTCCGGCGTCGGACGCGGGATTTTTTCCTGCTCCAGCAGCGCCGGCTTGAGGCTGGTGACCGCCAGGAAGTACCCGGCGCTGGTGGTCAAGAAGATCATGAACGCGTACGTGACGGCACGCTTGGCTAGGTATCGGAGCATGGGACTAGTTCAGGATCGCCGGTGCCTGCATGGTGCCGGGCGCCGCCGGAAGGGCTGGACCTGCCTGGCCGGGAGCCGGTGTCATTACAAGATTCACAGCATGGATCCTTCCGTTGTCCCCCCATGCGGCAGGGGGTGTCCGCTGCCGATCCAGGATCTTGGCCAGCGGGTGCCTGGCCGCCCGCACGCCTTCCGGCCAGCCCGGTGGGGCTATGTTGCGGGTCACATTCCAGAGGAAACTACCACATAGGAATTGCGTGGAGGCGCGCCAAAGAGGGCGAAACGGTATGCCCACTACCAGATCGTTATGAATAACTCACTTGGATTGATTTGACTTGGCAGTGCCCGCGAAGATCGGTTAGCCTACGCGCCGCTGACCACCCGGGAGACCAGCTCCCGCCAGGACTCAACCAGCCGGTCCGGGGCCACCCCGTGCACCCGGACCGAGTGCAGGATTCGCTCGGGTTCGAGGGTCACGCTGAGGGCCCCGGCCATCAGCCAGGGGTCCGCCGTCACGCCCGCGCCGCGCAGCAGCATCTCCAGGTGCCGGCGCCAGAGCACCGCGGCCGGAACATCAAACCGGTTGTAGGCAGAGACATCGGCGGCGCGGGCCAGTTCGCCGAACTCCAGCACCCAGCCCACGCGCTCGGCCCCGGAGGCAACGAGCCGCTCCAGCGCCGGCGCGCCCGGCCCCAGCGGCGGCGGCCCGAACATGAACCGGCTCTGGAACTGCGCCTCCGCGTCGCTGAGCAGCGTCATCATGAGCCCTGCCCGGCTGCCGAACCGCCGGAAGACGGTGCCCTTGCCCACCCCGGCGCGTCCGGCCAGGGACGCCATCGTGAGGCCGTCCGCGCCGTGTTCCTCTATGAGCTCCCGGGCGGCCCGGAGCAGCAATTCGCGGTTGCGGGCAGCGTCCCGGCGTTCGGACTCGGCGGCGCCGCCGTTGCCGGGGCGGGCCGCGGGGATGCCGGGGCGGATCGGGATGAGGCTCACAGGGCCAATTCTAGCCCCGGGGAATATTAACCGGACCGCAGTCCGTTTAGCATGAGTGAAGGCCCCAAAAGCCTCCGCGACCATCAAGCCGCCGAACCTGCGCGGCCCGATACAAGGAGTCCCCATGACCACCAACACCGTCCTCACCCTGGTCGGCAGCCTGCGCGCCGGCTCCACCAACGCCCAGCTCGCCGAAGCGATCCAGCTCAACGCCCCCGAGCAGGTGGAGGTTGTTATCCACGAGAGCCTGGGCAACATCCCGTTCTACAACGAGGACATCGACGTCGAGGGCCAGGTCCCGGCCGCTGCCGCGGCGCTGCGTGCCGCCGCCCACGAGGCTGACGCCCTGCTCCTGGTCACCCCGGAATACAACGGCACCGTCCCCGCGCCGCTGAAGAACGCCATCGACTGGCTCTCCCGCCCCTTCGGCGCCGGCGCCCTGAGTGGCAAGCCCACCGCCGTCGTGGGCACCGCCTTCGGCCAGTACGGCGGCGTCTGGGCCCAGGATGAGGCCCGCAAGGCCGTCGGCATCGCCGGCGCCCGCGTCCTCGAGGACGTCAAGCTCGCCGTTCCCGGCTCGATGGTCCGCTTCGCCGAGGTCCACCCGAAGGACGACGCCGAGGTTGTCGAGCAGATCAAGGGCGTTTTCGATGCCCTTGCTGACGCGCGCAGCACCGAAGCGGCCTAGCAGCAGCCGCCCCTCCGGACGCCCCCGGCAGCCTTCGCTCCCGGGGGCGTCCTACGTCAGGGCCCGGCGGGGCCGCCGTGGCGTGATTTTGTGAACAAAAGTTTTCCCTGTGACAACGCGGGCCTGTATCCTTGGAATTGTGACCCACGAAACACTTGATGCCGCCGCAGAGTTCCTTCCGGCCGAGGCAATTGACGCAATCGAACGTGCGGCTACGTCCGCCCACCGCCACGAGAGTCTCTTCTCGGAGCGCGCAGCAAATATCAAGCAGTCGGCCGTCCGGGACGTCTTCGACATCTCCCTGCGCCCGGGCCTCGTGTCCCTCGCCGGCGGCAGTCCCTACCTCCAGTCACTCCCCTTGGAGCGGCTTGGGCAGTCCGCGGCGAAGATCATCGCCGAGCAGGGCATGACGGCACTGCAGTACGGCGGCGGCCAGGGTACCGAGGAGCTCCGCACCCAGATCTGCGAGGTGATGGCGGCCGAGGGGATCCTGGACGCCAAGCCCGAGAACGTCATCATCACTGCCGGTTCGCAGTCCGCGCAGGACGTGGCCACAAAGGTCTTCTGCAACCCGGGCGACGTCGTCCTGGTCGAGGATCCCACCTATGTGGGCGCGCTGAACACCTTCGAGGCCTACCAGGTGGAGGTGGGCACGGTCCCGATGGACGGCGACGGAATCATTCCGGAGCTGCTCGAGGCCAAGATCGCGGCCCTGCAGACGGCCGGCAAGAACATCAAGTTCCTCTACACCATTCCGAGCTTCAACAACCCGTCCGGCATCACCCTCTCGGCCGAGCGCCGCCAGCAGGTGGTCGACATATGCCGCAATGCGAATATTCTGGTGCTCGAGGACAACCCGTACGGTCTGTTGCGCTTCGACGGGCAGCCGCTGACGCCCCTGCGGGCCGAGAACCCTGATGACGTCATCTACATGGGTTCGTTCTCCAAGATCTTCGCCCCGGGCCTCCGGATCGGTTGGGCCCTGGTTCCGGCGCACCTGCAGCGCCGCTACTACCTCGCCTCCGAGGCCGTCACCCTCTGCCCGCCCACGCTGAACCAGATGCTCGTCTCCGCCTACCTGCGCGACTACGACTGGCGCGGCCAGATCGCCACCTACCGCGGCCTGTACCAGGAGCGGTGCGAGGCCATGCTGGCGGCCCTGGCGAAGCACATGCCCGAGGGCCTTAGCTGGACCCGGCCGGAGGGTGGCTTCTTCGTGTGGGTGACGCTGCCGGAGGGGGTCGACACCTATCCGCTCCTGCAGAAGGCCATCGATGCCGGCGTCGTCTTCATCCCCGGGGCGGCTTTCGCGCACTCGGACGAGCCGTCCAACAAACTCCGGCTCGCCTTCAGTGCGGTGCCGCCGGATGCCATCGAGGAAGGCGTCCGCCGCCTGGCGCCGGTGCTGCGGGAAGCCATCGAGGCGTTGTAGCCTGAATCATTGTTGTGCCCTGAACCGTGCTTGACCAGAGGAGACCCTTAATGACCGGAATCATCGTTGTCGGCGTCGATGGCAGTGAAACTGCCCTCAAGGCCGCCCACTCGGCCCGTGACCTGGCGGTGTCGCTGGGCGCCACTCTGCATGTGGTCAGCGCCTTCGACAGTGACCGGACCGAGGTGTTCGGCAGCGGCAGCGACCGTTTTATTGTCTCTGACGCCGATGAGGCGGAAAAGGTCGCCAAGGGCGTCGCCGCAACGCTGCGGTCAGACGACATCAAGGTCACCTACACCGCCGCCCGCGGCAAGCCGGCGGAAGCCCTGATCCAGGAGGCCGAGCGTGCCGGCGCCCGGATGATCGTGGTCGGTAACCGCCGGATGCGCGGCCTGGGCCGAGTCCTGGGCAGCGTTGCGAACAGCGTGGCCCACAACGCCCCCTGCGACGTCTACATCGCCAAGACCGACACTTCCGACTAGGAAGGGACCGGCCGGAGAGCCGGCGCCGCGGCCCTAGGGCTGCGGCGCCGGCTCTGCCGTTTTAAGCATCCGGCGCAGGATCTTCCCGGAGGCCGACTTGGGCACGGCATCGATGAACTCGACACGCCGGATCTTTTTGAACGGCGCCACCCTTGCAGCCACGAATTCCTCCACTGCCGCCTCGTCCAGGTGCTCGCCGTCGGGCGAAGGCTGGCGCACCACAAAGGCCATCGGCACTTCCTGGCCGTCGGCGTCGAGGGTTCCGATCACCGCCGCGTCGGCAATGCCCGGGTGCGTGAGCAGGAGGGCCTCAAGTTCGGCGGGGGCGATTTGGTAGCCCTTGTATTTGATGAGCTCTTTGAGCCGGTCCACGATCGTCACCACCCCGTCTGCCCGGACAGTGGCGATGTCGCCGGTGTGCAGGTAGCCGTCGGAATCGAGGGTGTCTGCCGTTTCCTCGGGCCTGTTCAGGTAGCCCAGCATTATGTTGGGCCCGCGGCACAGCAAGTGGCCGGGGTCGCTTGTCCCCTCGGCCGGTACCTCGATCTCGCCGCCGGTGGCCGGGTCGATGAGCCGGCACTCCATGTTGGGCACCGTGTACCCCACGGAACTGACGGGCACGTCCGTGGCATCGACCGGAATGAGGTGCGAAACGGGACTCATCTCGGTCATCCCGTAGCCCTGGAGCACCCGGCAGCCGAGCCGTTCAGCCAGCCGCGTCCCCAGTTCGCCGTCCAGCGGCGCGGCGCCGGAGAGCGTGGTGTGGACCGAGCTGAGGTCGTAATCGGCCACTAAAGGGTGCTTGGACAACGCGACCGCCACCGGCGGGGCAATAAAGAGGTAGCTGCACCGGTGGTCCTGGACTATCCGGAGGAACTCCGCCAGATCAAACTTGGGCATGGTGACCAGCCGGGCGCGTTCCCTCAGGGCCAGGTTCAGGAGCACCGTGAGCCCGTAGATGTGGAAGAACGGCAGCAGGGCCAGGAGGCGGTCATCCGGACTGACCCGGAGCAGCCCGCGGGATTGCTCCACATTGGCCATAAGGTTCCGGTGGCTCAGCATGACACCCTTGGGCCGGCCGGTGGTTCCGGAGGAGTAGGGCAGGACGGCGATGTGGGTGGCCGGATCGAAGTTGATGTCCGGCGCGGGCGCGCCGCTGGCCAGCAAGTCCGCAAGCGACGGGTGGCCCTCGGCGCCGTCGAGCACCACCAGGCGGCTGGCGGGGATGCCGACCCGGCCGGCGGCCTCGCTGGCGGCGGGCAGCAGGGCCGAGATGGTGAACAGCCAGCTGGCTCCGGCGTCGGTGAGCTGTTTTTCGATCTCATCGGCGGTGTACAGCGAGTTGACCGTGGTGACGGTGGCTCCGGACCGGAGGAGGCCGTGGAAGACCACGGTGAAGGCCGGAATGTTCGGGCAAAGAACAGCGGCCACGCCGTTGATGCCCAGCCCCTGGGCGGCCACGGCTCCGGCCAGCGCGTCCACCCGGTCCCGGAGGACACGGTAGCTTGTTTCCGCACCGCTGGCTCCGTCCACGACGGCGACGCGGTCCAGGTCCTCCTCCGCCAGACCGCCGAAGAGGTAGTCGTAGAGGCTGACATTGGGAATCTCAACGGCGGGGAACGGGCTCGAGAACACGCAACATCTCCTTTGATCGGCGTTCGCCGGCTCGGCGGCGGCTGGTGCAACTCTAGTGCCGCCCTGCCGGTTCGGGACAGGGTTGCCCCCGATTTGACCCCCGTCACGCCCCGGGGTGGGCAGCCTCACCGGTTTTGGGCCCGTCCGGGCCACGGCGCGGCGGTAAAATGGGGAGTGCCCCCGATGGCGCGGACAGTCCTACCCGCCCTAATCCCGGGAGAGCCCTTGCCAATCCTTCAACGCCGCCAGCTGGTCGGGCACGACATTTTGCTGGCCCGGCACGGAAACCACATCAGCACCATGCGGGTGGACCGCGCCGCCGGCCGGGTGGTGGCCTACCTCGACGACGGATCCGTCGACAGCGCCCCCAACCTGATCTCCCCCACTCTGCGGATGCCGGACACGGTCCGGAGCATCCTGCGCGAGGACTGGAAGTTCCTCACCGGAGTGACGGCAGTCAGCTTCGGCCTGGCCGGCCTGGTGTTCGTCGCGGCCATCGTGGCTGCCGGGCTGGGCGGCAGCCCCGGCATGGCCACCCTGCTCGCGGCGTATTCCGGCTAAGAGCGCCGGCGTCAGTCGAGCAGCAGTGCTGGTTCTTCCAGGATGGAGGCGACGTCGGCCATAAAGCGGGCCGAGAGGTCCCCGTCCACCACGCGGTGGTCGAACGAGCCGCCAAGGGTGGTGATCCAGCGCGGGATCACCTCGCCATCCAGCACCCAGGGCTTCTGCTTGATAGTCCCGAACGCCACGATGGCCACTTCGCCGGGATTGATGATCGGCGTGCCGGTGTCGATGCCCAGGGCCCCAATGTTGGTGACCGTGAGTGTGCCGCCCTTCATCTGCGCAGGCTGGGTCTTCCCGGCCCGCGCGGTGGTGGCCAGCTGGTTGAGAGCGAGCGCGAGTTCCTTCAGCGAGAGGTCCTGCGCGTTCTTGATGTTCGGCACCATCAGGCCGCGCGGCGTCGCGGCGGCGATGCCGAGGTTCATAAAGTGCTTGACGTGGATCTCGGCCGAGTCGCTGCCGTCTGCGGCATCCACCCAACTCGCGTTGACGCTCGGGTTGCGCGCCGCCGCCCAGATAACAGCCTTCGCAAGGATCAGCAGGGGCGAGACCTTGATGCCCTCGAAATCGCGGGAGGCCTTGAGCCGCTTAACGAACTCCATGGTGCGGCTCGCGTCGACGTCGACAAAGATGCTTACGTGCGGGGCGGCGAACGCCGACTCCACCATGGCCCGGGCGGTGGCCTTGCGGACGCCCTTGACCGGGATTCGCTCGATCCGCTGCTCCTGGGGGCGGCCGGTCTTGCCCCAGAACGAATCCGCCTGGTCCAGTTCGGCGTCGCGCTGCGCCTGGTAGCTCACCAGGTCCTCCCGCGTGACCTCGCCGCGGGCGCCGGTGGGCACCACGTCGGCCAGATCGATGCCGAGGTCCCGGGCGATCTTGCGGACCGGGGGCTTGGCCAGGACGCGGCTCACGAGTCCGGTGATGGCGCCGCCCAGCGTCGGTCGCGGGTCAACGGCGCCTGACGGGACGGCTGCCGGGGCGGCCGCCGGGGCGAATGCTTCCGGGCTGATGCGGATGTCGTGTGCATCGACGGCGTCGACAGCGCGGGGCTCGACGGCGGCCGGCGCTGGGGCTGCCGGGGCTGGGGCTGCGGCGGAGATCCTGCGGCGCCGCTTGACGGCGTCGGCCTTGGGCCCGGACCCGACCAGCGGACCGCCGGCAGGCGGGGCACCGGCGTCGGAGGTGTCAGCCTCCAGCTTTCCGTACATCGGCGCAGGTTCGACGGCGGGCGCGGCCGGCGCCGGCGCGGCGGGCGCGGCGGAAGCGGCGGGCTGGACGGCGGGCACCGGCGCGGCGGGTGCACCGGCGTCGTCGGAAACACTGATGATCGGCGTGCCGACGTCCACCGTGACACCCTCGGCGACCAGCAGTTCGGCGACCCTTCCGGCGTACGGGGACGGCAACTCGACGAGGGACTTGGCGGTCTCGATCTCGCACAGCACGTCATTGACGGCCACGGTGTCGCCAGCCTTGACCTTCCAGGACACGATTTCGGCTTCGGTGAGGCCCTCGCCGACGTCGGGAAGGTTGAACTTGTTCACGGTCATGGAAATCCCCGTCAGTAGGCGAGGGCGCGGTCCAGCGCCTCTAGGATGCGGTCGATGTCCGGCAGGTAGTCTTCCTCCACTTTGGCGACCGGGTACGGCATATGGAAGCCGCCGACGCGGATGACCGGGGCTTCCAGGGAGTGGAACGCACGTTCGCTGACCCGGGCGGCGATCTCGCCGCCGATGCCTCCGAACGTGGGTGCCTCGTGGGCGACGATCAGCCGTCCCGTCTTCCGGACAGACTCCGTGACGGTGTCGAAATCGATGGGCGAGATGGAGCGCAGGTCGATGACTTCGACGCTGTGGCCGTCCTCGGCCGCGGCTGCGGCCGCCGCGAGGGCGACGGGCACCAGCGGGCCGTAGGCCACGACGGTCGCCTCAGTCCCGGCCCGCAGCACGTGGGCCTTGAACGGGTCGTCGGACTGGCCGGGGGAGGCGGTGTCGACGTCGCCCTTGAGCCAGTACCGCCGTTTCGGCTCGAAGACGATCACGGGGTCCAGGCAGTCGACGGCCTGCTGGATCATCCAGTAGGCGTCCTGCGGGTTGGACGGGGTGATGATTCGCAGCCCGGCGGTGTGGGCGAAGAGCGCCTCGGGCGACTCCGAGTGGTGCTCGATCGAGCCGATGCCGCCGCCGTAGGGGATGCGGATCACCACGGGGACGGTGAGGTTGCCGTTGCTGCGCGAGTGCATCTTGGCCAGCTGGGTGGTGATCTGGTTGAAGCCGGGGAAGACAAAGCCGTCGAACTGGATCTCGCAGACCGGCCGGTAGCCGCTCAGCGCCAGGCCGATCGCGGTACCGATAATGCCAGACTCGGCCAGCGGGGTGTCCACCACGCGGTCTGCACCGAATTCGCCGATGAGTCCGTCGGTAACCCGGTAAACGCCGCCCAGCGGGCCGATGTCCTCGCCCATCAGCAGGGTGCGGGGGTTGTTGGCCAGGGTCGCGCGCAGGCCCTCGTTGATGGCCTTGGCAATGGTCATGGTGGTCATCGCTGCGCCCCCTCCGTGTCGGCCTCGGCTGCTTGCTGCCCGGGGGCGCCGGTCTCATCGGCAAAACCTGCACTGTATTCCTCGAACCACGCCAGCTCTTCGGCCACCAGCGGGTGGGCCTCGGCATAGGTGTTGGCGAAGGCCGTCCGGATGTCCGGGGTTCCGAGGTCATGGATGGTCCGGCGCACATAAGCTGCGAGTTCGTCGCCGTCGGCCTTTACCTGTTCGAAGAACGCGTCATCGGCCAGGCCCTGGGCCCGAAGGTACTTTTCCAGGCGCTCCAGCGGGTCCTTGGCGCGCCAGCTGTCCTCTTCCTCCGAGGGGCGGTACTTCGTGGGGTCATCGGCCGTGGTGTGGGCGCCGACGCGGTAGGTGAAGGCCTCGATCAGCACCGGGCTCTTGCCTTCGCGGGCGCGCTCCAGGGCCCATTCGGTCACGGCATGGACGGCGATCACGTCGTTGCCGTCCACCCGGATGCCCGGGAAGCCGTAGCCCTTGGCGCGGTTGGAGAGCGGAATGCGGGTCTGCACGGCTGTGGGCACGGAGATGGCCCAGTGGTTGTTCTGGCAGAAGAACACAACAGGGGCGTTGTACGAGGAAGCGAAAACCATGGACTCGTGGACGTCGCCCTCGGAGCTGGCGCCGTCGCCGAAGTAGACCATAACGGCGGCCTTGGGTGCCGCCGCGGCCGGCGCACCATCCCCGGCGGCCGCGTTGGCTGCGGCCAGCTTCTGGTCGCGCTGGATGCCCATGGCGTAGCCGACGGCGTGCGGGGTCTGCGCGGCGAGGACCAGCGTGTAGAGATGGAAGTTGGTGTCTTTGGGGTTCCAGCCGCCGTTGGACACACCCCGGAATTGCCGGAGCAGCTCGGCGAGATCGACGTCGCGGGTCAGCGCCACCCCATGCTCCCGGTAAGTGGGGAAGATGTAGTCCTGCGGCTGGCTCGCCCGCCCGGAACCGATCTGCGCCGCCTCCTGGCCGGTCAGCGGCACCCAGAGCGCCAGCTGGCCCTGCCGCTGCAGCGCGGTGGCTTCGACGTCGAACCGCCGGATCTTGGCCATATCGGCGTAGAAACCGCGGAGTTTGCCGGCATCAAGGCGGGCTGCGTACTCGGAAAACACCGGATCGGAGCCGAGGGTCCCGTCCGGGCCCAGGAGCTGGACCATCGGCACGTCCGGGTCGCCCAGCACAGCCTCGGCCTGCGCCTCGCGCTGGTCGTCCACGTCGGTTCCATCGAACTCGGTAGCGGGCAGATGTGTGGCGCCCATACCGTCTCCTTGCCTGCCGCACTCGCATGCGTCGCAATAGCTGGGATATATGCCGGATCAGGAATACATTCCTGATCCGGCATATATTTTGGCTTACTCGTCCCTACTTTATCCGTAGCGGGTTCCCGGCGGGCGTCATGTTAAGCGCTAGGAACGCCGCGGGCCTTTTGTATAGATCGCACACAATTCCAGGAAGCGCGTGTTGGCCTCGGATTCGCCGATGCTAACGCGGACCCCTTCGTTGCCGAAGGCCCGCACGGACAGCGCCCGCTCCCCCGCCAGTGCGGCGAATTCGGCGCTGTTTTCGCCGAGATTGAGCCAGACGAAGTTCCCCTGGGCGTCCGGAACGAACCATCCCAGATCCCGCAGCCCGGCCGTCACGCGATCGCGCTCCTCCACCAGGCTTTGTACCCTTTCTACAACCTCGTCAAAATGCTCCAGCGAGGTGACGGCGGCGACTTCGGCAATCTGGGATACCGCGAAGGGTGTAGCCGTGACGCGCAGGTGCTGGGTGAGCTCGGGGCGCGACACGCTGTAACCCACGCGCAGGCCGGCCAGGCCGTGCGCTTTGGAGAACGTGCGGAGCACCACGACGTTCGGGTGTTTGCGGTACATCGCGATGCCGTCGACGGCGTCCTGGGCCCGGACAAACTCCTGGTAGGCCTCGTCAATGACCACCACAACGTCCGACGGGACGGTTGCCAGGAAACGCTCGGTCTCCCCCGTGGTGAGGATGGGCCCGGTGGGGTTGTTCGGGGTGCACAGCAGGATCACCCTCGTGCGCGCGGTCACGGCAGCAGCCATCGCGTCGAGGTCGTGCCGGCCGTCTGCCAGCAACGGGACCTGGACACTCTCGGCACCGGCAAGACCAACGCTGATTGGATAAGCCTCGAAGGACCGCCAGGCGTAGATCACCTCGTCGGCCTTGCCGTCGTCGTTCTGGCCTGCGAACGTGGCCAGAAGCTGGTTCAGGGCGCCGAGGCTGCCGGCACCCGTGACGATGTCCTCGGCGGGAACGTCCAGGAAGCTTGCCAGCGCCCCGCGCAACTTGCTGCTCAGGGGGTCCGGGTACCGGTTGAAGTCTGTCTGCGCTGCGATGGCCTGCTGCACTGCAGGAATCGGGGGCAGGGGGTTTTCATTGGAGGAAAGTTTGTAGCTCACGAGCCCCTCGACCGGAACCGGGGGTTTGCCGGCCGCGTAGCGGGGAAGGAGGTCTACTACCGGCCGCGGGCGGATCTCGCCGGCCTGGTTGTCTGATGAAGTCATGCTTCTTAGCCTACTTCGCCCTCCTGCCGGCACAACGGATCATGTGACAGCATGGGGCCATGCGCTCACTTTTCGTGCGGGTCATCGTCAATGCACTGGCCCTGTGGATCGCCAGCTGGATCCTCCCCGGCCTGGACATCTCCACCACCGCAACCACGGGTGCCGTGGCCAAAAGCGGCGTCACCCAGGGCACGGACACGATCGGGATCATCCTGGCGTATCTGTTCATCGGGCTCATCTTCGGGCTGGTCAATGCCTTGGTCAAGCCCTTGGTCAGCCTGCTCTCGCTGCCACTCACCATCCTCACCCTGGGCCTGTTCACGATTGTCATCAACGCCGCGATGCTTTACATCACCTCCTGGCTGAGCGCCTACACTCCGGTCCACTTCACCATTGATTCGTTCTTCTGGACCGCTGTCCTCGCTGCCATCATCATCACGGTGGTCTCCCTAGTGGCAGGCCGGCTTCCGGGCGGCCGCCGGCGCTAACCCGGCACCCCGGCCGGCACAGGCTGCGGGGCCTGCCCGGAGCGCGGCGCGGGACGGGCCGAGGGCAGGCCAGGCCGCGCCGCCGGCGGTGCCAAGGACGGGCCGGTGACAACGCGGCCCGGGCCCGGGCCCGGAGCCGTCACGACGCCCTTCGCGGGCGGCAGTTCGCGCCGCAGGGAAAAGCGCGTCACGGTCGCGCGGCCACCCGCACCCACCACACCGGCGAGCGCGGCAGTGGAAGCCTGCAACGAGGGATCCGTACTGGCCGAAACGGCTTCGGCCCCTTCTGCGTAGTTTTCAAGGTTGTGGCCCGGTCCGAGGCCAAACCCCTGCTCCGGAGGCAGTGCGAGGTCGTTGGTCAGCGTGACCGTGACACGGTCCTTTGTGTCGGCGTTGGCTTGCCCGTCGGCCCCCGGCACCCAGTCGTGCTGGTGTTCAAGGTGCAGGCTGCTGATCCCCGGCTCCGGGGTAATGCCGCCCACCGGTGAGCCGGCGGTCAGGACGTACTTGAGGTCGAATTCGGACAGGAATGCCTTGTCCCGGCTGAGGTTCATGGCGTGAATTCCGCCCTGGCTGTAGCCGACCACTGCGATCTGCTCGCCAGCTTCCGCTCCTGCCTCCCGCATAGCCTGCCGGATGGCCACGCTGGTCGCTTCCGAGTCGTAGCCAAGCCCCTCGGCGATACCGGCCGTGTCGAAGGGGTTTGATCCCGCCGGCAGTCCGCCCAGTTGCGTCCCGGGGATGATGAGCACCCAGGCGCGCCGGATCCCGCCGTCGATCCGAATCACCTCGATGTCACCGCTGTTCCGGCCCACAGCCCCGGCCCGCCGCAGCAATCCGGCCGGGGAGACGTCGACGTCGGCCACCGTTGTATCGCTGCCCACGACGGTGACCGGGCGTGGTTTCAGGAATCCCAGCCCCGGCGTGTTGGCGAGGTCCCGGACGGCTGACCGGACGTCGGCGGGGCCGCCGAGCGCATAGATGGCACCGGCGAGCGGGAACTGCAGGCCCAGGAGCAGCGCCAGCCCACGCGGCGCCATCGCAACGCCGCGTTCCACTTGGTCGCGGACTCCCGGGAGTTCGAAGAGCCCGGGCGCAGAGCCGTAGCCCGGGGCGGAGATGCCCAGCCGGAGCAGCAGGGCATTACGGGACTCGGTGTATTCGTACTCCCGGTGACTGGCCCGGACCCCATTCGCGATGTGTTCCAGCTCGGCCCGCACGGCGCCGACGTCCCGCCCGGCCTCGCCTACCGCGATGATGGCATCGCTGCCGCTGCGGTAGGAATCCTGCTGGTAGTCGAAGAGCGCCCGGCGCACGGCGTCGGCTCCGGCCTCCACGGCGTAAAGCTGGCGCACAATGCCATCCAGGGCAGCCGCGCCCGCCAGCAGCTCCTCGAACTGGAAACTCACGCCGCCGATTCCGCCCCGGATCTGCAGCATCCCGTCGGGCCGCGGCGGAGCAGGACGTGGAACCTCGCCGGACCCGGACGGCGTTACTTCCGCCATCAGTAGCCCGCACGTCCGGAGGAGAGCACCACGTTCCCGGCATGCCGCAGGACCACGCCGGCCGCGTCCTGCAGGTGGTCACGTGCCCGGCGCAACGAGGCCGCCTCCAGTGACATCGTGACGCGGTAGGCGCGGCCGGCCGGAGATTGCCAGCCGTGAAGTTCAAGCTGGCTGAGCCGGGCCAGGGCCTCCCCGGCCTGCTCGGCGCAGGACACCGTCCTGGCCGCCAGTTCCTGCACCTCGTACCCTCGGGAGGCGCACGCTGCAGCCTCTGCGGCCGTAACTGTGGCGCTCATGGTTAGCTACCTTCCCTCGCCGTCTTATTGGTGATTCGACGTTAGGTCCCGGGTGTGGGCCGGGATAAGGCGGCCGGGACACTATGTGGAAAACCTTCCTCGGGCGGGGGTTGGGGAGCGGAAAGCACTCTGCTGGATGTCATACGCAACGGCCCGCTTCAGGCCCGGCGGGACTTCATGAAAGAATTGGACCATGCCTGAAACTGCCGCCACAGCTGAGACCCGCACGCCTTCCGGACGCCTGGCCCTTGCCGCGTCCGACCACCAGATCGCGCTCGGCCCGCTGGACGGCCGCTACCAGTCGGCGGTCGCCCCGCTGGTTGACTACCTGTCCGAGGCCGCCCTGAACCGTGACCGGGTCGCCGTCGAAGTTGAATGGCTCATCCACCTGACCAGCAACAACGTGCTGCCCGGAGCCGGCCCGCTGACAAGCGCACAGCAGGATCAGCTGCGCGCCATTGTTACCGAATTCGACGCCGCGTCTGTGTCCGAGCTGGCCGAGATCGAGGCTGTCACCGTGCATGACGTCAAGGCGGTGGAGTACTACATCGGCCGGCGGCTGCCGGGCATCGGGATCGAACACCTGACGGCCATGGTGCACTTCGGCTGCACCTCGGAGGACATCAACAACCTTTCCTACGCGCTCGGGGTCAAGGGCGCCGTCGAGGACGTGTGGCTGCCCGCAGCCCGCAAGCTCGTCGCCCAGATCAGCTCGATGGCCGAAGCCAACCGTGCGGTTCCGATGCTCTCCCGCACGCACGGCCAGCCGGCGACCCCCACCACGCTGGGCAAGGAGCTGGCCGTGATCACCCACCGGCTGACCCGCCAGCTGGACCGCATCGCCCGGACCGAATACCTCGGCAAAATCAACGGCGCCACCGGCACCTACGCCGCACACGTCGCCTCCGTACCGGGCGCCGACTGGGAGCAGGTCGCCAAGAGCTTCGTGGAGACGCTCGGCCTGGACTGGAACCCGCTGACCACCCAGATCGAAAGCCACGACTGGCAGGCCGAGCTGTACGCCGACGTCGCACGCTTCAACCGCATCCTGCACAATGTCTGCACCGACATCTGGAGCTACATCTCGATCGGCTACTTCGCGCAGATTCCGGTCGCCGGAGCCACCGGGTCTTCGACCATGCCGCACAAGGTCAACCCGATCCGCTTCGAGAACGCCGAGGCCAACCTGGAGATTTCCTCCGGGCTCCTGGACGTGCTGGGCTCCACCCTGGTGACCTCGCGCTGGCAGCGCGACCTCACGGACTCCTCCTCGCAGCGCAATATCGGTGTGGCATTCGGCCACTCCCTGCTGGCCATCTCCAACGTGGCCAAGGGACTGGACCGCCTGGACGTCGCGGAGGCCGTGCTGGCCAAGGACCTGGACACCAACTGGGAGGTCCTCGGCGAGGCCATCCAGATGGTGATGCGCGCCGAGGCGATCGCCGGCGTCGAAGGCATGGAAAACCCGTACGAACGGCTCAAGGACCTGACCCGCGGCCAGCGCGTCGACGCCGCCCGGATGCAGGAATTCGTGCAGGGCCTGGGGCTGTCCGCGGACGCCGAAGCCCGGCTCCTGGCCCTGACCCCGGGCAAGTACACCGGCATCGCGGAGAAGCTGGTCGACCACCTGGCGTAGCCGCAGCCACTCGGATTTAACCTTCCGGCAGGCCGCCGTTTACGCGGCCGTCGAGGACCGGCCAGCTTCCGGGGGAAAGCTGGGACTGTTACCGACACGAGGAGACCCCTTGCCGACCGACACTGAGTCGAGAGCACGGACTATTCCGGCCGGCCCCCGTCCGGCCGCCGACACGGACCCCGGACCAGGCCCACGCCCGGATCCCGACGACCCCCGCGCGGCCGGGCTGAGCCTGATGAGCTTCAACATCCGCTGCGACATCCCGGCGGCCCTTCCCGGCGAGGCGGACTACTGGCCGGAGCGCATTCCCGCCCTGCAGGCCGTCCTGGCCGAGGAGCTGCCCGACGTGCTGGGCATCCAGGAGGGCCTCGAGCACCAGCTGGCCGTCATCGATGAGGCCCTCCCCGAGCATTACCGGATGATCGGCCATGGCCGCGACGGCGGCAGCGCCGGCGAGCACTCCAGCATCTTCTTCGATTCCCGCCGCCTCACGCTGCGGGACTGGGACCAGTTCTGGCTGTCGGACACCCCCGCGGTGGTCGGCTCGGCGACCTGGGGGAACAACGTCACCCGGATCGCCACGTGGGGCCGGTTCGAGGACAACCGCACCGGCCGCGAGCTAATGGTGGTCAATACCCACTTCGACCACGAATCGGAGAACGCCCAGCTGCGCAGCGCCGAGGCCCTCGTGGACCACGCCACGCGCTTTGAACAGGGCCTCCCCACCGTCCTGATGGGCGATTTCAACGCCGACGCCGGCGCCTCCGGGGCGTACAGCACACTGGTGGACAGCGGCGCGTTCCGTGACTCATGGACGGTCGCGCAGGAACGCCTGACCCCGGCCTACGGTACTTTCCCCAACTACAAGGACCCGGTGGTGGGCGAACGGCGCATCGACTGGATCGCCGTCACCCCTGACATCCACGTTGCCGAGGCCGCCGTCAACACGTTCCGGCTCGGCGACCGTTATCCCAGCGACCACGCCCCGATCCAGGCCACCGTCCTGATCCCCTAGGTAATGCCCGCCCGGGCCCGCTTCCCCGCCGGTAAACTCGCTGGCATGAGGCTTTTGCTGATCCGCCATGGGCAGACTCCGGGCAACGTCCTGGGGCAACTGGATACGGCCCACCCCGGGCCCGGCCTGACGGAACTCGGTGAACGCCAGGCGGCCGCCCTGGCCCGCTCCCTGGCCACCCAGCGGATAGGCCTGCTCTACGCCTCGACCCTGCTGCGCACCCAGCTCACCGCCACGCCGCTCGCTGCCGCCCGCGGCCTGGAGATCGAGGTGCTGGAAGGCCTGCGGGAAATCGAGGCCGGTGCGCTGGAGAAACTCACCGACCGCGAATCCCACCTGCGCTACCTGGGCACCGTGTTTGCCTGGGCCGCGGGTGACCTCGACCGGCGGATGCCAGCGGGGCCCAGCGGCCATGACTTCTTCGAACGGTACGACGCGTCCATCGCCAGGATCGCGGCGGCTGCCGCCGGCCGCGGGGACGACGACGCCGTCGCCGTCGTCAGCCACGGCGCCGCAATCCGCGTCTGGACCGGTTTGCGCGCCGGCAATGTCGGGGCAGAGTTCGCCGCGCGGCACGTGCTCGCCAACACCGGCATCGTGGCCCTCGAAGGGGATCCCGACGCCGGGTGGCGGCTGATCCACTGGGACGACAGCCCGGTGGGTGGCCTCGCCCTGGCGGACCCGACGGCCGAAGACCCCACGGGCCGCCCCGCCTGAGCTGAGCCGGGGCCGCGTGCCCACGGCCGGGGGCCGGGAATTCTCGCACCCCTTACGCGGCGGAAACACCACGGAAACGGCGCCTGCCTAGCCTAGGTCTGCATAACCCTTCGGCGAATCGAGGCAATGATGCAGACCAACCCGCGTCTCAACATCAGGCAGGTCCCCTGGTCGCACCCGGTGGGCGCCGACCTGCGGGCTGCCCAGCAGGCGGAACTGGATGCACGCTTTGGCCACGGTGAACACGAGGCCGGGGCGCCGCCGTCGGAAGCCGACTCGGCGGTCTTCCTCGTGGCGCACGACAAGGCGTCCGGCCAGCCCGTCGGCTGCGGCGGCCTCCGGCTGCTTGATGAGCACACCGCCGAGATCAAGCGGCTCTACGTGCTGCCGTACACGCGGGGCTCGGGAGTGGCCAGCTCCATCCTGGCCGCCCTGGAAGGCCACGCCCACGCCCTGGGCATCACCACGCTCACTGCCGAGGCAGGATCGGTGCAGACCGACGGCCGGCAGTTCTACCAGAATTCAGGCTTCACTCCGGTCCCCAACTTCGGACCGTACGTGGGCCTGGACCACTCGTACTGCTTCGCCAAGGCGATCGACTCGCACAGCGCCGCCCACACGGCCATGGCCTAGGGGTTCGCTCAGGTCCAGAAATCGTCCGCTTTGGCCGTGTCCTCGAAATACTCCCGGCCTTCAGCGACTTTTCCGTCGCGGAGCACAAACGTGATGATGGTTCCCATGTCGAGGGTCTTGCCGTTGGCTTCGCCGTGGGTGCGCTGGATCGCTACCGTATGCTTGTCACCGCCAACAATGTCCTCAACGTCGGCCCGGAAATTGCCCTGCGTGCGGGCGCCCAGCTCGCCGAAGTACGCCAGGACGGCATCGCGGCCCTGCTTGGTTCCTGACAGCACGCCGCTCCCCGCAACGTGCCAGACTGCGTCCTCCGCGAAGATCTCGACAAGAGTCGCCATATCCCCTGAATTGAAGGCCTCGTATCCTCGCCGGACCAATTCAACATTCTCTGCGTTTCCCATGATCGGACACCTCTCTACCGTCCTTGGCGGGTCATGCTGGGACGGTTAAAGGCTAGTCCCGGCCCGGGGTGCTGTCGATGGCGAATCGGCCAGCCGGCGCCCGATTCCGCGGGCCGCGGTCTGCAGTGCCGGCACCAGCGCCTGCAGCCGCATTTCCTGCAGTGGAACCACGACGCCGAGGGCCGCGACGGTCCGCTTCCGGGCGTCCCGCACGGGTACTGCGATCCCCCACGTATCGGCATCGACCACCCCGGCCAACTGGGCGAACCCGTCGGCGGCGGCTCCGCCCAGCAGGCGCCGGACGTCACCGGGGCGGAGGGCGCCGGCAGGATCGTTGAACTGGCGAAGATACTCCGCCTGGACCGCGGCAGGCTGGTGGGCCATCAGGGCCAGCCCGGCCGAGGACAGGTGCACGGGCATCCGGCCGGCAACCTTCGCCCGGTTCACCACCGAGCCGCGCCGCGAGAGGCGCTCGACGAACAATGCATCCCAGCCGTCCAGCACGGCGAGGTTCACATTCTGGTGCAGCACCTGCTGGATGTCTTCCATAAACGGCATGGCAGCCTGCCGCAGGGCCAGGGTGGGCGAATTCCGGTTCACGAGTTCCCACAGCCGCAGCCCCAGCCGGACGGACCCGCCGGCGCCGAGTTCCAGCAGCCCGTGCCCGGCCAGTTGCCGGACCAGCCGGTGGGCCGAGGTCAGTGGAAGGCCGGCCCGGTCGGCGAGATCGGAGAGTGGCAGGGCCGAACCCTCAGGGAACGACTCCAGCAGGCGGACAACGCGGTCCACCACGGAATCCCCCGACCCGGAATTTGCCACGCTTCCCGCCTCCGCACTGTTGACCGCCCCGACTGGTGCCTAACGGTGCCAGTCTTCCATTGAACGGTCAGGCGCGCCCGCGTGACGGCGGGACCATCCGCCGCCACGGCGCGGGTGCCAGCACAACGCCGACGCCGACGGCGGCTCCGATGAGGGTCTCCATCAGGCGGTCCCGCAGCAGCGTTCCAGCGGGCACCGGGGCCACCAGGAGGGTTGAGATCAGCGCGAGGGGGGTGACGAACACCTGCGCCAGCATGTACTGCCGGGCAATGAACATCTCGGCGCCGAACTGGCACGCGGCGATCACCAGGACGGTCTGCCAGGGGGCCGGCTGCAGCAGCAGGATCGCCGCCAGCAGCACCAGTCCCAACGCCGTGCCGATGATGCGCTGCACCCCGCGGCTGATCCGGTGCCGGGTGCTGTGCCCGACCAACGGCACAACGGCCGCCACCATGGCCCAGTAGTTGTGGCCGAACCCGAGGCTTCCGCCCACCAGCGTGGCCAGGCTGCCCGCCAGGCCCGCGGCGACCAGATACCCCACAGCTTCCAGGCCCGCGACGCGGCGTTCGGCGGCGTTCAGGCGCGGCGGCGGCGACCACACCCACGGCTGCCGCCGGCTGGGCGCGACGCGGGCGGACAAACCGATCAGCAGCGAGAACACCACCGTCAGGACAGCCACCAGCATGCCCTGCCACAGCGGCGGCTGGCTGGGGATCGAGGCGATGGCCGCGAACGCGAAGATATGGAACAGCGACCCCGCGGGGCGCAACCGCCACCACGCCACCACCAGCGAGCAGCCGCCGGCCACCAGGGTGGTCGCCAGGACCTGCAGCCAGATGGTGCCGCCGGGGGTCAGCGCCAAGGCCGTGCCGGCGCGGGCCGTCAGCGCGCTGAGCAGCATCACGGCCAGCATCAGGGTGCCGGCGCGCAGCTGCAGGACAAACCGCCGGCCGTGGGGCTCGTTGCGTCCGTAGATACCGGTGAAGGCGCCGAACGAAGCGAAAATGGCCAGATCCAGCCGGCCAAGAAGCACCAGGGTGATCAGCGGCACGAAGACACCGACGGCGCAGCGGATCGCGACCTGGTGGTCCTTGTTGGCTGGCGCCACGGAGAACATTTCGGCGAAGAAGTTAGCAGCCTTCACGGACGGGAACGGCCTTTCCTGGCAGTCGGTTGGGGTCGACGGCGGCACTGGCATCCAGCTGAATCGTATGCTTTCCCGGTGGCCTGCGGCCCCTTGGCTTCCGTTCAACGGAAGGGCGGGGCCGGCGGCGGAGGTGGTAGCGTCTATCGGTTGAACCACCCGTACGGCTCACTCCGGAGGACCCATGCTCAAAGGATTCAAAGACTTCATCCTTCGCGGCAACGTGATCGAACTGTCCATCGCCGTCGTCGTCGGTACCGCCTTCACGGCCCTGGTCACCGCGTTCACTACCAACATCGTCAACCCGATCATCGCGGCAGCGGGCGGCGTGGAGACCCAGGGCCTCGGTTTTTCCGTATGGCCCGGCAACGCCAAGACCTTCGTGAACATCGGAGCTGTGATGACGGCGTTCGTAACGTTCCTCATCACGGCCGGGGTGGTGTACTTCATCTTTGTGGCCCCGATGAACAGGATCAACCGGATGGTCAAGCACCGGCTGGCCGCCCCGGAACCCGAGGAGAAGCCCATCCCGGCGGACACCGCGTTGCTGGCGGAGATCCGGGACCTGCTGGCGTCGCTGGCCGGCAGCGGAGCGGGCGCGGCGGATCGCGGCAGCGCGGACGGCGCTGGCGTCGCGACGGATAGCGACGGCGCCGCCGCAGAGTCTCGCGAGGGAGCGGGGTCTCGTGAGGGAGCAGAGCCTGGCCGGACGGCGGAGTTCACCGGCGGACGCTCCCGCTAACCGGGCCGGGCGCGGCAGCGGTGCGCGCGGCCGGCCCGGCGGTGAGGGCTAGGCCGCCTTCGTCATCCTGATCGTCAGGGCTTCGTGCTCCACCTCAACCATGAGGTGCTTGGCCTTGCCAATGTGGTCGCCGTCGAGCTGGAACTCCTGCTCGTGGTCGAGGCTGATTTCCGCGGACTTCCCGGCGAAGTACTCCACGGCCTTGCTCTTGCCCTTCTTGCGGCCGAACATGCCGGCGAGGACGTTGAACCAGCCGAACCTGCCTACCGGGGCCAGGAGCAGGACGTCCAGGATGTTGTCATCGATCTTGGCGTCAGGGAAGACTTCGATGCCGCCGGTGATCTTGCCGCAGTTGCCCACCATAACGCTGCGGATCCGGCGGCGCACCGGGTGCTGTCCGTCGATGCTGATCCTGGCTTTCACCGGCTTGCCGGGCAGGTGCCGGATACCGGCCTCCACGTAGGCGAGCCAGCCCACACGGTCCTTGAGTTCGTCCACGGTGTTCGCCATGATCGCCGCGTCGTAGCCAAGGCCGGCCATGACCAGGAAGACCTGCTCGTCCTCGGAGTGGTCAAGGCGTGCCTTCACCACGTCCACCTTGATGTCGGAGCCGTTCAGGACGTCGTAGCTGGCGGCCACCGGATCCGTGATGTCGACCCCGATGTTGCGGGCCAGCAGGTTGCCCGTACCCATCGGGACCAGGCCCATCGGGGTCCCGGTGCCCGCAAGGACCTCGGCCACACAGCGCACGGTTCCGTCGCCGCCGGCGGCAATAACGACGTCGGCCCCTGCCTCGAGCGCCTCGCGCGCCTGGCCCAGGCCGGTGTCCTCGGCCGTGGTCTCCAGCCAGAGCGGTTCCGCCCAGCCCTGCGTCTCGCAGAGGCGGTAGAAGGAGGCCTTGAAATCCTCGCCGGAGGACTTCATGGGGTTGATGATCACGGCGGCGCGCTTGAGCTGGACGGAGGAGTCCTGTGCGGCATCGGCCTGGACGGATTCGTCCTGCGCGGCATTGGTCTGTGGCATGGTGTCCTTCGGGCGTGTGGGCGGGATGGGTCCCGCAGGGAAATCCTATAGCGAGAGAGCGGTTTTACCGGCCCGGCAGTGCACTGCATGGACGGTGCCGCCTGCCCCTGCGTAGCCAGTCCCGTAATAGCTGCGGGGCAAATCATCATTTCCGGGCCGGGTTGTGCCAGACTAAGCGGGATTTACCGGCCCAGAGGGGACCGGAATCACTCATCTCATTTGGGGGAATGATGACAGAGCGCTCAGATTTTGACGCCAGAAATGAATCCGAGTCCGTTGGGGGCGCCCGGCCGGTTCACGGCCAGCACTGGCCGGACGGGGCGCCGTGGCCGGATTCTCCCGGCCACCGGCAGGCACAGGCGCCGGCCTTCCCGATTCCCGCCGTCCGGGCCGCTGCACCGGAAAACACCGTACGCGGGGTGGTCTTTGCCCTGGCGATGGTGCCGGCCGGCGTCGCCCTTTGGCTGGTCCTATGGAAGCTGGGCTGGATGGCCTCGATCGTTGCCTTCCTGACGGCCGCCGGAGCCGCGCGGCTGTACATCGCCGGCAGTACTGCGGGCCGGGGCGGCACCATCACCAGGCGCGGTGCGTGGGCGGTGGTGGCTGTGACCGCGGTGACCGTGCTCGCGTCGTTCCTGGGCAGCATCTGGCTGGACCTGGCCGACTACATTGGCGGGTCACCGGTTGAACTGCTGTTCGAGCCCGGGGCCTGGGAGCTGTTGGGCGACAATCTGGCGAACAACGCCGACCTCGTCGAGGGCTACAAGGGCGAGTTCCTCATGGCGTTGCTGTTCAGCGCGCTGGGCTGCTTTTTCACCCTGCGGCAGCTCTTCGCCCAGTCACGCCGCGGCTAGCCGCGTCCCGCCCCCAGCACAGCCGCGAGGTCATAGTTGACCGGCTCTTCGAGCTGCGCGTAGGTACAGGACTCCGGCTCCCGGTCCGGCCGCCAGCGGACAAACTGCGTGGTGTGCCGGAACCGGGGCCCCTCCATGTGGTCGTACTTCACCTCCACCACCCGCTCCGGCCGCAGCGGCGTGAAATCCAGGCTCTTGCCCGCACTCCAGCGGCTTGCCTCGGCGTTGCGCGGCGTCCGGACGCCCTCCTCCTGCTGGGCCGGCGCCCAGGGATGGCCGGCAAGATCGGTGACCAGCGGCTGGAGCTCCTCGAACAGCTCCTGCCGGCGCTGCATGGGGAACGCGCCCACCACGCCCACGTTGGCGAGGCTCCCGTCGTCGTCGTACAGCCCTAAGAGCAGGGAGCCGATCCGGTCCGGGCCGGAGGTGTGCACCCGGTAGCCGGCGAGCACACAGTCAGCGGTGCGTTCGTGTTTGACCTTGAACATGGTGCGTTTGTCCGGCTGGTAGCTGGAGCCCAGGGCCTTGGCCACGATTCCGTCCAGGCCGGCGCCCTCGAACTGCCGGAACCACTGCGCCGCAGTGTCCCGGTCCCTGGTCGCGGCGGTCAGGTGCACAGGCGCAGCACTGCCCGCCAGAACCTGCTCCAGGGTCGACCGGCGCTCCTCGAAGGGCCGGGCGGTAAGGTCCTCGGCGTCAAGGGCCAGCAGGTCGAACGCGACGAAACTGGCGGGCGTTTCTCCGGCCAGGAGCCGGACACGGCTCGCCGCCGGGTGGATCCGCTGCTGGAGTGCATCGAAGTCCAGCCGGTCCCCGCCCCGTCCCACGAGGATGATCTCGCCGTCGAGCACACAGCGCTGCGGCAGGTTTATTTTCAGGGCCTCGACCAGCTCCGGGAAGTATCTGGTCAGGGGTTTTCCGTTGCGGCTGCCGATCTCCACCTCGTCGCCGTCGCGGAAGATGATGGAGCGGAAGCCGTCCCATTTGGGCTCGAAGCTCATGGGCCCCTCGGGCAGGTCGCGGACGGCTTTCGCCAGCATCGGCGCGACAGGGGGCATCAGGGGCAGTTGCATAGGCCCCATTCTGGCGTGGCCCGGCGCCGGCGTCGATCCCTTGGCACGGAAAACTAACCGGGTCCTTACCGGGCCGAAACGCGGCGGCAACATTAGCGCCGGACACTGGAAGTGCCGGCAAGAGCAGGCGCCAGCTCCAGTCCAGGAGGCCCCCATGTTGAAGGAAGCCAAAGCCCAGATAACCCGGATCCGTGCCCTCGACCAGCTGCATCGCGGCGATGAGATCGAAGCCCGGCTGCGGATCGGCCCGAACTACGACGACGTCGTGATCCGCCGCGGCCGCGTCCAGGAGACGGCACCGGGGATCGGCGTCGTGTGGATCCTGGACCGGCAGTCGGGCACCCGCAAAGCGGTCAACACGGATGAGTGCAGCCTCTGGCGGGTCGCCTGAGCCTTAACCGCCGGCGACGGACTGGATGATCAGGACCTCCTGGCCCGGCGCCACTTCCGTTGCCAGGCCCTGCAGCCGCCGGATTTCATTCCCGTTGACGTATATATTCACGTAACGGCGTACGGATCCGGTTTCGTCCCGCAGGCGCCTGGCCAACGCGGGAAACTCTCCCGCCACCGAATCCAGCAGCCACCGAACCGTCACGGCACTGTCCGCGGGTGCAGTCAGGATGGACTGCCCGCCGGCCAGCGGCTGGAGGACGCTGGGCAACAAGACGCTAATCTCCACGGAACGCCTAGGCGGAAAAGGCGGCGTCGGACCGCTGGGCTCCGGCGAGGGGTGCCCCGACGACGGCGGCGGCCCGGACGCAGAGTACGTCCGGCAGGTGGGAGGCCACCTCAGTGAAGTGTTCGCCTTCGTCATGACTGGCGTAGACGCTACCCCCGCGGGTTCCGAAGTAGACCCCGGCGGGCTCTCCCCCGTCGACGCAGGCAGCATCACGGAGAACAACGTTGTATTCGGACTCCGGCAGGCCCGCGTCCAGCCGCTTCCAGGTGGCGCCGGCGTCGTCGGTCCGGTGCACGGCAAGTTTGCCCTCCGGCGGGATCCTTTCGCCGTCGGCCTTCAGTGGGATCACCCATGCGGTCCCCGCGCGCCGCGGGTGCGTCAGCATCACGAAACCGAAGTCCGCCGGCAGCCCGTCGGCGATCGACTCCCATGTCTCGGCGTTGTCGTCAGTCCTGTAGACGCCGTGGTGGTTTTGCGCGTACAGGCGGCCTTCCACGGAGGCGTCGGCGGCGATCTTATGCACACACTGGCCGAATTCAGGGTAGGGGTCGGGGTTGAAGCGGGCAGAGATCCCCTTGTTCCGCGCCTCCCAGGACGTGCCGCCGTCGAGTGAGCGGTATACCCCGCCGGTACTCATCGCGATGTGCACCTTTTCGCCGTCGGGGTTCACAACAATGGAGTGGGCCGCGGCGCCGCCGTAGCCGGCCCCCCACTCGCTGCGATGCGGGTGGTCCCACAGCCCACGGTTCAGTTCAAAGTGCTCGCCGCCGTCGGTCGATTTCCAGACCGAAATAGGCTCGCAGCCGGCCCAGACGACGCCGGGCCGGGATTCCGCGTCCGGGTACAGCTGCCAGACGCGCTCGAGCGCCGCGTCAGTACCCTGGGGGAACTGGATGGCCCCGTTCTCGGGCTCCGTCCACGTTTCGCCGAGGTCATCGGAGTGGAAGACAGTGGGTCCCCAGTGTTCCGAGCGGACGCCCACCAGGATGCGGGTCCGGCCTTCGCGTGTGTCGATGGCGATGCTGGGGACCTCGCTCATGAGGAAATGCGGACCGGTCAGCGACCAGGTGCGGCGGTCCGGGCTGGTAGCCAGCCAGAGGCCTTTTTTGGTGCCGATCGCCAGGACATAACTTTCTGCGGTTGCCATGCCCTACATGCAACCACCGGGGTCCCGCGGCCGCAATGGTTTGCGGGGATTCAATCGACGAATTCGGACTGGATCTCCACGAAGTCCCAGTCCGCGGCACTGAGCACCCCGGTGGGCCGGTCCGGATGCGGGCCGCCGGCCTCCGCGATGCCCTGCAGAACCTGCAGCGGGAGTTCATCGGCGCGCAGGTTCTCCCGCAGCCACTCCTTGCTGGAAAGATCCAGGTCCAGCCACCACATATAGATGTCCACCGCCGCCACCTCTCCGTTGCCGTGCCCCTGTTTCCCGACGGTAAAGCCGGCGCCTGGGCCGGGCAAGGGCCACTGGTCCCGGGCGTTCGAGGGCGGGACCCGACCGGGCAGGAAGGCCCTAGCCCGGGCCGGAGGGCGCGAGCCACAATGGGGCATGCCCGCCGAGCCAACGGGCACCGCTCCGCTGGTGGTCGGCGTCCTCCCCGGCCAGCCTCCGGAGGTGCTCGAAACCGCCGCGACCCTGGCCACGCGCCTTGCCGCCCCGCTGGTTTGCGCCTTCGTGGACGAGGCCAGCTACCTCGTCGAGTGGGATCCGGCCCGCTCCGCCCACCGCCTTTCCCTCCATCCGGGCGCCGACAGCGCGGAAATCCTCGCCACCACGGAGCGGCTGCGCGCTGTTGTGGCCGACGTGTGCGAGGGCCGCGGTGTGGATTGGAGCCTGCGGACCCTTGCCGGGGATCCGGCCAGGGCCCTTGGCCGGCTGGCCGCCGACGCAGGCGCCGTAATGATCGTTGTGGGCACGCCGGCGCCTGGCCTGGGACACCGGCTCACCGCGGCCCTCAACGGCTCGGTGGCGGCGTGGCTCAGCCACCACCAGGAGCGCCCGGTCCTGATCGTTCCGGTGCGGGACGCCGCGCCCGGCCACCGCCACGGGGGCCCGTGAAGGCCCCGGAGAAAGTAAAGCGAAAGTAGTTATTCGAGGTGCTGGCGCATCGTCTCTACTGCCGAGTAAGGTTGTATCCGTAGGCGGGAAACCCCTACCCCATAAGCTGCTCCGGAGTGCGTATCCCCCAATAACGCACTCCGGAGCTCTTTAATTTCCGGGGACTTTCCGGCCGGCGCTCCGTCCCGGCAGACGGTTGCCTGATACCCCTAGGGGGTATATGTTGGTGGCATGAGCACGCCCGACCCCACCATCACCGAGCCGGAACAGGGTGCCGTCCCGCACCAGCACGGGTATACGGCCAACAAGGACGCGTACCTGAAACGGCTGAAGAGGATCGAGGGGCAGGTCCGCGGCATCGCCCGGATGGTCGATGAGGACAAGTACTGCATCGACGTCCTCACCCAGGTCGCTGCCGTCACGAAGGCCCTGCACGCGGTCAGCCTGGGGCTCGTCGAAGAGCACATCGGCCACTGCGTCGTGGGGGCGGCGGCAGAGCCGGATCCCGGGTTGCGGGCCGAGGCCATTGACCTCAAAGTCAAGGAGGCCACCGATGCCATCGGGCGCCTGCTGCGGTAGCGGCACCACCACCCACCACACCATCGGACTGGCGCACCCCGTCCAGTCCCGCACAGAGGAGGACCCCATGAGCACCGTTTCCACCATCGTCGAGGTATCCGGCATGACCTGCGGGCACTGCGTCTCTTCGGTCTCCGAGGAACTCGAGGCGCTGGCCGGCGTCGAAAGCGTCGACGTCGCCCTCAACGCCGGCGGCATCTCCACAGTCACCATCACCTCCGACAAAGCCCTGTCCGCCGCCGAAATCGGCGAGGCCGTCGCCGAGGCCGGGTACCTGGTGGTCGCAAACGAGGCCTGAGGCTGCCGGACCGAAAGGGACCACCGTGAGCAACGCCGAACTACTGGACGTGCCCGGATCCAGGGTGATCGAACTCGACATCGAGGGCATGACCTGCGCCTCCTGCGTCGGGCGCGTCGAACGGAAGCTCGGCAAGCTCGACGGCGTCCAGGCCGTGGTCAACCTGCCGCTGGAATCCGCCCGGGTCACCGTGCCGGACGCCATCTCGGATGACCAGATCACCGCAACCGTCAACGCCGCCGGCTACAAGGCAACTGTCCGGCCGCCACAGAAACCCGCCGCCACCGGCGGGGAGCTCGCCCCGGGCCACGCCGCGGCCCTCAAACCCCGGCTTGTTGCCGCGGCGGTCCTCACCGTCCCGGTCTTCGCCTTCTCCATGATCCCGGCCGCCCAGTTCCCGCACTGGGGCTGGGTCGCCGGCCTGCTGGCCCTGCCTGTGGTCACCTGGGCGGCATGGCCGTTCCACCGCGCCGCCGCAATCAATGCCCGGCACCTCGCGTCCACCATGGACACCCTGGTCTCGATCGGAGTGGCGGCCGCGTACCTCTTCTCGGCGTGGCAACTCATCGCCGATCCGCTCCTGACCGAGCACCCCGGCATGGAGGGCACGGGCTCTGCCGGGCTGTACTTTGAAGTCGCGTCCGTTGTCACCACCTTCCTGCTGCTCGGCCGCTACCTGGAGGCCAACGCCAAGCAGAAGGCCGGCGACGCACTCAGGGCCCTGCTGGACCTCGGCGCCAAGGAAGCCACCGTCCTCGCGGACGGTATGGAGTTCCAGGTCCCCGCGGACCGGCTCCGGACCGGCGACATCATTGTGGTCCGCCCGGGCGAGAAAATTGCCGCCGACGGTGTGGTCGTCGAAGGCTCCTCAGCGGTCGACGCCTCGCTGGTGACCGGGGAATCCGTTCCCGTCGAGGTCGGCCCGGACAGTCCTGTCACCGGCGCCACCATCAATACTGCGGGCCGGATCCTTGTCCGTGCGACGCGCGTCGGCGCCGACACCACCCTCGCCCACATGGGCCGGCTGGTGTCCCAGGCACAGTCCGGCAAGGCCCCTATCGCGCGTCTCGCAGACCGCATCAGCGCCGTATTCGTTCCCGTGGTTCTCGCCCTGGCCGTCGTCACGTTCGGGGCATGGCTGCTCGCGGCCGGCCCCAACATCAGCGGCACCGAACTGCGCGCCGCCTTTACGGCCGCCGTCGCCGTCCTGGTCATCGCCTGCCCCTGCGCCCTCGGCCTGGCCACACCGGTGGGGCTGCTCACCGGGACAGGCCGGGGCGCCCAGCTGGGCATCCTGATCAAGGGCCCGCAGGTCCTCGAGGACACCCGCACCGTGGACACTATCCTGCTGGACAAGACCGGCACCGTCACCTCGGGGCACCTGGCAGTTTCCGGCGTCACCCCCCTCGCCCCGTTCAGCGGGACGGACGTCCTGCGGCTCGGCGGCGCGGTGGAGGCCGCGTCCGAGCATCCGATCGCGCGAGCCATCGCCGCGGCGGCGCTCACCGCGGCTCAGGCGGACGACGACGACGCGCGGCTGCCCGCCGTCGCCGGTTTCCATTCAGCTCCCGGCGGCGGCGTCAGCGGCACCGTGGAGGGGCGGCGCATCACCGCGGGCCGCGCCGGCTGGCTGCGGGAAAACGGCGCCACCATTTCCGCAGCCCAGCAGGAGGCCCTGGCCGCCGCCGAACAGACCGGGGCGACCGCCATCTGGGTGGCCGTGGACGGCGCGCCTGCCGGAATTATCAGCCTGCGGGACACCCTCAAGCCGGGATCGGCGACAGCCATCGCCCGGCTTCGCGAACTGGGACTGCGGCCTGTCCTGCTGACCGGGGACAACGCCGCCGTGGCCGGCCAGGTGGCCGCCGCGGTCGGGATTGCGCCGGAGGACGTGTTTGCGGGGGTTTCACCGCAGGGCAAGGTGGACGCCGTGCGCACGCTGCAGGCCGGCGGCGCCACCGTGGCGATGGCAGGGGACGGCGTGAATGACGCTGCCGCGCTGGCCCAGGCGGACCTCGGCATCGCCATGGGATCGGGCACCGACGTCGCCATCGAAGCCGCGGACCTGACCGTGATGGGCAACGAACTGGGACAGGTCGCCCAGGCCATCGAGCTCTCCCGCCGGACTCTGGCCACCATCAAGACCAACCTTTTCTGGGCCTTCTTCTATAACGCCGTGGGCATCCCGGTCGCCGCGTTGGGGCTGCTCAACCCGATGATTGCAGGCGCGGCCATGGCGGCCAGTTCCGTCCTGGTGGTGGCCAACTCGCTGCGGCTGCGGCGGTTCGGCAGCTAAACAGGGGCGGCGGCGGGATGGGGAGTGCTGCCCATCGACAGTGTTTTCCGGGGCAGGGTAGGTTCTAGGTATTGGATCTTCCGGATCAGCCGGAGGCCGTTGGGGATGCCGACAGTGATCGGGTCCGGTGAACTAAGGAGATTGTCACATGGCTATGTGGGGCGCAGATGTTACTCAGCTCAAGGCACTGGGGCACTGG
>NZ_JBFTNS010000006.1:0-135368 GCF_056397605.1 Arthrobacter sp. 05L44 | reverse complement strand
ACCATCCCCGCCCCCTGGTGCGAAGCCCACCACATCACCTACTGGTCCCACGGCGGCACCACCAGCACCGACAACGGAACCCTCCTCTGCTCACACCACCACCACCTCATCCACAAAGAACAATGGACCATCCACAACCACAACGGCACACCCTGGTACACCCCACCCACCACACCTCGACCCCACCCAACAACCCCGACGCAACCACCACTTCCGACCCTAAAAAGAAGTCCAGACCGGCCATCGACCCGGCCCTGCCCCAGCAACCCGCGGGAGGGCGCAGCTTCCCGGCAGCGCCACGGCAAGTATGTTGGGACCGCTAATGCCGCTTGCCTATAGGAGGGAATCCGTGTGAAGAATCCGTCCATCCCTCAGCTGGCGGCTGGAATCTTCATGCTCGTCTGGGCGATGATTTTCCTCACCTGGACGCCCCTCGACGCGGTGCGGCTCATCACAGGGATCGTGCTTGTTCCCGTCGGAGTGCTGCTGATCGCCAGATATGTCGCGGCCCGGCGCCAAGCGGGACGGGCGACGACGCACGCCCCGCCTGACGCGCAGACGTAGCTGCAGGACGGGCTGAGCCGCTATGCCGTCGCCGCAGCTCCTGCGGCGCACCCCAAGGTGGCTGCACCGGCAACTGCCGCCGAGCTCACCGCCGCCAGAGGTAGGGCGTCGTCGTCGAGACCCGTTCCAGGCCGTAGCGCTCCAGGATTGGCCGCGAATACTCAGTCGAGTCACTGTGAATGAGTGTCTTGCCTAACGCCATCGCCGAGCGGGCACGGGCTGCCGTCAACGCCCGGTAGATGCCCCGCCCGCGCCACTCCTGGCGGGTGGCGCCGCCCCAGATTCCCGCGAAATCCGTGTCGGGCACTGGTTCCAACCGTCCGGCGCTGACGATGCACCCTCCATGCTCCCCCACCCACAATTCCATCCCGTCGTCGCGGGCCATCCGGCGCAGAATGGCCTCCGCATTGCCCTCCGAGGCGGGGGTGCCAAAGACGTCGTCCTGCATGGCGCTCATGGCGCGGATGTCGGGCTCAGCCGTTATGCGCCGCAGGGTCACTCCGGGCGGTAAGGCCACCTCCACGGCGAGAGCGCTGGCGGGTCCGATCATGACCGATTCGGTCTCGTCGGGTTCGAACCCGTTCTCCAGCAGCGCCTCGTGAAGTCCGGGCGCGTGGTCGTGGCCGCGGGTCTTCCATTCAACCCGCACAATGTCCGGATCGGCGCGATAGAACTGGGCCGTCTCGGCCACCCACCCCGCGATCGTTTCCGCGCTGGCGCCCGCCAGGTCCTGGTAGGTCACGAATCCGCGGGCGCCCGCGAAGGTCACGAGCCGAAGTGGGCCCAGCCGTTCGACGGCGATCGCACTGGGAGTTTCCGCATCGGTGCGCAGTTGCTGGTCGTAGGCCTCAAGGAGTTTCGAAGTATGCATTGGACCTCACGGTACATCCAGCCGGAAGGCACCGCTCCGCCATAACGCGCGACACCGCCCTCCATGCGAAAAGGGGGCCGCATCCGGCCCGCCGCCGCTAGGCTCGGGCCATGGCAAACCCGAACCTTCTCGACCAGATCAGGTCCGCCTACAACGCCGTGGCGGAGTCCTATGCAACGGTCCTCCCGGACGCCACGTTCGAGGCGCCGCTGGACCTCGCGATGGTTGAGGGATTCATTGCCCTGGTCTGCTCGACGCCGGAGCGCAGGGTGATCGATGCCGGCTGCGGTGCCGGGCGGATGAGCGCCCTCCTCACCGGCTCGGGAGTGCAAGTTACAGGCGTGGACCTGTCGCCGGAGATGGTTCGGGTGGCCCGCGAGCACCACCCGGAGCTCGCTTTCGAGGTGGGTGAACTGTCAGGGCTCCCGGCCGCCGACCCCGCTGCGGACGGCGTCCTCGCCTGGTACTCGATCATTCACTCATCCCCTGCCGAGCTCCCGCGCATCGCCCGTGAATTCTGGCGGGTCCTCCGGCCGGGCGGCTGGGCGTTGCTGGCATTCCAGGCAGGGAGCGGGCGCCGAACTATGGCACGCGCCTACGGCCACGACGTCGAACTCACGGCCGAACTCCACATTCCGGACGACGTCGCCACCCGGTTCGCGGAACAAGGCTTCACGCTTGAGGCCCAGCTTGTTCGGGCGCCCCGGACGTCTGAAAAGCACCCGCAGGCGGTCCTGCTGCTGATGAAATCCCCGCTGCCCGGACCCGGCGCAGCAGCCAGCTAGCCGCCGTCGGAAGTATTGGACGTAATGGAGATCCAGTACCGCCACGCGTCGGCTGATTCCGGGCCCACGCGCACACCGCCCTGCCGCTCAATAGTCTTCGCCGAGGGGAGATTTCCGGCCTCGCAGACCAGCACAACACCGTCCATGCCAAGCGAGCGCGCTTCCTCGACCATGCGGCCGAGCGCCCACGTTCCCAGCCCGCGCCCCCGGGCGGAGGGACGGATACCGTACCCAATGTGCCCGTTCCGCTCCACGAACCCGTCGGAGCCGTGGCGCAGGGCAATCCCGCCGAGCACCGCACCGCCGTCGACGATCCACCGGTATGTGCAGTCCTCCGACTCGCCGGCCAGCCGTGCCAGCCACGCCTCAAACCCGGCTGCAGACGCGACGTCGTCGTCCGGGAGTAACCCGAAACCGTCCTCGTGCAGGCCCGGCCCCCATTCCGCGTGAGCCGCGAGCCAGGCAGTATGAAGGCGCTTCGTCGGGGCAGTCAGTGCGGCCATTCCGCCACTCTAGCGCCGCCGAACCCGCGTCGGGAGCCTCCTGCGGGCGCGGTAAAGTGTCACCGGAAGATTCCTTCCCGGTCCCGCCACACATTCTTGAAAGGCTCGCTGCAATGAGCATGCTCGGCACCAAATGGAAGATCCACGGAAACGGCAAGTCCGTCCGCCCCGGCGAGGTTGTCCGGCCCGATGAACGGCTCGCCTGGCCCCTGACCATCGGCGTGGGCATGCAGCACGTTGTCGCCATGTTCGGTGCCACCTTCCTGGTCCCGATCATCACGGGCATGCCGCCGGCCACCACCCTCTTCTTCTCCGGCATCGGCACTCTGCTGTTCCTGGTCATCACCCGGGGCCGCGTGCCCAGCTACCTCGGCTCGTCGTTCGCTTTCATCGCCCCGATCATGGCGTCGCAGCAGCAGTATGGGATCGCGGGCGCGCTCGGCGGCGTGGTGCTGGCCGGCGTCGGACTGGCCATCATCGGCGCCATCGTGCAGAAATTCGGCGCCGGGTGGATCAACCGGCTGATGCCTCCGATCGTCACCGGCGCCATCGTTGGGCTCATCGGCCTGAACCTGGCCCCGGCCGCCAAGAATAACTTCGACGCCGCCCCCATCACCGCCCTGATCACCCTCGCCGTGATCATCGTGGTCAGTGTGTTCTTCCGCGGCATCCTGGGCCGGCTGAGCATCCTGGTCGGCGTGATCGTGGGCTACGTGGTGGCCATGATCCGCGGCGAGATCCACTTCGCGAAGGTCGACGCCGCCGCGTGGGTCGGGCTTCCGCACTTCCAGACCCCGGAGTTCCACCTCGGCGTCGTTGGCCTCTTCGTGCCCGTGGTGCTGGTCCTTGTGGCCGAGAACATCGGCCACGTGAAGTCGGTCTCCGCCATGACAGGGCAGAACCTCGACGGCGTGTCCGGCCGCGCGCTGCTGGCCGACGGCGCCGCGACGGTCCTCGCCGGCCTGGGCGGCGGCTCCGGCACCACGACATACGCCGAAAACATCGGCGTTATGGCCGCGACGAAGGTCTACTCGACGGCGGCCTACTGGGTGGCGGGCATCTTCGCCGTCGTACTGAGCTTCTCGCCGAAGTTCGGCGAACTGATCGCGACGGTCCCGGCCGGGGTCCTGGGCGGCGCCGCCACTATGCTCTACGGCATGATCGGCGTCCTGGGCGTGAAGATCTGGGTGCAGAACAAGGTCAACTTCTCGAACCCCATCAACCTCACCACCGCCGCAGTGGCCCTGATCGTGGGCATCGCGGACTACACGTGGACCATCGGCGACCTGAAGTTCACCGGCATCGCCCTGGGATCCGCGGCCGCGCTGGTGATCTACCACGGCATGAAGGCCATCGCGAAGGCCCGCGGAACCGTGGCCGAGCCGGAAACGGACGACGCCGCCGCGGTGGCGGCAGTGAAGTCTGCGGTGAACGCCGCAGCGAAGCGCGCCCCGAAGAAGCGCCGCTAAGCGGCAGCCGGCACACAAAAGGCCGGCCCCTCCACCAGATGGTGTGAGGGGCCGGCCTTCGGCGTTTCGGCGGCGGATTACCCGGCGTCGAACGAATCCTTGTCGTCGCGGCCGCGGTCCTTCGGTGATTTCTCCTCCGGCAGGTCCGTGCCGCTGCCGTCGGGAAGGCCGGCCGCGTCCTGGCCCGATTCCGAAGAGAAGGGGCGCTCCTGTTCCGGTTCCTCGGTGTTGGCCGCATCCATATCCGCCTCCGAGGACGGAACGGCACCGCCGCGCTCGGCGGCTGCCGCGCTGCCCTGCTCGAATCCGGCCTCGCTGCTTTCGTTTTCCGCGTTCATCTGTTCCTCCGTCCCTCCGAAGCGTCCGGCTCCGGGTTCACCTGCACTGTCCTGGTCTTCGGCGCCGAACTGGCTCAGGTCCGGCGCTCCGGCCGGGTACGTCTCGCCGTCCGGGCTGTCCTGGTTGAGGCCGGCCGCATCAAAGGCCTCCTCGTCGCGGGGCTGCGCAAACGACTTGTCGTCGCCGCCCGGCACTTCCTGCTCGGCGGTGGGCGTCCCGTAGCCGCCCGCTTCTTCTTCGATGGGGTGTCCCTGCTGGTCCTGAGTCATGTCGTTCCTCCTGCATTCTGGCATTCGGCCGGTCGATTCTGGATGATCGGAGCTGAGGATTGGGCCGGGCAAACATGCCGGGCCCTATCGCATTTCCACCGTACCCGAAAAATCCTCAGTAAGCTTAGTACCGAGGCGATTTTCACGATGAGGAGCGATGATGCCGGACGCAGCAGGGTCCCCGGGCACGGGGCGGGACGAAACCTTTGACGAGAAGATGGACCGCAACTGGGCGGAGCTGCTGCAGGAACTCCGGGTGCTCCAGACGGGCGTGCAGATCCTCGCCGGCTTCCTCCTGACCCTTCCCTTCCAGGCCCGCTTCACAACCCTCGACGGATTCGAAATGGTGCTCTATCTCGCCACCGTGGTCCTTGCAGCCCTCACCACCGCCCTGATCCTGCTGCCCGTCAGCGCGCACCGCCGGCTGTTCCGGCAGGGCCTCAAGGAGACCCTAGTGGCCAGCGCGGACCGGATCGCGAAACTGGCCCTGGCCGGCGTCGCACTCCTCAGCGTGGGTACCTCGGCGCTGGTCTTTGACGTGGCCATCGGCCGGGCAGCGGGCCTGATCGCGGGCGGCGGGCTGCTCGCCGTGCTGCTGGTCCTCCTCGTGCTAATCCCGGGCAGGCTCCGCCACAAAGCCCGGCGGACCTAGTCCGGCACCGGCCTAACACTTCACCATCCACCCAGAGTCGGGAGAACAAATGCGCAAGTGGGTTAAAGAACGCGGGCTGCTGCTGGCCAACATCGGGCTCTTCGTTGTCTTCTTCGGCGGAATGGTGGTCACCGGCGCCGCCGACTACAGCGAAGACCAGCTGGCCCACGGGCAGTCCGCCGTCGGGATCTTCGAGTACCTGGGTACGGGCGCGTTCCTCGAGGCGACCTTCGAGAACTGGGAGTCGGAGTTCCTGCAGATGGGCATGTACGTCATCCTGACGGTGTTCCTCTTCCAGAAAGGCTCCTCCGAATCCAAACCGATGGGCAACGCTGCCCCGCAGGATGAAGACCCGCGAACCGCCACCATCAAAAAAGCGACGCCCTGGCCCGTGCGCCGGGGCGGGTGGGTGCTCAAACTCTATGAGCACTCCCTCTCGATCATGTTCCTGGTGCTGTTCCTGGCTTCAGTCGCCCTCCATGCCGTCGGCGGCAGCCAGGAATACAGCGACGAGCAGCAGGCCCACGGCCAGCCGCCCGTCACGGTCTGGGGCTACTTCGCCACCAGCCGTTTCTGGTTCGAGTCCTTCCAGAACTGGCAGAGCGAATTCCTGGCCGTCGCCGTACTGGTGGGCGCCTCGGTGTACCTGCGGGAGAAGGGCTCCCCCGAGTCCAAGCCCGTGGCCGAACCGCATTACGAAACAGGGGCCTGACGCCGCGGAGGCTAGTCCGCGCGGCCGTCCCTCTGCGCGGAACCGGCTGACTGGCCGGGGTCGGCCGGAGCAGCGGGCGCACCGGGCGCCGCCGCCCCCGACTCGGCACCGGTCGCCGCCGCCCCCGCCTCACCCTCCGGCGGTTCGTAGGTGTGGTCGAACGGCATCTCGTTGAGGTCCAGGTTCTCGTTCGACTCCTGGCCGGCCACCAGTTCGTGCGCCTCCTCAATCGTGTCGACGCTCGGCATGGAGCCCATCAGCGGTTTGCCGGCCGTCTCCTTGATGAAGTACACCGCCACTGCCCCAACGGCCGAGGTGGCCATCAAGTAGTACGCGGGCATCATTTCGTTGCCCGACGCCGCAATCAGGGACGCGATGATGAACGGCGCCGTGCCGCCGAAGATGGCCACGGCGAAGTTGTACGCGATGCCCATGGCCCCGTAACGGCTGGCAGTCGGGAAGAGGGCGGGCAGGGTCGAGGCCAGGTTGGCCACGTAGAACGTCAGCGGGAACGCGATGAGCGCGAGCCCCAGCAGTGTTGACCAGATGGCCCCGACGCCGATCAGGAGGAAGGCCGGCGCGGCCAGCACCACGGTGCCGAGCGAGCCGATCCACAACACCGGCCGGCGTCCGATCCGGTCCGAGAGCTTGCCTGTGAGCGGAATCGCGGCGGACATCAGCACCAGGATGGGGATGGTCAGCAAGGTGCCATGAAGCTCGTCATAGCCCTTGTTGGAGGTCAGGTAGGTCGGCATGTAGGACGTCAGGGCGTAGCCGACCGTGTTCGCGGCGGCCACCAGGATCATGGCTAGCAGGATGCCGCGCCAGTGTGAGGTGAAGATGGCGACGGGTCCCTTGGTGTCCGCGGCCTCCCCGGCGGGACCCCCTGCCTCCTGCGCGTCGAGGCTGGCCTGGAACGCCGGGGATTCCTCGATCTTCATCCGGAAGTAGATGGCAATCAGGCCCAGCGGACCGGCAATCAGGAATGGAATCCGCCACCCCCACGCCACCATAACGTCCCCGCCGAGGGTGACCTGCAGCAGGGTCACCAGCGCCGCGCCGATGGCGAAGCCCATGTAGCTGCCTAGGTCCAGGAAGCTGGCGAAGAAGCCGCGGCGGGCGTCCGGGGCATGTTCGCTGACGAAGGTGGTCGCACCCGCGTACTCCCCGCCGGTCGAGAAGCCCTGGATGAGTTTGGTGGTGACCAGCAGCACTGCCGCCCAGATTCCGAGCACCGAGTAGCCGGGCAGCAGCCCCACCACGAACGTCGAGGCTGCCATGATGATGAGCGTCATGGCCAGGACACGCTGACGGCCGATCTTGTCGCCGAGCCAGCCGAAGAAGACCCCGCCCAGCGGCCGGGCGATGAACGTTGCTCCGAAGGTGCCGAGCAGGAACAGGTTCTGCACGGTCTTGTCCGCCTCGGGCAGGAAAACCGGGCCCATGGTGGTGATCAGGTAGCCGAAGACGCCGACGTCGTACCATTCCATCGTGTTCCCGACGATGGTCCCGCCGAGGGCCTTACGCATAACGCGCCGGTCAACGACGTTGATGTGTTCGACCTCCAGGCGGCGTTCCTGGAGTTTGGGCCGGCGGGGACTGGTGCGCTTCATGGACATATCGGACTCCTGGGCAGGGCCACGGTCTGCGCGTAACCCTGGCAGGGAGTCACGGCCCCCCAATGCCGCCAGTTTATCGGCGCCGATACGCCCGAACCAGAGTTTCCCCCGGGGAATCCGTGCCCGGGGGGCTAGGCCCCTTCGAGGACCTGGGTGGTGGCCCAGGCCAGGTACTTGGCCGCCTTCGCGATGGCCTCGGCCGGGCTCGGGGCCACGTCCAGCAACTGCGCTGCCGCCACCACCCCGTGCCGGGCCAGGTCCTCGGGGGTGACCAGGATCCGGCCGGCGACCATAATGACCGGGATTCCGAGTTCGCGGGCGGCGTCGGCCAGCGCGATCGGCGCCTTCCCGCCCAGCGACTGGGAGTCCAGCGACCCCTCGCCGGTGATCACCAGGTCAGCCTCGGCCAGCTTGTCGGCGAGGCCCGTGAGTCCGGCCACGAGCTCGAACCCGCCCTCAAGGGACGCGTTGCTGAAGGCCAGGAACGACGCAGGGAATCCGCCGGCCGCCCCCGCACCCGGGACGTTGACGTCGCGGCCGGTCGCCTGCCGGATCACCGAGGCCCAGTTGCGCAGCCCGGCGTCGAGTGCTTCCCGCGCCTCCGCGTCGGCCCCCTTCTGGGCACCGAAGACGTGGGCGGCGCCGTCGGGCCCGTAAAGCGGGTTCTGCACGTCCACGGCGATCCTGAATTTCACCGCCGCCAGCCTCGGGTCGAGGCCGCTGAGGTCCACGGCCGCGACGTCCACCAGCGACCCGCCACCGAGCGGCACCACGTTCCCGGCGGCGTCCACGGGTTTCAGGCCAAGGGCGCGCAGGGCCCCGCTGCCGCCGTCGCTCATCGCAGAGCCGCCGACGCCCAGCACAATGTCCGTGGCTCCGGCGTCGAGGGCGGCCGCGATCAGCTGTCCGCATCCGTAGCTGTGGGCCCGCAGCGCATTCTCGGGGGTCGGTTCCATGTGCGCGAGGCCGGACGCCTGGGCTGTCTCGATGACAGCGGTCGCGCCGCCGAAGGCATCTTTGCGGATCGCCCAGGCCGCACCAATCGGGGCCAGGATCGGGCCGACGACGGCGTTCAGCCGCTCCTCGTACCCGGCGGCGACGGCGGCTTCCAGGGTTCCCTCCCCGCCGTCGGCCACGGGAAACTGGATGGCTTCCGCCTCGGGGTAGACCCGCAGGGCCCCCTCGGCAATGGCGGAAGCTGCCTCGGCGGCGGTCAGGGAGCCCTTGAACTTGTCCGGGGCGATCAGGATACGCATGGCTCCATCCTGCCAGCCGCCACCGACATTTGCCTTCCGAGACAAGGCCGGGGCCCGGGAGTAACGTGGGCACTTCCGGGCCGCCCGGGATCCTCCCGTGGACGGCAGTGGCAGTTTCGACGGGCCCCGCGGGCGGGCGTGCAGGAGGTAACGGTGGGCAACAGCGAATATGCCGGCGGCAGCTTGCCGGGGATCACGGGACTCGTCCTGATCCGGCACGGGGAAAGTGAAGGCAATGTGGCCGCGACCCGCGCGCATCAGGCCGGGGCACACGTCATCGACGTCCCGGCGCGCGACGCCGACGTCGGGCTCTCGGACACCGGCCGGGAACAGGCACTGGCGCTGGGCCGGTTTCTAGCCGGCGTCCCCGAGCAGCGCCGCGGCGCCGTGTGGTCCTCCCCCTACGCCCGCGCACGGCAGACCGCCGAACTGGCGGTCGGGACGGGCGGCTGGCGCGGGCAAATCCGGCTGGACGAGCGGCTTCGCGACCGCGAGCTCGGAATCCTGGACATGCTCACCTCCGAGGGTGTCGAAGCCCGGCTGCCCGAGGAAGCCCAACGCCGAAGGTGGCTGGGGAAGTTCTACTACCGGCCCCCGGGCGGCGAATCATGGGCCGACGTCGTGTTGCGGCTCCGCTCGCTGCTGGCGGATCTGGACCGGGTCCACTCCGGGGAAGGTGTTGTGCTGGTCTGCCACGACGCCTTGATCGTGCTGTTCCGCTACATCCTCCAGGGCCTCTCGGAATCCGAGTTGCTGGACCTTGCCGCCAAGACCAGCATCCTGAACGCCTCTGTCAGCCGCTTTGCCCGGACCGACGGGCGGGGGGCGTGGGTGCTGGAGACCTTCAATACGGCGGACCACCTGGCGGAACAGGGCGTCCCCGTCACCGAGCACGCAGGGGACGCAGATGTCCACCCGCGCTAAGTCTTCGCCCACAGTGCAGCTGACGCCAACGCTGCTGCGCGGCTGGCCGCTGCCCGGCGGCGGTTCCGGCAAGGACGACCGCGGTTCGGTGCTGGTGGTGGGCGGCGCGCGCAAGACGCCGGGGGCGGCCCTGCTAGCCGGCGTGGCGAGCCTGCGCTCCGGTGCCGGCAGGCTGACCCTGGCGGTGGCGGAGTCGACGGCGGTGCAGCTGGCGGTGGCCCTCCCGGAGTCGGGCGTTGTGGGGCTGCCGGAGACTTCGCATGGGTCGGTCAAGGGCTCCGGAGCGTCGTTGCTGGCGGACGAGGTAGGCGCTGCGGACGCCATCCTCGTCGGACCCGGCTTGGATGACAAGGACGAGACCCTGTCATTGCTGCGCGTTCTACTGCTGCCTGGCAGCTCCCGTCCGAAGCGCGGGCCCGCCGTCGTCCTCGATGCCTATGCCCTGGGCTGCCTGCCCGAGCTGGCCGAGGAACTGCAGCCATGGGCGGGCCGGCTGATCCTGACCCCCAACGTCACCGAAGGCAGCATCCTGCTGGGCCGGGACATTGAGGACCTTCAGCGGGACGCGTCAAGAATCGCTGTCAAATATCAGGCCGTGGTCAGCTGCCAGGGGGTGATCGCGGAGCCCGGCGGGACCGTCTGGGAAATCACCACGGGACACAGCGGCCTGGGCACCTCGGGAAGCGGCGACGTGCTGGCAGGCGCCATTGCTGGGCTGCGGGCGCGGGGAACCACGGACGCGCAGGCCGCCTGCTGGGGTTCCCATTTGCACGCCGCGGCCGGCGATCGGCTGGCGAGCAGGCTGGGCGGACTAGGCTACCTGGCGCGCGAACTCTGTGACGAACTGCCGGCCCTGATGGTGGAACTCAGCAGTTAGGTTTACTCGGAGCCGAGGCCGCGCGGCGGCCGCGGGGTTCCCGGCGGCGCGGGTCCCCGCGGCAGCGCGTCTCAGTCGACCCACTGGCCGCGTTCCTGCAGGACCGTCTTCAGCAGGTCGGCACGGTCTGTGACGATGCCGTCGACGCCAAGGTCCAGCAGCCGGTGCATCTCGGCCGCCTCATTGATGGTCCAGACGTGCACATGCAGGCCCTGGCGGTGGGCGCGGCGGACAAATCCTGCCGTCACCACCGGCACGGCGCCGTACCTGACCGGGACCTGCAGGGCGTGGACGTCGCGGAGTGCCCGGGCCGTCGCCCGACGCAACAGGTCCGCCGGGAGCAGCGGTCCCAGCAGCACAAAGAGGGCATTGGCGGCCATCCCGGCGGAACTGGCCGCGGGCCGGCTCAGGCGCCGCAGTACCGCGCGCCGCCGGCGGTCGGAGAAGCTGGCAATGAGGACCCTGTCATGCAGCCCGAACTGTTCGATTGCGGCTGCGAGCGTGTCCACCGAATTCCAGTCTTTGACGTCCAGGTTGAGCCGGACGTCGGGCAGTTCGGCCACCAGTTCCGCCAGCAGCGGGATCGGCTCGGCGCCGGCGATCCGGGCGCGGGCAACGGTTGCCGCGGGTAGTTCGGAAATTCGTCCGCTGCCGTCCGTGACGCGGTCCAGGGTTTCATCGTGGAAGAGCAGCAGAACGCCGTCGGCCGTGGTGTGCACGTCCGCTTCAAGGTAGCGGTAACCGAGTGCGACGGCGGCGCGGAACGCGGCCATCGAGTTCTCGGCGCCTTCCGGCGAAAATCCGCGGTGCGCCATCGGCACCGGCGCCCCGGGGGCGCCGCCGTGGGCGAGGAAGGGGTGCGGGGCTATCACCCTTGAAGCGTACCGGAGGGACTCTTTGGGCTCAGGCGCTGTGCGGCAGGATCTCCACGCCATCGCTGCAGTGCAGCAGGGTGCGGCCGCCGCCGTCGAGGTCTACCCAGACCGTGGTGTGGTCCGGGGTGACGGCGTCGACGAACCCGCCGGTTTCAAACCCGGGCGAGAGCCGGACCCGGACCCGGTCGCCCTGCCGCAGGCTCTTCCAGTGCGCGTCCGGGTCCACCCGCCGGAGCGGCTGGTCATCAATATGTCGGTTGCCGTACCTGGCCATGAGTGCCCCACCATCAGTCAAGAGATCCGTTCGGTGCTGCCAGCCTAGGAGCCGAAAGTGAACGGCAGTTGGCCGCCAGCTGGGAATCCCATGTCCGCCGGGGTTGCACTCCGGCGGGGGTTGCACTCCCGGGTCAGGGAAGACGGACGCCCAGCTCGGCGAGTTTGGCTTCGAGGATCTGGGCCACGCCGTCGTCGTCGAAATGCGGCGCCTGCTGGCCGGCCGCGCGGATGGCCTCCTGGTGGCCGCTGGCCATGGCGTACCCGTCGCCGGCCCAGCGGAGCATTTCGATGTCGTTGGGCATGTCGCCGAACGCCACGACGTCCTGCGCCTGCACGCCCAAGGAAGCCGCGTACTCGGCGAGGGTCACGGCTTTGTTGACGCCGGGCAGCGACAGCTCCAGCAGGGCGACGTTCGGGGCGGAGTGGGTGGCGGCGGCAAGGTGGGCGACTGCGGGGGCAACTTCGGCCAGGAACTCATCCGCCGTCCCCTCCCGGACAATCGCCAGGAACTTTACGACGGCGTCGTCCGCGGTAAGCGTCTCCTGCAACGGCGCCGGGGTGAATTCGGCGAGGAGGGCAGTGGAGCCGGTGCCGAGGAAGCCCGGTTCCAGGTGGAAGCCGGTGAGTGTTTCGGCGGCGAAGAGCGCGCTGGGGCGCAGCTGCTGGATGATCCGGCGGACTTCGAAGACGGCGTCGAGCTCCAAGGCCCGGGAGGAAACCACCCTGTCCGTCTCCAGGTCCCAGACCACAGCCCCGTTGGAGCAGATGACGGTGCCTGTGTGGCCAAGCTGGTCCTGAAGGGGGTGCAGCCAGCGCGGGGGCCGGCCGGTGACGAACACCAGTTCCACCCCGGCGTCGCGGCAGGCGTGGAATGCGCGCACGGTCCGGTCGCTGATTTTTCCGTCGTGGCCGAGGATCGTTCCGTCAATATCACTAGCTACCAGCCGCATAGTGCCAGTCTACGTTGGCCGCGGAGGGGGGCGGGGCTGGTGACGACGGCGGCCGTCAGTGCCGCTCGTAGGTGCCCGTCAGGCTGGCACGGGCCAACGTGTGTGGCCCGAGTTTGGCCTCGAGGCTGGCCGGGGAGGCGCCGGCGTCGAGGCCGGACGTGTCCGTATCCAGGGCGTGCACCGTGATCACGTAGCGGTGCGGGCCGTGTCCCTTGGGCGGGGCGGCCCCCAGGTAGCCAACTTTCCCGCCGTCGTTCCGGAGCTGGAACGCGCCTTGCGGAAGGCCGGCGCCGCGCCGTTCACCGGCCCCGGCGGCCAGGGACGCAGTGCCGGCCGGGATGTCCAGGACGGCCCAGTGCCAGAACCCGCCGCGGCCCGGGGCGTCGGGGTCGAAGACCGTGACGGCGAAGCTCCGGGTTCCGGCCGGCGCGTTGCTCCAGCTCAGGGGCGGTGATTCATCCCTGCCGCCGGGGCCGGTGGCGGCGCCGCGTTGGGCCGGCGGAAGAACCTGCCCGTCGTCGAAGGCATCGCTCCGCAGTGTGAAGGTTTCCATGGCGTCCTCTCCTTACCGGCCGGCTCACCCGTCCCCGGCCCGGGGTCATCCAGTCCCGTCTACCTCTTCAGCGCAGCCCAGTCCGCTTCCATCCGGTTCAGTTCCGTCCGGGTGGGCGGGTTCGCTCCGGCACGGGAGACCGTCACAGCGGCGGCCGCGGCGGCCCGGGCCAGGAGTCCGTGCAGGCTCTCCGCGGAAAGCTCACGCAGGCCCGGGCGGTTCTGCGCCCCGTTCAATCCGCGGTCCACGATGCCGGAGAGCAGCGCCGCCATAAAGGAATCCCCGGCGCCGACGGTGTCCGCAACCTGCACCTTCGGTATCCTGACGTGCGCTTCTCCGGCCGCGTTGACGGCCCACGGCCCGTCGGCCCCGCGGGTGACCACCACCATGGCGGGGCCCTCGGATCCGCCCAGCCGGAGCCAGCGGCGGGCCGAATCGAGCGGGTCCTCGCCGGGGTAGAGCCACTCAAGGTCCTCGTCGGAGGCTTTGACCACATCAGCGAGCGAGGCGAACTTTTCCGCCTGCGCCCGGGCGTAGCCCACGTCGGTGATGATGGTCGGCCGGCAGTTGGGGTCAAAACTGATGGTCATTGACGGATGGGCATGCTCGACGGCGGCCAGGACGTCCGCGGCGCCCGGGGCCAGCATGGTCGCGATCGAACCCGTGTGCAGCAACGTGCTGCCCTGCAGGGTGAACGGCAGCCGGTCCGCGAAGCCGGGGAGCTCCCAGGCGAGGTCGAAGGTGTAGCTCGCGGCGCCGTCGTCGTCGATCAGGGCAGTGGCTACCGACGTCGGCAACTCATCCGGGCCCAGCGGTACCAGCACCGAGCTCGACTTCAGGTGCGCCGCGACGGACTCCCCGTAGGCGTCCCGGCCGTAGCGCCCGATGAACTGCACCGGATGGTCCAGCCGGGCCAGCCCAACCGCCACGTTCAGGGGACTGCCGCCAACATGGGCCTGGATTCCGGAGGAGCGCTGGACAACATCAACCAGGGCCTCACCAATGACTGTGAGCATGCCCATACTCTGCCAGAGAACACGTCCCGGCGCCGCTGTGGTCCGGATCCCGAGCTCCGCCCAGCCCGCTCCCTAGGACTCCGCGGGTCCCTGCTGGTAGACGTCCGGGATCCCGTCGTGGTCCGAGTCGCGCCTCTCCTCTTCCTCTGCCAGCCGGTACTGGCGGTTGCGGGCGCGCAGCACCACGCTCGCCAGCAGTGCGGCCAGCAGGGACGCTGCGAGGATCCCGACCTTGGCGTGGTCGTCGTGGACACTGCCCTGGCCGAAACTGAGCTCGGCAACCAGGAGCGAGACGGTAAAGCCGATGCCCGCAAGAATCGAGACGCCGCCGACGTCGATCCAGGTGAACGAGGTGTCCAGGCGGGCGCGCGTCGCCTTCGTGAGCAGCCAGGTGGTGCCCAGGATGCCGGCCGGTTTGCCCAGCACCAGCGCCAGGATAATCCCGATAGCCACCGGATCCGTCAGCGCAGCACCCAGGCCGCCCCAGCCGCCAACGGCCACGCCCGCCGAGAAAAAGGCAAAGACGGGAACGGCGATGCCCGCGGAGATGGGCCGGAAGCGGTGTTCGAAGATTTCCGAGAGACCCGGACCCGCCTCTGGTCCCCCGCTGGCCCGGGAACGGAGCACCGGAATGGCGAAACCAAGCAGGACGCCAGCCACCGTCGCGTGGATGCCGGACGCGTGCACCAGCACCCACGTGGCCAGGCCGAGGGGCAACAGGATGAGCCACGCCGCGGGAGCTTTTAGCCCGAAGAATCGCCGGTACCGGTGCGCCAGGTAGGTGTAGAGGCCCAGCGGCAGCACGGCCAAAAGAAGAGGTACCGGCTGGATCTCGCTGGAGTAGAACACGGCGATGATGGTGATTGCGATCAGGTCGTCCACAACGGCCAGGGTGAGCAGGAAGATTCGCAGCGCGCTGGGCAGGTGCGAGCCGATGATCGCGAGTACCGCGACGGCGAACGCGATGTCCGTGGCGGTGGGAATGGCCCAGCCGCGCAGAGTCTCCGGGCTGCCGAGGTTGGCGAGGGCGTAGATCACCGCGGGCACCAGGACCCCACCGGCAGCAGCGGCCACCGGAACAACGGACTTGCTGAGCTGGCGCAGGTCGCCCGCCACGAATTCGCGTTTGAGCTCCAGTCCCACCAGGAAGAAGAAAATGGCGAGCAGCCCATCGGCGGCCCACGCGCCGAGGCTGAGCTCCAGATGCCATGGCCCGTAGCCGACAGTGAAGTCGCGGAGCGCGAAGTAGCTCTCCGACGCCGGGGAGTTTGCCCAGATCAGCGCCGCGAGGGCCGCGGCCACCAGAAGCGCGCCGCCGACGGTTTCCTTGCGCAGAATTTCGCCGATGCGCAGGGATTCCGCGTAGCTGCCGCGGCCCAGGATGGTGGCGCCGGGCGGGCCCGGCCTAGCCGCAGAGGGAGGAGTGTGGCTCACGTGGAAGTCCTAATTTTCGGGTCGACAGAACTATGCCGACCAGACTTCCCGGCGCACCTGACTTCAGTCTATGCGAACGCCCGGCCGGGCGCTCCCGGCAATCGGGGCCCCGGGGCAATCCGGGTACTCCGGGCTAGGCCAGGAGCTGCTGTACAAGTTCGCGGCACTTCCGGTAGGCGGGCGTCTTGGTGTCGATGAGCGCGAAGTGGTCGCCGGGGACCTTGAGGAACTGGACGGGAGCGCCGCTTGCCTTTGCCGCGGCCGCGTAAGCCTCCGACTGGCTCATCGGCACCGTGTCATCCTCAGTGGCGTGCACGGCGTAGACGGGGACCCGCAACGGCACCGCCGTCATGGGGTCGGCGTATTTATGCCGTTTGGGGTATCTTTCCGACGAGCCGCCCAGGAAGTTGCTGACGGCGCCGTTACTGAGATCGAGCCGCTCGGCTGCGGCCAGGTTCAGCAGGCCCGACTGGCTCACGACGCCGGTGAGCTGCACCGCTGCGCCGTCGTCCCTGCGTTGCAGCTGGCGGTCAGCATCCGGGGCACCAAGCTGGCACAGCCGGCTCCGGCCCGCCGCCCACACCGCCAGGTGGCCGCCGGCGGAGTGGCCCAGTGCCACGACGCGCTCCAGGTCTAGGCTGTGTTCCCCGGCGACGTCGCGAAGCTTGTCGATCCCCGCGAGCACGTCCTCGAAAGTGTTCGGCCAGCCGCCGCCGTTGCCGGCCCGGCGGTACTCCAGGTTCCAGGCCGCCAGTCCGTGGGCGGCGAGGTCCCTGGCCAACGGTTCGCCGAGTTCGGCACCGTACTGCGAGCGCCAGTAACCGCCGTGGATCACCACCACCACACCCCTCGGCTCGGCCGCCTCCGGGAGGAAAAGTTCTCCCCACTGGCTTGGGTCGTCACCATAGTGGTACTTCTGCCGCTTCACTGTGTCCTCCTTGGGGCCCGGTGAACAGGCGGCGACCGTCCCCAGAGTCACCGCCGCTGCAGCCACGAAGAGATCCCGACGCCGCACTTCAGACATGTGCAGAGCCTACCTTGGGCGCCGCCCGGCACCGCCGAAGGCCCTCGCCGCGGTCGAAACACCGCAGTTCCGACGGCGGGCTGCCGGCCGCGCTGTCACACCCGCGCCGTAAGCTAGGCCCATGGCTAGCAACTGGGACCGCCTGGACCCCGCGCTGCGCGAATCCGTGCAGGAAAACGTGGAACTCTACGAGCGGGTTCGTCCTGCCCTGAAACTCGTCACCCGCGAGGTGCTGCTGACCCTCCGGGCAATGCTCAAGGGCACCGAGGTGACACCGCTGTTCGTCACCGGCCGCACCAAAACCGTGGAATCCTTCCGCGAGAAGATCTCCCGGACCGAGAAGCCACTGGAGCCGGGCGGCCCGCCCGTCCTGAAGTTCCCGGACCCGTTCCGCACGCTCAATGACATGGTGGGCATCCGGGTTATCACCAAGCTGCCGGCGGAAAACGCCGTGGTGGCCAACCTGATCAAGCGCCAGCGCCAGCTGTTCGACTGCCGCGGCGACCGCGAAAAGGACATCGGATCGATCGAATCCGGCACCTACGGGTACTCCAGCCGGCACCTGATCCTACGGACCATCCAGAACGACGCCGTGAAGGCCTACCAGCAGGTGTTCAACCCGGACGTGCAGCCCAACGGCAGCTACTTCTTCGAGTGCCAGATCCGGACCGTCTTCGCGCACGCCTGGAGCGAGATTGAGCACGACATCCGGTTCAAGGCCGAAGATCCGCGGGCCTGGACCCCGCAGTTCGACCGGCAGTTCACCGCCACCGCGGCGATGCTCGAGACCGTCGAAAGCGCCTTCGCCGACCTGAACGAGCGGTACGAGGAGGTCCGGGGCTACTGGGACATGGACGGGGAGGGCGCCGCCCAGCTCACACCCAACCGCATCCGAGATGTCTGGCGGACCCTGCTGCCGCACGTGGACCGAAAAGTCGACGACGACTGGGGCTGGGCTGCGGAGCTGATGGCGGCGCACGGGCTGAACCAGACCGTGCAGCTTGCCGGCCTGCTCAGCGCCAACCGCATCACCGAGGTCCGCCGGGCGCTGGACCACCGCTACTCCCCCGGCCCGGACCGGCTCCTGGATGATCTGCTGCTGTGGCAGTACGGCACCACCCACATCGACCTCACCGCCGAACCCGCCGACGCCGTGCCCCATCCCCGGCGCGACAGCCTGCTGCGCCGGCTCAAACAGATCGAGCGGTACCGGCTGACCCAGGGGTAGGCGCGCCGGTGTACATCGCACGAATCTGGTGGAAAATTAAGGACAGCAGGCTTAGTATTTCTTGCAAGCGGTCCTTTGGACCGGGACATAAACCAGTATCAAAAAAATTTCATCCCCCAGAACAAAGGAAACCGCAATGTTGCTTTGGATAGCCATCATTCTCGCCGTTCTTTGGCTCCTCGGCCTGCTCGGCAGCATCGGCGGCGGGTTCATTCACCTGCTTTTGGTCATCGCCGTCGTTGTCCTGATTTTCCACTTCATCCGCGGCCGATCCCGCGCTTAGCTACGGCACACTGGTTGCCCCGGCAACCACCGTCCGCGGAGCGTGCAGCTCCGCGGACGGCTGCCCCATCTTCAGGGGCCCCTCCCCGGGCGGCGGAGCCCGGGAACGGGTTGGGCGTTAGGGTTCGACGCCGGTAAAGCCCGCCACGTAGCGCCGCTGCCAGAGAGTCTCCACGGCAGCGCGCCGGTAGTTACTCCGCACAAACTCGACCGCCTCGGCGGCCGGGACGCCGTCCAGGACCGCGATGCAGGCCAGCGCGGTGCCTGTTCTTCCCCGGCCGGCCCAGCAGGCCACCTCCACCCGCTCGGTTGCCGCACGGCGCCATGCTTCGCGGAAAGCATCGAGGGCGTCGTCGCCGTCGGACGGGATGCGCAGGTCCCGCCAGCGCACCCACCGGTACTCCCAGCCCACGGGACGCGGACGACGCCCCAGCAGGTACAACGCGAATTCGGGCCGCGGTCCCGGCGGAAACGGCGCCAACAGCCCCCGGCCGCGGATCAAGCGTCCGGACGGAAGACTGAGCACGCCGGGTTGGCCCGGCTCCCATGTCTGCGCCATAGTCCCGAGCGTAGCCGGTCGGCGAACCAGGTAGAAGGATTCCAGATTAGGGCCGGAAGGGTCTGGCGGGGGCGGGATCCGGTGCCTAGAGTGGCCCGGAACTCCACGCTCCGCTGAAGGGAATCCAAGGATGTCATTCCAGGCGTACCTCGACACCATCGAAGACAGGACGGGCCTGACGCCACGTCAGCTCCTTGAGCTCGCGCGGAGGAAGGGGTTTTCCGGGACCTCCGCGCAGGCGGGCGAGATCCTCGACTGGCTGCGCGCGGATTACGGGCTGGGCCGCGGCCACGGCATGGCTTTGGTCCACGTCATCCGGCAAGGCCCGGGGATCAGCAGCAAACACGTCGGGACCACCGGCGCGCACAGCGACGAATCCAACACCCTGTGGCTCGACGGCAAGGCGACCAAGCCGGCGTCCTAGCCCGGCGGGGCCGCCCGGCTAGTGCCCTGCTAGTGCCCGGCGCCGAGCTTCCCGGCCAGGCGTTCGCGCATCAGGCTGCTGGCGTCGTTGAGTCCGACTACCGTCACGTCCTTGCCTTGCTGGCGGTACTTCGCGGTGATGGCGTCAAGCGTCGCGATGGTTGAGGCGTCCCACAGATGCGAGCCGTGCAGGTCGATCACCACGTCCTGCGGGTCAAGGGCATAGTCGAACTGGGTGTAGAGATCGTTGGAGGAGGCGAAGAACAGTTCGCCGTCGACGACGTAGGTGGCTCTCTCCCGCCCGTCGACGGAACTCTCGGTGCGCTCCACCGTCACGAAATGCGCCACCCGCCGGGCGAACATGACCATTGCGACAAGGACGCCGACGCCGACGCCGATCGCCAGGTTATGGGTGGCGACGGTGACGATGACGGTGGCGGCCATCACCCCGGTCTCGCTCTTGGGCATCAGCACCAGGGTGCGCGGCCGGATGCTGTGCCAGTCGAAGGTGGCCACGGAGACGAAGATCATCACGGCCACGAGCGCCGCCATCGGAATGACCGAGACGGCGTCGCCGAGGGCCACCACAAGGACCAGCAGGAACAGGCCGGCCAGGAACGTGGAGATCCGGGTGCGGGCGCCGGAGGCCTTGACGTTGATCATGGTCTGGCCGATCATCGCGCAGCCGCCCATACCGCCGAAGAATCCGGTGACGATGTTGGCCACGCCCTGGCCCCAGGCCTCGCGGGTCTTGGGCGACCGGGTGTCGGTGATGTCGTCGACCAGTTTGGCCGTCATCAGTGATTCGAGCAGGCCGACGAAAGCCATGGCGAGGGCGAAGGGAAAAATGACCCCGAGCGTGTCGAGGGTGAACGGAACGTCGGGGAGCAACAGCGCCGGCAAGGAGTCCGGGAGCTCGCCCTTGTCGCCCACCGTGGGAACCGTGATGCCGGCAAGGACCGTGATCAGCGTCAGCACCACGATGGCCACGAGCGGTGCGGGTACTGCCCTCGTCAGCCGGGGCAGGCCAAAAACAATACCCAGGCCGAGCGCCGTCAGCGGGTACACCAGCCACGGGACACCCAGCAGTTCCGGCACCTGGGACATAAAGATCAGGATCGCCAGCGCGTTCACAAAGCCCACCATGACCGAGCGCGGAATGAAGCGCATCAGCCTGGCCACGCCGGCGAGCCCCAGGACTACTTGGAACAGGCCGGCCAGGATCACGGCGGCGACGAGGTAATCGACGCCGTGGGACTTCACCAGCGGGGCGGTGACAAGGGCCACGGCGCCGGTGGCAGCCGAGATCATTGCGGGACGCCCGCCCACGATGGCGATGGTGACTGCCATGGTGAAGGACGCGAACAGGCCGATCCGCGGATCGACGCCGGCGATGACCGAAAAGGCAATCGCCTCCGGGATCAGGGCCAGGGCCACGACCAGGCCGCCCAGGACTTCGGTCTTCAGCCGCCGCGGGGACAGCAGGGCGCCCCGGACCGACTGGCGTTGCTCGGGGGTTAACTCGGGGGTCAATACGGCGGGTAGGGCGGCCACGACTGGCTCCGTTCTGGCTGGGAGGGACGCAGCACCGCGCCGAAGGTTTGAGGGGGAAGCGCGTCGACCGGCGTCGCGGCGGGTCTCTAAAGTGCGCTCAGGAAATGCCTGCAAGGGGGCATGCCGGCGGGTTCAAGACTACAGCCGGGCACGCAGCGCCCCGTCGCCCGGCTAGGTCAAAAGTCTGACATAATCCCGCCCGGGCAGTCACGAACTGGCTCCGGGCACGCCGCCGGTGGCACCATGCTTGGATGCTTGAGGCAACCAAATCATCTCAGTCCGCGCCGGAGCCCCGCACTGACGCGGACGGCCCGGCGAACGCCGCCCTCGCCGCCGAGGCCAGAATCGCCCGCATTGCGGTCACCATTTTCCCGCTGCTCGTGGTGGTCGCCGGGGTCGCCGGTTTCCTGCTTCCGGGGGCCTTCAAACCGCTGGCGCCGAGCGTGCCGTACCTGCTCGGCATCATCATGTTCTGCATGGGCCTGACCCTCACCCCGCCCGACTTCGCCTCGGTCGCCCGGCGCCCCTGGGCCGTGGTGCTGGGCATCGTGGCGCACTACGTGATCATGCCCGGCGCCGGGTGGCTGATCGCGCAAGCGCTGCACCTCGAGCCGGAGCTCGCTGTCGGGCTGATCCTGGTGGGCTGCGCGCCGTCCGGCACCGCGTCGAACGTCATGGCCTTCCTTGCCAAGGGCGACGTCGCCCTGTCCGTGGCGGTCGCGTCCGTCTCCACGCTCCTGGCGCCGATCGTCACGCCGCTGCTGGTGCTCTTCCTCGCCGGATCGTACCTGCAGATCGACGCCGCCGGGATGGTCCTGGACATCGTCAAGACCGTCCTGCTGCCCGTGGTCGCCGGCCTGTTGGCCCGGCTGTTCCTGAAGAAGGTCGTCGCCAAGGTCCTCCCCGCCCTGCCGTGGGCGTCCGCCGTCGTGATTTCGCTGATCGTGGCGGTCGTGGTGGCCGGCAGCGCCAACAAGATCGTCGCCGCCGGCGGCATCGTCTTCCTGGCCGTTGTGCTGCACAACGGCTTCGGCCTCGGCCTGGGCTACCTGGCCGGCAAGCTCGGCCGCCTCGACGACAAGGCGCGCCGCGCCCTCGCCTTCGAGGTGGGAATGCAGAACTCGGGGCTGGCAGCCACCCTGGCGACGGCACATTTCAGCCCGCTGGCCGCGCTGCCGTCCGCCGTCTTCTCGCTGTGGCACAACATCTCCGGCGCGATTGTGGCCGCGTGGCTGGCCCGGCGCCCGCTGCAGGACGCGTAGCACCGGGCCAGGCGCCGGCCTAGTACCCGGTGCTGCGGCCGCCGCCGAGGACCTCGGCGGTTCCGGAGAGCCCCAGCCGGGTGGCGCCGGCCGCGACCATGGCCTGCGCAGCAGCCCAGTCCCGGATGCCGCCGGAGGCTTTTACGCCCAGGCGCGGAGCCACTGTTCGTGCCATCAGCTCGACGGCATGGGTGGTGGCCCCGCCGTCGAGGTGGAAGCCCGTGGAGGTCTTGACGAAGTCCGCCCCGCTGGCTTCGGCGGCCTCGCAGCAGCGGATGATCTGCTCATCGGTCAGTGCGGCTGTTTCCAGGATGACCTTCAGCACCGTTGGCGCAGGCACGGCCTCCCGTACAGCCCGGATATCCTGTGCGACGGCGTCGTAGTCACCGGCCCGGACGGCCCCGACGTCGATGACCATGTCGATCTCGTCCGCGCCGTTGCGCACCGCCTCGCCGGCCTCGGCCGCCTTGACGCTGCTGTGGTGCTTGCCAGACGGGAAGCCGCACACCGCGGTGACGCGGGTGGCGGCGGTGCCGGGCAGCGGGAGCATCGACGGCGAGACGCAGACCGAGTAAGCCCCCAACCGCGCGGCCTCGGCGGCCGCCTCCGCTGCTTCGGCGCGGGTTCCGGTGGATTGCAGGAAGGTGTGGTCCACGATCGCGGCCAGGCCGGACGCATCCAGCGACGCATTCAGGTCAGTCATGATTCTCCTCGGAGGTGGGGCTACTTGCAGGTGGCGGTGTCGCCGATGCCGCGCAGGTACGAGCAGAACCCGTCGACGCCGCTGCGGGTAACGAGCTTGCCCTGCAGGACCCGGGATTCCTCGACCTTCTCGCCGCTGGCCACGGCGTGGCCGATCTTTACGACCTCCTGGCCGAGGGCAAACGGGGACTCGGCGTTCGTGGCGTACATCTCGCCGCTCTTGACGGCGGCGAGGGCGTCGCCGATGCCGTCATTGCCCACGATCTTGATCGAGGACAGCAGGCCGCGCGACTTCACGGCGGCCACCGCCCCGAGTGCCATTTCATCGTTCGCGCCGTAGATGCCGGTGATGCCGGGGTTGGCCTGGAGGATGTTGGTGGTCACATCCAGGGCCTTGCCGCGATCGAAGTCCGCTGACTGCACGGCGACAACCTGCACGCCCGGGCATTCCTTCATGCCGGCTTTGAACCCGGCGGACCGGTCCCGTGCAACGCTCGTGCCAAGGAGGCCCTGCAGCTCGGCGACTTTGCCGGTTCCGCCGACGGCCTCGCAGAGTGCCTTTGCGCCGTTCTTGCCGGCCTGGACTGCGTCGTAGCCGATGAACGCGGCCAGTTTGCCCTGATCGGGTGCCCGGTCAAAGGCGACCACCGGCACATTGGCCTGGTTGGCCTTGACCGTGATCGAGCCGCCGGCTTCGCTGGAGGTCGGGTCGAGGAGCAGGACCCCGGGCTTCTTGACCAGCGCGGTGGTGGCCTGGTTCAGCGATGCGGTGTCGTTGTTGTTGGCGTTCTGCACGTCGAGGTTGACGCCGAGCTTCGCGGCCTGGTCCTTGGCGCCGTCGCCCACGGAGACGAAGAACGGATTGTTCAGCGTCGAGATGACCAGGGTGGCGCTCTTCGCGCGGTTGTCCCCGCCGCCGTTGTCCGCCGAGCGGAAAGCGGTGGTGACCCCGGCTCCGACCACCAGGAGGCCGACGACGGCGAGCATGGCGACCTTCGGGAGGAGCGGCGCGGGCGAGCCGGTGTCCGCAGCGGACGCCGCCGTCGTCGTGCCCGTCTTCGCCGGGCCTGCGCGGAAGATGCGCATCAGCACTCCCGAGTTCCGGTCCACGAAGACGGCCAGCAGGATCACGGCGCCCTTGACGACGCTCTGCAGGAACGGGGAAACGTTGAGCAGGTTCAGCCCATTATCGATCATCGCCAACAGGACCGCGCCGACGAGGGTGCCGAGCAGGGCGCCGCGGCCGCCGGAGAGGCTGGTGCCGCCGATGATCACCGCGGCGATGGCGGCGAGTTCCAGGCCGGTGCCCGCGGTGGGCTGCGCGGTTCCAAGACGGGCGGTAAGGATAAAGCCGGCGGTCGCGGCGAGGACACCGGAGATCATAAAGGCCGTGATCTTGACCCGGTCCGTGCTGATGCCGGCGAGGCGGGCGGCGTCGGCGTTATCGCCGGTGGCGTACAGTTCCCGGCCGTAGCGGGTGCGGGCCAGGATGTAGCCGAACAGCACGCCAAGGACCAGCATGATCCAGATCGGAGTGGGGATTCCCAGGAGGCTGCCTTGGCCGAGGGCCAGGAACGCGTCACTGGTCACCTTGACCGGGTTGCCCTGGGAGAACTGCAAGGTAAGCCCGGCGAAGATGGACATGGTTGCCAGGGTCGCGATGAACGAGGGCATCTTGGCCTTGGTGACCAGCAGGCCGTTGATCAGGCCCGCCAGGGCGCCGACCGCGAGGCCCGCGGCCAGACCGGCCACCACACCGTACTGGCTGATAACGCTGGCGGTGGTGATCGCGGTGAAGCCGAGGACCGCACCGACGGAAAGGTCAATCTCCGCAAGGATGATCACGTATGTCTGGCCGGCGGCGATCAGGGCCACAACGGCTGCGGTGAGGAGGACGTTGAGCATGTTGGACGGCTGCAGGAACAGCGGTGTGGCGAAGACCAGGGCGATCGCTACGAACGCGAGCATCCAGACCGCACGCAGCTGGTCGTTGAAGAGGGATATTTTTTTCATCGGGATACGGTCTCCATTGCGTGTTCCAGGACGGACTGCTGGGTGAGGGCGTCGGAGGCCAGTTCAGCGTTGATGCTGCCTCCGCGCATGACCAGCACCCGGTCCGACATTTCGACTAGTTCGGGAAGGTCTGATGAGACAAGGACGACGGCGACGCCCTGGGCGGCGACGTCATTGATGATGGAGTAGATCTCGGCCTTGGCGCCCACATCAACGCCGCGGGTGGGCTCTTCCATCAGGAGGATGGCAGGGTTGCCCAGCAGGCAGCGGGCGAGCAGCACCTTCTGCTGGTTGCCACCGGACAGGGTTCCGACGGGGTCATCGATGGTGTTGCATTTGACGCTCAGCCGGGTCGAGATCTCCTGGCACCGCTCCCGCTCCCGTTTCAGCGCCACGATCCCGTTCCGGGTGATGGCACCGAGGGTAGCCAGGGATTCGTTGTGCGAAATGGGCTGCGCCAGGGTCAGGCCCTCCGCCTGGCGGTCCGGGGTCAGGTAGGCCACACCGGCGCTGATGGCGTGCCGGGGCGAGGCCAGGCTCAGCGGCTTGCCGTCGATGCTGACGGTGCCCGCCGCGTTGACCAGTCCAAACAGGGCACGCAGGACCTCGCCTTTTCCGCTGCCCATCACGCCGCCGATGCCGAGGACCTCGCCGGCCCGGACCTGGAAGGAGACACCGTTGACGCCGGCGGCTTCGAGGTCCCGGACGTCCAGCCGGACCCGCTCGGTTCCGTGGTGCTCCTTCGGATAGAAGTTCTCCACTTCGCCGCCCACCATGGCTGCCACGACGGCGGCCTCGGTCAGTTCCGCGGCGGTGCCGGTTTTGGACACGCGGCCGTCCCGCATCACAACAATCCGGTCGGACAGCGCGAAGACCTCCGGGAGGCGGTGGCTGATGTAAATCACGGCCACGCCGGCGGCCTGGATCTTGCGCACCTGCGCGAACAAGAGCTCGGATTCGCGGTCATCGAGGGCCGCCGTGGGTTCGTCGAGGATGAGCAGCTTCACTGAGTGGTTGAGGCAGCGGGCCAGCTGCACAAGCTGTTGCTGGCCGAAGCTGAGGCTCCCCACCGGACGCCGGGTGTCGACGTCGATCCCCACCTGGCTGAGCAACTCGGCGGCGCGGGCGTGCATCTTGTCCTTGTTGACGAACAGCTTCCCGAACTCGCCGGTGCCGTCATGGGCGAAGATGTTCGAGGCGACGTCCAGCTGCGGGAACAGGTTGTTCTTAAGTTCCTGGTAGATGACCTGGATACCGGCCGCCATGGCGTCCTGCGGACCGCCGAATTTCCGCGCCTGGCCGTCGATGGTGATTTCGCCGGAATCGGGCTGGTAGGCGCCGGCGATGATCCGGGTCAGGGTGGACTTCCCTGCCCCGTTCTCCCCAACGAGGGAGACAATCTCGCCCGGTTCAATGGTGAGGTCCACACCGCGCAGTACCCGGTTGGGGCCGAAGGATTTGGTGATGCCGCTGAGGGTGAGAGTCATGTCAGTACACCACCCCGGCGATGAGGATGACGTTGGCGTAGGAGGTGAACTCGCCGGAGCGGACGGCGGCCTTGGAGTTCCTGGTCCGCTGCTTGAAGTCCGTGTGCGGGACCAGTTCCAGTGGGATTCCGTGGCTTTCGAGCCGTTCCGTGAGGGCCGCGAGGAGCTCGGGGCTGTGCTCGGCGATTTCCGAGGCCGCAATGGCCCCTTCCGCCTCGACTTCGGCCAGGACGACGTCCAGGCATTCAAGGAACCGCGGGACGTTGGCTGTCAAAGCCAGGTCGATCCGTTCCACTCCGGCCGGGATGGGCAGGCCGGCGTCAGTGACCACCAGTTCGTCGGTATGACCCAGTTCCGAGATGACCCGGGCGAGGGATGCGTTGAGGGTACCGCTGTTTTTGCGCATGGTTGCTCCACTGCGTTGTAGAGGGATGGGACGTTGGTGGGGTGGTCGCGCCGGCTAGCGGGCGGCGGCGGCCTGCCCGGCGAGGAAGGTGTCGATGGCTTCGCGCCGGGGAAGGCTGGGACTGGCTCCGGCCACGGTGACGGCCAGCGCGCCGCCGGCCATGGCGCGCCGGAGGGCGTCGTCCCAGTCCAGACCCTCGGCCAGGGCGCTGCCCAGGACACCGGCGAAGGCGTCGCCGGCCGCCGTCGTGTCCACGGCGGTAACCCGGAAGGGTTCCTGCACGGTGACCGTGGTGCTGACGGCGCCGGTCCGTTCGACGACGACGGCGCCCGCGCCGGCCAGCGTGATGACTGCACGGTGCACGCCGCGGTCCGTGAACCACCGGCCGGCCGCCGTGGCGGATGCGTGGTCCGTGACCTCGATGCCGGTGATCAGCCTGGCTTCGGTCTCATTCGGCGTGACGATGTCAACGTGCTGCCAGAAGTCCGGGTCGAGCCCTGCCGCCGGCGCCGGGGCGGGGTCCAGGATGACGGTGATGCCGCGGGCCTTGCATCCGCGCGCAGCTTCGAGCGCCGATTCGTGCGGGATCTCCAGCTGGATCAGGGCGACTGCGGACTGCTGTCCGGGCTGCTCGAGGGTTTCCCGGATGTGCGCGGGGCTGAGCCGGGAGTTGGCGAGCGGGATCATCACGATGTCGTTTTCGGCCGAGGAGTCCACGCGGATGTGTGCGATGCCGGTGGGGCCTTCGGTGCGGAGGACGTTGGAGGTGTCGATGCGTTCCTCGGCCAGCGTTCCGAGGACCAGCTCGCTGAAGCCGTCGTTTCCGACACTGCCGACCAGCGAGACCTGGCTTCCGGCGCGTGCCGCAGCCAGTGCCTGGTTGGCGCCCTTGCCGCCGAGCACCATTGTGAACGAGTTGCCGAGCACCGTTTCGCCTGGCTGCGGCAGGCGGTCACTGAAGCTGGTCAGGTCGCAGGTGATGCTGCCGATCACCAGTACGTTCCCGTTTCCGGGCGCAGTTGTTGTCATGGGATTCCTTAAGCAGGGGTCAGGTGGGGTGTCAGTGGGAGGGCGGAGCGGCGCAGGACTGCCGGATGGTCAGGCTCACCGGAAGGACCTTGTGCTCCAGCGGGGGCTGGATGGGTCTGCCGAAGTGTTCGATCCGGGCGAGCAGCAGGTCTGCGGCGGCATGGCCCTCGGCGATGGCGGGCCGTGAGATGACGGTGACCGGCGCCGGGAGGAGCTCCGCCAGGTCGAAATCGTCAAAGCAAAGGAAGGACAGCTGCCCGGGAATGGAAACGCCGGCCGCGTGCAGCGAGAGCAGGGCGCCCTGGGCCATGGTGTTGTTTCCCACGAAGAGGGCGGTGATTCCGGTGGGGTCCTCGATCAGTTCCTGGGCGGCGCGGCGGCCGAAGTCGCGGCTGAACTCCCCGATCTTGATGGCCTCCGCGGGCACCTGGATGCCGGCGTCGGCCAGGGTCTGCAGGAAGACTTCGTGCCGGACACGTCCGGGGACGGTGTCCTGGCGGCCGCTGATGATGCCGAACCGGCGGTGCCCCAGGGACAGGAAGTATTCCGCGGCTGCCTTGGCGCCGCTGGCGTTGTCGACGTGGACCAGGTCAAAGCCGGGGTCCTCGCCCACGGTGCGGTCGATGAGGACCACCGGCTTGTTGAGGCCGGAGAGCATACTGCGCGTGTTCTCGCCCTCCTCGGCCGGAACGATCGCAACGGCGTCGACCGCCTCCACGAGGTTTCCCAGCAGTTCCGCTTCGGCGCTGGACTGCTCATCGCTGCTGGCAACGATGATCCGGAACCCCTGTGTCATGGCCCTTTCCTCGATGCCCCGGACCAGGGTAGCGAAGTAGGGGTTGGAGATATCAGGAACAATGACGGCAATGCTGTGGTGCTTGCCCAGGCGCAGGCCGCGGGCGCTGGCGTTCGGCCGGTACCCGAGATCGGCGATGGCCTGCCGGATGGCGTCGGCGCTCCGGACGTTTTCCCCCGCGAGCATGCGGGAGACGCTTGCAATGGAGACGCCGGCGAGCTTTGCCACGTCATGGATGTTCGCCACGGGTGCACTCTCCTTTGAGTCGGCCAGCTGGGCGGGTCCGGCACGTCACGGCCGGGGTGGGACAGCCGGTTGTGAATCCAATCACGCCGGCTTTGCAATACTGTAAACGTTTTCAGTTAGCAGCACAAGAGCCGGTTTTCTGCCGGCTCAGCCCAACACCGCGGGTAACTCCTTGGTAAACGCCAGCGGGCGCGGAGAACGGTCTGACGGCGATGGTCAGCTCGCCGTCCTTCCTGGCGGCCTCCTCAACCGGGGCGGCGGCCATGTTCCGTTGCAAGATCTTCCGGTTCTGTTACCGAAGATTGCCCCGCGTGACGCGAGGGGACGGAATTGTGCGCCGCCGACCCGGCCCTCGCCTAGCCTGCATAGAAGACGGCAGACGATTGGGGGGCGCAAGGTGTCACTGACGACGCGCGGGACAACGCATCAGCTGGCCATTGACGCCCCCGGCGACCTGGTCTTCGGCGTGTTGCGCGACGCCTCGCACTGGCCCTACCTGGATGGTCTCACCATCTATTCCGAGCACGTCAGTGGCGACGAGTGGGAACACGAATTGAGGATCTCCGTCGTGGCGAACGGCGCCCTCAGTTCAAGTCACTGCCGCCGGCTCTTGGATCCGGGCCGGCTGCGGATCCTCTTTGAGCAGGCGCGGCCCGAGGCCCCGCTGGTGCGGCTGGCCGGCGGCTTGGCAGTGACGCGCGGCGCCGACGACGAGGCCGGCCTTGCAGTGGTCACGCTAAGTCACGAGTATGAAGTTGAGGACGGTGCGGCGGATCTCTCCTCCTGGATCCACCGCAGTATTGACGATTACGGCCAGCGGGAACTTGCCGCCCTCAAACTCAGTTGCGAACGGCTCGCGGTTTTGTTGCGGCAGCATTCCGGTGGCCGGGAAGTGGAAGTGGCCCATGGACGACCAGTACACAACTGAACGGGACGGCTTTGGCAGGCTGCTCGCCGACCGGCAGGTCTGGCGGCAGGCCACCACCATCCCTGCGGCCGGGGAACTGACCGCGCGCTGGCTCGAGGGCAGGAGCCAGTACCAGCCGGGGACTTTCACCGCCGGCATCGACGCGGAAACGGAGCCGATCGCCGACCAACTCGCGGTATTGAACCGCAGCGGCCTGTTCACCAAGGAGTCGCAGCCCGGCCTTCGCGAGGGCGGCAACACCCAGCGCGCTTATGTCACCGGCTACTGCGCCCCGGAGTCGGCCGGCCGCCTGCTGGAACTCTCATCCCGGACCGAGCTGGTGACCGTGGGGCACGCCCCGGGCGAGATGAGCCGCGCCTCAATCCCCGTGACGCTGCGGGACACGGAGATCGTCACGGTTTTGGGCACCAGCGAAAGCCCGATCGAGGCAGACCAGCTCCAGGACTGGTCGGCCGAGGCCAACGAATCGCTGGCCCTGGTGCTCGCGGAGTCCTGGTATGTCGAGGTTTTCGACCCGGTCTGGGGGCGCGACGACGTCCTGCTGGACGCGGTGCTCGACGCCCTCACCGCGGGGTAAGCTCAGCCGATTCCGGCAGCCTCGTCCAGGGTGCGGGCCTCGAAGTGTTCGAGCATCTCCCGCATGGCCTCGACGCCCTGCGTAAAGGTGTCCGACGCCCGCCACTGCTCAATCTGTTCCAATGACTCCCAGGGGCCGGTGCTGATGAAACGGTTCCGCACATCCCGGTCATGCATCAGCACAGCCTTGGCGTGGGGGTAGTCCTCCTGGGTCTTCCGTGCCAGATCGCGCCAGGCCTGCACAAAATCGTTCTCGCGTCCCGGGTGGACCAGCCAGATTCCAAGTGTGTAGACAGACATGGCTGCCGCCTCCATTCTCCGTACGGGGTTGATACCGGCGATTATGAACCCGCCGCAAAGGAGCCGGTAGGGCCGGACTGCCCGGCGGGGCGGGGCGGGGGTGGCGGGGCGGTGGGGTGTGCCGTGCGTGCGACGGGGGCGGCGTGGCGACATGCCCATCGGTGGTCGTCAGGAATGGACATGCTCGTCGGTTAACTTCAGCGACGACGGGCATGTGCATCGAACGTCAGCAGGAATGGACATGCTCAATGGTGGTCCGCGAGCGTGGGCATGCTCAACGACGATCTTCCCGAAGGATGGGCATGCTCGTTGTTAGTCGAGGCCGCTGGACATGCCCATCAGTGCCCGTCAGGAGTGGACATGCTCGTCCGGGCGCACCGAGAAAGACGGACATGCCCAGTCTTCGAGCCCAAGGATGGACATAGTTGCGTTATGTCCATTGGTCGGCGCGAACGTTGAGCATGTCCGATGGGTGCTCCCGGGGACGGGCATGTCCCGAGGTGGGGCCGGGACTCCTCCGGCACGCGCGCCAAAGCCTGCCGGGCAACGGCCTCCGCAGTCGCACCAGGTCCAAGACCCACGAGTCGTCACGCCCTCGCCAGCCCCGACCAACCCTCAAAGGACCTCGGTGCGGTCCGCCCACCTGAAGCGAATGGTCCCACCGATCGGCACCTGCGCGGCGAGGTCCAGTTGCGAGTCGACGACGACGGCGATCACCGGGTAGCCGCCCGTGATCGGATGGTCGGCCAGGAACAAAACGGGCAGGCCTTCGGGCGGAACCTGCAGGGCGCCGGAGACGGTCCCCTCGCTGGCCAGTTCCCCGTCGCGGGCGCGCTGAAGCGGAGTCCCGTCCAGGCGCATCCCCACCCGGTTGGACTGCGGCTTGACCTGCCACTCCTGGCCGGTCAGGGAATCCAGCGCCGCCTGATCGAACCAGTCCGCGCGCGGGCCCGGCACGACATCCAGGACTGTCACCCCGGAGCCGGGAAAGTCCGGCTGCAGTTCGGGGTCGCCGACGACGCCGGATTCGGCACCGCTTCCGGCCGCGAGGAAGCCGCCGGCAGCCAGCGGGTCGGGACCGATCCCTGACATGGTGTCGGTGGACCGGCTGCCGAGGACCGGGGCTGCGTCCACCCCGCCCCGCACTGCGAGGTAGCTGCGGAAGCCTGCCTCCGGCACACCCACGGTGAGGGTTTCGCCGTCGAGCAGGACAAACGGGGCGGCCATCGGGACGGTGCGGCGGCCAGGCTCGTCTTCCGAGACGTCCGGTGTGGTGATGACCAGTTCGGAGGGTGCCCCGGCGACGGCCAGGACCTGGTCACCGACAGCTTGCACCCTCAGTCCGCCGGCCACGGTTTCGATCGCCGCGGCCGACGGCGTGTTCCCAACGAGCCTGTTGGCGCGGCGCAGTGACGCCCGGTCGAGGGCGCCCGACGCGGAAACGCCGAGGCCGGAGTGGCCGTGCCGTCCGAGGTCCTGGATCAGGCTCTGCAGGCCGGGTGAGACGATCCGGAGCCCGGCCCCTGCCTCCGACTCGGCGCGCTCGGGCCGCGGAGCCGCCGCCAGCGGGACGGTCTCCCGGACGGGCCGGAACTGGATCCGCGTACCCGGGGCGGCGAGGGCAGGCTGCTCCCGGTCGAGGTCCCACATCCGCGCGGAGGTGTGGCCGATCAGCTGCCAGCCCCCGGGCGAGCGGCGGGGGTAGACCGCCGAATAGGTTCCGGCCAGCGCCACGGAGCCTGCAGGCACTGCGGTTCGGGGCGAACTGCGGCGCGGAACCTCCAGAGTGTTGTCCTCCCCCACGAGGTATCCGAAGCCGGGCGCGAAGCCGGCGAAGGCTACGGTCCACTGCTGGCGTGTGTGTGCGGCGATCACGCCATCGACCCCAAGGCCGGTCAGCTTCCCCACTTCGGTGAGGTCCTCGCCGTCGTACACGGTGTCGATAACAACCAGGCTGCCATCGCGCTGCACCGGATCGGTGAGGTCGAGCTGCAGCAGCTGCGCGCCGATCCGGCGGGCGGCGGAGGGCGAGTCGGCCGTGACCATCACGGTCCGGGCTGCGGCCAGGACGTCCACCTGGCCCGGCAGCGGGTGCTCCAAAAGCAGCGCTTGCAGCGCCAGTACGCCCTCGGTACCGGTCAGCTCGGCCAGCACCGCGCGGGTGCCCACCGCCCGCACCGACTCCACTTTGTGCCCGGATGCCCCCCGCGCCACCCCCGGCTCCATCCCTGCGTCCATGATTACCCCCGCCATTTCCCGCACCTAGGCGCGCGTACCCTGCAGCAGTCGCTCTTCCTCGCTGGACTGCGGGTTCCGGCCAATCGCCAGTCCCACCACCGTCACTACCGCGGACAGCGCGAGGTAGCCGGCGATCAGGAACCAGTTCCCGGTGGCGGCGAAGAGTGCGGTGAAGACCAGCGGGGCAATGGCGCCGCCAATCACTCCGGCGAGGGTGTAGGCCAGCGAGCTGCCGGCGTAGCGCAGCCGGGCGGGGAACTGCTCGGTGATGAAGGCGGCCTGCGGGCCGTACATAAATGCGTGCAGGGCCAGGCCGATCACGACGCCGATGGTCAGGACAGCCACCGATTTGCCCTGGATCATCAGGAAGAAGAGCGGAATGTAGATGGCGGTGGCGACGGCGGCGAGGCCGTAAACGAGGCGCCGGTTGAACCGGTCCGTCAGCGCGCCGGCGGCCGGGATCAGGGCCAGCTGGAATGCCGAGCCGATCAGAATGGCGCCCAGGACGTTGCCGGTGGTCATCCCGAGCTGCTTGGTGGCGTAGAGGGCGACGAAGACGGTGAACAGGGAGTACAGCACGTCCGGGCAGATCCGCGAGAGGGCGGCCGCCACCAGGGCGCGCGGTTCCCTGGTGAAGACTTCCTTCAACGGTGCTTTGGGGGCTTCGCCGTGGGCCTGGATGGCTTTGAAGACCGGGGTTTCTTCGAGCCGGAGCCGGATCAGGAGGCCGAAGACCACCAGCAGTGCGGAGGCAAGGAAGGCCACGCGCCAGCCCCAGGACAGGAAGGCCTCGTTGCTGAGGGTCGCCGCGAGCAGGGCCAGGACGCCGTTGGCCATGAGGTTGCCTGCCGGTGGCCCGATCTGGGCGGCCGAGGACCAGAACCCGCGCTTCCGGGCATCCCCGAATTCGCTGGAGAGCAGGACGGCTCCGCCCCATTCGCCGCCGACGCCGATGCCCTGGGCCAGGCGCAGCAGCACCAGGATGGCCGGGGCGGCGACGCCGATGGCCGAGTAGTCAGGCAGCACGCCGATGAGCACTGTGGCTACGCCGATCAGCATCAGCGTGACAACGAGGACATGCTTGCGGCCGATCCGGTCGCCGAGCCGGCCGAAGATCACGCCGCCGATGGGTCGGGCCAGATAGCCGACGGCGAAGGTCGAGAAGGACAGCAGCAGTCCCACCAACTCGTCGCCTACCGGGAAGAAGATCTTGGGAAAAATCAGGGCCGAGGCGACCGAGTAGATCGCAAAGTCGTAGTACTCCAGCGAGGTGCCGGTGAGGCTCGCGATGTAGGCCTTGAGGGCGCCGGGCGGCAGGTTCCTTTTGGCGGCGGCCGGAGCGGCCTGGTGTGGTGTGGTCATGATGGTCCTCCAAATTTCGGTGCGGCGCCGTTGCCGGACGGGTGAGGTTAGACGAAGGGGGCGGTGCCGATCCCGGCAGCTTCGAGCGCCTCCCGGACGGCGGCCGCCATCGCGACGGCTCCCGGGGAGTCGCCGTGGACACAGATGCTCTCCGCGCGGATCTTCAGGATGGAGCCGTCGACGGTGCGGACCGCCGAATCGGCGGCCATCCGCAGGACGTGTTCGGTGACTTCGGCATGGTTGTGAAGCACGGCGCCGGGCAGCGTGCGGGAAACCAGGGTGCCGTCCGGGTTGTAGGCGCGGTCGGCAAAGGCTTCCGTGACAGCGCGCAGCCCGGCAGCCTCGGCCAGGCGGAGCACTTCGGAGCCCGGCAGGCCCAGGATGGGCAGGCCCGGGTCGACGGACCTGACGGCGTCGACGACGGCCTTCGCCTGCGCGGTGTGCGCCACGATCGCGTTGTACAGGCCGCCGTGCGGCTTCACGTAGGTGACTGTGCCGCCTTCTGCGGCGGCCAGGGCCTGCAGCGCGCCGATCTGGTACACGACGTCGTCCGCCAGTTCTATGGGGTCGATGTCGAGGAAGCGGCGGCCGAACCCGGCTAGGTCGCGGTAGCCGACGTGGGCGCCGATCCGGACTCCGGCGGCTACGGCTTCCCTGCACGTCCGGCGGATGACGCTAGGGTCGCCGGCGTGGAATCCGCAGGCCACGTTGGCGCTCGAAACGGACCGGAACATGGCGGAGTCGTCGCCGATGCTCCAGCGGCCGTAGGACTCGCCGACGTCGCTGTTCAGGTCGATGGTGGTCGTCCCGGTAGTGCCCATTCGTGATCCTCGTCTCAGTGTGGTGCTCCTACTAGGATGCCCCATTGTGTTGGATTGTTCAACAATCCGACGATTCACCTGAAGAACAATCGTGTAGATTCGGCACTATGAGCACACCCGACGCCGCCCCGCAGGCCCTGGCAGCGGCGGCCCGGCTGCGGATCGCCGTCCCGTCCGTGGCGGATCGGGTCGCGGCCGAACTCCGGCAGCAGCTGGCCGACGGCGTACTGCTCCCGGGCGCCCGGCTCACCGAGTCGACCATCGCGGAGGACCTCGGTGTCTCGCGCAACACCGTCCGCGAGGCTTTTGCTGAACTGGCCGCCGAGCGTCTTGTGGTCCGGCAGCCCAACCGCGGCGTCTTCGTGGCCAGCCTTGCCCCCGGCGACATCCACGACGTCTACACGGTGCGGCGCGCCATCGAGGTCGCAGCCCTCCGCGGCGGCGGCAGCCCAGAGCGGGTGGCTGCGGTCCGCGCCGCCGTCGACGAGGGCCGCGCCGCCGCGGCAGCCGACGACGAGGAAGGCCTGGGCACCGCAAACCAGCACTTCCACAAGGCAATCGTCGCCCTGGCCGGCAGCCGGCGCTTGGACACGATCATGTCCCAGGTCCTCGCCGAAATGCGGCTGTTCTTCCACAAGGCCACGGTGGACGCGCACTTCTACCGCAGCTACCTCGACGACAATGAGCTGATCTGCACCGCCCTGGAGGCGGGCGACACGGCCCGGGCCGCGGACCTGCTGCTGGCCTACCTCGACCGCTCGGAGCAAAAGCAGAGCGCGGTCCACGGCGCCTGACTTTCCCGGGCCGCGGGTCTGCCGAAACGGATTTGGCCTCGCGACGCGCAAAATACCTGTCGCACCGGAAATACCCGCGGCGCTGGGCAATATCCGAGTCGGGTGGACCAACCCGCGTCGCCCAGCTACATCCGCGTCGCCCAGCTACATCCGCGTCGCCCAGCGCGCGGGACCCCGCTTGTTAGGCTGACGTCATGAAACGACGCCTCGCCGCCCTGTCCGCCGTTGCCCTGATGCTCCTCATTTCCGGCTGCGGCCAGGTGCAGCAGGCTGCCGAAAAGGCGGTCAATGACGGCGCGTCCCAGGTTGCCAGCGCGGCCGGCAGCGAGATCAAGAAACAGGCCTGCTCACTCGTGGCAGACGGCCTGGTCAGCGTCCAGGACAAAAAGGCCCTGGCCGGCCTGGTGGCCGGCGCGAAGGGCGCAGGAGTGCCGGCGGAGATCACCACCCCGCTGAAGCAGATCGCGGATTCCGGGGACCAGGTGCCGGCCGACGCCGTCAAGAACCTCCAGGCCGCCTGCGCCAAGTAGGCCGGTCCGCCCGCGGGGTCGCCCGGGAAACGGCGACCTCCCCCCAGTCAGTGGGGTCGGCTTAGCGCTTTCCCTTTTTGCGGGATCCCTTGCCGCGGCCCTTGTCCGGGTTCGGCGCATACCGCTGGGCCACTTTCGGCTTCTTCACGGCCGGGCCACGGCGGTCCGGCTTCGGCGCGCGCTTGGGCTTATCCTGCTGGGCCGAGGGCTGCCGGGAACTGGCGGCGGTCCGGCCGCGGACGATCCCGATGAACTCCTCGATGACTTCGTCTGTGGTGTCGCTGGGCCAGGCCAGGGCGATTTCGGTGCCGGGGGCGCCCGTGAGTTTCCGGGCCACCGTGTCCTTAACGTTGAAGTGCCGGGCCACGGACATCGGCAGGATCACCAGGCCCGCGCCACTGGCCACCACCTGCAGGGCCGGTTCGGGTCCGCCAAGGGCGGCGACGTCCAGGAAGGATTCCGCGGCGAGATCATCCAGCGCGACCTCCTCGAAGACCGAGATTTCGTGCCCCTTCGGCGCGACCACCACGGGTTGTTCCTCGTAGAGGGGGATGACGCTGAGGCCCTCGCGCTCCACAGGAAGCCGGACGAAGCTCAGGTCCGCGGAGCCGTCCCGCAGCACCGCGAGCTGCGCGCCGTCGTCGGCCATAAAGGAGCGCAACGGAACGTCCGGCATCCGCTCTTCCCAGCGCCGGATCCACTTGCCGGGGGTCACACCGGCAACATACGCGAATGTCAGCTCCCGGACGGCGGCATCGGGGTGGTCGTGGGGCTGGGCTGTTTCTTCGTCTGCGGGCACACGTTCACAGTACCGCCAGTGCCGCAGGATGGTCCGGCCCCGGCGGCCGGGTGGTGCCCTGCGGCCATCCCGCCGGATACCCTTGAACCATGACCTCTGCAAACTCCCAGTCCATGAAGCCGGCCACCGTTGCCAAGAAGCTTGGCATCTACCTGCCCGCAACACCCCAGGAGTTCCAGGATTCGGTTATCACCCGCGCAGATTTCGCCGAGCTCCAGGCCAACCCGCCGGAGTGGCTTGCCGAACTACGCCGCACCGGCCCGCACCCGCGCCCCGTCGTCGCCCAGAAGCTCAACGTCTCCATCAGCGGCCTGGCCCGCGGCGGCGTCGAGGAGGCGCTGACGACGGCGGAAATCACCGCGCTGCTGCAGGCTCCCCCGGCCTGGCTGGTGGCCGAACGCGCCACCCACGCCGCCGTCCGCGCCGAGGCCCAGCGGGTCAAGGACGACGCCGCGAAGAAGGAAGCGAAGCGCGCACGCCAGTAGCGCCCGCCCGTTTCGACGGTTCCGCGCCGCTTCGACGCCGGTAACCATCCAGCCTGCAGGGAACCGTCGAAACGGCGGCCCGCGCCTAGTCCTGGTGCAGCTGGACGTAGTTCCCGCAGCCGTCGTCCAGGACCACCGTTGTGCCGCCCGGGCCCTCCGACGGCTCGGACTGGAAGACCACACCCTTGGCGGCCAGCCGTTCGTATTCGGCCCGGACATCCGGCACGCCGAAGACGATCGCGGGCATCCCGGCATCGTGCAGGGCGTTCATGTACGTGGCCCCGATCGGATTGTCACTGGGCTCCAGCAGCAGCCCCACACTGCCGCCGTCGCCGGGATCCTTGACGATGTAGAGGTTGTGTTCGGGCAACACCATCAGCGTTTCAAACCCGAGGACTCCGGTGTAGAACTCGTGGGCGGCGGCCGGGTCCTTGACGTGGATACTGCACATTTTCAATCGCATGCGCCCTAGGCTACGCCGCGGTAGCTGCCGCGGGGAGCCGCCCATTGACGGTCCGGCGCGGATGGACTCCAATGGAATCAGCGGAACTGCGCCCGCCCGGTCGCGTCCCGCGGGAGGTGCGCGATGCCGTCACTTGGAGGATCCGGCCCGCTGGGGGCCTGGCAGTTCCTGGCGCTTGCCCTCCTGATTGTCGGCGTTGTGGCCGCCTCGACGTTTATGGTCCGTAGGCACCGGGCGTCCGACGGCGCCCTGCCGGACGCCGTGTTCTGGGACGGTTTCGCGGGGCTCACCGTCGTTCTTCCCGCCGTCGTCCTTCCGGCTTTGGCCTCCCCGCGGGCGGGATCGGTCCTGGCCGGGCTCGCCGTGGCCACGGCCGTGCTCAGTTACCGCTGGGCGCCGGCGCTCTTCCGCTGGCAGGAGAACCGGCAGGCGGTGCGGGACGCCACAGCCGACGACGCCGCGGCGGCGCTCCGGCACCGCGCGGCCCTGGCACGCTGGCAGCGCTACGAGCTGGATCCCGCCCTCGAAATCGAATTCCCGGCCATGACGGACCCGGGGTGCGCAGAGACCGCGGCCATGTACAAGGCGATGCGGGCGGCCGATCGCTTGCGCGGCGGCACCGGTCACAGCCGCACCGGGTACGGCCGCACCGGTCACAACGGCACCGGCGGGGACGGTACGCCGTCCACGGGCTACAGCACCGCCGTCGAACGCTTCGAACAGGCACTGGCAGAGGCTGAGACCGCCGCAGGCGCCCGGGAAATTTCCACAGGAGGGGCATGATGACTGACATCACGATAATCGGCAGCGGCAACATGGCCCGGGCGATCGGACTCCGCGCCGTCGCAGCGGGCCGCTCCGTGCAGGTCCTGGACCGGACGCCGGACAACGCGGCCAAACTCGCGGCCGAGCTGGGTTCCGGCACTACGTCCGGCGGCCTGGGCGACGTGCCCGACGGCGACATCGTGGTGCTGGCCCTCTATTTCGAACCGGCGAAGGAGGTCGCCACGCACTATGGCGACACGCTGAGCGGCAAGACAGTGATCGAGATCAGCAACCCGATGGACCCGGAAACCGGGGACTCGGAGGTGGAACCCGGGAGCTCCGCGGCAGAGGAAATCGCCCGGCTCCTGCCCGGCGCGCGGGTGGTGAAGGCCTTTAATACGACGTTCGCCGGGCCGCTGGCGGAGGGCTCCTCACAGGGCATGGCCCTGGACGTTTTTATTGCCTCCGATTCGGAGGCGGCCCGGAATGACGTGGCGGCCTTCGCGGCCGCGGCCGGACTGCGGCCCCTCCAGGTGGGCGCGCTGCGCCACGCCCGCGACCTGGAGGGGATGCAGATGCTGGTGATGGGCCTGCAGATGAACCCGGCATACGAGTCCTTCGCCTGGAGCACGGCGCTGAAAATCCTCGACTGAGCGGCGAAATCCGGCGCCGACCCCCTGCCCCGGCCCCGGCCGCGGAACCCGCGCCTAGAGTTCGACCGTTCCGCTTTCGCCGACGCTCATCCGGCTGTTCGTGACCTTCGATTTCACCCACTGCAGTACGGTCGCGGCCGTTCCGCCGGGGCTGGTCCAGTACTCGGCCGAATCGGAGTCCACGCGCAGCAGGACCACGCCCGGGGTGTCCGGGCCGTCCGGGAACCAGGCCTCGACCATCTGGTTCCACCGGTCGTGGATGGCCTGCCGGTCGGTAACAACCTCCGCGGTGCCGGCCACGGAGACCCACTCGGTCCGCTTACCGAATGAGACGTTGACTGCGGGATTGGCTTTGATGTGGGCTACCTGGGAGGTTTCTGCCGACGTAAAGAACCACATGTCGCCGTCGTCCTGCACGTCCTGAACGGCCAGCGGCCGGCTGACAAGGGCGCCTTTTTCATTGATGGTGGTGAACATCCCGATCCGCGAATCGTTGATGATGTCCGTCACCTTGCTGATGTCCTGTGCGTCCGACATGCGCTCACCACTTCCATAATCCAACGGAGGAAGGTCCTCCTTCCGCCAGCCTATTGATAAGTGTGCTTAGTTTTCAAGGAGCGCACACGGGGCCGGCGGAGGGAGGACCTCCAACACACGGAGATCAGCCGCGGGTCAGGACCTGCCCCTTGAAGAAACCGGGACGGAGCCTGGCCATCACCAGCATCAGGACCACGCCCAGCAGGATCACGCCCATGCCGAGGATGAACACCAGGCCCAGGCCACCGATGGAGGAACCTGAACCGTAGTCCGGGTCCATGGAGTCGTAGGCGGTCTTGAAGAACATCACCAGCAGGATCACGCCGCCCAGCAGCGGGGCCAGGAACTTGAAGAAGAACGAGTGCGCCCCGCTGAAGGCCTCGGCCCGGAAGAACCAGACGCAGGCCAGGGCCGTGATGCCGTAGTAGAAGCAAATCATCATGCCCAGTGCCGTGATGGTGTCGTACAGGGCGTTCTCGGACAGGGTCCGGGTGATGACGTAAAACGCTGCGGCCGCGGCGGCCGAGGCGATGGTGGCGTAGCTCGGCGATTTGTAGCTGGGGCTGATCCGGCCGAATTTTTGCGGCAGGGCCTGGTAGTGGCCCATGGACAGCAGGGTCCGCGCCGGGGAGACGAACGTGGACTGCAGCGACGCGGCCGAGCTGCTCAGGATGGCCAGGGACATCAGGATGGCGAACGGGCCCATCACGGGTCCGGCGAGGACGGCGAAGATGCTGCCCTGGTTGTCCGGGTTTCCGGTGCCGGCCCTCGGTTCCGACGCCGGCGAAGGCCAGGGTGGCCAAAGCGACGGTCATGTAGATGATCACAATCACCAGGACCGTGACGGTGGCGGCCCGGCCGGGGGTCTTCTCCGGGTTTTTCGTTTCCTCGTTCATGGTCAGCGTGACGTCCCAGCCCCAGTAAATGAAGATGGACAGCGACACGCCTGCTGCAAAGGCGGAGAAGGATTCGACGGCGAACGGATTGAACCAGTCCGGTGCGATGGCTGTGGCATCGAAGGCCGTCCCGTTCGCCACGTGGCTGAACGCGGCGACGGCGAACCAGCCCAGGACCAGCAGCTGGAAGGCCACGAGCACGTACTGCACCGTCTTGGTGGTTTCCATGCCCCGGTAGGAAACCCAGCACGCCAGGGCAATGAACACCAGGGTTGTGGCGATGTTCAGCGGCAGGACCTTGGTGAGGTCCGCCAGCTCCGGATTGCCGAAGAGCTGGGCCAGCATGAGGTAGAAGAAGTCCACGGCGACGGCGGCAAGGTTGGACAGCACGATGATGGTCGCCGCGATCAGCCCCCATCCGCCCATCCAGCCGATCCACGGCCCGAACGCCCGCGAAGCCCACGTGAACGAGGTTCCGGCGTCGGGCATGGCGTTGTTGAGCTCCCGGTAGCCGAACGCCACCAGCAGCATCGGCAGGAAGCCGACCAGGAAGATGGCCGGCAGGTGGACGCCCACCTCGGCGACTGTCGGGCCGAGGGCGGCGGTGAGGGTGTAGGCCGGGGCGATGCAGGATACGCCGATGACGACGGCGCCGATCAGCCCCACCGACCCGGCCTTGAGGCCCTTCTCGCTCAGGCCGTGTTGCCGGTCCGCCGGGCCGGCTGCGGTAGCCACGTGTTTGGTGCTCATGCTGTTGCCTCTCGGGAGGTGTCATTCGACGTTGAATGGGTTCGGGTCTTGAGTTCGTAGTCGCTGGGGACCACGATCATCGGCACCGGCAGCGCGCGCAGTATCCGGTTGGCGGTGCTGCCGAGGAAGATGGAGCGGCTCCGGGCAAGGCGGCTGGATCCGATCAGGAGGACCTCTCCGTCTTCCCAGTCGAGCCGGTCCACAGCCTCTTCGACGTCCCGGCCCTGGGTCACGACGACGTCGGCCCTGCCGTCGGGCGAGGAAGCAGCGGAACCGGCGGCGCCGGCGGCGCCGGCCGGGAGCGCCGCGGCGAGGTGCCGGGTGGCGTACGCGTTGGCGGCAGTCGCGGCGTCCGCGGAGTCCCCGGAGTCCCCCTCGTCCAGGGTCAGCAGGGAGACCACGCGCAGGGGAACTTCGCGGTTGACCGCCATCGAGACGGCGTAGTCCAGCAGTTCCTCCGCGCCCGGGCGGTCCCCGAGTCCGCAGCTGACGCGGGTCAGGGCCTCCCGGCGGTGGTAGCCGTGCGGGGCGAGGGCCACCGGGACAGTGGCTGCGTGCAGCAGTGCACTGGCCACCGAGCCGATGGTGAAGCGCTTGAACAGCCCGCTGCTGGTGGCGCCGATGATGAGCATGTCCGCCTGGAACTCGTCACAGGCCTCGATCAGCGTCTGCGCATCGGATTCACCGCTGCGGACGTGCGCTGCGGCCGGGACATCCGCCGGCACCAGGGCGAGGGCTCCCTCCAGCCATTCCCCCGCCTGCTGGTGCAGATAGCTGTCATATCCCGCGGCGGGGGCGTGCGCGGCGTTGAACGGCCCGGGCTCCGGGATGGCCACCACCAGGTCCAGGCTCGCTCCGCGGCCGCGGGCCAGGGAGACGGCCAGGTTCACGGCGTCGCGGCCCCTGGCATTGGCTGAATACCCCACTACGTAACGCATCTGGCCGACCTCTCTGATCTTCTTTTCGGATTGTTGGATGGACTTTGGGGACTTAGCGTGCGGCCGTGGTCCGGTCCGCGGCCGCGGCGATCCGGGATGCGACCCGGCGCCCCATCCGGACGGCGCCGTCCACGTGCTGGTAGCCCTCAGCAGCAAGGTCCGAGGAGGCCCAGTAGATCGGCCCGACGGGCGCGTGCTGGTCCTTGCCGTAACGGTGCAGCCCGCCGAGGTCGTAACTGGCCGCGTACGCCCCGCGGGTCCACTCTTCGGAACCCCAATCGGATTCGTAGTAGATCTCCGGGGTGAGGGCCTTTTCGCCCAGGAAGGCGGCGATCGATTCGAGGATGGCGCGCTTGCGGTCTGCGGCGCTGAGCTCGAACATGGCGTCTGCTTTTTCGTCGGAGACGAAGCCCACGAGGGTGCCGCGGGGATCCTCGTGGTTGGTGTTGTCGTAGACCTCCTGGACCAGGGCGTCCGCGCCGAAGCAGGTTCCGGACAGGCCCTCTTCGCGCCAGAACTGTGTGCTGTAGACGGCGTGCACCTTGATCACGAGGCCCAGGGACTGGTGCTGGTGCATCTGGTGCTGGCGCCGCGGCAGGGGCGGGTTGTAGGAGACCCGGGAGTAGAGGTTGGGCGGGACGGCCATGATGACGAAGCGGGCCGTCACGGTGGCCCGGTCCGATTCGACGGTCACCCGCTGCCCCGCGCTGCCCTCAGCGGCGGCGCCCTCCCAATGGATGGTGCGCACCGGACTGGAGAGGACGACGTCGTCGCCCAGTTCCGCGGCCTGCAGTAGCGAGACCTGCTGCATGCCGCCGACGACGCGCTTGTCCAGAATGAAATCCTCATCGGTGAGGTTGGTGAAGGAGCCCGCGGAGGCGGCCATCAGCACGGCCTGCAGGGCCGAGAAGGCGTGGGCCGGCTTGGTGAGCATGCCGCCGGCGATGAAGAGTCCGATGTTGTTGCAGGCTTCCTCGTCCGAGGAGTTGGCCCGCAGCCAGTGATGGAAGGAGATGGTGTCCAACTCGCGGGCCTTGGGGTGGGCCCACGGCTCGGAGGCGCCGATCTCCGCGGCGAGCGAGTCCAGGAGGGCCGTCAGCTTGTCCATCTCGGCCGCGGTGGTGGCGCTGACGGGGAAGGTGTCGCCCGTGTAGAGCGTGCGCCGGCCGTCTGCGCCGATGTAAACCGATTCGCCGGCCCGGTAGCGGTCGTAGGTCTCGAGCCCGAGTTCGTCGAGGAGTTCCAGCAGCGCCGTCTGGTCCGGCGAGACCCACTGGCCGCCGATCTCCAGCATGGCCCCGTCGACGGTGTCGGTCCACGTCCGGCCGCCCACGCGGTCGCGGGCTTCCAGCACGGCGACGCTCAATCCGGCCTTCCGCAGCTCCCTGGCTGCGGTGAGGCCGGCGGGCCCGGCTCCGACGATGACGACGTCGCGGTCAAGTTCCAGCATGATGTCCTCTCCGTGGCCGCAAAGTGATGCTAACCACTAAATGAATGCCATTCATTTACGACGACTATAGCGGTACGGTGCAGAAGAGGGAAGACCTCGGGAGAAAGTCGCCTACGGTGGAATAATCCTTGGGACAGCCAAGAAGAAAGGTCGCGAATGCCGGCAGCCAGCAGCGCCACCGCGGATCCGCTCCGCCCCGACGCAACGACGGGCCGCCGGGTGGGGCGGCCGCCCGCTGCCGTCCTCGACCAGGCCGGGATCACGTCCGCCGCACTGCAGTTGGTGCGCAAGAGCGGCTATGACGCCTTCACCATGGCGGCCCTGGCGCGCTCACTGAACGTGGCGCCGTCGGCCCTGTACAACCACGTGGCTTCCAAGCGGGAGGTGCTGGTACTCATCCAGGACCACCTGACGTCTTTCGTCGATGTGTCGGCCTTTGAATCAAAATCCTGGGATCAGGCGGTCCGGGACTGGGCCTGGAGCTACCGCGATGTCTTTTCGCGGCACACTCCCCTCATTCCGGTGATCGCGGTCCTTCCGGTGGCCGACGCGCCCAAGACCCTGGCCATGTATGAGGCCGTCAGCGCCGGGTTCAGCCGGGCCGGCTTCCCGCAGGCCCGGATTGTCTCAGCGATTGTGGCCCTTGAGTCCTTTATCTTCGGCTCCGCCTACGACGTCACGGCGCCTGCGGACATCTTCGACGCCGGCAGCCTGGCCTCGTCTACGCCCCACTTCTCCGCCGCCGTCGCCAGCCTCGGTGACCAGGGCTACGCGAACCAGGCGGATGCGGCCTTCAGCCTGGGACTGGAGGCACTGGTGGCGGGATTCGGGGCGCTCCGGGCGAATGGCGAAACTCCGGCCAAATAGCGGTTGGCCGGAGTTTCACTTCATTATGTGCCGGGGCACCTGACTGTTTGCTTAGAGTACGCAAAAGGGAGGGCCCCAAGACCCTCCCTTTTGTCAGCTGGCCCTCGGCCCGCGCTTAGTCGTTGTTGTCGCTGCCCTCGTGGTGGTCACGGTGGCCGCTGTGGTCTTCGTTGTGGTGGCCCTGGTTGTGGTCGCCCTCGTTGTGGTGGGCCACATTCCAGTGTTCCGGGCGGTGGCGGGAGTCATCCCGACGTTCCGCATCGCGGCCGTGCTGCCGGGCCTCGGGAGCGGGGGTCGCCGCGGCGGGTACAGCGGCGGCCGGCTTGGCGGCTTCAACCTCTGCCGCGTCGTCACCCTTGCGCTCAGTGGCCTTATGCTCGGTGGCCTCGTTTTCAGTGGCCTCCGTTCCGGCCTCGTTGCCCTCGTTGACATCGCCGGCCTCGTTGTCGTCACCGGATTCCGGCTCTGCCGGAGCGGGCGCCGAAGAGGCCGGGGCGGACGGGGCCGGTTCCGGTGCCTGCGGGGCCGTCGGGCTGGGCTTGGGCGTCTCGGTGGGCGCCTCAGTGGGTGTCTCGGTAGGTGTCTCCGACGGGGACGCCGAAGGCGTTTCGAAGGGTGACTCCGAGGCCGCGGATGCAGGGGCCGTCGCTTCACTGCCGGCGTCGGCCGTGGTGATGTTCGCGAACGCGGCCGCGCCCCCGCCCAGGGCGATCGCGCCTGCGGCAACCGAGCTGATGAGGAACTTGCTCGCGGCAAGACTGGTCAAAATAGGCATGGAAACCTCCGGAATTTCTCGTCTTGATTGCTCATTGGATATTTCTCGGATTGGGCTGCGGCTGCCTCACCGCACGTTCGGACTGACCGAACGCCCGCACCACCGTAGGCACATATGCGGTGCGTGTTGGGCGTTCCTGCGGTGATGCTGTGGTTCTGTTCATCTCCCGTTCACTTCCCGCAGGATGCCTGCCCGGTCAGAATGCCGCGGTTTCCCGGGCACGTCCGGCTAGGCTGACGCCATGAAGACCCGGTTATCTGCCGCAATGCTGCCGGCGCTGCTGCCAGCGCTGGTGCTCGCCACCGGCTGCACCCCGGCCCCGACGGCCTGCCCCGCCGTCGGCTTCGTCAACCTCGACGCCGTCGAGTTGGACCTCTCCGGCGTTCCGGGCGCCCTGAGGGCGTCCGCCTGCTTCGTTACCAACGAGCACTGCAACCCCGCACCGGTCCCCCAGGACAGCTCCGGGCGGTGGATGGTCCCGCAGGCGACGCCGTTCCTCCAACCCGCCGACGCCCACACGCCGGCGTCCCGCATCAGGGTCGTCGCCACCAGACCGGACATGTCCGTCTCCGACCACGTCTACGACATTGGCCACACACCGCCGCGCGGAGGGTGCGACAACACCTACGAACTCCTCCCGGTAAAGGTCCACTGATGGGCAGGGAACGCGCCCGCGGCATCGAAAAGGCAGTCGGATGATCGAAGCCCGCGCGGAAGAACCCCTGGGGAACACCGGCGTGAAGATCCGACCCATGACCCGGCAGGACTGGCCGGCAGTGGAAGCCATCTGGGCCGAAGGCATCGCCACCGGGCACGCGACCTTTGAACCTGCGCCTCCCTCATGGGAAGACTTCGACTCCACCCGCCGGCCAGACCTCCGCCTCGTGGCCGAAGACCGCGGCACGGTAATCGGCTGGGCCGCCGGATCGCCCGTCTCATCGCGGCCGGTCTACCACGGCGTCATCGAACACTCCATCTACATCTCCGCCGCGGTCCGGGGACGCGGGCTCGGACAGCGGCTCTTATTGGAGTTCATCCGCCACTGTGAAGCGGCCGGCGTCTGGACCATCCAATCCAACATATTCCCGGAAAACACTGCTTCAATTGCCCTGCATCAGCGGCACGGGTTCACCGCGGTAGGCACCCGCCGCCGCATCGGGCACATGGCCTATGGGCCCCGCTCCGGGCAGTGGCGCGACACCCTGCTGCTGGAATACCGCAGCCCCGGGGATGCAGTTACAGACCCTCCCGGGGCGGCGGTAAAATCGGACAGTGCGCAGGGTCCTGAAACACGCGAGAGACATCGCCCGGATTGGACCCGCGCAGGCTGACCATCTGCCGGCGCTGCGCGTCGGAGTCAGCATCAGCGTCCCGCTTCTGGCGCTCCTCGCCCTCGGCCGCCCTGACTTGAGCATCTACGCGGTGTTCGGCGGATTCACTGCCATGTACGGGCGCAACGACGGCTACCGCTCCCGGCTCGTTCATCAATCACGCGCCGGCCTCCTGCTCACCTCTGGCCTTGCCCTGGGTGTCCTGCTGTCTGTCGCCCGGGCACCGTCCTGGATCCTGGTGGTGGTGGAGTCGCTGTTCGCTGTGGCAGCATCTCTGGCTGCGGACAGGATGCGGCTCAGACCCTCCGGGCCCTTCTATGCGATCTTCGCGCTCGGAGCCTGCGCATCGGTTCCGACCACCATCCCCTTTGGACTGGCGATCGGCATCTGTGCGGCTTCTGCGGCGTTCTCGGTCCTGGTCGGATCTTCCGGGTGGATCCGCAACAGGACGTGGACCGCGACGACGGCGACGACGGCGCCGGGAGGGGCGGCACTGGATCCGCGGGCGGTGCGCGTGCACGCCGCCCGTTACCTTATAGCCGTCGGCACCGCGGGCGCCCTCGGGGTTCTCGGCGGGGCCGGCCACGCGAACTGGACCATGGCCGCGGCGGCAGTGCCCCTGGCCGCCACTGACAGGAAGAGCCGCATCGTCCGCGGCATCCACCGGGTGGTCGGAACCTTTGCCGGCATCCTCCTCACGGCCCTGATCCTGCTGCCCGGGTTCGACCGGACAACCCTGACCGTCCTCCTTATGGTCCTGCTCTTCCCCACCGAACTGTTTATGATGCGCCACTACGGGCTGGCCATGATGTTCTTCACCCCGGCGATCCTGCTCATGAGCCAGCTTGCCAACCCGATCAGCCGGTTTGTCCTCATCACGGACCGGGGCATCGAAACCCTCCTCGGCGCTTCCATCGGCATAGCCGTTGCGGTCTTTGTCCCCGAACCCACCAGAAGTCCGTAGCCGGCGCCCACTAGCGAGTAATACTCGCGCCGCGTTGGCGGGTCTATAGGCGGGCACAAAAAAGGACCCCGGGAAATCAACGATTTCCCGGGGTCCTGATGCGTGCGCGAGGGGGGATTTGAACCCCCACGCCCTTTCGGACACTGGCACCTGAAGCCAGCGCGTCTGCCGTTCCGCCACTCGCGCGCAACTTCTTTCACCCGGCCGGGGCCCGTTCTCCGGACCATCAACCTCGCAAAAGCAGCGAGATCAAGCATAACGGACAACAGCGGGAAAACACCAATCGAGTCCCGGAGGCGCCCGACACGCCACATTTTCGGCGCCCCGGCCGCCCGTTCGGAGCACCCGGCAGCAGCGCCGCCACTGGAGTCGGCGGCCGGACATCCGCGCACGTCAGAGCCGCCCGCCTCTAATTTTCACGACCCCTGCGGGGGCGCGCATTAAGGTCATTCCCAGCCTCGCCCAGTAGTATCTGATGTAGGAGTGCCCGAATACGGCGGACTCCTGCGAATGTTGGAAACCGAGTTCCGGAACAAACGCTGCCCCGCAGCCGTCAGGAAAGGAGAAGGACCATGGGCTTGCTTGACAAGGTCGAGCGCGGCATCGAAAAAGCCGTCCGCGGAGTCTTCTCCACCGGTTCCCGCGCCCAGGTAGAGCCGGTCGAAATCGCCAGCCACCTCCGCCGCGAGGTCGATAACAAGGCCCTCACGATTGCCGCTGGCCGCACCCTGGCCCCCAACGTCTTCGACGTCCTGCTCAGCGAAGACGATTTCCAGCGGGCCCAGGAATGGGGCACGCCGCTTGCGGAAGAACTCTGCGACGTCGTTATCAACCACGTACGCAGCCAGGGCTACACGCTCCAGGGCCCGGTGCGGATCAGTTTCCGTCGCGACGAGGACCGCCGCGCGGGCGATTTTGAAATCAAGTCCCGGACGGAAAAGTCCGGCGGCGCCCCGGCGCAGCCGGGCGGCCACAGCGGGATGCCGGCCGCCCCGACCCGCCAGCCGGGCCGGCTCCAGCCGGTCCTGGACATCGACGGCCAGCGCTACTCGCTGAACGCCCCCTCGGTTGTTCTGGGCCGCTCCTCCGAAGCGGACATCCTGATCGATGACACCGGCGTATCGCGCCGCCATCTGGAAATCCAGACCGGCCAGGGCACGGCGCAGGCAATCGACCTGGGCTCAACGAACGGCAGCTATGTGAACGGCCACAAAGTTGTGGGCAGTTCGGAACTCACCGACGGTGCCACGATCACGATGGGACGGACCAAAATCATCTTCCGCCTTTTGCCCGCCAGCCCGGGTGGCCGCCAGTGAGCGAACTGACCATCACGGCCCTGCGCTTTGGTTTCCTGATTCTGCTCTGGGTGCTTATTTTCAGCATCGTCTCAGCCATGCGCCGCGACCTTATGATCGGCCGCAAGGCCGCCGCCGGGGCACCGACGGCCAGGCAGGTACGGCGGAACCCATCGCTGGCAGAGCCTGCTCCGGCCCCGGTAAAGCAGCAGGCCCGCCAGCTCGTTGTCACCGAAGGCCCGCTGCGGGGCACCACCCTTCCGCTGGCAGCCAGCCCCATCCTGCTCGGCCGTGCTCAGGAGGCCACCCTGGTCCTGGAGGACGACTACGCATCCGGCCGGCACGCCCGCCTGTTCCCGCAGGGCAGCCGTTGGTTCATCGAGGACCTCGGATCCACCAACGGCACCTATTTGGCAGATCAACAGCTCACCCGGGCCCTTCCGGTGGAGCTGGGTGTCCCCGTGAGAATCGGCAAGACGGTCATTGAATTGAGGCCGTAGCCATGGCTGCCTCCGACTCCCCCGCAGACCGGGCATCAACTGCCCCGAAGCGGCCGCTCATCATGCGCTATGCCGCGCGCTCCGACGTCGGCCGCGTTCGCGCGAAAAATGACGACTCCGCCTACGTGGGCCGCCACCTCGCCGTCGTCGCCGACGGTATGGGCGGCCACGCCGGCGGTGACGTCGCGTCCGCAGCCACGGTGCTGGACATGCTGCACCTGGACCGCGATGACTATGACGCCGCCAGCAGCGAAGCGGACACCGTCCTGGCCGACGAAATCCAGACCGCGAATTCACTGCTGTCCGAACTGGTCCACATGAACCCGAAGCTGGCCGGAATGGGCACCACCGTTACGGCACTGCTGCTGGCCAACGGCAAGCTGCACTTCGCCCACATCGGTGATTCCCGGGCCTACCGGCTGCGCAACGGCGTCTTTGAACAGGTCAGCGTCGACCACACCTTCGTCCAGCGGCTTATCGATGAGGGCCGCCTGCGCCCGGAAGAAGCCGAGACGCACCCGCACAAGAACGTCCTGATGCGCGTCCTGGGTGACGTTGACGCCAGCCCCGAACTGGACCTCGACGTCCTGGCCGTCGAACCCGGCGAACGCTGGCTGCTGTGCTCCGACGGTTTGAACTACGTCGCCGGGCACGTTGTGGAGCGCACCGTCCGGGAAACCCAAAACCTGCGTGAATGCGCGGAACTGCTGGTGGACCTGACTCTCGAGGCCGGCTCCCCTGACAACGTCACGGTCGTTGTCCTCGACATCGCGGAACAAACGCCCGACGACGTCAACACGGCCGCCGTCGAGGTGGTCCCGGCGCCGGCCACTGTCACCGCGACGGCGTCAGAGCCGAAGTCCGGAAGCACCCCGCCGGCCGGGAGCACCGGCAGCACCTACGCGGGCAAATCTGCCGGCAGCAGCAAGGACGACGCGTCCGGCAAGGCCCAGGGCGAATCCGCGGACGATGCCAAGGAACCGCAGCCCTCCACCGATCCGCACCTCGGGGAGCACCTCTCCGCCGAGGTCCTGCGCGAGGAACTTTCCACCCGCCCGCACGAACTTGTGGGCGCCGCAGCCGCGGCCGCCGCCTCCGGCTCCATCCCGTCCATTGCGGGGCGCACCGTCGCCCGCCGGGCCGCCACGGTCCTCACGCACAAGGCCGAGCAGGACAAGGAAGAGCCCGACGAGTTCAAGCCGCCGGTCAAGCGCCGGCGCTGGCTGACCATGTCCATTGCGGCCGCGATCATCGCAGTGCTGGGCATCGGACTCTGGCTCGGCTACGCATGGACGCAAACCCGGTACTACATCGGCGAGCAGGACCAGCGGGTCGCCATTTTCAACGGGGTGTCCCAGCGTCTGGGCCCCATTCCGCTTTCCACCCTCGAGACGGTGACCGATATCCGGATGTCTGACCTGCCAGAGTTTTCGCAGCAGCGCGTGCGCCAGACCGTCCCCGCACGGGACCTGTACGACGCCCAGCGAATCGTCAAAAATCTGCAGCGGACCGGCACCACGGCGCCGGCCGATGAGTGCCTGACGCCCTCCCCGTCGCCAAGCGCCAGCGCCTCGGCGACCCCGCGGGCCACCGCGTCGCCGTCGGGGACGGCCCGGCCGAAATCGGCCACCCCCACCCCGACGCCGACTCCGGTCCCGACCAACTGTGAGGGGGGCAAATGACCGCCATCGACGCCACGCCTAAACCGCGCCGCAACGTTGAACTCGTCCTGCTGATCCTCGCCCTGGCAGTCGGCATCGGCGCCAACGCCCTCGTCGGCGTCGACCGGCAGAAGGCCTTCGACACCGACTTCTGGTTCCAATCCGGGCTGCTGACCGCCGCTGCGCTGGCATTCCACCTGGTTCTCCGCGTCCGCGCTAAATATGCCGATCCGGTAATACTTCCTTTGGTGGTCGCTCTGAACGGCCTCGGGCTGGCCATGATCCACAGGCTGGACCGGGTTGGGGAAGACACCGGCAACAACCAGCTCCGGTGGACCCTCGTGGCGATGGCCGTGGCGATTGCCGTGATCTGGTTCCTCAAGGACCACAGGATCCTGCGCCGGTTCACCTACATTTCCCTGGCTGCCAGCGCCGTACTGCTGATCCTGCCCCTGGTTCCCGGAATCTCCGCCGGCGAAGTCCTGGGCGCCAGCGTCTGGATCAAGCTCGGGTCCATGACGTTCCAACCAGGTGAAATCGCCAAGATCACCCTCGCGATTTTCTTTGCCGGCTACCTCTCCTCCAACCGGGACCTGATCCTGCTGGCCGGCCGCAAGATCGGCCCGGTGCAGTTCCCCCGGTTCAAGGACATGGGTCCGATGATTGCGGCCTGGCTTGTCAGCATCGGCGTGCTGATCTTCCAGCGCGACCTCGGCACCTCAATCCTCTTCTTCGGCCTCTTCCTGGTGATGATCTATGTCGCCACCAGCAGGATCAGCTGGGTGATCATTGGTGTGATCCTGATGGCGGCCGGCGGCTTCGTGGCCGCCAAGGTCTTCTCGCACGTGGCGCTCCGGATCGACGGCTGGGTCAACGCCTTCACCCCGGAGGTCTACGACCGCGAGTTCGGCGGCAGCCGGCAGATCGTCGAAGGGCTCTTCGGGATGGCCAACGGCGGCCTGGTCGGCACCGGCCTCGGCCAGGGCCGCCCCAACCTCGTGCCCTTCGCCAACAGCGACATGATCGTCGCGTCCTTCGGCGAGGAACTGGGGCTGATCGGCATCTTCGCGATCGTCCTCATGTACCTGCTGCTGTTCACCCGCGGATTCCGTGCGGCGCTGGGCACCAGGGACGCGTTCGGCAAGCTGCTCGCCACCGGGCTCTCGTTCGCGATCGCGCTGCAGTGCTTCGTGGTGATCGGCGGCGTCACGCGCCTGATCCCGCTCACCGGACTCACGACGCCGTTCCTCGCCGCCGGCGGTTCCTCGCTGCTGGCGAACTGGATCATCGTCGGGCTGCTCCTGATGATCTCGCACGCGGCACGCGGGCCGGTGGACACCACCCCGCTGCCGCCCGGGCAGGATCCCGGGGCGACAAAGGACGCACCGTCCCTGCCGCCCAGGCCCGCCACGGCCCCGGCCACCAGCTCCAGTCAAGACGCTCCCACCGAGGCGGTGAAACACCTGTGAACCAGGCAATTCGTAATTCCTGGATCGCCGCGATCGCGATGTTCGCGCTGATCTTCGGCGCACTGAGCTACGTCCAGGTGGTCGGTGCCGACGAGCTCAAGGCCAATGCCTGGAACAAGCGCACGCTGATCCAGAACTACTGCAACGACCGCGGCGCCATCATCGTCGGGGGCAAGCCGGTTGCACAGTCCGTGCCCGGCAATGAGGCCTGCCAGTTCCAGCGCACCTACACGCAGCCGCAGCTTTACGCGGGCATCACCGGCTATTTCTCGAAGAACTACGGCCTGACCGGGATGGAGCTGGCCATGAACGAGCAGCTCGCCGGCAGCTCCGACCAGCTGTTTTTGGACCGCGTGGGACAGCTGTTCCTGGGAAACCAGCCCAAGGGCGCCTCAGTTGAGCTGACGCTGGATCCGAAGCTGCAGAAACTGGCCTATGACCTGATTCCGGACGGCCAGCGCGGGTCGATCGTGGTGACGAACCCCAAGACCGGCGCGGTCCTGGCCATGGTGTCCAAGCCGTCGTACGATCCCAACCTGGTCGCTACCCAGGACGCCGACGCCGAGGCAGCCAACATCACGGCGCTGAACAAGATCCCCGGGATCAACCTGAACCAGTCAGTGAGCGGACCTACCGGTGCCCTGCTGGCCCCCGGATCGGTCTTCAAGCTCGTTGACACGGCCGCGGCGCTGAACTCCGGAAAGTACAACAAGGACAGCGTGCTGCCCAACCCGGCCGAGATGCCGTTCCCCGGCATCCAGTACAAACTGCCGAACTACGCCGGTGGCAACTGCTACACCCGGAACACGGCCTCGTTCGCGTTCGCCCTGCAGCAGTCCTGCAACACCCCCTTCGCCAGCATCGCCGTCGACCTCGGGCAAAAGGCCATCGAAGAGCAGGCCACCAAGTTCGGTTTCGGGCAGGACTTTGGCGACCAGCTGAAGCTGGAGACCGCCAAGAGCACGTTCCCCAGCGAGCCACTGGACGAGGCCGGGCTGGCGCAGTCCGCCATCGGTCAGCGGGATGTCCGCGCCACGCCGCTGCAAATCAACATGATGACGGCCGCCATCGCCAACGGCGGCGTCCAGATGAAGCCCAACCTGATCAAGGCCCTGCGGTCCCCGGACCTGCGGATCCTCAACGAGCCCAAGCCCGAGCCGCTCCGGACATCCACCAGCCCGGAAATCGCCCGCCAGATCACCGAATGGATGACCAGCGTCGTCAGCGAGGGGATCGCCGGCGGAGCTGCCGTGCCCAACGTGGAGGTGGCCGGCAAGACCGGTACCGCCGAGCTCGGCAACGGCTTGAACAACTCATGGTTTACCGGGTTTGCCCCGGCGAATGACCCGCAAGTGGCCGTCACGATCGTCATGCAAGGCGTGGACATCACCACCGGCGCAAATCTAACCAGTCCGAACGCGAAGAAGATTTTTGAGGCGGTGTTGAATAAGTGAGGCCTACATCGGGAATCACACTCGGCGGCAGGTTCCAGCTGACCACACGCATTGCGATCGGCGGTATGGGCGAGGTCTGGAAGGCCAAGGACCTCATTCTTGGCCGCATCGTCGCCATCAAGGTCCTCAAGGAGGAATACACCGGTGACCCGGGGTTCCTGCAGCGCTTCCGGGCCGAGGCACGCCACACCGCCCTGCTCAACCATGTAGGCATCGCCAACGTCTTTGACTACGGCGAGGAGGAAGGCTCGGCCTACCTGGTTATGGAACTCGTTCCCGGCCAGCCGCTGAGCAGCATCATCGAGCACGAGCAGGTCCTCTCACCGGACCGCACCCTGTCGATGATCTCCCAGACGGCACGGGCGCTCTCGGTAGCCCACGCCCAGGGCCTGGTGCACCGGGACATCAAGCCGGGCAACCTGCTCATCACCCCGGACGGCCGGGTCAAGGTCACCGACTTCGGCATCGCCCGGCTGGCCGACCAGGTTCCGCTGACGCAGACCGGGCAGGTCATGGGCACGGCCCAGTACCTCGCCCCGGAGCAGGCCACCGGCCAGACCGCGACCGGTGCCTCAGATATCTACTCGCTCGGCGTGATCGGTTACGAGTGCCTAACGGGGCACCGGCCGTTCTCCGGCGAGTCCCAGATCGCCATCGCGCTGGCCCAGGTCAACGACGCGCCGCCGCCGCTGCCGGAAACCCTGCCCAGGCCGGTCCGCGCGCTCCTGATGTCGATGCTGGCCAAGGACCCGAAGAACCGTCCGGCGGACGCCATCAAACTGGCCGAAGCCTCGGACGCCATCCGCAACGGTGACATCGCGGCTGCACACGCCGCCGTCCCCGGCATGCTCCTCTACGAGGCGCCCACCGGCCCCATCACCGCCCCGGTGGATGTCCGCACCGCGGCAACCGGTGTCATCGGCACCGAGGACAGGTCGACGTCGGCACTGCCCGTGCTCGGGGCAGCCGGCGCCGGCGCCGCTGCAGGACTCGCAGCGGGAGCCGCGGCGGCCAGCGGCCACGGAGCGCGCAGCGCCCTGTCCCGCGCCGATGCCCTGGCCGCCGAACGGACCTGGACCCCGGAGGAAGAGGACTACGACGACTACGAGCAAGACGAAGAGCTGCGGCGCAAGGGCCGCAGCCCCTGGACGTGGCCGCTGATCGCCCTGATCCTGCTGGTGCTCTTTGCCCTGGTGGGCGTGGTGCTCACGCAGGCCGGGATCCTGTTCCCCTCAACCCCGGCCGCCACCAGCTCAACCACCAAGGCCAGCGTTACCAGCGCCCCGCCCACGTCCCAGAGTCCCAGCCCCACCAGCAGCTCTGCCACACCCACCGTGTCGACCCCGGCGGCCATCAACCTCCTGCCGGACGCGTACAAGGGCCGCCCCTACAACGACGTCCGCGCTGAACTCAACGGCTTGGGTCTGCAGGTCAAGGGCGAGCCGGTCGCGGATCCGTCCGCTCCAGGCACCGTCCTGGACATCAACCCCTCGGGCCCGGTCGAGCCGGGAAGCCTCATCACCGTGAGCTACTCCAAGGGCCCGGAGAAGGCCACCGTTCCCACGCTTCAGCAGGGCGCCAGCGAGGCCTCCGTCCAGCGGGCTATCGAGGGTGCAGGGCTGCGCTGGCAAAAGGGTGATCCGGTTGAGGGCGACGGAACCCAGCAGGAAGGTACTTTTGTGAGCTCCGAACCCGCATCGGGCAAGGAAGTCCCTGCAGGCTCCGTGGTGACCTACCACTTGGCCAAGGCTCCGGCTCCGGCCGACTCTTCCCCCACCCCGAGCGTCAGCCCCAGCAAGTAGGCACCTGTGTCCACGTCGCCCCGCACTCCATCGCACCGTGAGGACAGCAGCCCGGTGTCATCCCGGCGTGTCCTCAGCGGGCGCTATGAGCTGGGTGAGCTGATTGGCCGCGGCGGGATGGCCGACGTCTTCCGCGGGGTCGACACCCGGCTGGGCCGGACGGTGGCGATCAAGCTCCTGCGCCCCGACTTGGCCCGTGACCCCCAGTTCCAGGCCAGGTTCAAGCGTGAAGCCCAGGCCGTCGCCGCGCTGAACCATTCCTCGATCGTCGCCGTCTTCGACACTGGGGACCATGCGGTGCCCGGCGGCCACGACGACAGTGTGCGGGTGCCGTACATCGTGATGGAGTACGTCTCCGGGAAGACCATCCGGGAGCTGATCCGCTCGAAGGATGTCACGATCGACCAGGCCATCGACTTCTCCCTCGGTGTGCTGGCCGCCCTCGATTACAGCCACAAGGCCGGAATTGTGCACCGCGACATCAAGCCGGCCAACGTGATGTTCTGCCCTGGTTCGAACAGCGTGAAGGTGATGGACTTCGGGATTGCCCGGGCCATGGCTGATTCCTCTGCCACGATGACCCAGACGCAGGCCGTGGTGGGCACGGCCCAGTACCTCTCACCGGAACAGGCCCGCGGCGAAACGGTCGACGCACGCAGCGACCTCTATTCGGCCGGCTGCCTGCTGTACGAGATGCTCACGGGCCGGCCGCCGTTCGTCGGCGACAGCCCGGTCTCCGTCGCGTACCAGCACGTGCGGGAGATCCCGGAGCCCGCGAGCAGCCTTAACCCGGACGTGTCCGAGGCCCTGGACAGCGTGCTGGCCAAGGCCCTGCAAAAGAACCGGGCAGACCGGTTCCAGGACGCCGGCGCGTTCCGGCGCGCGCTCCGGGCAGCCCGCAGCGGCGTCGCCGTCGCCCTGGTTCCCGCCAGTGAGGCACCCACCGATCCCAACAACACAGTGGCCCCCGAGCCGGGGCCCCCCACCGCTGCCTTCGCGCTGACCGGTGCGAGGTTCCTCGACGATGCCCCGTCCGGTCGCATCCCGACCCAGCACGCCGCGGCGGCCGAGGATGCACCGGCCGTCGAGTCCGCGTCCGACGTTCACCTGCAGCCGGAAACGGACAGCTTGGAGCTGAGCTTCCCCGCGGAACGTGAACCCACCCGCCGGCAAAAGACCACGCGGCGGATGTGGACGGCAACGCTGGTGATCTTTACGTTGCTGGTGCTGGCCGGCGGCGGGCTGTGGCTGTACAACATGGTCAACCAGCAGCCGCCACCCGTTGCCAAGGTGGCCGTGCCAGCGGTGGCCTCGCTGACCGAGTCCGAGGCGCTGCAAAAGCTTTACAACGCCGGGTTGAAACCGCAGCTGGAACGCATCCAGCACGAGAAGATCCCGAAGGGCTTCGCCGTAGGCACCGTGCCGTCCGCCGGCAGTTCCCTGGAAACTAACTCGGAGATCACGCTCGACATTTCCGAGGGTCCCAGCGTAATCACCATCCCCGCGGATCTGCCGGGCCGGACGGAGGCTGACGCCCGGGACGAACTGCGCCGAACCGGCCTGACCGGCGCCCCGAAGACCACCCTCAACAACAGCCCGAGCGTCCCGGCGGGCATCGTCATCACCACGAATCCTGCGCCGTCCCAGACGGTGGCCGTGGACAGCACGGTGGAGATCATTGTGTCCACCGGCAAGGTCGCGGTGCCGCAGCTCGTCGGCCTGCCGCGCGCCGAGGCGCAGGCGGCGCTGAAGAAGCTCGGCCTGATTCCGATCTTCAAGGAGACCGAGAACTCACAGGTCCAGCCGGGCAAGGTGACCGCCCAAAGCGATGCCGCCAATACCGCCGTCGAGCAGGGTAAAGCCGTCACCGTCACGGTGGCCAAGGCACCAACGCCCACACCCACCCCGACGCCGACCCCCACGCCCACGGACACCCCCACGGATGTCACGGAGGGCGTAGGTAAGCTGCTGGGACCTTCCTCCTAGCAGCGCAGGGACGTCAGTGCTGGATGAGCGGGCTCAAGGCCGCCGCCCGCGCGGCCGCACCGTCCATGCCAAGCGATTCCAGCCAGTTGCCCAGCATTTGGTAGCCGCCCTCGGTCAGGACCGACTCGGGGTGGAACTGGACTCCGCAGAGCGGCGCCGTTCGGTGTTCCAGCCCCATCACCACGCCGTTTCCAGTCTCCGCGGTGATCTCGAGGATCTCGGGGATACTCTCACGGACGGCGGCGAGCGAGTGGTAGCGCGTTGCGGTGAACGGGGAAGGAAGTCCCTTGAAGACGCTGGTGCCGTGATGCTGGACCAGTGAGGTCTTGCCGTGCATCAGTTCCGGCGCGTGCGTGACGCGCCCGCCGTACGCCTCAGCCAGGGCCTGGTGTCCAAGGCAGACGCCCAGCATCGGCTTGTTGTGGCTGCCGCACCATTTGATGAGTTCGATGCAGACCCCCGCCTCGGCCGGTGCCCCGGGGCCGGGAGAAATCAGCACACCGTCGCGGGCCTCGGCCATCTCAACGGCCTCGGCCAGCGTGACGTCGTCGTTGCGGACCACCGTGGTCTCCGCCCCCAGTTCCTGGAGGTAGCCGACCAGGGTGTAGACAAAGCTGTCGTAGTTATCCACGACCAGGATCTTGGTTGTACTCATTGCCGTGCTGTACCAATCGTTGAATCAGTGAACGGGCTGAATTGCGCCATCCACGGGAAGAGGAACTGAACCATCAATACCAGTACGCCCGCCAGCAATACCAGCGAGGTCACCACCCGGACCCAGAGCGGGCCGGGCAGCCGCCGGAAAATCCATCCATACATGGGCTAGCCTCCCGCCAGTGTCCGTGCGACCTGGGCTGCGATGTCCGCGGGCGGTCCGGCCGCTGCGGGCCGCCAACTCTCCAGCAGGGAGTACGCCACAATGCGCTCCTGCGATCCGAAGCGTGGGTTGCAGCTGGTCATGGTCAGGTAGCTGTCCTTGGCTACGGCCCCTGGCTGCGTTGGCACCGGCAGCAGGACGTTGGTAGCCGTCGGAAGGACAATCTCGCTGTTGCGGAAACGGTAGGTGTAATAGCCGTCGCGGGTCTGAACGTAGATCCTGTCTCCCGGAACCAGGGAATCAATGCTGTCCAGCACCGCACCATGCGTTTGGCGGTGCCCGGCCACCGCGAAGTTGCCAGCCGCGCCGGGCATCGCCGTTCCCTGGTAGTGACCGATTCCCAGGGAGTCAAGGACGGCCGGAGTGGTGCCCTGCACGAGCGGGCGCGTGTAGCCGGCTCCGAAGCGGGGCACATAGAGGACACCGATAGTGGCGCCTGGCGCCGGCTCCGCGGCCACCAAGGCGCGGTCCGGTCCGTTGGAACCGGCGGAGCCGGTTGGCTTCCCTTGTTGCCCGGGCTTGGCGGGCGTGCCGATCTCGCGGGCAAAATCCCGGACGACGTCGCGCTGCCGGGCATCGGCGTCGAGGTTGGTCCACCACAGCTGCCACGCCACAAATAGAAGGAGGACGACGCCGGCGGTCAGCATGAGTTCCCCGCCGATCTGCAGTGCCCGCGCCAGCGGACCGCGGCCGGCCTCGGAACCGCCCCGGGCGGGTGCGGCTGCGGGGTCCGCTGTCTCCTGCAACACCGTGGGCTCTCCTTCGGGGCTTTCGCAGCGGGCGCGGGGTATGGCCTGAATTACAGCTAGAATTGGCTGCGATTAGGATTTCCAAGTTGACCAAGAGCGCGTTAACCGCCGGCTGTTCCTCCCAGCAGGATATCAAGCCGTGTCGCCGCTCCTCACCCAGCCCGCCAAGGAGGACCCGTGCCCGAGTCGAAGCCGCGAAAGAGGACTGCCCGCGTAGAGCAGCAGACTTCAGCGACGCAGGCCTACAAGCCCAACCCTGTGTGGTTCAAGCCGGTGATGTTTGGCCTGATGATCATTGGACTGCTGTGGATCATCACGTTCTACATCAGCGAGGGCACCCTCCCGGTCCGGGACTGGGCGTCGTGGAACATCGTTGCCGGGTTCGGCATCGCCATCGTGGGCTTCCTGATGACCACACGCTGGCGTTCCTAATAACTCCATCTATTCGCTTTTCCAGCGGGCCGGCACACCGAGTGTGCCGGCCCGCTGCCGTATCCGGAGCCACTGCGCGGCAGGCGATAATGCTGGAAGGCAACTCTCCAGCGAAGGACGCTTTATGACCCCCGACCTCAGTGGCTGCATCACCGGTGCGGACGGATTGGCCCGCCCCGCCTGGGCGGCGACGGATCCGCTCCTGCGCGACTACTACGACGGCGAATGGGGCCTGCCGGTGCGCGACGAGCAGGGACTCTACGAACGCATCAGCCTCGAGGCTTTTCAGGCCGGCTTGTCCTGGGCAACAATCCTCCGCAAGCGGCCGGCGTTCCGGGCCGCCTTTGCCGACTTCCATCCCGAGACTGTGGCCGCCTTCACCGAGGACGACGTCGAGCGGCTGCTGCAGGACGCCGGCATCGTCCGGAACCGGCTGAAGATCCGGGCGGCGATCACCAACGCCCGCGCCACCATCGATCTAAGGGCCGACGGCGGCCTGGTTGATTTTGTGTGGGGTTTCCAGCCCGACGTGACACCCGAGCCGACAGCCCTGGACCAGATCCCCACCAGTTCGCCCGAATCCGTTGCGCTCTCGAAAGCCCTGCGCGGCCGCGGCTTCGTCTTTGTAGGACCCACCACCATGTATGCCCTGATGGAAGCCATCGGGATGGTGGATACGCATCTGCTCGACAGCCACCGGAGGGGATCCTCCGGCGTCTGGACTGCCTAGAAGTCATCGCTGACTACGGGCTCAGCGCGTCCACAGCTGTGCAGAACGAAGCCTATAGTTATCCACAGTCTGTTGACAGTTGGTGCGGGGTCCAGCTCGGAGTCTGGCATTTGAGGGCCCCCTGCGCCCCGCAGCGAGGAGTTTCGAGCATAACGGCAGGGGAATTACGGCTCTGTAAGTTATTAACAATGTGGATTAACTGTGGATAACCACCGGGCGTGCAGGGATACGATTCAAAAATGGCCGGTAACGGTCTCCTGGGGACGCTGAACCAGGCAGGGACGGGCATTTCCGGCCCCCGCACACTGACGGGTTCCGGTTATCCACTTAATAACAATCCACTACCCACAACTTATCCACAGGTGGGGATAACCGGCAGCTGGTCGCGGCCCGGGTGCCTCCTCCGGGGCCACAACGGCGCTTTCCGGTGCGAAATACTCAGAAGATCAAGTTATTAACACTGTGAACAACGCTGTGAATAACCCGATAGAAATCAGATATATAGACTCCGGGGCCCGATCCGGCGGCCCGGCGCCCGGCAACAGCTCGCAACTCGAGGCGTAAGCCTTGGAAATGCCTTTCCGGGCCATCCTCCGGGTTCATGCCAGTTGTCCACTTAACCACAGGGCCGGGGCGGGAAGTTATCCACAGATGTGGAGAATCTCTCGTGCGGCTGGGGAAATTTGCCCGCTGTGGCTATCAGATCCGGATCGCCCACCTGAACTACAGGGATGTAAGTTACCAACAGTGTGGATAACCCCTGTGGAAAAGACGGCTGCGCCGTCCCGCAGGGACTGGCCGGTGATACCGCACGTGGGGTTGCCGGGCTGGCGTGGGGCGCCGTTTAGCGTACGAAAGGAACCAGAGGGCGCGAGGGCCGAGCGAAAGCGGGAGACGCGGGTCGCCGGCACAGGGATGCAACGCAGGGCGCTACACCGGAGGGAAACACGACGGGGCGCCACAACGCAGGGCGACACAACGGGGCCGTGCCGTGGCTGGGGAAAGCCGGGCTAGGCCGGGACGGCTGTGGCGGTGGCGTGCAGGGCCGAGGCGACGATCAGCAGGCACAGGACGGCCGTAAGTCCGGCGGCCTGGAACAGGCCACGCAGCCGTCCCCTCGGGACATACGCGATGGCCGCAGCGCACAAGGCTCCGGTGACCAGGCCACCCAGGTGCGCTTGCCAGGCGATCTGCGGCACTACGAATCCGATCACACCGTTGATGGCGATCAGGACCCAAAGCTGCCTCGTGTCCCCGCCGCGATGGCGCTGGACCACCAGCATCGCCCCGAAGAGGCCGAAGATGGCGCCCGAGGCACCCACCACGCCGGTCAGGTCCTGGCCTGGAACATATGCCGGTGTCAGCAGGAGGTAGCCGACCGATCCGCCGACTGCGGAGAGAAGATAGACGGCCAGGAAGCGGATGCGCCCGAGAAGGGGTTCCAGCGCCTGTCCGAACATCCACAGCATGTACATGTTGAGCACGATGTGGAGTATGAAGCCTTGCGAGTGCAGGAAAGCGGACGTCAGCATCCGCCAGGGTTCAAAGGCGCCATAGGCCGGGTTGGCGTACGCCGTTGCGAAGGCGAAGTTCTGGTAGATCGCGTCGTTGGGGATGATCCACTGGAGGACGTACACGAGGGCACACGCAGCAATGATCCCGAAGGTGGCCAGGGGCCGGCCGACGGCGGCGGCGCCGCCATAGACGGAGCGCGGCGCCGGCGTCGTACGTTTGGTTTCGTTGACACAGTCAACACACTGGAATCCGACGGCGGCCGCCCGCTGGCAGTCGGGGCACGCAGGGCGCCCGCACCGCTGGCACCGCACGTAAGCGGGCCGGTCCGGGTGCCGGGGGCACACCGGGATCTGCGCGGACGGCTCTGCCGCCGGATATCCGTAGCTCATGGCGTGTGGCTAGAGCTGTTCTACGTCGATGCTGTTGATGACAACGTCCTCGACCGGACGGTCACCCATCCCGGTGCGGACACCCTCGATGGCGTCGACGACCTTCTTGGAGTCCTCGTCCGCGACTTCACCGAAGATGCTGTGCTTGCCCTGCAGCCAGCCGGTGGGGATGGTGGTGATGAAGAACTGGGAGCCGTTGGTGCCGCGGCCCATCTGGATGCCGGCGTTGGCCATGGCGAGCTTGTAGGGCTCGTTGAAGGTCAGTTCGGGGTGGATTTCGTCGTCGAACTTGTAGCCCGGTCCGCCGATGCCACGGCCCAGCGGATCGCCGGCCTGGATCATGAAGTCCTTGATGATGCGGTGGAAGATGGTGCCGTTGTAGAGCGGGGTACCGGTCTTGTCCTCACCGCTCTCCGGGTGCGTCCAGGCCTGCTCGCCCGTGGCCAGTCCGACGAAGTTCTTGACGGTCTTGGGCGCGTGGTTGCCGAAGAGGTTGACGACAATGTCGCCCAGGTTCGTGTGAATGGTTGCTTTTGCAGTTGCGATGGCAGTCATGGCCCTATTCTTCCACGGCGGGGGCAGCCGTACAGGGCCGCGGAGTCAGTTCCGCGCTGGGTGAAATCGGACCAAAATCCGGCCGGAGAATAGCCGGTGGAGTCCGGTACACGTAGGCTAACTGCAGAACCGTCACATTAATCGGGAGGTAGTTGTGAAGAAAACGGATCGTATGGCCCGTGAGCTGGAGCACTCGGTCAGCAGCGCGGTGGAGAACGCCAGGGACTGGGCCGCCCCGCGGGTCGAGGCGGCAGTGGACTGGGCCGTGCCACGCCTGCAACAGGGCATTGACACCGCTTCCCCCAAGATCCAGGAGGGCCTGAAGTCTGCGGCCCACAACCTGGCCGACGGTGTGGCAACTGTGACCCCCCGCCTTCAGGACGGGCTCGCGCAGCTGGCGCCGAAGATCCACGACGCCGTCGAGAGCGCCACTCCACGGCTGCACGAAGCGCTGGACAAGGCCACTCCGGTGATCGCCAACGCCCGCGACCGCGTCGTCGTCGAGTACCTGCCCAAGCTCTCTGACCAGCTCGGTCACGCGTCCGACGCCGTCCACCGCACCCTCGAGGGCGCTCCGGCCCACGTGGACGCCGTGGCACAGCGCCTGGTCGATTCCGGTGTGGTCCACAACATCCAGGAACAGGCGCAGTCCGCCGGCCAGCAGCTCAAAGCCGCAGCCGCCGAAGCGAGCCGCGCCGTCTCCGGCGAGATCGCCAAGCCGCAGAAGCCCAAGCACCGCGGTTTCCTCATCTTCGGCGTCATCGCCGCCGCCGTAGCCGCCGGTGTGGCCGCGTGGAAGGCGTCCAAGCCGATCGAGGATCCGTGGAAGACCCCGGCCCCTGTTGCACCGTCAACCCCGGCCCCGGTCCCGGCCACAACCGTCAGCGACGTCAAGGAAGCCGTGAAGGACACCGCCAGCGACGCGGCCTCCGCCACGGTTGCCGCCGCCGACAAGGCCGCCGAAGCTTCGGCGGACGCCGCCGACGCCGTGGCGGGCAAGTCCGAGGACCCCGCGTCCAAGGTTGCCACCGACGCCAAGACCGCGGTCCGCAACATCGCGGCCAGCCTGAACGGTGACGACAAGGCCAAGTAACCGCCGGTCCGCCCGTCGAGCACACGGGGGCCAAAGGCTGTATTCATGGGAGGGATCCCGCTGCTGGAAGGTTTCAGCGGCGGGGTCCCTCCTTTGCGTTGCCCCGCCGCCCCGCGGCCCGGTCATCGGATCCCCTGAACACTGCAGGTGCTAAATTTGGGGTGATGTCACCCGAACAGCTTCCCGTGGACGCCCTGGACGATGCTGCGCCGCCGCCGGCCGTCTCCATCGTCATCCCGGCGTACAACGAGGAAAGCGTCATACGGCAGTGCCTCATCGCCGCCGTCTACCAGTCCGTGCCGGCCCACGAAATCATCGTTGTGGACAACATGTCCGGGGACCGGACCGCTGAAATCGTCCGGCACATGCAGCTGGAATACCCGGAGAGCCCGATCATCCTGCTCAGCCAGGACAAGGACCAGGGCCTCATTCCCACCCGCAATTTCGGGCTGGACCACGCCACCGGGGAGATCCTGGGCCGGATCGACGCGGATTCGGTGTTGGAGCCGGACTGGGTAGAACAAGTCCAGAAGGCCTTCGCGGACAGCGCCGTCCATGCCGCCACCGGACCCGTCGTGTATTACGACATGCCGATGCGCCGTTTCGGTCTCAAAGCCGACGACAAGATGCGGCAACTGATGCTGAAACTGGCCAAGCACCAGTACCACTTCCTCTTCGGATCCAACATGGCCCTGCGCCGCTCCGCGTGGGAGACCATCCGGCTCGAAACCTGCCGGGACGAAAAGGATGAGATGCATGAGGACATCGACCTCTCACTGCACCTCGCCGACCACGAGCTCCGGATCCAGTACTGGCCCCAGATGGTCTCCGGTATGTCCGCCCGCCGGCTGGAGGATTCCCCGCGGGACTACCGCTATTACGTGACCCGGTTCGACCGCACCTACAAGGCGCACAACGTCAAGAAAATGGCGTTGAAGGCCCCTATGGTCGTCTTCTTCTCCGTCTACTTCCCGGCCAAGCTGCTGCGCGCCATCCACACGGTGAACACTGCCCAGCCCGCCCGCCGCGGCGGCCAGTAGCCCCCGCGGCGCGGACCGGCGTCGTCGTTAGTCCGTTCCCAGCTCCGCAAGCCGTGCTGCGTCACGCCGAACCGCGCGGGAGCGTCGCTGGCCGGCGACGACGACGGCGAGCCCCACAAGGATCATCGCCAGCCCCGCATACGTTCCGCCGGGGAGCTTCTCGCCCAGGAACGCTGCGGCGAGCAGGGCGGCGCCGGGGATCTCCAGCAGGATGATCATGGAGACCAGCAGCGGGCTCATGGTGGCCAGGAGATGGTTGAAGGCGGTGTGTCCCACCAGCTGCGCGCATACGGTGATCGCCAGGATGCCCAGCCACCCCGTCGCGTCAAAGCCAGCAAGGGGCTGGCCGGTGGAAAGGGCCAGCACGGCCACTAAGGCGGCACACATGCCGTAGCAGAGCGTCGTGTAGACGCCGGTTCCCATGCTCTGCCGGGCCTTGCCGCCGGCCAGGGTATAAATGCCGGCCAGGACCCCTCCGGCGACGGCCAGAAGATCCCCAAGCGCGGCCTGCGGCGAGCTGCCCATGTCGAAGCCGGTGATTGCGACGACGCCGCCGAACGCCAGCCCCAGGCCTGCGAGGACCTGCCAGGGGTGCCTGATCCCGCGGAAGAGCTGGAAGACGGCGATCCAGCCCGACTGAAGGCACACCAGGGCCGTTGCGGCTGCCACCGAGGTCAGCTGCAGGGACGTGATGAAGCAGGCAAAGTGCAGTGCGAGGGCCACAGCTGCGGCCAGCGACCAGCGGAATTCGCTGCCGCTGACCCGACCGAACTGGCGGGGCTGCCGGACCAGGACGGGTCCGGCCATGACCACGGCACCGATAGCGTTCCGCCAGAAGGCGATGGCGAGGGCACTGACGGTCGTGGCGCCGAGGGTCGCTGCGATCAACGGGCCGGACGAGGCGACGCCGAGGACGCCGAGCGCGGCGAGGAAGAAGTTCACGTACCCACAATAGAGGCCCCGGCGGGACGTTCCGGCTCCGGACGGGGTGGTTACGGGGATGCCCGGGGCGGGAGCAGGAAGGGGCCCGGCCGCGGTGGTTAAAGCAAAGGGTCCCGGTCAGCGTTTCCGCTGGCCGGGACCCTTTCTTATGGTGGAGGCACGGGGACTCGAACCCCGAACCCCCTGCTTGCAAAGCAGGTGCGCTACCAATTGCGCCATGCCCCCATAAGAAGCAACCCGTCAATCATACCCCGGCGCCGTCACGCTGTTTCCAGCGTTCCTGCCCCGGGTCCCAGGCTAATCAACCGTATCGGTCGATTTGCTCCAGACTGCCTTTCGGGCTTCGGATTCCTGCACTTTCCTGTAGACCAGGACGCCTGCGATCGTGGCTGCAACAACCAGCAACTTCTTCACATGCACCCCGTTCCGGGCCACTTTTACGTGGACCCTTACAGGAACCAGTACAGGTTCCGTGGGCGTACCAGGACTTGAACCTGGGACCTCTTCGTTATCAGCGAAGCGCTCTAACCGCCTGAGCTATACGCCCCGATGCCTCATCGGGCCGAGATATGACTTTACAGCACATCCCGGCCCGATCTCAAATCGAGGCATTTCCCCGGGGTTTGGCCGGGAAAAGTACGGGTTTTAGTCGTCCGTGAGGGTGACGCCGATGCCGCCCACCAGGGTGGCAGCGATGTTGTACAGGACCGCCGAGAGCATCGACAGGGCTGTCAGCAGCACCACGTTGATCACGGCAATAATCACCGCGAAGGAGGCGACCTGGCCCAGCGACGCGACCTTCTTCAGCTCGAAGCCGCCGCTCTCGGTGCCGGCAAGGGTGCCGAGCAGGCCGTCCACCTGGTCGAAGATGCCCGTGAGGTCCAGGACGGTCCACAGCACGATGGCCGCCACCACGGTCACGATACCCAGCGCCACCGAGAGCAGGAAGGCCATCTTCAGGACGGACCAGGGGTCCACCTTGCTGACCAGGAGGCGTGCGCGGCGGACCTTGGCCTTCGGTGCCGGCTTGACCAGGCTCGGGGCGCCGGGGGCGCCCTGCGCTGGACGCTGGCCCTGGGCGGGCGGGCGCTGGCCCGCAGATACCGGACGCTGGCCCGGAGCGGCCGGGCGTGCACCGGAGCCGGCGACGTTCGGCCGCTGCTGCGGACGCGACGGCGCGTTCACCCGCGGGGCGGCAGAGGGCTGCCGTGTTCCGGCGGGGCCACTGCTGGACTTGGGATATGAGTCGGAATTACTCACGCGTTACCTCCGGTGTTGTCTTCGTCCAGTTCGGCATGGCCTGATGACTCATCTGACTCCGGGGCCGGTACTGATTCTGTCGCTACGGACCCCTCGTGTGATCCGTTATCTGCAGCCAACGTTACGTCATCCTGCCCCGCAGCCGGACTTTCGTCCGCGGTTTCGGCATCGGTTTCGTCCGTCTCGAGGCCGCGTTCGCTGTTCCGGGCCACTGCGATGATGCGGTCATTCTTGTCCGGCTTGGCAAAAATCACGCCCATGGTGTCGCGGCCCTTGGCAGGCACCCCGGTCACCGAGGAACGCACCACCTTGCCGCCTTCCATGACCACCAGGACTTCATCTTCTTCCTGGACAATCAGGGCACCAACGAGGTGTCCGCGCTCTTCCTGGTACTTCCCGACCTTGATGCCGAGGCCGCCACGGCCCTGGAGGCGGTATTCCTCCACGGCGGTCCGCTTGGCGAACCCGCCTTCGGTGACGATGAAGACGAAGGAACCGTCCTGCACGACGTCGGCCGCCAGCAGTTCATCGTCCTCGCGGAACTTCATGCCGGTAACACCGGAAGTGGCCCGACCCATCGGGCGCAGCGCATCGTCCGTGGCGGTGAAGCGGATGGACTGTCCCTTGCGGGAAACCAGCATAAGATCGTCGGTTTCGGAGACCAGCTGGGCGGAGACCAGCTCGTCCTCATCGCGCAGGTTGATGGCAATGACGCCGGCGGACCGGTTGGTGTCGTAGTCCTCCAGCCGGGTCTTCTTGACCAGGCCGCGTTTGGTGGCGAGGACCAGGTACGGCGCGTGCTGGTAGTCGCGCAGGTCCAGCACCTGGGCAATGTGCTCGTCGGGCTGGAAGGCGAGCAGGTTTGCCACGTGCTGGCCCTTGGCGTCCCGCGCTGCTTCCACAAGCTCGTACGCCTTGGCGCGGTAGACCCGGCCAAGGTTGGTGAAGAACAGGAGCCAGTGGTGGGTGGTGGTCACAAAGAAGTGCTCCACGACGTCGTCGCCGCGCAACTGCGCACCCTTGATGCCCTTGCCGCCGCGCTGCTGTGAGCGGTAGTTGTCGCTGCGGGTCCGCTTGACGTAGCCGCCGCGGGTGATGGTGACAACCATTTCCTCTTCGGGGATCAGGTCCTCAATGGACATGTCGCCGTCGAAGCCCATCAGCACCTTGGTGCGGCGGTCATCGCCGTGCTTGGCGACGATCTCGCCGAGCTCGGTGCTGATGATCTCGCGCTGGCGTGCCTCGGAGGCCAGGATGGCGTTGTACTCGGTGATCAGGGCTTCGAGCTCGGCATGCTTGTCCTGGATCTTCTGGCGTTCCAGAGCGGCGAGCCGGCGCAGCTGCATGTCCAGGATCGCGATGGCCTGAACCTCGTCGATCTCGAGGAGCTCCATGAGCCCGTCGCGGGCAGCCTGGGTGGTGTTGGAGGCGCGGATCAGGGCGATGACCTCATCGAGCGCGTCCAGCGCCTTGAGGAGTGCCCGCAGGATGTGCGCTTCCTCCTCGGCCTTCCGCAGCCGGTACCGGGTACGGCGGGCAATAACGTCCATCTGGTGCGTGACCCAGTGCCGGATGAACGCGTCGAGGCTCAGCGTGCGTGGCACGCCGTCGACGATCGCCAGCATGTTGGCGGCGAAGTTGTCCTGCAGCTGGGTGTGCTTGTAGAGGTTGTTCAGCACCACCTTGGCCACGGCGTCGCGCTTGAGCACGATCACCAGGCGCTGGCCGGTGCGGCCCGAGGTCTCGTCGCGGAGGTCGGCGATGCCCGAGATCTTGCCGTCCTTGACCAGTTCGGCGATCTTGATGGCCAGGTTGTCCGGGTTGGCCTGGTAGGGCAGCTCGGTGACCACCAGGCACGTGCGGCCCTGGAGTTCCTCAACGTTGACCACAGCGCGCATCGTGATGGAGCCACGGCCGGTCCGGTAGGCATCCTCGATGCCCTTGTGGCCCAGGATGGTGGCGCCGGTCGGGAAGTCGGGTCCCTTGATGCGCTGGATGAGTTCCTCGAGGAGTTCCTCGCGGGTGGCGGTCGGGTTGGCCAGGTACCACTGCACACCGTCCGCAACCTCGCGGAGGTTGTGCGGCGGGATGTTGGTGGCCATGCCGACGGCGATGCCGGAAGAACCATTCACCAGGAGGTTCGGGAACCGCGCCGGCAGGATGGTGGGTTCCTGGTTCTTGCCGTCGTAGTTGTCCTGGAAATCGACGGTTTCCTCGTCGATGTCCCGGACCATTTCCATGGCCAGCGGGGCCATTTTCGTTTCGGTGTACCGCGGGGCGGCGGCGCCGTCGTTGCCGGGCGAGCCGAAGTTGCCCTGGCCGAGCGCCAGCGGGTAGCGCATGGTCCAGTCCTGGATCAGGCGGACCAGGGCGTCGTAGATCGCGGTGTCGCCGTGGGGGTGGTACTGGCCCATGACCTCGCCGACGACGCGTGCGCACTTGTTGAAGGAGCGCTCGGGACGGTAGCCGCCGTCGAACATCGCGTAGAGCACGCGGCGGTGGACGGGCTTGAGTCCGTCGCGGACGTCCGGCAGGGCACGTCCGACGATGACTGCCATGGCGTAGTCCAGGTAGGACCGCTGCATTTCGGTCTGCAGGTCCACCTGCTCGACGCGGTCGGTCAGCACATCGGTGTCAAGAACGTTGCCTTCGAGTACGGGCTCCGCGCCTGATTCGGCGGGGACCTCGGGGGTTTCGTCACTCATAGTCTATATTTTCCGTTTCAGGTATATATCGGTTCTGGAATATGCACGGCCGTAGCCGCTAAATATCGAGGAACCGAACGTCCTTGGCGTTCTGCTGAATGAAGTTTCGGCGGGATTCAACGTCTTCGCCCATCAGGACGGAGAAGGTCTGGTCCGCCGCGAGGGCGTCGTCCATGGTGACCTGCAGGAGGGTCCGGTGGTCCGGGTCCATGGTGGTGTCCCAGAGTTCCGTGTAGTCCATCTCGCCGAGGCCCTTGTAGCGCTGGATGCCGTTGTCCTTGGGGATACGGCGGCCGGCGGCCTGGCCGGAGACGAGTTTCGCGTCGCGTTCCCGGTCGCTGTAGACGTAGTCGTGCGGTGCGTTCGACCACTTGATCCGGTACAGGGGCGGCTGCGCAAGGTACACGTAACCGTTTTCAATCAGCGGGCGCATGTAGCGGAACAGGAGCGTCATAAGCAGGGTGGTGATGTGCTGGCCGTCGACGTCGGCGTCGGCCATCAAGACGATCTTGTGGTAGCGCAGCTTGGCGAGGTCGAAGTCCTCGCCGATGCCGGTGCCGAAGGCCGTGATCATGGACTGGACCTCGGCGTTGCCCAGGGCTTTGTCCAGCCGGGCCCGCTCGACATTCAGGATCTTGCCGCGCAGCGGGAGGATCGCCTGGGTTTCGGGATTGCGGCCGCGCTTCGCGGAACCACCGGCCGAGTCACCCTCCACGAGGTAGACCTCGCACTTCTGCGGGTCCTTGGAGGAGCAGTCGGAAAGCTTTCCGGGCATACCGAACGATTCCAGCGGGCTCTTGCGGCGGGCGTTGTCCCGGGCTTTGCGGGCGGCCATGCGGGCCTGGGCTGCGGAAATGGCCTTCCGGATCACGTCGCGGGCAGGCCCCGGGTTGCGTTCCAGCCAGTCGCCCAGCCCGTCGGTGACTACGCGCTGGACGAAGCCCTTGACCTCGGAGTTACCAAGCTTGGTCTTGGTCTGGCCCTCGAACTGCGGTTCGGACAGCTTGACCGAGATGACGGCCGTCAGGCCCTCGCGGATGTCGTCACCGGTGAGGTTGTCATCCTTTTCCTTGATGATGCTCTTCTCCCGCGCGTAGCGGTTGATGAGCGAGGTCATCGCGGCCCGGAAGCCCTCTTCGTGGGTGCCGCCCTCGTGGGTGTTGATGGTGTTGGCGTAGGTGTGGACGCTTTCGGAGTACGCGTTGGTCCACTGCATCGCCATTTCCAGCGCAATGTGCCGTTCCGTGTCCTCGGTTTCGAAGGCAATGACGTCCTCGTGGACAACGTCCACCTTCTTGCCGGAGTTCAGGTGCTTGACGTAGTCCAGCAGGCCGTCGTCGTACTGGTAGACCACGGTGTGGAATTCAGCGGGGACTTCGCCTTCGGTCTCGACGACGTCGAGATCCAGGTCATCGTCTTCGGCGGGCTCTGAAGCCGCCTGGCGTTCGTCGGTCAGCGTAATGCGCAGGCCCTTGTTCAGGAACGCCATCTGCTGGAAGCGCGCGCGCAGCGTCTCGAAGTCGAAGTCGGTGGTCTCGAAGATGCTGGCGTCCGGGTAGAACGTCTGGGTGGTGCCGGTTTCGGAAGTCTCTTCACCTTGGACCAGGCTGCCCTGGGGCTTGCCGCCGTCGGCGAAGGACATCCGCCAGACGTGGCCTTGCCGGCGGACCTCGGTTTCCACGCGGCTGGAGAGGGCGTTGACAACGGAGATGCCGACGCCGTGCAGGCCGCCGGAGACCGCGTACCCGCCGCCGCCGAACTTTCCACCCGCGTGCAGGATGGTCATGACCACTTCCACCGTCGGTTTGTGCTCGGTGGGGTGCATGTCCACGGGGATGCCGCGGCCGTTGTCCACGACCTTGACGCCGCCGTCGGCCTGCAGAACGATCTCGATGTGCGTGCAGTAGCCGGCCAGCGCCTCATCGACGGAGTTATCCACCACTTCGTAGACCAGGTGGTGCAGGCCGCGGGGACCCGTGGAGCCGATGTACATACCCGGGCGTTTGCGGACGGCTTCGAGGCCCTCGAGCACCGTGATGTCGCTGGCACCATATTCGCGGGGTTTCACTGCCTCCCCGGCTGTTTCCACCGCCGCACCTTCGGCTGGATCCGCTGCCGGGAAATCATTACTGTCGTTAGCCACAGGCGCTTTCGACTCCTCTATGTTCGTTGAAGGCCGGCCGTCCCGTTCCCGAAGGAACGTGGCCGCCAACAGGCACGTCGCTGCACCCCGGCTGCTGTCCCCGGCCGAGTCCGTCCGCACACAGAAAATGCGTCGGAAACGAACTCAGTCGACGTTTCACCGGCGCCCAGTTATCTACCATGATTCTACCGTGTTATAGGACGGAAACCCGCATTCTGGAGGCCCAAACGGCGGTCTAAATGCCGCTGAGAGGCCGCTCGTTCCCCCTGCACGCGCCCAGGGGTACTCCTGCTGGGTGCCTATACGAGTCCGGGGCCTTAAAGCGCCCTACACGGCGTTAGGGCATTTTTCAATAGTTTTGGAAGAAGTGCTTCATACCCGGAGGCCGGACGTGGTTATCCGTAGGTGTCGCGCGGGCCGCGGCCGTTGACGGTGCGGGCACCTTTTCGCCAGCTGGGGGCCGCCGGGCCGAGCACTTGGATGCTGGTCACCACGCCCTCGCCCAGTTCCAGGCGGAACTTTTCCAGCAGGCTCAGGCTCAGGAGCCGAAGCTGCGTGGCCCAGGCCGTGGAATCGCAGCGGACGTGCAGTGTGGTGTCTGTAAAGCTCTCGGGGATGCAGTGGGCTGAAATTTCGGGCCCCACCAGGGCCGGCCACTGGGCCATTACCGATCCCACGGCCACGGGCGATGACCAGCCGCGCTCGGCGACGAGCCGTCCCACGACCTTCCCGAGTCCCAGGGGATCCCGTCCGGTGCCGTGGAACTGGCTGAATCCGCGGGTGCCGCCGCGTGCGGGTTTTTGGGTGGTTCCCGGCCGCGGGGGCGCTTTCCGGCGGATTTCGCCGCGGGCTGCCGCAGCGTCCCGCATGCGGTTCAGAGCCGATTGGGCAGCATCAATCTCGTCAGGATCCCGGCCCGGCTGCAGGCCGCCGTCGGTGCCCTTATTCATTGGTTGTCCGGCTCATCGATTCCTCCGGGAATGACCTTGACCCGCCGCCCGGCCAGTTCCGCCGGGATGTCGTCCTCGACGGCGGCGGTCACCAGGACCTGTTCCGCGCCGGATACTATGGCCGCCAGTTTACGCCGCCGCTGGACATCAAGCTCGGCAAAAACGTCATCGAGGATCAGGATCGGCGCGGACCCTCCGGTGCGGGCGTCGTCCAGCATGACGTAGTAGGAGGCCAGCCGAAGCGACAGACACATGGACCAGGTTTCACCATGGGAGGCATAGCCCTTGGCTGGCGCCTGCCCCAGGATCAGTTCGAGTTCGTCGCGGTGCGGGCCCACCAGGGAAATTCCGCGCTCGAGCTCCCTGCGGCGCGACGCCGCGAACGCCTTGATGTAGCGATCGGTCAACTCCTCCACGCCGAGTGTGCGGAGGTCCTCCGCCACGTCGGGCGGCTCGGTGCCCGACGCCGGACCGACGGATTCGTCGTCGTCGGACATGCCCTGGAGGGTGGAGCGGTACACCGCGCCGGCTGCCTTGGAACCGTCCGTGAGCTGGGCGTAAGCATTTTTCAGGTGTGGCTGGAGCAATTCCACCAGCTCGAGCCTGGCGTGCAGCAGTTCCGCGCCGGCCCGCGCCATGTGCTGGTCCCACACATCCAGTGTTGCTTCATGCCCTGCCGTGAATTTGCCTGCACGGCCGGATTTAAGCAACGCGTTGCGTTGTTTGAGCACCCGGTCGTAATCGCTGCGGGTGGCGGCGTGCCGCGGGACCAGGCTGACCAGCAGTTCGTCGAGGAACCTGCGCCGGTTGGACGGGTCCCCTTTGACCAGGGCCAGATCCTCAGGCGCGAAAAGGACCGTCTGGCAGATTCCCAGAATGTCCCGGGCGCGCACCGGGTTGCTGCGGTTGATCCGGGCCCGGTTGGCGCGTCCGCCGTTGATTTCCAGTTCCAGAACCGTGGGCTGGCCGGCGCGGACCAGCCGGGCCCGGATCATCGCCCGTTCGGTGCCGAACCGCAGCAGCGGAGCGTCGGTACTGACCCGGTGGGAGCTGAGGGTGGCGAGGTAGCCGATCGCTTCCATCAGGTTGGTCTTCCCGATGCCGTTGGAACCCACAAGGACCGTCGCACCCGGGGACAGGCTGAGGTCCACCTGGGCGTAACTGCGGAAATCCGTCAGCGAAAGGTGTTCTAGGTACACGCAGTTTTCAGGATTCCAGGGATTACTTGGCCGGGCGGGTGGCGTGCCCGCCGAATTGGTGGCGCAGGGCCGAGACCATCTTCATGGCCGGTGAGCTGTCCTCGCGGGAAGAGAAGCGCGCAAACAGGGCCGCCGTGATGGCGGGCGCCGGGACGGCGTTGGCGATAGCTTCTTCCACGGTCCAGCGGCCTTCGCCGGAGTCCTCGACATAGTCATCGATGGTTTCCAGGCCCGGATCCTCGTCCAGTGCTTTGACCATCAGGTCCAGCAGCCAGGACCGGACGACCGTGCCCTTCTGCCAGGCGCGGAAAGTGCCGGGCAGGTCGGTGACGATGTCCTTGGCGGCGAGCAGTTCGTAGCCTTCCGCGTACGCCTGCATCAGGCCATACTCGATGCCGTTGTGCACCATCTTCGCGTAGTGCCCGGCGCCGACGCCGCCCACGTGGACAAAGCTGTCAGCGCGGTCGCCCTCGGGGCGGAGCGCATCAAAGACCGGCAGGGCACGTTCGATATCTGCCGGGTCGCCGCCGGCCATCAGGCCGTAGCCGTTTTGCAGGCCCCAGACACCGCCGGAGACGCCACAGTCGGCGAAGCGGATCCCCTTGGCAGCCAGCGCGGCGCCGTGCTTCTGGTCTTCGGTGAACCGGGAGTTACCGCCGTCGATCACGAGGTCACCGGCGTCGAGCTTGTCGCCGAGCTCGGTGATGACGGCGTCGGTGATGTCACCGGAGGGCACCATGACCCAGACCAGCCGGGGCGTCGGCAGGGCGGCAATCAAGTCATCGACGGTGGCTACGTCGGTGACATCAGGATTGCGGTCGAAACCCGTGACCTGGATGCCGCCCTGGCGCAGCCGCTCGCGCATGTTTTTGCCCATTTTTCCAAGGCCGATTAGTCCGATGTGCACGGTGTGAACTCTTTTCTGCGCTGGTGGTGCGGGTAGGCGGAGGATCGCGCCTTAGTTGGGAAGGCGGACCGGCATGACCAGGTAGCGGTAGTCATCCTGGTCCTCGCCGTCGGCGTCCTGCTGGGCGGTGATCATCGCCGGTTTCGGGGCCGTGGTGAAGGAGAAACGCACGAACTTGGTCTCGATGACACTCAGGCCCTCGATCAGGTAGTGCGGATTGAACGCGACCGTGATTTCTTCTCCGGTCAGCTGCGCTTCAAGTTCTTCGGATGCCTGCGCGTCCTCGCCGGTGCCGGCGTCAAGGTGCAGCTGGCCCTCAGTGAAGGCCAGGCGCACCGGGGTGTTACGTTCAGCCACCAGCGAGACACGGCGGACGGCCTCCACCAGCTCCTGGGTCTGGACGGTGGCGTGGATCGGCGTGGAATCCGGGAACAGCGACCGGATTTTCGGGTAGTCCCCGTCCACCAGCAGCGACGTGGTGGTGCGGCCGCCGCTTTCGAAGCCGATCAGCCGGCTGTCATCGTCGGCCAGCGCGAGGTTGATATCCCCGCTGCCGCCCAAGGTCTTGGCGACCTCGTTGAGTGTCTTGGCCTTCACCAGCGCGCTGGTGGAAATCCCCGGCGTCGCCGGCTTCCACGGAACCTCGCGCATGGCGAGGCGGTAGCGGTCGGTGGCCAGCAACGTGATGAGATCGTCCTCGATCTCCATCCGGACACCGGTGAGGATCGGCAGGGTGTCGTCCTTGCTGGCGGCGATGATCACCTGGGACACGGCCTGGGCGAAGGAGTCGCCGGGCACGGTACCGCTGATCGGCGGCAGGGCCGGCAGCGGCGGGTATTCGGTCTCGGGCATGGTTGCCAGGTGGAAGCTGCTTCGCCGGCAGGTGAGGGTGACTTTGTTGCCGTCGGTCTCAATTTCCACCGGGGCGGAGGGCAGGCTGCGGCAAATGTCGGCCAGCAGGCGGCCGGAAACCAGAATGGTGCCCTCGGTGGTGATGTCGGCGGGAATTTCCAGGCGGGCCGAGGTTTCGTAGTCAAAGCTCGAAAGGCTGACAGTGCCGGCCTCGGCTTTGAGGAGCAGCCCGGAAAGCACGGGAACAGGCGGCCGCGGAGACAACGACCGGGCGGTCCAGGTCACGGCTTCGGCCAGGACGTCCCGTTCGACTCTGAACTTCACGGAAGGGTGCCGCCTTTCATTGCTGCTGACATCGCTGATAAATCACTGGGCCATTGCGGCTCCGGGCGTGGTGCCCGATCCGTCAAAAGGCAAGTGCATGCACCCCGGCCGCCCTGCCTCCGCATCCCGCTGCCGGGCTGCGAATGACAAAGAGTGTCCGGGACGGACGCACTGCAGACAGCTTAGCCCCAACATCGGAGTTCTCCCATCCCCGGGTTACACCAGTGTGGTTCCCGGCCAGGCCGGAGTGGGTTGGTTCAGGAGGGTCCGGGGTGGGGCGAGGTTGGGCGGCAAGAAACTGTTGTTTGAGGGAATTTCATTTTCTTGGGATTAGTAGTGTTAATAACTGCTGTGGAAACTGTGGATAACCTGTTCTGAGCGCTGGGATCCGCGGTTAAGCCCTGTTCATGGACTGTGGGCGGAGCAGGTTTTAAACAGGGTGTGGATGGGGACAACATTTTTGGCCGTTTCGCCGATCCACAGACGGCTTAAGGGTTTTAAGCCCATTAAGGCCGGTTGTCCCCTTAACTATCCACAGGGTTGTCCACAGCCCCCTGTTAATAAGGTAAGAGTGCGCGACGCCGAAGCTCAGGAATTGCGCTGCTGCTGCTTGATCCGGTTGGTCAGTTCCGTCACCTGGTTGTAGATCACTCGGCGCTCGGCCATCAGTTCGCGGATCTTCCGGTCTGCGTGGATCACCGTGGTGTGGTCGCGGCCGCCAAGCTCCTGGCCGATCTTCGGCAGCGACATGTCCGTGAGTTCCCGGCAGAGGTACATCGCGATCTGCCGGGCGGTCACCAGGGTCCGGGTGCGGGACTTGCTGCAGAGCTCTTCCATGCTGAGCTTGAAGTAGTCGGCCGTCTGGGTCAGGATCTGGGCCGACGTGATCTCCTGGGCGCCGTCGTCGGTGATGAGGTCCTTGAGCACCATCTCGGCGAGGGCCACGTCCACCGGCTGCCGGTTCAGGCTGGCGAAGGCCGTGACGCGAATGAGGGCTCCTTCGAGTTCGCGGATGTTGCTGGCGATCTTCGACGCGATGTACTCCAGGGCGTCGTCGGGGGCCGAGAGCCCTTCGCTGAGGGCCTTCTTGCGGAGGATCGCGATACGGGTTTCCAGTTCCGGGGGCTGGATGTCGGTCAGCAGGCCCCATTCGAAGCGGGATTTCATGCGGTCCTCGAAGCCTGCGAGCAGCTTGGGGGGCTGATCCGAGGTGATGACAACCTGCTTGTTGTTGTTGTGCAGGGCGTTGAAGGTGTGGAAGAACTCCTCCAGGGTCCGGTCCTTGCCGGCAAGGAACTGGATGTCGTCGATGAGCAGGACATCCACGTTGCGGTAGGTCGTTTTGAAGCTGGTGCCCTCGTCATCACGGATCGAGTTGATGAAGTCGTTGGTGAATTCCTCGGAGTTCACGTAGCGGACGCGGATGCCGCTGTAGAGCCGGCGGGCGTAGTGGCCGATCGCGTGCAGCAGGTGGGTTTTGCCCAGTCCCGAGTCGCCGTAGATGAACAGCGGGTTGTAGGCCTTGGCAGGCGCTTCGGCGACGGCGACGGCGGCCGCGTGTGCGAAACGGTTGGAGGACCCGATCACGAAGGTGTCGAAGACGTACTTCGGGTTTAGCCGGCCGAACTCGTGGGACGTGCTCGGCAGCATCGGCTGCGGCTTCAGTTCCACCAGGGGGTCGGCAGCAAGGGCAAGTTCGGCGGCAGGCTCGGGTTCAACATGCAGAGGCACCAGGTCCGTGTCCACGTCGATGGCGCAGCGGATCTCGTCGGAGAAGACGTCACGCAGGGCGTCGTCGAGGGCTTCCTTGACCTGGGTCTGGAGTACCTCGCGTGTGAGTTCGTTGGGAACGGCCACCAGCAGGGTGGAACCGATGAGGCCCTGGGCCTGGGCCAGGATCACGAAGCCGCGCTGCCGGGGCGAGACGCGGTGGTCGTTCTCCAGGAGGCTGACCACCCTGCGCCAGGAACTTCCGACGGTGTTTGCGTGGTTGGCTTCGTCTACCGTCATCAATCAGTTCCTCAAACCTTGCTTGCCTGCGTTACGTGCACCTACATGCCCCGGGCCAGGCGGCTGGCCCCGGCTTAATCCACAGGGTTGTGCACAGTCCGTGGATAATCGGCTACTCGGACACTCTAGGGGATCAAAAGACTAGAAGATAGCTGGGCTCAGGCCTGTGGATAATTACACGGGTGTGGTTCCAAAACCGGGGGCGTGACGTAGTTCATCCACAGCCCGGCCATGCGGTTAACCACAGCTGGGGACAGGCCTGCCGGTGGCCGCCGGTTTGACTCCGGGGGCGTTTTTCCCCTAACGTTGTGAAGTCCTTTGTGTCCGCTTTTCGCCTCTTAGAAGCGCTCCCCGACGCCTTGCGTCTTGCGAGCCGGGGGTAGCGGCACATACAAAACTTAGCGTCGGCCAGTTCTTCCCCTTTTTTGATCGGGTGGGCGCACCTTTGATCCACTGGAGTAACTAACGTGAGCAAGCGGACTTTTCAGCCGAATAACCGCCGTCGAGCCAAGAAGCACGGCTTCCGCCTTCGTATGCGTACCCGTGCCGGCCGCGCCATCCTGGCAGCCCGCCGTGGCAAGGGCCGCACCGAGCTGTCGGCATAAATACCTGACTCATCGGTCACCATCCCTATGCGAGTTGAACGGTGCTAGCCACCCGGAACCGTCTGAGGACCCCTACCGATTTTTCAACAACTGTACGTTCCGGCGTCCGCAATGGACGCCGGAACTTAGTGTTATATACGGCAGCTCTCGCTGCCAATGAGCCAAGCCGCATCGGTTTCATCGTTTCCAAGAGTGTTGGGAACGCTGTTGTCAGGAACCTCGTTAAGAGGAGACTGAGAGAAGCTGGCGCTTTGTCGCTGCAGAACTATCCCAGCGGGTTCGCTATCGTGGTCCGGGCACTGCCCGCCTCGGCAGCTGCCGGCTGGGACGCTCTGTTGGCTGACTATAACGCCGCTTTGGAAACAACCATGAAACGCTTGGGCAGCCGCTTTTCACCGGCCGCTTCTACAGTTTCTTACGAGAGAACACAGGAAGGGACCCCGCGTGCGTAACTCAACTGCCGCCGTCGTCCCTGTTCCTCGATCCCGCATCCAAACCGCGGCCCTCTGGCTGGTCAGGTCCCTGTGGAATCTACCGCGGAACATCCTGATCCTCCTGCTGATGGCCTACCGCAAGGTGGTCTCTCCGCTGTACGGACAGGTTTGCCGCTTCTTCCCCAGCTGCTCGGCCTATGCGCTTGAAGCAGTCACGGTGCACGGCGCCGTCAAGGGAAGCTGGCTTGCCGCGAAGCGCCTGGCACGATGCCACCCATGGAATTCCGGCGGAGTGGACCATGTCCCCGCCGGGCACCGGGAGTGGCCCGACGGCCACACCCCCAGAATTGTTGTGCTGAACAACCCGGACCAATACTTGGTTGTTCAGTCTGATGGAGAAGGCCGCTCGGCGGCCTGACGAGTAGGGATATCGTATGGACTTCTTTGGCACGATCATGGCCCCGTTCAAGTGGCTTGTTTCAATCATCATGATTGGATTCCACGACGGACTGAGCACCATCGGCATGCCGGCGGCGAACGGCTGGACCTGGACCCTGTCCATCATCGGGCTCGTCCTTGTGATCCGGGCCGCGTTGATCCCCGTCTTCGTCAAGCAGATCAAGGCCCAGCGTGGCATGCAGTTGCTGCAGCCGGACCTGAAGAAGCTGCAGGAGAAGTACAAGGGCAAAACGGACCAGCTGTCCCGCCAGGCCATGGCCCAGGAACAGATGGCCATGTACAAGAAGCATGGCACCAACCCCTTCTCGGCCTGCCTGCCGATGCTCATCCAGATGCCGTTCTTCTTCGCGCTGTTCCAGGTTCTTTCCGGGATTTCGGCGGCCAAGGACCAGGGTGCCGGCATTGGTGCCATGAGCCATGAGCAAGTGGTGGAATTCGATGCTTCCAGCATCTTCGGCGCCCCGTTGTCTGCGGCCCTGCTCCACGGTGGATCCGGCAACGTCGCCGTTGTGGTGCTCTCGGTCGTGATGATCCTGGCCATGACGGCCTCGCAGTTCATCACCCAGAAGCAGATCATGGCCAAGAACATGTCCGAAGAAGCCATGGCCAGCCCCTTTATGCGCCAGCAGAAGATGATGCTCTACATCCTGCCGCTCGTCTTCGGCATCGGCGGCATCAACTTCCCCATCGGTGTCCTGATCTACTGGACCACCACGAACCTGTGGACCATGGGCCAGCAGTTCTTCGTCATTCGCCGGATGCCGACGCCGGGATCCCCTGCCGCTAAGGCCCTGGCCGAACGCCGGGCCGCGAAGGGTCTGCCGTCCCTGCCCCTGATGGGTGCCAAGAAGGCCGACGCCGAAGCCGAGGCGGCTGCTGCCGCTGCCGCCGTCGCCGCCAAGAGCCAGCGCGTACAGCCCCAGCGCAAGAACAGGAAGAGGAAGTAATGTCTGCCGAGAGCACTGAACACGCTATTTCCGCCGAAACCCCTGCGCAGGATGACCTTCACGAGGTCGGTGCCGGGGAGGCCGGAACCTCCGACAACCCTGCCGCGTCAGCGAAGGGAAGCTCGGCCAGCCGCCTCGAGGAAGAGGGCGACGTCGCCGCGGATTACCTCGAAGAGCTGCTGGACATCGCTGATATCGACGGCGACATCGACATCGAGGTACGCAACGGCCGTACCTACATCTCCATCGTGGCGGAAGACGACGCCGCAGGCCTCGAGAACCTGGTTGGCCGCGACGGTGAGGTGCTTGAAGCCCTCCAGGAGCTGACCCGCCTGGCCGTCCTGTCCGCTACGGAAAACCGCTCCCGCCTGGTGCTGGACATCAACGGCTACCGTGCCGATCGTGCCGGTGATCTGCAGAAGATCGCAGAGGATGCCATCGCATCGGTCAAGGAGTCGGGCAAGGCTGTAGCACTGGCACCCATGAGTGCTTACGAGCGCAAGATTGTGCACGATGCTGTCGCCGATCTCGGGTTTGTCAGTGAATCCGAAGGCGAAGGTGCCGGCCGGCACATCGTTGTTTCCGCAGACTGATTCGCGGGACAGGTTAATGGTGGAAATTACCGCAGCCGAACTGAAGGCTGCCGAAGCAATTTTTGGTGACCGGCTGGACCTGGCCAAGCGCTATGTGGAGCATCTGGCGACGTCAGGCACCGAGCGTGGCCTGATCGGGCCCCGCGAGGTACCCCGCCTGTGGAGCCGGCACGTCCTCAACTGCGCCGTCATCGAACGTGAGATCGCGCATGGCAGCCACGTTGCCGACGTCGGCAGCGGCGCCGGGCTTCCCGGACTCTGCCTGGCAATTGCCCGCCCGGACCTGGAGCTGACACTGATCGAACCGCTCGAGCGGCGGGTCATCTGGCTCCAGGAAGTGGTGGATGACCTCGGCCTGGACAACGTCACCGTGATGCGAACCCGGGCTGAACTGGCCGTGGGCCAGGTGAGCGCCGACATCGTGACCGCACGGGCCGTTTCAGCCCTCTCAAACCTCGCCGGATTGACCATTCCCCTGCTTGGCGGGAAGGGTGAGGTAGTGGCCATCAAGGGCCGTAGCGCCGGCGAAGAAATCGAGAAAGCCGCTAAAACCATCCGGAAACTTGGCGGCGTGGAGACCTCCGTGGTGGTTGTCGGCGACGACCTTCTCGAAGAACCCACAACGGTGGTCAGAATCGTTGTAAACAAGCCTCGAAAGATTGCGTAGCACCAGCCCGGTGCCCTCGGACTCGAAGGGGAAGAGGTTAGGCTAGTAACCGGCAGCAACAGCCGAATGAGAGCGAGAGTGTCAAGTGAGCAGTAGCGAAGCCTCCACACAGCGGATTCCCCCGTTTGTGTCACTGGGGTCAGCACGGGTCCTTTCCGCGCCCGCAGTCGCTCACAATATCTCCGCCAAGCAACCCGCATCGGTTGCTGAAGTAGCCACTTCCACCGGAGTTTCACGTGAAACTTCAACGTCCTCCGGCCGCAACGTACTGGACTCCATCGACGATTCCAGCCCCATCGCCCGCGAACTCGCGCACGAAAACAAGCGTCGCGAGCGGCTCCTGGGACGCGAACTGCCCAAGCCCGAGAAGACCCGCATCTTTACCGTCTCCAACCAGAAGGGCGGCGTCGGCAAGACCACCACTACGGTGAACATTGCCGCAGCCCTGGCCGCGGCGGGCCTCAACGTACTGGTCATCGACATCGACCCACAGGGAAACGCCTCCACCGCGCTTGGCATCGAACACCACGCCGACGTTGACAGCATCTACGACGTCCTCATCAACGACGTTCCCCTGCAGGACGTCGTGGCCCCATGCCCGGACATTGCGAAGCTGATCTGCGCTCCGGCGACAATCCACCTGGCCGGGGCCGAAATTGAGCTGGTCAGCCTGGTTGCCCGCGAACAGCGCCTGCGCCGTGCCATTGACGTCTACGCCAAGGAGCGCGCCAAGAACGGCGAGGAGCGGCTGGACTACATCTTTATCGACTGCCCGCCCAGCCTGGGACTGCTAACGGTGAACGCATTCTGTGCAGCCGGCGAGGTACTCATCCCCATCCAGTGCGAGTACTACGCCCTGGAGGGCCTGAGCCAGCTCCTCAAGAACATCGAAATGATCCAGAAGCATCTCAACGCGGATCTGGTGGTATCCACCATCCTGCTGACGATGTACGACGGACGCACCAATCTCGCAGCCCAGGTGGCAGCTGAGGTCCGCGAACACTTCCCTGACCAGGTCCTTGGTGCAGTGGTCCCCCGTTCGGTCCGGATTTCCGAGGCGCCGAGCTACCAGCAGACCGTCATGACCTATGATCCTTCCTCCAGCGGCGCCCTTTCCTACCTGGAAGCCGCAGCGGAAATTGCTGAACGTTAGAATCTTCTCAACAATTGCACTAGCCAGAGCCGGGGGATGCCAGGCTCTTCCAATGGAGGGATTTATCCATGAGCGATAAGCGACGCGGCCTTGGCCGTGGACTTGGCGCACTGATTCCAAGTTCCGCCTCGGCTAACGCCTCCGGGAACGGTTCCGCTCCGTCCCGGCCCGTGGATCTGTTCTTTCCTGAAGCCAGGAAGCGATCACCTGAAGCGGTGCTCACCGAAGAGCCGCCCGCTGCCTTGGACGGGACGACGACGGCGTCTCCCGCCGTCGACGGAGCCTCGGCAGAGTCAGTTCGCGGTGACGAGTCTGCGGCGCGTGATTCCACAGATGCCAAGCCTGCTGCGAAGCAGGCATCGTCACCGGTGAGCGGATCGAAGAATTCGTCCCCGAAGGCCACCGAGACGACTGCGAAGAAAGCGACTGCACGCAAAGCCGCTCCCTCCAAGGGCAGTGCCCCGGTCCAGGACGTTGCTCCCGTGACCGAAGCGACGACGAACCCCCAGGACAACGGCGTCGACCTCGTGGAGGTACCCGGCGTCCGGTTCGCCGAAATCCCGGTCTCGGACATTCACCCGAACAGGAAACAGCCGCGTTCTGTCTTCGATGAGGACGACATGGCGGAGCTCGTTCACTCTGTTCGCGAAATCGGCGTCCTCCAGCCAATTGTGGTGCGAACTTCAACCGAAGAGGATGGCGAAACCTATGAGCTCGTCATGGGTGAGCGTCGCTGGCGGGCAGTACAGGCCGCCGGGCTGGATACCATCCCGGCAATTGTCCGTGACACGACCGATGATGACCTCCTGCGCGACGCGTTGCTGGAGAACCTGCACCGCAGCCAGCTGAATCCCCTCGAAGAAGCAGCCGCGTACCAGCAGTTGCTGGAGGACTTCGGTACGACGCACGAGCAGCTCGCTGACCGCATCGGCCGGTCACGGCCCCAGGTCTCCAACACTCTGCGCCTCCTGAAGCTTCCGCCGTTGGTGCAGCGTCGCGTCGGGGCCGGTGTTATTTCGGCCGGTCACGCCCGCGCTCTGCTGGCCCTGCCGGATGCAGCCGCGATGGAACGCTTGGCGCAGAAGATCGTCGCCGAGGGAATGTCCGTCCGGGCTACGGAAGAGGCAGTGACGCTCTACCAGAGCCCGGCTGCACCGGCTAAGAACAACATTCCGCGTCCGGGTGCGCGCCATGAGCGTCTCGACTACCTCGCTTCGTCGCTTTCTGATCGCCTGGATACGAACGTAAAGATCTCACTGGGTGCCCGAAAGGGACGCGTAAGCATTGAGTTCGCCAGCGTTGAAGACCTGAACCGCATTATGGAAGTTCTGACGCCGGGTAACCCTAACTAGCGCCCTAGCAATCCTAGGCCGCACACCCGAACTAGCCCCCTAGCAATCCGAGACCGCACTTGGTGCGGAAGGCAGGCCCTGTTTCACGTGAAACGGGGCCTGTTTTTTGTCCGCGGGGCGGTCTACTGGTGTATTTGACCAAGCCGGAGTGCGGGGATCTATGAAGTTACAGTGCGGGTGCCTCGTCCAGTGCGCCATGTGGAAGGTCCGGGCTATGGAGGCGAGCGTTCTATGGGCTTTCGCGTCTCTCAGAGCACCACGGCCTCGCTGGGACAGCGTCGTCGGGTGCTCCAGTGGCCAGTACTGAATGCGCCGGCGTTGAGCGGGCGGGTCTACCTATGGCTGGACGGGCCGGCCGCGTGAGGGTGTGTCAGGGGCTGTCGCAGCTACGCCCCGATACAAGGGCGCCTTGGCCTGCGTTGGGGCCTGGAGGCGCTTACAGGCGGGCGATGGTAGCCGTTTGGCTATGGCTGGAGCGCCTCTATTCGCCAATAATACGGCGGCTGCGAGACTCTTCTGATGGTGTTGTTGGCGGAATGGCTGCGCCCCTCGTCGGTGCCGGACGCTTTGTGTTGGCGCCCCGTAACGTGCGCTGAGACGTTTGTCCGGCTCAGCATCCCTAGTTGTCCCGGGCAGGTGGTCGGAACCGCCGTTGTGTAGTTCCGTTTCATTGCCATTGGTGTTTCACGTGAAACCCGTTTATATCCGGGTACCCGATAATCAGATACATGTCACAGCCCATAGGGCTTCGGATGGATCACTGCGGCTGGCTGCGTTGGAGCGTGTCCGCTGCCCCCAGCGAGTTGGTCGCCAGGGGTGTCAGGGAAAGGTTGTCCGAACTACTGCTGCCACACAACTGTTGGCGAAGTTCAGTAGGCCGCCATTGTGGCTACGTCTGGCAAGCACCGCCGTGAAAGTTACAGATGTTCGTGCGGCAGGGCAGCTCGGATGCTTCGGGCAATTCGTATGAGGGATTCGACGGCCCAAATTGATGTCATGTTTCACGTGAAACGGATACGCACCCGCGGTCGCGTATGTAGACTTCCGCCGTGTCGCTTGGCCGGTGAGGGGTATCTGCGGCTGCCGACTACCCCTGTCTCACCTGAGCACTTCTCAGCGCCTCCCCCGCATACGCAGCAACGTGCTCGGCCGGCCTGAAATAGGTGAGCGCAGAGTGACTAGCAGCGGCCCGACCAGTCCTTATCAGGACTCTCGCGGCAGCCCGGAGGCTGGTTGTCACGGGTGGCGGTTCATATCCCGGCAATGCAGACTTGATGGCAGTTGGCCGCAGAAGGCCACGCCCGTGATTCCCACGGCTCAGCTGGAAAGCTGTTGGTCTGCTTCCGTCCGCAAGTGCTGTCCGAACGAGAACGCGCACGTACATTGTCTGGTGGTGCTACAGGAAGTCACCTCATGGGACAGTGGCAGTCCAGATCCCGACAGTTGCGCTGGGACGACGCTGCTCCGCCGTCCCCCAGCTGCAGCGACCGGGCACGCAGTTGGCTCGGGAGCTTATCGTGGCCATTCAGACCCACCCAGGTGGACGGCCGCACCACGCCGTTGCCGCCGCACAGGGTGCTCCTTGGGGTAGCCTTGGGAGCTTCGCTAGCTGGAGTCGCTCCGACGGGGAGGTACCAAAGAATTCGACCTGATCGACGATCGCTCCCCTGGTTTTTCCTCGAGCCGGTCACCCGTCAGAGCCCGAGTTGCTGCCATCTGCATTACGGCCGGCGCGTGGGGCCGATAGGAAGTGGTGTCCGGCTCAGGCCGTTGCCTTGGATACCTCGGGGCACCGCAGTGTGCAGAAGCAAACAGGGAGTTGTGTACGGAAGTCACGGGGCACCTCGCAGCTCAAGAATCGTCCACGCCCGACGACGGCGCACGGTCGAGTGGACAGAGCCCGTGCTCGGTCTCGACCTATCCTCACCCTCTCTGCCTGGACAGGATGGGCTGCCGCCTGAGGCAAGTCGTAGGTCCTCCCCGGCCTGTATAGAGGGCGTGACCGCCGGCGATTATTGCGGGGCGGAACCCTCACATCTTCTCCACCCAATGACCAATATCCACAAGCCCCAGCGACCCCGAGACTGTGAATTGATCGGTGGATATCTCTGTGGATAACTTTGTGGATAGAGTTTGACGAGCCAGCGAGTTAAGCCACCCCGTAGTCACGCTCGAAGTCCACTTGCCAATACGAACTCCACCAGCCTCTTCGCCTCCCGACCTGTTTCACGTGAAACATTGCAGCGACACCTTGGATGTCGGGGAAATAGGCTGGATTTCGCGTGGAATTCGCCTCTACTGGGTTAAGTATCGGGTGCGCTTTGGGTTCGGCTTACTTGCGTCTGAAGTCATGGCAGGGACACTCCACCCCGCGCGAGATTCGAGACCGGCTGGTCGGGATGAAGGATCGACACTGGGACGCCAGTAGGCCTGTGGATACCGCTGTGCGTAAAGTCTCAGAGCCCTGTGGATAAGTTTGTGTATAACCGCCCGGCGGTACGCGTCCAAGATCGAACGTTTGGCAGCCCTTTCGATCCTTCTCGGCCCGCTCGTTGGCCGACCGATGCTTTCGTAGATTGGCGGACAGTGTGGGCGGGAGCGACGTTGCCAATGCCCTATCCAGGTTGGCAGTGGGCCGGCCACCAACGCAGCGCAGGGTGGTGCCTCCCCTGATGCTTCCCCGCTGAGAACTGCGGAGGTGCTCAGCTGAGAAGACATGTCGGTGGCTACGCCGCACGTCGCTATTTGCCCTGTGAGATCCTGCAGGGCAATGCGCGTTGGCATTGAGGAAGTTCCCTCTGCCGAAGATGCACTGTGGACCTCCCCTACGTAGCTCTCGATAGATGCCTAGTAGGTGCGTGGGTCTGTCGGTTTTAGCTAGGCCATAGGACCAGTTTCGCTCGCATGGAAATATGTGAGCAGGAATGGCCGGGACCATTTCTTGACTGCGGCCGGGTGGAGTACGTGAATGACGTCTGAGGCAGTGCCTGAGCCGGTCTATCAATGGTGCAAGTGCCCAGGCGCTCGTGGGACACACAATTGCAGCGCCAGCACGTGAAACTCGAACCCTGCAAACACCCGTGAAGCGAGGCTGACATCCATCCTGGGGCGCCACCTACACCCCCGCCTGTGGGAGCTCTCGCGCTTCCGTGTGAGCGGGCCGGCAACGAATCTCGTGGCCGGCATCGTGCACGGCTGCGACCATCGACGTTGCCGTAGTCTCACGCAGAGACACGGACGGTGCCAGGGAGAGCGAGCGGGCGTAGCCCCTGCGGTGCTTGGCTCCGCCGTCTATCCGACGGCGATTCCCCTAGCTAGCCTTCTGTACTCTCCACTGGGCCGCTAGGGCACGGTTAGGCACATCATGAGGGGGCGGGGCGTCCTGGGAGTCTCAGGCAAGGACTTGGACCGCTCCAGGCCGCTGCGGCCAGGTGGCGGATGGAGGGAGGGACGATGCGCGTAGGGTTTCGATTTGCTGAAGGGTTTTGGGCCTAGCCAGGTCCATGGACCGGTCATTGGAGGCTCAGGACTGGCGAGTCGATGCGAGGAGGCTTGTGCGCGTGGGTCGGACGGTGGGCGGTCAGGACTCCAGGGAGCGGTATCGCGCCGTGCAGGTTGGTCGATGCGGAGAGCAGTCCAAGCGGTGCATGTTCCCCTCTGCCAGCGACCGGAAGCCTCGGGCATCCGCGGTTCGCCAGGGCGGTTCTTCTACCCACGTGCACGGCCTCCCCCGGATAACGCAGGCCCGTAGAAGAGAAGCAAGGTGCACCCGACGAAGTGAGTCTGAGCTAGAAGCGCCTAACGAATAGGAATGTGGTTGCCGTCGTTCGTCAAGGGGCGCGTTGTGACTTCCTCGTGGGCGGCCACGGAGTTTTGTGTAGCCGCGTGCGCTGTCGGCGTCGCTGGTTCCAGATGCGTACAGAGGTCCCATTACCTTGGCCTGCCGGGCTTTGTTTCACGTGAAACAAAGCCCCACTATTTTGCCCGAAATACGCAAAAGTGCGGACATGCACTATGCCGGGGAGTGCTCAGCCCGCCTGGCAGAATAGTCGGTGCGGTCAGATCCACCAATCTGGGCTGTAACGCTGCTCATGGGCGGTTCCGGATGTGCCCTTAGGCTCGACTTGACGATGTTTCACGTGAAACAGCGCTGGGAGCAATCGCTGAGGCCCGAGGTGTGGAGAGCAGGTGGGCTGTCCACCCTAGCGAAAGAAAATGGAATCGATCGTTTCGAATGATCGTCTGGGACGTACCGTGTGTCCGGACACGCGGCGTGCGGAGCTCTATCCAACTCAGGGAAGCCCAAGAGCGCTGATCACGTCCTGGGTCGGGTCGCAAAATGCCAGCTGCTGGGCCATGGTCGCGTAAAGGCGGCAGCCCCGTCCTCGGACTCCCCTGGGGCGATGATCCAGGTTTGGCCGCACCCTGTTTAGGTGTCTACGTAGCCCTGGGCGTTCGCTGTAGATACCAAAAGGCGCGACGCGGAGCCGTCGCGCCGAACGCGGTTTCACGTGAAACATTGACCTTCGAGCTGGAGCATGTAACGCAAGCCCTCGGTCGATCGGGCAAGCTAAAGGGGAAGTTTAGCTCTCGCTTGATGCCGAGATAGGCGTGGACCGTAGAGCGACTTCCGTGTGTGCTCGTGCCTTCTACCTCAAACCGACTGTCGCCGGGCACTCTCACTGGCCTCCCGCTGCCGGCGGAATGTTTCACGTGAAACGAACTTCTAGGGTCTGGGGGCATTTGAGCATCCGATGCGGAAATGACAGTGAGCCGAGCCGTAGGGCACATCTCTTGGAGTCAGTGTCCCCTACCCCACGTCACAGCGATGTTGGAGGTTCAGGGTAGTCAATCCTTAGACAATATGGTGGTAGGCATCAGCTTATATACGTTGCATACGGATCAGCTTTAGGGATAGATGGATAGCGCGCCAAGGCGCTCCTCTCCAAAAAGGCCGGCAACGCGCAACCGGGACCATCCCCCACATCAGCCGACCTTCATCCCTACGAAAAACGGCGGCTCCCCTTCCGAATGGAAAGGGAGCCGCCGTTGTGGCAGTCCGATCAGCGGGCTGACCGGGTACCGCGGTTCAGACTAGGACAGGACGTCCGCGAATTCCTTCTCGAAGAACTGCTTGGGCTTGGCGCCGATGACAGTGCTYTTCACTTCGCCGTTCTGGAACAGGTACACGGCAGGGATGGAAGTGATGCCGAACTCGGCCGCGATGGCCGGGTTGTCATCAACGTTGACCTTGACGACGTTGACCTTCTCCCCGTACTCAACGGAGATCTCGTCCAGGATCGGGCCCAGCTTGCGGCAGGGGCCGCACCATTCGGCCCAGAAGTCGACGATGACGGGCTTGTCCGCTTCCAGCACGTCGGTGCTGAAGCTAGCGTCTGTTACATCTTTAGCGTTGCTCATAACCTTGTCTCTCTCTAGGGATTCTTGCCGCGCGCTGATTAGGCGTGGAGGTCTGCGAGGTAGTGTTCGACGTCGAGGGCGGCGACGCAGCCGGAGCCCGAGGCGGTGATGGCCTGGCGGTACGTGGGGTCGATGACGTCACCGGCAGCAAAAACGCCCTTGACGCTGGTCTTGGAGGTCCTGCCCTGGACGGCAATGGTACCCTCGGGTGCGAGGTCGACCTTGCCCTTGACCAGGTCGGTGCGGGGATCGTTGCCGATGGCGACGAAAACGCCCGTGACAGCCAGTTCGGTTTCGTTACCGTCAACCAGGTTCTTCAGGCGCAGGCCGGTGACCTTGTCTCCGCCGATCACGTCCTCAACACCGGTGTTCCAGACGAAGTTGATCTTCTCGTGGGCCAGGGCGCGGTCGGCCATGATCTTGGAGGCGCGCAGGGTGTCACGGCGGTGGACCACGGTGACCGACTTGGCGAACTTGGTCAGGAACAGGGCTTCCTCCATTGCGGAGTCGCCGCCACCGATGACGGCGATGTCCTGATCCTTGAAGAAGAAACCGTCGCAGGTTGCACACCAGCTCACACCGTGGCCGGACAGACGCTTCTCGTTGGGGAGGCCGAGCTCGCGGTAGGCGGAGCCGGTGGAAAGAATGATGGCGCGTGCCTGGAAGGTCTCCCCCGTGGCAATGGTCACGGTCTTGATGTCGCCGTCGAGGTCCAGCTCGGTGACATCCTCAAACTGGATTTCCGTACCGAAGCGGGCCGCCTGCTTTTCGAGGTTTTCCATCAGGTCCGGGCCCATGATGCCCTCCGGGAAGCCCGGGTAGTTTTCGACGTCGGTAGTGTTCATCAGCTCGCCGCCGGCGGTGACCGAACCTGCCAGGAGCAGCGGCTTGAGGTTGGCACGAGCCGTGTACACCGCGGCGGTGTAACCGGCAGGCCCGGAGCCGACGATGATGACATCACGTACTTCGGACGCGGTGTTTTCTGCGTTGCTCACTGAACGGTGAACCTCTTCCTTTGTCGATGCGCCACCCAGAACGGGCGGCCACATGGCACAACCGTTGCGGGTAACTGAATATTCCGGGCGCACCTAGCAGGGCCCCGGTGTACTTCCCTTAGGTTACCGGCCGCGGACGGCCACTGCCGTCCGCATTCAGCGGATTACGACTCTGCAGGCGGCGGCCAGGGCTACTGGACCTTGATCTCCGCGAGCCGCAAGCCATAGCCGTAGCGGGTCTTCGGGGCAGCCAGCTTGGGCAGGCTCTTGATGGAGATGATGACGTACTGCGCTTTGACGGGTTCCTGCAGCGGCATGGTCAGGTCCGAGGAAGTGAAGCTGTTGCTGCCCACCTGCTTGGCACCGTCCAGCGACGGCCGGTCGTTGGTGTAAACGACGATGTTGCCGCCGGAAGCACCGAGCTGGCTGAGGGTCACAGAGGAAATCTGCGCCGCGCTCTTGAGCTTGACCACCAGCGGTACGCCGTCGGGGGCAAATCCGCCCCAGCCGTCGGTGGCGAATTCCATGTCGGACCAGTAGCTCGCGGCGTTGCCGTCATAGGTCTTGACTAGGTCGCCGTCGTAGGTGGCCGCGAAGTCGAAGTTGCCCTGGCGGGTCACTGACTCGATCGCGGGCGGGACAGCTGCCGGCGGCGCGGAGCTCTGGGTGGCCGAAGGCGCACCGGAGTTCGCGGGCGTGCTCGCCGGCGCGGTCGTCTTGGCTGCCTCAGGCGTTCCACCCTTGAAGAGGCCACCCAGGTTGGTGACCGCGAAGATCAGGCCGATCACCAGGACGGCTGCCAGGAGCGCACCGACCAGCCACCGCAGGGAGCGGCGTTCGCCACGGGGAGCGTCCTCGTCATCGGCGTCGTCGTAGGAATCGTCCGCAGCGTTATTGCGGGCGAAAGCGGGGAAGTTTCCGGCAGCCCGGCCGCCTCCGGCGTCTGTTGCCGCCGGCATCGACGAGGTGCGCTGATCCGGCACCGCGTCATCGTAATCATCGTCCTCCCAGCGGGAGACTTTCGGCGCCGCGCTGCCCTGCGCCGCGGTGGGCGCCGCCTGCATGGGATGGGCCGCTGTGGGCTGCGCCGCCGCTTCCTGCGGAGCCGTCTTGGGAGACTTCGCCGCCTTGGCCGCTGCTGCTCCGGCTGCAACACCTGCTGCTCCGGCAGCTGCCGCTCCGGCCGCACCGGCGCCTACGCCCGGGGAGGCCGCCGGCGGTGCGGGGACCCGCGCCGCGGGGGCGGACGGCGACGGCGGCGTGGCGGGCTTCTGCCCGGCCGGACGCTGCTGTCCCCCATAGTTGATGTAGCCGGCGTCGACTTCCTCGTCGTCATAAAGGCCGTCGTACGTCTCGGGCTCAGTGGAGCGGGCCTGGCCGAAGATTTCGCTGCCCAGGGTGTCCGTGAAGAACGGTTCCACATACGGCGGGTTGGAGCTCACCACAAGGTCCAACAGGTCCGCGGCTGAGGTGTGGTTGGTGATGAGGTAGGTCGCGGCATCACTGACCCCCAGATCCAGGATCTGGACGTGCCCGGGACGTTCGCCCGTGGCAACTTCGCGTGCGCTCTGGGCCACCTGGTCGGCGTTGCCGGGGCCAGCTACGAGGATGCTCACAGGCCGGTTCAGCACCTGGTCCACCCCGTCCAGCACCAGATCCTGGTCATGCGAGGTCAGTACCGTGGCAGTGACCTTGTAGCGGCCGCCAAGTACTGATCCGACATCGATCGGGTGGGACACAGGTTCCTCCTAGACTGTCCGGGAGCTGCCAACCACGGCGACTTCGTCAGTCACCTGGGGCCCCGGTAAGGCTGGTTGACCCCTGGTCTGCAACTCCCCTTCTTAGTCTTCGATCCTAGCCGATGCACTGTCCGCGCCGTGTGATGCGGCGCTCTGGGGCGGAAAGGCGTTATTTTTTCCGACGGCGGTCGAAGGGGAAGTAGGGATTGTGGCCCGGCTCCCCCTGATAGGTGCGCCGGCCCGGCAGGGGAATCTCCGCGCGGCCCTGGCTGCCCTGGGCCGTGCCCGGAAGCTCCTCCTCGGGCAGGTATTCGTTGTCCGTCCGCCATCCGGCGGTCTCCCCGGACCCAAGGTCGGGGCCCGCCCGGAAGGACGCGGCGTCGAACTCGCCGGAGATCCGCGGGATCAGGCCGGTATCCAGCGACGTGGTGGCCCGTTCAGGCGTGGGGTGCAGCGGCGGGGCGTTCTCGGCGGCGACAGGTTCGCCGGCCACAGGGCCGTTTTCCGGCCCAGGCGCGCCGGGAGCCCGACGCAGGCGCCCCAGCAGCGGCTGCAACAGGTCCTGGAGTTCGGTCACCCGCAGGGCCTTGAGGAGGACGAAGTACGCGGCCAGCATGACGGGTCCGACGACGACGACCGTCACCAAGGCGGCGATCCGGCTGCTCCAGGCGAAGCCGTCCGCGTGGTAGCTGCCCATCAGCCACAGGGCGCCGGCACCCGCCACGGCCGACCCCAGTGCCGCGTAGCCCATCCGGATATAGGAGCTGGCAACGCGTGGACCATCCAGGTGGCCGAGGAGGCGGCGGAGGAAGAACGCGCTGACAAAGACCGAGAGGATGTTGCCGGCCGTGTAAAGAATTGCGATGGCGAAGATGATCTGGTCGAACGGCAGGAACTGGATGAAGAACGCGGAAACGACGTTGACGGCGGCGAGGACCAGCTGGATGAAGAACGGGGTCCGCGCGTCCTCGTTGGCATAGAACACCCTGGACATCATGAAGTTCGCGCTCATAAACGGCGTGCTGAGGGCCAGGATGGTGAGGGTCTGGGCCAGCATCACGCCGTCCTGCCGGTGGTCACCGGAGAAGAACATGCCCAGCGGTCCGGCGAGGGCAAACAGGGCCAGAGCGCCAAACACCGTAGCAACGGCCATGGTGCGCAGGCCGTGCGAGAGGGCCCGGCGGAGCTCGGCCCGGTCGCCGTCCTGGGAGGCCCGGGTCATGCGGTTAAACAGCACGGTGGCCAGCGAGAGCGCAATGATGGAGTGGGGCAGCAGGTACAGCTGGCTGGCGACTTCCAGGACTGCGTTGCCGGGCAGCGTTGCTGCGGCAGCGTGGTCGCCGGCCTGTTCGAGCCGGAGGCGTTCGGCGCCGGGGATCGTGGCGATGCGCATGACGTAGAGGAACGCGAGCTGGCCCGCGGCAGCGGTGGCCAGGGTCCACACGCTGAGCTTCGCTGCCTGGCCCAGGCCCACACCGCGCCAACCGAACCGGGGCCGCAACCCCAGGCGCAGCCGGAAGACCGGAACCAGCAGGATGGCTGTCTGCGCGATCACACCGATGGTGGAAAAGCCGGCCACCAGGAACGTCTGGAAGGGACCCCAGTTATCGAGGGTGTGGGGGTTGGCGGCGTTCGCGCCGAGGATGGCAATAAACATGCCCAGTCCGGCGATCGCGACGATGTTGTTCAGGATCGGTGCCCACATGGCCGGGCCGAACGCCCCGTTGGCGTTGAGCACCTGGGTCAGCAGGGCGTAGAGGCCGTAGAAGAAGATCTGCGGAAGGCACCAGAACGCGAAGGTCACGGCCAGCGACTTCTGCTGTGGCGAGTAGCCCTGCGTGGTCAGCTCGATCACCCACGGGGCAAGGAGGGTCACCACCAGCGTCAGGGACAGCAACACCACCACGGCGAGGGTCAGGAGGCGGCTGATGTAGTCCGCGCCGCGGTCCGGGCCCTTGCTTGCCTTGATGATCTGGGGCACCAGGACCGCGTTGAACACGCCGCCGGCCACCAGCAGGAAGATGAGGTTCGGGAGGTTGTTGGCGTTGATGAACGTGTCGGTGACCGTCGACCCAAGGCCGAGGGCGGCCGCCAGCATCCACGTCTTTCCGAAGCCCAGGAAGCGCGACACCAGGGTTCCGGCCGCCATGACGGCACTGGAACGTGCCTCTCCGGCGGGATTGGGCTGGGCGGCGGCGGACCCGGAGGGGACGGGCTTCGCTGATCGGGGCTTGGCGGCAGACATTATCTTCATCGTCTCACCCGGGCCCGGCTTTGTGGGTATTCACAGGGCCCGACGGCGCACCGAACGGCTGTCCCTGCTGCCGGGGCGGCCCGGTCAGCCTCAGCGGTGCTCGGGCAGGACTTCCCGGGCGAGGTCCGCAATACGGCGCTCGTTCGGGAAGGAAAGCTTGCGGGCGAGTTCGTGGATCGGCACCCAGGCGACGTCTACGGCCTCCTGGTCCGGATCATTCTCGATGGTCAGCTCGCCGCCGGTGGAGCGCAGGAGATAGTGGTGCACGGTCTTGTGGACGCGGTGTCCGCTGACCGTGAACCAGTAGTCAATGCTTCCAAGGGGCGCGAGGATGGTGCCTTCGATGCCCGTTTCCTCCGCGATTTCACGGACCGCGGCTTCCTCGTTGCTTTCCTTGCCCTCCGGGTGTCCCTTCGGCAGGCACCATTCGAGGCGTCCGCCGCGGTTGAGGCGGGCAATGATCGCGACCCGCAGTTCGGCGTCGGACGTGTCCACCACCACTCCGCCGGCCGAGATTTCCTCGACGGTGGGCAGCGAGGCCTGGCCCGGATGCTGGGCGGGCGCGACATTGGCGCCGATTGCCGATGGCAACGGCGCGTTTGTCCTCCTGCCGGGAGCGCTCGGTACGGGATGGGCCATGCAGTCCACTCTAACGACTCTTACCCGGACTTGATGACCTAAACATGACAGGAAAGTGGCCCGGCGGAAAACTGGATTGACGGCCGCCGACCTCCCTGCCGCACGCGGCCGCGGATCGAAGGCGACTCCGGTGTGGTGCTGGCCGGGATTTCTGACAAGCTTAAGAGACTATGGCGCACGCACATCACCAGACTGACACCCACACCGTTGATTTCCACGTAGATCCGGTGGTCATTGAGCTCGGGCAGCGCTTCGTCGACGCCGGTCACGAGCTCTCCCTGGTGGGCGGGCCCGTGCGTGACCTCTTCCTGGGCCGCGTCTCACCGGATTTGGATTTCACCACGGATGCCACGCCGGACCAGACCGTGGCACTGATCAAAAAGTGGGCTGATAACTACTGGGAGATCGGCCGCGCCTTCGGCACCATCGGCATGCGCAAGGCCGGCTTCCAGATCGAGATCACCACGTACCGTGCCGAGGCCTACGATCCCGAGTCCCGCAAGCCCGTGGTCGCCTTCGGCTCGTCGCTCACTGACGACCTGCAGCGGCGGGACTTCACCATCAACGCCATGGCCCTCCGGCTGCCCGGATTGGAACTGGTGGACCCCTTCGGCGGCGTCCGAGACCTGCACGCCTCCACCCTGGCCACGCCCGGTTCACCCGAGGACTCCTTCTCGGACGACCCGCTGCGGATGATGCGGGCCGCACGCTTCGCCGCGCAGCTGGGCGTTTCGGTGCACCCGGAAGTGCGCCAGGCCATGACGAAAATGGCGGAGCGCATCACTATCATTTCCGCGGAGCGCGTCCGCGACGAGCTGGTCAAACTCATTTGCGCCCCCCGGCCCCGGACCGGCGTGGACCTGCTGGTCGAGACGGGACTCGCCGAGTTCGTGCTGCCCGAGGTATCGGCCCTGCGGCTCGAATCCGACGAGCACCACCGGCACAAGGACGTCTACCAGCACTCGCTCCAGGTCCTGGAACAGGCGGCCGCGTTGGAATCGGACGCTGACGGCCCGGTGCCCGGGCCGGACTTTGTGCTCCGTTTCGCGGCCCTGATGCACGACGTCGGCAAGCCGGCCACCCGCCGTTTCGAACCGGGCGGCGCGGTGAGCTTCCGCCACCACGACATGGTCGGATCCAAACTGACGTCCAAGCGGATGAAGGCCCTCCGCTTCGACAATGACACCGTGAAGGCTGTGGCACGCCTTGTGGAACTGCACATGCGCTTCTACGGGTACGGCGACGCCGGCTGGAGCGACTCCGCGGTCCGCCGCTACGTCACCGACGCCGGGCCCCTGCTGGAGCGGCTGCACCGGCTCACCCGCTCGGACGTGACCACCCGCAACCAGCGCAAGGCCGAGCGGCTGGCCTTCGCCTACGACGACCTCGAGGCGCGCATCGCTGCCCTGCGCGAGCAGGAATCACTCGACGCCGTCCGCCCGGACCTCGACGGTGGCCGCATCATGGCGCTGCTGGGGCTCAAACCGGGGCCTGTTGTGGGCCGGGCCTACAAGTTCCTGCTCGAGGAACGCATGGAACACGGCCCGCTCGATCCCGCCGAGGCCGAAGCCAGACTGCATGAATGGTGGGCGCAGCAGCCGGAAGCTGCCGCCGTCGACGTTTCCCCAACAGAGGAGTCCTAAGTGATTGCACCTTCCAACGGTCCCCGTCCCCAGCTCTGGATCCTCCGGCACGGCGAGACGGAATGGTCCAAGAGCGGGCAGTACACCGGACTCACCGACCTTCCGCTCACGGTTGAGGGCGAGCAGCAGGCAGTAGAGGCACGAAAGGTGCTCGACGCCGTCGACTTTGACCTGGTCCTTACCTCCCCGTTGCGCCGGGCCCGGCGGACGGCGGAGCTGGCAGGGTTTCCGGACGCGCAGCTCGAACCCCTGGCCGTCGAGTGGGACTACGGCGAGTACGAGGGCATCAGCTCGGATCTGATCCGCAAGGACAACCCCGATTACCTGATCTGGACGGACGGGGTGCCCAACGGGGAATCACTCGACGATGTCGCTGCCCGTGCGGACAAGATCGTGGCCCGGGTACTTGAGTCGGGCCTGGACAACGTTCTGATCGTGGCCCACGGCCATTTCTCCAGGATCCTGACGGCGCGGTGGCTGGGACTGGACGCCCATGAAGGCCGCCATTTTGTGCTCGGCACCGCAAAAGTGTGCACGCTTGGCTGGGATAAGAAGACGCCTGCCGTGGTCCGCTGGGGACTATAAACCCGACGCAAAAAATATTTTGCGGAATATTTCCCATTTAAGTGGTCAAACTCCGCATTTGTAGTGTAATTTTATTTCTGACCCCAGAGCGGCTTGCCAGGGTCACGGCGCGCGTCGCCCGGCCAGTCAGCCGGAGCTACGGCAGATCAGAAAAGGAGGTTGGGAAATGAATATTTTGACTAGCGGATGGATGTACAACGTCACCGCGAACCCGGCCTCTGACGCTGCCGCGCGCCCGAAAACCGGACTGCCCGCCTAAACAATCCTCCCGCCGGCGTAACGCCGGCCCGGAATGGTTGCCAGGTCCATCCCACGGGATGACCCGGCCGGTATGTCTGGCCCAGCGGACCCACGCGGTTGCGCAACACACCCCCATAGCAGTAACCAGTGCAATACCCCATAGTTCGGAACCCAGCTTCCTGTTGGGGTGCGGCACGTAGCGGCAGGGGCCATTCTTCGCATTTGCGAAAACCACCGTATTAGTACCGGGCATTCCTATGCCTAAAACATACTGTTCTTCAACAAATTGAGGGCTTAATTGCTGTGCCCAATTACTTTTATTTCTCCAACCAGAAAGGCCCACTGTGACCATCGCAGCGAAACCACATCCCGGCACCGCCCCACGCCGGAACGCGCAGAACGCCCACGCTCCCCGAAAGGAGGTGACCACCATGATCCGAAAACTGAAAGACGTACTGATCTTCAACCCGCGGCCCGCGATCCGGGACAAATCGGAGTTCAACGCCCGGCTGCTCGAGCAGCGGCGCGAAGACATCTACCTCGCAATGCATCAGATGGGACTGCTCCGTTGATGCCGTGCCGTCCCATTCAGGCCGACGGCCGTCACGGTACCCGGCGAAGGAGGATCCGATGGTGACCATTGCACCTGATCCGCAAGGAGCCCACGCGGCTACGCGTGGGCTCCTCCCTTTTAACCTGCGACTTAACCTGCAACGCTGAGCTTCGCCGGGCGGGCTTAACGGCCACCGGCAGCGCCGGGACGCCGTCCCGGTCCTTCCCCGCACGGCCCGTCGGCCCCGGTAAGCTCGAGGCATGCAGGAGACAATGCCGCCGGAGAACCGCAAGCGGACCCGACTGGTAGTCCCAAGCCGCAGTGATCTGCTGCTGCGGAACTTCACGGAACTCGTCGGCGGACCGCTCGGCCGGCGGACGGCTCCGGGGATTGTCTCCCCCGGACTCTTCACCGTCGAACGGGTCCTGGTGGTCCTCACCGTCCTGGCAGCCCTCGTGGCCCTGCTTATTAAGGGGTACTGCCGCAGCAAGGGCTGGGACTCCCCCGGCCAGTTCTACGCGACCTGTTACTCGGACTTCCCCGAATTGTTCAAGAACCGGGGCCTCGGCGACGGCGCCTTCCCCTTCGTCACGGCCGGAAGCTTCTTCGAATACCCGGTGCTGATGGGCTTTATTGCCGGGGCCACTGCGTTCCTGCTTCCCGGCGACGGCGTCAACCCCACCCGGGTCCTCGCGTACTTCGACCTCAACGCCACCCTGGTGGTTGCCGTCTGGATCGTCACCGTCCTGGCCACGGCCCGTACCGCCCGCCGCCGTTCCTGGGACGGGGCCATGGTGGCACTTGCCCCCGGCATCGTCCTCGCCGGCTTCATCAACTGGGATATGTGGGCCGTGGCGATGCTGGCCCTCGGCATGTACTTCTTCGCCCGGAACAAGCTGCTCCTCGCGGGCCTGTTCATCGGACTCGGCGCCGCGACCAAGCTCTACCCGCTGCTGATCCTCGGGGCCGTGCTGGTCCTCGCCCTGCGCACCGGCAAGGTCCGGGCCCTCCTCGTCACGGCGGGGGCGGCGGCGGCGACGTGGCTGGCCGTGAACATTCCGGCGGCGGCGGGCGACCCGGCCGGCTGGAAGTACTTCTACCAGTTCACCGAGACGAGGCCGGCGGGCTACAGCTCGCCCTGGTTCGCGTACAACCTGGTGGCGGGCCGGCTGGGCTGGAAACCACTGGAGGCCGAGGCCGTCAATGGACTGGCCCTCAATCTCTTCCTGGCCGCGTGCGTGCTGATCGCCGTCCTGGCCCTCGCGGCGCCGCGGCGGCCCCGGCTGGCGCAGCTGGTGTTCCTGATCGTGGCCGCCTTTATCCTCACCAACAAGGTGTACTCGCCGCAGTTCGTGATCTGGCTGATTCCGCTGCTGGCCCTGGCGCGGCCCAGATGGCGGGGCTTCCTGGTCTGGCAGGCCATTGAGGGCCTGCACTGGGCAGCCATCTGGATGTATCTGGGGCAGGTCACCAGCGGCGGCCCCACCCAGCACAACATCGACATGCCGTACTACGTCCTCGCCGTGCTGGCGCACATGCTCGCCACCGGCTACTTGATGGCGCGCATTGTCTGGGAGATCTGGGACCCGGCCTACGACGTCGTGCGCCGCGGCGGCGCCGACGACCCGCACGGCGGCCCGTTCGACGGCGCCCCCGACTGGTTTGCGGTGAATCTCCGGCGGCCGGCCGCGTCGGTGCTGCCCTGGCGGCGTGCCCGCACGGACGCCTGATTCCCGTGCCTGACGTCGCCGTCGTCGGTTCCGGACCCAACGGGCTCGCGGCCGCCGTGACTCTGGCCCGCGCCGGACTGGCGGTGCGCGTCTACGAGGCGGCAGCCAGCCCCGGCGGCGGCCTCCGGACCACGGAACTGATCGAACCCGGCCACCTTCACGACGTGTGCTCGGCTGTGCACCCGATGGCCCTGGCATCGCCGTTCTTCCGGAACTTCGAACTGGCGGACCGGGTCAGGTTCGAAGTGCCGGAACTCTCGCACGCGGCTCCGCTCGACGGCGGCCGGGCGGCCCTCGGCTACCGCTCGCTGGAGCGGACCGTCGCCGGCCTGGGACGCGATGGCGGCGCCTACCGGCGGCTGATGACGCCCCTGCTGGCCAGGCTGGAGGGCGTCCTGGACCTGACCCTGAACCAGCTGCTCCGGCTGCCACGCCACCCGGCCGCGGCCGGGGTCTTCGCGTTGCGGGCCCTGGAGCAGGGTTCGCGCCTGTGGGATGTCAGATTCCGGGACGATCTCGCTCCGGCCCTCCTCACCGGGGTTGCGGCCCACGCCGTGGCGCCGTTGCCTTCACTGTCTGCCGCCGGCGCAGGGCTGATGTTGGGTGCGCTGGGCCACGCCGGCGGCTGGCCCATCCCGGTAGGCGGTTCGGCCGCGATCGCACGCGCGATGGTGGCGGACATCGAGGCGCACGGCGGAGTGGTGGAAACCGGCACCAGCATCGGATCCCTTGCTGAGCTTCCTCCTGTCCGGGCCACCCTGCTGGACGTGGCACCTCCCGGACTCCTGCAGATCGCCGGGGACCGGCTCCCGGGCGCCTACCGCCGGGCGCTCGAAGGGTTCCGCTTCGGCAACGCCGCCTGCAAGGTCGATTTCATCCTGTCCGGCCCCGCCCCGTGGGCCGCCCCGGAACTCGCCGATGCAGGGACGGTCCACGTCGGCGGGACCCGCGCTGAAACCGCCGAGGCCGAACACGCCGTGGCGGCCGGGCGCCACCCTGACCGGCCATATGTCCTGGTCTCCCAGCCGTCCCGCTTCGATGCCGGCCGCGCCCCCGCCGGCCGGCACGTCCTGTGGACCTACTGCCACGTCCCGGCCGGGTCCACGATCGACATGGGCGGCGCCGTCGTGGCCCAGCTTGAGCGCTTCGCGCCCGGCTTCCGCGACCTTATTGTCGGGATGCGGGTGACCACCGCGGCGGAACTCGGCACCTACAACGCGAACTACGTCGGCGGGGATTTCAGCGCCGGCGCCATGAGCCTGCGCGGCCTGCTCCGGCGGCCGGTCCTCAGCCCGGTGCCGTGGCGGACCCCGGTGCCGGGACTGTACCTCTGTTCCTCGTCGACGCCTCCGGGGCCCGGGGTGACCGGAATGCCAGGTTTCCATGCGGCCCGGCACGCGTTGAAGGACGTCTTCGGCCTGGCAGTCCCCGAGCTGGGTCACTAGGCAGGGGCGGCTCCGCCAGGCGGGAGCGGCGCCGCTACGCGGGCACGGGGAGTTCCGCCGCCGAGAGCCGGCCGTCCCGCATCGTGGCCACGGCATCCGTGTAAGCCACCATCCCGGTGTCGTGCGTGACCATCAGGGTCCCCACCGCAAACTCGTCCGTGACCTCGCGCAGCAGCCGGACAATCCCGGCGCTGCGGTTGTGGTCCAGCGCCGCCGTCGGCTCGTCGACCAGCAGCACCGCCGGGCTGGCCATCAGTGCCCGGGCGATGTTGACCCGCTGGCGCTGGCCGCCGGAGAGCTGGTGCGGGCGCTTGTCCAGGGCCCCGCCAAGGCCCACGCGCTCCAGCAGGCCGGCAGCCCTGGTCATTGCCCCGCGGAGAGATTCACTCCGCAGGTGCGCGGTGATGACCAGCTGCTCGACGGCGGTGAGGGACGGCAGGAGATTCGGCTGCTGGAAGATGATGCCGATATGGTCCCGGCGCAGGGCGGTCCGCCCGGCATCGGTGAGGGCTCCGGCGTCGTTCCCTGCCACCATAACTGTTCCGGCAGTCGGGCGGACCAGGGTGGCGGCCACGGCCAGCAGTGACGACTTTCCCGAGCCGGATGGTCCAACGAGGGACCTAAATTCGCCGCGTCCAACGTCAAGACTGACGTTGTCGAGGGCCCGCAGGACGGTGTCCCCGTCGGGGTATTCGAGGGTGACGTTGGTGAGTTGCAGGGCGGATTCCATAGATATGCCTTTCAGGGAATGTTTTACGGGTTTGGTCTGGTAGACGAGGTGTCAGTTGCCGCCGAGCGCCAGCAGGGGGTCAACGCGGGTAACGCCCCGCACCGCCAGCGCCGCGCCGGCCAGCCCCAGGACCACGATCCCGGCGATCGGCAGCAGCGTGGTCTGCACAGTGGTCAGGAACGGGGCGGCCCCGGCGGCAAAAAGGCCCCCCACCACGCCCGCCGCACCACCCGTGGCGGCGCCGGCCACCAGCACCACCGCGGCCTGCACCATGGCGTCTTTGAGCACGTAGCCCGCGGACCCTCCCATGGCCTTGAGGACCGCGATGTCCCGGGTACGCTGCACGGTCCAGACGGTCAGGAATGCTGCGATCACGAGAGCGGAGATGCCATACAGGAACGCCTGCATCAGCATGAGCGAACCGTTCTCGCTGCGGTAGGAGCCAAGGGCCTGGAAGGACCCTTCCCGGCCGGCGCTGACGGTGCCGGCCGCCTGGTTGGCCGCGGCCACGTCAACACTCGCGCCCCGGTCGAAGCTGACCGCGATCACGGTGCCCACTGTGTCCTTTCCGGCAAGATGGGCCACCTTCCGCCAGTCCGTCAACGCGGTCCAGACGACGCCCGTGTGGGAGTACCACTGATCCGGGACAACGGCAGCGACGGCCAGTTCCGTGCCGCCCACGGCGACCCTGCTGCCGGCTGACAGATCCAGGTCCCTGGCCAGCCCGGACCCGATCACCACCGTGCCGTCAGCCACAGGTACCGGGGCGAGGCTGCTTCCGGCTCCGGTGCCAAACACGGCGACGTTGGCCGTTCCTGCCGGCACGCCTCCGGCGCCAAGGGCCTGCAGCCGACCCTGGCTGATGCCCAGGGCTTCCGCGCTGCTGACGCCGTCCCGTCCGGCCCAACCGGCTACCTGCGCCCCGGTGACTTCGGATTCGGTATAGGAGGACTGGGGTGTGCTGCCGGCGGGGGCCCCGAACGCGATCTGGTCCGCCGGCAGGCCGGCAATGGCGGAGGTCGACTGGTTGCCAAGTCCGGCCGTGAGCCCCGAGAGCATCACCAGCAGCAGGGTGATGAGGGCGACCACGCCGCCCATCAGCGCGAAGCGGCCTTTGGCGAAGCGGATGTCGCGGAGAGCGAGAAACATTGGAGTCCTTCTGTGGTGGTGGAGTCTTCCTTTCCACTCTCGCCGCCCGGGCGGACCGTGCCATCGGGCCTCCGGATGGTCCCGCGCGGCGGTTCGGTTGGTCCCAGGATCAACCGATTGGTTGATCCTGCCCCGGCAACGGCCTGCAGCGGCCCGCGGTGGGCAGCCCGGCGCTAGGCTGAACGCATGGACGGCGGACGCAGCACGGTGACGGGGGAACCCGCCGGCGCGGCCGTCATCCTGCGGGTCCTGCGGGTCAGCCTGCACGTGGGATTTGCCGTATTGCTGCTGGTTGCGCTCGGCCGGCTGCTGGCCGCAGGAGTCCGCGGATCCGGCTGGATCAGCCTGGCGCTGGTCCTTGCCCTGGCGGGCGTCTACCTGGCCGGCACCGTGCTGGAGAAGCGCCACTCCGTCCGCCCCGACCGTTTCGATCCGCGGCCGTATTCGGCCTGGTGGCTCGGCGCGGTGTGCCTGCTATGGCTGCTGCTCGTCTGGGGCAGCGCCGATTTCGCCTGGCTGGCCTTTCCGCTGTTCTTCCTGCAGCTCCACGTGCTGCCCCGATGCCCCGCCCTGGCCGCCATTGCGGCCAGCACGGTGCTGGTGGTCGCAGCGCTGTGGTTCCACAACGGCGGCCCGGCCGGCGTCGCCCTGCAACTTCCGATGGTGCTGGGGCCGGCTTTCGGCGCGGCCTTCGCGGTGGTGACCGGCCTGGCCTACCGTGCCCTGTTCGTTGAGGCAGAAAACCAGCGCCGGGCCGCTGCCGAGCTCCGGCGGACCCGTGCCGAGCTCGCCCGCAGCCAGCATGAGGCCGGAACACTGGCGGAGCGGACCCGGCTGGCCCGCGAAATCCACGACACCCTGGCCCAGGGCTTCTCCAGCATCGTGCTGACCGGACGTTCCGCCGAGCAAGCACTGGATGCCGGGGACACCGACGCGATCCGGAGCCGGCTCAGGACCATCCAGGAGACAGCAGCCACCAACCTGGCTGAGGCCCGTAACTTCGTCCGCGGCCTGCAGTCCCCCGAACTCGAGCAAAGCTCACTCGTGAACAGCCTGCACCGGCTCTGCGCCTCGACCGAAACGGAGGCCGCCGCCCGCGGCACGGTGCTGCGCTGCCGGCTCGAAGTGGAGGGGACTCCGGCGGAACTTCCCAACCCGTACCGCACCACCTTGCTGCGTGCCGCGCAGGCCAGCCTCGCCAATGTGGCGGCCCACGCCCGCGCACGCAGCGCCGTTGTGACGCTGTCCTTCCTCGGTTCCGAAGTGGCCATGGACATTTTCGACGACGGCGCCGGATTCGACCCGGCGGCCGCCTGCCAGGACCGGGCCGACGGATCCGGCTACGGGCTCAGGTCCCTGCGGGACCGCGTCGCCGCGCTGCAGGGCACCCTTGACCTTGAATCCGCCCCGGGCGAAGGGACCGTGGTGGCCATCCGGCTGCCCCTGGGAGCGGACGCAGGATGACCGCGATCCGCGTCCTCCTCGTTGACGACCACCCTGTAGTCCGTGCCGGCCTGCGCGCAATGCTGGCCGATTTTGACGGAATCACCGTCGCCGCCGAAGCGGCCGACGGCGCCGCCGCACTGGCCGCGGTGGCGCGGCTGCACGCCCTCGGTGACCCGGTCGACGTCGTCCTGATGGACCTGCAAATGGGCGCCGGTATGGACGGCGTCACCGCCACGGGCCGGATCAAGGCCGGAGAGGCCGGAACACTGGCACCTCCCGTCCTCATCCTCACGACGTTCGACTCGGACGCCGACATCCTCGCCGCGGTGGAGGCGGGGGCGAGCGGGTACATGCTCAAAGACGCGCCCCCGGAGCAAATCAGGCAGGCCGTGATGGCTGCCGCGGCGGGCCAGACGGCGCTGGCTCCGGAAGTGGCAGCGCGGCTGCTCGGCAGGATCCGCAATCCCGAACCGGCGCTGACCTCCCGGGAGATCCAGTTGCTCGAACTGCTCGCCACCGGGCTGGGGAACCGGGCCATCGCCAGGCAGCTGTTCATCTCCGAGGCCACGGTGAAGACCCATCTGGTGCACATTTACGGGAAACTCGGGGTGGATAACCGGACGGCGGCCATCGCCGTGGCGGCGCAGCGGCGCATCATCCGGCGGAGCTAGCCGCCCCCGGTGACCGTGTGACGCGGGAGGTGTCCGCAGCTCGGGGCATAATGTCGCAATGGGGAAAATTCAGAAGCTCTCGCTTGCTCTCGTTGGTCTGGTTCTCGGTAGCACGCTGGTCGCGTGCGACGACGGCCGGTCCGGTGCGCAGGATGCGGCGAAGCAGCTCGCGTCGGCCGTGGCCGCGCTCGACGTCGGCACCGTGTCCTTTGACGGCAAGGACTCCGCCGCCGCGAACGATCGGGTCAAGGCCGTTTTCAAGGCCCTCGACCCGGTGAAACCCGCCGTCGCGGCAGGTGAGCTGAAGCTCGACAAGGACACCGCGACGGTGCCGCTGGACTACAGCTGGAAGCTCGGCGCCGGCGAGTGGAAATACACCGTGACCGCGCAGCTGAAGAAGGCCGACGGCACGTGGAAGACCGTCTGGAGCCCTGAACTGCTGGTGCCCGGCCTCGCCGACACCGAGGTCCTGGGCAGCTCCAGCGAGTCCCCGCAGCGGGCCGACATCCTCGGCGCCGGCGGAACCAAACTGGTCACCTACCGGCCCGTGGTCCACGTCGGAATCGACAAGCAGCAGCTGGACTCCGCGGATCCCGCCGCCGCCGCGGGCAAACTGGCACGGCTGGTGGGCGTTGACCCGGCCGCCTACACCAAGCAGGTCGCGGCCGCCGGACCCCAGGCTTTCGTCGCCGCGATCACCCTGCGGCAGGAGGGCCGGACCGTCACCGACGAGCAGATTGCCGCCATCCCTGGTGCGCGCGCGATCGCGGACTCCCTTCCCCTGGCTCCCAGCCGCACGTTTGCCCGCGCCGTGCTCGGCACCGTTGGTGAAGCCAGCGCCGAACAGATCGAAAAGTCCGGCGGCACACTCCACAGCGGCGACACCACCGGTACCGGCGGGCTCCAGCAGCAGTACGACGCGCAACTGCGTGGAACCAGCGGCACCCAGGTATTCGCCCAGACCGAGGGCCTCACTGCCGAGCAGCGTCAGGGGCTGGCCAACGGCGGCCGTCGCGTCCTGTTCCAGGAACCGATGAAACCCGGAACCGCGCTGAAGACCACCCTGAACACGCGGCTGCAGCAACTGGCCGAGGACACCCTGGCCGACGTCGGTCCGGCGTCCGCCATCGTGGCCATCAAGCCCTCCACCGGCGCGGTCCTGGCCGCAGCTTCCGGCCCCGGCAGCAACGGGTACGACACCGCTCTGCTGGGCCAGTACGCCCCGGGATCCATCTTCAAAATGGTGGACTCGCTGGCCATGTTCCGGAACGGCATGACCCCCGATGACAAGGTGGACTGCCCCCCCACCCTCACGGTGGACGGCCGGACCTTTAAGAATGCCGAGGGCTACCCTGCGACGTCCCTCGGATCAGTGACGTTGCGGGACGCCTTCGCGCATTCCTGCAACACCGCGTTCATCAACGCCCGGGGCAAGGTCAGCCAGGCGCAGCTGGAGTCCGCCGCGACGTCCCTCGGCGTTGCCGTCGAGGCGCCGTCCCTGGGCGCCGCGGCCTTCCTTGGCTCGGTCCCGGGCGAGGCTGAAGGCACCGAGCACGCGGCCTCCATGATCGGCCAGGGCAAGGTGCTGCTCTCACCGCTAGCCGCCGCCGTGATGGCCGGCTCGGTCGCCAAGGGTGCTCCCGTGTCACCGCAGCTGGTCCTGAACCCGAACGCCGCACCCGCAGGCGGCGCCACGCCGTCGGCCGGTCCGACGGCGGCGCCGTCCACGTCCGCCCCCGCGCCCGCGAAGGCGGCCGGGAAACCCATCACGGCCGCGGAAGCCGCGTCCCTCGCTGACATGATGCGCGCCGTGGTGACCTCGGGCCACGCCGGCTTCCTCGCCGACGTTCCGGGGGCCCCGGTGGGCGCCAAGACCGGCACCGCCGAATTCGGCAAGGACAACCCGCCCAAGACCCACGCCTGGATTGTGGCTGTCCATGGGGACCTCGCCGTCGCCGTGTTTGTCGAGGACGGCGGCCTCGGCGCAACCACCTCCGGCCCGCTGCTCAAGGACTTCCTTACTGCGGCCGCCGGCTAGCCGCCCCCGGGCCACCGGAAGACCCAGCCGTGGGAGGATTACTGCGTGGCTCATATTGACGTATCCGGCATCGACTACTTCCTCTCCGACGGCACCCAGCTGCTCAATGGCGTGACGTTCAAGGTCCCGGACGGCAGCAAAACAGCGCTGATCGGACCCAACGGAACCGGCAAGACCACCCTCTTCCGGATCATCTCCGGTGACCTCGTCCCGGACGAAGGCGTGATCGGCCGGTCCGGGAACATGGGGATCATGCGCCAGTTCGTCGGCCAGGTCCGGGACGACTCCACGGTCCGGGACCTGCTGGTGTCCGCCGCGCCGCCCGCCCTGGCTGCCGCCGCGCGCGCCGTCGACGAAGCCGAACTGGCCATGATCGAGCACGACGACGAACCGACCCAGATGAAGTACGCCCAGGCGATCGTCGACTGGGGCGACGCCGGCGGCTACGACGTCGAGACCGTATGGGACGAAGTCTGCATGGCGGCACTTGGCCTGCCGTTTGACCGCGCGCAGCACCGGCCGGCGTCGAGCCTGTCCGGTGGCGAACAGAAACGGCTGGTCCTCGAAGCCCTGTTCGCGGGACCGGACGAGCTGCTGCTGCTCGACGAGCCGGACAACTACCTCGACGTGCCGGGCAAGCGCTGGCTCGAGGCAAAGCTGAACGAGTCCAAGAAGACCGTGTTCTTCATCAGCCACGACCGCGAGCTGCTCAACAACGCCGCGGGCCGCATCGTGACGCTGGAACCCGGCATCAACGGTGCCGGCGCGTGGATCCACGGCGGCGGCTTCGGCTCTTACGTTGAGGCCCGCGCCGACCGCAATGCCCGTTTCGAGGAACTCCGCAAGCGCTGGGACGAGGAGCACGTCAAGCTCAAGGAACTCGTCAACATGTACAAGAACAAGGCGGCGTTCCGCTCCGACATGGCCAACCGGTACCACGCGGCACAGACCCGGCTGGCGAAGTTCCTGGAGGCGGGTCCGCCGGAAGCGCTGCCGATCGAACAAAACGTAAAGATGCGGCTCAAAGGCGGGCGCACGGCCAAGCGCGCCATCGTGGCCGAGAAGCTCGAGCTCACCGGACTGATGAAACCGTTCTCCACCGAAGTCTGGTTCGGCGACCGGGTGGGCGTCCTCGGTTCCAACGGCTCCGGCAAGAGCCACTTCCTTCGGCTGCTGGCCACCGGCGGCACGGATCCGGAACGTGAGCACCTCCCCGTATCCGACGTCGAAATCGCCGAGGTCCCGCACGAGGGAACGGTGAAGCTCGGCGCCCGGATCCGGCCCGGATTCTTTGCCCAGACACACGTCCGTCCCGACCTGCTCGGCAAGACCCTGCTGGAAATCCTGCACCGCGGCGACGAACACCGCTCCGGGATGGCGCGCGAGGCGGCCGCCGGCGCCCTGGACGGCTACGGCCTGGCCTCGCAGTCGGAGCAGAAGTACGAGTCGCTCTCCGGCGGCCAGCAGGCCCGGTTCCAGATCCTGCTGCTGCAGCTCTCCGGCGCCACCCTGCTGCTCCTCGACGAGCCCACGGACAACCTGGACCTGCACTCGGCCGAGGCGCTTGAACGCGCCATCGACCACTTCGAGGGCACGGTCCTGGCCGTCACCCACGACCGCTGGTTCGCCCGGACCTTCGACCGGTTCCTCGTGTTCGGCTCCGACGGCCGGGTCTACGAATCCGGTGAACCCGTCTGGGACGAAAAACGCGTCGAACGCGCCCGCTAATCCGCCCGCACACCCGTAGATGATCAAACTTTTGATTAATTGATCATCCAGACCTATCGTTTAAGCATGAGTACCGAGGAGCGTCACCGCAGGATCGGTGAACTGCTGCGCCAGCGGGAGCACATGAGCGTGGAAGAGCTCACCGCCGAATGCGGCGCCTCGGGTGCCACTATCCGCCGCGACCTTGACGTCCTGGCCCTCCGGGGGGTCCTGCGCCGCGTCCACGGTGGCGCCCGGAGCCTGGTGTCCCGCGGCGAGAACCCCGAGTACGGCCAGCGTGAACTCGAGGACCACGACGCCAAGATGCGCATCGCCGCCGGCGTGGCAGCCCTGCTCAAAGACCGCGGACACGTCTGGCTGGACAGCGGCACCACAGCCACCGAAGTGGCACGCCGGCTGCAGGGCCGGGACATCACAGTCATGCCGATGTCGCTGCAGGCCGTCAACGCCCTGACCGGAACGGCCCCCGGCCCGCGGCCAGAACTGCTGCTGCCCGGCGGAAGCCTCACCCCCGGCGAACTGTCCTTCCGCGGCCCCATGGCCGAATCCAACATCCGCGCCCTCCGGTTCGACACCGCCGTCGTGACACCGTGTGCGCTGAACCTCCGCGACGGCCTCCTGGCCCACGACCTCGAGGACGCAGCCGTTAAACGCGCCGGCCTCGAGTCAGCCGCACGCGTGATTGCCGCGTGCTCGGATGCCAAGTGGAACGCCAGCGCCGTCGCGCTGGTCGCTGCGCTCGACGCCGTCGACATTCTGGTGACAGACAAGAACCTGGGCCCGGCCGAACGTGCTGAGCTCGCCCGACACTCGGTGGAAGCAGTGATCGTATGACAAGCACAACAACCGCCCCGCAGGTCAAAGCCGCGGCCGCGGCGACGTTCCTGATCTTCGGCATCAACGGGCTGGTCTTCGCCAGCTGGGCCGCCCGCATCCCGGCGGTCACCGAAATCCTGCAACTCAGCTCCGGGCAGATGGGCAGCCTGCTGCTGTGCGTTGCCGTAGGCTCGCTGATCGCCCTGCCGACGGCGGGATGGGTGGTGGGCCGGCTGGGAACGGGCAACACCGTCCGCGCGGCCGGTCTGCTGGCGGCCGCCGGCGGCGTCGGCATCGCCCTGTCCCTCAACGCCGGCTCCGTGGCCGGAACGGCTGTTTCCCTGTTCTTCTTCGGCATCGGCATCGGCCTCTGGGACGTCTCCCAGAACATTGAAGGGGCCGACGTCGAACACCGGCTGGGCCGGACGATTATGCCGCAGTTCCACGCGGCCTTCAGCGGCGGCGCCTTCGTGGGCGCGCTGGCCGGGGCCGGCCTGTCCGAACTCGGCGTCGGACTGCCTACCCACCTGCTGGTCATCGCCCTCGTGGTGGCCGTCGCCGCCCAGATGGCTCCCCGCTACTTCCTGCCGCACACGACGCCGGACGCCCCCGCCGCAGGTGAGGCTCCGCAGCCGCGGGCTGCCGCCTGGCGGGACGGCCGGACCCTGCTGATCGGCGTCGTCGTCCTGGGCGCAACCCTGACCGAGGGTGCCGGGAACGACTGGATCGCCAAGGCCTCCGTGGACGGACTCGGCGCCGAACAGTCGAGCGGTGCCCTGCTGTTTGCGGTCTTTGTTCTGGCGATGACGGCCATGCGCTTTTTTGGCGGACGGGCGATCGACGCCTACGGCCGGGTGGCCGTGCTGCGGGCCAGCATGGCGGCCGCTGCGGCCGGGCTGGGACTCTTTGTCCTCGCCGGTAACATCTGGCTGGCGGCAGCCGGTGCAGCGCTTTGGGGAATGGGGGCCGCGCTGGCTTTCCCGATGGGTATGTCCGCGGCGGCCGACGATCCACGCCACGCGGCGGCGCGGGTCTCTGTCGTGTCAACGCTGGGGTACGTGGCGTTCCTGGCCGGGCCACCGCTGCTGGGCTACCTCGGAGACCTGACCGGAATCCGGCTGGCGCTGCTGGTTATCGGTGTGCCGATTCTGGTTGCCCTGCTGCTCGCCGGCGCCGCGCGGCCCGTGCGCGCCAGCTAAGGAGCCGCCGCGCGTCGCCGTTCTCCCGGATACAGGAGCGCTGGAATCCCAGCCAGAGCAGCAGCACCACCGGGGCTGCCAGGCAGACAGCGCCAACGGTGTCCGTCAGCCAGTGGGCCGACAGGTAGGTACGGCTGACCATCATGGCCATGGTGCCGGCAGACGCCAGCAGCCATACCCACGCTTTGGCCATCAGCAGTGCCAGCACCAGGACGAAGGCGGTGGTGGTGGCGACGTGACCGGAGGGGAACGACCCCGTGTCGGTGAGGACCACGGTGTTCTGCGGCCGTTCGCGCAGCACGCCAGCCTTGATGACCTGGGTGAGGATCAGGACCGCCACTCCGGCGGCGGCGCTGAAAACCGCCGTCTGCGGCCGGCGCCGGATCAGGAGAGCCAGCACCAAAAGTCCGTGCACGACCAGGACCCCGCGGTAGCCGGCGACGTTGAGGACGGCGTTGATGGCGTCCCAGAAGGGGCTGCGCAGGCCGGTGATAAACCCCGCCCACCCCCGGTCCAGGCCCTGGAACGGCGGGTTGGCGACGTTGGCCAGCAACAACCCGCCCAGCACCGCGGCGACGGTGAGCATAACGGTACTAACCGCCAGGACGCGGCCTGCAGCCAATGGCCGGGGATCCAGCACTCGGGTCATCGCCTCATCCTAGCTGCGCCCGGCAGTAAGGTGGGGAAATGCGAAGCATGCTGAGAAAAACACCGCGGGGACTGGAGAAGCTGGACCGCAGGCTGGTCCGCTCAGTCTCCCGGCTCCCGGGCGGCGGCCACGATGACTTCTTCCGCCACCTGTCCGCTGCCGCCAATAACGGCAAGCTCTGGATGGGCATTGCGGCCGTGATGGCGCTCTTCCCGGGGAAAACCCGCCGGGCCGCCCTGCACGGACTCCTGGCGCAGGGCGTCGCGTCCGCAGTGACCAACATGGTCTTCAAGACGCTGTTGCCCCGCGCCCGCCCGTTGCCGGAGCACCTGCCCGTCTTCCGCTTCGTCAACCCCCAGCCCACCAGTTCCTCCATGCCCTCGGGCCACTCGGCCTCGGCCGCGGCCTTCGCCCTGGGCGTGGGGCTGGTCCGTCCGGCCCTCGGCGCCGCACTGGCACCGGCCGCGGCCGCGGTGGCCTACTCCCGGGTCCACACCGGTGCGCACTGGCCCTCGGACGTTTTCTTCGGCTCAGCCATCGGCTCGGGCGCCGCCCTTGTGACGCGGAAGTGGTGGCCGGTCCGGCCGCCTTTCCCGGCGGTCCGGCGCAGTCCGGTGGACGCCCCGGCGCTGCCCGACGGCGAGGGGCTCGGCATCGCCGTGAATACCCTGGGCGGCTCCTACGCCGCCGAAACAGCCGGTGCCCTGCAGAAAATATTCCCCAAGGCGTATATAAAGGAAATCGGCCCGGAGGACGACGTCGCAGCGGAAATCACGGCCGTCGCCACCCGCCCGGGCGTCGTTGCCCTCGGCGTGTGGGGCGGAGACGGGACCGTGGGCACGGCCGCCGCGGCCGCCGTCGAACATTCCATCCCGCTGCTGGTGCTGCCCGGCGGCACGCTCAACCACTTTGCCCGGGACGCCGGCATCGGAACCCTCGAGGCGGCCGTCCAGGCTGCCACCCGGGGCGAGGCCGCCTGCGCCGACCTCGGCCATGTGGCTGTGGAGCGGGGCCTGCCGGAGAGCCCCGAGCGGCTGGACCTCACCATGCTGAACACCGCGAGCATCGGGCTCTACCCCAACCTGGTGCGCCGCAGGGAACACCTCCAGCCCGCACTGGGCAAGCCCCTGGCAGGTGTGGTGGCCATGTTCCGTACCTTCGCCGCAGGCACTCCCAGCACCCTGGTGGTCGACGGCCGGCGGCACAAATTGTGGATTCTGTACGTCGGCCGCGGCCGCTATTACCCGCGCGACCACGCCCCGCTGGTCCGTCCGGTGCTGGACGACGGCGTCCTGGACCTGCGCATGATCACCGCGGACGAATCCTTCGCCCGCCTGCGGCTGCTCTGGTCCGTGCTGACCGGCACCGTGGCCACCTCCCGGATCACCCACCTGAGCGAGGCAACCCGCATCCGCGTGGAACCGGGCGACACCACCATGGTGCTGGCCGTGGACGGTGAGGTGATGCCCGGCGTCCGCGCCGTCGAGTTCTCGGTGGAACCCGCAGGCCTGGTCTACTACACCCCGCAAACGGAATAGCCACGGGTCATCCCCGCGGACTACCCTGACCGGGCCCTGAATCATCCCTGAGAGCGGCGAATTCGGCCGCCCGCGTCGGTAGCGTGGTAGGTACACAACCACACGCGACGCAAAGGAACGCTTCCATGATCGAAGCACGAGGCCTGACCAAGGTGTACGGCGAAAAAACCGCCGTCGCCGGAGTCAATTTCACCGTCGAAGCCGGCAGGGTCACCGGATTCCTGGGCCCCAACGGCGCCGGAAAATCCACCACCATGCGCATGATCATGGGACTGGACCGGCCGACGTCGGGCTCCGTCACCGTCAACGGCGTGCCGTTCGACCGCCACCAGGCGCCGCTGCGCGACGTCGGTGCCCTGCTGGACGCCAAAGCCGTCCATACCAGCCGCTCGGCCTACAACCACCTGCTGGCCATGGCCGCCACCCACAGCATCCCCAAGAAGCGTGTGCACGACGTCATCGAGATGACCGGGCTGGCCGAGGTGGCCAAGAAGAAGGTCGGCGGGTTCTCCCTCGGCATGGGCCAGCGGCTGGGCATCGCCGCGGCACTGCTCGGCGACCCGCAGACCGTCATCCTGGACGAACCCGTCAACGGCCTGGACCCGGAAGGAGTGGTCTGGGTGCGGAACCTGGTCAAGTACCTGGCCTCCGAGGGCCGGACCGTGTTCCTCTCCAGCCACCTGATGAGCGAAATGGCCGTCACCGCGGACCACCTGATCGTGATCGGCCGGGGCCGGATCATCGCCGATGCGCCCATCCAGGACATCATCACCGGCAAGGGGCAGGGCCGCACCCTTGTCCGCACCGACCAGCCGGACCAGCTGATGCAGCTTCTGGCCGGCGCGGGCGTCACCGTGGAAGTCCAGGACAACGAGCTCCTGGAGGTCTCAGGTCTCCAGCCGCGCGACATCGCCCGGACCGCGCTTGAGAACCGCGTCATGATCTACGAACTTACCCCGCTCCAGGCCAGTCTTGAGGAGGCCTACATGGAGCTGACCAAGGATGAGGTCGAATACCACTCGCTCGTCACCACGGGTGCCCACGCCCCCGACCAGTCCGGAGGCAACTAAGCCATGAGCTCCACCACCCTCGAACCCACCCCCTCCAGCCGCGGCGCCCACGCCGGCACGGCGGGCACCCCGGCCGGCAACAGCCTCAGCACGGGACCCGGGCCCAGTTTCCTGCGCGTCCTGAACTCCGAAGTCATCAAGTTCCGCACGCTCCTGTCCACGCTTATCCTGCTGGCGGCCACCGTCGCCGTGATCGTCGGTGTCGGCGCCCTCGCCGCGTGGGGAATCGGCCAGGCACTGCAGGCGTCCTCCAGCAATCCCCAGCGGTCCGCCGCGCTGGCGGCCCAGGGCGACATTGCCGCCTCCGCACCCAGCGCCGGAATCTCCTTCGCACAGCTGATCCTCGGCTCCCTGGCCGTGCTGATCATCAGCTCCGAGTTCACCACCGGCATGGCGCGGTCCACCTTCACCGCCGTCCCGAAGCGCATCCCGGCCTTCGTGGCAAAACTGGTTGTGGTGGTGGTGTCCGCCTTCCTGGTCACCGCCGTGTCCCTCTATCTCGCCGGCCTGGTGGCCGCGCCGATCCTGGACCAGTACGGCCACACCCTCGATATCTCCAGCGGGCACTATTACCGGACCCTCCTGATCAACAGCGCCTACGTGGCAGCGGTCGCCGCAATCGGGATGGCGCTCGGGGCGCTGATCCGCAACTCGGCCGGCGGCATTATGAGCCTCGTCGGAATCTTCTTCGTGCTCCCGATTGCGCTGGAAATCATCCAGGGCGACTTCGTCAAGGAACTGCGCAAATTCATGCCGGCCAACACGCTGGCGCCGCTGACCGCGTCCGAGCACGTTCCGGACACCCTGGAAGCCTGGCAGGCCGCCCTGGTCCTGGGTGCCTGGGCGGTCATCCCGCTGGTCCTCGCAGGGTTCCTGCTCAAGAAGCGCGACGTCTAGCAGGGCCCGCGGGTACCAGCGTCTAGGCTCGGAGCATGATCGACGCAGCACCCCCCAAGGACGCACCGGCCGGCCAGGCCGGTGCGTCCTTCGCCGAAATCACGGCCCGGCGGCGCGGCCGGGTCCGGCGCTACCTCCACCTGCACCCGCGGGTGATGGACGTCCTGGTGGTCCTTACCTACCTGCTCCTGGCGACCCCGACGGCGGTGCAGTCCCTGCGCGGCGGCCCGTGGCAGGTGCTGGTCCTGCTGGCCGCCACCGCCGTCGTGCTCCTGTTCCGCCGCGCCCGCCCGGTGCTGGTCCTGGCGGCGGCGGCCGTGCTGGAACTCGCGGTCTCCGCGCTGCACCCGTGGGGCTCCAACGTCTCGGCCGGCCTCTGGTTCGCCCTGTACTCGGTGGCCCTGGTCCGCTCCCGGCGCTTTACCTTTATTGCCCTGGCCCTCTCGACGGCGCCGCTGGCGGCACTCTACGTCTCGCTGGCCGTCGGCCCGCTGGACGGGCGGCTGCCGGACATGGCCGTCAGCACCCCGGCCAACTTCCAGCTGGTCACCAGCATCGCGGCCGGGGTGAGTATCATCCTCTCCAGCGTGATTGCCACCGGAATCGGGATCTCGGTCCGGCAGCGGCGGGAGCATGAGGAGGAGATCACCGCCTGGGCCGCCACCGCCGCGCAGCTTGGATCGGTGAACGAACGGAACCGGATTGCGCGCGAAATGCACGACGTCGTGGCGCACTCCCTCACCGTGATGGTGAGCCTGTCCGACGGCGCCGCCGTCGTCCTGGACAGGGACCCGCAGCGGGCCGGGGAGGTGCTCGGCGAACTCTCCCGGACCGGCCGGACGGCGCTGGCGGATATGCGCAGGGTCCTCGGCGTCCTGCGCGATGATGCCGCCCCGGGCGCGGCCCCCCGGGAGCCGCTGGTGGCCGGCGGGAACCTGGCCAAACTGCTGGCGGGATTCCGCACGGCCGGCCTGCCCGTGCAGTACTCGCACTCCGGCCCGGCGCTGCCGGAAGACGCCGCATTCCAGTTGACGGTGTACCGGATAGTCCAGGAGTCGCTGACGAACGTGCTGCGTTACGGCCGGTCCCTGGGCCGTGTGGATGTCAGGATTTCGCGGAACAATGCCACCGTGGCCATCGAGGTGCTCGACGACGGCAAGGGCGGCCTGGAACAGCCACCCGGACCGCTGGGTTCCGGCCAGGGCCTCGCCGGGATGCGCGAACGCGCCCGGTTCTATGCCGGCACGGTGGAGGCCGGACCGGCCGCGAAGGGGGGGCTGGCGTGTGCGCGCCGTCCTGAACTGCAACCTAGACAAGGGAGCGTCATGACCGACGACGGACCGATCCGCATCCTGCTGGTGGACGACCAGCCCCTGCTCAGGATGGGCTTCCGGCTGATCCTCGAAGGGGAGGAGAATTTGTGCGTCGTGGGCGAAGCCTCCGAGGGAGCCGAGGCCGTGCGCCGCACCGAGGAGCTGCGGCCCGACGTGGTGCTGATGGACGTGCGGATGCCCGTACTAGACGGGATCGAGGCGACCCGGACCATCACCTCCTCCGGCTCGGCGGCGCGGATCATCATCCTGACCACGTTTGACCTCGACGAATACGCCTTCGCGGGACTGCAGGCCGGGGCGTCGGCCTTCCTGCTCAAGGATGTGGCCCCCGCGGAGCTGGTCAGCGCCGTCCGGATTGTGGCCAGCGGCGACGCCGTTGTGGCACCGCGGATTACGCGGCGGCTCCTGGAGACCTACGTCCGCAGCGGGCAGCAGGACGGCGGCCCGGACGGGCAGGCAGGCGGGCCAGCAGGCGGGCAGCCGCGGCCCGCGGCCCGGCCCGCGCGGGATCCCCTGCTGGAGGAACTGACGCCACGGGAGACGGAAATGCTCGAGGCCATCTCCGAGGGTCTATCCAATGCCGAGATCGCGCACCGGTATTTCCTGTCCGAAGCGACCGTCAAAACCCATGTGCGGCGCATCCTCAACAAGCTGCAGCTCCGGGACCGGGTCCAGGCCGTGGTCTACGCCTATGAGACCGGCCTGGTGGTGCCGAGCAACCCGGACTACTAGGCGCACGGACTGCTGGGCGATCGGCGCAACCGTGCCCCCAGGAGCCTGAAACAGTGGTTTCACGCACATTTCGGAATTGCCGCGGAGGCAACACCCATTGCCTCCCGGGCCCCATTGCTGGAGGTCCGTCCGAAAACCGCTGCCGTAATCTGTATATCTGCACAGAACAGCGGTTCGGGCTGGCGGTCTAGTGTGAAACGACACTGTGGTCCGCCGCACATCCTTGCCCGGCATCGCCGGAGCGGAGGCACGGGCCCACACCACCCACGAAGGACGGCGCTTCATGCAGGCTGACCAGCAACTCTCCAAATCCCTGAAACCCCGGCACTTGTCCATGATCGCCATCGCCGGCGTCATCGGCGCGGGCCTCTTTGTCGGCTCGGGCGCCGCCATCCAGCAGGCCGGTCCGGGCATCCTGGTGGCCTATCTGGCGGCGGGGCTTGTGGTCATCCTCGTGATGCGCATGCTCGGTGAAATGGCAGCCGCCAACCCCGAGACCGGATCCTTCTCCACCTACGCGGACAAGGCCCTGGGCCGCTGGGCGGGCTTCAGCATCGGCTGGCTCTACGCATGGTTCTGGATCATTGTGCTCGGCATCGAAGCCACCGCCGGCGCCGCGATCATGCACCGCTGGGTGCCCGGCATCGACCAGTGGGTCTGGGCCCTGGCCCTGATGATCCTCCTGACCCTGACCAACCTTGGCTCGGTGAAGTCGTACGGTGAGTTCGAGTTCTGGTTCGCCTCCATCAAGGTTGCCGCCATCGTGCTGTTCCTGCTCTTCGGCGTCGCGGCCATCCTCGGCCTCATCCCGGGCGTTCCCGCCCCGGGACTGGACAACCTGACCGGTAAGGGCGGGTTTATGCCCAACGGACCCGGCGCCGTTTTGGCCGGCATCCTCGTGGTGGTCTTCTCGTTCTTCGGCGCAGAGATCGCCACCATCGCCGCCGGCGAATCCGAGAACCCGGTCGACGCCGTCAAGAAGGCCGTGAAGTCCACCGTCTGGCGCATCCTGGTCTTCTACATCGGCTCCATCGCCATCGTGGTGACCCTGCTGCCGTGGAACTCCGCCTCCGTCGCCAAGAGCCCGTACGTGGCCGTAATCGAGCTGTTCGGCATCCCCGGCGCCGGCACCATCATGGACGTTGTGGTGCTGACCTCCGTGCTGTCCTGCCTGAACTCGGGTCTCTACACCGCCAGCCGGATGCTCTTCTCACTCTCGCGCCGCGGCGACGCTCCCCGGTCCTGGATGCGGATCTCCAAGCGCGGCGTCCCGGCCGGCTCGGTGCTGGCCTCCACCGTGGTCGGGTTCATCACCGTGGGCCTGAACTACATCGCCCCGGACACCGTGTTCCTGTTCCTGGTCAACACCTCCGGCGCGATCGCCCTGTTCGTCTGGCTAGTCATCTCCATCTCGCAGCTGATCCTGCGCCGCCGGATGGGCACCGCCGCCCGGGACCTCGAGCTGAAGATGTGGCTCTTCCCCTACCTGACCTGGGTGGCGATCATCAGCATCGTGGCCTTGCTGGTAGGCATGGTGGTGCTGGACACGACCCGGGAGTCGCTGCTGCTCTCCCTGGCCCTCGCCGCCTTGGTGGTAGGGCTCGGCGTGTGGCGCTACCGCGGGAACGCTGCCGCGAAAACCGGTGACGACGCCGGGGCCGGCGCCGAGACCGGCGAAGAAGCAACCGCAGGCGTCGGCCCGGCCTCCTAAGGCCGGGGGCATGGCTCCGAGGCTAGACTCGGAGCCATGCCTTCCACCGCCACAGCAGCAGAGCACATCCAGGACCTCGGCGCCTACGTCAGCGCGTCGCCGTCGAGCTTCCACGCCGTCCACGAGGCCGCCCGGCGGCTCAATGAGGCCGGGTTCACCCGCCTCGACGAACTCCAGCCCTGGACAAACGGCAGCAACGGGGACGGCGGCACCGCGGCCGCGGACCGGGCCGGCGCCTGCTATGTAATCCGCGACGGCGCCCTTATCGCCTGGGTGGCGCCCTCCGGTGCGGGACCCACCACGGGCTTCAATATCCTCGGCGCGCACACCGACTCGCCGTCGTTCAAACTCAAGCCCAAGCCCACCACCGGCAAGTTCGGCTGGCTGCAGGCCGGCGTCGAGGTCTATGGCGGACCCCTGCTGAACTCCTGGCTGGACCGCGAACTGCAGCTCGCCGGGCGGCTGGTGATGCTGGACGGCACACAGCACCTCACCGCCACGGGACCCCTGCTGCGCTTCCCGCAACTGGCCATCCATCTGGACCGCGGGGTCAACGACGGGCTGGTCCTGGACAAGCAACAGCACATGAACCCGGTCTTCGGCCTGGGCGACCCGGCCGACGCCGATCTCCTGGGCCTGCTTGCCGGGCGTGTTCACGGAGCGGCGGTGGACCCCGCGCAGATCGGCGGCTACGACATCGTCATCGCGGACACGCAGGCCCCGGCCGTTTTCGGGGCGCGGGACGAATTCTTCGCCTCCGGACGCCTGGACAACCTCTCCGCCACCCACGCCGGACTGACGGCCCTGATCGACCACGCCTCCGGCGCCGTGCCCGCCGACGGCCCGATCGCTGTCCTGGCCGCCTTCGACCACGAGGAAATCGGCTCCGCCTCCCGCTCCGGGGCCTGCGGCCCGGTGCTGGAGGACATCCTGGTCCGGATTTCTGACGGGCTCGGCGCCACCGCGAGCCAGCGGCGGCAGGCATTCGCGGCGTCGTTCTGCGTTTCCGCGGACGCCGGCCACGCGGTGCACCCCAACTACGCCGAACGCCACGACCCGGCCAACCGCCCGGTCCTGAACGGCGGGCCGCTGCTGAAGATCAACGCCAACCAGCGCTACGCCACGGACGCCGCGGGCGCCGCGCTGTGGGCCAGGCTCTGCACCGACGCCGGGATCCCCTACCAGGAGTTCGTCTCCAACAACGTTATGCCGTGCGGCTCCACGATCGGTCCACTCACCGCCACCCGGCTTGGCATCCGCACGGTCGACGTCGGCGTCCCCCTGCTGTCGATGCACTCCGCGCGGGAGTTTTGCGGCGTCGAGGACCCGCACCGGCTCGCGACGGTGGCCGCGCTCTTCTTCCGCACCGCCGCCTAGGAACCGCCTAGGAGCCGGCGAGGCCGATCACGAGGTTGATGGTGGCAGCCAGGATGACGGTGCCAAACAGGTAGGACAGCAGGCTGTGCTTGAGGGCCTCGGCCCGGATCGCGTGGGTCCGCAGGGCAGTGTCCGAGACCTGGTAGGTCATGCCCAGGCTGGTGGCGAGGTAGGCGAAGTCGGTGTACCGGGGAGGTTCGTCCTGGTTGAAGTCGATGCCGCCCTCCTCCGCGCCGGCCCGCGCCGCGGTGCTGTAGTACAGCCCCGCATACCGCACCGTGAAGAGAGTCTGGACAAGCATCCAGGACAGGGCGACCGACGCCAGCGCCAGCAAACCGCCTGCGAGGCGGGATCCGCCGTCGTTGCTGTGCGCATCCAGCACGACGGCGGCCACGGCCGCGAGGCTGGCGACGTTGGCGGCCAGAATCAACAGGTCCGTGGCGCTCCGGGAGGGGTCCTCCGTGATCGCGTGGGCACGGGTTTCGGCGGCATCCAGCCGGCCGATCACGATCCAGACCCACAGCACGTAAATCAGCGCAGCGCTGCTCCAGCCGATGGCGGGGGCCTCCACCCAGTGTCCGCTGATCCCCGTGGCGACAGCGGCGAGCAGCCCGGCCAGGACCATCACGGCAAAGCGCAGCCGGCTGCGGTGGACGGGCGACGCCTTAGGGCGGGGTGCGGAGCTCATGCCCAGATCATGGCATACCAACCCGGGAGCTTATCCACATCCGCGCCGAACGGCTTCCGCCGCCAACGCGGCGGCGCCTAGGGTGGCCGTGGGAGAAATCGCTGAAACCGGCCCGGATGCACTAAGCTATTGAAGTCTGTGCTGCGCCCTGCCTCCGTTCCGGTGGCGGTGCGCCGCGCGGATACCGCAAATGAACCTCCTGTTACGGAAATGCCGTAACCGCTTAGCCCAAAGGAGGTGGGTTCACATATGCGTCCTTACGAATTGATGGTAATCATCGACCCCGAGGTCGAAGAGCGTACCGTTGAGCCGTCGCTTCAGAAGTTCCTGAACGTCATCACCAACGATGGTGGAACCATCGAAAAGGTTGACATCTGGGGCCGTCGTCGACTGGCTTACGAAATCCAGAAGAAGTCCGAAGGTATCTACGCCGTGGTGAACTTCACCGCCGAGCCGGCTACCGCCAAGGAACTTGACCGCCAGCTGAGTCTCAACGAGACCATCATGCGCACCAAGATCACCCGCCCCGAAGAGCAGAAGGTTGTTGCTGAGTAATTCAGCTTCACTCTTTCAATCTTTAACCCCGTAGGAACGAACAAGGAGGACGTAGATGGCAGGCGAAACCACTATTACGGTTATCGGTAATCTCACCAATGACCCCGAGCTGAGGTTCACACCGTCAGGTTCGGCAGTAGCGAACTTCACCATCGCTTCTACGCCCCGCACGTTCGACCGCCAGTCCAATGAGTGGAAGGACGGGGAAACCCTGTTCCTCCGCGCATCGGTGTGGCGCGAAGCCGCCGAGAACGTCGCCGAGTCCCTGACCAAGGGCATGCGCGTGATTGTTTCCGGCCGGCTGAAGAGCCGTTCCTACGAAACCAAGGAAGGCGAGAAGCGCACCGTTATCGAGCTGGAAGTCGACGAGATCGGCCCCAGCCTGCGCTACGCCAACGCCAAGGTCAACCGCACCCAGCGCTCCGGCGGTCAGGGTGGCCAGGGTGGCTTCGGCGGCGGCAACAGCGGCGGTTTCGGTGGCAACTCTGGTGGAAACCAGGGCGGCAACTCCGGCGGAAACTGGGGCGGCAACCAGCCCGCACAGCAGGACGATCCGTGGGCAACGCCCGGGGTCAGCAATGCAGGCGGCGGCTGGGGCAACGGCCCGGATTCCGAACCTCCTTTCTAAAACACATCTAAAGGTCCGACGCCGGAACCCGCGAAGCAGCCCTCGGCTGGCGCGCGGCGACCGTGGCGGATCACCACCATCCCGTGGATCAATATCCACGGGCTCCATCGAATAGGAGCTCCACGATGGCTAAGGCTGAACTCCGTAAGCCCAAACCAAAGTCCAACCCCTTGAAGGCCGCTGACATCACTGTCATCGACTACAAGGACGTAGCATTGCTGCGCAAGTTCATCTCCGACCGCGGAAAGATCCGCGCCCGTCGCGTTACCGGCGTCACGGTGCAGGAACAGCGCAAGATCGCACAGGCAATCAAGAACGCCCGCGAAGTTGCTCTGCTGCCTTACTCCGGCGCTGGCCGCGGCTAAGGAAGGGAACAACTAACATGGCAAAGCTCATTCTGACCCACGAAGTAACCGGTCTCGGTGCTGCTGGCGACGTTGTCGAGGTCAAGGACGGTTACGCACGTAACTACCTGCTCCCCCGCAACTTCGCCCTGACCTGGTCCAAGGGTGGCGAGAAGCAGGTTGAGTCCATCAAGGCTGCCCGCGCTGCCCGCGAGCACGCTTCCCTGGAAGATGCTCAGAAGCAGGCCGCTGCACTGCAGGCCAAGCCGGTCAAGCTGGTCGTCAAGGCTGGCGAGACCGGACGTCTGTTCGGCACCGTCAAGCAGGCCGACGTGGCGGACGCTGTTGAGGCCGCCGGTCTCGGCCGCATCGACAAGCGCAAGGTTGAACTGCCGGCTCACATCAAGTCGACCGGTTCCTACCAGGCCAACGTCCGTCTCCACGACGACGTTTCCGCTGTGATCGAACTCGACGTAGTGGCAGGCAAGTAGTCCCCAGGACTCGCTGAACTGCACGGGAGGCCCCCGCCTCCGGATTCCTCAGGGAACCGGACGCGGGGGCCTCCTGCATGTGGCGGACGTTGTGCGCGGCCGCCGGGTCAGGGCTGGTGCAGCACTGTGGTGACGTGCCGGTAGCCGAGCCTGATCAGGTCTTCGAGGACCGCCACGTCGACGTCGTCGAGTTTGTTGAGGTACAGGCACCCGGCGCCGGTCCGGTGTTTCCCAAGGCGGCCGAGCAGTTCGACGGATTCGGGCCCGTACGTAAGTCCGTAGAGGGAGAGGCTGGACTTCCGGGGCGAGAAGCCGACTGCCGGGGCCTCACCCTCCCGTCCGGTTGCGTAGCGGTAGTGATAACGGCCGAAGCCCACAATGCTGGGCCCCCACATCTGTGCCTCCTGGCCGGTGATGCGGGACATCAGGGACTGCAGTCGCAATCCGTCCGCCCGCCGGACCGGGTGTTCGACGGCGGCCAGGAAACCGGCCACCGACTCCCCTGTTGCCTGGGTCTTGTTTTCCGCCATACAGGCAGTCTCGCAGATGGCGGCGGGACTGTTCGTGGGTCCGGGGCGGCCCCACGGCAGAACGGGAATAAAGCCGGCGGGCCACAGCTTCTACAGGTAGATGCAAATGCATGTAGATAAGTTCCCCAGGAACCAGGCACAGGAGTACACCGTGGAAAGCCGCCGCATAACCGTTCTCTCCGCCGGACTCGGCGTCCCGTCGTCGAGCCGCCTTCTCGCGGACCAGCTGGCCGCCGCCGCGGAACAGCGGCTCGCCGCGGCGGGCTATGCCGTGACGGTCGACGTGGTCGAGCTTCGTGATCTGGCGGTCGAGATCGCCAACAACTTTGTCACCGGTTACGCGGCACCACGCCTCGCCGAGGCCATCGCAGGCGTCGAGGCCTCCGACGGCATCATCGCCGTCAGTCCGGTGTTCAGCGCCTCCTACAGTGGCCTGTTCAAGTCGTTCATTGACGTACTGGATCCCAAGTCCCTCGAGGGCAAGGCCGTCCTGCTGGGCATCACGGGCGGCACGGACCGGCACCAGATGGTGCTTGACTACGCCATGCGGCCGCTCTTTAGCTACCTCCGCACCAGGATTGCGGCCACCGGGGTGTTCGCTGGCCCGCAGGACTGGGGCGCCGCGGGCGACGGCGGGTCCCCGCTCTCTGTCCGGATCGACCGGGCCGCCGGGGAGTTCACCGGTCTCCTCGAAGGCACCCAGCCGCACACCCGGCAGGCGCCGGTCGAATCCCTGCCCTTTGAGCAGCTGCTCGCCGGGATCTCGGGCGGCCGGTAGCCGGCAGCGAACTATTCGGGCCCGGGGTTCGTTGTCCGGGACATGAAATGTCCTGTGGATTCCGTAGACCTGGTGATGAGCGAACGAGGCGGCGTGGAGATTGACTACTGCCCGCAGTGCCGCGGCGTGTGGCTGGACCGGGGGGAGCTAGACAAGATCATCGACCGTTCGGAGTCCTTCGGCGCGCCCGGGGGAGCCGCGGCGGCTTCCGCGCCCGCCCCGGTGCCGCCGCCGGCGGCCCAGGTGCCGCCGCCGCTTTACCACCTTGAGCCGCGGAGCGGGGAGCGCCGGCCGGACGAACGGCGCTACGACGACCGGCACCGGGACGATCGCCGCGATCGCCCGCGATACGACCAGCCCCGGTACGACCAGCCCCGCTATGACGACCGCCGGAGGCCGAAGAAGAAGGAAGGCTGGCTGGGGGAGCTGTTCGACTTCTAGCTGCGCCGCTGCCGGAACGGACTGATCAGTCCTCCAGCAGGGCGATGAACTCCTGGGCCTGCTTCAGCGAGATGTCCGAGTGCCGGGTCAGGGCCGCAGCGGCTGCCTCGGTTTCGCCGCTCCGGGCCAGCGTGCGGATGCGCCCGTAGATTTCGTCGTTGAGCATGTTGCTGCTGACTTCGCGCGTCACGTCGCCTTTGCTGGCAATCGCCCGGTAGCGGTAGGGAAACCGCTGCGGTGAGTCATCATCGTCATCGTGAGCCGGCTGCTCGGGCGCCTCCGGGGGGCGGAACGGCTGCGGGTGCGCGGCCAGGGCACCCACCGCATCCCGTGAGGCGCGGAGACCCTCGCCGGTGGACTCCAGGTAGAGCTTGATGGCGGCCATGGCCTGTCCCTGGGCTATCAGGGCATACACGCGGCGGTGCTGCTCCTGATCCAGCCGGGACGCGGCGGCACGCGCTAGCTCCACCGAGTTGCGCCCGGGCTGCGGTTCCGCGTCCGGGCGGGAGCTCGGCTGGCGACGGGACAGGGCCCGGGCGCCCAGAACGACGGCGACGCCCACAACGGCGAGGATCAGGATGGGGATGAGCAGGGCTTCCATGGACTACAGCCGATCTACGTAATTCTTGGCGGTCAGGAGATCCGCGCGGGTGGCCTGGCGCAGCAGTTTGATGGCCTGGATTTTGTGCCCCGAACGCGCCAGGGCCTGGAGTTGGAGGGTGAACTGGGGACTTAGTTGTCCGCCGGGCAGCACCGCGCCGGGATAGCCGGCGCCCTGACGACCGGCACCCTGATAGCCCGCAGCGGCGCGGGCGTGCTCGGCCTGCTGCGACTGCTGCTGTTCATTCTGGCTGGGCCGGGTCGCCGCGTCCACCCGGGCCCGGGCCGCAGTGGCCGCCTTGACCTGGGCCTCATAGTGGGCCCGGGAGCGCATGGCGAGTTCCAGCTGGTACCGCTCGGCGTCAGAGATGCCGAAATTGCGCGGCTTGAGGGCCGCCGAGACGGCCCAGAGAACGCCCGCCAGGATCAGGGCAGGCAGTATGACAATCAAGACATCGCCCATGGCCACAGCTTATGCCAGTTGCGGGTTATCCACAGCATATTCTCGGCGTCGTATACACGCGGCGGCAGTCATCGCCGCAAAATCTCCTGCGGCGTGACAGCCATCATAAAATTCGCATGTTCGGCCCGGTATATGGTGCGCCGGGGATGCCGCTATCCCCAGTCCGGGCATGCTGGCTGTGGATGAAAATTTCCCATAACTATTTGTCCTCCACAGGGAAAAGGCGGCGTTTTCGCATGTCAGAGCCATATTTGGGGTAAAACAATTTTGCTATCCACAGTTGTACCCACAGGCTGTGCACAAGCACGGGGCGGTAGTCCACAAGTTATCCACAAGTGGGTCTCCGGGCCGGGTTGGTGGGGGTGGCAACGGGCGATACCGTAGCGGGAGACCAGGTTGGCAGCGCGGATTTCGGCCGTGGAAACTGCCGCCCGCACAGGGCCACCACTCCACGCCCAGGTGTCGCAGGTCCGGGCCGCAGGCCGGGTCCGGACGTCAGGGTGCACGGCAAAGAGTCGGTGGCCACTGATAGACAGTAAACGGCGGAGGCCGGGGCGCGGCCGTACCGCGGCCCTCCTCCAGTGGCCGCACTTCGCGCCACAGGCTTCACCACGCAGGGCTTACCCGCCGCGGAACAATTTTCCGCCGGCACAATGAAGGACGGCAGTTTTGTCAGTAACACATCTGGACTCGGTTGAGGGCACTCGGGGAGCCGAGGGAAGCCGCAAGCCCCCGCAGGACATACCGGCGGAGCAGTCTGTGCTCGGCGGCATGATGCTGTCCAAGGATGCCATCGCTGACGTTGTCGAGATTCTCCGCGGCCAGGACTTCTACCGGCCGGCCCATGAAACCATCTACGAGGCCATCATCGACCTCTACGGCCGCGGCGAGCCCGCCGACGCCGTCACCGTCTCGGACGAACTGACCAAACGCGGCGAGGTCAACCGCATCGGCGGTCCGGCCTACCTTCATGAGCTGATCCAGACGGTCCCCACCGCCGCCAACGCCGGCTATTACGCCGAGATCGTGGCCGAGCGCGCCGTCCTGCGCCGGCTGGTCAACGCCGGCACCAAAATCGTCCAGCTCGGCTACGGGCAGGACGGCGAGGTGGAGGACCTGGTCAACCAGGCCCAGGCCGAGGTCTACGCCGTCGCCGAGCGCCGCACGGCCGAGGACTACGTGGTCCTGAAGGACGTGATGGAGTCCACGGTGGATGAGATCGAGGCGTCCGGGCACCGCGGCGAGGGCATGGTGGGCGTTCCCACCGGTTTCTACGAGCTGGATGAGCTGACCCACGGCCTGCACCCGGGCCAGATGATCGTCATTGCCGCCCGTCCGGCCGTCGGTAAGTCCACCTTCGCGCTGGACTTTGCCCGCTCGGCCGCGATCAAGAACAACCTCGCCACCGTGATGTTCTCGCTCGAGATGGGCCGGAACGAGATCGCGATGCGACTGCTGTCCGCCGAGGCCACCATTGGGCTGCAGGATCTGCGCAAGGGCACCATCAAGGACGAGCAGTGGTCCAAGATCGCCACCACCATGGGCCGGATGAACGACGCCCCGCTCTTCATCGATGACAGCCCCAACATGTCGCTGATGGAAATCCGGGCCAAATGCCGCAGGCTCAAGCAGCAGCACGATCTCAAGCTGGTCATCCTCGACTACCTGCAGCTCATGAGCTCGGGCAAGAAGGTGGAGTCCCGCCAGCAGGAAGTCTCGGAATTCTCCCGCGCCCTGAAGCTCCTGGCCAAGGAACTCCAGGTTCCCGTGATCGCTCTTTCACAGCTGAACCGTGGTTCCGAGCAGCGCCAGGACAAGCGCCCCATGGTCTCTGACCTGCGTGAGTCCGGTTCCATCGAGCAGGACGCCGACATGGTCATCCTGCTGCACCGCGAGGACGTGTACGACAAGGAGTCCCCGCGCGCCGGCGAGGCCGACATCCTCATCGCCAAGCACCGTAACGGTCCCACGAAGGACATCGTGGTGGCCTTCCAGGGCCACTACTCGCGCTTCGCCAACATGGCCGGGGACGCCGGCGGCGGCGGAGGCTTCTAACCGGCCCGGCCCTGCCGGACCCCGTCCGGCAGGGCTCCGGGGCCTACAGCAGGTGGTTCGGGAGTCGGTTCCCGGGTGCCCGGCCCCGGATCTCCAGCAGCTCCCGGGCGTGCGCATGGAGCCTCTTGTCCTCATCTGAGACTGGAACCCACTGCGGGATCGGAACGGACGTGCCGCTGTCATCGCGGGCCACCATCACGGTCAGACAATACGTCGTCAGGTTCAGCTCGTGCCCCTTGGGGTCACCTGAGCGGACGTGGACAGCAATGTGCATGCCTTTCGTCCCCGTGTAAACCAGCCGGGCCTCGACTTCCACTAGGTGGCCGATCAGCAGCGGCCGGTAGAACCGCACGCCCCCGGAGAACACCGCCACGGTGTCCTTGCCGGAGTAGCGGGAGGCGCAGACGTAGGCTGCCTCATCGATCCACTTCATGACGATTCCGCCGTGGACCTTGCCGCCCCAGTTCACATCGGTGGGCGCGGCCATAAACCGAAGCGTGACGCGCTCGGCCGTCCCGGCGTCGGTGTATTCCTGCCCGCTCATGGCCTGGACGATGTCGTCCCTGACCTTGATCCGGGCCAGCGCATGATCGCGCTGCTCGACTTCCTCCGGCGTGGTCGGCTCAAACTGCGGTACAGGGATGGGCTTGCCGTCCTCCCCGACGGCCACGAAGATGACCATGCACTGGCTGCGCATGGTGGCCGGGCCGCCTTTCGGGTCGCTCGAGGAGACCACGGCCCGGATATGCATCGAGGAGCGGCCGGTGTACACGATGGTGGCCGTGACCTCGACCATGTCGCCGCTGTTGACCGGATCAGCGAAATGGATGTTGCCCACGTAGGCGGTCACGCAGTAGGTCTTCGCCCACCCGACGGCGGCGGCATAGGCGGCCTTGTCCACCCACTCCAGGACCGTTCCGGCGTCCACGGAGCCGCTGTGACCGACGTCGGTGGGGGCGGCCAGGAACCGCAAGGTAACGGCGTTGGGGGAAGTCTCGCTCATGGAAGCGAGTGTACTGACGCAGGAGCCGGCCGGCGCAGGCCGCCGACACATTCGCGCCGCCGGACGCCATATGGCGGCGGCAGCCCTTGCCCGCGAACGACGGCGGGCGGCCACCCAAGGTGACCGCCCGCCGTCGCGCCCTGCGCAGTGTGCGTGCTTAGGCCAGGACGCTCAGCTTGGAGCCGGGCCGGCCGAAGACGGCCCGGTCCACGGAGACCTTGCCCGCGCCCACGAGCGCCACGGCGAGGGCTGCGGCGGCAAGGAGGAGCACCAGTTCGAATCCGCCCGTGGCGACGAATATGCCAGCCGGGGCATGGACCAGGAACAGGGCGCCGAGCATGTCAACGGCAAGCAGGACGCCAAAAACGCGGGTCAGGACACCCAGGATCAGGGCGATGCCGCCGACGAGTTCCAGGACCGCAATGACCGGGGCGGCGACATCGGCAGCCGGGACTCCCATCTGGGCGAACGCTGCCTGCGTTCCCGGGATGGTGAATTCGTTGAACTTTTGCCAGCCATGGGCTGCAAAGAGGAAGCCGGTGGCAATGCGAAGGACCGTGCGGGCCGTGGTCGTGAGCGAGGACTGGTTCATGGGGATACCGATCTGTCGTTTGGAAACGGCGGGGAATGCCGGGTAATTACTTGAATATTCAACTTCTAGTGTTCCGGCGGATAGTTGAAAAGTCAAGTAAAGTGTCGTCCCGCGACTCCCGGGCTGCGGCTAGGGTGGTTCCGTGCCAGACTCCGCCACGTCGTCCGCGATCGCCCCGTCCAGCTCCCGCCGGCGCCGGGAAATCCTCCGGCTCGCCGTCCCGGCCTTCGGTGCGCTGATCGCCGAGCCGTTGTTCCTGCTGGCGGATTCCGCGATCGTCGGCCATTTGGGGGTGGCGCAGCTCGCCGGCGTCGGCCTGGCGTCGGCCGTGCTGCACACCGCGGTGGGCCTGATGGTGTTCCTCGCGTATTCCACGACCCCCGCCGTGGCGCGGGCGATCGGCAACGGCCAGCTGCCCAAGGCCCTGGCCGCCGGCCGGGATGGTGTTTGGCTGGCGCTGCTGCTGGGCCTGGTCCTGGCGGCCGCCGGCTTCAGCGCCGCCGAGCCGCTTATGGACCTGATGGGTGCCAGCGGGGAGGTCCGCGCGTTTGCCGTGGACTACCTGCGCTGGTCCATGCCCGGGCTGGTCGCCATGCTCCTGATCTTTGCCGGCACCGGGGTGCTCCGCGGGCTGCAGGACACCCGGACGCCGCTGGCCGTCGCCGCCGCCGGATTCACCGTCAATATCCTGTTGAACCTCTTCCTGGTCTATGGATTGCGGCTGTCGGTGGCCGGCTCTGCCCTGGGCACCAGCGTCGCCCAGTGGGCCATGGCCCTGGTGTATGTCGTCATGGTGCAGCGCAATGCCCGCAGCCACGGGGTATCCCTGCGCCCCGCGTGGGCCGGGATCCGGGCCCTGGCCACAGTGGGCTCCTGGCTGATGCTGCGCACGCTGAGCCTGCGGGTGGCGATTCTTGCCACGGTGGTTGTCGCCACGGCGCAGGGGCCGGTGAACCTGGCGGCCCACCAGCTGGCCATGACCGTCTTCACCTTCCTGGCCTTTGCCCTCGACGCGCTGGCCATCGCCGCCCAGGCGCTCATTGGTAAGGAGCTCGGTGCCGGCCGCAGGGAGGCGGTACGCGACCTTACCGGCACCATGACCCGCTGGGGACTGGGCTTTGGAGTGCTTACAGGGATCCTCCTGGCCGTCGGGGCGCCCTGGGCGGGTGCCCTCTTCACCTCCGATCCGGGCGTCCAGGCGGCGTTGACCGTGGCCTTGTGGGTGGTCGCCGCCGGACAGCCGATCGCCGGCTACGTTTTTGTCCTCGACGGGGTGCTGATTGGCGCCGGCGACGCCCGGTACCTGGCCCTTGCCGGCGTCGTGAACCTGGCCGTGTACCTCCCGCTCCTGCTGGCGGTCCGGCTTTCCGGGCTCGACGGCGGGGCCGCGCTGCTATGGCTCTGGGCCGCCTTCTCGCTCGGCTACATGCTGGCGCGTGCCCTCACGCTGGGGCTCCGGGCGCGGACCGACCGGTGGATGCTGCTGGGAGCACGCTGACGCCCGCCCGGCGCGCACCGGATCATGCAGCCACTAAACTGGGCAGGTGACTCTCCCCGCTGACCCCCAGGCCACAATTGCCCTGCCCGCCGCCCCGGATCTGTGGAAGCCCGTTGTGATCCGGGCCGCGATCGCCCTGGCCTTCGGCGCCGTAACAGTGTTCTGGGCGGCACCCCCCGTGGCCGGCATGGGCTGGGCCGGTGGGGTCTACCTGTTGGCTACCGGGCTGGTCCTGATCTGGAGCGTCAAAAAGACCGGCCTGCCGCACGGGCATGGGACGGCCAAGGTCCTCGCGGCCGCCGGCGCGGTACTGACCGGAACCGGCGTCGCCGTCGGACTGCTCTCCAGCAACCTGGTGTTCGGTGTCATAGGAGCCCTCGGCCTGGGTCTTGCCGGCGCCGCAGAACTCTACCTCGGACTGGCCGTGCGACGCCGCTCCGTGCTTGCCCGGGACTGGACAGCCTCCGGCGTGATCGGGCTCGGCACCGCGGTGGCCCTGCCCTTCTTCATCGACCTGGGGCCGCATGCGCTGCTGGGCGTGGCCGGAGGCGGTGCGATCATCAGCGGCGTGCTGTGGACGCTAGCCGGACTGACCCTGCGGCACAATGCGCGGGACGTTTCCGCCGAGGCCGTAAACTAGTAGCGACAGGTTCTACCCTGCGTAGAACAACCGCGGTATCACGACTGCCACGCCTGCCGGGCGCTGGCGGCAGGAGGAAAGCACCTTGGCAGAGCAGAAATCTGGAGAAGGCCGCGGCCTGCGGACCTCGGTCAAGGGACCGCTGATGTTCTCCGCGTTCTGGGCAGTGCTGGCCTTCATTGCCGTCCTGATCTTCGCCTCCGGCGGCAGCGCCAGGGAACCACGCTTCGACCTTGCCTTCACCGGCGCCGGCATCGCCTTCATTGTCACGCTCGTTATCGCGGCCATGCTCTCGATGAGCTACAAGGACAACGCCGAACACCTGGGCAAAGGCTCCGGGGTCAACCTGAGCTCCAGGCGGCCGGCGTCGCACGACGGCTCAGCCCCGCAGGCCCGCCCCGCCGACGACGCCCGCGGCGACGCCGGCCAGGCGGACTAAGCAGCTCAGCAGGGCAGCTAGGACGCCGCCTTCCGCGCCCGATAAGCCGCCACATGCGCCCGGTTCGCGCAATTGCCGGTATCGCAGTAACGCTTCGAGCGGTTCCGGCTCAGGTCCAGCACCACCGCGTCGCAGTCGTCCGCCGCGCAGACCAGCATGCGGTCCATCTCCTTGCTGCGGATCACATCCACCAGGGCCATGGCGGCCTCGGTACTCATCCGATCCGAAAGCGGCGCCTCGGGCGTGGTTGCGTGCAGGTGCCAGTCCCAGCCGTCGTGCTTCATCAGCTGGGGCAGGGCCCGGGCGCCACGCAACAGCCGGTTCACGGTCTCGACGGCGGTGCCCTCGTCCGCCAGCCAGAGTTCGGCAAGCTCGGCGCGCAGCCGGTGCACGCTGGCCAGCTCCGCGCCGTCGTGCGTCCGCGAACCGGTAAAGCCCTCGGCCGCCAGGAAGCGGTCCAGGTCGGCCACCGTAGACAACTGTTCTTCCCCGTTGGCAGCAGTATTGATCAGCCCGACCACCGATCGCAGCGCAACTTCCGTGTCAGGGGCAAAAAGCATCTTGACTCCTTACGTCGTCCGGACGTACTGTCATGACCATAACCCAATTTTACTCCTGACAGGAGGCAGCCCGTGTCTGCCGCACGCCGTCCCGCCCGGCCCCAGGCCGCTCCACGCCCCACACTCCGGGACGCCGCCTCCCCGCACCCCGCGGAATCCGCCGGGCGTGGGGCTCCCGGGTTCCTGGCCTCGGGCCTGGGCGTGGCCCTCTTTTCGTCGGCCGTCTTCGGCATCTCGGGGTCCTTTGCCAAGGCCCTGCTCGAGACCGGCTGGACACCGGGCGCCGCGGTCACGGCGCGGCTCACCGGTGCAGCACTGGTCCTGGCCGTCCCGGCCGCCGTTGCCCTCCGCGGCCGCTGGCACCAGCTCATCGACAACTGGCTGACGGTCCTGCTGTTCGGGCTGATCGGGGTGGCCGCGTGCCAGCTGTTCTACTTCAACGCCGTCGCCCGGCTCTCGGTGGGCGTCGCGCTCCTGCTGGAGTACCTGGCCCCCGTGATCATCGTGCTGTGGCTCTGGGCGGCCAGCCGCCGCAGGCCGCGGCCGCTCACCATCGCCGGAACCCTGCTTTCACTCGGAGGCCTGGTCCTGGTCCTGGACCTCACCGGTGCCGTCAAGATCGATCTGGTCGGGGTGCTCTGGGGAATCGCCGCCGCCGTCTGCCTGGCCATCTATTTCTTCATCACCGCCAAGGAAAACGACACCCTGCCGCCGATTGTGCTGGCCTCGGGAGGGCTGATGGTGGGAGCGCTCGTGATGTGGCTGGCGGCTGCCACCGGACTGCTGCCCATGGCAGCCAGCACGGCCGACACCCGGCTGGGACCTTGGGTAACTCCGTGGTGGGTGGCCTTGGCCGGCCTGGTCATTCTCGCTACCGTGCTCGCCTACGTCTCCGGTGTTGTGGCGGCGCGGGCGCTGGGCTCGAAAGTGGCATCCTTTGTCTCGCTGACCGAGGTCCTGTTCGCCGTGATCTGGGCGTGGCTGCTGCTGGGGGAGCTGCCCGGCCCGGTGCAGCTTCTGGGCGGGGTGCTGATTGTCGGCGGCGTGGTGCTGGTCCGCCTCGATGAGCTGCGCGCCCCGGCCCCGGTGCCCGCCGCACTCGACCACGCCAACGACGTCGAGCCGGTTCCCTAGGGCTGTCCGGCTGCCCGCGCGCCCCGGAGCGCTGGGAAAACGAAAAGCCCGGACGCGGTGCGTCCGGGCCTTTCGTTGAAGCGTGCTTAGCGGAGGGAAGCGCTTTCCTGGTCGCTGGCGTTGCGGGTGGCCATCTGGCTGGCCTGCTGCAGGGCCTGCGACACCCGGTTCAGGTTGGCCGTGTGCTCACCGGACCAGTCGTTACGGAACTTGTCGGCGTCCGGACCCTTCCAGTCGGTGGCCGCCAGGGCCTTGGTCAGCAGCGACCGCTGGTTATCGATCTCCTGCGCGCCGGCCTGCAACTTGGTTCCCAGTGCCTTGAGCTGAGTAACATCTGCGCCCCACATAGCCATGTGACAATCTCCTTAGTTCAC
>NZ_JBFTNS010000005.1:0-219615 GCF_056397605.1 Arthrobacter sp. 05L44 | reverse complement strand
ACGTCGTCCCAGTTGTTCACCAGCTGCATGTTCTGGTTCACCAACCACACATTCCCCGAATTCACATCATTAAGCACCACCACATCCCGGTTCACCCGGAACACATACGACGGCGACGCAGACGCCTTCGGGACCTCGACGTTCTTATCATCAACATCACTCACACAATCCCGCACATACTTATTCGCCCCAGCCCACGCAGCATGCACACACCCACCCAACTGCACCGGAGCCGCAGGAACCCCCTGACCCCCAAACGTCACCGTCTTCGCCGTCGAACCATCCAACGGCACCTCCAACAACGCCTTCGGCGTCGCCACAGCCACCGCATCCGCCCCCGGACCAGGCTGCTGCAACCGCGCATCCCGCGCATCCGCCAACCCCAACTCACGCCCGCCYGGCAACAACAACTTCCCCCGGCCAGCATCCAACACCACCGGCCGGTCCCCCACCACGGTCAACTGGATACCGCCGGCACCCTTCAAACCCTCCCAGGTACTCGCCTGCGAATCCGTCGCCCGCCCATCCGCATCCACACTCGTCACCGTCACCCGGCCCGACACCGGATCAGCACTATAAATCCGGTCATCAGCACCCACCACCGACACCGTCCCCTGCGCCCCCGACAGCACCGGCTCCGAACTCTCCTCATCAAAACCATTCACCGTCGAAACCGCCCCACAGCATTCTTCGCCTTCGACACCACCCACACACCACCATCGTTCAAATCCACCTCAGTGGTCTTAAACCCCGGATAAATCACCGCACCCGCCACCAACACCACACCAGCCACCACAAAAGACCCCACCACCACACGACGACGACCCGCACGTGAACGGGCAGCAGAGGGCCGGGCAGCGGAGACGGGCGGGGCAGCACGGAAACCGGGGCGTGTTAGTGCCCGCACGGTATCGAGGATGTTCTTCATGTGCTGCTGTCCCCCAGAGTCACGCCCGGCGGGCGCGGTGAAGTGCCTTGGCGTGGCCGGATAACCACGACTATGACATATTGACCATCGAATAGAGAAACCCCCGGCGCGGGGTTACGGAAGCCCGGGCGCGTGTCCCGTGGGCGCCTAGTCCAGGACCAGGCCCCTTCCGCTGCCGCGCTGCAGCTCGACCGGGTGGATTTCGCCGAATCCCCGGACGTTTTCCGCGTCCCGCGGCAGCAGCACAAAGCGTTCGTCGCGTTCGAGGGCGGCCGCGGTCATGGAGTCCACCAGCACGGTCCCGGGATCGGCCAGCGCGGTGAGCCGGGCGGCGAGATTGACGGTGGGCCCGTAGATATCGCCCAGCCGGGAGAGGATCCGGCCCCACACCATGGCAACGCGGGCCTGGGGCAGGATCTCGTCCTCGTTGAAGGCCTGGGCGAGGGCCAGGGAGATCTCGGCGCCGGCGGCCGGGGTTTCGGCGATGTAGAGGACTTCATCGCCCACGGTCTTGACCAGCCGGCCGCCGCCGACGGAGATGATCTCGGCGCACTTGTTTTCGAAGCGCTGCACCAGCTGGGCGAGGGTTTTCTCGTTCATGCGGCGGGACAGGCTGGTGTAGGAGACCAGGTCCGCGAAACCGACGGCGCGGGCCAGGGGCAGCGGCGCGTCGTCCTCGTCCCCTTCCCGGCCTTCCTCGCTGGAGGCAAGACCGGCTTCGGCGCGCACGGCCAGCCGCTGGACTCCGGCGTTGAGCTGGCGGCGCCAGGAGTAGACCAGCATTTCTTCCAGCGCGTCCACCAGTGATGGCAGTTCGCTGACCAGCCGTTTGCGGGCGACGGCGTCCGTCACCCCCTGCTGGTGGACCATGTCCTCCACCAGCGCCTCGATCTGCCAGACCACCATCCGGTCCGTCATCTGGCCGATGGCGCGGGTCACGGAGATAGCGGCTTCCTCGGTGAGTTTGCCGGTGCGGACCAGGTCCACAATCGTGTTCAGCGCCGTCTGGTCCCGTTCGGTGAACGCGACGTCCTCATCGCCAAGATTGGGGAATCCGAGGGCGCGCCAGAGTTTCCGGGCGGAAAGGAGCGAGAGCCCTGCCCCGGCGGCAATTTCGCGGCGGCGCAGCTTGCGTTCGCCGCCGAGGAGGCGCTGCTCCAGTGCTTTGGCGGCGAGCCGTTCGGCGGACATGGTGCTGGTGGGCGGGGCAACCGGCGGCTCCGCGCCGGCGTCGGCGTCCGAATCGGCGGCGGCTGTGCCCGGATCGGCGTCGGTGTCGGTGTCCAGCTCGGCGTCGGGCCCGGCGTCCGCCGGATCAACGGCGTCCGCCGGGTCAACGGCGTCGGAGGCCGCAACGGAATCGAGGACGGCGGCCTCGAGGGAGGCTGCGTCGAGCACCACGTCGGGGACATCCGAGGGATCGGCGGCCAGGAGTCCGGTGTCAGGGTGCACGTGCTCAGCGTTCATCTCTTCCACCTTCTCTCATGTCCAGGGGCCAATCGTCGGGACCGCGCACCGTGTCGCGGGCGTCAAACACTTCACCCTCCGGAAGTTCATCAAGTGCGTCGAGGATGAAGCTCCGGAACGTCATGACCTCCGGGACGTCCGGAATCACCGTGTTGGCGGGGTACCCGGTATCCAAGGATATATTCCCCGAGCGCAGGGTCCGTTGGAGCAGGGTCTGTTCGATGAACACATTACGCACGGCGGCCAGCGGAATCTGCTGGTCGCGGCGCCGCAGCATCCCGTAACGGGCAATCAGGCGCCGGCTGGTCAGGGTGTAGCGGCTGGCATGCCAGGACACGGTCCTCGGGAGGCAGTACGCCAGCAGCACCCAGGCGGCCAGCGCCAGGCAGAGGCCGATCAGCCACGGCGTCCAGCCCGGGGTGGCCAGCGGGATCAGCCGGACCGGGCCGCCCTTCACAATCCAGGCGCAGGCGAAGGCCGTGAGGGCTGAGACGACGATCAGGACCAGGGCCGGACCAATCAGCGTCCGGGGCTGGGGGCGGGTCACAACAATTACTTGTTCGCCCGGGAGGAGCTCTTTACGCATAGCCGCTTTCGCCGGCGGCCTCGCCGGGCGGGGTCCAGGGGCGCAGGTGTACGACGTCGCCGGCGGTCACCACGTGCTCGTGCCCGGCGGCGTCGACCACCAGCAGGGATCCGTATTCATCCAGCCGGCTGGCATGGCCGATGATCTCGTGGTCGCCGGGGAGCTGGGCGCGCACCTGCTTGCCGAGGGTCGTCAGGACGTGCTCCACGCGCTTGTGCAGCGAGGGGCCGCCGGCCATCCCGGCGGCGGGGTCGCCATCGGCGTTGCAGAAGCTGCGGTACAGCGTGGCGAAGCGGGACAGGTAGCTCTTGAGCAGGACGGTCCGGTCCACGGTGGCGGGGCCCTCGAGCAGCACCGAGGTGGCGGTGGGGACCGGGAGTTCTGCCGCCGTCAGGGTGACGTTCAGGCCGGTGCCAAGGATGACAGGGGGCACGGCGCCGTCGCCCATGGGGCCCAGCTGGGCGAGGATGCCGGCGATCTTCTTGCCGCGGACCAGCACATCATTGGGCCACTTGAGTTCGGCCGGAATCCCGGCGGTCTCCAGCAGCGCCTCCCGCAGCGCGAGGGCCGCGAGCAGCGACAGCCATGAGTACGTCTGGGTGGGCAAGGGCCTGCCCTCGGCGTTGACAGGCCGGAGCACGATCGAGACGGAGATGGAGCTGCGGGCCGGCGCTTCCCACTGCCGGTCCAGACGGCCCCGGGCGGCGGTCTGGAATTCGGCGGTGAGCACGGACAGGTCCGGCCAGGCATTGGGATCGACACTCACGCCGCGCAGCAGGTCCGCGTTGGTGGAGCCGGTGGATTCGACGACGGTCAGTTGCGCAATACCGTTCGCGGACAGGAAGGCGGCATCGCCCAGGGCGCCCTGGTCCAGGGGCGGACGGTCCGGTGACTCCTGTGCGTCTTCCATGCTTGAATCCTACCGAGTAACCGCCTGGAGGGCGCCTGGCCAGGCACCGCAGAGCCTCTTAAAGGTGCGAACCCGCCGGAAACTCAGAGGAAAATGTCAGGTACCAGCCGGTCCTCGGGCGCACCAAGGCTGTACGGCGCGAAGTCGGTGACCCCGGCCGCGGCCAGGACCTCCTCGTCGGTGTAGAAATTCCCGCTCCAGCTCCCGGAGGCCGGAATCGCGTTGCCGGCCGTGAGGATGGCGTGGGCAGCGTCGGCCATGATCTGCGGACCGCGGGCGCCGCGGACGATCTGCTCGCCGCCGGGCATATTGCGGATCGCGGCGGTGTCGATCAGGGTGCACGGCCACAGCGAATTCACGCTGATCCCGTCCACCTTCAACTCCTCGGCCAGGCCCAGGGTGGTCAGGCTCATGCCGTACTTGGCCATGGTGTACGCCAGGTGCAGGCCGGCCCACTTGGGGTCAAGGTTCAGCGGCGGGGACAGGGTGAGGATCTGCCCGGCGGTGGATTCGCGCAGCGCCGGCAGGGCGAGCTTGCAGAGGAGGAACGTGCCGCGGACGTTGATGTCCTGCATCAGGTCATACCGCTTCATGTCCAGGCCGTCGGTTTTGGAGAGGTCGATCGCGGAGGCGTTGTTGATGACAATGTCGATCCCGCCGAAACGCTCGACGGCGGACGCCACCGCGCCGGCGACGTCGGCGTCGTTGCGGACATCGCCCACCAGCGGCAGCGCCTGGCCCCCGGCGGCCTCAATCGCCTCGGCCGCGGAGTACACCGTGCCTTCGAGCTTGGCATGCGGCTGCCCGGTCTTGGCCAGGAGCACAATGTTCGCGCCGTCGCGGGCGGCCCGGGTGGCGATCGCCAGGCCGATTCCCCGGCTGCCGCCGGACATCAGGATGGTGCGGCCCGCCAGGGAGCCGGTGGCCTGGTAGGGTCCCTGCGGGCCCGGGTGCTGGGTGCTGTCCGAAGCGTCGTTGCTTGAAGTCATACGCACACTCTAGCCGATGTTACCGGCCAGTAACATAGTGGATTCCCGGGTGGCCGGGCCACAGTTGGGGCGCCGACGCCGGCGGAAGCGGACCAGCCCGGACTCCCGCGGAATGCGGGGGTGCGGCGGGACGTCGAGGGAAAATTGTAGGTTTTCTACAGCGGCTTGGACCAAAACCGTCATTAGACTTGCCAGCACGGCCAGGTTTTTGTGTGGAATCCACTTAAGCGCGGCCGCCGAGCACCAGCACAGAGTACAACCGCTAGAACAACAGAGCCGGAGACACTTGATGAGCCACGATCTGACCACGACCGCGGGAAAGATTGCCGATTTCCGCGACCGCCAGGCCCGTGCCGAGCAGCCCTCCGGCCCGGAAGCGGTCGCGAAACAGCACGCCCGCGGCAAGAACACTGCCCGCGAGCGCATCGACCTCCTCCTCGACGCCGGTTCCTTCGTGGAACTGGACGCCCTCGCCGTGCACCGCTCCACGGCGTTCGGTATGGAGAAGAAGAAGCCGCTGGGTGACGGCCTCGTGTCTGGCTACGGCACTGTCGATGGCCGGCCCGTGGCGGTCTACAGCCAGGACTTCTCCGTGTACGGCGGCTCCCTGAGCCAGGTCAACGGCGAGAAGATCGTCAAGGTCCAGGAGTTCGCGCTCCGCAACGGCTGCCCCGTGGTGGGCATCCTCGACGGCGGCGGCGCCCGCATCCAGGAAGGCGTGGCATCCCTCGCCATGTTCGCGGACATCTTCCGCAACAACGTCCACGCGTCCGGCGTCGTCCCGCAGATCTCGCTCATCATGGGCCCCTCCGCCGGCGGCGCGGCCTACTCCCCCGCCCTGACCGACTACGTGGTCATGGTGGACAAGACCTCGCACATGTTCATCACCGGTCCGGACGTCATCAAGACCGTCACCGGCGAGGACGTGGACATGGAGACCCTCGGCGGCGCACGGCAGCACAACGCCAACACCGGCACGTCCACCTACCTCGCCGCCGATGAGGCGGACGCCGTCGAGTTCGTCCGCGAACTGCTGGACTTCCTGCCGTCCAACAACCTCGCCGAAGCTCCGGTGCTCGAGCACAGCCAGCAGCCGGAGACCGACGACGACGACCTCGCCCTGGATACCCTCATCCCGGACTCCGCGAACCAGCCCTACGACATGCGCAAGGTGATCGAGCAGATCGTCGACGACGGGCACTTCCTGGAGATGCAGTCGCTGTACGCGCCGAATGTCATGATCGGCTACGGCCGCGTCGAGGGCCACACGGTCGGCATCGTCGCCAACCAGCCCATGCAGTTCGCCGGCACGCTGGACATTGCCGCGTCGGAGAAGGCCGCCCGGTTCGTGCGGCACTGCGACGCGTTCAACATCCCGATCATCACCCTCGTGGACGTTCCGGGCTTCCTGCCGGGCAAGGACCAGGAGTTCCAGGGCATCATCCGCCGCGGCGCCAAGCTCCTCTACGCCTACGCCGAGGCCACGGTTCCCAAGCTGACCGTCATCACGCGCAAGGCCTACGGCGGGGCGTACATCGTGATGGGGTCCAAGAAGCTCGGCGCCGACCTCAACCTGGCCTGGCCCACCGCGCAGATCGGCGTGATGGGCGCCCAGGGCGCGGTGAACATCCTGTACCGCCGCGAGCTGGCCGCCGTCGCCGAGGCCGGCGGCGACGTTGAGGCCAAGCGTGCCGAGGTCATCCAGCAGTACGAGGAGGAACTCCTCAACCCGTACCAGGCCGCCCAGCTCGGCTACGTCGACGCCGTCATCGCGCCGTCGGAAACCCGCCTGCAGATCATCAAAGGCCTGCGCGCCCTGCGCGACAAACGCGCCGGCCTGCCGGCCAAAAAGCACGGGAACATCCCGCTGTGACCGCCCCCGACAGCACCGGCGAACCCGGCCTGACGGCACCGGAGCAGCCGCTGCTCGCCATCGCGAAGGGCGAGCCGACGGCGGAGGAACTTGCGGCGCTGACCGCCGTCGTCCTCGCCCTCGGGAGCGGCGAGGCGGCGGCTGCGGAGAAGCCGACCGCGCGGCACTGGATCCGGCGGCAGCAGCTCCAGCTGGCACCGAAACCGGGCCCGGGTTCGTGGAAGCGCAGCCGCGGCTAAGAAAAGTTCAGTAACCCTTTCATAACTGGCCCGGTGCGGCTAGTCTCGATCGGGTGACTACCGAAACAAACCACAACACCTCCCCCGCCACCCCGGTGCCGTCGCGCCCGCAGACCGCGATCGACGGCGTTGCCGACGCGTTCACGGACACGCTGATCCGGCTTAACCCGAGTTTCGCCACCGAGCTGGGCCTGCCGGGCCACGAGACCGAGTACCCGGACTTCTCCCCGGCCGGACACGAGGAGTTCGCTGCCGCCGCGCGCGAGGCCCTCGCCGCGCTGGACGGCCTGGAGCCCGCGGACGACGTCGACGCCGTTACCCTCGATGCCATGCGGGAACGCCTGGGGCTGCAGCTGGAAATCCACGATTCGGGCTGGGACCTGGCCGACCTGAACAACATCGCCTCCCCCGCGCAGGAAATCCGGGCGATCTTTGACCTGATGCCGATGGACACGGCCGCGCAGTGGGACCACATTGCCGGCCGCGCCCACAACGTTCCGCCCGCGCTGGACGGCTACATCGTGTCCCTGCGTACGGCCCGGGACGCCGGCCGCGTCTCCGCGGCCCGGCAGGTGCGGATCGTCATCGAACAGACCACCAAGCACGCCGCCGACGACGGGTTCTTCGCCAAGCTGGCCGCCGAGGCAACCACCGCCGAGGGCCCGCTCCCCGAGGACGTGCAGGCCAAGCTCGACGCCGGTGCTGCCGCCGCCCGCGCTGCCTACGCCCGGCTCGCCGGCTTCCTGGAAGCCGAACTGCTGCCGGCCGCCCCGGAGAAGGACGCCGTCGGCCGCGAGCGCTACGCCCTGGCCTCGCGGTCCTTCCTCGGCGCCACCGTGGACCTGGAGGAGACGTATGCCTGGGGTGTCCAGGAGCTGGACCGCCTGATCGCCGAACAGGAGCGGGTCGCCAACCAGATCCGGCCGGGCGCCTCCATCGCGGAGGCCAAGGAAATCCTGGACAACGACCCCTCCCGCCAGCTCAAGGGCACCGACGCCCTCCGGGCCTGGATGCAGGAGCTCTCCGACAAGGCCGTCGCGGACCTCGCCGGCGTGCACTTTGACATCCCGGAGGCCATGAAGACCCTCGAGTGCAAGATCGCCCCCACCCAGGAAGGCGGCATCTACTACACCGGACCGTCGGACGACTTCAGCCGTCCGGGCCGCATGTGGTGGTCAGTCCCGCCGGGCGAGGACACCTTCACCACCTGGGCCGAGACCACCACGGTCTACCACGAGGGTGTTCCGGGCCACCACTTGCAGGTGGCCACCGCCACCTACCGCCGCGAGCTGCTGAACAAGTGGCGCCGGAACGTCTGCTGGACGTCCGGCCACGGCGAAGGCTGGGCCCTGTATGCGGAGAAGCTGATGCAGGAGCTTGGCTATTTGAAGGATCCGGGCGACCACATGGGCATGCTGGACATGCAGCGCATGCGGGCCGCCCGGGTGGTGTTCGACATCGGCGTGCACCTGGAGTTGGAGGTGCCCGAGCGTTGGGGGTCGGGCACCTGGACTCCGGACACCGGGTACGAGTTCCTGAAGCAGAACCTCGCCATCAGCGAGGGCCAGCTCAAGTTCGAGTTCACCCGCTACCTCGGCTGGCCGGGGCAGGCGCCGTCGTACAAGGTGGGCCAGCGGCTCTGGGAGCAGATCCGCGCCGAGCTCGAATCCCGTCCGGGCTTCGACCTCAAGGCCTTCCACACCAAGGCGCTCAACATGGGCTCCGTGGGGCTGGACACCCTCAAGCGGGCGCTGCTGGGGTAGGCGTTCTCCCGCCCGCACTCTTGTCCGCGGGCGGGTTTAGCTGAGGCAGAGGCAAAAGGGGTGGCCGGCCGGGTCGAGGAAGACCCGGAAGGTGGTCCCCGGCTGGTGTTCGTGCTTGGCAGCGCCGAGCCCGAGCACCGCCGCCTCTGCGTCGTCCAGGTCATCGACGACCAAGTCGAGGTGCATCTGCTGCGGGACTTCCTGGCCGGGCCACTGCGGCGGCCGGAAGGAGTCCACCTTCTGGAAGCTCATCGAATCGCCGTACTCGGCGCGGACCGAGCTCCAGCCGCCGTCGTCGTCGTGCTCGACCTTCCAGTCGAGCAGGGCGCCATAAAACTCCGCCAGGGCGTTGGGGTCGGGACAATCCAGGACGACGGTCGGGAAGCGTGCGATAGCCATGGCGATCACTCTAGGCGCCGGTTCCGCATCGAGACAGCACTTCGCGGCAACGTTTTTCGGAAAAGTTGCCGCGAAGCGCCACCCCGATGGCGAGACAATCACCACACCCCGGGCTGGAATAACTTCACAAACGCATGGTCTTTCGGCGGARTTCCGGGGGTTTCGGCGCGGGCGACGGAGCGGCAACGCGTAACATTTCTCAACGTTCGTTGGCCGTGCTAAAAGCCACGGTCCTAGCGTAGCCGGGTGACCACTCAGACAAGCACCCCCGCCACCGCAGGCAAGCCCGGTTTCCAGCTGCCCAAATGGGCCGGCTCCTTCGGCTTCCAGATCATCGCCGCCCTGATCGTGGGCCTGGGCCTCGGCCTGCTCGCGAAGTACACGGGCAGCACGAAGACCAACCCCAACGCCCTCGGCGCCACCCTGCAGACCATCGGCTCGAGCTACGTCTCGCTGCTGCAGACCGCCGTTGTGCCGCTGATTTTCACGGCCGTCGTCAGCTCCATTTCCAACCTCCGCGCCGTCTCCAACGCAGCCCGGCTGGCCTGGAACACGCTGCTCTGGTTCGCCATCACCTCGCTGATCGCGGTGCTGATCGGCATCGGTCTGGGCGTCATCCTGCAGCCCGGCGCCAACACCGGCATCTCCGGACAGGGCGAGGCCCCGACCAAGGTCGGCAGCTGGTGGGCCTTCCTGATCGGACTCTTCCCGAAGAACTTCCTGGGCCTGGGTGCGAGCACCACGGTCGCCGACGGCGCCACCACCACCGTCGTGAGCTTCAACGTGCTGCAGATCCTGGTGATCGCGATCGCCGTCGGTGTCGCCGCCCTGAAGGTGGGCAAGGCCGCCGAGCCGTTCCTGAACCTCAACGCCTCGGCCCTGGCCGTGATCCAAAAGGTCCTGTGGTGGATCATCCGGATCGCCCCGCTCGGCACCGTCGGCCTGATCGGCAACGCCGTAGCCGTTTACGGCTGGGACACCATCGGTTCGCTCGGGAAGTTCACGGTCGCCATCTACGCCGGCCTGGCCCTGGTGCTGTTCGTCGTCTACCCCATCCTGGTCCGCAGCCACGGCCTCTCCGTCAAGCAGTACTTCTCCGGCGTCTGGCCCGCCGTGCAGCTGGCCTTCGTCTCCCGCTCCTCGGTGGGCACGCTGCCCCTGACCCAGCGCGTGACCGAACGCTCCCTCGGTGTTCCCCGCGGCTACGCCTCCTTCGCCGTGCCGCTGGGCGCCACCACCAAGATGGACGGCTGCGCCGCGATTTACCCGGCTGTGTCCGCGATCTTCGTGGCCCAGTTCTTCGGCATCCAGCTCGATTTCAGCCAGTACCTGCTGATCGCCCTGGTTTCCGTGCTGGGCTCCGCTGCGACCGCCGGAACCACCGGAGCCGTGGTGATGCTGACCCTGACGCTCTCCACCCTGGGACTGCCGCTGGCCGGCGTCGGGCTCCTGCTGGCCATCGACCCGATCCTGGACATGGGCCGCACCGCCGTCAACGTGGCAGGCCAGGCGCTGGTCCCCACCATCGTTGCCAAGCGCCAGGGCATCCTGGATGAGGCGCTGTACAACGCCCCGCGCAACGGCGACCCGTTCACCGATGACGCTGTTGACGCTGCCGACGACGGCGCCCCGGCACGCGAGCGCGAGCTGGCTGGGACCTCCGCCTAGGCCGCGGGCAGAAACTGCCCTCTCCRCCGCTGCACTCTCCGCCGAACGAACGTAGTCCCCGGGATCTTCTCCCGGGGACTACGTTTGTGTTCAGATTCGGTGCTCAGGCGTGGTTCGCGGGGCCGGAGGTGTTGTGTCAGCGCCCGCCGCCGCCGATGACGCCCTTCTCAACGGCCTTGGTGACCGCATCGGCTTCGGCCTGCGTCAGCTTCCCGTCACTGACGGCCTTGTCCAGCCTGCTCTTCAGGGCCGCGGCGTGGTCGGCCTGCTCAGCGGTGCGGAGTTCGGACAGGGCCGTCTTGACCTTGGCCTCGTCGATGCCCAACGACGACGCGAGGGACTTGGCCAGTTCTGCCTCCAGGGCCGTGCGGTCCGGTCGGGTTCCTTCGGCCGGCCGCTCAGCCGGTTTGTGGGCGTCGCGGAAGGCCTTCAAAGCGTCGGTGAGCTTGGTCTTGTCAACGCCGAGCTTGGTGGCGAGTTCCGTGACGCGCACGCCGCCGAAACCTCCCCGTTCGCCGCCGTGGCCATGGCCACCGCGCATCCCCATCCCGTCGCCCGGCTCCCCGTTCCGCGCATCGGGCGAGGCGCTGGCGCTGGGACTGGGCGCCGGCGTCGTGGTGGCGGAGGCCATCCCGGCGATACCAAGGCCCGCGCCGATGGCGAGGACACCGGCCGAAATGCCCAGCGTGATGCTCTTCGTGCGTGTCATGTGCGCTCTCCTGGATCTGCCGTCCAGCGACGGCTCCGTTGCCTACGTCCTACTCACAAGGTACTTCCAGTCTGGGCCACGAGGTTCTGTGGGAGCTGTTGGGAACCTTTTATGTTCCTGTGAATGTTGGTGCGCATTTCCCGCACCGGCCCCTTGCACAGGGCCGCCGGGTGGCTAGGCTCAGGTCATGCTGATCGTCACATCCAACGAGATCCCCGGCCACCGGATCGACGCCGTCTTCGGCGAAGTTATGGGCCTGACCGTCCGGTCGCGGGACGTCGGCGCTCAGGTGGTCGCGGGCCTCCGGTCCCTGGCCGGCGGTGAATTGCGCGAGCTGACGCAGGTGCTCTACGAGAGCCGGCAGGAGGTCATGGCCCGAATGACCGCCGAGGCCGCCCAGCGGGGCGCCAATGCCATTGTGGCCATGCGGTTCGATACCGCGCATATGGCCAACAACTGGACGGAGATCTGCGCCTACGGGACGGCGGTCTTCGCGATTCCGCTGCGCGAGGGCGAGCCCGGCGCCACGGGCCAGTCCATCCAGCTCAGCAGCTGACGATTTCCGGGGCGTATCCCGTCGCCACAAAGTTGCACGGAGTGCAAACATGCACATAGTGTAAGCGCATGCCTACTCCTCCCCTCGCGGGCCCGCCGGGCACAGCCGCACCGCCGTCGCGCCGTGAACTGAACAAGACCGCCACCCGGCAGGCCATCACGGACGCCGCGCACGGCCTGCTCCGCGACAAAGGTCCCGGCAATTTTACGGTGGAGGACATCGCCGAGACCGCCGGGATCTCCCGTCGGACGTTCTTCAACTACTTCAGCAGCACCGAGGGTGCCATCGCCTCGGTCACGCAGGGGTTCCTGGACACCGCGCTGCAGCAGTTCCGGCTCCGCCCCTCCACCGAGCCCATCCTGGAATCGGCCCGGGCGGCCCTGGTTGCCCTGGCCGACCCCATGACCGTGGCCCCGCTGGCCGAGCTCTACAGCCTCAGCCAGTCCAACCCGCAGCTGAACCGGTCCGAGCTCGAAGCGTGGGACCACTGCGCGGCCGAGATCATCGACGCCGCCAGGGAACGCTTCACCCCGGGCACCGGCGTCGAGGTCGACGAACTGTACCTGCGCGCACTGGCCGGCTCCGTCATCTACTGCGGCAAGGCCGCCATGGACGTCTGGTTCGACCGCTGCGGGGGCTCCCTGTCCGCGGAGTCGCTGTCCACGCTTCGCCAGCTCCTTATCGACTCCATGAGCCTGCTGGGCTCCGGATTCGCCATCCCGGCGGCCCCCGCGGCCTCCAGCCCCGCCCCTTCCCAAGATCGGTCCTGACATGGCTCTGTTGCTCTACCGCCTCGGCAAGTTCTCCTACCGCCACCGCTGGCTGGTCATCTCCCTCTGGCTCGCCGTTATGGTGGCCGTCGGCGGAGCCGCGGCGGCCTTCCACGGCACCCTGTCCAACAACTTCCAGATCCCGGGCACCGAGACCCAGCAGATGGCGGACAAGCTCAAGAAGGAACTCCCGTCCTCCTCCGGCGGATCCGCGAGCATCGTCTTCGAAGCCAATGACGCGCAGTTCTCCCAGGCCGGCAAGGAGGCCGTCTCGGCGGCCCTGGCCAAGCTGAAGACCCTCCCCGACGTGCAGGGCACCGTGGACCCCTTCACTACCCAGGCCCAGCTGGACAAGGCTTCCACCGACCTCACCGCGGGCCAGCAGAAAGCCGCTGCCGGCAAGACCCAGCTGGACAAGGCCGCCGCCGAGCTCGCCGCCGGCAAGGCCCAGCTGGCCGACGCCGAGAAGCAGATGGCCGCCGCGGGCCTGCCGCCCGCTGCCATCGAGGCCCAACTCGGGCAGCAGAAGGCAGCCCTCGCCGCTGGCCAGGCAAAGCTCGACGCCGGGAAGAAGGAACTAGCGTCCGGTGACGCCAAACTGGCCCTGGGCAAACGCCAGCTGGACGCCTCCAAGGGCCTGCGGTTTGTCTCCGAGGACGGCAAGGCCGCGATCGCGCAGGTCCAGTTCAAGACCTCGATCAACGGGCTCAAGCCGGAGGTGCGCCAGAACGTCCAAGACATCGTCAAGGAAGTATCCGCCGCCAACGTGACCGCGCTGCCCAGCAAGGAAATCAGCGAGGACATCTCCGAGATCTTCGGCACCGCGGAGATCATCGGCATCGCCGTGGCGGCCCTGGTCCTGATCGTGATGCTCGGCACCCTGATCGCCGCAGGCCTGCCCCTGCTGATGGCGATCGTCGGTGTAGCCGTCGGCGTCGGCGGCACATTCGCGCTCAGCGGCGCCTTCGACATGAGCTCGATCTCCCCCATGCTGGCCCTGATGCTCGGCCTCGCAGTGGGCATCGACTACTCCCTCTTCATCGTCAACCGGCACCGCGGCCAGCTGCTCGCCGGCATGGACACCGAGGAATCCGTGGCCCTGGCCACCGGCACCTCCGGAAACGCCGTGCTCTTCGCCGGCCTCACGGTGATCATCGCCCTCTCCGCCCTGGTGGTGCCGGGGCTGCCGTTCCTGGCCGTGATGGGCCTGTCCGCCGCCGCCACGGTGGCTGTCGCCGTCGTCGTTGCCCTGACCCTGACGCCGGCCGTCCTGTCGCTGGTGGGCCGCCGGCTGGTTTCCAAGCGCGCCTGGGCGAAGGCTGACCGGCACAACGCCGCGCCGGGCCACGACACCGAGGACCGGGCCCGGGACGAATACCGCAGCAGCCACGGCTGGGGCGGCGTGGTCACGCGGCACCCGTGGTTGTCGCTGCTGGCCGGGGTGCTGCTGCTGGGAGTGGTGGCGCTGCCCGCGAGCCAGCTGCGCCTGGCCCTTCCCGACGCCAGCTCCGAGCCGGTGGCCTCGCAGGCGTTCAAGGCCTATGACGTCACCAAGCGCAGCTTCGGCGAGGGCATGACCGGCCCGATCATCGTGGTGGGCGACTTCCCCGCAGGGCTGACCGCCGCCGAAGCACAAAGCAAACAGCTCGACGTCGCGGACATCCTGCGCGCCACGGACAACGTGGCGGCCGCCATCCCGCTGGCCCTCAGCGAGGACCGCCGGACCGCGGTGTTCCAGGTCCTGCCCACCGAAGGCCCGGCCAGCGCCAGCACCGTGAAGGTGGTCTCCGAGCTGCGCGCCGAGAAGGGCCAGATCAAGGACAGCACCGGCGTCAGCATCGGCCTGACCGGCCAGACCGCCGGCAACGTGGATGTCTCCACCAAACTCGGTGACGCGCTCCCGCCGTACCTGGCGATCGTCGTCGGGCTGTCCCTGATCCTGCTGCTGTTGGTGTTCCGATCCATCGTGGTGCCGCTGCTGGCCACCGGCGGCTTCCTGCTCTCGCTCGCGGCGGCGTTCGGCGGCGTTGTGGCGGTGTACCAGTGGGGCTGGCTGGGCTCCGTGTTCGGCGTCGAGAACCCCGGCGCGGTACTGAGCTTCCTGCCCATCATCCTTATCGGTGTGCTGTTCGGCCTGGCCATGGACTACCAGGTCTTCATCGCCTCCGGCATGCGGGAGTCCTACATGCACGGCGAAACGGCCAAACACGCGGTCCGCACCGGGTTCAGCCACGCCTCGGCCGTGGTCACCGCGGCCGCGATCATTATGGTCAGCGTGTTCTCCGGCTTCATATTCTCGCACCTGAACATGGTGCGGCCGCTGGGCTTCGCGATGGCCTTCGGTGTGCTGGTGGACGCCTTCGTGGTGCGCATGACCATCGTCCCGGCCGTGATGTACCTGCTGGGCAGCAAGGCCTGGTGGCTGCCGAAGTGGCTGGACCGCATCCTGCCGGACGTCGACGTCGAAGGCGCCAAGCTGCGCAAGCCCGCGTCCGCCGCGGAGACTGACGCCGGTGACGCCGAGCCAGCGGCGGCCGCGGCCCGGTAACGGTAGGCGCCCGGGGCCGTTTGGTCCGACCTGGCCGCCCGTCGATCATTGCGATCGGCGGGCGGCTTTGTTGGTGGGCGGGCGAACCGGTTGTTGGCTGGATGTACCCTCAAGCCGCAGCCCGATTCGCCACGCGAGCCTGCAGCAGGGTTTTTGCCCGTCGGTGGCGAGCGCGGCGGCGTTTGCTGATCGGGTCCGCTTCCGGGTCGGGGTCCGATTCCGGATTTCGAACTTCCGCCACGGCACTCCCCCGAATAAACCTGCTAGGTGGTCCGGTCCCCGGCAGCGGGGCTGCTGTGGAGCGGTAGCTGTGGCCGGTGGGGGTGGTGAGCTGGATGGTGTGCCGCCCGGGTCCGGGGCGTTGCTGTGCGGTCCAGCCGGGGGTTTCTTTGGTTTGGTTGCAGGCTTCGCAGAGCCCGGCGCCGTTGGCTGCTGTGGTTTCTCCGCCGCGGTACCAGGGGACGATGTGGTCCAGGTGCCGGATGGGCGCGTCGCAGTAAGGCGTGCGGCAGGTGCTGTCGCGGGTTTCGATGAAACGGCGCAGCCCGGCGGGGAACAGTCGGGCCCGCGAGTCCATGCTGATGAGTTCGCCGGTGCCTGGAGCGGTGTAGAGCCTCCGAACCCAAGTTCCGAACTCGGGGTTTTCACCCTTACTCGCCAGGAGTTTTCTGGCCCATCCGGCAGGGACGATGCCGTAGCCGGGGAGGCGGGCGGGCACATTGCCTCCGGTCAGGAGGGTCCGGTCGGTCATGACGAGTTGGACTTCGATGCCGGTGATCCCTCCCGGGGTGCCGGTAACCCGTTCGACCAGGGTGTCGGCCATTACCTGGCCGCGGGTTCGTGGGTCTCCGGTGGCGCGGGCGCTGTCGGCGTGCCGGCTGAGGGCGGCGTAGGCGGCGACTCCGGCTGCGACGGGGAGCAGGGCCGTGAGGTAGCACATGGTGTCCGGGGCCGGGCGGAGACTGACGCTGCGTTCGGTGTCGGCGTGGGCGGCGCGTTGGGTGACGGAGCGGGGGTCGTGGCGGTAGGCGGCGGATTTGGCTGCGGAGACGATGGCGTGGTCGCCGGCGCCGTCGAACGTGCCGGTGTCGGCGGCGAGTTCTTCGTCGACAGCGGCCCGGTCGGTTGCGTCCAGGCAGGCGGTTTCGCGGACTAGGAGCGTGGCCCGCCACTCGTTCAACTGCCCCGACTCCAAAGCGGCGAGGGTGTGCGGCATCTCGGTTACGAGCGCCCGGGCCAGGCCCAGCAACCTCGAGCCTTTGGCGGGGGATTCGCGCCGCGCGAGGGCGACTTCGGCCCCGACCCCGGCACCGAGTTTGTCCGCCGACATCCCGGCGTCGGCTTGTTCCCGCCGCCGCGCAAGATCCAGCTCCACGGCCAGGCAGGCCTGTCTGGCTGAGATCGCGGACTTGCGATCTTCCAAAGCCCGGAGCTCGTCAATGATCGCCGCCGCGTCTCCCACCACCTGGCCCGAAGCGACAGAATCCCCGAAAAGCTTCCGATCGCCTTCCATGACTCAATTCAATCGGAGGGGTCTGACAATATAAGGCCGCGCCCTATAGAGTCGCGCTCCTGCCATTCGGCCGAGATCCGTCGAGCTCTGCCGCCGACGGCTGCTACCTATCCCGCCACACTGTCACCCCAAGGCACTACGCTGGTGCCGTGACCCGCCTCATCCTTGCCTCCCAGTCCCCCGCCCGCACCAAGCTGCTTGCCAACGCCGGCATCGCCCACGAAGTCCTGGTTTCCGATGTTGACGAGGACGCCGTGCAGGCCCGGTACGGCGTGACCGACCCGCATGACACGGCCCTGTTGCTGGCCCGCGCCAAGGCCGAGGCCGTCGCCTCGCTCCCGGAGGCGCACGGCGCACTGGTGCTCGGCTGCGACTCTGTCTTCGAGTTCGACGGCGAGGCCCACGGCAAGCCCTACACCGCCGACGTCGCCAAGGAGCGGATGCTCCGGATGAGCGGCGGCATGGGGGTGCTGCACACCGGCCACTGGCTGGTGGACTGCCGCGACACCGACGCCGACATCAGCCCCGGCTCCGGAGCGACCCTCGGTGCCGTCTCCTCCGCCGAGGTCCACTTCATGGAGATGAGCGAGGCGGAGATCGACACCTACATCGCCACCGGCGAACCGCTCCAGTGCGCCGGTTCCTTCACCATCGACGGCTACGGCGGGGCCTTCATCCGCAAGGTCGACGGCGACCCGCACGCCGTCGTCGGGCTCTCCGTCTCCACCCTCCGCGGCCTCCTCGGCCAGGCCAAGGTGGGCGTCACGGAGCTCTGGACCGGCGGCGCAGCCAGCCCCGCCGACATCCGCGCCGAGTGAGCCATTTCGCACCACCTTGTAGGAAACCCACAAAGGATCAGCCGTTTACGCGCGGAATCCGCAAGTAATATCGGCGGAACCCACAAAACCGCGCTAGGCTCCCTGAAGGAAAGAAGGAGACGCCTTGTCAGCTAATTCGGAGCAGTCCGCAACGCCAGTGCCCGCCGCCACCACGCCGGGAACCCACCGCCTGAGCAAGGTGCTGATCGCCAACCGCGGTGAAATTGCCGTGCGCATCATCCGCGCCGCCCGCGACGAAGGCATCGGCTCCGTGGCCGTGTACGCGGACCCTGACCGCGACGCGCTGCACGTCAAACTCGCCGACGAGGCCTACGCCCTGGGCGGCAACACCGCCGCGGAGTCCTACCTGGTGATGGACAAGCTGATCGAGGTGGCCCGGCGCTCCGGCGCCGATGCCATCCACCCTGGCTACGGTTTCCTCGCCGAAAACGCAGAATTCGCCGCCAAGGTGATCGCCGCGGGCATCACCTGGATCGGCCCCTCCCCCGAGGCGATCTCCGCCCTCGGCGACAAGGTCCAGGCCCGCCACATCGCCGAAAAGGTGGGCGCGCCGCAGGTCCCCGGCACCGCCGACCCGGTCGAATCCGCCGAGGAAATCCTCGAGTTCGTGGACAAGTTCGGCCTGCCCGTGGCCATCAAGGCGGCTTTCGGCGGCGGCGGACGCGGCATCAAGGTGGCTCGGACCCGGGAGGAAATCCCCGAGCTCTTCGAATCCGCCGTCCGCGAAGCCACGGCCGCGTTCGGCCGCGGCGAATGCTTCATCGAACGCTTCCTGGACGCCCCGCGACACGTGGAAACCCAGTGCCTCGCCGATGCCCACGGCAACGTGGTGGTCGTGTCCACCCGCGACTGCTCCCTGCAGCGCCGCAACCAGAAGCTGGTCGAGGAAGCCCCGGCCCCGTTCCTCACCGCCGAGCAGAACCAGCGGCTCTACGAATCCTCCAAGGCCATCCTGAAGGAAGCCGGCTACCTCGGCGCCGGCACCTGCGAATTCCTCGTGGGCCAGGACGGCACCATCTCCTTCCTTGAGGTCAACACCCGGCTCCAGGTGGAGCACTGCGTATCCGAGGAAGTCACCGGAATCGACCTGGTCCGCGAACAGTTCCGGCTGGCGCGCGGCGAGGAACTTGGCTACGGCGACCCCGAGGTCCGCGGCCACTCGATCGAGTTCCGCATCACCGGCGAGGACCCGGGCAGGAACTTCATGCCCGCCCCCGGCACCATCACCAAGCTGTTGAACCCCACCGGCCCGGGCGTACGGATCGACTCCGGCGTGGAGCAGGGCGACGTGATCAGCGGCAACTTCGACTCCATGCTCTCCAAGCTGGTCATCACCGGCGCCACCCGCGCCCAGGCCCTGCAGCGCTCCCGGCGCGCGCTTGAGGAGATGGTGGTCGAGGGTATCCCCACCGTCATCCCGTTCGACCTCGCCGTGGTCAGCAACCCCGATTTCGCCCCCGCCGAAGGGCCGTTCAAGGTCCACACCCGCTGGATCGAAACCGCTTTCGTCAACGACATCCCGGCATGGACGCCGACCGGCTCCGCCGAGGAGGCGGCCGACGCCGGCGAACGCCAGCGCGTCGTCGTCGAGGTCGGCGGCAAGCGCCTAGAAGTGGTGCTGCCGGCCTCGCTGGGCACCATCAGCGGCGGCAGCAAGCCAGCCAAGGCCAAGAAGCGCTCCCGCAGCGCCGGCACGGCTGCACCGGCCGGCGGCAACGCCCTGACCTCGCCGATGCAGGGCACCATCGTGAAGGTGGCCGTCACCGAAGGCGACCGTGTGTCCGAGGGTGACCTCGTGGTGGTGCTGGAAGCCATGAAGATGGAGCAGCCGCTCACCGCGCACCGCGCCGGCATCGTCATCGGGCTTTCCGCGTCCGCCGGGGAAACGGTGTCCGCGGGCGCTGTCATCGCCATGATCGAGGACGGCGAAACGGCCGAATAGGTCCGGCGCCGGTGGCGGGGGCAGACTTAGCTACGTGAAGCCATTCCTGCTCCTCGCCTCCCGCGCCGAGGACGCCGCCGCCGACGACGAATACCTCGCCTACCTGCGCTACACCGGCCTGGACAAGGCCGATCTGCACAGGATCCGGATGGAGGCGGCCCCGCTCCCCCGCCTGGACCTTGATAAGTACTCCGGCGTGATCGTCGGCGGCAGCCCCTTCACTTCCAGCGACCCCGCGGACGGGAAAAGCGCCGTCCAGCACCGGGTGGAGCGGGAACTAGCTGCTCTTCTGGACCGGATTGTGGCTGAGGACTTTCCCTTCCTGGGCGCCTGCTACGGCGTCGGCACCCTGGGCCTGCACCAGGGCGCTGTGATTGACCGGACATACGGCGAGGGGCTGGGCGGCGTCACCATCAGCCTGACGCAGGAGGGCCGGCAGGACCCGCTCCTGCGCGGCCTGCCGGAACAGTTCACGGCCTTCGTCGGCCACAAGGAAGCGTGCACCGTGCTGCCGCCCGGCGCCGTGCTGCTGGCAGGCTCCGCGGCGTGCCCTGTGCAGATGTTCCGGATCCGCGCCAACCTCTACGCCACCCAGTTCCACCCCGAACTCGACGCCGAGGGCCTGATCACCCGGATCGACATCTACCGGCACGCCGGCTACTTCCCGCGCGACTCGGCCGAGGACCTGATGGACGACGCCCGGCAGTTCAGCGCGACGGAGCCGATGAAGATCCTGCACAACTTCGCGGAGCGGTACGCCCGCTAGGGCCTTCGTGGAGCGGTACGCGCGCTAGGTAGTTAGTCCGGCGTGCCGGGCGCGCCGCCGTCGTACACCCGCACTGGTGTCCCGGCCCGTATCCCCGCGCCTGCCGCGACACGCAAATGCCCGGCGTGTTCAGCGAACACACCGGGCATTTTTCGCCAGCCAAGGCCGGAGCGTCAGGCTACGTTGTTCTCGTAGTCCAGGTCGCGGGTTTCCTTGCTTACGAACAGGGCGACCAGGGTCAGGACGGCCATAACGGTGAGGTAGACGCCCACCAGCACCGAACTGCCCTTGGCAGCTTCCCAGAGCCAGACGGCGATGAACGGTGCCACCGCAGCGCCCAGGATGCTGGAGAAGTTGTAGCTGATGGCCGAACCCGTGTAGCGGACGTTGGTCGGGAACAGTTCCGGCAGCAGCGCACCCATCGGTCCGAACGTCAGGCCCATCAGCGAGAAGCCGATGATCAGCAGGGCCATGGTGCCCACGAAGCCGCCGCTGAAGAGCGGAACGAACAGCAGGCCGAAGACGAAGATGCCGGCGGTGACCGCGATCAGCATCTTGCGTCGGCCGTACTTTTCAGCCAGCGGACCGGAGACGAGGGTGAAGATGCCGAAGAAGACGACGCCGGCAATCAGCATCCAGAGGAAGTCGTTGCGGGTGAACCCCAGGCCCGGGACGAAGGCGGCGGCTGCCGCATCGGTCATCGGCTTGCCGGCCTTCTCCGCGGCGGCCTTAGCGGCATCCAGGCTGGATGCGCGGGTGCCGTAGGTCAGGGTGAACGTGGTCATCAGGTAGAAGAGCACGTAGGTGGCCAGCATGATGAAGGTGCCCAGGATCAGCTGGCGCCAGCTGCTCTTGAAGACCCGGCCCAGGGGCAGCTTGGCGACCTCGTTGGACTCGATGACCTTGGTGAAGGCCGGGGTTTCGATCAGCTTCAGGCGGACGTACAGGCCGATGATGACCATCACGGCGCTGACCAGGAACGGCACACGCCAGCCCCAGGACTCGAAGGCCGCAGGGGTCAGTGTGTAGCTGAAGACCAGGAAGATCACGTTGGCGATGATGAAGCCGATGGGGGCGCCCAGCTGCGGGAACGTGCCGTAGATGGCGCGCTTGTTGGCCGGGGCGTTCTCGGTGGCGAGCAGGGCTGCGCCGCTCCATTCACCGCCGAGGGCCAGGCCCTGGGCGAAGCGCATGACCACCAGCAGGGCCGGGGCCCAGAAGGACCAGCCAGGGACGGTCGCCGTCGGAAGGCAGCCGATCAGGAAGGTGGCGATGCCCATGGTGAGCAGGGACGCCACGAGGGTGCCCTTGCGGCCGAACTTGTCACCAAAGTGGCCGAACACGATCGAGCCGAGCGGGCGGGCGATGAACGCGACGCCGAAGACGGCGAAGGAGCTCAGGAGCTGGGTGGTTTCGTTCTGGCCCGGGAAGAAGAGCTTCGGGAAGACCAGCACGGCGGCCGTGGCGTAGACGTAGAAGTCGTAGAACTCAACGGTGGTGCCGATCAGGCTGGCGACGATCACGCGGCCGCGCGAGTTCACCTTCTTGGCAGGCGCCTGCTCCGTCGAAGTGGCAGTGGATGACATGTAGTGACGCTTTCATCGAGACCGGCTGGCGACCGCACAGGCTGCGCGGGGACGTCCGGCAAGGGAGTGGATATATGTCTGATAATAGTTCCCCCCGTCCAGTCAATGGACAAATGTTCCACTATTTGGACGCGGCGTGTCGTCCCGCGTCATGGACACCCCGACGGCGGCCTGCACTAACGCCTCACACCGTCACAAAAGCGCCGATAGCCAAACGTCACAGCACGTTAACAAAGCGCGAGCGTCCCGGAAACGCGGCCTCCCTAGTTTGGAGGGACACCTGAAGGAGGTCCCCGTGACTGTTGACCGCATTGCAGACGCCGCTACCGGTGTTTCCCCGAACCACAACGCCGGCCCCGACGGCGGCTCCGTACGCACCGCAGCCGGCGCCCCCGCACTGGAGTTCCGCCCGGGCCGCTGGATCGCCAACTGGGACGCCGAGAACAAAGCCCAGTGGGAGTCCGTGGGCCGCGGCATCGCACGCCGGAACCTGAACTGGTCCATCTTCGCCGAGTTCCTGGGCTTCGTGGTCTGGCAGCTCTGGTCCATTGTGGTGGTGCAGCTTCCCGCGGCCGGGTTCCGGTTCTCCACCAACGAGATCTTCTGGCTGATCTCCATGCCCAGCCTGGTGGGCGCCACCCTCCGGATCCCCTACACATTTATGGTCCCGCGCTTCGGCGGCCGGAACTGGACCATCGTCTCGGCCATGCTGCTGCTGGTCCCCTCGACCGGGCTGGCGCTGTGCGTCGCGAACCCCGGCACACCGTTCGGCGTGATGTTGCTGGTGGCCGCCCTGGCCGGGTTCGGCGGCGGCAACTTTGCCAGCTCGATGGCAAACATCACGTTCTTCTATCCGGCCCGCGAAAAAGGCTGGGCGCTGGGACTGAACGCCGCAGGCGGAAACCTGGGCGCCGCCGTCGCACAGCTCGCCGTGCCCGTGGCCATCACGGTCCTGGCCGCCGGGGCCGTGAACCTGCCGGTGGCCGGGCTGATGTGGATCCCGCTGATCCTGCTCGCCGCGTTCGGTGCATGGAAGTACATGGACAACCTGACCAGCGCCAAGGGTGACGTCGCGGGCTCACTGGCGGCGGTCAAGGAACCGCACCTGTGGGTCATGGCGCTGCTTTACATCGGCACCTTCGGTTCCTTCATTGGCTTCGCCGGAGTGTTCCCGAAGCTCATCAAGGACTACTTCCCGGCGTTCTCCACCTTCGGCGTCGGGACCGTGGCCCTGTCCCTGGCTTTCCTCGGCCCGCTGGTGGGATCGCTGGCCCGGCCCTACGGCGGCCGGATGGCGGACCGGCTCGGCGGGGCCCGGATGACCGTGACCGCGTTTGCGGCGATGGCGGTGATCACCCTGACCATGGTCTGGACCCTGCCGCTGGGCAACTTCTGGCTCTTCCTCGTCCTGTTCCTGGCCCTGTTCACCGCCAGCGGCTTCGGCAACGGCGCCACCTACCGGATGATCCCGGTGATCTTCGCCCTCCACAGCCGCGCCGCCCTGTCCGGGGCCAGCACGGTGGCCACACAGCGGCTGGCATCGTCGGCGCTGGGCCTGATCTCCGCGATCGGCGCCTACGGCGGATTTGTGATCCCGCAGGTCCTGAACGCCTCCAACACGGCCAGCGGATCCTACACACCGGCGTTCTACGGCTTCGTCGCCGCCTACGTGGTGATGCTGGCCGTCTGCTGGGCCTGCTACCTGCGCCCGGCCACCCGCCACGGGAAGGACCACGTCTAAATGGCCGACGGCGCCGCGACCCACTGCCCGTACTGCGCGCTCCAGTGCGCCATGACGCTGACCGTTCCGGCCGGAGCCGCCGGGGCTCTAACCCCCGGCGCGCCGGCGGACGCCCCGCCGTCGGACGCTCCACTGGAGGTCGCCGGACGGGACTTCCCCACCAACCGCGGCGGCCTCTGCCGCAAGGGCTGGACGTCGGCGTCGTTGCTGGGCCACGCCGGGCGCGTCACGGAGCCCCTCCTCAAGGGCCCCGACGGCGTGCACCGCCCGGTCAGCTGGGACGCGGCGCTGGAGCTCATCACGGCGGCCGTCACCCGCACCCGCGCCACGTACGGTCCGGACGCCGTCGGGGTGTTTGGCGGCGGCGGACTCACCAACGAGAAGGCGTACCAGCTGGGCAAGTTCGCCCGGCTGGCGCTCGGAACCTCCAGGATCGACTACAACGGCAGGTTCTGCATGTCCTCGGCGGCCGCGGCGGGGATGCGCGCCTTTGGCTTGGACCGGGGCCTGCCGTTCCCGCTGACGGACCTCGATACCGCCAGCACCATCCTGCTGCTGGGCTCGAACGTCGCCGAAACCATGCCGCCGTTCGTCCAGCACCTGCAGGGTGCCCGCGACGCCGGCGGCCTGATCGTCGTCGACCCCCGCCGGTCCGCGACCGCGGCCTTTACGGCCGACGGCGGCGGACTGCACCTGCAGCCGCTGCCGGGCACCGACCTCGCCCTGCTGCTGGGCCTCGCCCACGTGGTCATTCACGAGGGCCTCGCGGATGAGCTCTACGTCGCGTACCGGACCACCGGCTACGCGGCCCTGGCCCGCAGCGTCGCCCCGTTCTGGCCCGAGCGGGTGCAGACCCTGACCGGGATTCCGGCCGGGCTGCTGCGCGACACCGCCCGGCGGCTGGCCGACGGCGCGCGGCGGGGCGGCAGCTACATCCTCACCGGCCGCGGCGTGGAGCAGCACGTGGACGGCACGGACACCGCCACGGCCGCCATCAACCTTGCCCTGCTGCTGGGCCTGCCGGGCTCGGCGCGCAGCGGCTACGGCACCCTCACCGGGCAGGGCAACGGCCAGGGCGGCCGGGAGCACGGCCAGAAGGCGGACCAGCTTCCCGGCTACCGCAAAATCACCGACCCCGCTGTCCGCGCCCACGTGGCCGCAGTCTGGGGGGTGCCGGAGTCCGCCATTCCCGGCCCAGGACTCCCGGCCGTCCAGCTCCTGGCCTCGCTGGGACAGCCTGACGGCGTCCGCTGCCTCTTCGTGCACGGCGCCAACGTTGCGGTCTCCGCCCCGGACGCGAACGCGGTGATCGCAGGTCTGCGCAGTCTGGACTTCCTGGTGGTCTGCGACTTCTTCCTTTCCGAGACGGCCGCCGAGGCGAACCTGGTCCTGCCGGTGACCCAGTGGGCCGAGGAGGAAGGGACCCTGACCAACCTCGAGGGCCGGGTGCTGCGCCGCCGCCGGGCCATCGCTCCCCCGCCGGGCGTCCGCAGCGAGCTCTGGATCATGACCCGCGTCGCAGCGCTCCTGGAGGCGCCCTCAACGTTCAGCGAGGACCCGGAGACGGTGTTCGAGGAGCTCCGGCTCGCCTCGGCCGGCGGGCTGGCCGACTACTCCGGGATGGACTACGCCATGCTGGACCGCGGCGAGGAAGCCTACTGGCCCTATCCGGCCGGCAGTACGGGGACCCCCCGTCTCTTCCGGGACTCGTTCGCGCATCCGGACGGCCGGGCCGTGTTCACTCCGGTGGCGCCCCGCCGTCGCCCGTCATCTGCCGCGGAGTCAGGCACGTCGGGAGCGGCCGGGACGCCCATGACCCTGATCACCGGGCGGCTCCTGGAGCATTACCAGTCCGGCGCCCAGACCCGCCGCGTCCCGGCCCTGGCCGCCGCGCAGCCCGAGGCCCGGCTGCAGATCCATCCCGCCGCCGCCGCGGCCCAGGGCATCGCCGAGGGCGACGTCGTCGCCATAACCAATGGCCGCGGCGAAGTGCTCTGCCGGGCGGAACTGAGCACCACGATCCGGCCCGAAACGGTGTTCCTTCCCTTCCACTTCCCGGAGCTTGGAAGCGCCAACCGGCTCACCGAGGCGGCCACTGATCCCGTCTCCGGAATGCCTGAGTTCAAGACCAGCAACGTATGGGTACGGGCGGCCGCGGCTGGACTGCGCGCCGACGTGCCGCAGATGGAAGGTGCCCTGTGACGGAACGGATTGTGGTGGTGGGCTTCGGCCCGGTCGCGGCACGGCTGATCGACGAGCTGCTGCCGGCAGTGCGGGACGGATCCGTGGAACTGACTGTGGTCGGAGAGGAAACGGCGCCGGCCTACAACCGTGTCCTTGTGGCCGACCTCGGGGTGGGCCGGACCACGGCCGGCGCCCTGGCCCTCGCGGACGCGGCGGCCCTGGTTGCCGACGGTGTGGACGTCCGGCTCGGCGTCCGGGTCCGCCGGGTGGACCGGGCCCGGCAGCGGGTCGTGCTGAGCGATGGCACCTCCCCCGGGTACGAGCGCCTGGTTTTCGCCACCGGTTCCCGCCCCGTGATTCCCAATCTCACCGGGCTGAACCCGGACCCGACAGCCCCGGTGCTCCCCGCTGGCGTCACGGCGCTGCGGGACCTGGCCGACGCGGCAGCGCTGCAGGCCGCGGTGGCCGGCGGCAAGCGCGTGGTGGTGCTCGGCGGCGGAGTGCTCGGCCTGGAAACAGCGCTGGCCGCGGCCGAGGAGGGCGCCACCGTCACCGTGGTGCACAACGGCCCGCACCCCCTGGGCCGCAACATCGACCGCGGCGGCGGGGCCGTCCTTGCGGCGTCCCTGCGGAACTGCGGGGTGCGGGTGGCCGGCAACGCGCGCTCGGTTGCGGTGGAGACCGGGCCCGACGGCGGGTTCTCGGCGCTGCTGCTGGCCGACGGTTCCGCGATCGACGGCGACCTGCTGGTGCTCTCCTGCGGTGTCCGGCCGCGGACCGAACTCGCAGTCGGCTGCGGCCTGTCCACCGCTGCCGGCATCCTGGTGGACCACCGGCTGCGGGCGCACCACGAGCCGCACATCTTCGCGATCGGCGACTGCGCCGAAGTCCGCTGCCCCGACCCCGACTGCCTCCCCTGCCGGACCGCCCGGGGCCCGTCCGGCCTGGTGGGACCGGGCTGGCGGCAGGCCGAATGGCTCGCCGGGTACCTTACTGCCCTGGCCTCCGGCGCCACCGCCGAGGCGGAAACCCTGGCGCCGCTGCCGGCCGAAAGGCCGGGGGTGGTGCTCCTGAAAGCCCGCGGGCTGACCATGGCGGTGGCCGGCGACGTCGCCGCCGAGCCGTGGGACGAGGACGCTTTGACGGCCGGCGCCGTGACCGGCCGGCCCCGGCTGCAGGTAGCCCAGTGGTCCGATCCCGAGCACGGCCGGTACGTCAAGATGACCACCCGCGCCGGGGTGCTGGAGGGCCTGGTGGCAGTGGGCATGCCGCGCACTGCGGCCGAGCTGGTGCAGTTGTTCGAACGCGGAGCGGAACTCCCCGCGGACCGGTCGCTGTTGCTGCGCCTGGACGGGCCGGACCAGGAAACGGCTGCCACGGCCGACCCGGAACGGACCGTGTGCCGGTGCGCCGGGGTGAGCGGCGCGGCCATTGCCGGCGCGGTGACCGGCGGGTGTGGGACGGTGGCCGAGGTCTCCGCGTCCACCCGCGCCGGGACCGGCTGCGGCGGCTGCCATGGGGACATCAAGGGGATTATCGAGAAGCACTTCCAGGGCGCACCCGCCTAGGCGGGCGAACTCGCCTAGGAAGGGCCCGGGCGGAAGTGGTGCCGGCTAGAACGGGTTCAGCAGCCGGTCCACGAACTGCCGGGTGCGTTCCTCGCGCGGGTCGCGGAGCACCGTGTCCGGGTGGCCGCGTTCCACCACAACGCCGCCGTCCATAAAGATGACCTCGTCGGCCACCTCACGGGCGAACGCGAGCTCATGGGTGACCACCACCATGGTCCAGCCCTCGTCCGCGAGTTCCTTGATGACCGTCAGGACGTCGCCCACGAGCTCCGGGTCCAGCGCCGACGTCGGCTCGTCAAAAAGCAGAAGCTGCGGCCGGAGGGCCAGTGCGCGGACGATGCCGACGCGCTGCTGCTGGCCGCCGGAGAGTTCAAAGGGGTAGCTCTTTTCCTTGTCGGCGAGCCCCACCCGGGCCAGCAGCTCGCGCGCCTCCTGGGCGGCCTCGGCTTTGGGCCGCTTCTGCACCTGGACCGGGCCCTCGATGACGTTCTCCAGGACGGTTTTGTGCGGGAACAGGTTGTAGTGCTGGAACACCATCGCGCTGCGGTCCCGCATGGCCGCCAGCTGCTTCTTGGACACGGCCGCGGAAAAGTCCACGGTGAGGTCACCGGTAAACGCGACCACGCCGCCGTCGGGCACTTCGAGTCCGTTCAGGCACCGTAGGACCGTCGTCTTGCCCGAGCCCGAGGGCCCGATCAGGGTGACCACCTCGCCCCGGCGCACGGTGACGTCGATGGATTTGAGGACCTCGTGGTCGCCGAAGGCCTTGCGGAGTCCGCGGACTGAAAGCAGCGGCGCGGAGTCCGGGAGACCGGCGTCGGGCTGGCCGGATTCAGTGGGCGACATAGCGGTCCAATCTCTTCTCGAGGACGGACTGTCCGCCGGCGAGGACCAGGCAGATGATCCAGTAAATGACGGCCGCTTCCAGGTACAACAGCATAAATTCCTGGCTGAAGGCGGCCACCTGCTGGGCCTGGCGGAACAGCTCGGTTACCAGGATCAGCGATGCCAGGGAGGTGTCCTTGACCAGGCTGATGAACGTGTTGGACAGGGGCGGGACCGAGACCCGCGCGGCCTGCGGGAGGATGATCCGGATCAACGACTGGCGCCGGGACATGCCGATGGTGTGCCCGGCCTCCCACTGGCCCTTCGGGACAGACAGGATGGCGGCCCGGATGACCTCGGCCGCGTAACCGCCCACGTTCAGGGAGAAGGCGATGATCGCGCTGGGCCACGGGTTGATGGTGACCCCGATGGACGGCAGCCCGTAGAAAATCACGAACAGCTGCACCAGCAGTGGCGTCCCGCGGATCACCGAGATGTAGACCCGGGCGATCGCGGACAGGACCGGGTTCCGGCTGAGCCGCATCAGGGCGACCATGAGGGCCAACAGCAGCCCCAACGCGAAGGAGGACAGCGCCACGGGGATGGTGCCGGTGATGGCGCCGGAGAGGATGGGGCCCAGGGAGCCCCAGACGAGGTCCCAGTTCACCGTCATGGCGTTGCGCTGCGTTCTTCGGCGGTCTCCATCGGGTTACTTGGAGATGTCGGCGTCGAAGTACTTCTGCGAGATCTTCTTGAGGGTGCCGTCGGCCTGGAGTTCGGTGAGGGCCTTGTCGACGGCGGCGGACAGGCTGGTTGATCCCTTGCGGAAGGCGAAGGCGCTGAGCGACTTGTCGGTGGTTTCGGCGGCGATCTTGATGCTGTCGTCGTGTGCCGTCTTCTGCTGGTCAAGGTAGGTGAGCTTGTCGTTGATGGTGGCGTCCACCCGGCCCTGCTTCAGCAGCGTGATCGCCTGGGCCCAGCCCTCGACGGACTGCACGTTGGCACCGCTCTTCTGGGCCAGCTTGTACCAGTTGCTGGTCAGCGACTGCGCCGTGGTCTTGCCCTTGAGGCTGTCGAACGAGGTGATGTCGGAGTTGTCGGACTTCGTGACGATCACACCCGTGCTCACGGTGTACGGGGTGGAGAATTCGTACTTCGCCTTGCGCTCATCAGTGATGGACACCTGGTTGGCGACGACGTCGAACCGCTTGGCTTCGAGGCCGGCGAAGATGGCGTCGAACTGGGTCTCCTGGAACGACGGCTTCACGCCGAGCTTGCCGGCGACGGCGGTGATGACCTCGACGTCGTAGCCGGTCAGTTCGCCATTGCCGTTGGCGTGGAAAGAGAACGGCTTGTAGGTGCCCTCGGTGCCGACGCGGAGAACGCCGGCGCTCTTGACGTCGCTCAGGGAGGTGTCCGGACCGCCGGCCGGCGCCGAGCTGGCGGGGGTGGTGGACGCCGACCCGCACCCGGCCAGGGCCAGTCCTGCAGCTGCAATCAGGCCGATGACGGAAAGTCGTGTGCGCTTCATGATGGTCCTTCGTCCAGGCGCCCTTACCGGCTCGCCAGCTTAGCCGCAGGGCGGCATTCCTACCTGCGACGATAGCAAGTTCGCCCGTCGATGGAAGACCCTGAATGACGGCATGTGACGCGCGGGCGTGAGACGGAGTTGACGGGGGCCGGGATTCCCGCGTTACCCGCGCGAACGCCCTCCGTCGGGAGGACCTGCTGGCCGATGCCCCGCCGGAGTGAGGGTGCTGGCAACCACGGCGAGGGCGATCTTGGGGCTTTGCAAAGCGCCCAACTCGGCTAGGCCGAAACCCTGTCAAGCACATCTCAAGTAGATGCTCCAGGCCGAGGTCTGACGTCGTAAGTAGCTCGTGCGTGTCGGGTCAAAGGGCACCATCTCCCTCTAATACATTCAATGTATGTATCCGATGGATGGCAGCGCCCCTGACAACTTCTCCGGAGTCGACTATGCGGCTCTCGTGAGCGCCGCTCAGATATACGACGAGCGGAAGCTTGAGGGCCAAGTGGCCAAGGTCGTTGAGGACTTCTTTGAGTCGCGTGGGGTGCCAACCCGCCGCTGCCTCATTGGCGGTTTGGGCGCCGCCGCGGGCGGCCCATGGATGGATGTGTACCTGTGGGTTCAAGAAAATTGGGAAGCCTTGCAGAAGATCGCGTCCGCTGCGATTGGCTTCGCCCTAGGAGTCACCGCCAAGTGGAGGGCGGTCAGGAAGAAGCTCGACAACAAAGTTCTCGACCGACACGTACCTACGGTCGTTCTTGAACTCGGCGCTCGCACGAAAGGCACGGGCCCAGGTTTGGATGGGGAGGCCTCGCGATCCTTCAACAGCCTCTTGAGGCTGGTGCCTGCTCTTGACGAGTCCCTTCGCACTCAGTTTCCCAGCCAGAAGTTCTCCGTGCGCGTTCTTGGCGCTTCGGAGCAGAACGCGGGTCGTGACGCGCTTTTCAAAGCCGGGGGCATAACCGACTCGGACGTTGCTAGGGTTCTGCGCTACTTCGGGAAAATAGAGCGCCAGCCCGATACGGGCACCGTCCTGCTCTATCGACAGTTTGGTTTCATTACTCGGCTGCGGCGTGCGCGAGGCCTCTCCGAGAGCACGAGTCTCATGATGGGAACCAATCCTTGATGGGCCAAGAATCCTTGCACATCCCGGCTCATTATCGGGCTCACTAAAGGAGGTAGTAGGCTCTGCTGGAATCTGACCGAAGGCAGTCGAGCCTGTTCGGCAGGCTGATTAGGCAGGTATTTGGGGATGCTTCGAAGGGCCGACAATGTCACCTACTCGCTGGAGCGAGTCAACTTCCTGACCGGGCGGGGGCGGGCCGTGCTTGCAATTGGTAGGAGCGTCTATGAACTAGGCAAGTGGACCCGTGAAGAATTTGCCGAGCGTCTAGACTTCCAACGGAGACGCCCGCTGAGGATCACCACCATAGGCGGTAGACGCTATTGGATGTTCGCGAACCGGATGTACTGGGAAAATGACGGGCTTACTGCTGACGAAGTACACGCCCTGGCGGTAACTCGACAGCAGCGTTCCAGGCAAACTATCGACCGGGCCCAAGCCACTGTCGCCATGGGGGCCACGCCACGGAGTTCCTCAGTTCGGCGGGCTATTCCCGATGATCTGAAGCAGTACATCTGGACTCGCGATGAGGGTCGATGCCGGTCCTGCGGATCAACAACCGAGCTGCAGTACGACCACATCATTCCGCTCAAGATGGGCGGGAGTAGTAACGCTGAGAATCTCCAGGTACTTTGTGGGCCATGCAACCGTTCAAAGTCTGCTGGGCTTACTACCCGTCGGTGACAGGGACGCCCAGGAGGCGACGCCCTTCAAAGGACAATGTACTCGGCGATCCGGGCGGTCTGGCCCTCCACCGTTCCGTACGGAATGTATACGTTGGCCATGCCCCACTGTCTTCGCGGCCCATGGCGGGGTGCTAGGGCCGAATGTCACGGCCCCGGGCCGCACCGCAACTACATGTGGACGTGCAGGCGCCGGGCGGCCTCGGAGATGGAGCCGCTCAGTGACGGGTACACGGTGAAGGTGCTGGCGACGTCGTCGACGTGCAGCTTCTGCGTGACGGCCAGCGAGATCGCGAAGATCAATTCGGAGGCGTTCGGGCCCACCACAACGCCGCCGATCACTGTTCCGGAGCCCTTCCGGGCGAAGATCTTGATGAAGCCGTCCTTGTGGTTGCGCATCTTGGCGCGGGCGTTGCTCTTCAGCGACAGCTTGACCACGGTGCCCTGGTACTTGCCGGAATCGATCTCGGCTTCAGAGACACCCACGTTGGCGATTTCGGGCGAGGTGAAGATGTTCGACGCCACCTGGTGCAGCTTCAGCGGGGTGACACTGTCGCCCAGGAAGTGCGCGATCGCGATCCGTCCCTGCATGGCCGCGACCGAAGCCAGGGCCAGCACGCCCGTGCAGTCGCCGGCAGCGTAGATGTTCGGGGCTGTGGTGCGGGAGACGCCGTCGACCTTGATATGGCCGCTCTCGGTCAGCGCCACGCCGGCTTCCTCGAGGCCGATGCCCGCGGTGTTCGGGATGGAACCGACGGCAACCAGGCAGTGACTGCCGGTGACCTTGGAGCCGTCGCCGAGGGTGACCACAACGCCGTCGTCCGTGCGCTCCACGGTCTCGGCGCGGGCCCGGGACAGCACCTTCACGCCGCGGCGTTCGAAAACGCCCTCGAGGACCTCGGCGGCGTCCGTGTCCGAGCCGGGCAGCACCCGGTCACGGGAGGAAATCAGGGTGACTTTGGAGCCCAGGCCGTTGTAGGCGGAGGCGAACTCGGCGCCGGTAACGCCGGAGCCCACCACGATCAGTTCCTCGGGAAGCTCGTCCAGGTTGTAGATCTGCGCCCAGTTCAGGATGCGCTCACCGTCGGGGCGGGCCGTGGGCAGCTCGCGCGGGTGGGCGCCGACGGCGAGGAGGACGGCGTCGGCTTCGATCGTCTCGGTACCGTCGGCGGTGAGGACCTCGATGGTGTGGCTGTCCAGCATCCGGCCGGAGCCCAGCAGGATGCGCACACCCTGGCCCTCCAGGCCCTTCTGGATGTCGGAGGACTGCTGCCGGGCCAGGCCGAGGAGGCGGTCGTTGATGTGTTTCAGGTCCGCCCGCATCGTCGGGGTGCAGTCTCCGCCGTCGAGGTCGAACTTGACGCCCAGCTCCCCTGCCTCGCCAACGCGGGTCATGAGGTCCGCCGTCGCGATCAGGGTTTTGGAGGGCACAACGTCGGTCAGCACGGCGGATCCGCCGAGTCCCGCGCGCTCAATGATGGTGACCTGCGCTCCCAGGGAGGCGGCAACGCTGGCGGCTTCATAGCCGCCAGGACCTCCGCCGAGAATTGCGATACGGGGTGCGTTGAAATCGGGATGCGTAGTCACAATCATCCATTCTCCATCATCCGAACCGGCGCCACCAATAAAGGTGCTGGGCAGCGCGGGACCGGCACGGTAGCTTGTACCAGTGAGTAATACAGAATTCCTGAACACGGACCCCTTCGACGCCGCCCGCGCGGCCGCGGACTACATTGCCTCGGAGACCGGCGTTGACAGCCACGACGTAGCACTGGTGCTCGGCTCGGGCTGGGGCGACGCCGCCGAACTGATCGGCGAGACCACCGCCACCCTGTCCGCGGACGAGGTCCCCGGCTTCTCCTCCCCCTCCGTAGTGGGCCACGTGGGCACCATCCGCTCGGTGCTGACCCGCGAAGGCAAGCGCGCCCTCGTCCTGGGCGCCCGCACGCACTACTACGAGGGCAAGGGGGTCCGCGCGGTGGTGCACGGCGTGCGCACCGCAGCGGCTGCCGGCTGCAAGACCCTGGTCCTGACCAACGGCTGCGGCGGCCTGAATGAGGACTGGGCGCCCGGCACCCCCGTGCTGATCAGCGACCACATCAACCTCACCGCCACGTCACCGCTCGAGGGCGCCACGTTCGTGGACCTCACCGACCTCTACTCCTCGCGGATACGCGGACTGGCCCGCGAGGTGGACCCCAGCCTGGACGAGGGCATCTACGCCCAGTTCACCGGCCCGCACTACGAAACCCCCGCCGAGGTGCAGTACGCCAAGCGGATCGGGGCCTCGCTGGTGGGTATGTCCACCGCCCTTGAAGCCATCGCGGGCCGCCACGCCGGTATGGAGGTCTTCGGCATCTCCCTGGTGACCAACCTCGCGGCCGGCATCAGCCCGGTGCCGCTGAGCCACGCGGAGGTCCTCGAGGCCGGCCAGGCCGCCGGCCCGCGGATCTCCAAGCTGCTCGCGGAGATCATCGCCAAGCTCTAGGACACGTCAGCCGGGGGCTGCCGTTCGGGGGCTCCTAATCAGGGGCCCCTGTTCGGGGGCTCCTGTCCGGCGGTTCCTGTCCGGGGGTCAGCCGGCGGCGAGGTGCCGCACAGCCTTGTCCCGGTCCCCGGGCAGCCGGCGGTCCATGGAATCGGCGATCCCGGCGATGGTCTGCCGGGCCAGGGCCTGCCGCCACGCCAGCTCCGCCTGCCGCATGGTCTGCGAGATCAGGCACGTCCGCATAAAATTCTCCTGCCTGTCTGCTTCCGGCGCATCACCCAGGATCGCCTCACAGCGGAACGCCGGCTCCTGGCCCTCGAGCGCCAGGACCACATCCAGCACCGTGATGTTCTCGGGTCTGCGCGCCAGGTGGAATCCGCCGCGCGGGCCGGAGACCGAGGTCAGGATCCCGGCGCGCACCAGGGCCTGGAGCTGCTTGTTCAGATACGCTGCAGGAAGTTTGTAGTAGGCGGCCAGCCGGGCGCTGTTCACGGCCTCCCCGGGCGGAGTCCAGGACATGTTGACGCACGAGTGCACGGCCCATTCCACCCCACGGCCCATTTTCATATTCCAGACGTTACGTGTCCGGAAAATTGGGTGTCAATGACCCGAACCCCCGCCGCCGAACTCCTGCGCGGATCCTTCGCCGGCCCTGCGCCGCGCCGCCCGGGAATCGCTCCGGCGGGGCCAGTGTGATGGAACTGTGAGGCGGGACCGCGCTTGTCGGCGCGCGCCCGCCCCGGGTTTGGCGCTAGTTTGGTACCCATGACGTCTTCCGATGCCGCATTGACCCAACTCCTCAGCGACGCCCGGGCCTGGGCTGCCCAGGATCCGGATCCCGCCACCGCGGCCGCCCTGGCCGAGCTGGTCCGCCTCGCCGACGAGGGGACGGCCGGGGCCCGGCAGGAACTTGCGGACAGCTTCAGCGGCACGCTCCAGTTCGGCACCGCCGGCCTGCGCGCGGCCCTCGGACCGGGACCGAACCGGATGAACCGCGTGGTGGTGCGCCGCGCCGCCGCCGGGCTCGCCGCCTTCCTGGCCGACGCCGTCGCGAAAGCCGCCCCCGGAACCACACCACGCGCCGTCGTCGGCTACGACGCCCGCTACAACTCGGACATCTTCGCCGAGGAAACCGCCGCGATCTTCACGGCCGCCGGGATCGACACGTTCCTGATGCCCGCGGCACTGCCCACTCCCCTGCTCGCCTACGCGGTCCGCGCCCTGGACTGCGACGGCGGCGTTATGGTCACGGCCAGCCACAACCCGCCGCAGGACAACGGCTACAAGGTCTACCTCGGCCGGCACGCCGTGGAGGAAAGCGGACGCGGCGCCCAGATCGTGGCGCCCTACGACGCCCTGATCGCCGCCCGCATCGACGCCGTCGGTGAACTGGACTCGATCACCCTCGCCGGGCAGGGCTGGACGGTCCTCGACCCGTCCATCGCCGACGACTACCAGGCCGCCGTCGCCGCCCTGGCCCTCCCGGAGCCGTTCCCGGCCCGCGACCTCAAAATTGTCCTGACCCCCATGCACGGGGTGGGGGGCGAAACCGCGGTCGCCGTGCTTAATGCCGCCGGCTTCGCCGATGTCACGCTGGTCGCCGAGCAGGCAGACCCGGACCCCGACTTCCCCACCGTCAACTTCCCCAACCCGGAGGAACCGGGCGCCCTGGACCTGGCGCTGGAAACGGCCGGCCGGGTGGACGCCGACATTGTCATCGCCAATGACCCCGACGCCGACCGTGCGGCCGTCGCCGCCAAGGACCCCGACACCGGGACCTGGCGGATGCTCCGCGGCGACGAGGTGGGCGCCCTGCTCGGCGCGCACGTTGTGGCCCGCCTGGCCGCGTCCGGCGAGGGCACCGTGGAGGGCGTCTTCGCCAACTCGATCGTCTCCTCGCGGCTGCTGGCCCAGGTTGCCGGTGCCGCCGGCTACGCCCACGAGGAGACCCTCACCGGGTTCAAGTGGATTGCCCGCGTGCCGGGGCTGCTCTACGGCTACGAGGAAGCGCTGGGTTACTGCGTGGCGCCCTCATTGGTGCGGGACAAGGACGGCATTTCGGCCGCCGTCCTCATCGCCGAACTCGCCGCAGCCGCGAAGGCCGAGGGCAAGACCATCTTCGACACCCTGGACGAGCTCTACCTGGTGCACGGCCTGCACGCGAGCGACCAGCTCAGCATCCGGGTCGCCGACCTGGGCCTGCTGGACGCCATGATGAACCGGCTGCGCGTGAGCCCGCCGGAATCGTTCGGCGGATCCGCCGTCGAGACCGCCGCGGACCTGGCCGAGGGCAGCGAACAGCTGCCGCCCACCGACGGACTGCTCTACCTGACCAGGGACCGCACCCGCGTCATCATCCGCCCGAGCGGCACCGAACCCAAACTCAAGTGCTACCTCGAGGTGATCCGCAGCGTCGGTTCCGCCGCGGAGCTGCCGGAGGCCCGGCTCGAGGCCCGGGCCGCCCTGGACGGGGTCCTGGCCGACGTCCGCGAGGCGCTGGGGCTCTAGAGCTCCACCTCGACGTACCCGTCCGCGATCCGGGCGGGAAACGTGCCAAGCCGCAGTTCCGGGTTGCCGAGGCACTCCCCCGTCGCGAGGTCGTAAACCTCCTTATGCAGCGGTGAGGCCAGCGTCGGGCGGGCGCCGCGGGACCCGGTGATTCCGCGGGCCATCACGTGCGCACCGGTGGCCGGGTCGGCCTGCTCGACGGCGAAAACCTCACCGGCGGCGGTGCGGATCAGGGCCACTTGGCGTCCGGCGATCAGCGCCGCCTCACCCCAGCCGGGCTCGAGGTCCTCGACGGAACAAACGCGGTGCCAGGCCGTCCCGCCGTCGCCCGCGATGCGCTCCACAAAACTGCGGGCAGCGCTTTCCAGTACGGCTGTCATCTGATGCCCCTCTCAAAGGTCCCGGCCACGGCTGCGGCCATGCCTCCACGCTAGGACCGCGGTGTTTCAACGGCGTGCGGCCAATGTGTCCGGCCGGTAAAAGAGACCTCACGCCGCCGGAAATGTATCCGTGATGCAGAAGTTAAGATGACGAAACAAAAGGGAAACTGACGCGAAACTGCGGCTCCCTAGGCTGAACGGACCAGCTGATGGACCCGCTGAACTCACCTGCAGATCAGCACAGCTGGCTTTGAACCGTTGCAGCGCACCGCCTGCGGCCCAACGAAAGGCCACCCGTGACCGGACAGACCGCCAGCCCCGAGAACGAAAGCCCCCGGGCTTCCCGGCAGACCCCCCGCCGCGTCGTCGTCGCCGGCGGCGGCCCCGCCGCGCACCGCTTCGCCGACGCCATGCATGCCCGCGGACTCGACGGCTGGCACGTCACGGTCCTCACCGAGGAAACGCACCTCCCCTACGACCGGGTGGCGCTCAGCAAGGCACTCACGGACTCCACAGTGGACCTCACGCTCGGCAGCGCCTCGATGTGGGACCACGACGCACTGGAGCTGCGCAGCGGCGAGCGCGTCACCGGCATCAACACCACCGCCCGCACCGTGGAAACCGCCGCCGGCACGGTGTACCCGTATGACGAGCTGGTGGTCGCCACCGGCTCGGATGCCGCCCGCCTGCCCATCCCGGGCGCCGAACACACCCACGTCTACCGCACGCTGGAGGACGTCTGGGCCATCAACCAGGCAATCGCCGGCCTCACTGCCAAGCTCGGCCGCAAAGTCAACGCGGTCACCATCGGCGGCGGCCTCCTGGGACTCGAATCGGCGGCCGGCACCGAACAGCTCGGCGCCACCCCGATTGTCATCAACGGCTCCCCGTGGCTGATGAACACCCAGCTGGACGAGGGCGCCGGCCAGGCGCTCGGCCGCCTCATCGAGGCCAAGGGCTTCACCGTCCACGGCGGGGTGTTCCCCTCCGAGGTCCTCGCCGACGACGACGGCCAGGTCACCGGCGTCCTGATGGCCGACGGCCGGATCATCGACGCGGACATCGTGATCGTGGCGATCGGCGTCAAGCCGCGCGACGAGCTGTTCCGCGCCCCCGAAGGCACCGCCGGGCAGTTCCAGCTCGGCCCCCGCGGCGGGGTGGTGATCGCCGAGGACTGCTCCACCGAGGTTCCCGGCATCTGGGCAATCGGTGAGGTCGCCAACTTCGGCGGGATGTGCCTGGGCCTCGTGGCCCCGGCCAACACCATGGCCGAGATCGTGGCGGACCGGCTGCACGGCGGCGACGCGACCTTCCCCGGCTTCGACACCGCCACCAAGCTCAAGCTCTCCGGCGTCGACGTCGCCAGCTTCGGCGACGCGTTCGCCCGGACCGAGCACGCCCTCGAAATCGTCTACGCCGACCCCGCCCGCGGCGTTTACCAGAAGATCGTCACCACGGACGACGCCAAAACCCTCCTCGGCGGCATCTTCGTCGGCGACGCAGGGCCCTACACGTCCCTGCGCCCCATGCTGGGCCGCGAACTGGCCGCCGAACCGGGCGCGTACCTCACCGCGGCCGGCGGCGGAAACGCCCCGGAAACCGAACTGCCGGACGACGCCATCCTGTGCTCCTGCAACAACGTGGCCGCCGGAACCATCCGGGACACCGTCAACGGCTGCGGGAGCTGCGACGGCAACGCCCCGGTCCGGGAACTCGGCGAACTGAAAGGCTGCACCCGCGCCGGCACCAGCTGCGGTTCCTGCGTGCCGATGCTCAAGAAGCTGCTGGAGACCGAGCTGACCAAATCCGGCGTCGAGGTCTCCAAGGCACTCTGCGAACACATTGAACTGTCCCGCCAGGAACTCTTCGAGACCATCCGCGTCCTGGAACTAACCTCCTTCGAGGAGATCATGGCCAAGTACGGCACCGGGGCCGGCTGCGACATCTGCAAACCGACCATCGCCAACATCCTGGCCAGCCAGAACAGCGCCTACGTCCTGGACGCCGGCCGCGGCACCCTGCAGGACACCAACGACCGCGCCCTGGCCAACATGCAAAAGGACGGCACCTACTCGGTGGTCCCGCGGATCGCCGGCGGCGAGATCACCCCGAAGAAACTCGGAGTGATCGCGGCGGTGGCCGAGGAATACGGCCTCTACACCAAGATCACCGGCGGCCAGCGGATCGACATGTTCGGCGCCCGGCTGGAGCAGCTGCCCGAAATCTGGAAGGTGCTGGTGGACGCCGGCTTCGAATCGGGCCAGGCCTACGGCAAGAGCCTGCGCACCGTAAAGTCCTGCGTCGGTTCCACCTGGTGCCGTTTCGGCGTCCAGGACTCGGTGGCCATGGCCATCCGGCTGGAGCTGCGCTACCGCGGCCTCCGCAGCCCGCACAAGCTGAAGATGGGCGTCTCCGGCTGCGCCCGCGAATGCGCGGAGGCCCGCGGCAAGGACGTGGGCGTGATCGCCACCGCCGACGGCTGGAACCTGTACGTGGGCGGCAACGGCGGAGCCACCCCGGCGCACGCCCAGCTGCTGGCCAAGGACCTCGACGACGAGACCCTGATCAAGTACATCGACCGCTACTTTATGTACTACATCCGCACCGCCGACCGCCTGCAGCGCACCGCACGCTGGCAGGAAGAGCTCGACGGCGGGATCAGGCACGTCGAGGACGTGGTGGTACACGACACCCTCGGCATCGCCGAGGACCTTGAGGCCGCCATGGCCAACCACGTGGACACCTACGTCGACGAATGGGCCGACACCCTCAAGGACCCCGAGCGCCTGCGCCGGTTCCGGTCCTTCGTCAACGCCCCGGACCAGAAGGACGACTCCATCACCTTCGTCCCCGACGAACGCGGCCAGATGCGCCCCGCCACGGCCGCGGAAAAGGCACAGCAGCCGGTCCTGATCGGGGCCTCCATTCCCGTCCGCAGCGCCTCCGCGGACCTGCCCGACGAGAACGAGGTATAACCATGCAGCTCAGCATCGACCCCGCCGGACGCGACGTGCTTGTCACCGGCTCCGACGACGCCGCCCGGCAGGCCGTGCGCCGGTACGCCGCGGCCGGCGCGGTGGTCCACCGCCAGCGCACCCCGGAGGGCACGGTCCTCGACGGACCGCCGCCCGCACGCCCGTTCCTGGTCGCCGCCGTCGACGACGGCCGGCCCGGCTGGGAGCCCGTCCTGGACCGGTACCGCGCCGCCGGCGTCCCGGTCGCCGCCGAGTCGGCAGCCGGCCCGGCAGGACACGTCACGCTGGTGGGCGGCGGACCCGGCACCGCCGAGCTGCTGACCGTCGCCGCGGTCGACGCGCTGCGGGACGCCGACGTGGTCTTCTACGACCGGCTGGCCCCCTACCAGGAACTGGCGTCCCTGACCTCCGCGGAACTTGTGGACGTGGGCAAGAAGCCCGGCCACCACAAAGTCAGCCAGGCCGACATTGAAAAGCTCATGGTGGACAGTGCGCTGGCCGGCCACAACGTGGTCCGGCTCAAGGGCGGGGACCCGTACGTGTTCGGCCGCGGCGGCGAGGAGGTCGCGTCCTGCGTGGCCGCCGGGGTTCCGGTCCGTGTGGTGTCGGGGGTGACCAGCGCCATCTCGGTGCCGGCCGCCGCCGGGATCCCGGTCACGCACCGCGAGGTCAGCCACATGTTCACAGTGGTTTCCGGCCACGCCCCGCTGACCGGGGACGAACTGCAGCACCTGGCCGGACTGGGCGGCACCATTGTGGTCCTGATGGGCATCGGCACCCTGCACCACCTCGCAGCGGGCCTCCGGCGAGCAGGGATGCGCGCCGATATGCCCATGGCCGTCGTCGAACGCGGTTACCGGCCCGGGCAGCGCACCACCATCGCCGAACTGGGCACCATCACTGCGGCGGCCGCGGGCTGCAGCAACCCCGCGGTCCTGGTCATCGGCGAGGTCGTAAAGGTGGCCGAGGCCAACCGGAGCTGCGCCGAAGCGGACCTGGGCCGGCTCGCCGCGTCCCTGGTGGGGGCGTGAGCGCCGTGGGTGCGCTGGACGCCCTGGTCGACACCGCAGAGGCACCCGCCGGAAAGGCCGAACTGCCGCTGCAGGGATTCCGGATCGGGGTCACCTCGCACCGCCGCTCCCAGGACCTGATCGAGGCCCTGGAACGGCGCGGCGCGGAGGTCCTGCACGCCCCGGCGCTGAAGATCGCCCCGGTCCAGGAGGACCTCCGGCTGATCGAGGACACCCGCGCCATCATCGAGGCCCGGCCGGAGCTCTGCATCGCCACCACCGCCTACGGCATGCGCCGCTGGTGCGAGGCGGCGGACACCTTCGGCATCGGCGAGCAGCTGCTGGAGACTCTCTCCGCGACCCGGATGTTTGTCCGCGGGCCGAAAGCGCGGGGCGCCGTGCGTGCCGCCGGGCTCGCCGACGTCGGGATCAGCAGCGACGAGACCACGGCCACGCTCGTGGACATGCTGCTGGCCGAGGGGGTGCGCGGCAAGACCGTCGCCGTGCAGCTGCACGGCTACACCGATGTCCGCCAGCTGGAACGCCTCCGGATGTCCGGCGCGCACGTTATGACGGTCACCCCGTACCGCTGGGTCAAACCCGACGGCGCCGACCGGCTGCCGAAGCTGATCGAGGCGGCCTGCAGCGGCAACCTGGACGTGCTGACCTTCACCAGCGCCCCCGCCGTGGACGCGCTGTGGAGCACCGCGCACGAGATGGGCCTCTACAAGCAGCTGGTGGAAAGCCTCAAGTCCACTGTGGCCACCGCCGTCGTCGGCCCCATCACCGCCCAGCCGCTGGTCGACGCCGGCGTGCAGCCGCTCATCCCGGAACGGTTCCGGATGGGTGCCCTCATCCGGCTGGTCAGCGAACATCTGGCCCTGAACCACGTGCGGCGCCTGGACACCAGCAGCGGGGCGGTGGAGCTGCGTGGCCGTTCCCTCCGGATCGACGGCGAGGCCGTGGAACTCGCCCCGGCGCCGCTGCTCCTGCTGCGTGCCCTCCTCGGCGCCGGCGGGGCCGTCCTGTCCCGCGAGGCCCTCTCGGACCTGCTGGAACTGCGCGGGTCCGTCCATGCGCTGGATATGACAGTCAGCCGGCTCAGGTCCTCCCTGCCGGACGGCAGCCTGGTGGAAACAGTGGTGAAACGCGGGTACCGGATCCGCGTGTGACCCACGGCATTACCAGCTGGTAACAACTGGCGAACGGCCGGGCTAAATACTGCAACAGCCCGGTAACCTGCGCGAAAAAACAGCCTCCTACGCTGGGGAACATCAAGAACACGGGCCACAACCAGCGGCCCGCCAGCGAAAGGGCCAGCACATGTCCGTTACCGAAGCCACCGCCACGCCGTCCGCCACTTCCCAGACCCGGCCGCGGATCGTGATCGCCGGCGCCGGGCCCGCGGCGCAGGCACTGGTCCGCCAGCTCACCCGCACACCGTTCGCCGGCGGCATCACGGTTCTCAGCAACCGGGACGACGCCCCTGAAGAACTGCTGGAACTGGCCGCGCTGCCCCAGGTTTCGGTCCGCTTCGGCCAGCCGGCCAGTTTCATCGACGCCGCGGCGCAGCGCGTCACAACGGCGGACGGCATGGAATTCGGCTACGACCAGCTGGTGATCGCAACCGGGTCCGCGCCCGCCCAGGCCCCGATCGAAGGTGAGGGCCGCTGCCTGAGCTACTCCACCATCGATGACGCGACCCGGCTGGGCGACGCCGTCAAGGATGTCACCCGGGTCCTCGGCCGGCGGCCGCTAGGGATCCTGGTGGGGACCGGAACGGCCGCGGGCCAGGCCGAGGCGGTGCTCAGGGCCCGCGGGGTGCGGCCCGTCCGCACCACCCTCCGGCCCTCCGCCGTCGTTCCCACCCTCGCCGGGTCCGCGCTGCCGGCCGCCGGCATCGTGTTCGAGGACGGCTCCAGCATGAGCGCGGACCTGGTGGTCCTCGCCGAGGAGCGCGTTTCGCGCGACGGCCTTGCCCGCACCGCCGGCCTGGCCACCGCGGCCCAGGGCGGGATCGTGGTTGGCAAGGACTTCAGTACCTCCGTGCCCGGGATCTGGGCGATCGGCGACGCCGCGGCGTACGACGGCGTCCGGCTGGGACTGCTGGTGGCCGCCGCTTCCGCGGCCGGGGCCTGCGCCGCCGGCCTGCTCCAGGCAGGCCTGTCCGCGCCCCTGGTCCAGGCCGCCTAGTGCCGACGCGGGCCGCGGCTGTTATGGCAAGATGGTGCACTGAGAAGCCACGACACACGACGTGTCAGCAGGCCGGACCGGGCACCATCCAGGTCCGCCACGAAAGGGACCACCATGAGCAACGAAGCCACCACGGCGGCCGGCGCCGCCAGCACCGGGAACCAGGGCGCCGGAGGCAACATTGCCTCGTACATTGACCACACCCTGCTCAAGCCGGAGGCCAGTGAAGCCGAAGTCCTCAAGGTCTGCGCCGAGGCCGCCGAGTACCAGTTCAAGTCCGTCTGCGTAAACCCGATCTGGGTCAAGTCCGTCAAGACCGCCCTCAAGGGCTCCGGCGTGCTGACCTGCTCCGTCATCGGGTTCCCGCTGGGCGCCACCCCCAGCGACGTCAAGGCCTTCGAGGCCCGCGGTGCGGTGCTGGACGGCGCGGACGAGATCGACATGGTCATCAACATCGCGGCCGCCCGCGCCAACGACAAGGGCGCCCTGGTCGATGACATCCGGGCAGTGGCCGAGGCGGTCCACGCCGGCGGCGCCATCCTGAAGGTCATCATCGAGACCGCGCTTCTTGACGACGCCCAGAAGGTCCTGGCCTGCGAGGCCGCCGTCGAAGCCGGCGCGGACTTCGTCAAGACCTCCACCGGTTTCAACGGCGGCGGCGCCACCGTCGAAGACGTGGCCCTGATGCGCCGCACCGTGGGTGCCGGTCTCGGTGTCAAGGCCTCGGGCGGGGTGCGCTCCCTCGCCGACGCTCAGGCTATGATTGCTGCAGGTGCAACACGTATTGGCGCCAGCTCCGGCATCGCGATCGTCAAGGGTGAACAGGGTTCATCCGCGTACTGACCCGCACGAGCTACTGCCGCTGCCGCCACAGTTTTTGAGCCCCGCGGGGCCGAGGAGGAACGAATGTCCAGCAACACCACCAAGACCCCGCAGGGCGAGAACACCCTGGCATCCAGCGTTGTGATCTTCGTGATCATGATGGCGCTGTTCTTCGGTGCCCTGTACTCCCTGTCCTTCCTCACCCTGGGCAACCCCTGGCCGATGGCCGCCTGCCTGATCCTCTTCGCCCTGGCGTTCTGGATCCCGCAGACCATCACGGGACGCTCCGACTCCGCAGGCGAGAGCTAAGACCACCCCCGGATTTTTCCGCTGAAGCTCCGGTTATCCGGGGCTTCAGCTGTTTAACGGCCGGTCCGACGGCGGTTGGTTGCTTGGGCCCCGGCGTCTTGGGCAGCAGACCCCCTGGGCGGCCTAGCCGGCCCCGACGGCGCTGAGCAGCCGGTTCACCAGGGCGGTGCCCAGGGCCAGGGCGGCCGGGAAGTGGCCCTTGGCCAGGGCGAGGACGGCGGAAAACACCCCGATCATCGCGTAGGCGCTGACCGGGATGAGGACAAACCACTCGCGCCGCGACCCGGCACGGCCCAGCAGCGGGATGGAGAACGCGCCGTTGGCCTTCCAGATGTCCTTGACCAGGGGCAGTTTGCGCAGGAACTTCGGCGGCTTGGCGACCAGCGGCCAGAGCAGCGGCACTCCCCCGGTGGTGATCATGTCGCCCACAATGTGCACGAGGACGCCGGTGAGCATGGATACCGGCAACCAGGACCACTGGTGCGGCGCGAACCAGGTGACCAGCCCGGCCATGGCCAGGGCGAAGATCCAGTTGCTGACCCAGCCGTACTTGGGGAACAGCTTCAGCGCCTTCGCTGCGATGTTGATCATAAACATGCACAACAGCCCCGCGCCCACCGAGAGCAGCCCCCAGTCCGTCTGCAGCTGGAGCTGCCCGGCCATCGCGGCGAGGATCACGAAGAACGCCGCGCCGACGATCGAGTGGGTGCCCTGGCGGTGGCCGCCCGAGGCGTTCTCGATCCCCACGGCGATCAGGTTTGAGACCGGCGGCAGGGCGTGCGCCACAGTGCTGGAGCGGTGGTCCCAGTCGCAGACCAGGGCCGTGCCCGCCGTCGCCATCGCGCCGATCACGATCCCGGTGGCATCCAGCGGGTACCAGCCCAGGGCGTACGGCCCGGTCGAGGCGATAGCCACCCACGCCGCGGCCCCGGACGCGGCGTGGTGTCCTCCCATCACGGCCTATCCCACTGAGAGCGGGACGTCGGAGAAGATCGCCTCGATGACGCTGTTGGCCCAGGCCAGGATTTCGGCGTCCTGCAGGTCGCGGCCGCCGATCCGTGCCGTCTTGGGCTTGGGGATCAGCACCGCGTCCAGGGCCGGCTTGGCCTGGGACCCCGGGTACATCCGGGCGAGCCGCATCAGCTTGGACTCCGGCAGCTGCGCCGGGGAGAACTTGATGAAGTTGCCCTGGAGCGCGACGTCGGTCAGCCCGGCCTCGCGGGCGCCCACCCGGAAGCGGGCCACGGCGACGAGGTTCAGGGCGGGCAGCGGCAGCTCGCCGTAGCGGTCCACGAGTTCGGCCTCGACTTCGTCGATGGCCTCGTGGCTAAGGGCTGCGGCCAGTTTCCGGTACGCCTCCAGGCGGAGCCGCTCGCCGGGAACGTAGTCGTGCGGCAGGTGCGCATTGACCGGCAGCTCGATCTTCATTTCAGCGGCCTTCTCCTCGGCCTCGCCGCGATAGTCCGCCACGGCCTCGCCCACCAGCCGGATGTAGAGATCGAATCCGACGCCCTGGATGTGGCCGGACTGTTCACCGCCGAGCAGGTTGCCGGCGCCGCGGATCTCGAGGTCCTTCATGGCCAGCTGCATGCCGGCGCCGAGCTCGTTGTGCGTGGCCACGGCCTTGAGCCGTTCGAGCGCCACTTCGCCCAAAGGTTTCTCCGACGGGTACAGGAAGTAGGCGTAGGCCCGTTCCCGGCCGCGGCCCACGCGCCCGCGCAGCTGGTGCAGCTGGGAGAGACCGTATTTGTCCGCGCCGTCCACGATCAGGGTGTTGGCGTTGGAGATATCCAGGCCGGTCTCGATGATGGTGGTGCAGACCAGCACGTCGAAGCGCTTCTCCCAGAAGTCCACGATGATCTGCTCCAGCCGGCCCTCGGACATCTTGCCATGCGCCACCTCCACGCGGGCTTCCGGGACCAGTTCGCGGATCTTCGCCGCGGTGCGTTCGATCGTGGAGACCCGGTTGTGGACGAAGAAGACCTGCCCCTCGCGCATCAGTTCGCGGCGGATCGCGGCCGAGGCCTGTTTGTCCGTGTACGGTCCCACGTAGGTCAGCACGGGGTGCCGCTCCTCCGGCGGGGTGGCCAGTGTGGAGGTCTCCCGGATACCGGTCAGGGACATCTCAAGCGTGCGCGGGATCGGGGTGGCGCTCATGGCCAGGACGTCCACGTTGGTGCGCATCTTCTTGAGCGCTTCCTTGTGCTCGACGCCGAAGCGCTGCTCCTCGTCCACGATCACCAGGCCGAGGTCCTTGAACGCGAAGTCCTTGGACAGCAGCCGGTGCGTTCCGATGACAACATCGACGGCCCCCGACTTGACCCCTTCGGCCGTTTCCTTCGCTTCCTTGGCGCCCTGGAAGCGCGAGAGCGGCTTGACCCGCAGCGGGAAGCCGGAGAACCGCTCGGTAAACGTCTCATAGTGCTGCTGGGCCAGCAGGGTGGTGGGCACCAGCACCGCCACCTGCTTGCCGTCCTGGACCGCCTTGAAGGCGGCGCGGACGGCGATCTCGGTCTTGCCGTACCCGACGTCGCCGGAGACCAGCCGGTCCATCGGGATCTCCCGCTCCATGTCGGCCTTGACCTCGTTGATGGTGGTCAGCTGGTCCGGGGTCTCCACGTAGGGGAAGGCCTCTTCGAGCTCCCGCTGCCACGGGGTGTCCGGGCCGAAGGCGTGCCCGCGGGAGGCCATCCGGGCCGAGTACAGCCGGATCAGCTCACCTGCGATTTCCTTGACGGCCTTGCGTGCCTTGGACTTGGTGCTGGCCCAGTCCGAGCCGCCCATCTTGCTCAGGACCGGGGTGTCGCCGCCGACGTAGCGGGTGACCTGGTCCAGCTGGTCGGTGGGCACAAAGAGCCGGTCGCCCGGAGCGCCGCGCTTGGAGGGCGCGTATTCGAGCACAAGGTATTCCCGCACCCCGTCGCCGCCGCCAGCGACCTTGCGCTGGATCAGCTCCACGAACCGGCCGATGCCGTGCTGTTCGTGCACCACAAAGTCTCCGGCCAGCAGCTGCAGCGGGTCTACGGCGTTGCGCCGCTTCGAGGGCATCCGCCGCATGTCCTTCGTTGACCCGGCGGAGGTCCGGCCCAGCAGGTCGGCCTCGGTCAGCAGGCCCACCTTGAGGCTGTCCAGGACAAAGCCGCGTCCGACGGCGGCGGTGGTCACCTCGATCAGGCCCGGCTGCGGCTCGGCGTCGAGGGTGTCCACCCGCGCGCACGGGATGTCGTTGTCGTGGAACAGCTCGGCGAGGCGCTGCGCCGGCCCGGGGCCCTCGGTGGCGACCACGATCCGCCACTGGTTGCGCACATGCGAGCCGATGAATTCCATCATTTCGGCCACGTCGCCCTGGTAGCCGCGGGGTTCGCGGGCGTGCAGGTTCAGCACATCGACGTCGGGCAGCAGTTCCTCGTCGCTGGCGAGCGAAGTGATGGACCACCATGACACCCCGTGGGCCAGCGCGGTGGTGCGCGTCTCGCCCAGCGAACGGAAACTGGCCGAGTGCAGGGCCTCGGAGGCGGCGGAGCTGAGATCCAGTGGTGCCGTTCCGCCGTCGGACGCCGTGGACCAGGCCGCCTCGAGGAACTCCTCGTTGGTGGCGGCGAGGTCATGGGCGCGGGTACGGACCTTTTCGGGCTCGATCACCACCGAGATGGAACCGGCCGGGAACTGGTCCAGGAACGGCACCATGGCATCAACCAGCACCGGGGCCAGGGATTCCATACCTTCAACGGCGATGCCCCCGGCGATCTTCTCCAGCATGTCCGCCGCGGCCGGCAGCTGCGCCTTGAGCGTGGCAGCCCGGGACATGACCGAGGGCGTGATGAGGATTTCGCGGCACGGCGGGGCATGGAGCTCAGTGGGGTGGTGCACGCCCGGGGCGGTCAGCGAGCGCTGGTCCGCGACGGCGAACCAGCGCATCTGCTCGACCTCGTCGCCGAAGAACTCCACCCGGATCGGGTGGTCCTCGGTGGGCGGGAAGACGTCCAGCATGCCGCCGCGGACCGCGAATTCGCCGCGCCGGGTCACCATGTCCACCCGGGCGTAGGCGGCGTCGGCGAGGTTCCTGACGACGTCGCCGAACGGGGCATCCTGCCCCACGTGCAGGGTCACGGGGCCCAGCTCACCCAGTCCGGCCACGATGGGCTGGACCACGGCGCGGACGGGCGCGACGACGACCCGCAGGGCGCCGCCCGCAGTGTCGGGGTGTGCGAGGCGGCGGAGCACGGACAGGCGCCGGCCAACGGTGTCCGAGCGCGGCGAGAGCCGTTCGTGCGGGAGGGTCTCCCAGCTGGGGAACTCGGCAATGGAGTCGGCGGGCAGGAAGGCGCCCAGGGCGGCGGCCAGGTCCTCGGCTTCGCGGCCGGTGGCGGTGACCGCCAGCACCACGGGGGTGCCGCCGTCGTCGGATGCCCCGCCCGCGGCTGCCAGGCCGTCGGCCATCTCCGCGAGCAGCGCCGCGCGCAGGCCCGCGGGGGCGCTGATCTGGTAGTCCTCGGAGCGGGTTGTGAACGGCCGGGAGGCGGCTGCCTGCACCCGGGCAAAGGTTGTGTCCTCGGCGAGGACACGCCGCAGACCGGTGAGGGAAGGGCCGTTGAGGCTCATGGCGAACTCCTGAAGTGATCACGGGCATGCAGGCAACACGAATACCCGAAATTCGCAAGAATCCCGGGTTCTTCCAGCCTACCGCTACCCGGCGGCGGGGCTCGACCCGGGGCTAAGCTGGCGGGACGGGCTATGGTCCGGCAGGCTGCAGTCCGGCCGGGCCGGCGCTCCGAACCACTTATAGGCGCCAGCTGACATCCCCGACGAGAAGGAGCCATCCATGAACGGCACTCCCCAGGTGAACGGCACTCCCCCGGCTTCGGCCGCCAGGACGGTGCTGGTCACCGGAGCCACCGGGTACATCGGCGGCAGGCTGGTTCCCCGGCTGCTCGAGGCCGGGCACCGGGTGAAGGTGCTGGTGCGGACGCCCGCGAAGATCGCCGGGGTTCCGTGGCTGGACCAGGTGGACGTGGTCCAGAGCAGCCTCGATGACGGCGCGGCGCTGGAAGAGGCCCTGGCCGGCGTCGACGTCCTCTACTACCTGGTCCATTCCATGGCCGGCGGCGCGGGCTTCGAGGCCAAGGAGAAGGAGATGGCCGGCACGGCGGCGCGGGCTGCTGCGGCGGCCGGGGTGGGAAGGATTGTCTACCTCGGCGGCCTGCACCCCTCCGGGACCGCCCTGTCCACGCACATGCGCTCCCGGGAGGCCGTGGGCAAGGTCTTCCTCGACGGGCCGGTGGACGCGATCGTGTTCCAGGCCGGCGTGGTGATCGGCTCCGGGTCGGCGTCCTTTGAGATGATCCGGCACCTCTCCGAGACCCTTCCCGTGATGCCTGCCCCCAGCTGGGTGCGGAACAAGATCGAGGCCATCGCCGTGCGGGACGTGCTGCATTACCTGGTCGGCGCGGCCGCACTCGAGGGGCCCATCAACCGCACTTTCGACATCGGCTCCCGGCAGGTGCTCAGCTACGCGGGCATGATGAAGGAGTATGCGGCCGAAACCGGGCTGCCCCTGCGCTGGGTCCTGGCGCTGCCCGTCCCCGCCCCGAAGCTCGCCGGGCTCTGGGTGGCGCTGGTGACGCCGATTCCGCTGTCCATGTCGCTGCCCCTTGTGGAGTCCCTGCAGCACGACGCCGTGTCCCGGGAGCATGACATCGATGCCTACATCCCGGTGCCCGAGGGCGGACTGACCCCCTACCGGCGCGCCGTGGCCCTTGCCCTGGGCCGGGAGCGGGACGGCCAGGTGGAGACGACGTGGGCCAGTGCGGGGGCCGACGCCGATCCGCTGCCGAGTGACCCGGAGTGGTCCGGCCACCGGGTCTACGTCGATGAGCGCAGCTACTCCAGCGCCGTGGACCCGCAGCATGTCTGGACCATCATCGAAGGCATCGGCGGCCGCAACGGCTGGTACTCGCTGCCGCTGGCCTGGAGTGTGCGCGGCTGGCTGGACAAGCTCACGGGCGGCGCCGGCCTGGCCCGCGGCCGGCGGCACCCGCACCTGTTGGCCGAGGGTGAAGTGGTGGACTGGTGGCGGGTGGAGCGGATCGACCGCGGCCGGCTCCTGCGGCTCCGCGCGGAAATGCGGGCACCCGGCCGCGCCTGGCTGGAACTCTCGGTGGAACCTGAGGGCACCGGCAGCCGCTACCTCCAGCGGGCCATTTTCTTCCCGAAGGGCCTGAGCGGGAAGCTCTACTGGCTGGCCGTGCTGCCATTCCACAGCCTCATCTTCCCCGCCATGTCGCGGAACATCGCGGCGGCGGCCCAGCGTCTCGCAGAGACAGGGCCAGCTGCCGAATCGGAACCGGCAGAGCCAACCGCGTAAGATGTTGGGAGCCCAAAACGTCCAGACCCCCCATGGAGGACCCCCAATGGCCCTGAGTGCATCCACCACCCTTCCGCACAGCGTTGAGAGCGTCACGGCAGTTTTTGTCAACGAGGACTTCCTGCGCCACACCAGCGAACTCGTCGGCGGCACCCTCGAATCGTTCACGGTCGACGGCGACCCGGCCGGTGCTTTCAACACCACCACCGTCCGCACCATCCCCACGACGCGGATGCCCGACCTGGCCCGCAAGTTCGTCGGCGAGAGCCTCAAGGTGACCCAGCTGGAAAGCTGGGCGGCCCCCGAGGCCGACGGCTCGCGGCAGAGCACCATCTCCCTGAAGGTCGCCGGCGCTCCGCTGGACGTCAACGCCGTCCAGCGTCTGGTCGCCGACGGCGGCAGCACCCGGATCGAACTGGAGGGCACCGTCACCTCCTCCGTGCCGCTGCTGGGCGGCAAGATCGCCGACGCGGCGGAGCCGATGGTCGGCAAGGCCCTCAACATCCAGTCCACCCAGGCCCAGGCCTGGCTCGAGAGCCACTAGCCGGTGGAGCTTCCCGCCGCCCTCGCCGTTGTCCTGGTCATCGCCGGCATCTGGTCCCTGGTGGTCTGGCCGCAGTTCCTGCGCCGGGTCATGAAGGACCCGCGGGCGCGCGACGCCGGCGGCAAAGCCACCCGCTTCCTGACCGTCCATGTGGTCCTCGTCAGCATTTCGATGCTGCTCGGGGCGGCGACGGCGGCCATCGGGATCGCGGGACTGCTGAGCTGACCGGCCCCGGCCCCGATTACGCTACTGGCCCGCAGCCGTTCGCGTTCTGAATGTTCAGAACGCGAACGGCTGCGGGCCAGTGACGTTAACGCCCGGAAGCCCGGCGCCTAGGCAGTTGTGTCCTGGTGCGCGAGGGCCTGGCCGAGGGCGTCTTCCGCGGCAACCCACGAAAGCATGGCGCATTTAACCCGGGCCGCGTACCGGGACACCCCTTCGAAAGCCGCTGCGTCGCCGAGGACCTCGGGGTCGGCCGCGACCTTGCCGCGCGAGCGCAACACTTCGCGGAAACTGTCGATCACCCGGTGCAGCTCATCGGCGTCCAGGCCTTCGGCGAGCTCGGTCAGCACGGAGGCCGAGGCCATGGAGATCGAGCAGCCCTCCCCGTCCCAGCGCAGCTCATTGACTTTGCCGTCCGCCACCGAGACGCGGAGGGTGATTTCGTCACCGCAGACCGGGTTGAGCTGGTGCGACTGGCCGCTGCTGGCGCCCTCCGGCGTTTCCGCCCCTGCCAGGCCGCTGCCGTGCCGTGCCTTGGAGTGCTCCAGGATGATCTGTTGGTACAGCTGGTCAAGACTCATACGGGGCCGTCCTTAGGCTTGGAAGTACGTGCGGACACCGGCGACGGCGTCGAGGAACGTGTCGACGTCGTCCGTGGTGTTGTACAGGTAGGTGCTGGCCCGGGTGCTGGCCGTGAGCCCGAGCCGGCGGTGCAGCGGCTGGGCGCAGTGGTGCCCCACCCGGACGGCGACCCCGCGGCTGTCGAGGAACTGCCCGACGTCGTGGGCGTGCACCCCGGCGACGTCGAACGCGGCCAGGCCGATCCGTTCCTGGCCTGCAGCGGGGCCCAGCACGCGGATCCCGGGAATCGCTTCGAGGCCTTCCACGAGGCGCTGGCCCAGTACCGCTTCCCACGCGTGGATGCGGGCGACGCCGGTCTCGTTCAGGTAGTTGGCGGCCGCGGCGAGCGCCACCGCCTGGGAGATCTTCTGGGTCCCGGCTTCGAAGCGCTGCGGGCTGGGCAGGAAGCCGGCGCGTTCCATGGTGACGGTGGTGATCATGGAACCGCCGGTCAGGAACGGCGGCATCGCGTTGAGCAGTTCGGAGCGTCCGTAGAGGCCGCCGATTCCGGTGGGGCCGAGCATCTTGTGCCCGGAGAAGACGGCAAAGTCCACGTCCAGGGCCTTGACGTCCAGGACCAGGTGCGGGGCGGACTGGCAGGCGTCCAGCACCACCAGCGCTCCGGCGGCCCGGGCCAGCGCGACCAGCGCGGACACGGGGTTGATGGTTCCCAGCACGTTCGAGGCGTGGGTGAAGGCCAGTACCCGGGTCCGGCTGCCGATCAGGCGGGCGGCGGCCTCGAGGTCCAGGGCCCCGGCGTCGTCCACCGGGATGAACTTCAGCGTGGCGCCGGTCCGTTCGGCCAGCTGCTGCCAGGGAATCAGGTTGGCGTGGTGTTCCATCTCGGTCACCACAATCTCGTCGCCCGCGGCGAGGGCGAACCGGGCGGCTTCGGCCGGGGCGCCGGGCAGGGAGGCGTTGAGGAACGAGTAGCTGAGCAGGTTCAGGCCCTCGGTGGCGTTGGAGGTCCAGATCAGTTCGTCCGGGTCCGCGCCGATGAAGGCAGCCACGGTCTCGCGGGCGTCTTCGAACACTTCGGTGGCCTCCACCGCCAGGTAATGCGCGCCGCGGTGCACGGCGGAGTTCCGCTGCTCGTAGAACTCCTGCTCGGCTTCGAGCACACTGAGCGGGTTCTGCGAGGTGGCACCGGAGTCCAGGTAGACCAGCGGTTGCCCGTTGACGGACCGGTGCAGGATCGGGAAGTCGTTGCGGATCCTCATGACTTCCTCGTTGCCCAGCGCCGTGGCGGAGCGGAGGAGATGGGCTGGTGTGGCAACCATGGGCGGGACTCCTGGATCGGCTTTCGCTGCGGCGCAGCAGGGGTCCCGGCGGGCCAGCCCTATTACGTCACGCAGATTAGACCTAATTATCCCACGTCCGCGCCGTGCCTTGTTGCCGAGGTCCGGACGGGCCTGCCGGAACGCTGGCGCGCCCCGCCTGCGGGTGGTAAGCCCGGGCGGGGCGCCAGTTGCAGCGTTACCGCTTTCCACGTCTTTCAGTGGTGCAGACCGTTGAAGGGAGCCGGCGGCGGCTGGGGGGAGAGCCTCGGTCTCAGAAGGCTCTGACGCCGCCGGCTCCGACTTTGGGGTATGGCTGCCGGTTTCGGCACCATACGGTTCCATTGAAGGAGTGTGAGGTGGTTCTTGGGACTGACTTAAGTCAATCGTGGAGCCATTATCTTCACACGAGTAGCATTTACCCGACTTCTCCCCTGGCGGGTCCGCGGCACTACTTGGCCATACTTGTCCGGTTCCCACGGCTCACTCTGGCCCCGGGAGCGGGGGCCGCGGGCCGGAGCGGCGGGTGTGTGGCTATGGCGGCTGCAGGTCCTTCTGCATGTCCACGAGTTCGCCGCGGCGGCTGACGCCGAGTTTCCCGAAGATCCGGTACAGGTGGCCCTCCACGGTCCGCTGGGACACGGTCAGTTGCTCGGCGATCTCCGCATTCGAGGCCCCGCCGGCCACAAGCTTCAGGATTTCCGATTCCCGGGCGGTCAGTTCCGAGTGGTGCTCGCCGTGGATGATGGTCAGCAGGCCCGACATGCCGGTGGCCAGCATCCGTTGGTGCACCTTGCGCTGGACGGCGGTGAGCTTCCATTTTTCCGGATCGTTTTCCAGCAGGCGTGCTGCCTGCTGGGCGGCTTCAAGGGCCAGCAGCAGGTGACCGGCGGCCATGGCCCGGTCACTGAGGGCGGTCAGCTCCGTTGAGTCCGACGCCGCCACGGCCAGCGCGTAGGCGTGCAGTGCCCTCGCCTCGGCGCCCTCGACGGCGCCGCTGCTCGCGGCCAGGGCCTCCGCGGCCCCGGCGTTCCCCCCGCGCACGGCGATCCGGCGGATGTCCGTCTCCACGGCGCGAAGGCCTTGCCGCTGCGCCTCCGCTGCGAGCCGTGCCAGTTCCGGTCCGACCTCTCCGCCGTCGTCCCCGGCCGCAGCGGCGCCCGCCACCAGGTGGATCGCCGCGCCCGTGGCAACGCCGGTTGCCGCCGGGACGGCAGACCTGGCAGCCGACTCCGCGGCTGCACAGTACGCCTCGGCGAGGAGGCGGAGGGTCTCCGGCTCCCGGTAGTCCGTCTGGCGGTACGCCTCCGCCTGTTCGGCGGCTTCCTCCGTGCGGCCGACGGCGGCGGCCGCGTAGGCCGTGATGGCCCGGGCAAAACCGAGCAGTTCCCAGGGGTCCGAGATCAGGAGTTCTTCCACGCCGAACTGCAGCTCGGCCAGGCACTCCGTGATCCGGCCCTGCCGGAGCCGGGAGTAGCCGCGCATGACGTGCAGCAGGCCGCCGCTGTTCAGCAGGCGGGAGGGAAGACCCGCGGAATAGTCGTCAAGGACCGTGGCGAGTTCCTCCCATTCCCCGGCGCGGATCAGGCACAGGCAGTGCCGGCCCAGCACGTCCTCGTACACCAGGGGAAGGGCCACGCCGTCGTCCCTGACCCCGCGCCAGGCCTCCCGGTGAAGGCTCAGGGCCGCCAGCGTGAACCCCTGGGCGGTCTGGAGGGCGGCGAGGCGGGACTGCGCGGGGACCCGGATTTCGGGATTCCCTGCGGCGGCGGCGATGAGTTCGTGCAACCGGCCCGCGAGCTCGGCCGGACGCCCCGACCACTCCTCCGCCAGCACGGCGCAGGCCAGTCCCGTAGCTGGTGCTGCCCACCCCGGCTGCTCCGGTGGACCGGCGCCGGCGCCGGTCTCCGCCGCCCCGGCCTCCCCGGGGGGTGCTGCGCCGGCCACGGCCGCCCCGAGGGGTGCTGTACCGGTTCCCGCGGAGCCCGCTGCCCCCTGCGGCTGGATGTCGATCTCCGGGACGAGGGCGCCGAGCCGGTGGGCCAGGAGTGCCCCGAGATACGCGGCGCGCCCGTACGGGAACGGCTGCGCGGCCAGGAGGTCTGCGGCCGCGTCTTCGTCCGCGCCGAGAATGTAGTGCGCGTAGGCGAGCTGGACCCCGGTCTCCGGACGGCGTTCCTCCCGGATGGCCCCCGCTGCCCGGAGTGCCGTGGCGGCGTCCAGGCGGATGTTCGCCGCGGATGCGGCGTCCAGCAGCTCGGCATCCGCCGGATCCGTGCCGGCGTCGAGCGCCCAGCGCAACTGGTTCTGGACGGCGTCGGGAACCACTGCCCCGACCCGCGGCAGCGACTGCAGGCTGGACCGGAGGCTGGCGCTCCGGCCGGCGGGCACACGGGTGCGGATGATCTCGCCGATGACGGGGCTGGCCGGGCTGACGATGCGGTCGTGGTCACGTGAGATCCGGATGATTCCGGCCATTTCGAGGGCATCGACGGCCCGGGGGCTGCTGAATCTGAGGAGCTGGCCGAGGGACAGCGGGCCGGCGAGCGCGACGATGGCCGCCGCTGTCCTCTCCTCCGGCGGCATGGACCGGACCTGATGGTCCACGAGGTCCGCGGCCGGAATGTCACCCAGGTCCGGCCGGGCCAGCAGGAACCAGGTTCCGTGCCGCTGGCCGATGGCTCCAGTGGCCCGTGCGTGCTCGACCAGGGATGTCAGCATTGAGGGGCTGCCCTCAGTCAGCTGGGCGAAGAGTTCACTGACCCATGGGGAGACATCCGCCTGGAGCATCTGCTCGCAGAGCTGGTGCACCTCGGCGCGGCTCAGGGCCGGCAGATCGAACTTGGAGATGATGCCGTCCCCCCACAGGGCCAGGAACTCTTCGGGGACCAGCGGACCGGGACGGCAGCTGGCGAGCAGCCGGGCCGCGCCGGTGGCCACAGACTGCGCCACCAGCTGGATGGTCCCCTGGTCCAGGTGCTGGGCGTCGTCAATGACGAACAGCGCCAGGGCCGGTTCGGACCGGAGGCTCGCCGTCACGGCGCCCAGCACGGCCGGGTAGGAGTCCAGGTCATGGGACGGCAGGCCCGCCAGGTACGGTGCCAGGGCCCCGAACGGAACGGCCGCGAGCGCCGGGGTCGCACCGAGCCTGATCACCCGGCCCTGCGGACGAAGCTCGGCCAGCACGGCTTTGACGACGACGGTCTTGCCCGACCCCGCGCTGCCGACAATCAGCGCCCCAGTTCGGCCTTCGTCGCGCAGGCAGTGCACGATCTCCCGGACGATCCCCGAACGGCCGATCAGGGCGGCCGCCTCTGTCAGGCTTTCCATGGCCAGCCTCCCAGGCCATGCTCAAGCGGCCCCGGGGCACCCGGGGTCTTGAGGTCCTGGTCAGCCGATGCGGGCACTGGCCGACGGCGCTGCGATGACATCTTTGAGCTCCGATCGGCTGGCGACGTGGAGTTTCGAGTAGACCTGGTAGAGGTGGCCTTCCACTGTCCGGACCGAGACGTGCATCTGCTCGGCGATCTTACGGTTGGATGTTCCCGCGGCGGCCCGGACCGCCACTTCACACTCCCGGGCTGTCAGGGTGGAGGTGGTCAGTGAGTGCAGCCCGTTGCCGGGGTTGCCGAACCTGTCATCAAGGGACTGCTCGGTGCGCTGGGAGATGCGCAGCGCGATCCGGTTTCCGGCTTCGTTGGCGCAGTACACCGCCCGCCGCGCCACGTCCCGGGCAAAGATGGCGTTCCCTGCGGCGTCCGCGTCTTTAGCCACTGCCAGCAACTGCTCGCCGGAGCCGTCCTTGACCCCGTCGGCCAGGCGCTGGCAGAGCTGGGCAAACTGGCCCGAGACCTGGCCGGCCAGCCCGGACAACCGCTGGCACAGCTGGCGGTCCCCCAGCCTGGCCGCCGCGGACAGGAAGAGCAGTGCGGTAGCCGGCGCGCCGGCGTCGGCCTCGCTGCCTGCCTCGGCGGACAGCGCACGGATGGCAGCGGCACGCTGCCCGAGTTCCGCCATCGCGGAAAGCTCGAAGTAGCGCGTCATCCGGCCGACCAGCCAGGAATTGTGCCGCTGCGGCTGCGCCACTTCCTCGAGCAGCACCATGGCCCGTTCCTCGTCGCCGGACAGCCCGGCCGCGTACGCACACGCGGCCGTCGCCAGGCCGGAGAGCCCGTCCGGGTCCTGGGTCCGGAGCTGCCACATGCCGGCCTCAAGCCACGGAATTGCGCTCTCAAGGCGCCCGGCATGCAGGTCCAGGACACCCTGCCCGATTTCGAACATCCCGCCCAGCCGGGACTGCGGCTCCGCCGAGCCTGACGCGGCCGCAATGAACGCCGCCGCCTCCCGGAACTTCGCGGACAGCAGCAACAGGAGGAGGAACCGGCCCCGGATCTCCCGGGCCGTGCGGTCGGACAGCGGGAGGGTGGCGGCCGCGGCCATGATTTGTTTGCCCAGCGCCATGGCGCCCAGCACGTTGCCGCCGACGGCCATCGTCTCGCAGAGCAGGCTCGCGGTCTGGAGGCCGGTTTCGCTGTCGAGCTCCGGGTCCAGGCCTGCCCGGACCGCCAGGACGTCCTCGTAGCGGCCCTCGAAGACGGCGAGCTTGGCCTCTGCCAGGCGCACCTGCCCGCGGGACCGTTCCAGGGCGGCGGAGCTCTGCACGGGAAGACCGTAGAGCCGTTCCCTGACCCGGCCCAGTGTGGCGAGCGCCCCGGCACCGGCCATCGGACTGCGCTGGTCCAGTTCCACCCGCAGGAGCTGCAGCGCGACCCACTCGTGCAGCGGGTACTCGCCCCCGGCGGGTTCGTCCAGGCTGTGCAGCACCCTTCGCGCCGACTCGTTGTCGTTGGCGGCGATGTGGGCGCGGACCGTTTCGACGGCGGCCCCCGCCAGTCCCCCGCATCCCTCGATTTCCTGGATGAAGCGCAGCGCCGACTCGGGGTCGGAGCCGTTGTTGGCACGGTGCGCGGCGGCCAGGGCAGTCTCGGCGCTGATCCGCTCCCCGCAGTCCAGGGACCAGGCGAGGTTGGTGGCCGCGCCGGCGTCGGCCAGCTCGGCGTCCGTGAGCACGGCAGTGAGCCGGCGCCGGAGCTCCGCGCTGCGGCCGGGCGGAACCACGCTGGCCACGATGGCCCCGGTGACCGCATTGGCGACGCTGACCATGGGCGGATGGTCGTGGCTGACCTGGATGAGGGCGCGCTCCTGGAGGGTGTCCATGTCCTGCGGGTTGAAGATCCTCATGAGGGTCTGCAGCGGGACAGAGCCGGCGAGGGCGAGCAGTTCAAAGACATCGCGCTGGCCCGGGCTGAGCCGGTTCAGCCGCGCCTTGACGACGTCCCGGATCTCTCCGGTCAGGGCGATGGGGCGCCCGTCGAGCACCCACGCCCCTTCCTGCTGGACAATCGTGCCGAGCTTGATCTGTTCCCGTGCCAGGGAATGCAGGAACAGGGCGTTCCCGCCGCTGGCGCTCCACAGCGCACGGGCCGCCGACTGCGAGAAGTGGCCGCCGTATTCCTGGTTGAGTGTCGCCACGGTCTCGCCGAAGTCGAACGCCGCCACGTCCACGCGGCGGAGCATGTCATCCTTCCAGAGGCCCATGATGTCGCTGCCCACATGGTGCAGGTCCACGCAGGCCGCCAGCAGGGTCACGTGGCCGCCCGCGCTGAGCTGGGCCACCATCATGCACGAGAGGTCATCGAGGTCGTGGGCGTTGTCCACGAACAGCATGATGGGGCGTCCCTGCGCCTTGGTCTGGAGCAAATGCGTGAGGCCCCGCAACACCATCAGGGGGTGCTCCAGGTGGGCCGCGTCGAGGTCGTTGAGCAGGACACTCAGTGCCCCGTAGGGCAGCTTCGACGCGATGGAGCTGCCCCGGACCTGGACCACCAGGTAGTCATCGGCCAGCTGTTCCAGGGCACGCTGGGCAATGAAGGACTTTCCGGCCCCGTGCTCCCCGACCAGCACGACGCCGCACCCCGCACCCCCTGTGAGGGTTTCGACGATATCCGAAACTGTCTGCTGCCGGGTGAAGGGCTTTTCCTGCCTCCCCCGGGTTGCCCGTTGCGCTGGAGAGACCACGTCCGATTTACCGCTGCCGGCAGGCACGCCAGCTTCTTGCTGAAACATAGGAGAGACCTTTGCTATCAATGTTTAACCAGTGATAGGTCCACGCTAGAGACCGGCCAATGCCACGGCATCCGTAGGTAGTACTCGAATGCCGGGCGGGTATCGGATGCCTTCCTACCCGGCAGTACTCAGAAATCCCCGGCCGTCCCGGAGTAGAAAACCAAGTAGTCGGCCGGGGCCTTAGAGTGCAGTCGGCGAGGTGCGGGCGCGCAAGGCGGCAAACACCTACTCGGCGGCGATTTGGCGGAGCTCGTCGCGTCCCTTGATGTTCAGTTTGGCGTAGCTGCGGTACAGGTGGCCCTCGACCGTGCGGACCGAAACATGCAGGTCGGCGGCGATTTGGCGGTCGCTCAGCCCCCGGATGGCCAGCGCCACGATGTCACGCTCCCGGCGCGTGAGCAGGCCCAGGCTGTCCCCCTGGCCGGTAGGTTCCCCGCCCGGCAGGCTTTGGGCGTAGTCCTGGCAGCGCTGCCGCTGCGCCGCCGCCATACGTTCCCGGAGGCCGTCCCCGGCCGCGCGGTAGGCGCCTGCTGCGGCCCCGTACGCCTGCGCGGCGAAACCCCACAGCTCGGCGTCCTCGCAACGCTTGGCGGCGTCCATCAGATCCGCGGGCCGCTCCGTCCCCAGTGCCTCCGCGTAGCCGCAGACGGCCGCGGCACGCCGGCCTTCGAGCTGGGGTTTGAGTTCGCGCAGCCGCCCGGCCGCTGACAGGTCCCCGAGGGCCAGCCGGAAGAAGAGGGAGTCGAACTCGAGCCCGGCGGTGTTGCCGGCCCCGTCCGGCCGTCCGAGCCGCTCCAGCTCCTCGGCCGCATGCCCGAGCCCGCCGAGCCGGGCCTTGCCGTAGACCACGGCCATTTCGGACAGCGTCCGCAGGTACCTTGAAACGACCGGCATGGCGGCTTCATAGTCTGCGAGGTGCCCGGCAGCCTTGTCCGGAATACCGGCGTCGGCCGCGGCGGCGAACGCCATCGCGGCCGTGACGGAGAACAACTGCTGGGGATCCGAGAGGCGGAGCGCCTCGATTGCGGCGCGCAGGGTCCGCTTGGCCTCCAGCGATTTCCCCTGGTACAGCAGGACGATGCCGGTAGCGGCATGGACCCCGCCGCCGAAGGAGATCAGGCTGGGGCCAAAAGCCGCCACAAATCCGCCAAGCAGGTTCTCCACGGCGCCCCAGTCCCCGCCATGGATGACTGCCGTAACGGCCCGGACCACCAGGAAGTCCGAGAGGAAGTAGAGCTCGTCGTGTTGGTCGCCGGCCGCTGCCAGCGCGGACCGGGCCGCGGCGTAGGCGCTCTCCGGCTTGCCCTGGACCAGGAGCTGCTCGGCTTCCAGGGCCAGCCGGAAGGCTTTTTCCAGGTTGCTGGCGGGCGGCCGCTCCCCCGTGTGATCCCCGCTCCCGTCCGACGCCGCGGCGCCGCCGTCGAGCGAACCGGCGGCGCCGCCGTCGCCGGCAAGCGCCAGGACCATACTGCGGATGGTACGCACTCGGTCGCGGGTGGCGGCGAGGATGACGTCCGCGGTGGCCGGGTTGGCAGCCGCGAGCCGCTCCCCGGCGTGCACCAGCGCCTGGGCGCGGTCAATGATCTCGGCCGGGCTGTGGCCCAGCGCGGACAGGACCGCGGCCCACAGCAGCGAGCCCGTCAGGAGGCTGGCGACGGTGGTCCCCTTGGCGAAGTCCGCCTCCAGGATGTCCCGTGCCGCCGCATGCTGGGAGCTGTTGTAGTGCGTCCGTGCTATCACCGACCGCGCGGCAATCTGCAGGTCCGGGTCCCGGACCTGGGAGGCTGCCCTGCGGGCCAGGTCGTCTTCGAACAGCCTGCTGGCTAGGAGCGCGGCCCGGAGCAGCTGCCGGTCCTCGACTTCGACGCCGCATTCCAGCGACCAGCTGACATGGCGCAGGAGCCCTTCGGCGGAGGTTGGTTCGCGGTCCATAAGCCGCAGCAGGCTTTGGCGGAGCTCGAGGCTGCGGGCCGGTGAGATCAGGTTCCGGATGGTGTCCCCGTAAACCGAATGCCACAGGCGCAGCTCGTGGTCGGGTGTGTCCGCAACCCGGATGAGCTCCTGCTCGATCAGGTACGCGACGGCCGTTTCATCAACCAACGCCTCGATCAGGCGCCGGGACACGGGCTCGGCGAGCGCCACGAGGTTCAGCGCCTTGCGTTCCTCGGAGGAGCGGCGCAGCAGCTGGCGGCGGACGACGTCGGTCAGCCGCTCGCCGTGGCTGTTGAGCTGGTGGGTCAGGAGCCAAACCCCGTTGCGCTGCAGCAGCGTTCCGTCACTTTTGGCGTCGTCGATCAGGCAGCTGAGCAGCAGCGGGTTGCCCGCGGACGCCTCCCACAGGACATCGGCGGCGTTCGAGACCACCTGCGGGCCGAGCTTCTGGGCCAGGAGTTCGTCCGTTTGTTCCCGGGTCAGGGGCCGGAGGTCGTGCCGTTCGGCGATGCCCTCGAACCAGAGCTGCAGGAGCGGCTCGGGCAGGCCCGGCCGGGTGGCGGCCGCGACGAGGAGTTTCGCCCAGCCGGCCGCGGCCAGCTCCACGAGGACACCTGCGGTGGACTCGTCGAGGTCGTGGGCGTCGTCCACCAGCAACAGGAGCGGCTTCTGGGTGGCCCGCCGCTGCCCCTCAAGATAGCTCCAGAAGGTCCGCAGCACGGCCAGCTGGGAGGTGGCCTCCTCCACGGGCAGGTCCACGATGAACGGCGCGAGGATGCCGTAGGGGACGTGGCTCAGCGCCGGGCTGCCGTGCAGGCGCACGGGGGTCATGTGGCCGCCGAGCTCCGCAGCCACGGTCTCCATGATCGATGACTTGCCGATCCCGTGGTCGCCCAGGAGCAGGACCGCGACGTGCGCTCCCCCCTGCAGGGACTCGACGGCGGATGTCACGTCCTCCGCCCGGCCGGCGAGGGCAGGGCGCTTTGCGGCGGGGTTCTCCCCGCTGGCTCTAGATGAGTCCAAGCAAATCACTCCGCGAGGACACCCCGAGCTTGGTGAAGACCTGGTAAAGGTGCCCCTCCACGGTCCGTATCGAGATGCCCACCTCGAGCGCGATGTCCTTGTTGGAGACCCCGTTTCCGGCGAGGGCCGCGATTTGCCGTTCCCGGTCGGTCAGCAGCGGGCCCTGGGTCCGGGGAACGATTGGAAGCGTCGGAACGGACTCGGACAGGGATTCCAGCATTTTGTGTGCTGCGGTGGCGCTGGTTGCGAGCCCGGCAGCCTTCGCAAAGTCGAAGGCGAGCGCGGCGCACCGGGCCTGGACGGCGTCGAGCTCCATGGTGGCGGAGAGTTCGGCGGCCGCCAGCATGGTGGCGGCGTCCTTCTTGCGGCTCCCGACGGCCACCAGCCTGGACAGTTCGGCGAGCGGTCCCTGCCGGAAGCCGGCGATGTCCTCCATGAAGTGGAAGTCCTTCGCGGTGCCGTTGACGGTGGCCCCCAGCATGCAGATCCCGGCCAGGGTGTACCGGCCGCGGCGGTAGTGCCCTTCGGCGGCGTGCACCAGCCGGTCCTTCGCGTTCGGGTCGCCCAGCCAGCGCGAGGCCATGTCCATGCAGAACTCGGTGGAGCTGCTGACCACAAAGCGGGCCGGGCCGTCGGCGGACCGGGCCCGGTCCAGGTAGACGGTGGCCTGCATGGAGTTGCCCGTCTGGGCGTAGGCGAACGCGGTCGCCGCGTAGGCCTGCCGGAGCGCGTGCAGGCTGGTGCGGACCTCAAGCTGGGCGATGGCGGCCAGCAGCGGGTCCAGGGCCAGGTAGCCCCGGCCCGCGTACACGTAGGCCAGCCCGACGGCGAGGTCGGTCGCGGCGCTCCCGGAGTGGAGGCCGTGGCCGGCCCGGCCGCTGGCATCCTTGAGCATGTCGATGCTCTGGCGCCACTGGCCGGAGAGGAGCAGGACGTTGAAGGCGCGCCAGGCGAAGTTCTCCCGGATCCGGGGAACGTTGGACCATTCACCGAGCCGGCCGCCGATCTCGCGCATCAGCTGCCGGGACTCGACCTCCTTGCCGGTCATGCAGAGGGCTTCCATCAGGATGATCGAGGCCCGCAGCCGGTGGACCGGGTCGAGGGCGTCGGCGTCGGAGGACGCGGCGGCCGCGCTGAGCCGCTCCATCATGGGTTCGTAGTCGCCAACGAAGGAGAGGTAGTTGAACTCGCACAGGTCCAGGCTTAGTCCGGCGCGGGCCAGGGAGTCGGCCGGGGCGGATTCCTGCCCGAAATCCTGGAGCCGGAGCCTTGCCTGCCGGATCAGTTCGGGGACCTTCCCGCAGCGGTCCTCCAGCCAGGCCATGCAATCGGCTTTGGCCGTGATCAGGTCGGCGAACGGTTCCGGTTCCAGCCGGTTGATCTGTTCCTCGGAGATGTCATCAAGGGAGGACATGGCCTGCAGCGGAAGGCCCAGCTGAAGGTAGGCGGCGGCTTTCTGCTGCTGCCCGGCGGACCATTCCTTATCGCTGGGACTGATGTCGCCGGCGCATTTGAGGGCGAACTTGGGGTCGAAAAGCAGGACGGCGGCCTGCGCTGCCGCCAGGGCGTGGGAGGGGGCAAGCTCGGCATGGCAGTCGTGGGTCCACGCGGCGTAGGCCAGGAGGTCCTCCACCGTGAGCTCCGCGAGCTCATGGGCCTGGTGCCCGGGCACCTTGTCCCGCAGTTCCAGCCGGCGTTCCACGGTGAGCCAGTTCCGGACGATGTCCCCCAGGTAGCGGTCCCCCAGCGTCACGTGGTGCTGGTCGGTGCGGTCGACGACGATCTGGCCGGCCTCTTCCATGTCCGCGATCAACCCGGGGCCGTACATCCGGGCCAGCCTGGTCAGGGACATGCTGCGGGCACAGGACAGGACCTCGATCACTTCCCGGGCCTCGGGCGATTCCCGGGCATAGCGCGCCCTGACGATGTCCTCCAGCGCTGTCCTCCCGTCGAGGACAACTTCGTCCACCAGGGTCCATACCTCGCCGGCGAGCACCAGGTTGCCGCGTTCGATTTGTTCGGACACCACAGCCTGCAGCAGGGTGGGGCTGCCGCCGACCAGCTGATGCATCTGGCTCGCCAGGGCGGTGGAAACCCGGTGGCCCAGCGCGGCCTGCAGCACTTCCTGGGTCTCGATCTCCGTCATGGTGGACAGCCGGACCTCCGCCAGCTGCCCGGAGGTGATGAGCCAGTAGAAGTCCGGCGGCAGGTCCGTGGTGCGCTGCGCGGTGGCCACGAGCCGTGCCGTCCCGGTCTGCAGCAGGTTCAGCAGCACACCGGTGCTTTGTTCGTCCAGGGACCCGGCGTTGTCCAGCAGGATCACGCACTTGCGTCCCCCGGCGTCGTTGCGGATCAGCGAGGTCATGCCGTGCAGGATGGCGGTGGGCGAGCCGAGGGCACTCTGCGGCAGCCGCGCGAGCGTAAAGGCGAGGCAGCCGTAAGGCGTCGCCGGGCCGGAGGTCCGCAGCTGCAGGGTGAAGACGTCGGGGCCAAAACCGGCCAGTGCACTGCGGCCGACGAGGGACTTTCCGACGCCCCGGTCGCCGGTGATGACAACGCCCATGCTTCCGGGCGCGGCGAGGTCGTGCCGGACACGGTCGGCGTCAGCGCCGCGTGCCAGCCCGGACCACGCGTGCCTGCTCACCGGCCTCCCAGCCTGATGAACGTCGGCACGTGGCAGTGCAGTGGAAACATTTCCCCAGCCCAGTGAATCCCTCGACATCCAGTTTCCTTCGTACCGCTCTGCGGGCGGCCCCAATACCGTCCGCCTAGAAGTAGCCTAACCCCATCCCCCGACAGGAAAGTAGAGCGATCATAACGGCATAACGGCACTGTTGGTAGGGACATCCGGCCCTGACACGCGGGCTTCGTATCGGGGCCCGGCTACGCGGGTCAGCACGCGGACCGCGCCGGAAGGCGGCCCTCCCCGCTAGGGGGTCTTGGCGGGGTGAAACTTTTGCTGGGCCGGCTGCAGGCCCTCCCGGACCAGCGCCTCCACGGCGTCGGCGGCGGAGTCGATCAGGAAGGGCAGTTCCTTTTTCTCCGGCCCGGAGAAGTCACGAAGCACAAAATCGGCGGTGTCCATCCGGCCGGGCGGACGGCCGACCCCGACGCGTACCCGCAGGTAGTCCTTGGTGGCCAGCGCCTTGGAGATGTCGCGCAGGCCGTTGTGGCCGCCTTCGCCGCCGCCGATCTTGAGCTTGATGGTGTTGAACGGGATGTCGATCTCGTCGTGGACGGCAATGACGTTGGCCGGTCCGATGTCGTAGAACTTCGAAAGCGCGGAGACGGGGCCGCCGGAGACGTTCATGTAGCTCATCGGCTTCGCCAGCACCACCCGGGGACCGCCGATGCCCAGCCTGCCCTCGAGGACCTGGGCCCGGGACTTGTGGGACTTGAAGCCGCCGCCCACCCGGTGTGCGAGTTCGTCGAGCACCATCTGCCCGACGTTATGCCGGTTGTGGGCATACTCGGACCCCGGATTGCCGAGGCCTACGATCAGCCAGGTATCAGTCATTGGATCCATCCTTCGTGGGGGCGTCGGGCCAGGGGCGGGGCAGAGACGACGGTGGCCGGGCCCCACTGGGACCCGGCCACCTGAGAATACGCCGGAATTACTCGGCAGCAGCCTCGGAGTTCTCTTCGCCTTCGGCGGCTTCGGCGGGCGGAGCCTCTTCGCCGGTCTCTTCTTCCTCGACGATTTCGACGGCCTCGGAGACGTTGACCACCAGGGCGTCAGCGTCTGCCAGCAGGACGGTGCCCTTCGGCAGCACGACGTCGGAGGCGTGGATGTGCTCGCCGGCGGCGCGGCCTTCGACGCTGACCTCGACGGCGGTCGGCAGGTGGGTTGCCTCGGCCTCAAGGGAGATGGTGGTCATCTCGAGGTTGTGGACGTTGCCCGGGGCGACCTCGCCGGTGACGTGCACGGGGACGTCGACGGTGACCTTTTCGCCCTTACGGACGGTCAGCAGGTCGATGTGCTCGATGATCTGCTTGATCGGGTTGCGCTGGATGTCCTTGACCAGGGCCAGGCGCTCTTCGCCGTTGATGTCCAGGGACAGCAGGGCGTTGGCGGTGCGGACAGCCAGGGTGGTTGCCTTGGCCGGCAGGGTGATGTGGATCGGCTCGGCGCCGTGGCCGTAGATGACGGCCGGGATCAGGTTGGCCATGCGGGCGCGGCGGGCGAAGCCCTTGCCGAATTCGGTGCGTACTTCTGCTGCGAGCTTCTGCTCAGACATGGAAATCTCCTGTGGGATGAACGGTGTTCAGCAAGGGCGGAGGTCTGTCAGCGACCTTCAACGCGGGGCGGACGGGCCGCCCATCAGAAGGGAGATTCAGACCCAGTCGATAACGGAGACCGGAATTCCGGTGCTCTCCCTCGCCAAGGTATCGAAAAAGAGTTTAGCAGTGCCGGGCCCCGTTTAGCGAAACGGGGCCCGGCACGGGGCTAGGCGTTGCCGTCGAAGAGGCTGGTGACGGAGCCGTCGTCGAACACTTCGCGGATGGCCCGGGCGATCAGCGGCGCGATCGAGAGGACCGTCAGCTGCGGGAAGTGCTTGTTGGCGGAGATCGGCAGGGTGTTGGTGACCACCACTTCGCGGGCGCCGGACTCCGCGAGCCGCTGCGAGGCGGGATCGGAGAACACTGCGTGGGTGGCGGCGATGATGACATCCTTGGCGCCGGCGTTCTTGAGCACCTGGACGGCGCCGGAGATGGTTCCGCCGGTGTCGATCATGTCGTCGATCAGCACGCAGGTGCGGCCCTCGATCTGGCCCACGACGGTCTTGGAGACGGCCTGGTTGGGAACGGTCAGGTCCCGGCTCTTGTGCACAAACGCCAGCGGGGCGCCGCCGAGGCGTTCGGCCCACTGTTCGGCAACGCGGACACGGCCGGTGTCCGGGGAGACGACGGTGATGTTGTCCGAACCGACGCGGGTGCGGATGTAGTCGGCGAGGAGCGGGATGGCCATCAGGTGGTCCACGGGGCCGTCGAAGAAGCCCTGGATCTGCGAGGTGTGCAGGTCAACGCTCATGATCCGGTCGGCGCCCGCGGTTTTGTACAGGTCTGCGACCAGGCGGGCGGAGATCGGCTCGCGGCCGCGGCCCTTCTTGTCCTGGCGGGCGTACGGGTAGAAGGGCGAGACCACGGTGATGCGCTTGGCGGAGGCCCGCTTGAGCGAATCGATCATGATCAGCTGTTCCATGAGCCAGTTGTTCAGCGGGGCCGGGTGCGCCTGGATCACGAAGGCGTCGGTGCCGCGGACACTCTCGCCGGCCCGGACGTAGATCTCGCCGTTCGCGAAGTCGTAGGCGTCCAGGGGCAGCAGTTCGGTGCCCAGCTCCTTGGCGATCTCGCGCGCCAGCTCAGGGTGTGCCCGCCCGGCGGCGAGCACCAGCTTCTTCTCCCCGTGTGCCGTAATTTCGCTCATGTTTGCTAGCCCTCTTCTGTCGATGCCGGAGTACTGGAAGATGTTGGGGTGGTGCCGGCTGCCTCGGCCAGCGCGGCGGAGATGGAGCCCGGACGGTGCGAAACCACCCAGCCCTCGGAGTTCCGCTGCTTGGCCAGGGACACGGCCAGGGCGCCTGCCGGGACGTCGCTGCGGATCACGGCGCCCGCGCCGCTGTAGGCGCCGTCGCCCACCTGGACCGGGGCCACAAATACGGTGTTGGACCCGGTGCGCACCCCGGAACCGATGATCGTGCGGTGCTTCTTCTCGCCGTCGTAGTTGGCGGTGATGTTGCCGCAGCCGATGTTGGTGTCCTCGCCGATTTCCGCGTCACCGGCGTAGCCGAGGTGGGAGAGCTTCGAGCCGCGGCCGATGGTGACGTTCTTCGTCTCGTAGAACGCGCCGATCTTTCCGGTCTCGCCGAGGCGGGTGCCGGGGCGCAGGTACGTGAAGGGGCCGACGCTGGCGTTGGCGCCAATAACGGCGCCGGAACCGTGGGTGCGCGTGACCTTGGCGCCCTCGCCGATCTGGACGTCGGTGAGGGTGCTGTCCGGGCCCACGACGGCGTCACGGGCCACGGTGGTGGCGCCGTGCAGCTGGGTGTTGGGGAGCAGCCGGACGTCCTCGTCGAGGGTCACAGTCGCGTCGATCCAGGTGGTGGCCGGGTCGACGACGGTGACGCCGGCCCGCATCCAGGCCTCCACGATGCGCCGGTTGTGTTCCGCGCCGAGGGCGGAGAGCTGAACCCGGTCGTTGGCGCCCTCGACCTGCCAGCGGTCACCGGTCACGACGGCGGCTACCCGGCCCCCGGCGTCGCGCGCCAGGGAGAGGACGTCGGTGAGGTATTTCTCGCCCTGGACGTTGTCGGTGGTGACGTGGGCCAGCGCGCCTCGCAGCGCGCCGGCGTCGAACGCGTAGATGCCGGAGTTGATCTCGCGGATTTGGCGTTCGGCGTCGCTGGCGTCCTTGTGTTCGCGGATGCCTGTGACGGTGCCGTCCGCGCCGCGGAGGATTCTGCCGTAGCCGGTGGCGTCGTCGAGGACGGCGGTGAGGACGGTGACGGCGTTGCCCGCGGCCTCATGCGCGGCGACCAGTTCGGTCAGCAGCGCACCGGTCAACAGGGGCACGTCGCCATAGGTGACGACGACGGTGCCGCTCAGGCCGCCGTCGGGCTGGCGGGCGTCGAGGGCCTCGAGGGCGGCTTCGACCGCGCGGCCGGTGCCGGGAACGTCGTCCTGGTCAACGATCAGGGCCTGCGGGTCGATTCCGGCGATGTGCGAGGCGACCTGCTCGCGTTCGTGCCGGACAACGATGGCCAGTTCACGCGGGTCGATGGCGCGGGCGGCGTTGAGGGCGTGGCCCACGAGCGAGCGTCCGCCGATTTCGTGGAGGATCTTGGGGGTACGGGACTTCATCCGGGTACCGGCGCCTGCAGCTAGGACAATGACGGCGGCTGGGCCGGTGTTCTCGGGGCTCACGTACGGGCTCTCCTTGCTCAGTGGCCTGACTCAGTGYCGCTGCTCGGTGGATCTGGCGGACCCCTGGACATCAGCCCGGTGGTCCACCTTGTTGCCGGCTCGCTTGTTGCCGGCTCGGCACGGCAGCGCCGGACCACTTTCCGGTCACGGCGTCCCGTTCATCCTACTGGACTGCCGCCGCCCCCGGCCCGCCGGGACCGGTTCCTCCCGGCCGCCGGCGCCCGCGGCAGTTCCGCCCATAGGACTCGAACCTATACTCCACGGCTCCAAAGGCCGGGGTGCTGCCATTACACCAGAGCGGACCATGCCATGGCCGTAAGCCTGTGGCACAAGAGTCAATTCTGCCACGAAGGCTGTTGCCGGTGCGACTTGGGGTTTTGGGGCGGGGGTGGGGTGGGGTGGGGTGGGCCGGTGGCTCCGGTTGGTGGCGGGCTCGGGCTCGGCTCGGGCCGCAGGGCGGTAGGGCATGATGGTGCTGTGAGCAACAGCGCAGGAGCGGCCAGGGGGGCGGACCACCGTACCGACCGGCCCACCGGGGAACCTGAACCAATCCGCAAGCCGAGGATGACCGGGGTCCAACGGCGCTCCCAGCTAATCGGCGTCGGCCGCGGGCTCTTCGCACTCCGGGGCCTGGACGGCACGACGCTGGACGAGATCGCCGCCGCGGCCGGGGTCTCAAAACCTGTCATCTACGAACACTTCGGGTCCAAAGAGGGCCTGTACACCCAAGTGGTCGAGCGCGAATTCCGGATCCTGCTCGGCTCCATCAACGCCGCCCTCGCCGAAGAAGCAAAACCCCGCGTCCTGGTCGAACGGGCCGCCCTGGCACTGCTGGGCTACATCGAGGACCGGACCGACGGTTTCCGCATCCTGATGCGCGATGCCCCGCCGTCGCAGCCCGAGGGCGCGTTTTCGACCCTGCTCTCCCAGGTCACCGCGCGCGTCGAGTACATCCTCGCGGACGAGTTCGCCCGGCGTGGGTTCAGCGCCGCCGACGGTGCGATGTACGCACAAATGCTGGTCGGCATGGTCGCCATGACGGGCCAGTGGTGGCAGGACAGCCGGACCCCTGACAAGCGCGAGGTCGCCGCGCACCTGGTGAATCTCGCCTGGAACGGCCTGACCGGCCTGCGAAAAGAGCCGGAACTCAGGAGCGGGGACGGCAGCGCGGCGGAGTAGGCGGCTGGCTGGTGCGGGGTCCGGTTGGGTGGGACGCCGGTGGGTGGGGCGCTGCGTCGCCCTGGACAGACGGACATGCCCATCGGTCCCGAACCCTCCGAACGGACATGCCCATTCTTCGCACCTCAGACTGGACATAACCATCCGCCGCTTGCACCACGGGACATGCCCCGTCGCCCAGAATCACTTCGGACCGACATGCCCATCCTTCGCCCGACCCGACGGACATGCCCATCCCTGGGCTCGGCCATTGGACATCTACCTAATATGCCCATCCGCCAGGGCTGAGAGTGGGCATGTCCGGACACCCCGAAGAACAGGGACGGGCATGTCCATTCTTCGAAGCTAATAACGGACATGTCCATCCGTCGGCGCCAAGACTGGGCATGCGCGGCGACCCCGAGGCACACGGACGGGCATGTCCATTCTTCGAAGCTGGTAACGGACATGTCCATCCGCCGGGGTAAGGATTGGGCACGTCCGGAAGCTCTGAGAGGCAAGGACGGGCATGTCCATCCTTCGAGGCGCAGGACGGGCATGCCCATCCCCCGCAGCACAGGTGCCCTGCCGCGACCGAGCTCACACTCAGGGTGTCACGACGGCGACCCCGCGCCCGGCGCCCCCGCGGCCGCGACACGGCGCCCCCACCCCAATCGGAGCCCCGACCCCGGCCTACTCGCCGAGGACCTCCAGGGCTTCGAGCCATTCGAGTTCGAGGCCTTCGCGTTCCGCGGCGAGTTGCTGCAGCTTGGCGTTGAGGGCGGCGAGTTCGTCGAACTTGGAGGCGTCCCCGGCCCCGGCGGTCATCTGGGCGTGGATCTTGTCTTCCTGCTGCTTCAGTTTGCCCAGCTGTCGGTCGATCCTGTTCTTGGCCTTGCGGGCGTCGCGCTTCTCGGCTTCGGAGGGCCCCGAGGCGGCAACCCCGGCCGCCCCACCAGCCCCGCCACCGGAGGACGTGACCGGGTTGCCGCCGCCGGTGATCGTGGATCCGGCCAGTGCAGCCTCGCGCAGTTCCAGGTACTGGTCCACGCCGCGCGGCAAGGCACGGATCTTGCCGTCGCCGAGCAGGGCCATCTGGTGGTCCGTGACGCGCTCGAGCAGGTACCGGTCGTGGCTGACCACCACCAGCGTCCCCGGCCAGCCGTCGAGCACGTCTTCGACCGCGGCGAGGGTGTCGGTGTCGAGGTCGTTGGTCGGTTCGTCCAGCATCAGGACGTTGGGCTCCCCCACCAGCAGGCGCAGCAGCTGCAGCCGGCGCCGCTCCCCGCCGGAGAGGTCCTTGACCGGGGTCCACTGCTTCTCGTTGGTGAAGCCGAGCTGCTCCACGAGCTGGCCGGCGGTGAACTCCTTGCCGCCGACGTTGAAGGACCGCTTTTCGCGCTCGATCACTTCGATGACCCGCAGGTCGGAGACGTCGTCGAGCTCCTTGACCTCCTGGCTGAGGACAGCGGTGACCACCGTCTTGCCGCGCTTGACCTGTCCGGAGCTGGGCTGGATCTCGCCGTTGAGGAGCTTCAGCAGGGTGGTCTTGCCGGCGCCGTTGACGCCCACCAGCCCCAGCCGCTCACCGGGCGCGAGGCGCAGCGTGATGTTGTCGAAGAGCTTCTCCCCGGCGGAGCCGCCCAGGAAGTCGAGGGAGACGTTTTCGAGGTCCAGGACGTCCTTGCCCAGCCGGGCGGTGGCCATTTTGCTCAGGGCCGTCGAGTCACGCGGTTCGGGGACGTCGGCGATCAGGGCGTTGGCAGCCTCGATCCGGAACTTCGGCTTCGCGGTCCGGGCCGGGGCGCCGCGGCGGAGCCAGGCGAGTTCCTTCTTGACCAGCTGCTGGCGCTTGCCTTCGACGACGGCGGCCGTGCGGTCGCGCTCGGCGCGGGCCAGCACGTAGGCGGCGTAACCGCCGTCGAACGGGTCCATGATGCCGTCGTGGATTTCCCACGTCCGGTTGCAGACTTCGTCGAGGAACCAGCGGTCGTGGGTGACCACCAGGAATGCACCCTGGTTGGGCCGCCAGCGCGTCTTCAGGTGCCGGGCGAGCCAGGCCACGCCTTCGACGTCGAGGTGGTTGGTGGGCTCGTCAAGCATGATGACGTCATGGTCCTCGATGAGCAGCTTGGCGAGGGCCACCCGGCGCTTCTGGCCGCCGGAGAGCGCGTGGACGTTGGCGTGCCAGTCGACGTCGGACACAAGGCCGCCCATGACCTCGCGGATCTGCGGGTTGCGGGCCCACTCATAGTCGGCCTGGTCGCCGACGATCGCGGAGCCGACGGTCAGGTCGCCGTCGAGCACGTCGCTCTGGTCGAGGTAGCCGATGTTGACCTCGCTGCGCTTCGTGACACGGCCGGAGTCCGGGGTGGACCGCATGGCCAGCAGCCGCATGAGGGTCGACTTGCCGTCGCCGTTGCGGCCCACCATGCCGATCCGGTCGCCCTCTTCGAGTCCGAGGGTGATGCCGTCGAGGACGGTGCGGGTTGCATACGAGACCGTGAGGTTCTCGCCGCCGAGCAGGTGTGCCACTGGGAACTGCTTTCTGAGAGGAAATGATCGGGCTAGAAGGGCCGATTATGCTGCCGTACCCCTGACGTATATACAGTCAAAGCTACTAAAGGAGCGTATCGGAGATGATGCGTGCCCCGTGCACCGGCCCGTGCACCGCCTGGGCGTCGAGGCCGTGATGACGGAGGTCCTCCGCGAGGCCCTCTGCGGCGGCCGGGCTGTGGGCCAGCAGTGCCACCGTGGGGCCGGACCCGGAGACGAGACCGGCGATCGCGCCGCAGGACTCCCCCAGTCCCAGGACATCCCGCAGGCCCGGCGCCAGCTCGATCGAGGCCCGCTGCAGGTCGTTGACCAGGACCCGGCTCAGGGCATCGGCATCGCCGTTGAGCAGCGCGGCCAGGACGCGGGGGTCCACCGACGTGGGTTCCTCGATTTCCACCCCTTCGGCGGCACGGAGCCGGTCGAGGGCGCGGAATACCTCCGGGGTGGACAACCCGAAGTCCGCGGTGACGAGCACCCAGTCGGTCTGCGCCTTGACCAGCGCCGGGGACAGTTCGTCGCCGACGCCGAGGCCGACGGCGGTGCCGCCGAGGAGGGAGAAGGGCACGTCGGCGCCGAGCTCGGCGGCCAGGTGCGCGAGTTCGTCGCGGGAGAGTCCGCTGTTCCAGAGAGCGTCGCAGGCCAGCAGGGTGGCCGCGGCGTCGGCCGACCCGCCGCCCATCCCTCCGGCCACCGGGACGCGTTTGGTGATTTCCAGGTGCACGCCGGTGGAGTGCTCGGACACGTCAGCCATGATGGACGCCGCCTTGTAGGCCAGGTTGCGTTCGTCCAGCGGGATGTCGACGCCGTCGAGGTCCAGGGTGCTGTCCGGGCTGATGCTGACGGTGATCCCGCCGGTGTCGGTGCTGGTGGCCGCGACCTCTTCGTAGAGGGACACCGCGAGGTAGACGCTGGCCACCGAGTGGTAGCCGTCGGGGCGCAGCGGCCCCACATCGAGTGAGACGTTGACTTTTCCGGGCGCCTTGACCCGGACGGTCCTCGCGGAAAAGCGCCCTCTCACTGCGTTCATGGCTCCACGCTATGGCATGGCGGCCCGTGGCTCAAAGCAGGGCCGGCTACTCAGCCACCGGTTACTCAGCCGCAGGCTGGGTACGCGCTTCGGCGATGCGCGCGAATGCGGTGATGTCCAGGACCTCGCCGCGGGCTGTGGGGTCGACGCCGGCGGCACGCAGGCAGCGTTCGGCCTCGGCGGCGCTGCCCGCCCACCCGGCAAGGGCGGCCCGGAGCGTCTTGCGGCGCTGGGCGAAGGCGGCATCGATGACGGCGAACACCTCTTCCCGGCTCGCGGTGGTGGCCGGCGGTTCCCGGCGGGTGAAGGCGACCAGCCCGGAGTGGATCTTCGGTGCCGGCCAGAAGACGTTCATTCCGATCACCCCGGCCTTGCGCATCCCGCTGTACCACGCGGCCTTGACGGAGGGGACGCCATACGTTTTGGAGCCAGGGCCGGCCGCGAGGCGGTCCGCGACCTCGTCCTGGACCATCACCAGGCCGTGACGCAGGCTCGGGAAGTGCTGGAGCAGGTGCAGCACCACGGGCACGGCCACGTTGTACGGCAGGTTCGCAACAAGCGCCGTCGGCTGGACCGGCAGTTCGGTCACCTTCATGGCGTCCGAGAGGACCAGGTGGAAGTTCTCGACGGCGTCCGGCCGCCACGCGGCGACGGTGGCGGGGAGTTTGGCGGCGAGGACGGGGTCGATTTCGACGGCGATGACGGACGCGGCCGCGTCGAGCAGCCCGAGCGTCAGAGAACCGAGTCCGGGGCCGACTTCGAGCACGGCCTCGTCCGGGGCGATGTCCGCAGCAGCGACGATGCGCCGGATGGTGTTGCCGTCAATGACAAAGTTCTGGCCCAGGGTCTTGGTGGGACGAACCCCGATTTCCTCGGCGAGCCGGCGGATGTCGGAGGCGCCCAGCAGCGGCGCCGGGGCACCGGAGGGGAGGCTGCCGGCAGGTTCGACGGGGGCGGCGGGGGTCGGTTCAGTCACCTAGGTATCCTATCCCGCGGCGGGAACGGCAGAGGCCGGTCCCGGGGAATCCGGGACCGGCCTCGAGGGTGCCCCGCGGTGGTGGTCAGCCTGCGCGGGTCTTTATGGTGCCGTGCGGCCCTCGCGGGCCGGGGCGGGGGTTAGCTGGACGCTGCCCAGCCGCAGCCCCAGGGGCTCAGGCCACGCTGTGCGTAGACCCGGTTGGCGACGGCGATCTGCTGGGCCTTGCTGGCCTGGCTGGCGTTCGGGGCGTAGGAACCGCCGCCGGAACCGAGCCAGGTCTGGATGTCGAACTGCAGTCCGCCGTAGTAGCCGTTGCCGGAGTTGATGGACCAGTTGCCGCCGGACTCGCACTGCGCGATCTTGTCCCACATGCCTTCGTTCATCATGGCCGGGGCTGCGGCGCCGGTGTTGGCGGCGGCCTCAACCTTGGGCGCTTCCTTGGTGCCGATGCTGACCTTCTCGGTCACCGGCTCGCGGGTCACGGACTGGGACACCAGGGTCTTGGAGGCGACGCGGCCATCGACGAGGACCAGTTTGAAGTTCTTGCTGATACTGCCGGCCACACCGGCCTGGACGACCTTGTGTTCGCCCTTGGGCATGGCGGAGTCCTCCGCTGTGAGCGTCTCGAACGGGACGTCTTCGGTGGTTGAGGCAGTCTTGGACGTGTCAACGCGCGAGACCTTGACCACCATGTTGTTGACCACGGGGGCGTTGCGCGGCTGGGAGGTCCGGTCGCTGGCGCCGAGCTTAAGGCCGGCGTCGCTGAGGACGGTCCCGACGGTTGCCGCCGTCGTCGTGGTCCTGGTGGCCTTGCCGTCGGCGACGAGGGTCACGGCCTTCGGCGTCGAGATGCTGACGTACGAACCGGAGACGGCCAGCTGGGCGTCCTTCGGGACGGACACCTTCGAGGCGGAGGCGACACCGAGTTCGGTGACGAGGCCTTCCACGGTGGGGGCAGTGGTGGTGATGGTGCGCTCCGCGCCGTCCACGCTGACCTTCACGGCCTTGGCGAGGTTGACGTTGATGACGGAGCCGTCCTGCACATGCGAATCGGTTGAGGGGGACACCTTGTCGGCGGCCTGCAGCTCGACCTTGGCGGCGCTGACCACCTGGCCGACGGTGCCGCCGAACGTCTGGACGGAGCTGACGCGCCCGTCGACGTTGAGGGTGACTGTCTTGTTGTTGCCGACGAAGGCGACGAGGCCCAGCACGAGCGCCATTAGCACCACCAGCTGTGAGCCGACCTTGACGTAACTGATTTTGCCGTCCGATGTGAAGAACTTGACCACGATTGCCCATATCTTTTGGACCATCCGGGCACGGGGAAAAGCGCACGCGTTTCCCCGGCGCAAACACCCCCAAGGGCAGTTCCGGAGCTGGTCCGGATATTTGCGGAAAACGCGGGCACTGCCACACTTCCAAACGAGAGCGCACACGTGGATTCTCTGCCACGATGCGCGCCCTGAGGTAGTGAAATTATCCGAAGGCCTTCCCCGACCCCGGCTAATAGTTGACTACTGTAACCGTAGCGTTATAAACCAACCAAGAAATTATGCATACCGGGTATGTTTCCAGAGTGACGGCCGACGGCGTTTTTAGTCCCAGGATCCGTATGCCTGCAAGGTATTTTCGGCCAGTTGTCCGCACAGCGCGGAGAGGTCACGGCCTGTCAACTCCGCCATCGCCCGGACCGTGTACGGAATCATGTAACTGGCGTTCGGGCGGCCCCGGTGCGGGTGCGGGGTGAGGAACGGGGCGTCGGTTTCCACCAGGATCCGGGCCGGGTCGGCGATCGCCAGCGCTGCACGTAAATTGGCCGCGTTCTTGAACGTCACCGTGCCGGCGAAAGACAGGTACCAGCCCCGGTCATTGCAGGTCCGGGCGAGCTCTTCGTCGCCGGAGAAACAGTGGAAGACGACGCGTTCGGGGGCACCCTCCTCGCGCAGCACCTGCACGACGTCGTCGTGCGCGTCGCGGTCGTGGATCTGCAGCGTCAGGTCGAGCCGTTTGGCGATGTCGATGTGACGGCGGAACGAGTAGCGCTGGTGGGCCAGCCCCTCCCCCTCCGTGCGGAAGAAGTCGAGTCCGGTCTCGCCGATGGCACGGATCCGCAGGTGGGACGCCAGGGCCTCGATTTCGGCGAGCGCCTCCTCCAGCTCACCGCGCGCAGCGTACCCCGGGGCGTCGTTGGGGTGCAGCGCGACGGCGCCGAGCAGCCGGCTGTCCTGCTCCACGGCCTGGACCGTAAACCGGGACGATTCGAGGTCGCAGCCCACCTGCACAGCCCCTTTGACGCCCACTGCCTCGGCGGCGTCGAGGGCGTCCTTGATACCGACCTCCAGCCCGCCGTCCGGGAAGTTCAGGTGCGTGTGGTTGTCCATCACCGGCACGGGCAGCGGTTCCGGCGCCGGCGGGTACGGCTTGCGGCCCGTCGGGCCGCTTCCGGTGCCGGCGGCTTCGTCACTGCCGGTGGCGCGGAAGGGGGCGGGGGTCTGCGGATTGCACATCCATCCAGCCTAGCCTCGGGCCGGCCGGAGAATTACCCGGAACTCTCTGTCTGCTTTGTCAGTTGTGTTAGTACGCTGATACCAAAACAGGCGTGCACCAGTGGCGGGACCGGCATTCCCTGCCGTTCCGCCCGGGCCGCTCCAGGGCTGAAAGGCTGCCGATGGACTACCACCGACGCACCTCCGTAGACGAAGCGATGCCGGATCCGCAAGGCTTCCCGGCGGGACCCGGCGCTGCCGGCCCTGCGCCCCGGACCCAGCCGGCTGCCGCCCCGGCCACGTCGGGAACCGCGCCGATGGAGGCTGCGGCGTTCCACGCGGCCAGCGAGCGCATCCTGCGCGCCATCAACACCGTGATCGACGGCAAAGCCGAAGCCGCAAAACTCGCCCTGACCGTCCTGTTGGCCCAGGGACACCTGCTGCTGGAAGACGTACCGGGGGTCGGCAAGACACTGCTGGCGAAGACCCTGGCCAGGACCATCGACTGTTCGGTCAGCAGGATCCAGTTCACCCCTGACCTGCTGCCGTCGGATGTGACCGGCGTGTCCATCTACAACCAGGCCTCCCGGATGTTCGAGTTCCGGCCCGGCGCGGTCTTCGCCAATATCGTGATCGGCGACGAGATCAACCGGGCTTCCGCGAAAACCCAGTCCGCCCTGCTCGAATGCATGGAGGAGCACCAGGTCACGGTGGACGGGACCTCCTACAAACTGGACGAGCCCTTTATGGTGGTGGCCACCCAGAACCCGATCGAGATGGAAGGCACGTATCCGCTCCCCGAGGCGCAGCGGGACCGCTTTATGGCCAGGATCTCGATGGGCTATCCGGACCGGGACTCCGAGATGGAAATGCTGGAAACCCACCAGGCGACGTCCCCGCTGACCCGGGTGACGGCTGTGGTGAGCGCCGCAGAGGTGGCTTCCATGATCGCGGCCGTGCAGCAGGTCTACGTGTCCCGTTCGATCAAGGAATACACGGTGGCGCTGGGACGCGCCACCCGGGAGAGCCCCCTGCTCCGGCTCGGCGCCAGTCCGCGGTCCATGCTGCAGCTGCTGCGTGCGGCCAAGGCCACCGCCGCCCTGGAGGGCCGGGACTTTGTGCTGCCCGACGACGTCGTCAGTGTGGCCGAATCGGTGCTGGCCCACCGGATCATCCTGGACCGCAAGGCCGCCAGCACCGGCGAGACGCCGCAGAGCGTCATCCAGTCGATCCTGGCAAAGGTACCGGTCGGCCAGGAACCGGCCAGCGCACCCGCCCGGTCCGCCCGCGGCGGCCAGGCGTCCGCCCAGCCCGCCGGACGTTAGGGGCTGACACGGCCGTGGCGTTGCTGGACCGGTTCCCGAGGCACATCTTCAGCTCGCGCGGCTGGGGACTGCTGGCCGCGGGCGTCGGGTCCCTGCTGGCGGCGCAGGTGATGGGCCGCCGTGACCTCCTGGCGCTGGCCCTGCTGCTGCTGGTCCTGCCGTTGTTGTCCCTGGCCGGAACCCGGGTGCTCAAGCCCCGGTTCCGGGTCTACCGGGAGTTCAACCCCTCCCCCGTGGAGGCCTCCGCCACCACCACGGTCCGGCTGGCAGTGGCCCGAACCGGTCCCGGGGCCGGGTACGCCCTGATGGAGGAACACCTGCCGCCGCGCTTCGGGCAGTCTCCGGTGTTCCGGTTCCCGGCCCGGACGGCGCATGCCGGGACCAGCCGCTACGAGTACCAGCTGCGCAGCGGCAAACGCGGCCAATTCCTCATCGGACCCGTCACGGCCGAGTTCAGCGACCCCTTCGGGCTTTCCGTCCACCGCCACGCGATCGACGCCGGAGACGTGCTCACGGTGACTCCGGCCGCCGTCGACCTTCCGGTCACCGGCCTGGCCGGCGCGCGGGGCCACGACGGCGTGACCGCCACCCGGATCCGGGCGAACCCGAGCGATGACGACGTCATGACCCGGGAGTACCGGCACGGCGATCCGATGCGCCGGGTGCACTGGGCGGCCACGGCCCGCCACGGCTCCCTGATGGTCCGGCAGGAGGAGTCCGTCACCACACCCGAGGCCACGATCATCCTTGACCACCGGTTCCTGTCGTACGCCCAGGGCTCCGGCTACACCTCCGGCGCCACCGACGGCCACGAACTTGTGACCAGCGACGCCTTCGAATGGGCCGTCACGGCCGCCATGTCCATCAGCACCCACCTTGGGGAGCGCAATTACGCCCTGCGCTGCCTGGACCCGGCCGGGGACCCGGCGTTCCTGAATTCGCCGTCGGCGCCCGAACCTGAGACGGACGAGTACATCGGCGCCGGCGGACTGCAGTCCATTGCCGAGAGCCTGGCCGCCATCCAGCTCACCGGGCCGCGGCATCCCGGCACCGACGGCGGCCCGCAGCCTTTTGATGACCGGCTGATGGACAAGCTGTCCGCGCACCGGCTGCGCGGACCGGTCCTCGCCATCCTGGGCCGCCTCTCGGAGGCCGAGGCGCGCGCCCTCGCGCCCGCCGCCGGCTTCGGTGCCAATGCCTTCGCCCTCCTGGTGACGGACCGGGCTGCGGACGCGGCGCCGGTCCTGGAGATCCTGCGCCGCGGCGGCTGGCGCGCCGTGTCCGCCACGGCTGCTACCCCGCTGCCGGCTGCGTGGTCCGCCTTCGACCAGGGCGGGGCGGGGGCACCGACGGCAGCCGCCGACGTGCGGCGCGGCGCGGGGGCACGGCGATGACCCTGGCACCGCAGCGCACCACGACGGCCCGGGGAGACTCCGGGCACGACGGCGGACCGCCCGCCACCGGCCCCGGCGGCCTGTTCCGGATGAAGGGCGCCGGCGCCGAACCCTGGGCCATGGGACTGGCCGTTGCCGTGGCCGTCGCGGGGGCCGCACTGGGGCTCAACGGCGTACTGCGCGGCTGGGCCTGGATCCCGGCCGTGCTCACCACCGTCTTCACCGTGGCGCTGGCCATGGCCGCCCTCAGGGCCCTGCGGCTGCGGGGCATCCTGGTTGCCGCGGGGGGCTTTGCGGCGCTGGCCGTCGTTTTGACGTTCACGTTCTTCCGCCAGCACAGCGTCGCCGGGGTCATTCCGTCGGCGGACACCATGGAGCAGGTTCAGCGGTACCTGCGGCGCGCCAGCGAGACGGTGCTGGCCGAGAGCTCCCCGGTGGCGCCCAACGCCGGCATTGTGTTCCTGATCTGTGGTGTGCTCGGCCTGGTGGTGATCCTGACCGACGCGCTGGCGTTCCCGCTGGCGCTCCCGGCCACCAGCGGGCTGGGGCTGGTGGCCATCCTGGTGGTCCCGGCGATGGTGAAGCCGCAGAGCGTGGGGTGGCTGGGCTTTGCCGGCGCCGCCGTCGGATACCTCATGATCCTGGCCTGCAGCCACTGGTTCCATCCCGTGTCCGGGACCCGGACGGATACGGCGCGGATCCCCGGCGCCCTCAAGCGTGCCTCCCTCACCGGGGCCCTGGCCCTTGCCCTGACGCTGGTCCTGCAGCTGGTCATCCCGGGCTTCGACCAGGGCACCTTCCCGCAGGGATCCCGCCTGAATCCCTGGGGGTCGGCGAGCGGCCTGAACCCGATGATCAGCCTGGGCAACAGCCTGCGCGACCCCTCCGGCGACGGCAGGATCACCTACGCCACGAACGCATCCCAGGCGCCATACCTGCGTTCGGTGACGGTGGACAGCTTCGACGGCGACTCGTGGTCACCTGATGACCGGGACTCCGGCCGGCAAGCGGGGACGGGCCGGATCGACCCGGGAATCGGGTCCACGGTGGAGGAACAGCTCCGGGTGGTGACGGCGGTCAACACCAACCAGTTCACCAGCCCGTACCTGCCGGCACCGTATGCGCCGTCGTCCGTCAGCGGGCTGTCCGGCCGGTGGAGCTGGGACCCGGCCACCTTGAGCATCAAAGGCGTCGATACCAACTCCCGCAACCAGCAGTACGTGGTGAATTCGGTGGTTCCGAAGCTCACCGCAGCCGTGCTGGCCGCCGCCCCGGAACGGGTGCAGGGGGTACCGGACACGTTCCTCCGCATCCCGTCCAACGTTCCCGCAATCGTGCGGCAGACCGCCGATACCGTCACCGCAGGGCGCAGCAGCAGCTACGCCAAAGCCATGGCCATCCAGCAATATCTGCGGTCCGCGGAGTTCAGCTACTCCCTGCAGTCCCCGGTCCAGGGCGGCTACGACGGGAACGGCCTGTCGGTGCTGGCGGACTTCCTAGCCCAGAAAAGCGGATATTGCATCCATTTCTCCTCCGCGATGGCGGTGATGGCCAGGCTGGAAGGAATCCCGAGCCGAATCGCCGTCGGCTACGCCCCGGGGCGTGCGACGGGCTCGACGGTGAGCATCGCGGGACTGGGGGCGTTGCCTGAGTACGAGGTGGATGCCCGTGACGCCCATGCCTGGCCCGAGCTCTTCTTCGAGGGCGTGGGCTGGGTGGCCTTCGAACCAACGCCATCGCGCGGTGTGGTGCCGGCCTACGCGACGGAGCAGGCGGCGCGCAGTGGCGCCAGCACCAACGAGAACAATGACGGGCTGCTCCCCGACGCGGGCGACCCGAAGCCCACCGCGGCACCGCTCCCCGTACCTGTGCCGGTGCCCGCACCCGCGGTCCGGGACACGGCGGCGGACAGCCTGGTACCGGCCCTGTACGGCGTAGGCGGGCTGCTGCTGGTGGTGTTGCTGCTGGCCTCACCCGCGCTGGTGCGCGGCGGGGTCCGGCGCCGCCGGCTGAAAGCCTCGGCGTCGGGTATGCCGGGCTCGGCCGTCCCGGCGTGGGCGGAGTTGCGGGATTTGGCGACCGATTACGGGGTGCCTCCCCGGAGCAGTGAGACCCCGCGGCACTTCTCGGCGAGGCTGCGGGATTCGTCGGCGCTGGGCGAAGCGGGCGGCCTGGATGCCGGGGCGCACGCGGCTGTGGCGTCGCTGACCGGGGATTTTGAACGCCAGCAGTATGGCCGGCCTGCGGCGGAGGACTCCGCCGCAGACACGGCGGCGGACAGGATCGTGCTGGTGCGCGGTGTGTTCCGGGCCCATTCATCATGGTGGACGCAGTTCCGGGCCGTCTGGCTGCCGGCCTCCCTCACTGCGCGCTGGCGGCGCCGGGCCTCATCACCGCTGCGTGCCGTGTCCGGGCCGGCCCGGAATGCAGGAAGCGGCGCCGCGGAGTCCTGGTCCAGGATCCGCGACGCCGCCCGCCGGCTGCGCCGGGGTTAGCCGGTGTAGTTAGCCGGCGTAGGGGTCGGCGATGCCGATGTACTGCGTGTAGAGGTATTCCTCGATGCCTTCGAGGCCGCCCTCACGGCCGAGCCCGGACTGCTTGACGCCGCCGAACGGTGCGGCCGCGTTGGACACAACGCCGGCGTTCAGGCCCAGCATGCCGGTCTCCAGGCGTTCGCCCATCCGGATGCCCCGGTTCAGGTCCTTGGTGAAGACGTACGCGACCAGGCCGTACTCGGTGTTGTTCGCGAGCCGGACAGCCTCGTCCTCGGTATCGAAGGTGATGATCGGGGCAACCGGCCCGAAGATTTCCTCGGACAGGATCCGGGTGCCCTCGGTGACACCCTTCAGGATCGTGGGCTGGTAGAAGTACCCCGGACCCTCCACCGCAGCCCCGCCCAGGACCGTCACGGCACCGGCGTTGACCGCGTCGGTGACCAGTTCGTGGACCTTGTCCCGGCTCTTGGCATCAATCAGCGGCCCCACCTTGGACTCGGCCTCGGTACCCCGGGCCGTGGTCATCTCCGCCATCTTCGCGGCGAACTTCTCCGCGAACTCATCGGCCACGGACCCGTGCACAATGAACCGGTTGGCCGCGGTGCACGCCTCGCCCATGTTCCGCAGCTTCGCCAGCATCGCCCCGGCCACGGCGGCGTCGACGTCGGCGTCCTCGAACACCACAAACGGGGCGTTCCCGCCCAGTTCCATCGAGGTCCGCAGGACCGTCTCCGACGCGTCCGCCAGCAACCGCCGGCCCACCTCGGTGGACCCGGTGAAGGACAGCTTCCGGAGCCGGGAATCCTTGATCAGCGGCCCGGTCGTGGCACCCGCGGTCGAGGTCGGAATAACGTTCAGCACACCGGCCGGCAGGCCGGCCTCCAGCATCACGGCCGCGAACAGCTGGGACGTCAGCGGCGTCAGGTTCGCGGACTTCAGCACCATCGTGCAGCCGGCCGCCACCGCCGGGGCGATCTTCCGGGTGGCCATGGCCAGCGGGAAGTTCCACGGCGTGATCAGCAGGCACGGACCCACCGGCTTCTTCGTCACCAGCAGCCGGGACTTCCCGTCCGGGGACACCGAATACCGGCCGAACGCCCGCACCGCTTCCTCGGAGAACCAGCGCAGGAACTCGGCACCGTAGGTCACCTCACCGCGGGCCTCGGCCAGCGGCTTGCCCATCTCCAGGGTCATCAGCAACGCGAAGTCCTCGGCCCGCTCCGTGACCATGTCAAACGCCCGGCGCAGGATCTCCCCGCGCTCCCGCGGTGGGACCTTGGCCCAGGACTCCTGCGCCGCGGCGGCGGCGTCCAACGCGGCAGCACCGTCCTCGGGGCCGGCGTCGGCCAGGCTCAACAACACCTTGCCGGTGGCGGGATCCTCGACATCAAACGTCTTCCCGGACGCGGCCGGACGCCACTGCCCGTCAATCAACAGACCGGTCGGCACGGACGCCAGCAGAGCAGCCTCACGCTCCGCGGTAACGGTGGGCTGGGCAGTTACAGTCACAATGACTCCCTCGTCAGCAATGGGTTTGGAAAGGTGGATCGGCCCGGCGTCTGGCCGCCGGCCCGGACTACTGCCACGGTACTGCCGGTCTCTCCGGGGTGTCTACGCATGCGCGCACTAGGACCGGGCGATTCCGCTGTGCAGCTGCACAAGCGGTGGAGCAGGACAGGCGCTGGCCGCGCCTGCCAGTGCCTGGCCCCGGGGGCCTGGATCAGCGGGCGGCGAGGACCGCGGAATACAGTTCGCGTTTGCTGACCCTGGCGTCCTCGGCGACCGCGGCCACGGCCTCCTTGAGCCGGATGCCCTGGGCGATCAGTGAGTTGACGGCGGCGACGTGGTCCTCGGGTTTGCCGGGCTCCCGCTCGGGGGCACCGCCCACCACGACGGCGATCTCGCCGCGGACCTCGTTGGTTTCCGTCCACTGCAGGAGTTCGCGCAGGGTGCCGCGGATGACTTCCTCGTACGTTTTGGTCAGTTCCCGGCAGACGGCGGCGCGCCGGTCGGCGCCGAAACGCTCGTGCAGGGCACGGAGCATGGGTTCCAGCCGGTGCGGCGCCTCGAAGAAGACCATGGTGCGGCGTTCGGCGTCGAGGTCGGCGAGCCGTGAGGTGCGCTCCCCCGCCTTCCGCGGCAGGAAACCCTCGAAGCAGAAGCGGTCCGTCGGCAGGCCGGAGAGGGCCAGGGCGGTCAGGACCGCCGACGGCCCGGGCACGGCCGTGACGGTGAGTCCTGCCGCGACGGCGCCCTCCACCAGCCGGAAGCCGGGGTCCGAGACGGCCGGCATCCCCGCGTCGGTCACCATCACCAGGGTTTTTCCCGAGCGGACCTGGTCCAGGAGTTCACCGGTCTTGGCGGCCTCGTTGTGCTCGTGATAGCTGATCACCCGGCCGGCCACGGTGATGCCGAGGCTTTGCACGAGGCGGTGCAGCCTCCGGGTGTCCTCGGCGGCGACGATGTCCGCGGTCTCCAGCAGTCCGATCAGCCGGGCGGAGGCGTCTCCGACGTTGCCGATCGGGGTGGCTGCCAGCACGATCCTGCCCGGCCCGGCGGCCGTTCCCGCCGCCGGCACGGCGTCGTCGGCGGCAAGGGCGGGTGCAGTGCTTGGCTGGGTGCTCAGTTCGGGATCCACCCCACCAGACTACTGCCGGCGGGCGCGCGGGACCGCCGTTCCCGGCCGCGAAAGGTAGCATGGGCAACGTGACGCAGACCCCCATGCGGCCTGCCGAGGCCGGTTCAGCCGCATCATTGCCCGCCGACCAAACCCCGGACAGCACCCGCCACGCCGCAGGCAGGCGGGACCAGGCCCGCACCGGGCGGAACCTGGAGGGGCACCGCTGGATCGGCCGGCCGGCCGAGGCGTTCGGCGTCGAAGCCCTCAAGGAGCGGCTGATCGGCGATATCCGCAGCTGGCGGGACTACCCGCCCACCCTGCGGCTCTGGTTCTGGCTGATTCCCGCCCTCACCGCCGTGCTGGGCGGGATCCTGCGTTTTGTCCGGCTCGACACCCCGCGCAACCTCGTCTTCGACGAGACCTATTACGTCAAGGACGGCTACTCGCTCCTGGTCAGCGGGTACGAGCGCGCCTGGCCGGAAAAGGCCAACGACTCCTTTATCGCCGGCAACCCCGGGGTCCTCCTGAACACCCCCGAATACGTGGTCCACCCGCCGGTGGGTAAATGGATGATCGCCGCCGGTATGTGGCTCTTCGGCCCGGACAACCCCTTCGGGTGGCGTTTCTCGGCCGCCCTGACCGGCACCCTGTCCATCTTCCTGCTCGCCCTGATCGCCCAGAAACTCTTCCGCTCGCTCACCCTGGGCGCCGTGGCCGGGGTGCTGCTGGCCGTGGACGGCCACCACCTCGTGATGTCCCGCACCTCGCTGCTGGACATCTTCTTGATGTTCTGGATCCTCGCCGCTTTCGGGGCGCTGCTGATGGACCGCGACGACGGTCGCCGCCGCCTCGCCGAACGACTGGCCCGGCAGGCATCCGCCTCAGCCGGCGGCGTTCCCTCGCGGCCGCAGCTGGCCGCCGGCCCCTGGCTGGGGATCCGCTGGTGGCGGCTCGCCGCCGGGGTCTGCCTTGGCCTGGCGGTCGGCACCAAATGGTCTGCCCTGTTCTTTATGGCTGGCTTCGGCCTGCTGACCGTCCTGTGGGACCTCAGCGCGCGCCGGATCGCCGGGGTCCACGGCTGGATCACCGGCGGCATCCTCAAGGACGGCATCGCGGCGTTCCTGAGCATCGTCCCGGTCGCCAGCCTGGTCTACCTGGCCACCTGGACCGGCTGGTTCCGCTCCAGCAACGCCTATTTCCGGCACTGGGCCGAGACCAACCCCTCGGCGCAGTGGGGCTGGCTGCCGGATTCGCTCCGCTCCCTGGCCCACTACCACCTCGAGGCGTACAAGTTCCATCAGGGCCTGAGCGCGGAACACCCGTATGAGGCGAGCGCCTGGAGCTGGCTGGTGATGGGACGGCCGACGTCGTTCTTCTATGAGTCGTCCAAGCAGGGGGCGGCGGACTGCGGCGGGCCGAACTGCACCTCCGCCATCCTCTCGGTCGGCAACCCGCTGATCTGGTGGAGCGCCGCGGTATGCCTGGGGATCCTGCTGTTCTGGTGGGCCGGCCGGCGTGACTGGCGGGCCGGGGCCATCCTGGCAGCCGTGGGCGCAGGCTACCTGCCCTGGTTCATGTACCCGGAACGGACCATGTTCTTCTTCTACGCGGTGTCCTTCGAACCGTTCCTGGTGCTCGCGCTGGTGTACTGCCTGGGGCTGGTGCTCGGCCGGCGTTCGGACCCGCTCTGGCGGCGCCGCTCCGGCCTCTACCTGGTGGCACTCTTCGTCGTCGCGGCCGTGCTGCTCTCGGCGTTCTTCTACCCGATCTGGACGGCGGAGCTGATTACCTACCAGGACTGGCGGATGCGGATGTGGATGCCGTCCTGGATCTAAGGCAGGATTACTAGCGGAGCCCCGCGTCCGCCGGGACGCAGAACGGAACGGGAGACACGTGTTGTGAGAGAAGCCAGCACCGGACTGCTCGTCGAGCTGGATCCGGAAAGCAATGTGACGGACCTGCTGCTCGAACAGCACGCCAAGGACCCCGTGCACGCCCTCTACTCCCGCAAAGGTCCCTCCGGCTGGGCGGACATCCCGGCCCAGCAGTTCCTCGACCAGGTGACGGCCCTCGCGAAGGGGCTGATCGCCGGCGGGCTGGCTCCCGGGGAAACCGTGGCCGTGATGTCCGCGACGCGCTACGAATGGACTGTGGCGGACTTCGCGATCTGGTTCGCCGGCGGCGTCACCGTCCCCATCTACGAAACCTCCTCGGCCAGCCAGGTGGAGTGGATCCTGCACGACTCGGGCGCCCGCCGCATCTTCGTTGAAGACCAGGCGAAGGCTGCGCTGGTCCAGCAGGTCCTGGACGGTTCAGCGCTGCTGGCCGGCCGGGTCCTCGGCGTCGTCCGGATGGATTACGACGGCGCCGCGCCGAACCTTGCCAGCCTCGCTGCCGCCGGCAGCGGCGTCAGCGACGCCGAGCTGGAGCGGCACCGTTCAACAGCGGCCCTCGCCGACGTCGCCTCCCTGGTCTACACCTCCGGCACCACCGGCCGGCCGAAGGGCTGCGAGATCACGCACGGCAACTTCGCCCTGGTTGCGAAGAACATCGTCCTGTTCCTGCCGGAAATCCTGCTGCAGCCGCACGCACGGAGCCTGATGTTCCTCCCGCTGGCCCATGTCCTGGCCCGGGCCGTCCAGGTCATCTGCCTCAGCGCGGGCGCCACACTCGGCCACACCGCCAGCGCCAAGGAACTCCTGGAGGACCTTGGGACGTTCAAGCCGACGTTCCTGCTGGTGGTGCCCCGCATCTTCGAAAAGGTCTACGCCGGGGCCGCGCACAAGGCGGCGCTGGCCGGCAAGGACCGGCTCTTCGGTGCGGCCGCCGCGGTCGCCATCGAGTATTCGACGGCCCTGGACGCCGCGGGTCGGGGCACTGGCGCGGGCCCCGGCTGGGTGCTGCGGACCAAGCACGCCGTGTTCGACCGGCTGCTGTACCCGAAACTCCGGGACGCGTTCGGCGGACGCCTGGGCTACACCGTCTCCGGGGCGAGCCCGCTCAGCGCCAACGATGCCCACTTCTTCCGCGGTGCCGGTGTGCCGGTCCTGGAGGGCTACGGCCTGACCGAGACGACCGCCCCGTGCACCGCCAATACGCCGTCCCGCACCAAGGTGGGAACCGTCGGGATCCCGGTTCCCGGCACCACCATCCGGATCGCCGACGACGGGGAAATCCTGGTCAAGGGCATTGGGGTGTTCAAGGGCTACCGCGCCAACGAGGCCGCCAACGCCGAGGCGTTCGTGGACGGGTTCTTCCGCACCGGTGACCTTGGGTCGCTGGACGCCGACGGATTCCTGACCATCACCGGGCGGAAGAAGGACCTGCTGGTGACCGCCGGGGGTAAAAATGTGGCGCCGGGGCCGCTGGAGGAAAAGATCCGTGAGCACCCGCTGGTGGCCCAGGCGGTGGTGGTCGGGGACGGGCGGCCGTTTGTGTCGGCGCTGGTCAACCTGGATCCCGAGGGCCTGGAGAACTGGTGTGCGGCGCAGCGTGTGCCCCTGATGGGCGTCGCGGAGGCCACAGCCAATGAGCAGGTCCGCGCCGCGATCCAGGCGGCCGTCGACGCGGCGAACACCCTGGTGTCAAAGGCCGAGTCGATCCGCACGTTCGTTGTGCTGGACACCGATTTCACGGTCGAGTCCGGGCACCTGACGCCGTCCCTGAAACTCAAGCGCTCCGCCGTCGTCAAAGATTTCCAGGCGCAGATCGACCGCATCTACGGGTAGGCTCCGGCCACTCCCCTGCGCACACAAAAGCGGCCGGCACTGAGGCGCCGGCCGCTTTGCTGTGTGTGAACCGTTTAGGACTTGGCCTCGCGGCCGGACGCCTGGGCGGCGTCGGTATCGACGCCGCCGACGGTGGGTTCGGTCGCCGGTGCGGCGGTGGCGCCGGAGCCGGTGCGTGCCCGCTTGAAGCGGCGGCCCTTGAGTTCCGTGGCGTCCACGCTGCCGGTTCCGTCCGCCGTGGCGGTTTCCCGGACCCGGGGCGCCAGGCCCCGGCGCCTCCGGGTGGGCCAGGTCAGGATCAGGGTGACGAGGGAAGCCAGGAACACCAGCGCGCCGATCACAATCCCGGCGTCCACCCAGAACTGGCCCGGGAACAGCCGGATCAGGGTGTCCTGCAGGGAGAACGTCCACGTACCGTTGGCGAAGAAGATCCGGTGGAACTCGGTGAAGAACTGCTCCCAGCCGAGCACCGCGAGGGCGCCAAGGCCGAGGATGATCACGAGGGTGGCGATCGAGCCGGCGAAGAGGCCGCGCCGGACACCGCCGGTGCTGCGGCGGCGCAGGTAGAGGATGGCGATGATGCTGAGCAGGGCCAGCAGGACGCCGCCGCCGAAGGAGGACAGCATCACTAGCTTGACGTCGGCCATGTGGCTGACTTCGCCGTCCTYGAAGAGCGGATCCCCGGCACGGTTGACGAGTTCGCCGAGGTAGCGCGGGCCGGACCAGTTGCTCAGGTAGTCAACGGCGTACGAACCGTAGGTCATGCGGTCGTCGGTGTTGAAGCCGTAGCCGTCGCCGGGGAAGCCGGGGCGGTTGTACTCCACCCAGAGGAAGAGCGGGCTGGTCACGGCGCGGACGGCCAGGACCAGCAGGATCACGGGGTAGCAGATGGCGAGCAGGACCTGCATCACGCGGGGTGCGACCGGCTTGGCGTTGGCGGCCTGTTCGCGTTCGGCGTTGCGGCGTTCCACCTCTTCCGCGGGCGGCCGGACCTGCAGCGCGGACGTTGGGAGTGCTTCCTTGAATTCCCCGGACCCGGTCCGGCCCGCGGGCCTGGTCGGTTCGGCCGCGGGCCTGGACGGGTCGGTGGCGGCGCCGGTGGCAGTGGCGCCAGCAGCAGTCCCGGCGGCGGCGGCGGATGCGGCGCCGGCGGCCCGCCGGTCCGCGCGGCGGCCCTGCCGTTCGCCGGCGGCCGGGGTGCGGTCCTCCGGGTCAGCAGGGGCGGCTGTTGCTACGGGTCCGGATGCTGCGGTTTCCCGCGCGGGCTCCGGTGCGGGTGCGTCCGCCGGTGCCTCCCCGCGGGCGCCCGCGGCCGTGGTTTCCTGCCGGGCCTGCGGGGTTCCCGCGGCGGCGTCGGTCCGCTTGCCCGCGGCGGCCGGCTTCATCCATTCGAAGGCGGGTTCGTCGGCGTCGTCGGCGGGGTCCAGATCCGGATCCTGTCGATTCGGAGGGGTGGGACTTTTTTCCGTCACTGCTGCTTCGCTTCCGTAGGCTTCCGCGCTGCCGGGCCCGGGGACCGGCGGCGCCACATATCTGACTCCGAGCCTACCGTCAGGGCCTCAGCCCCGGCGAGGTGCCACCCCGGGACGGCGCCGATTCAGGCCGAAATTTCGGTGTAACCGGCGTCCCGGCTGTCGAGGTCGCCGCTGGCGCCCGCACGGTTGGCCCTGCCGCCCAGGCTCAGCACGTACACCCAGTAGCCGGCCAGCACCGCAGCGCCGATGGTGATCTTGGCCCAGACGGGCAGGGCGCTGGGCGTGACGAAGCCCTCCACCATGCCGGAGACCAGGAGCACCAGGACCAGCCCGAGGGCAACCGTGACCAGGGACCGGCCTTCCTCCGCGAGGGCCTGCGAGCGGCGGCGCGGCCCGGGCGCCACCACGGCCCAGAAGATCCGCAGTCCGGCCGCGCTGGCCACAAACACCGCCGTCAGCTCCATCAGGCCGTGCGGCAGGATGTAGCTGAAGAACACGTCCAGCTTCCCGGCGCCGGCGAAGACCCCGGCGGCAACCCCCACGCCCTGGGCGTTGCCGATCAGCATCATGGGGACCCAGAAGCCGGTGATGCCCAGCGCCACGGCCTGCGCGGCGATCCAGGCGTTGTTGGTCCACACCATGCCCGCGAACGACGCCGCGGGATTCTCGGAGTAGTAGTTGATGAAATCCTGCTCCACATAGCGGCGGACCGCGTCGTCCGAGCCGAGGGCACGGAGCGCATCCGGGGAATTCCCGATCCAGAGGCCGTACGCGGTGGCGACCAGGCAGAACGCCAGCCCGCACCAGAGCGTCAGCCAGCGGATCCGGTACAGGGCCGCCGGCAGCGCGATGACGAAGAACCGGGCCAGGTCCTCCATGAAGTTCGAACGGGCGCCCGTGAACCGGGTGCGGGCCTGGGCCAGCGTGGCTGACAACGCCGCGGACAGCCCGCTCTCGGGCGCCACGGAGCGCAGCAGCGAGAGGTCGGCCGACGCGCCCTGGTAGAGCCGCAGCAGTTCGTCGGCATCGGCGCCGCTGAGCCGGCGCTGGTGCGCCAGGGCGTGCAGCCGCGCCCACTTGTCCCCGTTCACCAGGGAGAACGCCTCGATGTCCACGGCACCACCCTAGCGCCCGGGGCCGCGATCCGTCCGGCATCTGCGCGGGATGATGTGGCCGGGGTGATTAGACTGTGCGTGACTGGCAGACGAGTGGGGGTCCGGGTTGAGTTCCATCATCACAGGCGAGGCCGTGGTCCTTGAGCTGCGGCCGGCGTCCTTCGCGGCGCGGGCGCTGGGGCTGTTGCTGGACGTCCTGGCCCACGGCGCCCTGCTGTTCGGCCTGCTGACGGTGCTCGGCGCCGCGGCACCCCGGCTGGACAGCGCCGCCACAGGAGCCATTGTCACGTCGATCGTGGTCTTCTGCTTTGTGGTGCTGCCAGTCACCGTGGAGACCCTTAGCCGCGGCCTGTCGCTGGGCAAGCTGGCCACGGGGCTGCGGATCGTACGGGACGACGGCGGTTCCATCCGGTTCCGGCATGCCCTGATCCGCGGGCTGATCGGGTTCCTGGAGATCTATGCCACGGTCGGCGGCCTGGCGGTCGCCGTCGCGCTCTTCAACGGCCGGTCCAAGCGGCTGGGTGATTTCGTGGCCGGAACGTATGCGCTGCGGCGCCGGGTCCGCGCCGAGGCGCCGGTCCTGCACGGTGTGCCGTTCCAGCTCCAGCCGTGGGCGTCACTGGCCGATATTGGCCGGATTCCGGATGCGGCCGCGCGCCGCGCGTCCCTTTTCATCCGCCAGGCCGGCCGGATGTCGCCCGCATCCCGGATGGCGATGGCGCAATCCCTGGCCACCGAGTTGGCCACGCACGTCGCTCCCCCGCCGCCGCCGGGCACCGGGCCCGAGGAGTATCTGACGGCGGTCCTTGGCGAGCGGAGCCGGCGCGAACTGGACCGCCTGCGCCTCACCGGGGAGCGGAACGCCCGGCTCGGTGCCCGGCTGGGCCGGCTGCCGTACCAGCGCGTTCGCTAGCCGCCTCGGCCTTAGCGTTTGGCGTACTGCGCCCAGGGGATGTTCCAGTCGCCGAAGCCTTCGAGCGGTTCCACGGGCGCAGCCCCCGTGTTCAGGGTCTGCACAACGTCGCCGGTCTTCATGTTGGTGAAGAACCACGCCGCGTCGGCCGGTAGCAGGCCCACGCAGCCGTGCGAGACGTTGGCCCGGCCCACTGCGCCCCACGCGGATTCGAGGGCCTGGTGGACGTAGACGCCCGACGTCGTCAGCCGGTTCGCGTACTCCACGGTCAGCGGCGGGTAGTAACCCTTGTCGCCGGGTTTGAGCCCGATGCTCCCGGCGTTGAACTTGGAGCGGCGCTCCTGTTCCATAATGACCGCGTAGCCGGAGGGCGAGAGCCAGTCCTTGTCGCCGAGGGTGACCGGCGCCGTCCGGACCAGCCGGCCGTCGAAATAGACCTTCATGGTTTTGGTGATGTCGTCCACGACGGCGAGGCGCTGCTGGCCCACGGCGAAGGAGACTGGCACGTTGGAGTTGCCGACCATGCCGTTGCCGAAGTCCACGCCAAACAGCTTCAGATCCACGGTGATCCTGCTGTTGGCGGCCCAGAAGTTTTGTGGCCGGAGCCGGGCACGCCGGTCCGAGTACCAACGCCAGGCCACCGCCTGCCGGGAGGAGACCGTGACTTTGACGGCTTTCTCCACTGCGGCTTTGTTCAGGACGGGCTCACTGAAAACGATCTCGATCGGCTGGCCGGCGCCGATGGTGCTGCCGTTGGCCGGGTAGACGGCGGCGTCAGCCTCGTTGGCGGTGGCGACCGTGGCGAAGGTCTGGTTCTTGTGCGTTTCCCGGCCGGCGGCGTCGACGATCGTGTAGCTGTACCGGTAGCGGGTGTCGAATTCCAGCGGTTCGCCGGCGGTCCAGGTGGAACCGTCGGCGCTGGTGGTCCCGGGCACGGGGGTACCGCCGGTTTCGGACTGCAGCACCACACCTTTGACCGTCCCGTTGACGGCCTTCACCGACGGCAGCGCGGCCGGGTTGACGTCCGCGGCCCCGTCGAGCGGCGTGACCCCAAGTTCGACGGGCGTCACCACGGGGGCGGCCAGGCCGGAGACGTTGCGCATCGGCGAGGCTGCCTCCGAGGGCAGCTCGGCGTCCGCCCAGACCGGGACCGCGGCGACGCCGGTCCCGCCGGCTCCGATGGCCAGGCAGATCGCGGCGACCGCCAGCATCTTGCCGCGGCTTCGCGAGCCCGCGCGTGTTTTCTTCATTCGTGCATCCCCCACTGCATACCCCCGGATTCAGGCCTAGTTCGCGTAGTTAGTCCACGGAATGTTCCAGTCGCCGAAGCCGTCGGTGTGGGCGGCGTAGTCGCCGTCGGTGTTGACCACCTGCACGACGTCGCCGGTGGTCATGTTGTCGAAGACCCATTTGGCCGCGGCCGGGCCGAGGCCGACGCAGCCGTGGGAGAGGTTCACCTTGCCGAGGTAGGGCATGGCCGAGTCCGTGGCCTGGTGGATGAACTCGCCGCTGGGCGTCAGCCGGGTGGCGTAGTTGACGTCGATTTGGCCGTAGTAGGCCGGGTCGCCGGGTTTGAGCCCGATGGTGCGGGCGTCCATGTGCTCCACCCGGTACTTTTCCATCAGCACGAGGTAGCCGCGGGCGGACGGGAAGCGGGTGTCGCCGAGGGTGGCCGGCCACCGGCCGACCTGCCGGCCGTTGATCGAGGCCGTGAAGGTGTGGGCCTTGGCGTCGGCCACCGCGACCCTCTTGTCGCCGATGTGGACGGTCACCTTCTTGTTGAAGTTGCCCACCTGGCCCTTGCCGAGGTTGACGCCGAAGAGTTTGATGTCCATGGTGACGGTGCTGTTGGCGGCCCAGAACGCCTTCGGCCGGTACCGGACCATGGTGTTGCTGTACCAGTGGAAGTCACCCACCTGGCCGGAGGTGGAGCTAATCCTGATCGCCTTTTCGACGGCGGCACGGTTCAGGACCGGTTCGCTGAACGTCAGCTGCAGCGGCTGCGCGACGCCTACCTTCATGCCGTCCAGCGGGTAGATGGCGGCGTCGGCCTCGTTGGCGGTGGTCACCGTCGTGAAGCTGCGGGTGGTGTTGGTGCTCCGTCCGGCGCCGTCGGTCACGGAGTAGCTGTAGGTGTAGCGGGTGTTGAATTCCAGCGGACCGGCGGCGGACCAGCTCGAACCGTCTGCGCTGATTGCGCCGTCCACGGACTGGCCGGTCTCGCTGGTCAGGGCGGCGCGCTCAATGCGGCCGTTGCCGACTTTGAGGGTGACGGGCGCGGCCGGGTTGACCTGCACCGCGGCGTTGGCGGGGGCAGCGGTGAGCTCGAGCGGGGGCACCACGGGGAATGCCAGGCCCTGGGTGGATCGCTCCGGCGAGGCGGCTTCGGAGGCAAAGGAGGCGTGGGCCAGCGGTCCGGCCGCGGCGAACACGCCGCCGCCTGCGGCGAGGGCGCACACAGCTGCCAGCACGGCCACTTTCCGGCCGGTACTCCAGCTTTTTGGGGCGATCACTATACTCGGGTCCTTCCAGACGTTACATGCAAAGCATAAGTGAATTTCCGGGGCGGCCCGCCGTCACGCGCGCCACGATACGGTCACAAAAAAGGGCCCCGGACGGCGAGTCCGGAGCCCTTTCCTATGGTGCGCTGGCCGTCCTAGTAGCGGTAGTGCTCCGGCTTGAACGGTCCGGCGACGTCGAGGTCGAGGTAGGCGGCCTGTTCCTTGGTCAGTTCGGTCAGTTCCGCGCCGAGGGCGTCCAGGTGCAGGCGTGCGACCTTCTCGTCGAGGATCTTCGGCAGCACGTAGACCTGCTTTTCGTACTCGCGCTCACCCTCCGGCTGGCCGGCCTTGGTGAAGAGTTCGATCTGCGCGATGGTCTGGTTGGCGAAGGAGTTGCTCATCACGAACGAGGGGTGGCCGGTGGCGTTGCCCAGGTTCAGGAGGCGCCCCTCGGACAGGACGATGATGGAGTGGCTGTCCTGGCCGGTCGCGGCGTCGGCCTCGAAGACCCATTCGTGCACCTGGGGCTTGATTTCGACCTTCTTGATGCCCGGGATCCGGCCCAGTCCGGCCATGTCGATCTCGTTGTCGAAGTGGCCGATGTTGCCCACAATCGCCTTGTCACGCATGCCGGCCATGTGCTCGGCCATGATGACGTCCTTGTTGCCCGTGGTGGTGATGAAGATGTGGCCTTCGGCCAGCACGCTCTCCAGGGTCGCCACCTGGTAGCCGTCCATCGCCGCCTGCAGCGCGCAGATGGGGTCGATTTCGGTGACGATCACGCGCGATCCCTGGCCGCGGAACGCCTCCGCGGCGCCCTTGCCGACGTCGCCGTAGCCGCAGACGACGGCGACCTTGCCGCCCATAAGGACGTCCGTGGCGCGGTTGATGCCGTCCGGCAGGGAGTGGCGGATGCCGTACTTGTTGTCGAACTTGCTCTTGGTGACGGAGTCGTTGACGTTGATCGCCGGGAACAGGAGCTTGCCCTGCTCGGCGAGCTGGTAGAGGCGGTGCACACCGGTGGTGGTTTCCTCGGTGACGCCCAGCAGGCGTGAGCCGATCCGGGTCCACTTCTGCGGGTCCTTCTGCAGCGAGGCGCGCAGCACGTCAAGGAATACACGGCCCTCTTCGGACTCGTCGTCCGCGGTGGCCGGGACGGCGCCGAGGGCTTCGAATTCGGCACCCTTGTGCACCAGCATGGTGGCGTCGCCGCCGTCGTCGAGGATCATGTTGGGGCCCAGGTCCGGGTTGCCGTCGGCGCCCGGCCAGGTCAGGATCTGCTCGGCGGTCCACCAGTATTCCTCGAGAGTTTCGCCCTTCCAAGCGAACACCGGGACGCCCTGGGGGTCCTCGACGGTGCCGGGGCCGACGACGACGGCGGCCGCGGCCTCGTTCTGGGTGGAGAAGATGTTGCAGGATGCCCAGCGGACCTCGGCGCCCAGGGCGGTGAGGGTCTCGATGAGCACGGCCGTCTGGACGGTCATGTGCAGGGAGCCGGCGATCCGGGCGCCCTTGAGCGGCTGGCTGGCGCCGAATTCCTCGCGCAGGGACATCAGGCCCGGCATCTCGTGCTCGGCGAGCCGGATCTGGTGGCGGCCTGCCTCGGCCAGGGAAATGTCGGCGATTTTATAGTCGAACGTCATGGGGTTCCTTTGTGGTAGCCGGAATGTAGCTGAAGGGACTGGAAGTGGTTCGGCGCCGCAGCGCCCGGCGATGGGCCCGCGGCGGAAACTACTCTGCGGCGTGCCGGGGTGCGCCCTCGCGCCGGCCGCCGTCGGGCTGGCCGCCGTCGTGCTGATCCGACGGCGCCGCGGTGGCCGCAGCCAGCAGTTCCGGCGGGAGCAGCAGCGGGATGCCGTCCTCGATCGCGTAACGCGGCGTCACGCCGTCGGCGGCAGGGGATGTGGCGACGAGCTCGTCACCCTCCTGGACCAGCGCCGATCCCGTCACCGGGCAACGCAGGACAGACAGCAGTTCGGGACTGATCTTTGGCATGGTGAGGGCTCCCTGGGGGCGGCGCCGCTGGCGCCGGTGGCGTACGGAAATATCTGTTCCCAGCCTACCGCCATGTCCGCGGTTCAGGAGGGTTCGCGCAGGACGCGCAGGTGTCCCCGGCGGGTTCCCTCGGCAGCGGCGGGGGCCTCAAGCGCCGGATGCGCGGCACGCTGGCCCTGGCCCGGTTCGGGCGCTGCGGGCCGTGCGGCGGCTTCCCGAACGGCATGCGCGAGGGCCAGCAAGTCATCGGGTCCGGGGCCGGCCGGCGTGGCGGGCATGGCCAGGCGCAGGACTTCCCAGCCCCGCGGCACTGTCAGGGTCCCGGCATGTTGTTCGCAGAGGTCGTAGCAGTGCGGTTCGGCGTAGGTCGCCAGGGGGCCGAGGACGGCCGTGGAATCGGCGTAGACGTACGTCAAGGTTGCCACCGCCGAATTGCGGCAGGCTGACCTTGAACATTGACGAATTGCACCCACGACATCACAGACTACTCCCCCGCGGCCCTGCCCGGGCGCATCGACGCGCGGTGCAGCCCCAGCCGGCGGCCCGACCGCTGCAACGGCAGGGCATCCGCGGGCTGCACACGCGTCGGCGGGCAGCCGGGCGGCGCGTCCGGAGGGCGCCATATCGCAGAAATCAGACGCCGGGTTTAGAGTCGAGTTATGCAGTCATCGCACCATGATTCCGGCTTTACGGTCCGGTTGGCTGACCCCGGCACCGGCGGCACCGCCCTGGGGAAGGGCTTCCGGCAACGCCGCAGGAACCGGCACGGCCGGGGCCTCCGCGGCGAGCTGATGCTTCCAACACTGCCCGGCTACCGGACACGATCGGACCGTTTTGACGACTTCGTCCTTGATTCGGCCCAGCGCCTGCACGACATCTGGGGTAAGCCGCTGGACGGTGTCCGCTTCGCAGTGGATGAGATCCCGCCAGGGCTCGAGCAGCTGGTGGCCGAGGGCACGCCGGCGCCGATGGGCGCGTATGCTCCGGCGACCGCCGAGGAAGGCCCGGTAATCACCCTGTACCGCCGGGTGGTGGAGCAGGCCTGCGGCAGCCGCGAGGAGCTCCAGGACCTGGTGCACGACGTCGTCGTGGAGCGCACGGCCGAGATGCTCGGCGTGCCGCCCGAGTCACTGGACCCGGTGTACCGGCGCCGCTACTAACGGGCCGTTTAGTACCCCAGGGTGACGGGGACCTGTTCCTGGCCTGCCGCCCCGGGCGTGACCGGGATGCTCGAAATGTCCGAGCCGCCATCCTTCTGCAGCAGCACGGCCCCGTAGGCCGCCTCCCCCGACGCTGAGACCAGGTAGCCCACGAGCGGTGCGCCGTCGACGTCTCCGGGGATCCGGACCGAGGCAGTGGTTCCGCCGGCGATGTCGGCGGAGGCCGCCGGGTGGATGGTGCCGTCGGCCGTGATCGGCGCGTAGGAGATCGCCGCCCTGCCATCCGGTGCACCGAAGACGAGGAACCGCTGGCCGGACCGCGGCACTGGGACCACGTGCTGGCTGGCGAGCCGGGCGGATGAGGGCGCCCAGGCAAAGTCAAGCGCGTCCTCGGCTTTGAGCCCGCGGGTGACCCGGGCTGCTGCGGCGAACGAGACGTCCGAGCTGGCCGAAACCGTGTAATGCCCCGCCGGAACGCCGGCGAGTGAAACCTGGGTCACGGCACCGGCTTTCGCCGTCACCACACCGCCGCCGGGCAGCGGTTTCTGGCCGTCGCGTCCGAAGAGTTTGACTTCCACGACGGCGTCCGCGGCGCCGGGCACGGTGATCTGCAGGGCGGGTGTGGCGTCGGCAAAGCCGGATTTTCCTGCGAGGTCGGCCAGCCCGGCCGGGCTTTGGATGTCGATCCCGGAGATGACCTGCCGGGTTGCCGGGGCTGTTCCGGGGGTGATGAAGTCCACGCCGCCCGGGGTCAGCCCGCGGAGGACGCTTTGCTGGACGACGGCGGCCACGGGGCCGCCGGTGCTGCGGACCCGCAGGCTCAGCTGCTCCTGTCCTGGCGCCAGGCCGGCGAGGATGATCGAGCGGGTACTGCCGGGGGCGACCAGGAGTCCGCGGCTGCCGGGGGCGTGGATGGGGCCCTTGGCGCCGAAGAGATCGATGCTGACGGTGGCGGGCGTGCCGGAGGCGTTGCTGAGGCTGAGGACGGCGGTGCGGCCGAGGGCCGTGTTGGCGCCGACCAGCCAGAGGTCGTTGGCCGGGCGCTGGCAGGCGGCTGCCGCCGTGCCCCGGAGATCGCCGTCGGTGGCCGTGTAGCTCAGGACGGCTCCGGCGGAGGGCTGCTGGTTGCCCTGCGCGTCGGCGCTGAGGACACTGGGGGCGTCGACACTGCGGTCCGGCACCACACCGGCCTTGGGCGTGGGCGCGGAGGCTGCGGGGGCAGGGCTGGGGGCCGGGGCAGCCGACGCCGACGGGACGGGTTTGGCGAGTTCCACCAGGGGGTTCCCGGTGAGCGCGGCGAGCCGGCTTCCGGGCAGGTTGCCGGTGCCGGTGCTGAGCACCATGGCGCTGACTGCCGTCCTGGCGGTGGCCGATTCGGGGCTGAATTGCGGGTCGGTGCCGACCGGTGAGCCCTGGATGAGGCGTGCCGGTCCGGGGCAGATATCAACACTGCTGCCGGCGGGGACGGCGGCTAGCGGCGGGTTCAGTTGCCGGGTGCCGGGGCCCTGCGGGGCAAGGGCGGCTGCAGCGACCAGGCCGCCGCCGGCGCCTGCGAGGACGACGGCGGAGAGTATCCCGCCGACTGTCCGCGAAACGCCGCGCAGCCGGGCGACTCCGGTCAGTCCTGACGCGGGACGCTGGGCGGTGCGGCCGCTGCGGTCCCGCTTGGTGTCGGCGGGCCCGGACAGGTCGGCCGGCTTGGCCGGCTCCGCCGGCGTGGCCGGGTTCTGGTCGTCATGCATGCTGATGTTCCTTACGCAGCGAGCCTTCGTCCCTGGAGAGCCCGGTGTTGGGTCGGCGCGCGGGCATCGGGACGGCGAGCAGGACGGTCAGGCCGATCACGATGGACTGGGCAATGCCGGTCCACAGGGCCCACGGGTTCTCGTACCGGATACTGAGCCGGCCGCCCTGGGCGGGGAGGGTGAAGGCCTGGGCCCAGTCGGAGGTGGTGGAGGTCAGGCGCTTGCCATCCAGCCAGGCGCTCCAGCCCGGGTCGGCGCGGTCGGCCAAGACCACCAGACGGCCCTCCGGTCCGGACGGAACGGTGGCGTCGGAGGCGACGGCGCCGGCCGGCAGGAGCCCCACCGTGGTACCGGCGCGGTTGATGATCCGGACCCGGTGGGCGACGTCGGCGGCCTTGGTTGCCTTGCCGTCCAGGGGGCTGATCCGCCAGAGCCAGCCGGAATCGGTCTGGCCCACGGCGACGAGTCCGGGGACGGCGTCCATCCGGCTCGCGGTCAGCTCTGCGGAGGTGTCGCTGGCTTCCAGCACCACAAAACCGACGCCGAGCTGTTCGAGCTTGCGGCGCGGGTCGACGCCCTGGCCGGCGGCGATCGTGGCGACGACGCTGCGGATCGAGGCCGCAACGGCGTCGTCCTCGCGGACCGTTTCCTCTCCCGGTGCGCCGATGACAGGACGGGCGGAGGCGATTGTGGAGAGGTCATCCAGCCGTGTGCCGGCCCCCCGCATCAGGGCGGCCGCGAAGGTGCCGTTTTCCTGCGCGGAGATGACCAGGGTCCGGGTCTGCTCCGGCCCCTCGCCACGATCAATGGCCGTCGCCGGGAGGGTGCGGGCCTTGCCCGCCTGCACCAGCCGGCGGGAGCCGAGCGCGGCGCTGGCGTCCGGATCGGTGCCGGTGCCCGCAGTGGCACCGGCAATGCTGCCGGCGTCGGCGGTGTCCGCTGTGGTGCCGGCGGCGGGGTCCCCGCCGGCTGCCGTGGCGAGGGCCGGCGGGTCGGACTGCAGCACGTTGTGCGCCGCCCACGCGGCCAGGCCCGCCAGCGGGGCGGCGAGCAGGAGCGCGGTGGCCGCGATGGCGGTGCCGCGGATCAGGATGGTGCGGGCCAGGGCGGCGTCGCCGGTGCCGTCCGCGGCGTCGAGCAGGGCTTCGGCGCCGAGCAGCGCCGCGCCCAGCAGCGCAAAGACCGCTGCGGAGACGGTGGGCCCGGTAAAGGGGGTGACGAGGACGTCGGCGCTGGCGCCTGTGGCAACGTGCCCGGCCAGCCAGCCGCCGGCCAGCATCACCAGGGCGCCTGCCCAGAGGCTGCGGGCAAGCCGCGGCCGCCGGCTGGTGCCGTGCCGGCCGGGAAGGAAGAGGGCGGCGAGGGCCAGGAGCAGGACAGGCAGTCCCAGCAGCAGTGCCAGCAGGAGCGCCCATGGGACGGGCCCGGGGCCGAAGGCCGCCAGACCGGCGAGTCCGGCGCCGGACTCAAAGCGCAGCGGCTGTCCCAGTGCCTGCTGCCAGAGTGGCGCCGCGTCGAAGCCGAGCGGCAGGCCGGGATCGGCCAGCAGCGCGCGCGGCCGGTCGACGGCCGAGATGGCGAAGGGAAGGAACAGGGCGAGGCTGGGCAGTAGGGACCACCAGATGGTGCGTCCGCGGCGCCGCAGCAGTACACCGCACAGCGTCACAACGACGACGGCGGGGAGGAGCAGCGATGGCGCCGCGGCGGTGACCACGGCCAGTGCCAGGCCCGCGGCCGCAGCCGCGGTCCAGGACGGGGTGCCGTTGATACCGGGTTTGGCGGGCGGGGCCTCGGTGAAGCGCCGCTCCCCCGGGGCCGGAACGGCAAAACGTCCGCGGCCGGGAGCGGACCCGGTGGCGCGCAGCAGGGCCAGGACCAGGAGGGGCATCATCACATGGGCCACCAGCGCACCCAGGCGCCCCTGGTTGAGGGCGACCTGAAGGGCGGGGGCGCCGGCCCAGACGAGGGCTGCGGCGAGGCGCAGACGGCGGCGGGCGGTCAGGGCGCCGGCGGCGAACCAGGCCCCCAGCGCGGACAACGGCATCGCCAGGAGCAGCAGCCACGCCACGGCGCCGCTGGCATTGCCGCCGCCAAGTACGCCGAGCACCCACAGGACGTAGCCAAAGGGGTCACCGTGGCCGGGCAGCCCGGCGCCGAGGGCGATCCACCAGCTCGAGGCGTGGTTCCAGATCTCGTCCAGGCGGGCTGAGACGGGAATCAGGGCGCCGCCGGTCACGGCTTCGGCCCGGAAAAGGCTCAGGAGGCCGACGAGTGAGGCCGCCGCGGTGACCAGCAGGGCCAGCAGGGCGCCGTTGCCCACCCAGCCGCGTTCGGTGGTGCCGAGGGCCGCGAAGTCGTCCGCGGAGTCACCGCTGGGCTGCTCGCCCAGCGCGTCGTGCCGGGCGGAGTCGCTGGAATCATCGGACCCCAGGGCCTCCATGAGTGAGCGGCGGTGGGCCCAGACCTCGCGCCGGGGTGTCTGCAGGCCCTTGATGACGGACCGGCGGATGCGCCGGGTGCGGGCGGCGTTGCGGCGGCCGCGGAACACCGCGGCGGGCCGGGCCAGTGCACCCAGGGTTGCCAGGAGTTGCGAGAATCCGTGGCCGGGGTCCTTGACGGCGATGCTGAGGACAAGCTTGAAGAGACTGCCAAAGAGGGCGCCGACGGCGTGCAGCGGGACCTTCCATGCGGGGGCGTGCTTGAGCCGCAGGTGGACCTGAGCCTTGCGGGCCGCCGTCGCGTTCCCCAGGGCCTGCGGCCGGTGCGATACGTGGAACATCCGGGCGCTCGGTACCACCACCACCCGGTGGCCGGCGAGCCGGTTGCGCCAGCAGAAGTCGACGTCGTCGCCGCTGCCGGGCAGGGCCGGGTCGAAGCCGCGGAGGTCTTCCCAGACGTCACGGCGGACCAGCATGCCCGCCGAGTTGACGGCGAAGGTGTCGCTGCGGCCGTCGTACTGGCCCTGGTCGAGCTCGTCGGCTTCGATCAGGGTGAGGCGTTCGGCCCAGCGGCTGGTGGAAAGTCCGACGTCGATCAGCCGCCGTCCGGCGTGCCAGTCCAGCTGCTTGCAGCCGGCCACGGTCACAGAGGGTGCCCGTTCGACGGCGTGCAACAGTTCGGCGAGGGCCTCGGGGTCCGGCGCTGAGTCGTCGTGCAGCAGCCAGATCCACTCGGCACTGGCCGGTCCGGCGTCGCCGTGCCAAGGGGCAAGGGCCTTCAGCCCGGCCTGGACCGCGCCGCCCATGCCGCTGCGGGTCTGGTCGTAGACGGTGACGTTGGACTGTCCGAGGGCCTGCCCCAGCAGTGCGGCCGAGTGGTCTCGGGATCCGGTGTCAATGCCGATGACCGCATCCGCCGGGCGCGTTTGCCCCGCCACTGCCGCCAGGGTCCTGGGGAGATAGTCACCACCGTTGTGGGCTACCACAACGGCGGTGACCCGTACTTCCTGAAGAATTAGACTGCTCGCTTCCTAAGCCGGCGGCGTTCCCGCTCGGAGAGGCCGCCCCAGATGCCGAAGCGCTCGTCGTTGGACAAGGCGTACTCCAGGCACTGCGAGCGCACGTTGCACGCACCGCACACCTTTTTGGCGTCGCGGGTGGATCCGCCCTTTTCCGGGAAAAAGGCCTCCGGGTCGGTCTGCGCACACAGCGCGTCCGTCTGCCATCCCAGTTCGCCTTCATCGTCGAAGTCCTGCTGGGAGGGAAGTCCGATCCACACCGGCTGGGCGGTGGTGCCGGAATGCAGGGTCTGCAATTCCATTGGCGGATCGAGCGGATCATGGTCCGACTCCGGGTTTCCCGCCAGAAGAGCTTCGTGGGCTGCGAGGAAGGCCGTGGCCTGGTCCTGCAGTGAATCCTGGGTGTGTTCGTTGTACCGCTCCGCCGCATCCGGATCGGCCGGGTCTACGTACCAGTCGCTCGGCACCCCGCGTGAACGGTATTTTGCCGTCGCCTGGCCGGCGACAACTTCGTCTTCATGGATACGCGCTGCAAGCCCCATCGGCGTTCCCTCTCTGATTTTTACAGCCCTTGCCTGACCCTCGGACACTCGGTTGTGTGCCGCCTGATGCGCATGGGCTTTCGATACCTAATTACACGTGTGTAAGTATCCGGGAGTCAAGCCGCAGCGGAGATAATAATCAAGTTCCGGGGAATTGCCGGGGCACGCCACGCCCGGGAGTTTTGCGGGCTGTCCCGCGGGATGACGCGAAATTGACAGCCTACTGAGTACTTTTTGGAGGCTTTTTCGCCGTTTCGCTTGCAATTACGCCAACTTTTCCGGCCGGGCGCTCCACCGCCGCTGGCGGGTCCGCGGCCGCGGGGGTCATAGCTGTGACCGAGATCACGCCCGCGGCCCCGTGGCAAGATGATCGGATGAACATCCCTGCATTGAACCTCATGGCAGACCTTCGTTCCGGACAGTCGACCTCACCCCGGCTGACCTGGTACGGCCCCGACGCGGAGCGGGTGGAACTTTCCGGCAGGGTCCTCGACAACTGGGTGGCCAAGACCAGCAACCTGCTGCAGGACGAGCTCGATGCCGAACCCGGCACCCGGTTGCGGCTGGACCTGCCGGCGCACTGGAAATCGGTGGTCCTCGCGCTGGCGGCATGGCAGCTTGGCATGGAGGTGGTGCTGGACGCCGCGGAGGCCGATCTGCTGGCCACCGCGGAACCCGGTCCGGCGGCCGCAGAGGGCGGGTTCGACGCCGTTGTGGCAGTGGCGCTGCCGGCCTTGGCGATGCGGTGGTCCGGCGGGTTGCCGTCCGGGGTGCTGGACTATGCCGCCGAGGTGCGCAGCCACGGGGACGTCTTTATGGCCCACGTTGACCCGGAGGCCGGCCGCAGGGCTGTCTGCGGCGCGTCCGGGACCCTTTACACCCACGCCGAACTGCTGGACGGGTTCGCCGCGTCAGCGTCCGCGCCTGCCGGGGACGGGGAACGCCTGCTGGTCCGGGCGGCGGAGGGGCTGGAGTCAGTCCTGGCGCAGGCCCTCGGGGCGTGGCAGCGCGACGGGTCCGTCGTGCTGGTCCACCCGGACGTCGCCGTGACGGACCGGCTGCTGGGCGACGAGCGCGTCAGCCGGAGCTGACGGCCGCCGGATCAGCGGTTCTCGGGTGTGCCGGACGGGTCGGCTTCGTGGACCGGTTGCCCCGGTACCTTGACGCCGGCCTGGCCGTGCTGGTGCCGTTCGATGATCTCGTGGTCGTGGGAGAACTCCGGCTCATCATCGAGTTCCTTGTTGAAGACCAGGAAGCGGTAGGCGAAGAAGCGCACCACGGTGGCGACGAGGATGCCGACCACACCGGCGAGGAACAGCATGTTCTTGTCGGTGATGCCCATGCCGTACTTGGCCAGGGCGGTGAGGCCGGTGGATATCCCGATGCCGATGCCGTTGATGAGGACGAACATAACGAACTCGCGCAGCACGTTTTCCTGCCGGCGGTGGCGGAAGGTCCAGAAACGGTTCGCGACCCAGGAGAAGATCGTGGCGACCGTGGCGCCGACAAACCGGGCCTTGGCTTCACTGTCGGACATGGCGCCGTGCATCAGGTAATACGTCAGGCCGTTGTCGATGACAAAGGCGACACCGCCGACGGCGCCGAACTTAGCGACCTCGCGCCAGAAAAGCGAGGCCAGCCCGCGCGCACGCTCTGCAAGTGTGTTAATCATGACCCTCCGTGGCCCGTAGTACCTAGCGGCCGTACGGCCAACATGCCATTTTAGCGCCGATTTTCGACGGCGCGCTTCCAGCTGGCCCTATTCCATCGGTTGCCGCCCGGCGGGACACGCCAAAAAAGACGGCTGTTGCGGCGGCCGCGGCGGCCGGGAGCCGCTTCCCGTGCGGTATTCGGTAGGCTGGGGGATGTGACTTTTCCAGTAATCGGCGTCGTTGGCGGCGGCCAGCTCGCCCGCATGATGGCCCCTGCCGCGACCGCCCTCGGCTTCGAACTGCGCGTCCTCGCCGAGAGCGGGGACGTTTCGGCGGTCGCCGCCGTGGCCCAGGCCCCGGTCGGCGACTACACCGACCTCGACCACCTGCTGGAGTTCTCCCGCGGGCTCGACGTGCTCACCTTCGACCACGAGCACGTCCCCACCGCCCACCTGCGGGCCCTGATCGATGCCGGCGTCAACGTCCATCCGGGACCCGATGCCTTGGTCAACGCCCAGGACAAGCTGGTGATGCGGGCCGCGATCGACCGGCTGGAGCTGCCCAATCCCCGCTGGTCCGCCGTGGCCGGCGTCGAAGACCTCATTACCTTCGGGGACGACGCCGGCTGGCCGGTGGTCCTCAAGACGCCGCGCGGCGGCTACGACGGCAAGGGCGTGCGGATCGTTGCGTCCGCGGCCGACGCCGCCGAATCCGCTGACTGGTTCGAGGCCATGTCCCCGCTCCTGGCCGAAGCGAAGGTGGACTTCAGCCGCGAACTCTCCGCCATGGTCGCCCGGACCCCCGACGGCGAGACCCGGGCATGGCCCGTGGTGCACACCGTCCAGGTCGACGGCGTCTGCGATGAGGTGATCGCCCCCGCACTGGAGATCCCGCTGGAGGTGGCCGCCGCCGCCGAGGACGCCGCAATCCGGATCGCCAACGAACTCGGCGTCACCGGCGTGATGGCCGTGGAAATGTTCGAAACACCCGGAGTCGGTGCGGGCTTCCTGATCAACGAACTGGCCATGCGTCCGCACAACACCGGGCACTGGACGCAGGACGGCTCGGTCACGAGCCAGTTCGAACAGCACTTGCGCGCCGTCCTGAACCTGCCGCTGGGCGCCACCGACCTGCTGGGCCCCGTTGTGGTGATGAAGAACTTCCTCGGCGGCGAGAACCAGAACCTTTTCTCCGCCTACCCGGCGGCCCTCGCCAGCGAACCGGCCGCCAAGGTCCACTGCTACGGCAAGGCCGTGCGGCCGGGCCGGAAGATCGGCCACGTCAACCTGGTCGGTACCTCGACGGCCGACGTCGATTCGGTCCGCCAGCGGGCGGGCACAGTTGCCAACATCATTCGGGACGGTCGGGCGTACAGCGGCACAGCCACCACCGCACCCGGAACCACCGAGGAGACCGCGTGAACGCCAGCACCGAAACCCCAACGCCGTCCTCCGGGCCCGCCGCCCACGGAGCGGCTCCCATCGTGGGTCTTGTGATGGGCTCGGACTCCGACTGGCCTGTGATGGAAGCCGCCGCCGAGGCCCTGGCAGAATTCGGCATTCCCTTTGAGGCAGACGTCGTCTCCGCCCACCGTATGCCCACGGAAATGATCCGTTATGGGCAGACGGCCCACGAACGCGGCCTGCGGGTCATCATCGCCGGAGCGGGCGGTGCCGCCCACCTTCCGGGCATGCTCGCCTCGGTCACACCCCTGCCCGTCATCGGGGTGCCCGTGCCGCTGAAAACCCTGGACGGGATGGACTCGCTGCTGTCGATCGTGCAGATGCCCGCCGGTGTGCCGGTGGCCACGGTCTCCATCGCGGGTGCCCGCAACGCCGGGCTCCTGGCGGTGCGGATGCTCGCCTCGGGCACCGACGGGCTGGCCGGGCGGCTGAGGTCCGAGCTGATGGACTTCGCCCAGGAGCTCAACGACGCCGCCACCCGTAAGGGCGCGAACCTGCGCAGCAAGGTAGCCGAGGTCTTCTCCGCCGAAAACTGCGTCACGCGGGGCGGCCGGTAGGTATCCCGTCCATGAGCAAAGGTTCCACCGCTGCACCGCACCAACAGCAGCCGCCCCGGGGTGCCCTGACCAACCCGGTCCGCTACCCCTCGGGTGCGGGACCGCGGGTCCTGGTCAAACGCGCCCTCCTGCTGATCGTTATGACGCTCCTGGTCCCCGGCAGCGCCCAGATCGCCGCGGGAAACCGCCGCCTGGGCCGCAACGCCCTGAAGGTCACTTTCACGGCCTGGGTGCTGCTGGCCATCGCCCTGGTCCTGCTGCTCGCCTCCCGCTCGACGCTGATCAACATCATCGCCAACGCCGCCGCCTCGCTGGTGCTGGTCATTGTGCTTGTGGCCCTGGCGGTGGGCTGGGCGGTGCTGTTCCTCAACACGCTGCGGCTGATCCGGCCGGGGCTGCTGGAACCGCGTCCTAGGGCCGCCGTCGTGGTCGCCCTGGTCCTGGCGATGGTGCTCAGCAGCGGCAGCCTGGGCTACGCGGCGTACCTGCTGAACGTCGGGCGCGACGCGATCGGCACGATTTTCGCCAACGGGCCGGCTATGGAGCCGTCCGAGGGCCGCTACAACTTCCTGATGATGGGCGGAGACGCCGGCGCGGACCGCACGGGCCGCCGCCCTGACAGCCTGTCCGTGATCAGCGTGGACGCCAAGACGGGCAAGTCCGCCATCATTTCCATCCCCCGCAACCTCCAGAACGCCCAGTTCACCGCCGACTCCCCCATGCGCAAGATCTACCCGGACGGCTACAACTGCGGCGACGAGTGCCTCATCAACGCCATCAACACCGAGGTCACCAACAAGTACAAGAAGCTCTACCCCGGGGTGGAGGATCCGGGCGCACAGGCCACCCTGGAGGCCGTCTCCGGCACCCTCGGCATCAAGGTCCAGGCCTACGTCCTCGTGGACATGGACGGCTTCGCCAAACTTATCGACGCCATGGGCGGCATCCGCATCAAGGCCGGCGGCTGGGTGCCGATCAGCGGGCCCACCACTGACGAGGCCCACGGCATCCACGGTATGCCGCTGGGCTGGATCCCGGCAGGCGATAACAAGCTGGACGGGTTTCATGCCCTCTGGTACGGCCGCTCCCGCGAATTCGTGGACGACTACGCACGGATCGCCCGCCAGCAGTGTGTCCAGCAGGCCATGCTCAAACAGCTGGACCCGGCAACGCTCCTGGCGAAGTTCGAGGACATCGTCAAGGCCGGCACGAAGGTGGTCGACTCCAACATTTCCTCGAGCCAACTGGGCAGCTTCGTCGACCTTGCCATGAAGTCCAAGGGCCAGCCCGTGAGCCGGCTGACCATCGGACCACCGGACTTCGACGCTTCCTTCTCCACCGTCCCGGACTTCAACAAGATCCACCAGGCCGTGGACAAACTTCTCGCGCCGGCCCCTGCCCAGGGCGCGGCCGACGATTCCCTCCGGCAGCCGGACGCGCTGCCCGGTCAGCTCTCCGCAGCCGGCGCGCTGCCGGGCACCTCGCCCGCACCGTCGCCGACGTCGTCCGACTTCACGCCGGTGACCACCACGCCCGAGGGCGTGCCGATCACCGAAAAGATGCTCAACGACTTCAAGCGCAACGGGGACGAGCAGTCCATCCGCAACCTGGTCGCCACCAACGGCCAGTGCGCCCCGCTCTAGGGCGTCCCGCAGCATCCCGCCCGTCCCGCCGGCTCCCGCCACACCCTCCGCGAGCAGATAGGTATTCCGTGTACGAACTTGAGAACGTCCTCCGGCCCTACGCGTGGGGTTCCACCACAGCGATCGCGCGGCTGCTCGGCCGGCCCGAGTCCGGAGGCCCGGAGGCGGAGCTGTGGATCGGGGCCCACCCGGACTCCCCCTCCATGGCCCTCACCACGACGGAGGGGACGGACGCTGCGGAGGCAGTGCACGACGGCGGCCGGCGGCCGCTGGACGAGCTGATCGCCGGCGACCCGGAGCACTTCCTGGGCGGCGACAGCGTGGCCCGCTTCGGTCCGCGCCTGCCGTTCCTGCTCAAGGTCCTCGCCGCGGAGCACCCGCTGTCCCTGCAGGTGCATCCGACCCTGGAACAGGCAAAGGCCGGTTTCGACCGCGAGGAAGCTGCCGGCGTCGCCCGTACCGCCACGGAGCGCAACTACAAGGACGACAACCACAAGCCGGAGATGATCTTCGCGCTGACGCCTTTTGAGGCACTGTGCGGGTTCCGCCCGGCGGCGGACGCCCGGGCGGTCTTCCAGCACCTGGCGGACTGCTTCGACCTGGCCGGGATTGAGGTTCCGGACCTGCTTCCCCGGCTGCTCGGGGATCTGGCGCACACGGACGAACCCGCTGCCCTCCGGTCCGCGTTTGAACGGCTCATCGCCGGCGGTGACGACGTTGCCAAGGCGACGGCCGCCGTCGTCGCCGTGCTGGTGTCCGGGGCACCCCTGGGCGCACACACGGCGGCCCTCTCCACGGTGGCCAATCTCGATGCGGAGTACCCCGGGGACCCGGGTGTCCTGATCTCGCTGCTGCTGAACCGGATCTCGCTGGCGCCGGGCGAGGCCGTGTACCTGCCGGCCGGGAACGTCCACGCGTACCTGCACGGGCTCGGGATCGAGGTGATGGCGTCCTCGGACAACGTGCTCCGCGGCGGGCTGACCCCGAAGTTCATCGATGTGCCGGAGCTGCTGAAGACCATCGCTTTCGAGGCCGTGGGTGTCCCGGAGCTCAGCGCCGAGGCCAGCATGCTGGGCCAGGAGCTCTACCGGCCGCCGTTCGAGGAATTCTCCCTGCAGCGCATTGAACTCGCGCCCGGCGCAGAGCCCGTCCCGCTGGCGCAGGCAGGGGCCGCCGTCATCATCGTGGTGTCCGGCGCGGTCCTGCTGGACTCCCCCAAGTCCGGCCTGCACCTGGAGCGCGGCGCCTCCGCGTTCCTGCCGGCCGCCGAGGCGCCGGTCAACGTGCACCCCGCCGCCGGCGCCACCGGGCCCGCCGTTGCATTTGCCGTCACGACCGGATTGAAGGCCTGACCCGTGGACTACTTCCTGCAAGGCCCCGACTGGGCCAACGTCCAGCGTGCCCTCGGCCGCACCGTACATGAACAGTCCGGAGAGGGCTGGCGGTTCCTGGCCGTCGAGGAGACCAACGCGGCCGGCAAGGTGCTCTACGCCCCGTACGGCCCGCTCGCCGAATCCCTGGCCGCGTTCGACGCCGCCCTGGCTGCGCTGACGGCGCTGGCGCGCCGCTGCGGGGCCATGGCCGTGCGGCTGGAGCCGGTGAGTGCCGGCTTTGCCACCGCCGACGCCGGCACCGTCCTGCGCAGCCGCGGCCTGCGGCCCGCGCCGGCGAACCTGCAGCCCGAGCTCAGCTGGATCGTGGACCTGGATGGTGACTTCAAGGACGTCCTGGCGGACATGAAGCCGGTCAACCGGAACCTGTACCGGAACATCCACAAGAAGGGCGTGACATTCCGGTCCAGCCACGATCCGGCGGAGATTTCCGTGCTGCTGGAGTTCCTGCACATGACGGCAGCCCGCAACGGCTTCAAGCCGCAAAGCGACGATTACCTCACCGAGGTGGCCCGCACCCTCATGCCGGCCGGCGCCGCCACCTTGTTCATTGCCGAGCTGGAGGGCACCCCGATCGCCGCGGCCCTGGCCTATGACTCCGCGGACACCCGGACCTACGCGCACGCCGCGCTCGATGACACCCACCGGAAGCTCAGCGCGGGCATTCCGCTGCTCGTGACACTGATGGCCGATGCCAAGGACAAGGGCCTGGCCCACGTGGACCTGTGGGGTGTGGCCCCGGCGGACCAGCCCGACCATAAGTGGGCCGGATTCACGGCCTTCAAGAAGTCCTTCGGCGGCCGCGAGATCGCCTACCCCGGAACGTGGGACCTGCCGGTCAACAAGCTGCGCTACAGCGCCTACCAGCTGGCCCGCGGGGCGGCACAAGCCGCGGGCAGGCTCCGGGCCAAGCTGCGCCGGTAAGGCCACGGGGGCTCCGGAGCTGCCTAGCTTCCCGCCGACCCGGCGCGTTTCTGCGCCTCGTAGGCGCTGGCCACCATGTCCTCCACCGAGTGGCGCATCTCCCAGTCCAGGTCGCGGGCGGCCAGGACGCCGTCGGCGACGATCCGGTCCGGGTCACCGGGGCGGCGGGGGCCGATCTCGGGTTCGAAGTCGATGCCGGTGACCGAGGCCATGGCCGTCATGATTTGCCGCACGGAGAGGCCGTCGCCGGAGCCGAGGTTGTAGACGCGTTCCAGCGGCCGGCCGTCGGCGAGGGCCCGGGCCGCGGCGACGTGGGACGTCGCGAGGTCGGCCACATGGACGTAATCGCGCACGCAGGTGCCGTCAGCGGTGTTGTAGTCGGTGCCGTAGATCTTGGGGGTCTTCCCCGAGGTCAGGGCGCGCAGCACAATCGGGAACAGGTTGTGCGGGCTCGTGTCGTAAAGTTCCGGCGATCCGGAGCCGACAACGTTGAAGTAGCGCAGCGAGGTGTGCTTCAGGCCCCGGGCGCGGCCCTGGTCCCGGATGAGCCATTCGCCGATCAGCTTGCTCTCCCCGTACGGGGATTCCGGCCGGGTGGGGGTGTCCTCGGTGACGATGTCCCCGCTGGGCGTCCCGTACGTGGCTGCGGAGGAGGAGAAGACCAGCTTGTCGACGTCGGCCAGTTCCATGGCCTTCAGCAGCTGGGCGGTGCCGGTGACGTTCTGTTCGTAGGTGAGCAGCGGCTCCTGCACGGAGACCCCCGCGTACTTGAAGCCGGCGAGGTGGATTACGCCGGTCACGCCGTGCTCGATCATGGTGCGGGCCATCAGGTCGGCGTCGAGGATGTTCCCCTCCACGAACGGCACATCGTCCGGGACGAATTCCCGGTGTCCGCTGGAGAGGGAGTCCACCACCACCGGCGGCATCGAGGCCGCCCGCAGCGCCGCGACCACATGGGAACCGATATATCCTGCACCGCCAGTAACAAGCCAAGTCATGGCTCCAGCCTATCCAATGACAGCGCCCATGACGGCCCGCGTCGCCGCTCCTCTGGCAACCCGGACCGGGGAAGCCCCCCACACACAACAAATCCCGGGACGCGCAGGGCGTCCCGGGATCTGTGCAACGCTGTGCAACGGCGCTGGGGGCTAGCTCTTGCGGGCGTAGCCCTCCCACTTGCTGGCCTGGTGCTCGCCGTCGACGAAGCGGATGGTGCCGGACTTGGACCGCATCACGATCGACTGGGTGAGGACCTTGTCCTTGGAGTAACGCACACCCCGGAGCAGGTCGCCGTCGGTGATGCCGGTGGCGGCGAAGTAGCAGTTGTCGCTGGAGACGAGGTCGTTGGTGGAGAGCACCCGGTCGAGGTCGTGCCCGGCGTCGATCGCCTTCTGCTTCTCCTCGTCGCTGGTGGGCCACAGTCGGCCCTGGATGACGCCGCCCAGGGACTTGATGGCGCAGGCCGCGACGATGCCTTCCGGGGTGCCGCCGATGCCCATCAGGGCGTCAACGCCGGTCCCGGCGCGGGCCGCTGCGATGGCGCCGGCGACGTCGCCGTCCATGATGAACTTCGTGCGGGCGCCGGCCTCGCGGATTTCCTCGACCAGCGGGCGGTGCCGGTCCCGGTCCAGGATCATGACGTTGAGCTGGTTGACCTTAACGCCCTTGGCCTTGGCGATCAGGTGCAGGTTCTGCTTGACCGGAAGGCGCAGGTCAACCATGTCGGCCGCTTCCGGGCCGGTGACGAGCTTCTCCATGTAGAACACGGCGGAGGGGTCGAACATGGAGCCGCGTTCGGCGACGGCGAGGACGGCCAGGGCGTTGTTGATGCCGAGGGCGGTCAGCCGGGTCCCGTCGATCGGGTCGACGGCGACGTCGCACTCGGGCCCGGTGCCGTCGCCCACGCGTTCGCCGTTGAACAGCATGGGGGCTTCGTCTTTTTCACCTTCACCGATGACCACAACGCCGTTGAAGTGGACAGTCTGGAGGAAGGAGCGCATGGCGTCGACGGCGGCGCCGTCGGCCTTGTTCTTGTCACCAAAGCCCACCCAGTGGCCGCCGGCGATCGCGGCTGCTTCGGTGACGCGGACAAGTTCCAGGGCAAGGTTGCGGTCAGGCTCGTCAATGCCGACGGCGAGCGACGGGGAAAGTGTGGAGTACTTCTGGGTCATGGACGCTGGTGACACGTGAACCTCTTCTTCGAGTGGCGATCATTGAACCCGCGGTGTCCGGGCTCCGGCCCCCGCGGTGATCCGACTGTTATTGATCATAGTCGCGGCGCCACCTTGGGTCATGGAAATGACAAAACAGTGAAACGGTCCGGCGGCGGCGGCCGCACCCCTGCCGAATGTGAGTTCGGCCGGAAATGGGCGACTATAGAGGGGTGAATGAATTGCAGGACACGACGCCCCAGACCCCCGGATCACCGCAGGGCGGGGCCGGTCCGGACGCGGGAAACGCGGCCGGCGGCCAGCCCGTCAAGCCCGTCATCCGCGCCGCTGCGGCCAAGCGGGCGAACGCGTCGGTGATCGGCATGATCATCGCCCTGGTCCTGAGCATCGGGGCCTTCCTGCCGGTGGTGCTGATGAACCCGTCGCCCAAGGGCGACGGATACCGGCCGGACATCAACGTCAGCGCGATCGCCAAGAACGCCACCGATGTGGCGGGATTCACACCCGTCGCACCCGAAACCGGCAACGCGTTCCGCTCGAATTACGCCCGCTGGGAGTCCGGTTCCGGCAGCGGCGTCGCCACCTGGGAAGTGGGCTACCTGACGCCCAAGGAGTCCTTCATCGGCCTGGTCCAGACCCGGCAGGCCAATCCGACGTGGCTCCTGCAGCAGACCAAAAACGCGCCGGTAACCGGCACCCGCAACGCCGGCGGCCGCGACTGGCAGCTGCGCGATACCGGCAAGGGCGAGAAGAGCATGGTGCTCGACTACCGCGGGACCACCGTCATCCTCAGTGGCCCGGCCCAGCTGGACGAGTTTTCGGTCCTGGCCGCCGCCGTCGTAAAGGCCCTGGAAAGTAACCCAGCGTCCACGGTTTCCCCGTCTCCCACCGCCGCACCGTAAAGTAGGGGCCGTGGCTACTAACCTGACTCCCGCCCTCGCCTGGCGCCGGCTGCGCGAAGGCAACGAACGCTTTGTCGCCGGCGAATCCTCCCACCCGAACCAGGACGCATCGCGCCGCTCGGAACTCGTGGAGAACCAGCACCCGTTCGCCGTCATCTTCGGCTGCGCGGATTCCCGGCTCGCCGCCGAGATCATCTTCGACCTCGGCCTCGGCGACGCGTTCGTTGTCCGCACCGCGGGCCAGGTGATGGACGACGCCGTGCTGGGATCGCTCGAGTACAGCATCAGCGTCCTTGGTGTGCCCCTGATCGTGGTGCTCGGCCACGACAGCTGCGGCGCGGTCACCGCCACCAAAAACGCCGTGGAAACCGGCGAGATGCCGGTCGGGTTCATGCGCAGCCTCGTGGAACGCATCACCCCGTCCGTGCTCACCTCGCTGCGCAACGACCAGCACGAAATCAACGACATGGTCGTGGAGAACGTGAAGCAGACCTCACAGCGGCTGGTGGACAGCTCCCGGGTGATTTCGGAGGCCGTGGAGAACGGCCAGGCCGCGGTGATCGGGCTGGCGTACAGCCTCGCCGAAGGCCGGGCGGACCTCGTCTCCGGGATCGGCAAGCTCTAGGGCTGCGGTTGACCCCGGGTTCACGGTTTTCGGTGGACCCCTCGGGCCGAATAAGCTAGGCCCATGACTTCCACAGCAGATTTGAACACTGAAGAGTTCCGCATTGAACACGACACGATGGGCGAAGTCCGCGTTCCCGTAAACGCCCTGTACCGCGCCCAGACGCAGCGTGCAGTGGAGAACTTCCCGATCTCCGGCAAGACCCTGGAGCGCGCCCACATCGAGGCACTGGCCCGGGTCAAGAAGGCCGCCGCCCAGGCGAACGCAGAACTGGGAGTGCTCGACGGCGAGCTGGCCCAGGCGATCGCGGACGCCGCCGACGAGGTGGCCGCCGGCAAGTACGACGGCGACTTCCCGATCGACGTGTTCCAGACCGGCTCCGGAACGTCGTCGAACATGAACACCAACGAGGTCATCGCCGAGCTCGCGTCCCGCTCGCTCAAGGCCGGCGGCAGCGACAAGGTGGTCCACCCGAACGACCACGTCAACGCCTCGCAGTCGTCCAACGACGTCTTCCCCACCTCGGTGCACGTCGCTGCCACCTCCGCCCTGATCAACGACCTCATCCCGGCCCTCGGCTACCTCGCCGACTCCCTGGACCGCAAGGCCGTTGAGTTCAAGGACGTCGTGAAGTCCGGCCGCACGCACCTGATGGACGCCACGCCCGTCACCCTCGGCCAGGAATTCGGCGGTTACGCCGCGCAAGTCCGTTACGGCGTCGAGCGCATCAACGCCGCGCTCCCCCGCGTCGCCGAGGTTCCCCTGGGCGGCACGGCCGTCGGCACGGGCATCAACACCCCCGCCGGCTTCCCCGAGCGTGTGATCGAACTGCTCGCCGCCGACACCGGGCTGCCCCTGACCGAGGCCCGCGACCACTTCGAGGCCCAGGCCAACCGTGACGGGCTGATCGAGGCTTCCAGCCAGCTGCGCAACATCGCGATCTCCTTTATGAAGATCAACAACGACCTGCGCTGGATGGGTTCGGGCCCCAACACCGGCCTCGGCGAAATCGCGATCCCGGACCTGCAGCCCGGCTCCTCGATCATGCCCGGCAAGGTCAACCCGGTCATCTGCGAAGCGTCCATCATGGTCTGCGCCCAGGTCATCGGCAACGACACCGCGATCGCCTGGTCCGGCACCAACGGCGCGTTCGAGCTGAACGTCGGCATCCCCGTGATGGCGGCCAACCTGCTCGAGTCCGTCCGCCTGCTGGCCAACACCAGCCGCGTTATGGCCGACAAGATGATCGACGGCATCACGGCCAACGTCGAGCGGGCCCGCTTCCTCGCCGAAGCCTCGCCGTCCATCGTGACGCCGCTGAACAAGTACATCGGTTACGAAAACGCCGCCAAGATCGCCAAGAAGGCTGTCGCCGAGGGCCTGACCATCCGCGAGACCGTTGTCGCGATGGGCTTCCTGGAGCGCGGCGAACTGACCGAGGAGCAGCTGGACACGGCGCTGGACGTTATGTCCATGACGCGTCCGCCGCACAAGGCCTAGTCCCCCGGACAGTCCGACGGCGGCCGGCACCTTCCCAGCGAAGGTTGCCGGCCGCGGTCGTCCGTTAACGGCCGGTGGCCGGCCGTCCGTGTCGGGTCAGCTGTGGAAGTGTGCCGCGCCGTCGGGGTCGGCGGACCGTTCGATGGCCCGCAGGTGCGCCGGAGGCGGCTCGGGAAACTCGCACGGCCTGAACCAGCCCACCGCGAGGGACTCGTCGTCGTTGACGCGCGCCTCGCCGGAGACGTACCGGCAGCGGAACACCAGGGTCAGGAAGTGGCAGACGTCCCCGTTGGGGTAGGTGGTGGTGCCGGCGGCGTCCACCGAGACCAGCCGCTCGGCGGCGGCCACAACGCCGGTCTCCTCCAGGACCTCGCGCAGCAGGCCCTGCGCCGGTTCCTCACCGGGCTCCAGGATCCCCGTGACCAGGCCCCACCGGCTGGTGTCCGCCCGCTGGCCGAGCAGCACCCGGCCGTCGTCGTCGAACACCACGGCGCAGGCGCCGGGAATCCAGAGGGGGTCGTGGCCGATCTTTTCGCGCAGTGTCAGAATGAATTCGGGAGTGGCCATCCGGCCAGCCTAGCCCGCCGGCAACAGCAGGAGTGCCGCCGCGGTGCCCGCCAGCATAAACGGCCCGAACGGGATGTCGGACTTCAGGGTCCCGCGCCGGGTGACCAGCAGGGCCAGGCCCCACAAGCCGCCGAACAGGAACGCCGCGAAGGTCCCGGCAAAAACGTGCCCCCAGCCAAGGAAGCCAAGGTACATGCCGAGCACACCGGCGAGCTTCACGTCGCCGAACCCCATTCCGGGCGGGTACACGGCGCGCAACAGGAAGTAGAAAAGCCAGAGGGCCGCGCCGCCGGCCACCACCCGGAGCCCGGGCACCCCGGCCAGCCCGGCGCCCCCGCCGGCCGCCGCCGCGCAGAGCAGCAGGACGCCGGCCACCGCATAGGAAGGGAAGATGATCCGGTTGGGCAACAAATGGTGCCGCACGTCGATGACGGTCAGGCGCGCGGCCATGACGGCGAAGTACGCGCAGGCCAGGAGCACCAGCCAGAAGGCCAGCGGGGCGGCTCCCCCGAGTTCGCCGAGACGTTGGATCACTCTCGGATGCTACTGGATTTTGCCCCGCGTGCGCCGTTTCCGGCGTAGTGGGGCGTGACTGGCGGCCGCCGGGCCGCGCCGTTAGGCTTCCGGGATGACTGCGCCCGACTCGTACTGGCCCCCGTTCGCCCTCACGCTGGCCACACCACGCCTGACCCTGCGGCCCATCCGGGATGAGGACATCCCGGCAGCGGTGGACGCGGCCCTCAGCGGCGTCCACGAACCCGGCCGCAGCCCGTTCAGCCGGCCGTGGGCGGAATCCCCGGCCGAGAAGCTCGGCCCGGATATGGCGCAATGGTACTGGCGGTGCCGCGGGACCATGACCCCGCAGGAGTGGACCCTCCTGCTGGGCATCTGGCACAACGGCGAGTTCATCGGCTGCCAGGATGTCGAGGCCAAGGACTTCGCCACGCTGAAGACCGTCAGCACCGGATCCTGGCTGCGGCAAAGCGTGCACGGCCAGGGCCTCGGGAAGGAAATGCGCGCCGCCGTGGCCCTGTACGCGTTCGACTGGCTCGGTGCCGAGGTGGCCGAGTCCGAGGCCGCGGCCTGGAACCAGCAGTCCCTGGGCGTCTCCCGGTCCCTCGGCTACGAACTCAACGGCGTCACCCGCGCCAACTGGGGCGGCAAGCTGCAGGACTCCCAGAAGGTCCGCCTCACCCCGGCCAACTTCAAGCGCCCCGACTGGACCCTAGACGTCCGGGGCCACGCGCCCACGGCTAAATTCCTGGGGATCGCGACGTAGCCGGTCCGCGGGCCCTTCGCGTAGTCGCGCATCGCGACACATCGGCCCCAAAGGTCGCCCAGCGACCGTCGGGGCCCATGGGTCGTGTCTAAGCGACGGCGAAGGGGCCGTGGCCCGGCGAACCCGACCACGACCTCCGCAGCAGCTGACGGCCAAAGTAGCCTAGATCTCGGCCCCCTCCAGCATGTCCGTCACCAGGGCGGCGATCGGCGAGCGCTCGGAGCGGGTGAGGGTGATGTGGCCGAAGAGCGGGTGGCCCTTGAGCGTTTCGACGACGGCCGCCACCCCGTCGTGCCGTCCGACGCGCAGGTTGTCACGCTGGGCGACGTCGTGGGTGAGGACAATCTTGGAGTTCTGCCCGATCCGGCTCATCACCGTGAGCAGGACGTTCTTCTCCAGCGACTGCGCCTCGTCCACGATCACAAACGCGTCATGCAGGGAGCGGCCGCGGATGTGGGTGAGCGGCATGACCTCGAGCATCCCGCGGTCCATGACTTCCTCGACCACTTCCTGGCTGACCAGGGCGCCCAGGGTGTCGAAGACGGCCTGCGCCCACGGGTTCATCTTTTCGGACTCGGAGCCGGGCAGGTACCCCAGCTCCTGGCCGCCGACGGCGTAGAGCGGCCGGAACACAATCACCTTGCGGTGCTCCCGGCGCTCCAGGACGGCTTCCAGGCCGGCGCACAGGGCCAGCGCGGACTTCCCGGTACCGGCGCGGCCGCCCAGCGAGACGATCCCCACGGACGGGTCCATCAACAGGTCGATTGCGAGCCGCTGCTCCGCCGACCTGCCGTGCAGGCCGAACACGTCCCGGTCGCCCTTCACCAGGCGGACCTGCTTGTCGGCCCCTACCCGGCCCAGCGCTGAGCCGCGGCTGGAGAGCAACACCAGGCCGGTGTTGACCGGCATCTCGGCTGCCGTCGGGATAAAGACCGGCTCGTGGCCGTAGAGTGTGGCTACCTCGTCCTCGGCGGCGTCGATCTCGGCGATGCCGGTCCAGCCGGAGTCCTTGACCAGCTCGTTGCGGTACTCATCGGCGAGCAGTCCCATGGCCGAGGCCTTGACGCGCATGGGCAGGTCCTTGGTCACCACGGTCACGTCCCGGCCCTCGTTGGCCAGGTTCTTGGCGACGGCCAGGATGCGGCTGTCGTTGTCGCCGCCTCGGAATCCGGCCGGCAGCACCTCGGCCGAGATGTGGTTCATCTCCACCATGAGCGTGCCGCCGTCGTCGCCCAGCGGGATGGGCCTGTCGAGTCCGCCGTGCTCCACCCGCAGGTCGTCCAGCAGGCGCAGCGCCTTGCGGGCGAAGTAACCCAGTTCCGGATCGTGCCGCTTGCTTTCGAGTTCGGTGATCACCACGATCGGCAGGATCACCTCGTGCTCGGCGAAGCGGAGCACCGCCCGCGGGTCCGAGAGAAGCACGGAGGTGTCAATCACGTAGCTTCGGGCAGTCAGTCCGGTTGCTGTCCCTTCCCCGGAAACAGCAAGACCGGCAACAGCGTCGGTGGGCGCTGTGCCGGTCGTGGAAGTGGCTCGCTTGGCGCGAGAGGTAGCCTTCTTGCCCTGGTCGGAAAGGACGCCGGGCAGTTGTTCAGAAATAGCCACATCGACTCCAGCCCCGGGCCGCCGGCCCGGAATTGTTATTGGTGAGGCGGCTCGGCCGAGAGGCCGGACGCGGCCTCCCATACACCCGGTGCGAACTTCCGCTCCATGTACTGGCCTCCCCGATCAGCCGGCGGTTTGCCCGCTGATGGGATTAACGTACGTCCGCGGCGCGTGCATTGGGCGTCTATTTTTCGGCGATTCTTGTTGCCATCATGTGAACCCCGGATGAACCGGCTCAGGAACCGAAGCGGCGCTGCCGGCCGGCGTAGTCACGCAGCGCCCGGAGGAAGTCCACCTTGCGGAAAGCGGGCCAGAGGGCCTCGCAGAAATAGAACTCGCTATAGGCGCTCTGCCACATCAGGAAGCCTGACAGGCGCTGCTCCCCCGAGGTGCGGATCACGAGGTCGGGGTCCGGCTGGCCGCGGGTGTAGAGGAAACGGGAGATGTCGTCGACGCTGAGCTCGTCCGCCAGCTTGCCGATGTCAGCCCCGCGGTCGACGGCGTCGTGCAGCAGTTCGCGGACGGCGTCGACGATTTCCCGGCGGCCGCCATAGCCGACGGCGACGTTGACGTGGATTTTCTCCTGCACCGGGGTGCGGGCCGTGAGGTTGTTGAGCCTTTCGGCGAGGTAGTCCGGCAGCAGTTCCGGCGCACCCATGGCGTGCACCGAGATATCCGCGTCCTCGTCGAGCCGGTCCAGGGTGTTGGCGATGATTCCCATCAGCAGGTCCAGCTCCTCGCCGGACCGGTTCATGTTGTCCGTGGACAACATGTAGAGCGTGACCACTTTGATCCCGAGCTCCTGGCACCAGCCAAGGAATTCATGGATCTTATCCGCGCCGGCCTGGTGGCCCTGGCTCGTGGGGGCATTGAACTGCCGCGCCCAGCGCCGGTTGCCGTCGACCATCACCCCGATGTGCTTGGGGACGCGTTCCGGGTCGAGGGAACGCTGGAGGCTGCGCTCGTAGAAGCCATAAAGGAACCCGGGCAGTTCCATCCGGTGCTTCACCTGGCTTCCTTGGGGTCTGACGGCAGTGCATTCCTAGGCTACCCGCCGGAGGGGCCGCACCGCGCGCACCCCGTCGCCATTTCCGCTCAGGCGGGCACTACTCGCCGGTAACTTACCGGACCGTAGGTTATTCTTGGGGTATGGAGAGCAGCAGTCCGGCCTCCGGACCCGAGCGGTCCGCGCACGGCGACACCAACCCCGCAAAATCCGGTTCCAGCCCGGTGGACGACGCGGCCGTGAGGATCGCCGAACTCCTGATGATCAAGCCCAAATGGCGGGGGTGGATCCACACCGTCACGGCGCCGCTGGCCTTCGCCGCCGGCCTGGTCCTGGTGCTGCTGGCCCCCACCGCCGAACTGAAAATCGCTTCCGCCGTCTACGCACTGACGGGGGTGCTGCTTTTCGGGGTCAGCGCCGTCTACCACCGGGGCAACTGGTCCCCGCGGGTGAAGATGGTGCTCAAACGACTGGACCACACCAACATCATGCTGGTCATTGCCGGCAGTTACACACCCCTGGCCTGGGCCCTCCTCGACCGGCCCAAGGCGGTCCTGCTGCTCTGGATCATCTGGGCCGGCGCGGTCCTCGGGGTGCTGTTCCGGCTGCTGTGGACCAACGCCCCGCGCTGGTTGTACGTGCCGATCTACATTGCCCTGGGCTGCGGCGCGTTGTTCTACCTGCCGGACTTTTTCGCCGCCAGTATCCCCGCCGCGGTGCTGATCTGCGTCGGCGGGGCGCTGTACATCGCCGGTGCCGTGTTCTACGCCCTGAAGAAACCCAACTTCAGCTACCAGCACTTCGGCTTCCACGAGCTTTTCCACGCCTTCACGGTTTTCGCGTTCGCGGCGCACTACATCGCGATCGCCATCGCCGTCCTGGGCTGACCCGCCCTCCACTGGGCCGGCCAGGGCCGGCTCAGCGCGGCCGCCCGGCGTCGATGAGCCCGGGAAGCCGGCGCATGTCGTCGAAGACCGTGGTGCCCGGCCCGGCCAGCCACTCCGCCGGGGTGACGCCGCCGGCATAGGCGAATACGTGCATTCCGGCAGCCCGTGCCGCCTGCACGCCGTAGGCGCTGTCCTCCACGACGGCGCACCGCTCCGGGGCTGTCCCGAGCGTGGCGGCCGCATGCAGGAAGAGGTCGGGGGCGGGTTTGCCGTTGGCGACTTCCGTGGCGCTGAAGATCCGGCCGGCAAAACGGTGCAGCAGGCCTGTGCGGCCCAGGGTCCGCTGCATCTTCGCGTGGCTGCCGCTGGAGGCGACGCAGTGCGGGAGGCTGAGCCGGTCCAGGGCCTCCTTGACGCCGTCAACTGCCGTGAGGTCCCGTTCAAAGGCGTCGTGGTACCACTGCTGGTAGGTCCGGTCCCAGCCGTCGGCCAGTTCGATGCCGAGGTGCTGTTCGATGGTGGAGACAAAATTCGCCTCGCTGTTGCCAACGAAGCGCTCGACGATTTCCTCACGATCCAGTTCCCAGCCGAGGTCGGCAAGGACCAGCTGGTCCACGTGTACCGAGATCACCTCCGAGTCCACCAGGACGCCGTCGCAGTCAAAGACCACCAGTTCAAAAGGATCCCGGCCCGCGGGGGTAGATGTCATTCAGCCATGCTAGCCAGTTGTCCGTGCAGCTCCTCGACCGACCGCGCCGGCAGCCCGCAGACCATGCCGCGGCAGAGGAAGGCCTGCGCGGACCCGTCCGGTGCGGCACCCCTGCCCCGGAGCAGCGGGACGGTGGCCGCCGTCGGGGTTTCCGGACGGCCGAGGGCGATGACGAGACCGGGGCTGGCCGACTGCAGCAGCGCCCGGTGCAGCGCGGCGCGCAGCGGAGTGTCGGGTCCGACGACGGCGGCCTCCACCGGGCCGGCCAGCTCCGCCTGCGCCGTGGCCAGCAGCCCGCCCGCCACCCGGGGCGCGTTGGTGGCCAGCGGCGGCAGCAGCGACAGGATGTTGGCGGCCATCCCCCGGCGCTCCGCCGATCCCGACAGGGCGGACGAGGTCAGCAGGGCCGCGGCGAACGCGGCTGCTCCGCTGGGCGTGGCGTTATCGAACGGGTCCATCCCGGGCCGGCCGCCCTGGGCCGAGAGGACCTGCGCGGATTCACCGGCTGTGTCGCGCAGGGTGCCGTCGGCGGCGAACCGCGCGCACGCCGCAGCCAGGATGGCCTCGGCCAGGGCGTACCAGCGGGAGCTTCCGGTGACGGCGTAGAGGGCGAACAGGCCCTCCGCGCAAAAGGCGTAATCCTCCAGGAGGCCGCCGATCCCGCGGGCCGTCCCGCCGTGGGAGACCCGCAGCAGCCGGCCGGGCTCGTGTGCCTGCGCCGGCGTCCAGTGCACCCGCTCCAGGTAGCCGGCAATGTCCTCGGCCGCGGCCACCAGCCCGGGACGGTCCAGGACCGCGCCTGCGTCGGCCAGCCCCGCAATGGCAAGCCCGTTCCAGCCAGCCACCACTTTCTCGTCGCGGTCCGGCTGGGGGCGCTCGGCCCGGGCGCGGCGCAGCACCGGCCGCACCCGCTCCCAGAGTCCGGCGTCGGCGGCATCCAGTGCGCGGCCGGGATGCAGCGGCGAGCCGTCGCCGGTCACTGTTCCCGGGCTCCGGACGTTCATCAGCCGCGCAACGGCCGCGCCGTCGGCCGGGCCCAGCAGGGCCGCCAGCTCCCCCGGGGTCCACAGGTAGCTGGCGCCCTCGGAGTGGACCCCGTCCACCACCGTGTCCGCGTCCAGGGACGAGGCCAGCGCCACCGGACGTCCGCCGTCGTCCGGGGCTGAGAGGCCCAGGGCCGCCAGCAGCCAGTCCGCCGTACTGCCAGCGACGTCAGCGGCTTCGGCCGCAGGAAACGCCTCCGAGCCGCCGGCCCGGACCCAGTGGACGTAGCCGCGCAGCAGCTGGGCGTTGTCGTAGAGCATCTTTTCGAAGTGCGGCACGGACCAGTCGCGGGTGACGGAGTAGCGGGCGAAGCCGCCGTCGAGCTGGTCGAACAGGGCCGACCGCGCCATCGCGGCCAGTGTGCGGCCCGCCAGGTCCCTCGCGGCCTCCGCGGTATCGGAGGGCACGGCGGCGTGCCGGATCAGGAATTCGAGAACGGCCGACGGCGGGAACTTGGGGGCGGTGCCGAATCCCCCGGCGGCATCTTCGGACCGGGCCAGCGCACGCACCGCCGCGGAGAGGAGCTCCGGGTCCGGGGCGGGCGGGGGCGCGTCCAGCCGGACGGCGGTGCCGGCCTGCGCGGCGGCCATCCCGCGCGCCAGGGAGTCTGCGTTGTGTTCGACGGCGCTGCGGCGTTCCAGCCAGGCCTCGCGGACCGCCTCCAGGACCTGGCGGAAGGACGGACGGCCGGGCTGGGGCCGGGGCGGATAGTAGGTGCCGGCGTGGAAGGCCCGGCCATCGGGCAGCAGGAACACGGACATCGGCCAGCCGCCCTCACCGCTGATGGCCTGCGTTGCGGCCATGTAGACGGCGTCGATGTCGGGGCGTTCCTCCCGGTCCACCTTCACGGCGACGAAGTTGGCGTTCAGGAACCCTGCGGTGTCCGGGTCCTCGAAGGACTCGCCGGCCATAACGTGGCACCAGTGGCAGGCCGCGTAGCCGATCGAGAGGAACACGGGTACGTCCCGTGCCGCGGCGAGGGCGAAGGCCTCGTCCCCGAAGGGCCGCCAGTGCACCGGGTTGCCGGCGTGCTGGCGCAGGTAGGCGGAGGGTTCCCCGCCGAGGGCATTGGCCGCGCCCGGCGGGGTGTTGGCAGGACCGCGGTCAGCGGTTCCCGGATCCTGGGTCACCGTTGGCTTCCGGACGCGGCTCCGGCTCCGCTGCGGGGCTGCCGGCCTCGGGGTTGCCGGTGCCGGACAGCGGGGACCGACCGGTGCCGGCGTCGTCTGCGGCATCGAAGGCTGCGGCTTCCCCGGTTCCGGCGCGTTCCTCTTCGACCTGGGCGCGGTAGCGCACGCGGCGGATCCGGCGCACCATGTCCACAATCAGCAGGGCCGTGAGCACAACAATGAACGCGGTCAGCAGGAAGCCCAGCAGGCCCGGGGTGACCTGGTCCTGGTCGAGGCCGGGGCGCAGCGACGGCGTCGGGGCGGGCGCCGGGGCTGTCGCCAGGGCGATGAGCAAGGAATGCACTGTGGAAACCTTCTGTGGGGAACGTCGTCTACGGGACTTCCCACGCCGCTCTTCTACGCGGCATAGAAATCCCTGCTGGGTCTATCTTAGCCCGGCGAAGAAGTCCGTTTCGGGCAACTCCGTGGGGACGCTGGACTTGATCAGCGAGTAGTCCTCCCACGGCCAGGTCTGCCGCTGCATCGCCGGTGAAACCGCAAAGAAGAACCCGTCAGGGTCGATCTGGGTGCGGTGCGCGCGCAGGGCCTCGTCGCGGGCTTCGAAGAAGTCGCCGCACTCGATCTGCGTTGTGGTGGGGTGCGTCGGGGCCGGCGGGGTGTGGCCTTCGGCGTCGGCCTCAAGCCACGCCGCGAGCCGCTCGGCGTACGGCGACTGGAGCCCGGCTGCTTCCAGGGCGTTATGCAGGGCGCGGAAGCGGTCGGGGCTGAAGGCGCGGTCGTAATACAGCTTGTCGGGCGTCCAGGCCTCGCCGGTACCGGGGTACCGGGCGGGATCGCCGGCGGCGGCGAAGGCCTCGACGGCGACCCGGTGCGCCATGATGTGGTCCGGGTGCGGGTATCCGCCGTTCTCGTCGTAGCTGAGGATGACCTGGGGTTTGAAGGCCCGGACCAGCCGGACCAGCGGTGCGGCGGCGCGCTCCAGCGGCAGTGTGGCGAAGGACCCGACGGGCAGCGGCGGCAGCGGGTCGCCTTCGGGAAGGCCGGAATCCACAAAACCCAGCCAGCGCTGGCGGATGCCGAGAACCTTCGCGGCGTTGTCCATCTCGAGCCTGCGGGCACCAGCCATGTCCCGTTTAGGGTGCGGGGCGTCCTCCATGCCCGGGTTCTGGATGTCCCCGCGGGAGCCGTCCGTGCAGGTGGCCACCATCACGTCTACGCCGGAGGCCGCGTACATGGCCATGGTTGCGGCGCCCTTGCTGGACTCGTCGTCGGGGTGGGCGTGGACGGCGAGCAGCCGAAGCGGTGCTGACGGGCTGGTGGACGCTGTCATCGTCGGACGGCTCCTCTTTCTTCTGGTTCGCTGCTGCGGGGGTGCCGGGATGGCGGGGCTGCTGTTGCTGAACGGCCGGGCGGACATTGCGCCGCCCGATCCACACTAAACTGGACTGGTGACTTCCGAGGAGCAGCCTGCCGCGCCGGCACCTACCAGCCTAGCCAATCGCTACGGCGGCCAAAAGCGTGTGCTCGGCCGCAGAGCAAAGCGCAACATCCTCCTGGCGGCACTCGCTGCCGGAATCGGCTTTATGGCCTGGGTCTCGACGTCGGCCGCCACCGAATCGGTCACCTTCAAGGACATCGGCTACAGCACCCCCGATGCTACCGCCGCCGAGATCGACTTTCAGGTCACCAAGAACCCGGGGACCGCCGCCAAGTGCGCCGTCAAGGCGCTGGATTCGAAGTTCGCGGTGGTCGGGTGGAAGGTCATCGACGTCGGGGCCAACGCGCCCGACGCCGGCGCCGACGGCGGCAGCACGACCGTGCACCGGCTCACCATCCGCACCGAATCGCAGTCCGTCTCCGCCGTCGTCGACAACTGCTGGATCCCCACCGCCGGCAAATAGCCGGACCGGCCGCCCTCCGCCCGGCAGCCCCGCCGCCGTCCCGTAGCCTCCCGTGCGGCGTAACACGGTGTGACCTGCGCCGCAGTGGTTCTTGGGTTTATCCACAGCATTGACTACAATGGATCAATACCTCTGCCCCGCTGAGCTGGTCACTGAGATCCATAAGTGGCCACCGTGGCGGGGTCTTTGCTTGTTTGACCAGCTTGTTTGACCATCTAAAGGAGAAGTCCGTGTCGACCACCAACAGCGCAACTGCAGCTTGGCTTACCCAGGAAGCTTTTGACCGCCTGAAGGCAGAGCTGGACCACCTCTCCGGCGCAGGCCGTGCAGACATCGTCCAGAAGATTGAGGCTGCCCGCCAGGAAGGCGACCTCAAGGAGAACGGCGGCTACCACGCGGCCAAGGAGGAGCAGGGCAAGATCGAGGCCCGCATCCGCCAGCTGACCGTGCTGCTCCGCGACGCGCACGTGGGCGAGGCCCCGGCCGATGACGGAATCGTCGAACCGGGCATGATTGTGGTCGCCAAGATCGCCGGGGACGAAGAAACTTTCCTGCTCGGTTCCCGCGAAATCGCCGGCGACTCCGATCTGGACGTCTTCAGCGAAAAGTCCCCGCTGGGTTCGGCGATCGTCGGCCACAAGGAAGGCGACAAGCTCAGCTACACCGCCCCGAACGGCAAGGACATCTCCGTGGAGATCATCTCCGCCAAGCCGTACGCCGGCTAACAGCGCTTCATTCGACGCCGTTCCTCCCCCACCGGGGAGGAACGGCGTCGTCGTTTAACGGTGCGGCGCACGGACGCGGCGGGGCCGGCGTGCGGGGCCGGCGTGTGGCTAGTGGTACTGGCCGTACTGCCCGTACCCCGGCCGGCGCCGGCTCAGCAGCAGGGCCGCGATGACGCCGCCCGCCGCGCCGCCCAGGTGCGCCTGCCACGAGACGTACCCCGCCACGCTCGGGAGCACACCGATGAGGATGCCGCCGTAGGCGAGGAAAAGCACCACGGAGAGCAGGATCTGCCACCAGTTCCGGTTGAAGAACCCGCGTACCAGCAGGAACGCGAACAGCCCGAAGACCAGCCCCGAGGCCCCGACGGTGACGTTGAACCCGCCGATCAGCCACACCACAGCCCCGGACCCCAGCCAGCTGGACGCCAGGGCCGTGGCGAAGACCCGGAGCCCGGACAGGAACACCAGGAACCCGAAGATGATCAACGGCAGGGTGTTGGAGAGCAGGTGGGCGAGGTTGGCGTGCAGCAGCGGAAACGTCAGGATGTCCAGGAGCCCGTCGACCGAGCGCGGCCGCAGCCCGAAGACGGCGTTCAGCGAGTGCATCATCAGGGTGTTGATGAACTCGATCACGTAGAGCAGGAGCACGAACGAGCCCATCACCAGCAGGCCCGCGCGGGCCCGGCCGGCGGGAGTGTCGCGCTGCCCCGCCCTCGAGGCTTCGAGCACGGCCGGTGCCTAGTGCACCACGATCGGCTGGAAGCCCTCGGCCCGGAGCGCCGCGAGGACCTGCTCGCAGTGTTCGTGGCCCTTCGTTTCCAGGTTCACGGTGATGGAGACATCGCCCATGCTGATGGATCCGCCCACCCGGGTGTGGTCCAGGCCGGTGACGTTGGCGTCGTTTTCGGCGATGATCCGGGCGATGGTCGCAAGCGAACCGGGGCGGTCGTCCAGCATCATCCGTACCGTCATGTAGCGGCCGGCCGCGGACAGGCCGCGCTGGATGACTTTGAGCATCAGCATCGGGTCGATGTTGCCGCCGGAGAGCACGATCGCGGTGTTGCCCGGGTTCTCGATCTTGCCCTCCATCAGGGCGGCGACCCCGACGGCGCCGGCCGGCTCGACCACCATTTTGGCGCGTTCGAGGAGGAAGATCAGGGCCCGGGCCAGGGCGTCCTCGCTGACGGTGACGACGTCGTCGACGAGTTCGCGGATGATGCTGAAGGGCAGCTGGCCCGGCCGGCCCACCGCGATGCCGTCGGCCATGGTCGAGACGCGCTTGAGCGGCACCAGGGCGTCCGCGGCGAGCGAGGGCGGGTAGGCTGCGGCGTTTTCGGCCTGCACGCCGATGATCCGAATGTTACGGCCGAGCTCCTTGGCCCGGGCCTTCACGGCGACAGCGACGCCGGCGAGCAGCCCGCCGCCGCCGACACCCATCAGGATGGTGTCCACGTTGGGAAGCTGCTCAAGGATTTCCAGGCCTACCGTGCCCTGGCCGGCCACGACGTCGACGTCGTCGAAGGGGTGCACAAAAACGGCCCCCGATTCGTCGGCGTACCGTTTGGCCTCGGCCAGGGCCTCGTCGACGTTGTGGCCGTGGAGGACCACCTCGGCTCCGTGACTGCGGGTGGCCGCCAGCTTGGGCAGGGCCACTCCGAGGGGCATGTAGATGCGCGCCTTGATGCCGAGGGCCTTGGCCGCGACGGCCACCCCCTGGGCGTGGTTGCCGGCGGAGGCCGCGACCACGCCGCGCTTCTTCTCCTCGGCGGAGAGCTTGGCCATCCGGACGTAGGCGCCACGGACCTTGAAGGAGCCGGCGCGCTGCAGGTTCTCACACTTGAAGTAGACGTCGCCGCCGGCGATGCCGCCCAGCGCCCGGGAGGATTCCACCGGGGTCCGCATAATAATCCCGTCGAGCAGCTTCTGCGCCTCCAGGACATCGTCCAGCGTGACGGGCAGGCTCTCGAGGGTATTCACGAACTAGTCTCCTTTGGGGGTTCCGGCGTCGGCGCCAGGGAAGCGGACCTCCCTGAAGCCCGGGTCCTCGCCGGCGCCGGCAAGCACAGGGACTCCCTGCGGGCTCGCGGCTGCCAGCTCTCCATCATGTTCCCACGTTCTGCCTGCAATGTACCGAACTGCCGAGTTTGCTACGGCGAGGATCGGCACGGAGAACAGGGCACCCGGAATTCCCGCCAGGTACGACCCGGCGGCCACGGACAGGATGACCGCCACCGGGTGCAGGGAGACGGCCTTGCCCATGACCAGGGGCTGCAGGATGTGGCTCTCCAGCTGCTGGACCAGGAGCACGATGCCCAGCATGATCAGGGCGTTGACCACGCCGTTGGCCACCAGGGCCAGCAGCACGGCGATCGCGCCGGTGACCAGGGCGCCCACCACGGGAATGAACGAGCCAATGAACACGAGCACACCCAGGGGCAGCGCCAGCGGAACACCGATGATCGCGGCTCCGGCGCCGATTCCGACGGCGTCCACGAAGGCCACGAACAGCTGGATCCGGGTGTAGCTGACCATGGACGTCCAGCCGCGCCGGCCGGCACCGTTGACCGCGGGGCGTGCCTTCCGCGGCATCAACCGGACCAGGAACCGCCAGATCCGTTCGCCTTCAAGCAGGAAGAAGATGGTGACAAACAGGGCGATCAGGAGGCCGGCGGCGAAGTGGCCGGCGGTACTGCCGAAGGTCAGCGCCCCGCTGAGGATGCTGCTGCTGTTGTTTTGCAGCGCGGAGGTGGCTTCCTTGATGTAGGTGTTGATCTGGGCGGCGGTCAGGTGCAGCGGACCCTCGGCCAGCCAGGTCTGGACCTGCTGCACGCCGGTCAGTGCCTGCCCCCAGAGTTCGCCGAACCCGGCGGTCAGCTGGCGGCCGACCAGGGCGAGGGCCCCGGCGATCAGTCCGATGAAACCGAGCAGCGTGACGGCCACGGCGGCACCGTTGGGCAGCCGGTGCCGGCGCAGCCAGCGGGTGATGGGGCTGAGCAGGCCGGCCAGCAGGGCCGCGACCATCACGGGGATGATCAGGAAGCTGATTTTGCTCAGGAGCCAGATGAGTCCCCCGGTGACGAGCAGGATGAGCCCCACCCGCCACGCCCACGACGCCGCGATGCGCACCCCGTAGGGAATGTCTTCATCCAGTTCCCGGTCGCTGCGGACCCGCGCGCGGGCGGCGGCCGGTGTACCGGCCGGGGCGTGGCCCGCGTCGCCGGCGTGCACGGATCCGCCGGCCGGCGCAGGTCCGGTCGGTTCGGCGGCGGCAGGAGCGGAGAGCCCGGGGGCTGCGTAGCCCGGGGGTTCGGTTGCGGATTGGCGGGTGGCGTCCTCGGCTGGCGTCATAGCCCCATAATTCCTCAGTGTGGCGCCCAAAGGAAACGGGCAAGCCGCCGTGGCCGCGGCCGGTTAGCTCCCCAGGTCCGCGGTGATGCCCCAGCTTATGGAGAAGGACTCGCCCGCAGGCAGCCAGCGCAGGCCGTCACCGCTGTTGAAGGCGTTGGCCGGACCGGTCATCGGTTCGATGGCGACGGCCTTGGTCCGGCCGGGGAACTGGTCGGTGACGAACACATGGACGTAGCCGCAGTTCCCGTCCTGCCAAAGGCTCACGCTGCGGCCGTCGTCGGAACGCAGGGTGCTGCGGGCAGCACCGCCGTCGACGTCCAGATCCGTGTAGGCGCAGTCCAGGTCAAGCTCGCCGGCGAGCCGCCCGGCCCGGAGGTCGAAGTCGCCGCCGACGGGCTCCGCGCCGCGCGGAATCAGCCGCTCGTCCGTCACCAGCCGGGTGCGGCCGCTGACCGTCAGTTTCAGCTGCTCGGTGGGAACGTCGCCGAGCCGCAGGTAGGGGTGGGCGCCGAGCACAAACGGGGCCGGCTCCGTCGAGTCGTTGACCAGCGTCTGCCGGACGGTGAGCCCCAGGGCCTCGTCCAGCCCGTACTCCACCCGGTGGCGGAGCAGGAACGGGTAGCCGTGCTGCGGGAACACCGCTGCCTCGAGCGTCACCGAGAATTCGGCCTCGTCCACCAGTTCGTAGGCGGTGTTCCGCAACAGCCCGTGGCTGGCGTTGTTCCGCGACACCTCGGTGATGTCCAGCTGCTGCTTTTTGCCGTTCAGGTGCCAGACGCCGTCCTCCACCCGGTTCGCCCACGGCGCCAGGGTGATGCCGGTGGCGCCGGGGGCAATGTCGTCGTCGCCGTAGGTTTCGGTCAGGTGGATCCCGGCCCGGCTGTAGAGGCGCAGGCCGGCGGCGAGTTCGGTGACCACGGCCAGGGCGTCGCCGCGGCGCAGTTCGTACTGCCGGCCGCTGGCGTAGCGCCGGACTGCGTCGTCGGGCCCGGGTGCGGGAGGTGTCGCTGTGAGATCCATGGTGACCACCGTACAGACCGGCCGGCAACCCGTATACCGTGGGTCCATGACTTCGAGCAGCGCAGGCATCCGGCCATGACCCCGACCGCGGACAGCAGTGGCCTCGCCGCCAGGTTCGAAGAGGTCTTCGGGACCGCTCCCGACGGCGTCTGGCAGGCTCCCGGCCGGGTCAACCTGATCGGCGAACACACGGATTACAACGAGGGGTTTGTCCTGCCCTTCGCCATTGACCGGGCCGCCCGCGTAGCTGTCCGGGTGCGCTCCGACTCCGCGGTCCGGATGCTGTCAACGTTCGGCAATCAGGGGCTGACGACGGCGGACACCGCCGCCCTGGATCCCGCCACCGCCAGGGGCTGGACCAAGTATCCGCTCGGCGTGCTCTGGGCCCTCCAGCAGCAGGGGCTCGAGGTCCCGGGCCTGGATCTGCTGCTGGATTCGGACGTGCCGCGCGGCGCCGGGTTGTCCTCGTCCCACGCGATCGAATGCGCCGTCGTCCTGGCCGTCAACGAACTCACCGCCGCCGGGCTGGGCATCGAGGACATGGTGCTGGCGACGCAGCGCGCCGAAAACGACTTCGTCGGTGCACCCACCGGGATCATGGACCAGTCCGCCTCGCTCCGCGGCGCTGCCGGCAACGCGGTGTTCCTCGACTGCCGCGACCAGAGCGCGCGCCTGGTGCCGTTCGACGCCGGGGCAGCTGGCCTGGTGCTCCTGGTCATCGACACCAAGGTGTCGCACTCCCACGCGGCCGGCGGCTACGCGGACCGGCGGGCGTCCTGCGAACTGGGCGCCGACGTCTTGGGTGTCCAGGCGCTGCGGGATGTCCGGCTGGAGGACCTGGAGGAGGCCGCCGGGCTGCTCGACGCGGAGACGTTCCGCCGGGTCCGGCATGTGGTGACCGAGAACGAGCGGGTGCAGCGGACCGTGGAACTGCTCGAGGGCGCCGGCCCGCAGGCGGTTGGCCCCCTGCTGGACGCCTCCCATGCCTCGATGCGGGACGATTTCGAGATCTCCTGCCCGGAACTGGACCTTGCCGTGGAAGCCGCCCGCGCCGGTGGGGCGCTGGGCGCCCGGATGACCGGCGGCGGCTTCGGCGGCGCCGCGATCGCGCTGATTCCGGCGGCCGCGGAGCAGGCGGTACGCGACGGCGTCGGCCGGGCCTTCGCCGCTGCCGGGTTTGCCGCTCCCGAGATCTTCCCCGTCCACCCGGCCGCGGGGGCCCGGCGGCTGGCCTAAACCCCGGGGCGGGTTCCGGTTCCTGTCGGGCGGGGCCGGGCCGGGCGTAGGCTGGGCGCATGCCCGACGCCGTGATTGTAGCCACCGCCCGCAGCCCCATCGGCCGGGCCTTCAAAGGGTCCCTGAAAGATGAACGGCCCGACGACCTCGCCGCCGCAATGGTCACCGCCGCCCTCGCGAAACTGCCCGGCTTCGACCCGCGCGACGCCGCCCGGGGCCTCGATGACCTTTATCTGGGCTGTGCCGAACCCAGCGGCGAAGCCGGGTCCAACATGGCCCGGGTGGTCAGCATCCTGGCCGGCCTGGACAACGTTCCGGCCGCCACCATCAACCGTTTCTGCGCCTCCAGCCTGCAGACCCTGCGGATAGCGTTCCATGCCATCCGTTCCGGTGAAGGCAACGCGTTCGTGGCCGCCGGGGTGGAGTCGGTGTCCCGGTACCCTGCCTGGACCGGGGCCGGAGAGACCGACGCCGGCACGCACAATCCGTTGTTCGACGCCGCCGCGAAGCGCACCGCGGCCCGGGCCGCGTCCAACACCCCCTGGACCGACCCGCGCCTGGGCGGCCGGATGCCGGACATCTACATCTCCATGGGCCAGACCGCGGAGAACGTCGCCACCAGCTACGGCATCAGCCGCGCCGAGCAGGACGCCTGGGCCGTGCAGAGCCAGCACCGGGCCGAAGCCGCAATCGCCGCCGGGTTCTTCGCCCGCGAAATCACGCCCTACACCCGCAAGGACGGCACCGTGGTGGACCGGGACGACTCCCCGCGCGCCGGCGTCACCTTGGACGGCGTGGCCGCCCTCCAGCCGGTGTTCCGCAGCGAGGGGACAGTGACGGCCGGGAACGCCTGCCCCCTTAACGACGGCGCCGCCGCCGTCGTGGTGATGAGCGATGCCCGCGCCGCCGAACTGGGGCTGGAACCGCTGGCCCGGATCGTCTCCACCGGGGTCAGCGCCCTCTCCCCCGAGCTCATGGGCATGGGGCCGGTCGAGTCCACCCGGCGGGCGCTGGCCCTCGCCGGGCTCAGCATCGGCGACATCGACCTCGTCGAGCTAAACGAGGCCTTCGCGGTCCAGGTGGTTGCGAGCGCCCGGGAACTGGGCATCGATCCCGGCAGGCTCAACGTGCACGGCGGAGCCATCGCCCTGGGACACCCCTTTGGCATGACGGGCGCCCGGATGACCACCACCTTGCTCAACGGGCTGCGCGAGCGCGACGGCACCCTGGGCCTGGCCACTCTCTGCGTGGGCGGCGGGCAGGGGATGGCGGTCATCCTCGAACGGCTCCGCTAGGTCCCCCGGCCCACGGCACATGGCGCGGCCGGCCCTTGTGCCCGGCACACCCAAAAGCCGGCACACACAAAAGCGGGCCCCGCCATCCGGCGGGACCCGCTTCCGTTTAGTCGCTATGGCGCGTAGTCGCTGTGGACCGCCCGCGGCTAGTCGTCGCCGCGGAGGATCGCCAGCAGGCGGATGATCTCAACGTAGAGCCAGACGAGGGTCACGGTCAGGCCGAAGGCCGCGGTCCACGAGAAGCGCTGCGGGGCGCCGCTGCGGACGCCGGCTTCAATGCTGGTGAAGTCCATGATCAGGGAGAACGCGGCAAGGCCGATCGCCAGCAGGCCGATGAAGACGCCAAGCGGGATCCCGAAGATCTCGACCGACGTCCGGAGGCCGAACGGGCTCTGCACGGCACCGGTCCACATCATCACCATGTTGATCAGGGCGAAGACGGCATACCCGATCATGGCGATCATAAAGAAGCGCATGGCCTTCGGGGTGGCCCGGACCTTGCCGCTCTTGAACAGGACCAGGGTTACGGCGAAGACCGAGAGGGTGCCGATGACCGCCTGCAGGCCCACGCCCGGGAACATCCCGTCGAGGATCCGGGTCAGGCCGCCGAGGAACAGGCCCTCGAGCGCGGCGTAGGCCAGGATCAGCGCCGGTGACGGCTGCTTCTTGAAGGTGTTGACCATGGCCAGGACAAAGCCGCCCAGGGCGCCGACGATCATCAGCATGGAGGCCAGGCCCGGCGCCACGACGAGGGTGACGGCGGCACCGGCGATGACGGCCGCGAGGCAGGCTGCGGTCTTCATAATGACGTCGTCGAAGGTCATGCGGCCGCTGTCGGCCGGGCCGGCGGCCGGACGGTTGTACATGTCCTGCAGCTGCTCGTTGCTCATCGCCTGCTGCGCCGGGTTATAGCCCGCCTGGGTCTGGCCGTAGCCCTGCGGCTGGCTGTAGACCTGGCCGTACTGGCCCTGGCCGTAACCGTTCTGGCCATAGCCCTGCCCGTACGGTGCATGCGGGGCAGGCGGCGCCTGGGTGGCTCCACGGAAATTCTTTCCGTTGAAGATCGGGTTTCCGCCAAGTGCCATTGCTGGTGTCCTCCAAATAAAGGGGGTTAGTGATGATCGGTGGTGGTGATCGTTACGACTCACGCTACCAATTCCCACGCCCGGTGGGCCGGGATAGTTCCCCGGGGCCGCCGCCGCAACCCAACCGTGACCTGCCCCGGCTGGAATTCCGGTGCCCGTTGGGGTCCGCCGCCGGTCAATGTTTAGGAATCCTCGTACTCAACAAAAGTTTTCTTTAGTTTGACTAAACCGCGTTCACTCTCCGGCTACACGGTTGTTATCCGATCGCGACGTTCGCCCTGCTCGCAGCGGCATTACCCACCCCATCAGGGCTGTAACATTGGCCCAACAGGGTGACGAAGGTCACAGGCATTACCGCTCCACCGCATCGCACTATCCGCTCCACCCTTCGTCCCCTGACCGTTCGCAGCGGTTGCAACGGCGCAACCCAGACCACCCCCACGTGGAGGTTTTCATTTTGAGTAGCAATCCGAGAGGCCTGTCGCTGAGACGACGCGGCAGAATGCTGAAAGCTGTGGGGGCCATTTTCGCCGCCGTAGCCGCCCTTCTGCTGATCGTCGCCCCGGCTTCCCAGGCCGCGACCCCCTCGCCGACACCATCCCCGTCGAGCACCTCGTTCCAAAACAGCATCAGCGGCTTCCTGCGCGGCGATGACCGCGCCCCGATCGCCAATGTCACCATTACCGCCAAGAGCGGAGACTTCACCGGAACGACCAAATCGGGTCCCAACGGTTCCTGGAATATCGGCGTCCCCACGCAGGGAACGTACGAGGTCGAACTGGACGTCAAAACCCTCCCCCAGGGCATCAAGCTCGCCGAGGGCCAGGAAAACCCCCGCAAGGTCAGCTTTAGCCAGACCTCCAACCTGTCGGTGATCTTCGCCTTCGGCAAGGGCATCGTGGTTCAGGGCGAGGACTTCGGCCAGAACCTGATCAACCGCCTCGTGGCGGGCCTGAGCTTCGGGCTGCTGCTCGCACTCGCGTCGGTGGGGCTGTCGCTGATCTTCGGCACCACCGGCCTGACCAACTTCGCCCACGGCGAGATGGTCACCCTGGGCGCGGTGCTGGTCTTCGGGTTCAACGCCATGAACCTGCCCTTCTGGCTCTCGATCATCCTCGCGCTCCTCGGCGGCGGCCTCTTCGGCTACGTCCAGGACGCCGGGCTGTGGCGGCCGCTGCGGCGCCGCGGTACCGGCCTGGTCCCGATGATGATTGTCAGCATCGGCCTCGCCCTCGCCGTCCGCTATGTCATCCAGTTCTACTTCGGCGGCGCCACCCAGCAGCTGCCCTTCGCGCAGAGCGCGGAAATCCAGATCGGGCCGGTCTCCATCTCGCCGAACAACCTCTGGTCCCTGCTCATCAGCGTCGTGGTGATCGCCGCCCTCGGCGTCGTCCTCCTCAAGACCCGGCTGGGCAAGGCAACCCGTGCCGTGGCCGACAACCCCGCGCTGGCTGCAGCCTCGGGCATCGACGTCGACGGGGTCATCCGGATCGTCTGGGTCACCGGCGGCATGCTCGCCTCCCTCGGCGGCATCCTTTGGGCGTACTACCGGCCCGGCGTCACCTTCGACATGGGCTCGCAGATCCTGCTGCTGATCTTCGCCGGCGTCACGCTCGGCGGCCTCGGCACAGTATGGGGCGCGTTGTTCGGATCCATCATTGTCGGCATCTTTGTGGAGCTGACCACCGTGTTCGGCCTCGCCGCCGACCTTAAGTACGTGGGAGCACTGTTCATTATGATCGTTGTCCTCTTGTTCCGGCCTCAGGGCATCCTGGGCCGCCGCGAGCGCGTGGGTTAGGAGACAGACATGGACTTCGGATTTATTCTTTCCAGCGCTGCCGGTGAATTGTTCAGTCCGACGACGGCGGCGTACGCGCTTGCCGCGCTGGGTCTGGCCGTCCACTTCGGCTACTCGGGCCTGCTGAACTTCGGCCAGGCCGGCTTTATGGCGGTGGGAGCCTACGGCTTCGCCATCTCCACCCTGACGTTCCACGTGCCGTTCTTCGTGGGCCTGCTGATCGCCGTCGTCTGCTCGGCGATCTTTGCCCTGCTGCTCGGCATCCCCACCCTCCGGCTGCGGGCCGACTACCTCGCCATTGTGACGATCGCGGCCGCGGAAATTGTCCGTTACATCGTCACCACCAACCAGCTCACCTCGGTGACCGGCTCGGCCAACGGCCTGGCCGCCTTCGAGGGCGACTTCTACGCTATGAACCCGTTCCCCGAGGGGTCCTACTTCGGCATGAACAACCGCGACTTCTTCATCCGCGTGGTTGGTTGGGCCCTGGTGATCGTGTGCTGCCTCCTCGTCTGGCTCCTCATGCGCAGCCCCTGGGGCCGCGTCCTGAAGGGCATCCGCGAGGACGAGAACGCGGTCCGCTCGCTCGGCAAGAACGTCTACTCCTACAAAATGCAGGCCCTCGTCATCGGCGGCGTCCTGGGCGCCCTCGCCGGCATGGTCTTCACGCTCCCCCGCGGCGCGGTGCAGCCGGCCAACTACGGCACGGAACTGACGTTCTTCCTCTACACCTGCCTGCTGCTTGGCGGCCTCGGCACGGTGCTGGGCCCGGTGGTCGGCGCCATGATCTTCTGGGTGGTCCTCTCACTGACCCAGGGCGTGCTCTACGGCCTGATCGAATCGGGCGCCGTCACGTGGCTGAACACGGTCCAGGCCGGCCAGCTGCGTTACATCCTGGTGGGCATCGCACTGATGCTGCTGATGATCTTCCGGCCCCAGGGCGTGTTCGGCAATAAGAAGGAGCTGGCATTCGCATGAGCACTCACAGCGAAGAACCCAAGGCCGGTGCCGGGACTCCCGGCACCGCCGAAACTGTCGACTACATGACGGACACGCGTCCAATCGCCGTGGGCGAGACCGCCCCCGGCTGCAAGAAGCGCGATCCGATCCTGGTGGCCGAGGACGTCACCCGGAGCTTCGGCGGCATCAACGCCGTCGACGTCCAGTACCTGGAGATCCCTCGGCACAAGATCACGGCCCTGATCGGCCCCAACGGCGCCGGCAAAACCACGCTGTTCAACCTGCTGACGGGCTTCGATACACCGAACACGGGCAAATGGCAGTTCGAGGGCAACAGCCTGGCCGGTGTTTCCTCCTACAAGGTGGCGCGGATGGGCATGGTCCGTACGTTCCAGCTCACCAAGGTCATGGGCAAGCTCACGGTCATGGAGAACATGCGCCTGGGCGCGTCCCAGCAGTCCGGCGAGAAGCTCTCCAAGGCCCTGTTCAAGGGAATCTGGGGCGGCCAGGAAAAGAAAATCACCGAAGAAGCCAACGTGCTGCTTGAGAAGTTCAAGCTCGACGCCAAGAAGGACGACTACGCCGCCTCGCTCTCGGGCGGCCAGCGCAAACTCCTTGAGATGGCGCGTTCGCTGATGGTGCGCCCGAAGCTCGTCATGCTGGACGAGCCGATGGCAGGCGTCAACCCGGCGCTGACCCAGTCCCTGCTGGACCACATCAAGAACCTCAAGGCCGAGGGCATGACCGTCTTGTTCGTCGAGCACGACATGCACATGGTCCGCCACATTGCCGACTGGGTGGTGGTAATGGCCGAGGGCAAGATCGTGGCCGAGGGCCCGCCCGGGGAGGTCATGAAGAACCCGGCCGTGATTGACGCCTACCTGGGCGCCCACCACGACGTCGATCTCGGCGCCAGCGAAGGGATCAAGGAGCTCGCGGCCGAACTGGAGGCCGACGAGGAATCCATCGTCGGCACCGAGAACGCCGGCATCATCTCCTCGGACGTGCTCACGACCGAGGCGGCCGCCCCGGACACCGCTAACGGTACGGTGCACGGCCGGCGCAGCGCCATTGAGCCGGACAGCACCCATCCGGAAAGTGCCCAGCCCCACCGGACAGAGAAGGACACAGAATGAGCGCCACCAGCGCGGCCCCCGCCGCGAAGAATGCCTACGACGGCGATTCGGTCGTCAAAGTCACCGACCTGGTGGCCGGCTACATTCCGGGTGTCAATATCCTCAACGGCTGCAGCATCGAGGCCCGCAAGGGTGAGCTGATCGGCATCATCGGGCCCAACGGCGCCGGCAAGTCGACCCTGCTGAAGGCCATGTTCGGCCTGGTCAAGGTCCACTCCGGTTCCGTGGTGGTCCGCGGCCAGGACATCACCGGGCTGAAGGCCAACAAGCTGGTCAGCCGGGGCGTTGGCTTCGTCCCGCAGACCAACAACGTGTTCGCGGCCCTGACCATCGAAGAGAACCTCCAGATGGGGATGTTCCAGCGGCCCAAGGACTTCGCCGAGCGCTTCGACTTCGTTGCGGAGCTGTTCCCGGAACTGGCGAAACGGCGGGCCCAGCGCGCCGGCTCGCTCTCCGGCGGCGAACGCCAGATGGTCGCCATGGGCCGGGCCCTGATGATGGACCCGGCGGTGCTCCTGCTCGACGAGCCCTCAGCCGGCCTCTCCCCCGTCAAACAGGATGAGACCTTCCTGCGGGTGCACGAGATCAACCGGGCCGGCGTCTCGGTGATCATGGTCGAGCAGAACGCACGCCGCTGCCTGCAGATCTGCGACCGCGGCTACGTCCTGGACCAGGGCAAGGACGCGTACACCGGCACGGGCCGGGAACTGATGAAGGATCCCAAGGTCATCCAGCTGTACCTGGGTACGTTGGCCGACACGGTCGACTAGGCCCAGCCAGCCCCTCCGAAGGGCCGTCACCAAGCCGGTGGCGGCCCTTCTGCGTGCCCGGCGCGTCGGAAGCAGGCACTTGCTCGGCGCCTGCGCTCGTGCCTCCCCGGCGGCCCCTCCCCTCGCAAGCTCGGGCAGGGAACCCTGCCGCCGTGGGACCAACGCAACAACGGCGCTTTCGCAGGCACCTGCCCCCGTCGCCAGCGTCATTTGCACCCGCCAGAGGTATTCCCACCGGATTCGGGCGCTGGTGCCGCGGGTCCGAGCTGCCCCCGTCCGGAACCACACCGGATGCCCCGCGCCGCCCCGTTGGTCTCTCCGCCGCGAGAGGCGCGCGCCAACACCCAGCCCCGGAGACGCAGGAAACCCCCGCCCAGATGGGCGGGGGTTTCTTGTGTGTCAGTCAGAGGCGCGGCTTAGAGCTTGCCGAATTCTTCCTTGACGGGCCTGTAGCTGTTGTCATCCTGGTACTCGTAGATGCCGATGTAGGCCTCCGTCGGGTCACCGGCGTCGGAGAACGTTACGGGGCCGGACTGGCCGTCGTAGTCGATGTCCTTGCCGTTGCGGAGCAGGGTGACGCAGGTCGGGAAGCTGTTGCACTTCTCGCCGCCCTCGGAGACATCCTTGAGGTGCTTGGCGATGTCTACGCCCTTGGTGCTCTTGGCTTCCTCAGCCGCGAGTGCGATCAGGTTCACGGCGTCGTAGGACTCGCCTGCGTAGCTGTAATCCTTGAGCGCGGGATCGATGGCGAGCAGCTTCTTCTTGAAGTCATCCTTGGCGAAGGTGCCCGGGATGGTGCCCTGGGCGCCCTTCAGGGTGCCTGCCTTGAAGTCCTTGCTGTAGTCGGACATGTTGCCGTCCACCATGAAGATCTGGGTGGGCTTGACGCCCTTGCCCGTCATCAGCGGGACGATGCTCTTGGCCTGGTCGAAGGTGATCAGGGCGATGGCATCGGGCTTGGCCGCGAGGACCTTGTCCACCTGGCTGGAGAACTGCGAGTCACCCTCGTTGAACAGCTCTTCCGCGACAACCTTGCCGCCGGCGGACTCCACTGCGGACTTCACGTTCTTGGCCAGGCCGGTTCCGTAAGCGTCGTTCAGTACGATCATGCCAACGGTCTGGGCGCCACAGGTCGCCATGTAGTTGCCCAGCACCTTGCCCTGCAGGACATCCGAGGGAGCGGTGCGCCAGTAGAGGCCCTTGTCGTCCCAGGTGGTGAAGTCGGGCGAGGTGTTGGCCGGGGAGAACTGGACAACGCCGGCGCCCGTGATCTGGTTGATCACGGTCTTGGAGACACCCGAGGAGGCGGCACCGACGATGGCGCTTACGCCCTGGCCGAGCAGCGCGGTGGTGGACTGGGTCGCAATGTCGGTCTTGGTATCGCCGGAGTCGCGGTGGATAACCTGGACCGGCTTGCCGAGCACGCCACCGGCGTCGTTAACTTCCTTGATGCCAAGGTTCACACCGGCAATTTCGGGCGGGCCGAGGAAGGCCAGGGAGCCCGTGGTCGGCAGCAGCGAGCCGATCTTCAGCGGGGTGTCCGTGGTGGTCGTGGACGCGGGTACGGAACCTGCCGCGGCGGCCGAGCTGGTGGCTCCGCCGGTTGCGCTCGGGGCCGGGCATGCGATGCCGGCGGCCTGCGCGGAGGACGAACCGCTGGACGACGGCGTGGACGAACCGCCACAAGCCGTAGCCAGAAGGGCGACGCCGATGCTAAGCGCTGTGAGCTTAGCAATGCGCGGCGCCACCTGGGGGAGTGAAGTCATAGAGAAATCTCCTCGATCTAAAGGTGCGAACGGCCTTTGATGCGAAAGATCAGGTGTTCCTGATTTAGATTCAAGCTAATGCAAATTCGGCCTGAACATAAGTGACTAGGGTCACATCCTTATAACACTCGTTGCATAGAGGAAATCAGGCACCTCGAAAGCGGCGGAATCAGCCCGCCCATGTGTGCCCCAGGTGGGACTCGAACCCACAACACGCGGATTTTAAGTCCGCTGCCTCTGCCAATTGGGCTACTGGGGCGCCCGGTCAATGGTATCCCGCCGGCGCGTTCCTACGACGCGGCGGCCGGCACGTCGAACGGCGCCGCGTACTGGAACGTTCCGTCGGCGCCGCCCTGCCAGAGGGCCAGCGGCAGCAGCTGGAAGAGTTCGCCCCACGCCGGGTCCGGTGCCTGCACCCCCAGGGACGTGGAAGGGACGAAGCCGAAGCGGGCGTAGTACTCAGGGCTGCCCAGCAGCGCGATGCCCCGCTCCCCCGCCGCGTTGGCCCGGTCAATGGTCTCCTTCATCAGCGCCGAGCCGATTCCGTGCCGCTGGAGCCGCGGGGTGACGCCGATCGGCCCGAGGCCCAGCAGGTCCAGATCCCCCGCCCGGCCCCGGGTGCTGATGACGTGCCCTACGATCTCGCCGTCGAGTTCGGCCACAATGCTGAACTCCGGCAGGTATTCCCCGCACTCGAACAGCCGCCGCAGCAGGTCCACTTCCTCCGGCTCCCCCTCCACTGCCAGCCCGGTGGCCGGCGAGATGGCGAAGGCCGCCGCAGCGAGATCCAGCAGCGCGGGGCGGTCTGCGGGCACTTCGCCCCGCAGCACCAGGGTGGGGGCAGGGGGCGTCTGCCCGCTGTTTGCGGCGCGGCCCTCGGCGGAGAGCTCATGCAGGACTTCGAGGGCGCGCTGGGCGTCCGGCACGGGAACCAGCAGGTGGTCGTGGTGGAACCCGGCCAGCACGTTGCAGCTGATTTTGGCCTCCGTCAGGGCAGTGCTCACAGCCGCCGTCAGGCCAATCGCCTCCAGCGCGGAATGCACCTGGAGGGTTATCCAGGCGGCAACGAAGTCGTAGTCCAGGCCCAGGGCGTCGGCATCGGCCCGCGGAAGCACCACCGTCAGGCCCTCGGCCTCGCGGACAGCCGCGGCCACGTGGCCGGCCAGGGGTTTGCCGTGCGGCCAGAGCGCGTAGACGTACTCGCCCTCACGGATCACCGGCCGCATGGTCGCCAGCAGGGTGTTGAGGTCCTTCTCAGCGGGAGTCATGGGGCCAGTCTAGGCGGGGCGGGCCGCCCGGCGGCCAATCCGGTCTTCACGCGGACGGCCTCCAACGACGACGGCGGCCGCTCCCCCGGAAGGGAACGGCCGCCGTCGTCGGACTGCTACGGACTACTTGGAGTCAGCCACGACAGTTTCCTTGGCAGGTGCCTCGGCCGGCTTGTCGGCCGCCGGTGCGGCGGGGGCAGCGGCAGGCTTGGGGGCCGGCGTCGCTGCGGCCACGAAGGCGCCGCGCGGGTTGTCGAGGTCCATCAGCTGGGTGGTGTCGCGGCCCAGGAAGAGAGCCCAGAACCAACCGGAGATGACGCGGATCTTGCGCTCGACCGTGGGCATCGCCAGGCCGTGGTAGCCGCGGTGCGCGAGCCAGGCCAGCGGGCCCTTAAGGCCGATGCGGCCGATGATGTTGATGTTGGCAACGCCCTTCCATTCGCCGAAGCCGGCGACGGCGCCCAGGTTCTTGTGCTTGTAGTCCTTGAGCTCCTTGTCCCAGCGGGAGGCCCACAGGTTCTTGGCAAGGCGCTTGGCCTGGCGCAGCGCGTGCTGGGCGTTCGGGACGCAGGTGCCGTCCGGCAGGCCGCTGCCCGTGAGGTCCGGGACAGCCGCGATGTCGCCGGCAGCCCAGGCGTTCTCCACGATGCCCTCGTCGCCGGAGATGCGGAGGTCCGGGAGGACGCGGACGCGGCCGCGGGGCTCCAGCGGGAAATCGGTGGAACGGACCATGGGGTTGGCCTGCACACCGGCAGTCCAGACCAGGGTGTCCGATTCGAATTCCTGGGCCGGGGTCTTGTCCGGCAGGTTGATGAGCTTCAGCGAGCCCTCGGCGTTGTCCAGCGAGGTGTTGAGCAGAACCTCGATGCCGCGGCTGCGCAGGTGCTCGACGACCCACTCGGCCTGCTTGGCCGTGACCTCGGGCATAATGCGGCCCATGGCCTCGACCAGGACGAAGCGGACTTCCTCCTGCTTGACGCGCGGGTTGTTCTTGACCGCGGCGCGGGCGAGGTCTTCCATTTCGGTGATGCACTCGATGCCGGCGAAGCCGCCGCCGACGACGACGAACGTCAGGGCGCGGGCGCGTTCGGCCGGATCGGTCATCAGCGAGCCGGTCTCGATGCGCTCCAGGACGCTGTTGCGCAGGGCGACAGCTTCCTCGATGGTCTTCAGGCCGATGCCCTTGTCCGCCAGGCCCTTGATCGGGAAGGTGCGGGTGATCGCACCGGCGGCGAGGACGACGTCGAAGTAGGGGATCTCGAAGTTTTCGGTGCCGTCCGACGGCGCCACGACGGCCGTGCGGTTGACGTGGTCGATCGAGGTGACGCGGCCCTGGATCAGTTCGGTCTGCTTGAGGTGCTGGCGGTGCGAGACCACAGCGTGACGCGCCTCGATGTTTCCGCCGGCCACTTCCGGCAGGAACGGCTGGTAAGTCATGTAAGGCAGCGGATCAACGAGGGTGACGATGCCACCGGCATTCGCGATCTTTTTCTGCAGTTTGAGGGCTACGTACAGGCCGACGTACCCGCCGCCGACGACGAGTACCCTGGGACGGTCCTGGAGCTGAAGGGTGGATGCCATGCCACAAGGATACCGTAGTTTGTGAAAAACTTCACTAACTACTCGGAGTGCTACGCTCCGCGGAATCCGGGGTTGCCGGTGCGTCATCGGGCCCGGCTGCGTGGCCTGTATCCGGACCGGCCGGCGGACCCGCCTCGGGTCCGGGCTCCGGTTCGGGCTCCGGTTCGGGCTCCGGCCCGGCGCCTGGTTCGAGCCCCTCCCCTGCACCCGTCACGGCCGTGGAGCCGCGGACCGCGCGCCGCAGCTGGATGGCGGCCGCCGCGATGATGCAGGCAATGAGCCCGCCGAAGCCAAGCACCACCATGGCCGGGACGGCGCTGTCGGCCGGTGAGGGTGCCTCCGCGGCGGGGACGGTCGCGTCGGGCAGGGTCGGCGCGGCGCTGGAGGGTGTGGGCGCGGGGGCGGGCGCGCTGTGCACCGGGTTGCCCCGCCGGTGCACCCGGATCCAGTCCGAGATCGACCCCAGCGGGTTCACGGTGGTTTCCGCGACGTCGGCCTTCAACGCCGCCTCCGCGTTCAGCACACCGAAGCCGTACAGCGGGTCCTTGCCCGGCGCCCCGGCGTCCTTCGCCGTGGTGACGATCCGGTTGATGACCTGGCTGGCGGACATCTCCGGCCATTTGGAACGGATCAGGGCGGCGACGCCGGCCACGATGGGGGTAGCGCCGGAGGTGCCCGCCCATTCGGCGTAGCCGCCGCCGGGGAGGCCGCCCACCAGGGTTTCGGCCGGCGCGGCGACGCCGATGCTGATGCCCTGGGAGGAGGAGTCGACGCTGGCCACGCCCTTGCGGTCAAGGCCGGCCACGGTCAGGACGCCGGGGATGGTGGCGGGTGCGCCCACCTGGATGTTGCCGCCCACCCGGTTGCCGGCCGCGGCCACGATGACGACGTCTTTCTGTTCGGCGTAGAGGAACGCCGCGTCCCAGCTTTGCGGCCACTCCGGGGAGGTGCTGCCGAGGGAAATATTGATGACGCGGGCGCCGTTGTCCACCGCCCAGCGGACCGCCTCAGGAATCTGGTCCTGGTCGCTCTTCCCGCCCGGGTTCTCCGAGCCGAGCCAGGTGGACACGGAGAGGATCTGGGCCTCCGGGGCAACCCCGACAATCCCGTCGGGGCCGACCCCCGGCTTCGCAGAGGGCTTCGCGGTGGACTTGGCCGGCTGGTGGCCGCGGCCGGCCAGCATGGTCGCCACCAGGGTTCCGTGCTCGGGTTTGGCCCCGATGCTCTTGCGTCCGTCCGCGGCGCCGGCCCCGGACACGTCCGTGCCGCCGGTCAGGACGCCCTTGAGGTCGGGGTGGTTGCCGTCCACGCCGCTGTCTATGACGGCGACCTTGACGTTCGCCCCCTTGGACACTTCCCAGGCCTTTTTGATTCCGGACTCGGCCAGCCAGTATTCCTTGTCCCGGGTGGAGTCGGCCTGGGCCGCCGGTGCCGCCGAGAGAGCGCCCGCGGCGCTCCCGCCGGCGAGGGCGAGGGCCAGCAATGCGGAGGCGGTCCGGCGGCGCCGGGCTGTTGCTCTGGTCATTCGGGTCCAATCGGCGGGTTGGCTGCGGGCGGGGTTCCGCGCATGGCAGTCGGCGGGGCCGCGGGGCGGCACGGCACCAGCTGGTGCATCCGACATGGTGGCGTTGCCGGGCCGGCACGGTGCTAGCTGATGCTCAGGGCGATTCCGTCCAGAATATCGTGTTCGCTGGTCACCGCTGTGGTGATCCGCTGGCCGGTGGCATCCGCCATCCGGTCCAGGATCCGCCGCCAGACCAGTCCGCCGGCGCCGATGACGTCCACCCGGCCGGGGTGCATGTACGGCAGGGCGGCCCGGTCCTCGCGGGACATTTCGAGCAGCGAGGTGCACGCTTGGCGGACGGTGTCCAGGTCCAGTTCGGTGCCGTGGATGGCGGCCGGCGAGTATTCCGGCAGCTTCAGCGCGTGCGCAGTGATGGTCGTGACAGAGCCGGCGACGCCGATCACGGCCGTGGCACGCTCCAACGGCACCGTGAGGGCTGCCTGGCTGATGGCGGCGTCGACGTCGGCCTCGGCTGCGGCTATCTGCTCCGCAGTCGGCGGGTCGTCCTGGAGGTGCCGTTCGGTCATCCTGACGCAGCCGACGTCGACGGACCGGGCGGCGATGACGCCGTCGGCGTCGCCGAGGACGAACTCGGTGCTGCCGCCGCCGAGGTCTACCACCAGGACCGGGTCCTTGCCCCGCGAGGGCAGCACACTGCTGGCGCCGGCAAAGGACAGCGCGGCTTCCTCGTCGCCGGTGATCACTTCAGGCTCGACGCCGAGCAGGTCACGGACGCCGTCGATGAAGACCTGGCGGTTCCTGGCATCCCTGGTGGCGGAGGTCGCCACAAAACGCACCTTCCCGGCACCATGGTGCCGGATCAGCTCGGCGTAGTCGCGGGTGGCCTCGAGGGTCCGGTCCAGCGCGTCCTGGGCGAATTCGCCGGTGGCGTCGACGCCCTGGCCCAGCCGCACCACACGCATTTCCCGCACGACGTCGGCGAGCCTGGGCATCGCGCCGTCTGCCGCCACATCGGCGATGAGCAGGCGGATGGAGTTGGTGCCGCAATCGATCGCGGCGACCCGGCTCACTGCCCGGCTCCGGCGTCGTCCGCGGTGCCGTCAGCGGTGCGGGATTTGCGGACCGGGGCGGGCCGGCCCACGATCTCCGGGAGGCCCTGCGGCCCGTGCCGGCTCAGGTCCTGTGACGGGGCTTCACCGCCGGTGTCCCACGCGCCGTCGCAGTAGCAGCGGTCACGGGTCCACCATTCGCTGATGCCCTCGAGGGCCTCGTCGCCGAGAGGGTTGACGCCGGGGCCGGCCGCGAGCGAGTGGCCCACCAGCACGTGCAGGCATTTGACCCGGGTGGGCATACCGCCGGCGGAGATCCCGTCGATCTCCGGGACGGCGCCGATGCCGGACCGTGCGCCGATGCCGGCGCGGGCCTCGAGGTAGGCCTCGTGGGCGGCCCGGTAGTCCGCTGCCAGCGACCCGTCGGCTCCGAGCCGGTCGTTCATCTCGTTCATCAGCCCTGCAGCTTCCAGCCGGGATACGGCCGAGGTGATGACCGGGTGGGTCAGGTAGAACGTGGTGGGGAAAGGCGTCCCGTTGCTCAGCCGCGGCGAGGTGGCCGCGACGAGGGGGTTGCCGCACACACAGCGGGCCGGGATCTCCACGACGTCGCGCACCGGGCGTCCGAGCTGCCGGCTCAGGACATCAAGGTCCCGTGCCGAGGGCCGGCGGGCATCGTCCGGCGCCGGGGTCGCGTGATCGGGGGGCGTTGGGGCGGCGTTCCCTTGCCGGGAATCGTCCACTCGGTTCTCGTCCACTGGTGCGGCACCTTCCTGCCCTGTTGGAATCACCTGGCTGTGGTGATCCGGCGGCGGGCGCCGCCCTAGTCTGTGGCCGACCGCCTGATGGAGTCCCAGAGGGAATCCACCCAGGGCAGATTGGCGGGGTCGCCGGCTGATCCTGCCGCGGCGCCCGAACCGGACGTCGTGACGGGTAAATCGCTGCCGTAAACCCAGTAGCCGGTTTCACCGGGCATAACCATGTTAATGCGGTCGCGGGCCTGCTGCTTCACGTAGTTGGGGTCCTGCCAGCGGGAGACCTGCCGTTTGAGGTCCGCCTGCTTGTTCTCCTCCGCCGAGATGTCCGCCTGCAGCGCGGCGATTTCGGCGCGTTTTTCGAGGAAGATCCGCACTGTGGGAGCCAGCATGATGGTGATGGCAATCATGACAACACCCAGGGCGAGCAGGCGCCCGGAGAAGGCCTTGGCCGGTACGGGGTCCGCGCCGTCCGTTGGGACGGACTGGCCGAATTTTGCGGCAGCAGGTTTGGCTGCGGCTTTGGCGGACCCGGTTTTCGGGTGGCCTGCCCCCGGAGTTGCGGCGGCCCCTGCCGCGCCCCGGGTGCCGGCACTCGCGGGTGCCGACGGCGGTGCGGCGGGAGGAGGGGTTGCGGTGTGGTGGCCGGGCGCGCGGCCGGCGGATTCGCTGCCGTGCCGCGAGCCGCCGAAATCGGCACGGATGACGTCGGCGCCGTCGGCGGCCCCCCGGCTGGTGGCCGTAGACTTCGGGGCCGCAGCAGCGGCCCGGGGAACTTTGGGACGGCGGGTTGCCATGTCACTCCTTCAACGCAGGCCAAAAACAGAACCGGTGGCCATGGTCTTTCAACCATAGCCACCGGTTACCGGTTTTCGCGGGTACTAGCCCTTGAAACGCGGGAAGGCGCTGCGGCCCGCGTAGCGTGCGGCGTCGTCGAGTTCCTCTTCGATGCGCAGCAGCTGGTTGTACTTGGCGACGCGCTCGGAGCGGGCCGGGGCACCGGTCTTGATCTGGCCCGCGTTGGTGGCAACGGCGATGTCAGCAATGGTGGTGTCCTCGGTTTCGCCGGAGCGGTGCGAGGTGATGGTCGTGTACCCGGCGCGCTGGGCGAGGGACACGGCGTCGAGCGTCTCGGTCAGGGAACCGATCTGGTTGACCTTGACCAGCAGCGAGTTGGCGGTGCTCGAGTCGATGCCGGTCTGCAGGCGCTCCGGGTTGGTGACGAAGAGGTCATCGCCCACGATCTGCACCTTGTCGCCGATCGAATCGGTGAGGGCCTTCCAGCCTTCCCAGTCGTTCTCGTCCAGCGGGTCCTCGATGGAGACCAGCGGGTAGTCGGCGACCAGTTCGGCGTAGTAGGCGCTCATGTCGGCGGAGCTGAGGGTCCTGCCTTCGAACTGGTAGCCGCCGTCCTTGAAGAACTCGGAGGAGGCGACGTCGAGGGCCAGGGCGATGTCCTTGCCCGGGGTGTAACCGGCGTTCTTGATGGCTTCCTGGATCAGGTCCAGGGCGGCGCGGTTGGACGGCAGGTTCGGCGCGAAGCCGCCCTCGTCGCCGAGGCCGGTGGCCAGGCCCTTGGACTGCAGCACAGCCTTGAGTGCGTGGTAGACCTCAACGCCCCAGCGCAGGCCTTCGGAGAAGGTCTCGGCGCCGAGCGGAACCACCATGAATTCCTGGATGTCGACGTCGGAGTCCGCGTGGGAGCCGCCGTTAAGGATGTTCATCAGCGGCACGGGCAGGACGTGGGCGTTCGGTCCGCCCAGGTACTTGTAGAGCGGCAGGTCGGCGGAGGCGGCCGCGGCGTTGGCGACGGCCAGGGACACACCGAGGATGGCGTTGGCGCCCAGCTTGCTCTTGTTGGCGGTGCCGTCCAGGTCGATCATGGCCTGGTCGATGCTGCGCTGGTCGGTGGCGTCGAAGCCGATCAGGGCCGGGGCGATCTGGTCGATGACCGCGTCAACGGCCTTCTGCACGCCCTTGCCGAGGTAACGGCCCTTGTCGCCGTCGCGGAGTTCCACGGCCTCGTGTTCGCCGGTGGAGGCACCGGACGGAACTGCTGCGCGGCCGATTTGGCCGTCGGAGAGCAGGACTTCAACTTCTACGGTCGGGTTGCCGCGGGAATCGAGGATCTCGCGGGCGTGGATGGCATCGATAAGCGCCATGAATATGCTCCTTTGGGTGAAGCGATCTGCTGGGAATCTGACTGCTGGGAAACTAGCGGTGGATCAAGCTGAAAACCGACGTCCTCGTCGCCCTTAGCCTAGTCGAGAGTGGGATAAGTTACGGAAAGCTATCCAGTCCCCGGACGCGGTGCTGATGGTGCCGCGCCGCGGGCATCGCCGTCGTGCGGGCCCTCCTGGGCCTCCTGGAACGCCCGGTTGGCTGCCCGGAGCGCCCGTTCCGCGTCCAGTCCGTTGGCCCGGGCCGCCGCGACGATGCCGAACAGCACCTCACCGAGTTCCTGTTCGGTGGCGGGCGCGACGGCGGCGGGCGGCGCGGGGGCTGGTGGCCGCGTTGCGGCCGTGGCGCGTTCGGCGCGGTCCAGCAGCTTCTGGGTCCGGGCCAGGGCCGGCAGGGCGGCCGGGACGCCGTCGAAGACGTGGCCGCGGTCCGGCTTTTCGGCCCTCTTGACCGCGTCCCAGGTCTGGACGATGTCCTGCACTGGGGCGGGAAAGGTCTCCTGCAGGGTCCCGTCCGGGCGGAAGACGTGCGGATTGCGGCGGATCATCTTCGCGCGCAGGCCGCGGGCGACGTCGTCGAACGTGAACGCGCCGCGTTCCTCGGCGAGCCGGGCGTGCAGCACCACTTGCAATAGGACGTCGCCGAGTTCCGCCTGAAGTTCGGCGTCGCCGCCGTCGGCCTCGATGGTTTCGGCTACCTCATGGGCTTCCTCGAGGAGGTATTCCACGAGGGAGGCGTGGGTCAGGGCGCCCATCCAGGGGCAGTGGACGCGCAGCTCGGCGATGGTTCGCACCAGGTCGCCGAGCGGCGCGTCCACGGGGTTGGAGTCCTTAGCCAAGGTCGGCGTAGGCCTCGTTGATGTATTCGACCAGGGCTTCCTTCTCCTCCAGCGGCAGGAACGCGGCCTCGGCTGCGTTCAACGTGAGCTCGAGCAGGTCATCGAGGTCGTAGTCGAAGGTCTCCACCAGGAGCTCGAACTCGTCGGTGAGGGTGACGCCGCTCATCAGCCGGTTATCGGTGTTGATGGTGACGTTGAAGCCCAGCTGGTAGAGCATGTCCACCGGGTGGCTTTCGATGCCTTCACCGAAGCCGGCGATCGCACCGGTCTGCAGGTTCGACGACGGGCAGATTTCGAGGGCGATGCCGCGGTCCCGGACCCAGCTGGCCAGCTCGCCCAGGGTTACGAGGCCGATGTTGTCATCGACTTCGTCACTGTCCGGGTCGGCGTCCTCGGCCTCTTCGAACTCGACGGACACGTCTTCAGCGATCCGGACGCCGTGGCCCAGGCGAAGGGCGCGGCCGTCCACCAGGGCGGACTGGATGCTGTCCAGCCCGGCGGCCTCGCCGGCGTGGATGGTGGCAGGGAAGTTGTGCTCGGCCAGGTAGGTGAAGGCGTCCTTGAAGCGGGAGGGCAGGAAGCCGTCCTCGGCCCCGGCAATGTCGAAGCCGACGGCACCCTTGTAGCGGTGCCGGACGGCCAGCTCGGCGATTTCCTGGCCACGGTCGGCATGGCGCATGGCCGTGATCAGCTGGCCGACCTGGATCTCGCGTCCGGTCTCCGCGACGGCGTCGACGCCGGCATCGAGTCCGGCCTGGACCGCTTCGACGACGTCGTCCAGGGACAGGCCCTGCTGCAGGTGCTGTTCCGGTGCCCAGCGCACCTCGCCGTACACCACGCCGTCGTCCGCCAGGTCCTCAACGAACTCCTTGGCTACGCGGAACAGGCCTTCCTTGGTCTGCATCACGGCGATGGTGTGGTCGAACGTTTCGAGGTAGCGGACCAGCGAGCCGGAGTCTGCGGATTCGCGGAACCACTCCCCCAGTGCGACGGGGTCCGTGGAAGGCAGGGTGTGGCCGACGGCCTCGGCAAGTTCAATAATGGTGGCCGGACGGAGTCCGCCGTCCAGGTGGTCGTGAAGGGAAACCTTGGGAAGGCCCTTCAGGTCGAATTCGAGGTCAGGGGCAGCGTCAAGAATAGTCTCAGTCACGTTCCAACCTTAGGGTCGGACGGCGCCGGGCGCTACTTGCGGGAGGCGTCGTTCTCCGCTGACCGGGCAGTCAGCACCGGCTCGGACCCGGCAGCGTCCGCGGCGCCGTCGGTTGCGGCATGGTCCGGTGCAGTGCCGGCGGCGGCACCGTCTGTCGGCTCGTCGTGCCGGCCCAGCCGTTTGTGCCACCAGCGCAGCGCGTGGTCAACGGCGATGCCCAGGACAATGGCGAAGACGACGGCGATCCCGGCGCTGAGGAGCGGGTTGTGGTGCAGCCACGGGAAGGAACTGGCGAGGATGCCGATCCCGATCGAGTAGATCACCCAGGTGAGGCACGCGACGGCGTCCAGGAAGAAGAAGCGGCGGTGCGGGAACCCCGTGGTACCGGCCACGTAGTTGACCGCGACGCGGCCCCAGGGGATGTAGCGGGCGGTGAAAATCAGGACCGCGCCGCGTTTTTCCAGCTCGTACCGGGCCCAGGCGAAGACGCGCTGGACTTTGGGTTTCCGCATCCAGCGGAAGCGTTCGATGCCGATCTTGCGGCCCAGCAGGTAGGCCATGTTGTCCCCGGCGACGGCGCCGATCAGTGCCGTCAGGCCGAGGAGCCAGAGGTTGGGCTGTCCACTGTGCCGGGAGTACGCGGCGAGGGCCACAATCAGGGTTTCGCTGGGCACCACCATGGCGAAGCCGTCGACGAAGAAGAACACCAGCAGGAGGGGGTAGATCCACCACTGGCCGGCTGCATGGAGCACGGCCTCATTAATGAACTCCACGCGGGCTGCGCTCCTCGAAAACTGAAGGGTGGGAATGTACCCGGGACGGAAGGGGATCGGTAATGCTGGTTTACGGCACCGACGTGACGTGAATCGCACCTAAGTGTCCCACGTGCCGGGCGCCGGGCGCTACGCGGCGGGACCGAAAAATCCGGCCATGACGCGGGCCACGGGGCCGCTGTCAGCCGTCGGCGGGCGGGGCCGTCCGTTGCCCGTCCGGCTGGCGTCCGTCCGGCTGGCGTCCGTCCGGCACCCGGCCGCGGAGCCGGCTGAGGCCGAGGTCGACGGCGATGCCCAACAGAATGGCGCAGATGATCGCGATGGTGGCGCCGAGGAGGTGGTTGTCTTCGAACCACTGCCCGAAGAACAGCCCGACCGCCACGGAGTACCCGGACCACAGCATCGCGGACAGTATGGTGAGGCCGACAAAGCGGGAGTGCGCGAAACTGGTGGCGCCGGCGGTGAGGTTGACCGCCACCCGGCCGATGGGGACAAACCGGGCCACCATGATCAGGGAGGCGGGACGTTTGCGGAGTTCACCGCCGGCCCACAGGAAGGCCCGTTGCGCCCGGTACGCTCGCATCCAGGCCCAGCGTCCGGTGCCGGTTGCCCGGCCGATCAGGTAGGCGATGTTGTCGCCGGTGAACGCGCCGGCGGCTGCGATCACGGCCAGCAGGAGCGGGTTGGGCACCTCGGCGGAGGCGGCCACCGCGGCCAGTCCGACCACCACGGACTCGCTAGGCACGGGCGGGAAGAACCCGTCGATCACACAACAGGCGAAGACGAGGACGAGGACCCAGGGTTGGCCTGCGGCTGCCAGGATGAAGTCGTTAATTGCCTGCACGGTTTCCTAACGCACGGCGGTGCCCGGTTTCTCCCGGAATACTGTGGTGCCAGTGTACTGCCCGCCCCGGCGCCCGTTGCCCTATCACTTTTGGCGGCTAAACCGGGGTGAGAGCAGCCAAAAGTGATAGGGCAACGGGTGGGGCGGGGCTGGGGTCGCCCGGGGGGTTAGGCGATCCGGTCGATAATGAGCTGCTGCGCGGGGCGGGAGCCCTCGGGGGCGATCACGGCGGCGTGCTCGAGCGCCTCCTTGGCACGGTCGAACTTCTCCGGCGTGTCCGTCAGAAGGGTCATCAGCGGCTCGCCGGCGCGGACCGTGGCGCCGGGCTTGGCGTGCATCCGCACACCGGCGCCGGCCTGGACCTGGTCCTCCTTGCGGGCGCGCCCGGCACCGAGGCGCCACGCTGCGACGCCCACGGCCATCGCGTCGAGTTCCACCAGGACACCGTCCGCCTGCGCGTAGATGGTTTCGGACTCCTTCGCGACCGGCAGGGTGGCCCGCGGGTCGCCGCCCTGGGCCTCGATCATCCGGTTCCAGACGTCCATGGCCCGGCCGTCCTTGAGCGCGGCGCGCGGATCGGCGTCGTGCACTCCGGCGCAGGCGAGCATCTCCTCGGCCAGCCGGACGGTGAGTTCGACGACGTCTTCCGGGCCGCCGCCGGCCAGGACCTCGACGGATTCCTCGACCTCAATGGCGTTACCGGCGGTGAGGCCCAGCGGGGTGTTCATGTTGGTCAGCAGCGCCACGGTGTTGACGCCGGCGTCCTTGCCCAGGGCCACCATGGTCTCGGCGAGTTCCCGGGCCCGGGCCTCGTCCTTCATAAACGCCCCGCTGCCCACCTTGACGTCCAGGACCAGGGATCCGGTGCCTTCGGCGATCTTCTTGCTCATGATCGAGGAGGCGATCAGCGGGATGGCCTCGACCGTGCCGGTGACATCGCGCAGGGCGTAAAGCTTCTTGTCGGCCGGGGCGAGTCCGGCGCCGGCGGCGCAAATGACCGCGCCGACGTCCTGGAGCTGGGCGAGCATTTCCTCGTTGCTGAGCGCCGCGCGCCAGCCCGGGATGGCCTCGAGCTTGTCCAGGGTCCCGCCGGTGTGGCCGAGGCCGCGGCCGGACAGCTGCGGCACGGCGACCCCGAAGACGGCCACGAGGGGCGCCAGCGGCAGGGTGATCTTGTCCCCCACGCCGCCCGTGGAGTGCTTGTCCGAGGTCGCCTTCATGCCGCCGTCGGGCCGGCGCAGGCTGGAGAAGTCCATCCGCTCGCCGGAGGCGATCATGGCCGCGGTCCAGCGGGAAATCTCGGCACGGTCCATGCCGTTGAGCAGGATGGCCATGTTCAGGGCCGCCATCTGCTCGTCGGCGATGGCGCCGCGGGTGTAGGCGTCGATAGTCCAGTCGATCTGGGCCGGGCTGAGCACGCCCTTGTCCCGCTTGACGCGGATGATGTCGACGGCGTCGAACGCTTCAGCGTTGCCGCCGGATGTGTTGCTGGTGGTCTGTGTCACCGGGTTTCCTCCAGGTTTTGGGGGCCAAATGCATCGGGGAGCACCTGGTCCATCGTCTTGATGCCCTGCGTGGTCATGAGCTGCATGTCGGGGGCCCGGAATTCGTAGAGCAGCTGCCGGCAGCGCCCGCACGGCATCAGCACGTTGCCGTCCGCGTCAACACAGTAGAAGGCGCGGAGTAGGCCGCCTCCGGTCATGTGCAGGTTGCCCACCAGTGCGCACTCGGCGCAGAGGGTGAGCCCGTAGCTGGCGTTTTCGACGTTGCAGCCGCTGACGATCCGGCCGTCCGCGGTGAGGGCAGCAGCCCCCACCGCGAACTTCGAATAGGGCGCGTAGGCCTTCTTCATGGCCGCGACGGCGGCGGCCTCGAGGGCAGCCCAGTCCACGGCGGCGGCAGGCATGGTGTCCGTCATGGTCAGCCCTTGACGTACGGGATGCCGCTGGCTGCCGGCGGCCGGGAGCGACCGACCAGGCCGGCGACGGCGAGGACCGTCACCAGGTACGGGAGCATGGCCATGAACTGGCTGGGTACCGGGGTGCCGATGATCGTCACGATGCTCTGCAGGTTGTCGGCGAAGCCGAACAGCAGGGCGGCGAAGAACGCACCGATCGGGTTCCAGCGGCCGAAGATCAGCGCAGCCAGGGCGATGAAGCCGCGGCCGCCGGAGATCTCCTTGGTGAAGCTGTCGATCGCGACCAGGGTGAAGAAGGAACCGCCGATGCCTGCGATGGCGCCGCCCAGGGTGACGTTCCAGAAGCGGGTGGCATTGACCTTGATGCCCATGGTGTCGGCGGCCTGCGGGTGCTCGCCCACGGCGCGGACGCGCAGGCCCCACTTGGTCTTGAACAGGCCCACCCAGACAACGATCACGGCGATGTACATGAGGTAGCCGATCAGGGACTGCTTGAACAGGATGGGCCCGATCAGCGGGATGTCGCCGAGGACCGGGATGGTGATGGGGTCCAGGTGGGCCGGCGAGTTGAACTTGTCCTTGTCCGCCTGCATGACGGTGCTGAACAGGAAGCCGGTGACGCCGGAGACGAGGACGTTGAGCACAACGCCGACGATGATCTGGTTGACGACGTATTTGATGCTGAACAGGGCCAGGACCATGGACACCAGCGCGCCGGCGACGGCCGCCGCGAGCAGGCCCAGGAAGGCGTTGTGCGTCAGGGTGGCGATGATGGCGGCCGTGAACGCGCCGCCGAGGAGCTGGCCCTCGATGGCGATGTTGACGACGCCGACACGCTCGCAGAGCACGCCGGACAGCGAACCGAACACCAGCGGGACCGCCAGGGTCACCGATCCGGCGATCAGGCCGGCGAGGGAGATGTTGGTGGTGCGGGCGCCGCCGACCACCCAGATGAGGAAGGCGGCGACGAACAGCACGATGAAGGCGACCGTGACCCAGCCCGGGACCTTGGTGTCGCGGGTTTTGAGGAACACGGCGTACCCGGCCAGCGCCAGCATCAGCACCGACAGGACGATGCCGCCGAGGAACGCGGGGACTTCGAGGGCCGGGAGCTGGAAGAAGTCGCTGCCGGTGGAGATCCCGAACTTGGCGGTCTGGTGCGGGCCCATCAGGCCAAAGAAGATGAACGCGACGACGGCGAGCACCACCAGGGTGGCCGGGAGCTTCCAGGTCACCGGCTTGGCGGTCACGGCGGTGGTGTGCTGCTTGGGCGACGCCGCTCCGGCTGCGCGCGGTTCGGGTTGCGGCTTCCCCGGCTGGGGCGAAGTTGCTGTTGTGCTCATGCTGCTGCTCCGGTGGTTGCTGCCTTTTTGGACGTGGCGGCCTTGGCGGCCTTCTTCTTGCGCGGGTTCAGGCCGAACACCGCGCGCACCAGCGGCGGGGCGGCGATGAAGAGCACGATCAGGGACTGGACCACCAGGACAATATCGATCGGCGTTCCGGTCTGGATCTGCATCTGGACGGCGCCGGCGCGGAAGGCGCCGAACAGCAGGCCGGCGGCGAAGGTGCCCCACGGCGTCGAACGTCCCAGCAGGGCCACCGTGATGGCGTCAAAGCCGTAGGTGGCCGCAACGCCGTCGGTCAGGACCTTTTCGGTCCCGGCCACCTGGGCGACGCCGGACATGCCGGCGAGGGCGCCCGCGATGGCCATCACGAGGATGGTGGCCCGCGGAACGTTGATGCCGGCGGTCAGGGCGGCCTTGGGGTTGGCCCCAACGGCGCGGAACTCGAAACCGATCGTGGAACGGTTCAGCACCCACCAGACGAAGACGGTCGCGGCGATGGCCAGGAGGAAGCCCAGGTGCAGCCGGTACTGGGTGCCGAGGATCTGCGGGTAGACGGCGCTGGGGTCCAGGATCGGCGAGATCGGGTTGGTCTCCCCCGGCCGCTGGAATGCCGGCGTGTTCAGCAGGTACCGCAGGAAGTACAGCGCGATGTAGTTGAACATGATGGTCAGGATCACTTCATGGGCGCCGGTACGGGCCTTGAGGAAACCGACCAGGCCGGCCCAGAGCGCGCCGCCGACGACGCCGGCGACGAGGACCAGCAGCAGGTGCAGCCCCATGGGCAGGTGCAGGGCGAAACCGACCCAGGAGGCGAGGATGCCGGCCATGATGATCTGGCCCTGCGCACCGATGTTGAAGAGGCCGGCGCGGAACGCCAGGGCGACACCGAGACCGGCGGTGATCAGCGGGGTCGCGATGGTCAGGGTTTCCATCAGCGGGGCGAACTGCCCAGCCACCCCGGAGCCGCGGGGGTTGAACACGGAGCCCTGGAAGAGCGCCACGTAGGACCGGGTGGCGGCGGACCAGACGGCGGTCAGGAAGTCGCTGGGCCGGGCGAAGAGGTAGCCGGCGGTGGCGCTGACGGTCTTGTCGGTGCTGGCGATCAGCAGGCCGCCGAGGATCAGCGCGAGGAGTACGGCCAGCACGGAGACCATGCCGGATCCGGTGAAGATTTTCCGCAGCACGGAGTCGGGGCCGCCGGGGACAATGCCGCTCTGGCCCGAGACCGGGACGGCGGAGGGGCGCATGGCCCCGCCGGCGGTGTCCAGGGAGGTGACGGTGGTGGAATCTGCCGCCTGTGCTTCGGTTTCCGACGTTTCTGTTTCGGCCGCGGGGGTTTCCCGCGGGTCCGGGTCAGCCGCGTGGCGGGGCTTGTTGGTCTCAGTCATGGTGCTCTCCTACGGCGCCGGAGGTGGGCTCCTGCGCGGGCTGGGCGGCGGGCGCCGGGGCAGCGGCTGTTGTTGCCGGGGTCTTGGTGGTGTCGGCGTGGGCCTCGTCGGGCGACAGGCCGGCCATCATGAGGCCCAGGACGTCGCGTCCTGTTCCGGCCGGCACAATGCCAACCAGCCGGCCTTTGTAGAGCACGGCGATCCGGTCGGCGAGCTCGATCACTTCGTCCAGTTCGGTGGAGACGATCATCACGGGGGTGCCGTGGTCGCGCTCTGCCACGATCCGCTTGTGCAGGAACTCGATGGAGCCGACGTCGACGCCGCGGGTGGGCTGGGAGGCGATGAACAGGCGCAGCGGACGGGACAGCTCGCGCGCCATGACCACCTTCTGCTGGTTGCCGCCGGACAGGGTCCCGGCCGCCAGCGCCCCGGACGGGGTGCGGACATCGAATTCGTCGATCCGGGTCTTGGCGTTCTCCAGGACCTTCGCCGGGCTCATGCTGATGCCCTTCGCGAAGGGTTCCTGGTCGTAGCGGTCCAGGATGAGGTTTTCGGCGATCGAAAAGGTCCCGATCAGGCCGTCCACCGAGCGGTCTTCGGGCACGAACCCGACGCCGGCTTTGAGCACGTCCTTGACGCTGCGGCCGACCAGTTCCTCGCCGTCGAGGAGGATGGAACCGTGGACGCGGTCCTGCAGGCCGAGGATGGCCTCGGTGAGCTCGGTCTGCCCGTTGCCCTGCACACCGGCGACGGCGAGGATCTCACCGCGGGCGATGTCGAAGCTGATGCCGTCCACCACGTGCTGGCCGCTGGGGGCGATCACGGTGAGGTCCTTGACCTGGAACGTGGTTTCCTGCGGCTTGGCCGGGGCCTTGTCCAGGGTCAGGTTCACGGCCCGGCCCACCATCATCGAGGCGAGCTCGGTGGTCGAGGCGGTGGGGCTGGCGGAACCAACCACCTTGCCGCGACGGATCACGGTGATGGTGTCCGAGACGGCTTTGACCTCGCGCAGTTTGTGCGAGATGAAGACGATCGACGTGCCGTGGCTCTTGAGCTGGCGCATGATGTCCAGCAGTTCGTCGGTGTCCTGCGGGGTCAGCACGGCCGTGGGCTCGTCCAGGATGAGCACCTTGGCGTCCCGGACCAGGGCCTTGATGATTTCCACCCGCTGCTGGACACCCACCGGCAGGTCTTCGATCAGGGCGTCGGGGTCGACGTCGAACCCGTACCGGTCGGAGATCTCCTGGATCTTTCGGCGTGTGTCATCGAGGTTGAGGAACCCGCCGGCTTTGGTGGTTTCCGCGCCCAAAGCCACGTTTTCCGCGACGGTGAAGACGGGGACCAGCATAAAGTGCTGGTGCACCATACCGATGCCGGCTGCCATGGCGTCCCCGGGGCCGCGGAAGCTGACGGGTTTGTCGTCGATGAGGATCTCGCCCTCGGTGGGCTCGTAGAGCCCGTAGAGGACGTTCATCAGCGTGGACTTGCCAGCGCCGTTCTCGCCGAGCAAGCAGTGGATCTGCCCGGGTTCAACCACCACATCAATGTGGTCGTTGGCTACCAGGGAGCCGAAGCGTTTAGTGATCCCCTTGAGTTCAAGTTTCAAAACTCTGACCAATCTCGATTTGTGTCCGGGGCACGGCCCGGACGGGGGTGATGGGGCTGCAGGACCAGCCTAGTGCCTGCTGCCGTGGGTGAAACCAGGGGTGGTGCCCCCGGCAACGAAAAGCGCCACAGCCCGTCCGGTCTGGGACCGTCCGGGCCGTGGCGCTTGGCGGCGGAAAATTACGCCTTGGGGCTCGCTGCGGATTCGACCTTCAGCTTGCCGTCGGCGATGTCCTTCTTGATCTGGTCGAGCTCGGTCTTGAGCTCGGCCGGAACCTGGGACTCCATGTCGTGGAACGGAGCCAGCTGCACGCCGTCGTTCGCGAGGGTGCCAACGTACGGCGTGTTGGTGAACTTGCCGTCCTTGTCTTCCTTCACAACGGTCTCCACGGCCTCGCCCATCTGCTTCATGACGGAGGAGAGCATGATGTCCTTGTAGTCCGGGGCGGTGAGGAAGCCGTCGGAGTCAACCCAGATGAGCTTGACGTCCTTGCCTGCGGCCTTGGCTTCCTTCAGGGCTGCGCCCGCACCCTTGCCGACCGGACCTGCGACGGGCATAACGATGTCCGCGCCCTGGTCCAGGAAGTTCTGGGTGAACTGCTTGCCCTTGTCCTGCTTCTCGAAGTCACCGGTGAAGGAGCCGTCCTGCTTGGCCTTGTCCCAGCCAAGAACCTTGACGTTCTTGCCCTTCTTTTCGTTGTAGTACTTCACGCCGTCGGCGTAGCCGTCCATGAAGATAGTGACGGTCGGGATCTTGATGCCGCCGAAGGTGGCAACGGTGCCGGTCTTGGTGGTGCCGGCTGCGAGGTACCCGGCGAGGAAGGCTGCCTGGGCCGTGTCGTAGATGATCGGCTTGACGTTGGTGATCGGCTTGTCGTAGCCGAAGTCAATGATCGCGAAGTGCTTGTCCGGGTTCGCCGTGGCCTGGGCCTTGGTGGCGTCGCCGAGGAGGAAGCCGACCGTGATGGTCAGGTTGCAGCCGGCGGTGACCATGGCGCGCAGGTTCGGCTCGAAGTCGTTGTTGGTCTTGGACTCGACCTGGTTGACCTTGATGCCGAGGTCCTTCTCGGTCTTCTTCAGTCCCTCGTAGGAGGACTGGTTGAACGACTGGTCGTCGAATCCACCGGAGTCGGAAACGATGCAGCCCGTGTAGTCGCTGGCGCCCGCGCTGGCGGTGCTGCTGGCGGTGGGGGCGGCCCCGCAACCGGTGAGCATCAAGGCGGCCGCACCTGCGGTGGCGACACCGGCCATTGACCCGCGCTTGAATGTTGCGCGCAGTGAGTTCTTCAAAGTTCCTCCAGGAAGAAAGTGATAGGCGCTACGACGGTAGTCCAATGAGTGTCTGCTTCCGGTTTTCCCCCGAAACACTGTTGTCACTGACGGATTCGCAGCACTGCGCCGAGGCGCACTGATGCAAGATACTTTAGTGGCATGAAACACGTCGGGTAACACAGTTCACAGTCATTTCCCAGATTGTTGAGAACTTGTTACCAAGCGGTATGCCGTTCCGCGCGGGCACACGCCTGAGGCCCCGGAATCCAGGATTCCGGGGCCCCGTTGTTTGGGGTCGGGATTAGACGCGGACCAGCATCTTTCCGGTGTTGGCCCCGTCCAGCAGGTCCATAAAGGCCTGCGGCGCGTTCTCGAGCCCGTCAACGACGGTCTCGTCGTAGCTGACGGCGCCGCTGGCCAGCCAGCCCGACATGGCTTCAACGAACTCGGCCATGTGCTGCCAGTATCCGCCCACGAGGAAGCCCTTGAGCGTCAGCTGCTTGCCGATCGCCAGCATGAGGTTGCGCGGCGCCGGGGTCGGCTCGGTGGAGTTGTACTGGGCGATGGCCCCGCACATGGCCACCCGGCCGCCGACGGTCAGGGAGGACAGTGCGGCTTCGAGGTGCTCTCCGCCGACGTTGTCGAAGTAAACGTCGATCCCGCGCTCCCCCGCGGCTTTGGCGAGCTGCTCGGCGACCGGGCCGTCGTGGTAGTTGAAGGCGGCGTCGAAGCCGAGCTCCAGCAGGCGGGCCACCTTGTCGGCCGAGCCCGCGCTGCCGATAACCCGGGACGCGCCCATGGCCTTGGCAATCTGGCCCACGAGGGAGCCGACGGCGCCGGCAGCGCCGGAAACGAAGACGACGTCGCCGGCTTTGAACTCGGCAACCTTGAGCAGGCCGGCGTAGGCGGTCAGCCCGGTCATTCCCAGCGCACCGAGGAACGCCGATGCCGGGGCGAGGTCGGTGCGTGCCGGCGTGGTGGCCGTGGCATCGAGGACGGCGTACTCGCGCCAGCCGAGGCCGTGGACGACAGTGTCGCCGACGGCACGGCCTTCGGCCTTGGAGGCGATGACCTCGCCGACGGCGCCGCCGTCGAGCGCGGCGTCGAGGGCGAACGGCGCGGAGTAGGACTTGACGTCGTTCATGCGGCCGCGCATGTAGGGGTCGACGGAGATGAAGAGGTTGCGGACCAGGATCTGGCCGTCCTGGAGTTCCGGCAGCGCGGACTCGGCGAGGCGGAAGTTCTCCGGAACGGGACGGCCGTGCGGCCGGGAGGCGAGCTGGATTTCGCGGGTGACGGCGGGGAGAGTGGTGTTTTCGGTGCTCATGCTGCGACCTCCATGATGGTGATGTCTACGGTGATGTTTCCGCGGGTGGCGTTCGAGTAAGGGCAAATCTGGTGGGCTTTGGCCACCAGGGACTCGGCGGTCTGCCGGTCGACGCCGGGAAGGGCGATCTCAAGTTCGGCGGCCAGACCGTAGCCTGCCCCTTCGTCCAGGGCGCCGAAGTGGATCTTGGCGGCAACCGCGGAGTCGGTCAGGTCGGCGCGTTCCTTGCGGCCCACGAGGCGAAGTGCCGAGTGGAAGCAGGCGGCGTACCCGGCGGCGAACAGCTGCTCCGGGTTGGTCCCTTCGCCGTTGCCTCCCAGTTCCACCGGGCTGGCCAGGGTGACGTTGAGCTTGCCGTCGTTGGTCTGGGCGTTGCCGTCGCGTCCTTCGCCGGAGGCCAGGGCCTCGGCCGTGTAGAGGGTCTTCATGGGGTTCCAATCTGTTGGGGGCAGGGAAGTTTCTGGGTCCGGACCGCCGGCGGGGAGCCGGGTCCGGGGCCGGTCAGTGGCCGGAGTGCAGGGCGGCGGTGAGCCTGCCGAGGGTTTCGCGGAGCTGGTCGAGCTCGGCGGCGGAGAGTCCGGCGGCGTCCGCGAGCCTCTGCGGGATGCCGGTGGCCCGGGCACTGAGAGCGGCGCCGGACTCGGTGAGGAAAACCTCCACGCGGCGCTCGTCGGCTGCGGACCGCCGTCGTTCCACGAGCTCCAGGGCCTCAAGCCGCTTGAGCAGCGGGGACAGTGTCCCGGAGTCCAGTCCGAGCTCCTCGCCGAGACCGCGGACGCTGCGGGGCTGGTCCTCCCAGAGCACCATCATCACGAGGTACTGCGGGTAGGTCAGTCCGAGCTCTTCCAGCATGGGGCGGTAGGCGGCAGTGGCTGCGCGCGACGCCGAATACATCGCAAAGCACACCTGCCGGTCCAGCCGGGGTGCGTCCAGGCCGGGGGCGCTGGATCCGGCGGACTCCGGGGTCTCTGTTTCGTTCACATAAAAAGAGTATCGCGCAATTCAGTTGCACACAACTCAATTGAGCACAATGCCACTGGCCTCAGTGCCGTAACGCCGGGTTTCCCCCACGTTCGCGGTGCCCCAAGGGCCCGCCGGTTACAGGTCGCGGAGGGTGCGGAGTGCGGCGGCGGTGAGGACCCGGATGCCGAGCCCCAGGGAGCGTTCGTCCAGGATGTAGTCGCCGCGGTGCAGGTCGTACTCCTCGCCGCCGGGCGTCTTGGTGCCGAGCCGCATCATCGCGCCGGGCAGGTCCGCCAGGAACCAGGCGAAGTCCTCGCCGCCCATCGACTGGGGGGTGAGCACCACGGAGCTTTCGCCGAGTTCGGCGCGGGCCGCGGCCTCGATCAGGGCGGTCTCGTGCTCGGAGTTCACTACTGGAGGTACGCCGCGGGTGTGCTCAAGGTGGACGTCGACGCCGTAGGGTGCCGCGATCTGCTGCACCACCTCGTCGAGGATCTCCCCGGCACTGTGCCAGGCATCCCGGTCCAGGCACCGCATGGTGCCGGCCATGTAGCCGCTCGCGGGGATGGCGTTCGGGGCCGAGCCGGCCGATATGTGCCCCCAGACCACGGAGACTCCGCTGCGCACGTCGACGCGGCGGGACAGCACGGCGGGGACGTTCACGGCGATCTGTGCCAGGGCGAAGACGAGTTCTTCGGTCAGGTGCGGGCGCGAGGTGTGGCCGCCGCGGCCGGTCAGCTCAATCTTGATGGTGTCCGATGCCGAGGTGATGGCGCCGATCCGGGTGCCGATCTTGCCGACCTCGATCCGGGGGTCGCAGTGCAGCGCGAGGATCCGGGGCACGCCGTCGAGGACACCCTGTTCGATGCACGCGTGTGCGCCGCCGGGCATGGTCTCCTCCGCCGGCTGGAAGATGATCCGGACCGTACCGCCCAGCGGGGCGGATTCGTGCAGGTTCTGCAGGACCAAAGCGATGCCCAGCATGGTGGTGGTGTGCACGTCGTGGCCGCAGGCGTGCGTGACGCCGTGGTTCTTGGACGCGAACGGCAGGCCGGTCTCTTCGATGATGGGCAGGGCGTCGATGTCACCGCGGAGGGCGGTGGCGATGGGCCCCTCCCCGATATCGACGGTCAGCCCGGTGCCCTCGAGGCGGCGCGGCTTCAGCCCGGCGGCCTCCAGCCGCTGGGCCAGCTTCTCCGTGGTGCGGAACTCCTTGAAGGACAGCTCCGGGTGCGCATGGAGGTCACGGCGGAACTCGATCAGCTCCGGGAGCAGCGGCTCCAGCCACGGCCCCACCAAGGTGGTGGGCTCAGCTTCAGTAGTGTAATTACGCACACATTCACTGTAGCGAGAGTCGCATAAATAGCGGCATCGCGGTCCGCGGGTTACGGCAGAACACGCGCCGCAGCGGGGTCGGGCTAGAGGACGTCCGTGTCGCCGCTGGCCTTGAGCGCGTCGACGGCGGCCTTGACCCGCTGGGAGTGGGCCTTGGTGGTCACCAGCAGCGCGTCCGGGGTGTCCACGATGACAACGTCTTCAATGCCGATCAGGGCGATCACACGCTTGGTGTCGGTGACCACCACGCCGCTGGCGTTTTCGGTGAAGACGCGGGCGCCCTCCCCGATCACGGTCACGTCGTCGACCTCTTTGGCGCTGTTCAGGCGGCCCACGGACGCGAAGTCCCCGACGTCGTCCCAGCGGAAGGTTCCGGGTACGACGGCGACGTCCCCGGCAGCCGCGGCCGGCTCGGCGACTGCGTAGTCGATGGCGATCTTGGGCAGCGTCGGCCAGACCCGGGCCGTGACCTCGTCGCGCAGCGGGGTGTCCCAGGCCTTGGCGATTTCCTGCAGGCCGGCGAAGAGTTCGGGCTGGTTGGCTTCCAGGTGCTTGAGCATCAGGGAGACCGGCGCCACGAACATCCCGGCGTTCCAGGCGTACTCGCCGCTGTCCAGGTACTGCTGGGCGACGTCCTCACTGGGCTTCTCGACGAACTCGACCACCGTGTGGGCACTCGGCGCACCGGGCACGCTCAGCTTGTCGCCGGCGCGGATGTAGCCGAACCCGGTGGAGGGGTGGGTCGGCTTGATGCCGATGGTGACGATCTTGCCGGCGGCCGCGGTGTGGATGGCCTCGCGCACGGCGTCCTGGAACAGCTCGTCGGGGCTGATGACCTGGTCCGCCGCGAAGGACCCCATGATGGTGTGGGGGTCGCGTTCGTACAGGATGGCAGCGGCCAGCCCGATCGCGGCGCCGGAATCCTTGGGCTCGCTCTCCAGGACGAGGTCAGCCTCGCGCACCTCGGGCAGCTGGCTGCACACGGCGTCGCGGTGGGCGGTGCCGGTGACCACCAGGACCCGGCTGCCGGCCAGGGGTTCCAGCCGGTCGTACGTGGCGCGCAACAAAGTACTGCCAGAACCGGTGAGGTCATGCAGGAACTTGGGGGCGGCTGCCCGGGACAGCGGCCAGAGCCGGGTCCCCACGCCGCCTGCCGGAATCACCGCGATAAAACGGTCCAGCGGAGAGTCTGCCGCCGCGGCCTCGGGTGAATCGTGGCTGGTCACTTTGTCTGTAGTCATCACGGCTACTTTAGCCGAACCGGCCCGTCATCCCCTGTGTGGCCACGCGTACGCGCCACGTCGGGCGCCCGGGAACACGGCCGCTGCCGACGCCGGATGTGGCGTTCGTCTCAAAACCGGCCAAAAACCCCGCAGGGCGCCGTCACCATCGATCCGCTGAATTGAATAAGCTAAGAGCGAAGCCTAGATTTAGGCTTGAGCTTACGAGTGCTCTCGCAGCAGGCGTTCCCCCCGCGTGGATCCCATGCCAGCGCCGCTGTGTTGCAGGGAGGTTTATTCAGTGCCGACAAAACCAGCTGGCACCTTGTACCGCGGCCGTGAAGGCATGTGGTCTTGGGTTGGACACCGCGTTACCGGTGTAGTGATCTTTTTCTTCTTGTTGGTCCACGTGCTGGACACCTCTCTGGTGCGTGTGTCCCCCGAGGCCTACACCGCCGTGATTGGTGCTTACAAGAACCCCCTTATGGCCCTGGGTGAAACGGGCCTCGTCGCAGCGATCGTGTTCCACGCCTTCAACGGCCTGCGGATCATCGCCGTCGACTTCTGGAAGAAGGGCGCCAAGTACCAGCGCCAGATGCTGTGGACGGTCCTGGGTCTCTGGGTCGTTGTCATGATCGGCTTCTCCATCCGCCACCTGTCCCTCGCCCTCGGAGGTCACTGAGCCATGACTGCAACTGAGATTAAGAGCCCGCGCAGCCCGCAGATGGGCAGCGGCCGGATCGCGCCGCAGTACCGCCGCAACGGTTCCTCGAAGGGCAACTTCGAAATGATCGCGTGGCTCTTCATGCGGCTTTCCGGCGTGGTCCTGGTGGTGCTGATCTTCGGCCACCTGTTCGTCAACCTGATGGTCGGCGAAGGCATCCACGCCATTGACTTCGGTTTCGTCGCCGGCAAGTGGGCGGACCCGTTCTGGCAAATCTGGGACCTCGCCATGCTGTGGCTGGCTATGCTCCACGGCACCAACGGCGTGCGCACCATCATCAACGACTACGCCGAGAAGGACGCGACCCGCCTCTGGCTGAAGATCGTGCTCTACGCGGCTGCCGCCGCCATTGTCATCCTGGGCACGCTGGTGATCTTCACCTTCAACCCGTGCCCGGTGGTCAACGGCGTGCAGCTCCCCGGCGGGTTCTGCCCGGCCTAGTAGCGGCCCGGAGTTCCGGGCGCTGATCCCCGTCTGCCCGAGCGGGCGCGGACCAGAGACTTCACTGCGCAGGTTTCGCCGGCAGTGTAAAACAGCGAATTTTGAGAGAAAGAGCATCTGGTATGCAGGTCCATAAGTACGACGTCGTCATTGTTGGTGCCGGTGGCGCTGGCATGCGCGCCGCGATCGAATCCGGTCAGCGCGCCCGAACAGCAGTACTGACCAAGCTTTACCCCACGCGCTCCCACACCGGCGCGGCGCAGGGCGGCATGTGTGCAGCCCTCGCCAACGTCGAAGAGGACAACTGGGAATGGCACACCTTCGACACCATCAAGGGTGGCGACTACCTGGTGGACCAGGACGCTGCCGAGGTTATGGCGAAGGAAGCGATCGACGCCGTCCTGGACCTTGAGAAGATGGGCCTGCCGTTCAACCGCACGCCTGAGGGCCGGATCGACCAGCGCCGCTTCGGCGGCCACACCCGCGACCACGGCAAGGCCCCGGTCCGCCGTGCCTGCTACGCCGCAGACCGCACCGGCCACATGATCCTGCAGACCCTGTACCAAAACTGCGTCAAGCACAACGTTGAGTTCTACAACGAGTACTACGTGCTGGACCTGCTGACCGTCGAGGAGGACGCGGTCCGCGAGGACGGCACCCCGTACAAGCAGAAGCGCGTTGCCGGCGTCGTCTCCTACGACCTCGCTTCCGGCGAACTGCACGTCTTCCAGGCCAAGTCCGTGGTGTTCGCCTCCGGCGGCGCCGGCAAGGTGTTCAAGACCACCTCCAACGCCCACACCCTCACCGGTGACGGCATGGGCATCGCCTTCCGCCGCGGCATCCCGCTGGAGGACATGGAATTCTTCCAGTTCCACCCGACCGGCCTTGCCGGCCTGGGCATCCTGCTCTCCGAAGCAGCCCGCGGCGAAGGTGCCATCCTGCGCAACTCCGAGGGTGAGCGCTTTATGGAGCGCTACGCCCCCACCATCAAGGACCTCGCCCCGCGCGACATCGTGGCCCGCTCCATGGCCAACGAAGTCCGCGAGGGACGCGGCTGCGGCCCGAACAAGGACTACGTCCTCCTGGACCTGACCCACCTGGAGCCGGCGCACATCGACGCCAAGCTGCCGGACATCACCGAGTTCGCCCGCACCTACCTGGGTGTGGAGCCGTACACGGAGCCCGTTCCGGTGTTCCCGACGGCGCACTACGCCATGGGCGGCATCCCCACCAACATCAGCGCCGAAGTCCTCCAGGACAACGACACGATCGTCCCCGGCCTCTACGCCGCCGGCGAGGTGGCCTGCGTCTCGGTCCACGGCTCCAACCGCCTCGGCACCAACTCGCTGCTGGACATCAACGTCTTCGGCAAGCGTGCCGGCGTCGCCGCCGCGGAGTACGCCAAGACCGCTGACTTCGTGGAACTCCCCGCGGATCCCGAGGCGTACACGCTGAACCTGCTCGAGCACGTCCGCACCGCGGACGGCACCGAAAAGGTGGCCCAGATCCGCAAGGAACTGCAGGACACCATGGACGCCAACATGCAGGTGTTCCGCACCGCCGACACGCTGAACCAGGTCCTCGCGGACATCGCCTCCTTCGAGGAGCGGTACCAGCGCATCAGCGTCCAGGACAAGGGCAAGCGCTTCAACCTGGACCTGCTCGAGGCCGTGGAACTGGGCTTCCTGCTGGAACTGGCCAAGGTGATGACCGTGGCTGCCCTGCACCGCGAGGAATCCCGTGGCGGGCACTTCCGTGAGGACTTCCCGGACCGTGACGACGAAAAATTCATGAAGCACTCCATGGCGTACAAGGATGACCACGCCCCGGCGGACGGTTCCGCCGAGTCGGTTGCCGGCATCCGGCTTGCCACCAAACCGGTGGTCTTTACGCGCTACGAGCCGATGGTGAGGAAGTACTAAGATGACCGCTGAACTCGCTGAGCCAGCCTCCAAGATCGAACTGCCCGCCGGCGTCGGCGGCGGCGGGGAAATCCCCTCCTTCGACGTCACGCTGCGCGTGCGCCGCTACAACCCCGAGGTCTCCGAGGAATCCACCTGGGACGACTTCCAGGTCACCATGTACGGCACGGACCGTGTCCTGGACGCCCTGCACAAGATCAAGTGGGAAATGGACGGCAGCGTCTCCTTCCGCCGGTCCTGCGCCCACGGCGTCTGCGGCTCCGATGCCATGCGCATCAACGGCCGCAACCGCCTCGCCTGCAAAACCCTGCTGAAGGACCTGGACACCACCAAGCCCATCACGGTCGAACCGATCAAGGGCCTGCCGGTCGAGAAGGACCTGATCGTGGACATGGAGCCGTTCTTCCAGTCCTTCCGCGAAGTCATGCCGTTCCTGATCAACCGCGGCCACGAGCCCACCAAGGAACGCCTGCAGTCCGCCGAGGACCGCGAGCGGTTCGACGACACCACCAAGTGCATCCTCTGCGCCGCGTGCACATCCTCCTGCCCGGTGTTCTGGACCGATGGCCAGTACTTCGGCCCGGCCGCGATCGTGAACGCGCACCGCTTCATCTTCGATTCCCGGGATGACGCCGGCGACATGCGCCTGGAGATCCTCAACGACAAGGAAGGCGTGTGGCGGTGCCGCACCACCTTCAACTGCACCGAGGCCTGCCCCCGCGGCATCCAGGTCACGCAGGCCATTGCCGAGGTCAAGCAGGCCATCCTGGCCCGCAAAATCTAGCAGCACCCGCACCACCAGTTCCAAACGACGACGGCGCCTCCCACCTTCCGGTGGGGGCGCCGTCGTCGTTTCCCGCCCAGCCGAAAGGGGACGCCTGTGTCCCGGTCCGAAAAAGTCACCTTCGAAGGCTCCACCGGCGAGCTGCTCTCCGGCGTCGTCGACCTCCCCGAAGGCCCGGCGAAGGGCTGGGGCGTGTTCTCCCACGGCTTCACCCTCGGCAAGGACAGCCCGGCCGCCTCCCGGATGTGCAAGGCCCTGGCGGACAACGGGGTGGGCATGCTCCGGTTCGACAACCTGGGCTTGGGTGAATCCGCGGGCCTCTGGTCCGAGGGCTCCTTCAGCCACAAGGTGGCGGACACCGTGCGGGCCGCTGAGTTCATGAACGGCGCGGGGCGGCCCGTGTCGCTGCTGGTGGGCCATTCCTTCGGCGGCGCGGCCGTGCTGGCGGCCGCCGGCAGTATTCCCGGCCTCGACGCCGTGGCCACGGTGGGCGCGCCGTTCTCCCCCAAGCACGTGGCCCACGTCTTCGACGCGGCCCTGGACCGCATCCTCAGCGAGGGCAGCGCGGAAGTGGACCTGGGCGGCAAACGCGTGGAAATCCGCCGCCACTTTGTCGAGGACCTGGAGAACGCGGACCTGACGGACTGCATCCGGCGGCTGCACAAGCCCCTGATGGTGCTGCACTCCCCCACCGACAACACGGTGGGCATCGAGAACGCCAGCAGCATCTTCCAGACAGCACGGCATCCGCGCAATTTCGTCTCGCTGGAGGGCTCGGACCACCTGCTCACGGGCAAGGGCCAGGCAGCCCGCGCGGCCAGGATTATTTCGGCATGGGCCGATCAGTACCTCGACGCCTGAAAGTCTCGGCCGGGCGCCGGTGCTCGTGCTCTGACGGGGTCTTGCCCGGCTGGACCTGACGGGCTCCCCAGCCCGCCGTTCTGGCCGGCGTTGAGGTCTTGAGGTCCTCTTCCCGCACCGCGGACCAGGCGGCGGAGACCAGGTAGACCTGGCTGACCAGGTTGAACCAGATGAGCAGGCCGATGATGATGGCGAACGGGGCCAGCAGCGGGTTCCGGCCGGCGCTGGCGAGGAGCTCGGCGCTGAAGATCTGCAGCACGCTGGTGCCCACGGCGGCCAGGATGGTGCCTTCCAGGAGGGCCCGGCGCTGCAGTTTCAGGCCGCCGGCGAGGCGGAACATGATCAGGGCAGTGACCCAGCCGAGCACCAGGGGCACGCCGATTTTGATAGACGTGGTGAGCGGGCCGGCCACAACCGGGTCCAGCTTGAGCTGCTCGGCCACCCAGCCGGCCGCCGTACCGAACACCAGGGAGGCGCCGGCGCTGATGACCAGGGCGACGCCGAGCAACAGCAGGGTGCCGACGTCGTGCAGTTTCAGCAGGAGCGGGTTGATTTTCAGCGGCCCGATCCGCAGCACACCGCGCAGTCCGTCGCGGAGGCCGGCGATCCAGCCCAGCGAGGTCACCACGGTGACGATGGCGGCGATCACGGCCGTCCACCCGAGGCCGCTGGGGTTCAGCAGCTCCTGCGGGTCCACCAGGCCCTCGCGTCCGTCGACCTTGAGCAGGCCCGGGGCGCTGGTGGCCACGCTGCCCACCACCTTGTCCAGCAGGGCCGGCTGGCCGCGCAGCAGCAGCCCGGCGATCGAGAAGCCGGTCGCCAGCAAACCGGTGATGGAGAAGAACATGTTGAAGCCGATTCCGGCGCTCATCAGCGGTCCGTGCTGCAGGTTGTAGTGCTGGAACGCGCGCATCGGACGGAACGCGTTGAGCCGGGCAAGCAGCCACTGGACCATGGCCAGCAGCCCGGCCAGGCCGCCGCCGGACCGCCGGGCCTTGCCCCAGTCGACCCGCTTCCGGATCACCTCAAGCTTCAGCCGGGCGAGTTCGGTGGGGAGGGGCGGGTCAGCGGCCGCTTGCTTCGTCGGCCGGGCCTCGGTGGTCGTCAAGTTCGGTGCCAAAGTCAAGTTCTTCCCGTAGCTGCCAGATGCCGTTGTCATCGTGCTCGTAAAGTCCCATGCTAGCCACCGGGAAGCTGGCCCTATAGTCCTTCAGCACCGTTTCGGCCTCATCGAGGCTTTCGGGCGCGACATCGTGGGCCACGGTGACGTGCGGGTGATAGGCGAAGGGCAGGTCACGCTCCAGCGGGCCGGCCTGGAGCTGCCGGTGCAGGTTCACGCACTCGCCGAAGCCCGCCTCGACGTTCAGGAACACCACCGGGGAGACCGGCCGGAACGAGCCCGTGCCGGCGATCGTCACCGTGAAGGGTTCCTGCTGCCGGGCCACCTCCCGGACGTGGCTGCGCGTAGCTTCCCAGTCCTGCGTCATGGTGGTGGTCACCAGCGTGATGTGCGCCGGCACCGTGGCGGCCATGGGGTCCCCAAAGGAGGCGCGCCAGCGCTGCAGTTCCTCGGCGATCTCCGGCGGGAAGCCCAGGATCACGCCGATGCTGATGCCCTCCTCCGGGGTCTCCCCGTTGCCGGCCGCCGGACCCCGGTGGGGTGCGGCGGCCGATCCCTTGCGCCCGCCGTGGTGGGCGGTGCGCGCGGTGTCGCTGGAGGTGACTTTGCTGGCGGAGGACATTGCGCTAGTGGACTCCCGCCAAGCTGAGGGTTGGCAGGAACCCCATCCGCTCGTACACCCGGGCCAGCGTCACGGAGGCGATTTCGCGGGCGCGTTCGGCGCCCTGGGCCAGCAGCCTGTCCAGCTCAGCGGGGTCGGCCATCAGCTCGTTGGTCCGGTTCCGCAGCGGCGTAATGAAGTCGACCATGACGTCGGCCAGGTCCGTTTTCAGGTGGCCGTACATCTTGCCCTGGTACTCGGTTTCGAGTTCGGCCACCGTTTTGCCGGTCAGCGTCGAGTAGATGGTCAGCAGGTTCGAGACGCCCGGCTTCTCCTCGGCGTCGAAACGGATCTCCGTCCCGGCGTCGGTCACGGCGGACTTGATGCGCTTGGCGGCAATCTTGGGGTCCTCCAGCAGCTGGATGGAGCCGTTGGGTGATTCGCCGGTCTTGGACATCTTCGCCGCCGGGTTCTGCAGATCATAGATCTTCGCGCTGGCCTTGAGGATGGTCGCCTCGGGCACGGTGAAGGTCTCGCCGAAGCGGGTGTTGAATCGCTGGGCCAGGTTGCGGGTCAGCTCCAGGTGCTGGCGCTGGTCCTCGCCCACCGGAACCAGGTCCGTCTGGTACAGCAGGATATCGGCGGCCATCAGCGTCGGGTAGGCGAAGAGTCCCAGGGTCGCGGCTTCGGCACCGAACTTCTGGGTCTTGTCCTTGAACTGGGTCATGCGGGAGGCTTCACCGAACCCGGTGATGCAGTTCAGGGCCCACGCGAGCTGCGCGTGTTCCGGAACGTGGGACTGCACGAAGAAGATGGACTTGTCGGGGTCAATCCCGGCCGCGATGTACTGCGCGGCGACGATGCGGGTCCGCTTGGCAAGCTCCGCGGGCTCGAAGTCGACGGTGATGGCGTGCAGGTCCGGGATGAAGAACACTGCGTCGTATTCGGACTGCATGTCCACCCAGTTGCGCACGGCCCCGATGTAGTTGCCCAGGTGGAGGGAATCGGCGGTGGGCTTGGCGCCGGAGAGGATGCGCTTCTTGGGCGCAGTGGCGGTTGTGCTGGTCATGGTGTTAGAAGCCTTTGAACTCAGAGCCGGTAGTCCACTACCAGCGGGGCATGGTCGGAGAAGCGGGTGTCCCAGGACGGCGCCCGGTCAACAACAGCTGACACCGCCGCGGCGGCGAGGGCGGGCGTGGCCATCTGGTAGTCGATGCGCCAGCCAGTGTCGTTGTCGAAGGCCTGTCCTCTCTGCGACCACCAAGTGTAGGGGCCGTCGACGGTACCCGCCAGGCCCCTGTGAACATCCTTCCAGCCGATTTCCTCGCCGAAGAAGCGGTCAAAGTACGCACGCTCCTCGGGCAGGAAGCCGGCACGTTTGACGTTGCCCTTCCAGTTCTTGATGTCCAGCTCGGTGTGGCCGACGTTGAGGTCACCCACCACCAGGGCGTGGTCGCTGTGCTTAGCCAGCTCCGGCAGCCGGTTGACCATAACGTCGAGGAACCGGAATTTGTCGTCCTGCTTCGGGGTGCCTGCCTCGCCGGAGTGCACGTAGGCGCTCACCACGCTCAGCTGGGAGGCCTCGCCTGCGGCATTGCGGACGATGTAGTCGGCCTCGACCCAGCGGCCCGTGGTGGCGAAGTAGTCATCGCCGATGCCGCTCCGGGTGGCGATAGGTTCGGTGCGGGAGGCGATGGCGACGCCGGCCCGTCCCTTGGCCTCGGCTTCGGCGTGCAGGATGTACCAGCCTTCACCGAGCAACTCGTGGACCACCGCGTCTGGGGCACGGACCTCCTGCAGGCAGAGGATGTCGACGTCCCTGGGCGCCAGCCACTCCGCCATGCCCTTCTTGTAGGCGGCGCGGAGGCCGTTGACGTTTACCGATGCGATGCGAAGGTGGTCCTTCTTCAATGCCGAGCTCACCCGCTCCACTCTAGTCGATGACAGTTCCGCTGACCGGCTCGTCGGGGGCACCGGAGGGCTTGATCATGTCCCGCGCGTTTGTGGCAGTAATCTCGATGGTTTCCAGGGCGCGGCGGATGGTGTCCTGGTCCGCGGCCTCACCCTTGGCGCGTTCCTGCTCCACCACCCGGACCTGCACCTGCACGATCTTGAAGGAGTGGTCCAGCTTCATGTCGCGGATGTCGTCCGCACCGCGGGCCTCGTTCACCAGGCGGGTGCCTCCATGGTCGGCGCTGCCGGATGAGGGGGCCCGGCCGACGGCCGAGTTGAACGCATTCTGCGCCTCGTTGAACTTGGCGCCGGCCTTCTTGGCGGCCCGCTGGATGCTGAACACCACGAACGCTGCCAGCGCCAGCCAGAAGGCTGCGATCACGGCAACAACCCAGCCGACGACGTCGTTCTGGTTGGCCGCGAAAATGACGGCCACCAGGAAGGCGATGATAAAGACGGACATTCCCAGGCCGCTGAGGCGGAACATCGAGAATTTCCCGGTGGCCGCGTTGAAGGCGGACGGCTTGGCAGAAGGATTGTCCAGGGATCGCATGAGCTTATTATCGCAAACCGGAGAGGCCCGGGGCGGCGCTTCCACCCCGGGCGAACGCCGCGTGCTGCTGGCGGGTTACTTCAGGAACAGCTTGCGGAGCCGGCCCGTGGTGAGGGTAACGCCGAGCAGGATCATGACCAGGTAGTAGCCAATGTGGATGGCGGTGGCCGGGGTGAACACCCCAACACTGATCTGGCGCAGCAGTTCCACGCCGTGCCAGAGCGGCATCGCCTGGATCAGCCACTGGATCCACTGCGGGTAGACGGCCAGCGGGTAGAACGTGGCACTGAAGAGGAACATCGGCAGCATCACGAAGTTGATCCAGTCCATCTGCTGGAACGTCTTCATATAGCTGGTGATGCCCATGCCGAAGCTGGCGAAGCCAAACGCGATCAGCACCGAGGCCGGGACCATCAGGATGGCCCAGGGTGTGGTGATCAGCCCCATCACGCCCATCACGGCGGTGAAGCCGGTAGCGTACATAAACCCGCGGAGCAGGGCCAGGAAGATTTCACCCATGGCGACGTCGATCGGCCCCAGGGACGTGTACAGCATGCCCTGGTAGAGCTTGGCGAAATTCATCTTGAAGAAGACGTTCCAGGTGGAGTCGTACACCGCGCCGTTCATCGCCGAGACCGCCAGCAATGCCGGGGCGATGTAGGCGGCGTAGGAGATCTGCTGCCCGCCCGGGCCCTGCACGGCCCCGACGATCGCGCCGAGGCCCACACCCATCGAGATCAGGTACAGCACGGGTTCGAAGAAGCCGGAGACCATGACCATCCAGTTGCTGCTCTTGGTGGCCATCAGCCCGCGCGCGACGACAGCGCGGACGTTGCGGGAGTAGAGCGGCCCGAAGTTACGCTCGCGTGCAGCGTCGGTGACGCTCCGTCCGGCGGCTTGGCTTCCCGAACCGGGGTGGCCGGCAAGCACGCTCATGATGCCATCCTTTTCGCGAACTGGCGCCGGGTCAGGACCCAGCCGATGACAGTGAGGCCGAGCAGGAACACCAGGTGGACCACGGTCAGCAGGGGTGCTTCCTCATAGCCGTAGGTGAACACCCGCCCCAGCTCGGTACCGTGCCAGATCGGCGAGATCCAGCCGATCCAGCGGACCGCCAGGGGCAGGGTGTCCAGCGGGAAAAAGGTTCCGGAGAACAGGAACAGCGGCATAACGATGAAGCGCATCACCATCGCGAACTGGCCCTTGTCGTTTTTGATCGTGGCGGCGTAGGCCATCAGGGGCAGGCCGAACGAGAGCCCGGCGAGGGTGGCCACCAGGATGGAGACCCAGCCCCAGGCGCCCGGGGAGGCGCCGAAGAGGGCCACCACGCCGAAGTAGATGGCGGACTGCAGCACAAAGCGGACCGTGACGGCGATGATCTGGCCTGCCGCGATCTGTTCCGGGGTCAGCGGTGAAGCGTGCGGGCCGTAGTAGACCCGGCGCCATTTGAAGCCGTCCATCACCGGGAAGGTGAATTCATTGGCCGCCGTCATCACCGCCGCGGAAATCAGCAGCGCCGGCGCGATGAACGCCAGATAGCTGACGCCGCCGAACGCCGCGGTGGAGTTCGTGTCCACCAGGGTTGCCAGGCCCACGCCCATGGCGAAAAGATAGGCAACGGGCTGGCCGACGCCGTACATCACGATGGTCCAGCCGTAGCCCTTCATCACGCGGAGAACCTGCTCGGCGTAGTAGAAGGCGCCCCAGCGGCGGGCGCGGGCGGCCGAGACGGCCGGCGCGTGGGCACGCAAAGCTGGCGCCGGCGTCGTTTGTACTGACTCAGTCAACGAGGCTCCTACCGGTCAGGCGCAGGAAGACGTCTTCCAGCGAGGAGCGGCGCACCAGGGACGTGACCGGGTGCAGGCCCCGGGAGGAGACCTGCTCGAGCGCGGCCTCGCCGTCGTGGGCATAAATGAGGACGCGGTCCGGCAGGGTTTCAATCCGTTCGCCGATGCCTTCGAGTTCGGTGCCCACGGTGGCGTTCCGTTCGGAGCCGAAGCGCAACTCCAGGACCTCGCGGGTGGAGTATTCGCGGATCAGGCTCGCCGGGGAACCTTCGGCCATGATCTTTCCCTTGTCCACCACAATCAGGCGGTCACAGAGCTGTTCCGCCTCGTCCATGTAATGGGTGGTGAGGATCAGGGTGACGCCTTGTTCCTTGAGCCGGAACAGCCGGTCCCAGAGGATGTGCCGGGCCTGCGGATCGAGTCCGGTCGTGGGTTCGTCCAGGAGCAGGATGCGCGGTTCGTTGATCAGGGACCGGGCGATCGTGAGCCGGCGCTTCATGCCGCCGGACAGGGCGTCCACCTTCGACTTGGCCTTGTCCGTCAGCTGGGCGAATTCCAGCAGTTCGTCGGCTTTGGGCTTGAGGTAGCTCATGGGCAGGCCGAAGTAGCGGCCGTAGACCAGGAGGTTGTCGCGGACCTTCAGTTCCTCATCGAGGTTGTCCTGCTGCGGCACCACACCAAGGTGGGCGCGGACCTCGGGGCCGTGCTGCTCCGGGTCCAGGCCCATGATGCTCAGGCTGCCGGAGGTCCGCTGCGAGACCCCGCCGATCATCTTCATGGTGGTGGACTTGCCGGCGCCGTTGGGACCAAGGAGGCCGAACGCCTCGCCGGCGGGCACGCGGAAGGTGATCCCGTCGACGGCGGTCACGTCGCCATACGTTTTGGTGAGGTTTTCGGCGGTGATGACGTACTGGGGTTCGCCGGTTTCGGCGGCACTGGTCAACGGGGACTCTTTCGACACAAGTTCAGACACCCGGAACACGGTAGTCCATCCCGGCAAACTATGAAAGAGTCTTTTCGTAAAAAAATCCAGACATTTTATTTTCCTGGGCCGCGGGCCCACACCCGCTGCCGTTTCGAAGGGTTGATACGGCAGCAGCTGCGGGCCCGCGGGTCCGGTCAGGAGGCGGCGGAGAGTCCGTCCTGCAGCTGGCGTTCGGCGGTTTCCACCACGTTGGCCAGCAGCATGGCGCGGGTCATCGGCCCCACGCCACCGGGGTTCGGCGACAGCCAGGCGGCGACGTCGGCCGCGGCCGGGTCCACGTCGCCGGTGACCACGGCTCTGCCGGAGCCGTCGTCGACGCGGCTGACGCCGACGTCGAGCACGATGGCGCCCGGCTTGAGGTCGCCGGCTTTGATCATGTGCGGCTGGCCGGCCGCGGCGATCACGACGTCGGCCTGCCGGAGTTCGGCGGGCAGGTCTACGGTGCCGGTGTGCGCGAGGATGACGGTGGCGTTGACGTCCTTGCGGGTCAGCAGCAGCCCGACGGGACGGCCGATGGTGACGCCGCGCCCCACCACCAGGACGCGCTTGCCGTTGAGGTCGATGCCGTGCCGGGTCAGCAGTTCGACGCAGCCCTTGGGAGTGCAGGGCAGCGGGGACTTCATGGGTCCGCTGACGTTCGCCACCAGCCGGCCCAGGTTCATCGGGTGCAGTCCGTCGGCGTCTTTCTCCGGCTCCATGGCTTCGAGGATGACGTCCTGGTCAATGTGCTTGGGCAGCGGCAGCTGGACGATGTAGCCGGTGCATTCGGGGTTCTCGTTGAGCTCCCGGACCACGGCCAGCAGTTCGTCCTGGGTGGTCTCTTCGGGCAGGTCGCGCCGGATGGAGGTGATGCCGACCTCGGCGCAGTCCTTGTGCTTGCCGCCGACGTACCAGGTGCTTCCGGGGTCGGACCCGACCAGGATGGTGCCCAGGCCGGGGACGACGCCCCGGGCCTTGAGGGCGGCGACCCGTTGGGTCAGCTCGGCTTTGATGGCTGCGGCGGTGGCCTTGCCGTCGAGGACGCCGGCGGTCTGCGGCTGTGCGGGGGCGGAGTTCGTGGCGGTCATCGAATCACCACTGCTCGTGCTGCGGGTACAGCGGGAAGTCTTCGGCGAGTTTGTCCACGCGGGACTGCAGCGCCTCGACGTCTGCCCCGCTACCGGCCTTCAACGCGGTGGCGATGATCTCGGCGACTTCGGTGAACTCCGTGGCGCCGAAGCCGCGGGTGGCGAGGGCCGGAGTGCCGATCCGCAGGCCGGAGGTGACCATCGGCGGGCGCGGGTCGAAGGGCACGGCGTTGCGGTTGACGGTGATGCCGACTGAGTGCAGGAGGTCCTCCGCCTGCTGCCCGTCCAGCTGGGAGTTCCGCAGGTCCACCAGGACCAGGTGCACGTCGGTGCCGCCGGTCAGGACCGAGACGCCGGCCTCGGCGACGTCGGACTGGTTCAGGCGGTCGGCGATGATCCGGGCACCCTCAAGGACGCGCTCCTGGCGCTCCTTGAACTCCTCCGTGCCGGCGATCTTGAAGGCCACGGCCTTGGCGGCGATGACGTGCATCAGCGGGCCGCCCTGCTGGCCGGGGAAGACGTTGGAGTTGATCTTCTTGGCCCATTCCTGCTTGGCCAGGATGACGCCCGAGCGGGGACCGGCAAGGGTCTTGTGCACGGTGGAGGTGACGACGTCGGAGTGCGGGACCGGGCTCGGGTGCAGTCCGGCGGCCACCAGGCCGGCGAAGTGCGCCATATCGGTCCACAGCAGCGCGCCGACCTCGTCGGCGATGGAGCGGAAGGCCGCGAAGTCCAGGTGCCGCGGGTAGGCGGACCAGCCGGCGATGATGACCTGCGGCTTCTCGGCGAGCGCCTGCTCGCGGAGCTTGTCCATGTCGATCCGGAAGTTGTCCTCCTCGACCTGGTACGCGGCCACCTCGTACAGCTTGCCGGAGAAGTTCAGCTTCATCCCGTGGGTCAGGTGCCCGCCGTGGGCCAGGGACAGTCCCAGGATCTTGTCCCCGGGGGTGATCATGGCGGACAGCGCGGCGGCGTTGGCCTGCGCGCCGGAGTGGGGCTGGACGTTGGCGAACTCGGCACCGAAGAGGTCCTTGACCCGGTCGATGGCCAGCTGCTCGGCGACGTCGACGTACTCGCAGCCGCCGTAGTAGCGGCGGCCCGGGTAGCCCTCGGCGTATTTGTTGGTCAGGACCGAACCCTGGGCCTCCATCACGGCCCGCGGCGCGAAGTTCTCGGAGGCGATCATCTCCAGGGTGCCGCGCTGGCGGCCGAGCTCCTGGGCCAGGACGGCGGCGATTTCGGGGTCAAGGTCAGCGAGCGGCTGGTTGCTCACGGCTGCTGAGGAAAGGCTAGGGGAAGTAGTCACGACGAACTCCTGGCTTGGCAACGGTCACTGCTTTAAGGTCAGGTTACCGGCTGGGCCGCCACGGCGCCGCAAAATTACGGGGCCCGTGAAGGACCCGGAACGCGGCCGGAACACCCATGATCGGGGTACCGGTGGCGGTCCGGCAGCGGGGCTGCCGTCCGGAAAAACATGACCCTCGGCCCAGGCGTACGATCCGTGGTCTGCGTGCGTGCCGCTCCCTGGTGGTTACCCACCCAACGCCAGTTGCGACTCATCCAGCCTATCCCAGCGCGGGTAGGCTTGTCTTTCGTGACTGAAGACCAGCTGACTGCTTCCTACGTTCTGACCCTCTCCTGCCCGGACCGGCCAGGGATTGTGCACGCTGTGGCCGGCGCCCTGCTGGTGGCCGGCTGCAACATTACGGACTCCCAGCAGTACGGCAGCCAGGGCACCGGGACGTTCTTTATGCGGGTGGAAGCCACCACGGCGGCACCGACGGCCGAGTTGCACGCCGCGCTGGAGCCGGTCGCCCACGCGTTCGGTATGCAGTGGAGCCTCAACCCGGCCGGCCGCCGGGTCCGCACCCTGCTGATGGCGAGCACGTCCGCCCACTGCCTCAACGACCTGCTGTTCCTGCAGCGCTCCGGCACCCTGCCCATCGAGATCCCCGCCATCGTCTCCAACCACCGTGACCTGGCTGGCCTGGCCGAGTTCTACGGCATCCCGTTCCACCACATCCCGGTCACCAAGGACACCAAGGCCGACGCCGAGGACGCCCTCCGGAAACTCATGGCCGAACACGACATCGAGCTCACGGTCCTGGCCCGGTACATGCAGATCCTCTCCGACGAGCTCTGCACCGAGCTCACCGGCAAGGCGATCAACATCCACCATTCCTTCCTGCCCTCGTTCAAGGGCGCCAAGCCGTACCACCAGGCGCATGCCCGCGGCGTGAAGCTCATCGGCGCCACGGCCCACTACGTCACCGCCGCGCTGGATGAGGGCCCGATCATCGAGCAGGAAGTCATCCGCGTGGACCACCGCCGCACCGCCGAGCAGTTCGTCCAGATGGGCCGCGACGTCGAGGGCCGCACCCTCGCCCAGGCCGTGCAGTGGCACGCCGAGCACCGGGTGCTACTGGACGGCAACCGGACCGTCGTCTTCAGCTGAGGCCCGCCCGCAGGGAGCGCTTGTTTTCGGGCCCGCGCCGTCCTTAACTGGAGCCATGGAAGCGTCACCGCAGGATGAACTCGAGGCCTTCCTCGAGCTGCTCAAGGCCGAGGGCCGGCGCGGCGTGCTGGGCCTCGATTGCGGAACGGGCGCGGACGGGCTCCGCTTTGTCCGCGCCGGGATCCACTTCACCGGCGTCGATCCCTCGGAGGAGAACATCCATGCGGCCCGCGCCCACGGGCTCTCCGCCTCGGTCGCGGGCGGACAGGTACTGCCCTTCGCCGACGCCGCGTTCCCCGCGGTCTGGGCGGTCGACGCCCTGGCCGAACTGCCCCCGGCGGCATGGGACGGCGTCGTGCGGGAAGTGCGCCGGGTCGCGGAACCGGGTGCGCCGATCGCCGTCGTCGTCCCCGGACTCGGCCGCCCGGACCTCGGCGAGGGTTTCACGGTCCTCCGCTCCCCCGCCTAAGCCCCCATCCCCCGGTTGCGCTATCACTTTTGGTTGCCATCGGGGCCCCAGAACAACCAAAGGTGATAGGGCAACGGGGGAAAGGGCCGGTCAGGGCCTTGGGTTGCTCCGCATGTAGCCGCCCAGGAAGCCGCCGGCCACCAGCAGGACGGCGCCGGCCCGGGCCAGGCCCACCCCCAGCCGGTGCCGGCCCTTGCGGCGGGCACGCCAGGAGGCCAGGAAGATCAGCGTCGCGGTCAGGTTCGCGGCGGCATGGACGACGCCGATCCGCCGCGTCGCGTGATCAGCCCGGGCCCATTCGGCCCAGCCGCTGATCGCCGTCGGCGGGGCGGCAAGGACACCCAAGCCAACCAGCCGCTGCGCCGCCCGCCGGCTCCCCCGGTCCGGAAACAGGTCCAGGAAGACCGCCATGAACCACGCGCCGAAGGGCAGGTCGCTGAGGATCACGTGCGGCGGGATGCCGTTGGCATCGCCGTGGAAGAAGCGCCGGAGTCGGGGGTTGGCGACCAGCCGGGCGGCGATCGGCTCCGCGGTGCGGACGGCGGGGTCGAGCGACTCGGCGTCGGCCAGCTGTTTCATCAGTGTCAGGAACATACCGGCCTCCTGGGGACGCGTCCGGGTGCATGGCGGGATGGCCCCGATCCTACTCAGGGCCGCCGGACCCGCAAGAGGCAGGTGTCCTAGGCTGGTGGCATGAGCCCTGTCTACGCCTTCGCCGGAAACACCCCGGCCGTCCACGCATCCGCCTTCGTCGCCCCCAGCGCTTCGGTGATCGGCAAAGCCACCCTGGCCGAAGACTCCAGCGCCTTCTACGGCGTCTCCGTCCGGGCCGACACGGCCGCGATCACTGTCGGTGCCGGCACCAACTTGCAGGACAACGTGGTGCTGCACGCGGATCCGGGGTTCCCCTGCACCGTCGGAGCCCGGGTCAGCGTCGGCCACAGCGCAGTGGTGCACGGCTGCACGGTCGAGGACGACTGCCTGATCGGCATGAGCGCCACCATCCTCAACGGCGCGGTGATCGGGGCCGGCTCGTTGATCGCCGCCGGCGCCGTGGTCCTGGAAGGCACCGTTATCCCGCCCCGCTCGCTGGTCGCCGGTGTTCCCGCCAAGGTCCGCCGGGAACTGAGCGACGAGGAGTTCGAGGGCGTCAAGCAGAACGCCGCCCATTACCGGGACCTTGCACGGGCCCACCGAGAAATCCACGGCTGAGGTCCGGCTCGGCAACGGGCCGGAGCAAGACACGCCCTCCGACCCTTGCGTTAACTTCTTGACTACAAAGCGTTGATGGGGCACGCTTCATTGCATGCCCTCACCAACGCGCTCAACGAGGAGCCGCACCAAAAACCCCGGGTCGCAATCCGCCCTCCGGCATCTGAACCAGCAACGGATCATCGAATGCCTGCTGGCCGGGCCCTCCACCCAGGCGGAACTGGCCCGCCAGACCGGCCTCTCCACGGCCACGGTCTCCAACATCGTCAAGATCATGCAGGACGCCGGGCTGGCGTCCACCGAACCGATCACCAGCTCCGGCCGCCGCGCTCTGAACGTCCGGCTCAACAGCAACGGCGCTGTGGCCGTCGGCATCGACTTCGGCCGCCGGCACCTGCGGGTGGTCCTGGCCTCCCTGAGCTACCACGTGGTCGCGGAAGAATCGGTCCTGCTGCCGCTGGGCCACCACGCGGAGGAAGGCATCGAGGCCGCCGTCGGGGTGCTGGACCGGCTGCTGGCCGGAAGCGGCGTCGAGCGCAGCGCCCTGGTGGGTGCCGGCGTCGGCATCCCGGGGCCCATCGACCGCCGCACCGGCACCGTCGCGCAGGGCGCAATCCTGCCCGAGTGGGTGGGCATCAACATCCTCAAACGCCTCGAGGAAGCGCTGGATCTCCCCGTTTTCGTCGACAACGACGCCAACCTCGGCGCCCTGTCCGAGGTCACCTGGGGACCGCACACCGGCATCAGCAACCTGCTGTTCCTCAAGATCGGCTCGGGCATCGGCGCCGGCCTGATCCTGAACGGCATGCCGTACTACGGCAACGTCGGCATCACCGGCGAAATCGGCCACGCCACCATCCACGAGCACGGCCTCGTCTGCCGCTGCGGCAACCGCGGCTGCCTGGAAACCATTGCGTCCACCACCACCATGATCGAACTGCTGAGCCGGGGTGAGGACAAGCCGCTGACGTCGGAGGACATCGTCCGCAAGGCCCTCGCCCGGGACTCGGCCACCCTGCGTGTCGTGGACGACGCCGGCCTCGCCGCGGGCCGCGCACTGGGCAACGTCGCGAACCTGATCAACCCGGAGGTGATCGTCGTCGGCGGACCGCTGGCCGGGCTCGGCGAGCTGCTCCTGGACCCGATCCGGCGGGGCCTGGTGCGCCACGCCGTGCCGGTTATCGGGGAGACAACGGTCCTGACCATGTCCTCCCTCGGCGACCGCGCCGAGGCGCTCGGGGCCACAGCTTTGGTGTTCCAACATGCCGGAATCCGGCGAAACTAAAGAAGCTGTTATCGAGCCGTTGCGTTAAAGACTTGACGACAACGGCGTGATCCAGTTTACTTTTGCATCAGACGGCCCTGCGGTTTGCAGGGGCGGACAACGAAGTCATGCATTGGAGGCGTAAGGGCAGATGACGTCCCTCAACACGCACAGCGATCCCGTAATTCTCGAGATGCGCTCCATCACCAAAGAATTCCCCGGCGTTAAAGCATTGGCCGAGGTGACCCTGCGGGTGAAGGCCGGCGAGATCCACGCCATCTGCGGTGAGAACGGCGCAGGAAAATCCACCCTCATGAAGGTGCTCTCGGGCGTTTACCCCTACGGCAGCTACACCGGCGACATCGTCTACCAGAACGAAGTCCAGCAGTTCAAGGACATCCGGGCCAGCGAGCACGCCGGCATCGTGATCATCCACCAAGAACTCGCCCTCATCCCGGAACTCTCCATCACGGAGAACATCTTCCTGGGCAACGAACCCACCAAGCGCGGAGTCATCGACTGGGCCGAGGCCCGGACGCGGTCCACCGAGCTGCTGGCCCGGGTGGGCCTGCGCGAGGACCCGGACACCCCGGTCAAGGAAATCGGCGTCGGCAAGCAGCAGCTGGTGGAGATCGCCAAGGCGCTGAACAAGAAGGTCAAGCTCCTCATCCTGGACGAGCCCACGGCGGCCCTGAACGAATCCGACTCCCAGCACCTGCTGGACCTGATCCTGGGCCTGAAGGGCCGCGGCATCACCTCGATCATCATTTCGCACAAGCTCAACGAGATCGAACAGATCGCCGACTCGATCACGATCATCCGTGACGGCAAGTCCATCGAGACCCTGGACGTGAAGGCCGACGGCGTCGACGAGGACCGCATCATCAAGGGCATGGTGGGCCGGACCCTGGAGTCCCGGTTCCCGGACCACGAGCCGAAAATCGGCGAGACGTTCTTCGAGGTCAAGAACTGGAACGTCGGCCACCCGCAGATCCAGGACCGCTTGGTCTGCAAGAACTCCAACTTCTTCGTCCGCCGCGGCGAGATCGTTGGCTTCGCCGGCCTGATGGGCGCCGGGCGCACCGAACTGGCCCGGTCCATCTTCGGCCGCTCCTACGGCCGCTTCATCTCCGGCCAGGTCTACAAGGACGGCCGGGAACTGCACCTGAAGACCGTGAAGCAGGCCATCGACGCCGGCCTCGGCTACGTCACCGAGGACCGCAAGTCCCTGGGCCTGAACCTGCTCGATGACATCAAGGCCACCACGGTGTCCGCGGCGCTGAAGAAGATCAGCAGCCACAACGTCGTCGACGCCGACAAGGAATTCACGGTCGCCGAGCAGTACCGCAAGTCACTGCGCACCAAAACACCGTCCGTCGAGGAAGGCGTGGCCAAACTCTCCGGCGGCAACCAGCAGAAGGTGGTGCTGGCGAAGTGGATGTTCACCGACCCGGAACTGCTGATCCTGGACGAACCCACCCGCGGGATCGACGTCGGCGCCAAGTACGAGATCTACGGCATCATCCAGCAACTGGCCAACCAGGGGAAAGGCGTCATCGTGATCTCCTCGGAGCTGCCCGAACTCCTCGGCCTCTCCGACCGCATCTACACCATCTTCGAGGGCGCCATCACCGGTGTGCTCGACAAAGACGAAGCCAGCCAGGAAAGCCTCATGAAACTCATGACTTCCGCCCGCAAGACCGCTTGACCCTCTGGACCACCCAGAACATTCCGGACAACAAGGACTGACACAATGAACGCGCTCAAGAAGCTCTTTGGCGGCAACACCCGCCAATTCGGCATGATCTTCGCCCTGGTTGCACTGATCGTCTTCTTCCAGATTTTCACAGAGGGCCGCACGCTCACCCCGGGCAACGTCATCAACCTCTTCAACGGCAACTCCTACATCCTGATCCTCGCGATCGGGATGGTGCTGGTGATCATCGCCGGCCACATCGACCTTTCCGTCGGCTCCGTCGCCGCCTTCGTAGGCGTCAGCGTCGCCCTGATGATCCAGGACTGGGGCATTCCGTGGTACCTCGGAATCCTCTTCGGCCTGATCCTGGGCGCCCTGATCGGCGCCTGGCAGGGCTTCTGGACCGCCTACGTCGGTATTCCGGCCTTTATCGTGACGCTGGCCGGCATGCTGCTCTTCCGCGGCTTCAACCAGTTCGTCGGCAAGTCGAACACCATCCCGGTGCCGAACGACTTCCAGTACATCGGTTCCGGCTACCTGCCCGAGTTCGGCCCCAACACCGGCTATAACAACCTCACCCTGCTGCTGGGCCTGGCGGGCGCCGCGTTCGTCATCTACAGCGAGATCCGCTCCCGCCGCAAGGCCAAGGCCCTCGGCGCCGAGGTCCCCGAGGCCTGGGTCACCATCACCAAACTCGTCCTGATCTGCGGCGCCATCCTCTACGCGACGTACCTCTTCGCGACCGGCCGCCCCGGCACCTCGTTCCCGATTCCGGGCCTGATCCTGGCGATCCTGGTCCTGGTCTACGGCTTCATCTCCTCCAAGACCATCATCGGCCGCCACGTCTACGCCGTCGGCGGCAACCGCCACGCGGCCGAGCTCTCCGGCGTCCAGTCCAAGAAGGTCAACTTCCTGGTCATGATGAACATGTCGGTCCTGGCCGGCCTCGCCGGCATGATCTTCGTCGGCCGTTCCACCGCCTCCGGCCCGTTCGACGGCGTCGGCTGGGAACTTGACGCGATCGCCGCCGTCTTCATTGGCGGCGCCGCGGTCACCGGCGGCGTCGGTACCGTGATCGGCTCGATCGTCGGTGGCCTCGTGATGGCCGTGCTGAACAACGGCCTGCAGCTCCTCGGCGTCGGCGCCGACCTCACCCAGATCATCAAGGGCCTGGTGCTCCTGATCGCGGTCGCCTTCGACGTCTACAACAAGACCCAGGGCAAGAGGTCGATCATCGGCATGATGATGAAGAACTTCAGCCGCGGGAACGAAGCCCGGCCTGACGAGACGACGTCCACCAAGGAAGTCATCGCCAAGGAATCCTGACCGGTTCCCCGGCCCCTCAACCCCGATTCTCCGAACACCATCTAAAAGAAAGTGAACCAAGCAATGCAAATGATTGGTAAAGCAGGAAAGGCAGCAGCGATCGCTGCTATTGCGGCACTGGCGCTGACAGCCTGCGGCCGTTCCGACAGCGGAACTTCCGGCGGCGCAAGCGGCGGCGGCGAGGCGTTCCCCAAGAACTCCCCGATCGGCGTCGCGCTCCCCCAGAAGACCAGTGAGAACTGGGTGCTGGCGGAGAAGTTGTTCAATGACGGCCTCAACGGCGCCGGCTTCAAGGCAGATGTGCAGTTCGCCAACGGCGGCGTTTCGGAGCAGCAGAACCAGATCAGCGCGATGGTCACCAAGGGTGACAAGGTCATCATCGTGGGTGCCATCGACGGCGCCCAGCTCGGTACCCAGCTCAAGCAGGCCAAGGACGCTGGCGCCACCATCATCGCGTATGACCGTCTGCTCCTGAACACCCCGAACGTTGACTACTACGTGGCCTACGACAACTTCAAGGTCGGCGAACTCCAGGGCCAGGCGCTTCTGGACGGACTCAAGGCCAAGAAGCCGTCCGGCCCGTACAACATCGAACTGTTCGCCGGTTCCCCCGATGACGCCAACGCGAAGGTCTTCTTCGACGGCGCAATGAAGGTGCTCCAGCCGAAGATCGACGACGGCACCCTCAAGGTCCTCTCCGGCCAGAAGACCTTCGAACAGGCCGTCACCCAGGGCTGGAAGGCTGAGAACGCCCAGCGTCGCGCCGACACCCTGCTGACCGGCAGCTACGGCAGCGCCTCCCTCGACGGCGTCCTGTCGCCGAACGATACGCTGGCCCGCGCAATCCTGACCTCGGTCAAGGCTGCCGGCAAGCCGCTCCCCGTTGTCACCGGCCAGGACTCCGAAGTTGAGTCCGTCAAGTCGATCATGGCAGGCGAGCAGTACTCCACCATCAACAAGGACACCCGCAAGCTCGTTGAGCACGCGATCACCATGGTCAAGGACATCCAGGCGGGCAAGAAGCCTGAGGTCAATGACGACAAGTCCTACAACAACAAGGTCAAGACGGTGCCGGCGTTCCTGCTGCCGCCGGTCATCGTGACGAAGGAAAACGTTAAGTCCGCTTACGTTGACGATCCGGTACTCGGACCGCTGACCAAGTAGCCTAACGCTCCACACCAGGGCCCCGGCTCCCCCGCAGTGACCAGTTCACGCGGGAGGGCCGGGGCCCTTTTGTGTGCTTCACAGCAGATCCAAAGGAACCCCCCGACCTCCGCACAGCCAGCCGTACCAGTGTGGGAACAGCCGCCGGAGACTCCGGCGCCAGATCCCTAGGAGTACCGTGAGCGTCCTTGCCCGGAGTGTAGGCAACGCCTTTCGAAACAAGGTCAGGACCGCCGCCGTTGTGGCCGTCCTCGCTGTGGCCATCGGCCTCGCACTGTCCATGCTGGTGGCCAACCAGGCCGTCACCGGAAAGGTTGCCGAACTGAACGCCTCGGTGGGCACCGTCCTGACCGTCAACCCGGCCGGCGGGCAGGGCTTCGAGGGCGGCGGGGAGCCGCTCACCGCCGCGGAGGCAGCCACCGCGGCCGCCGTGCCCAACGTCAGCTCGGTGGTCGGCACCAAGGCGCTGCGGCTCCGCAACGCCGCCCAGGTCGCAGCTCAGGCCGCAGCTCAGGCCGCCGCAGCGCAGGCCGGCCATGCACGATCCGGCGGCCAGGCAGGCCAGGGCGGCCCCGGCGGCCAGTCCGCCACGACCGTCACTACGAGCCTGACCGCCGCGGTCGACGCCGGGACGCTCGGCAACCGCAACCAGTCCTCCGGCAGCACCGGCGGCACCGGCCAGGCCGCTCCGTCGTTCTCCCTGCCGGTGACCGCCACCGGCATCGGGGCCGGGGTGGACTCCAGCGGCAAGGCCCTGCAGCTGACGCAGGGCACCGGCCTGGGCAACTACGCCGCAGCCTCAACAGGGGCCCTGCTTGGCACCGCTGCCGACGGCCCAGACCCTCGCCGCCCTGCCGGGCGAACTGTCCACCATAATCGTCACGGTCAACGGCATGGAGAACGTCGACGCCGCCAAGACGGCCCTGCAGTCCGCGCTCGGCACCAGCAAGGCCGACGTCAGCCAGGGCCAGCGTGGCCTGCAGACGGCCGTGAGCTCCCTGGACAGCGTCAAGAACATCTCCTTCATCGCCTTCGCCGCCGCGCTTGCCACGGCAGGGCTCATCATCCTGCTGATCATGGTGATGCTGGTCCGCGAGCGCCGCCGGGAGATCGGTGTGCTGAAGGCCATCGGCGCGCCCAACCGCACCATCGGGCTGCAGTTTGTCCTGGAGGCCCTGGTACTGGTGGCCCTGGGCAGTGCGGTGGGCGCCGCCGTCGCCTCCTTTGCCAGCGGCGGCATCGCCTCGGCCCTGATCAGCTCCAACAGCTCCGCCGCGGCCGCCGGCCGGCGCGGCGGCGGCTTCGCAGGCGGCTTTCCGGGCGGGAACCCCTTCGGCGGAGCGAACCAGCTGTTGAACTCCGTCACCGCGAGCGCCTCGCCGGGCGTCATCGCGGCGGGCATCGCCGCGGTGTTCGGCGTCGCCATCATTGGCGCGCTGGTCCCTGCGCTGCTGACCGCCCGCATCCGTCCCATCGAAGTCCTCCGAGGAGAATAGCCATGATCGAAGTCAAGAACCTGGTCCGCACCTTCAAGTCCGGCGACCGCACCATCAAGCCGGTCAACGATGTGAGCTTTGAACTCGAACAGGGCACCCTCGCCTCGATCGTGGGCAAGAGCGGCAGCGGCAAGAGCACCCTGCTCTCCCTGCTGGGGGCGCTGGACAAGCCCACCAGCGGCGACGTGCTGGTGGACGGCGTGAGCCTGGCCGGGATGCCCGACGGACAGCTGACCCGCTACCGGCGCCGTGACATCGGCTTCGTCTTCCAGCAGTTCAACCTCATCCCGAACCTCTCGGCCGTGGATAACGTGATGCTGCCGATGGAGTTCGCCGGCCTCCGCAAAGCCGCCCGGGCCGAGCGCGCCCGGGAGCTCCTGGAGCAGGTGCAGCTGGACCCGGAAAAGCACACCCGCCGGATCAACCGGCTCTCGGGCGGCGAGCAGCAGCGCGTGGCCATCGCCCGCGCCCTGGCCAACGAACCGAAGCTGATCCTGGCTGACGAGCCCACCGGCAACCTCGACGAGCAGACCGGTGAGCACATCATCGAGCTCCTCAGCGCCCTGAGCCGGGACCACAACACCACCATCCTGGTGGTCACCCACGACCGTGCCCTGGCCAATAAAACGGACCGGCGGTTCCGGCTCCAGCAGGGCCGGCTCACCGAAGAAACTGCCCGGAACCACGCGACGGCGGGCACCCCCGTGTAGCGGCAGGCGGGTGAGAGGATGGCATCATGAGAGCCCCCATCGCCAACCCGTGGCTGTCCAGCCAACCCGACCAGGATCCCCGGACCGCGACGGGCGCGCGGCTGCGGTGGGGCGTGGTGGCCACCGGCGGGATCGCCGCCGCCGTCACCCGGGACCTGGCGCTGCTGGCCGACGCCGAGCTGTACGCCGTCAGCTCACGGAGCCAGGCCGCGGCGGATGCCTTCGCGGCCGACTACGGCTTCGCCCGGGCGTACGGGGACCACGACGGCGCGGCCGGCTACGAGCGGCTCCTGGCGGACGACGCCGTCGACGTCGTCTACGTCGCCACCCCCCACGCCCAGCACCACACCATCGCCCGGGCGGCCCTGCTCGCCGGCAAGCACGTGCTGTGCGAGAAAGCCCTGACCGTCAACGCCCGGGAGGCCGCGGACCTCATCGGCCTGGCCAGGGAGCGGGGACTGTTCCTGATGGAGGCCATGTGGAGCCGGTTCCTGCCCGGCACGCAGCGCGCCTTTGAGATCGCCGCGTCCGGGGAAATCGGCGAGGTCAAATGGGTGGCGGCCGACCTCGGCTTCCCGGCCCCCTACTCCCCGACGTCCCGGCTCTGGGCCCCGGCGGACGGGGGCGGCGCCCTGCTCGATATCACCATCTATCCCCTGCTGTGGGCGCTGGGCACCCTGGGCTTCCCGCAGACCGTGAGCGCCACCGGCTGGATCAACGACGACGGCGTGGACGCCCAGAACGCGTTGACGCTGGGCTACCACCACGGCGCCCAGGCGCAGCTGACCTCCTCGCTGCTGGCCCACGGTCCCCGGACGGCCACCGTGGCCGGCAGCCTGGGGTTCCTGCAGAGCGTCGGCTCCATCAACAACCCCAAGGAACTGGTGGTGCGCGTCGGCTTCGAGGAGCCGCGGACCGAGCTGTTTGATGTGGTGGGCCGCGGTTACACGTACGAACTCCGCGAGGTCACCCGCTGCATCCAGCAGGGTCTAAACGAGAGCCCGGTCATGCCGCTGGAGGACTCCCTGAACACCATGCGGCTGTTCGACGGCGTGCGCGCCCAGCTGGGAATCAGTTACCCGAACGACGCGCGCTGACCCCGGATTTCCGGGCTCTGCGGGGCGGATATTGCCGCGGGCTATGGACTCGCCGCGGCCCCCGGACTTACCCTGTAGTCCAATCGTCGAAGGGTTTCGGGGAGGTGAGTTGCGCATGGAACCTGCAACAAACTGCCCCCGTGCGCGCCGCCTCCTGCAGCGCGGGCTCCTGGGATTAGGCGCAGGGCTGGCGTGGCTGGCGCTCTCCGCGGCCTCGGCCAATGCCGCAGCACCTCCGGCCTACAGTGCGGTCTCTTCTGTTCCGGTCTCGGCCGTCGGCACCATGATCCAACTGCCCAGGGCTGACGACCCGGTAGCACCCGGCACATCTCCGACGCCGGCCGTCACTGCCACGCCGGTTGCCGCCGCACCGGTGGCACGGGTGGCACCGGCTGCCCCGGTGCCGGTACCTGCCGTCACGACGGCGGTGCCCGCCGCACCTGTGGCGCCCGCCCCGCCGGTGGCCGTGGCGCCCGCCCCGCCGGTGGCCGTGGCGGCCCCCGTGGCTGCTGTTCCGCTGCCGGCTCCGGCCGCGCCGCCGCCCACTCCGCTGAACATTGAACCGGTGCTGGCGGCCGCTCCCGTCAGCGCACCGGCCGCCAGCCTCCCTGCGGTCGAGACCGCTCCGGCGCCCGCTCCGGCGCCTGCACCGGCCAGCGACCCCGTCCCCGCGCCCGCGCCCGCCACCACCCAGGCCCCCGACCCCGTCGTGGACCCGGCCCCCGCGCCCGCGCCACCCCCTGCTCCCGGGACCGACCCAGCCCCCACACCCCCGGTCGAACCTGCTCCCGCGCCGGAGCCAGCCGTTCCGCCCACCGATCCCGTTCCGGGGGCCGGTGACGTCCCGGCCGCCCCGCCCGCGTCCGATCCGGTTCCGCCGGCTGTCGGGTCAACTCCCGGCGCCGTGCCCCCTGCCGTTCCGCCGGTCGCGCCCGCAGTGCCGCCGGCCGCACCGGTACCCGTGACCGTTCCGGTAACGATGCCGGGCCAGGCCGGGACCGTCTCCGGGCCCCTGGTGCCGGCCCGGAGGATCGCGGCCGTAACTCCGGCCCGGACGGATCGGGGGGCGGCCCAGCACCTGACGGTGCCGGGTTACCAGCAGGAACCGGCCGAGGACCCGTCGGGCTTCCTCTCGGCGAACCCCGGCTACTACGTTGTCTTCCGGACGCTCCCTGACGTCCAAGGACCCGGCACGGCGGCCGGTGCGCCCGCTGCGGGAATCAGGGCCCCCTCGGGCCAGGGTTCGGGCAGCGGCATCCCTGCCGCGCCCGCCGGCGGCGGTGAGCACCCGCTCCCTAACGGCGGAGGTACCGGGTTGCCGGCACCGAGCGCGCTCCCCCCGGTACCGGGGTCGGGGTCCGGCAACGGTGCCGCCAGCGGCCCGTCCGGGGCTGCGGCGGTGACGCCGAGCGCTTTCTTCTTCATTCCGCCCATGGGCTCAGACCCCATCAGCGGACCGCTGCAGCACGTCCATCCTGCTGTCGCCGCTGATCCCGGCTCCTCTCCTGACTAGTAGGGCCGTCCTCTGCCATTTTCCTGCGCAGAGCACGGTCCTTCGGGTTGCCATGTGCGCCCGCCGTCAGTCATTCAGGAGTTTTCCCCATGGACACCACCGTCCGCGGCCGGACAGCCGGCTTCCGTTTCCCTCTCCCGCCTAGGCGCTCCACGCCTCGCGTCGTGGTTGCCCCGCCCACGGAACGGCCGCCGTAACGCGCGGCCGCTCCGTCCAGGTCCACTGCCGCCGGAGCGAAGTCGTTGGGTCCGCTGGGGGATTCAACGGCCTCGCCGGCTCCGGCGCCGCCCCATCCCTGCGCGCGAAAGGTGGATCCGCCACCACAGACATCACCTGCATCCGGCTGGCGTCCCGCGGCCCGATACGCTGCCCGTAGTATTCATTAGGGGGCGCCGCCGCGGCGCCAGGGACAACAGACGGGAAACACGGTGGAGGCTTCGCCCAGTAAGGTCACGGCCGAGATCCTGGGCGGCCGCTACCGTTTAGGCGAAGTGATCGGCCGGGGCGGCATGGCCTCGGTGTACTCCGCCCGGGACCAGAACCTGGGCCGGGACGTGGCCCTGAAGCTCTTCGCGCCCCAATCCGCGGATGCCGACGAGCTCAAGCGCCAGCAGGCCGAGATTGAACTCCTGGCCACCCTGAACCACCCGAGCCTGGTCACGCTCTACGACGCCGGCACCGACACCCGGGTCCCGGACGAGCCCCGCCCGTTCCTGACGATGGAGCTGGTGGAGGGCCAGGACCTGCGGAGCCGGATCCGGCACAGCGAGGTCCCGTTCGATGAGCTGGCGGTGATCGGGGCCGGACTCGCCGATGCCCTGGCGTACGTCCACTCCCTCGGGATCATCCACCGCGACATCAAGCCCGCCAACGTCCTGCTCGTGCAGGTGCGGCCCGGCGAACCGCTACGCCCCAAGCTGACCGACTTCGGCATTGCCCGGATCGTGGACGGCACCCGGCTCACGGCCACCGGAACCATGGTGGGCACCGCGGCATACCTGAGCCCGGAGCAGGCCCGCGGTGCGGATATGGGCCCCGCCAGCGACATCTACTCGCTCGGCCTGGTGCTGCTCGAATGCATCAAGGGCTCCGTGGAGTACCCGGGAAGCGCCGTCGAATCCGCCGTCGCCCGGCTGCACCGCGCACCCGCCATCCCGGACAGTGTTCCCGTCGAATGGGCGCAGCTGATCAGGGCCATGACCGCCCTGGATCCCCTGGACCGGCCCGCCGCGGCCGACCTTGAAGTAGCACTGCGCCAGGCCCTGGTTTCGCCCGAGTCGCTCCCGGGCCTCCTGGCCGAGGAACGCACCCGTGTCCTTCCCGCCCCGCCGGCCCGCCCGCCCCGCTCTGCGCAGGACACTCCGGCCGACGGCAGAGGTGCCGGCGACAGCAGCACCGGCAAGAAACCGGGAACCCGCCGCCTGCCCGTACTGGACCCGGACGCGGCCCGCGCGACCCCCTCGAACGCCGCCGCCCCCTCGAACTTGGCGGGCGCCGGCGCTCCCCGGCGGACGGCACGGCCGCTGGCCCGCTTCCGGCACGCCAGGCGCCGCACCAAAGCCGCCGTCGTCGTCGCCGTTGTGGCGCTGCTCGCCGTCATCGCTGCCGCCGTCGTCCTCTCCCTCCCCCAGCCGCCCGCCGTCGTGCCCTATCCCGCCGTCACCGGCGACCTCGGCGAGCACCTGAAACAACTGCAGAAGAGTGTGGAACCATGAGCGTCGCCAGCCACCGGCCCTGGTCTGGTGTGGTCGCCGGCCCGTTGGTCGCGGTTGCCCTGATCGCGGGCTCGCTGACCGGATGTTCCGGCCCGGCCGCCGACCTCGACAGGACCGCCGCCGACCAGCTCCAGGCCCAGGTCCTGACCGTGACGAAGGACGTGGCCGCCAACAACCCGGCCGGCGCGTTGAAAGCGCTCGACGAGCTGGCGGCCAAGCTGGACGCCGCGGCTGCCGACGGGAAGGTGTCCTTCAAGCGCCACCAGAGCATCAGAACGGCCCTCGACGCCGTCCGTGCCGACCTCACGGCGAAACAGGCGGCCGCGGCGAAAGCCATCCGGGACGCCGCCGCCAAAAAAGCCGCGGCTGAGAAAGCCGCAGCCGACAAGGCCGCCGCCGACCAGGCTGCAGCGGACGCAGCGGCTGCCGCAGCAGCCGCTGCCGCAGCCCAGAACGCTCCCGTCGGCAAAGCCAAGGGAAAAAACAAGGGCAAAGGCGACCACTGACGCGCCCCGGGCTTTCGCTATCGCCCGGATCCGGCTAGCTTGGTCAGTCAGGCCGGAAACGGCCGCCCGATTTCCCGACCCGCATCCGGGCACTCGCACCACCCTTGTATCCGTCCCTTTCCACAACGGGCGGGCCGCACGCCCGCCATCGAAGGAGTGAAAGCAAGCATGGCAACAGTCCAGGAATCCATCGCCGTCAACGTCCCCCTCAGCCGGGCCTACAACCAGTGGACCCAGTTCGAGGACTTCCCGCAGTTTATGAGCGGCGTCGACGCCGTCCGCCAACTCGACGACACCACCGTCCACTTCCAGACCAGCATCGGCGGGGTCAAGCGCGACTACGATGCCCGGATCACCAGCCAGGAGCCGGACCGGCAGGTTTCCTGGGAGAGCCTTGACGCGCCGCGCAACGCGGGCACCGTGCGTTTCGAAGAACTCGGGCCGGCGGAGACCCGGGTGGACGTCGAGCTCAGCTGGGAGCCCGGCTCCGCCACCGAGAAGATCGGCGCGGCCGTCGGGCTCGACGCCCGCCAGGTCGGGGCGGACCTGGAACGGTTCAAGAAATTCATCGAGGGCCGCGACTTCGAGACCGGTGCCTGGCGGGAACGCGTCAACAACGGCGGGCTGGACGGCCAGCCGCAGGGCGCTCCCCTGCTGACCGACACCGGCTACGACGTCGTAGGCAGCGACGCCTCAATGGACACGGATCCGGACATGGCCACCGAGCCGGCCTTCGACGCGACAGCGGACCGCCGGGACTCCGAGCGCTAGGCGTCCCGCCGCGGAGCCAGGCACTCGGCCGGCGACGACGACGGCGGGTTGGGCCGCCGTCGCCGTCCGGCACTGGAAACGCCAAAGGGCGCACCGGGATCTCCCGGTGCGCCCTTTGCGTGTGGCGAACTAGCCCAGCAGCGCGAGCACTTCGCCGAACTTGGCCGAGGGGCGCATGATCGCGGAAGCCTTGGCTTCGTCCGGGCGGTAGTAGCCGCCGATGTCCGCCGGGGAACCCTGGACAGCGAGCAGCTCGCCGACGATGGTTTCCTCGTTGGAGCTCAGGGCGTCCGAGACGGCAGTGAAGGCAGCGGCCAGCTCGGCGTCGTCGGTCTGGCGCGCCAGTTCATCGGCCCAGAACTTGGCCAGGTAGAAGTGGCTGCCGCGGTTGTCCAGCTCGCCGGCCTTGCGCTTCGGGGACTTGTCCTCGAGCAGGAAGGTGCCGGTGGCGCGGTCCAGGGTGTTGGCCAGGACCTGGGCGCGGGCGTTGCCCGTGGTGGTGGCCAGGTGTTCGAAGCTGACGGCCAGGGCCAGGAATTCACCCAGGCTGTCCCACCGCAGGTGGTTTTCCTTGAGCAGCTGCTGGACGTGCTTCGGGGCCGAGCCGCCGGCGCCAGTCTCGAACAGGCCGCCGCCGTTGATCAGCGGAACGATCGAGAGCATCTTGGCGCTGGTGCCGAGTTCGAGGATCGGGAACAGGTCAGTGAGGTAGTCGCGGAGGACGTTGCCGGTCACCGAGATGGTGTCCTCGCCCTTGCGCAGGCGGTCCAGGGTGAAAGCCGTGGCCTCGTCCGGGGCCATGATCTCCAGCTGCAGGCCCTCGGTGTCGTGGTCCTTGAGGTATTCCTCCACCTTGGCGATCATCCGGGCGTCGTGCGCGCGGGCCTTGTCCAGCCAGAACACGGCCGGGGTGGCGGAGGCGCGGGCACGGGTGACGGCCAGCTTGACCCAGTCGCGGATCGGCACGTCCTTAGTCTGGCAGGCGCGCCAGATGTCACCCGGGGCGACCTGGTGCTCGATCAGCACGGTGCCGGCGTCGTCGATGACCTGGACGGTTCCGGCGGACTGGATCTCGAAGGTCTTGTCGTGGCTGCCGTATTCCTCGGCGGCCTGGGCCATAAGGCCGACGTTCGGGACGGTGCCCATGGTGGTCGGGTCGAAGGCGCCGTTGGCGCGGCAGTCGTCGATGACAACCTGGTAGATTCCGGCGTAGCTGCTGTCCGGCAGGACGGCGAGGGTATCGGCTTCCTGCCCGTCGCGGCCCCACATGTGGCCGGAGCTGCGGATCATGGCCGGCATGGAGGCGTCGACGATCACGTCGGAGGGCACGTGCAGGTTGGTGATGCCCTTGTCGGAGTCCACCATGGCCAGCTCGGGGCCGTCGTTGAGGCCCTTCTGGATGGCGGCTTCGACGTCGGAGCGGATCTCTTCGGGGAGGTCCTCGAGGCCGTTGAGGATGGAGGCGAGGCCGTTGTTGGGGCTCAGTCCGGCCGCGGCGATCTGCTCGCCGTAAGTGGCGAAGAGGTCCGAGAAGTAGGCCTTGACGACGTGGCCGAAGATGATGGGGTCGGAGACCTTCATCATGGTCGCCTTCAGGTGCGCGGAGAACAGCACACCTTCCTCCTTGGCCCGGGCCACCTGGGCCTTGAGGAATTCATCCAGGGCGGCTGCACGCATGACGGTGCCGTCGATGACCTCGCCGGCGAGCACCGGGAAGGCCCGCTTGAGGACCTTGACCGTGCCGTCTTCCTTGACCAGCTGGATCTTGAGGTTCGTGTCGGCCCCGATCACCACGGACTTCTCGTTCGAGCGGAAGTCATCGGCGACCATGTGCGCGACGTTGGTCTTGGATTCCGGGGTCCAGGCGCCCATGCTGTGCGGGTTCTTGCGGGCGTAGTTCTTGACCGAGAGGGGTGCGCGGCGGTCGGAGTTGCCCTCGCGGAGCACCGGGTTCACGGCGGAGCCCTTGATCTTGTCGTAGCGGGAGCGGATGTCCGTCTCTTCGTCCGACGCGGGGTTGTCCGGGTAGTCCGGGAGCGCGTAGCCCTGGCCCTGGAGTTCGGCGATGGCGGCCTTCAGCTGCGGCACCGAGGCGCTGATGTTGGGCAGCTTGATGATGTTCGCTTCGGGCTTCTTGGCGAGCTCGCCGAGTTCGGCCAGGGCGTCGCTGACACGCTGCTCTTCGGTGAGGTAGTCGCCGAATACGGCGATGATGCGGCCGGCTAGCGAAATGTCGCGGGTCTCCACTTCCACACCGGCCGTCGACGCGAACGCCTCGACAATCGGCAAGAACGAATAGGTGGCCAGCATCGGCGCTTCGTCGGTGTGGGTATAGATAATCTTGGCCATTGCTCGGGCGTCTCCCTGAAAGTCTGCGGATATCCGGAAATCTTGTGTTATCTCAACGGCTCTAACTTACCCGAGGTGGCCGCCTCGGCGCCTATCGGGGACGGACCGCCCCGGACCTGTGACTCGGGGGCCCGTCATGACTCCCCGCAATGCCGGTGTGACAGAATTTGACAAACTGCTTTACATGTTCGTCAAGTTGACGTAGTTTCATACCCATCACAGCGGCCCGCCTCCCGGCAGGCCGCACCGCACTTAGCCCGGTTAGGACACCCATGAGAACATCCAAGACTCTGGCCACCAGCCTCCTGAGCCTCTCCGCCGCCGCACTCCTGGCGGTCAGTGCGGTCAGTGCCGCCGGCGCGGCCACCGCCGCCCCGGCCAAGGCACCGGCAGGGACGTCGAACGTCAGCAGCCACGCCGTGAGCGACGGCGCCACGGCCGACTACTGGACGGCGGAACGCATGCGCACCGCGATTCCGGGCGATGTGCTGGCAGCCAAAGCCGTGGCCCGCGGGGCCAACTCGACCGCCCACCGGAACGTCGAAACAGGCGCCCCGGCCAAGGTGGAAGGCACCGCACCCACCCCGCAGGCCAAGCAGGTCCAGACCAAGGCCAACGCCAGCGAGACCCCAGTCAAGCACATCGGCAAGGTGTTCTTCACTCTGGGCGGCTCCAACTATGTCTGCTCGGGCAACTCTGTGACGTCAACCAACAAGAGCACCGTCTCCACCGCCGGCCACTGCGTTAACGAGGGCCCCGGCGCCTTCGCCACAAACTTCACCTTCGTCCCGGCCTACCTCAACGGGTCCGCACCCTACGGCAAGTGGACGGCCAAGACCCTGTACGCCCCCACCCAGTGGAGCTCCGGCGGCGACATGACCTACGACACCGGCTTCGCCGTGATGAACCCGCTCAACGGCAAGTCCCTCGCCGACGTCGTCGGGGCCTCCGGTGTGCAGTTCAACGCCGCCCGCGGCCTGACGTACAAGTCCTTCGGCTACCCGGCCGCCCCGCCGTTCAACGGAGAATCCCTGAAGAGCTGCAGCGGCACCGCCACCAACGACCCGTACAACCCGCAGTTCAACACCCAGGGCATCCCCTGCAACATGACCGGCGGATCCTCGGGCGGGCCGTGGTTCATCGGCACCAGCTCCTCGGGCTACCAGAACTCGATCAACAGCTACGGCTACGGCAGCAACTCGACCACCATGTACGGCCCGTACTGGGGCTCGGTCATCCAGCAGGCCTACAGCGCCGCAGCGGCTTCCTAGGACTCTTCATCCTGAACGGAGTCTTCATCCCAGCGAAATCCCACTGAAATCCCACTAGGAAAGGAAAAGGCAACGCGGGGCCACGTGCCACCCATCCCCCTCGACAGGATGGCACGTGACCCCGCGTTTTGCCGTGGGTGGGGTGGGCTGCGGGGGATGTGGTGTGGGGGTTGGCCCGGGGCGGGGTTGGCCCGGGCGGGGTTGGCCCGGGGCGGGGTTGGCCCGGCTGCCCTCCGGCGGCTGGGCGCGGTACATGCGAGGTCCGCGTGACCCTCCCCTGACGGACATGCCCATCGCACAGGGGCACGAGTGGACATATCCCGTATATGTCCACTCGTCGGCATGAAGAATGAGCATGCCCGCAGACACCGCAGCACATGCCCAGTCCTGGCGTCGAAGGATGGGCATGTCCGTCCGACGCCCCGGGACCGGGGCATACAACCGCAGCCGGAGGAACCAGCGCAGCCTCCACCACGAAGAACCCGAGTCGCACCAACGAAGAATGGACATGCCCTTCCGGAAAGGAAGAGCATGTCCATTCTTTGCGGCCGCGCGGCCGTCTCAGTCCCTAGTGGAAGAAGTGCCGCGCCCCGGTGAAGTACATCGTGATCCCGGCGGCGTTGGCTGCGGCGATCACTTCCTCGTCGCGGACCGATCCGCCGGGCTGCACAACCGCGCGGACGCCGGCGTCGATCAGGATCTGCAGGCCGTCGGCGAACGGGAAGAACGCATCCGATGCCGCGACAGCACCGCGGGCCCGCTCCGGCGCCCCGGCCACATCCGAAGCGTTGGACGCGCCACCGGCACCGTCGACGTCGGACTCCACCGTGACGCCCAGCGTGTTGGCCCGCTCGACGGCCAGGCGGCAGGAATCAAGCCGGTTGACCTGGCCCATGCCGATGCCGACGGCCGCACCCTCGACGGCCAGCAGGATCGCGTTGGACTTGGCGGCGCGGCAGGCGGTCCAGGCGAAGGCCAGGTCCGCGAGGGTGCCGGCGTCGGCGGCCTCGCCCGCGGCGAGCGTCCAGTTGGCCGGATCGTCGCCGTCGGCGTCCACCTTGTCCGTGGCCTGGACCAGCATGCCGCCGGAGACCTGGCGGAACTCGGTCGGGTAGCGGCCATAGCCCTCGGGCAGGGTGAGGAGGCGGATGTTCTTCTTCTTGGAAAGGATCTCCACGGCCTCGTCGTCGAAGCCGGGCGCGATGACCACTTCCGTGAAGATCCCTGCCACGGTCCGGGCCATGCCTGCGGTGACTGTGCGGTTGGCAGCGATGACGCCGCCGAACGCGGACACCGGATCGCACGCGTGGGCCTTCGCGTGGGCGTCGGCGATGGGATCCGCCGCGGACGCGGACCCGACGGCCACACCACACGGGTTGGCGTGCTTGATGATGGCGACGGCGGGCTCGGCGAAGTCGTAGGCGGCGCGCAGGGCGGCGTCGGCGTCAACAAAGTTGTTGTAGCTCATGGCCTTGCCGTGGATCTGGTCGGCCTGGGCGATGCCGGCCGGGGCGGCCTTGTCAACGTACAGGGCGGCCTGCTGGTGCGGGTTCTCGCCGTAGCGGAGCACCTCGGAGCGTTCCAGGGCCAGGCCGGCATAGGCGGGCCAGTCGATGACGCCGTCGCCGTCCTCATCGAGGAACTGGCTGGCCGTCCAGGTGGCCACGGCGGTGTCGTAGGACGCGGTGTGCGCGAAGGCCTTGGCGGCCAGCCGGCGTCGGGTCTTCAGGTCGAACCCGCCCGACGACGCAGCGGCCACGACCGAACCGTAGGACGCCGGGTCCACCACAATTGCGACGGCGGCGTGGTTCTTGGCGGCCGACCGCACCATCGCCGGACCCCCGATGTCGATCTGCTCGACGACGTCGTCCTGCGCGGCACCGGATTTGACGGTCTCCACGAACGGGTAGAGGTTCACCACCACCAGGTCGAACGGCTCGATGGCCATGTCCTCGAGGGTCTTCATGTGGGCGGGCACGCGGCGGTCGGCGAGGATGCCGCCGTGCACGCGCGGGTGCAGGGTCTTGACGCGGCCGTCCAGCATTTCCGGGGAGCCGGTGACTTCCTCGACTTCCTGGACCGGGATCCCGGCGGCGGCGATCTTCTTTGCGGTGGAGCCCGTAGAGACGATCTTGACGCCGGCTTCGTGCAGGCCCTTGGCGAGTTCCTCCAGACCGGTCTTGTCGTAGACCGAGATCAAGGCCCGGCGGATGGGAACACGGTCGATGGATACACGCTCAAGCTGCGTAAAGCTCACAAAAGTCTCCGTCTTATATCGCGGCTGGGCCGCGGGTGGTGGGGATGCGGCCAGTTTATCGTGTCCCGGCTGCCGGGGTTCCCGCGCGGCGGAGTGTGAAGCCTCCCCGCCACCGCACCGCGGGACGTAGAGTTCTTCCAGGAGGCCAAAATGAATACGTACACCACTGTGCCCAGCGGCGAACAGGTGGTCCAGGACCTGCCGTGGCGGTGGAGGGTGCAGGGCCGGATTTTCCTGATCGGCGGCCTGGGTTTTATGTTCGACGCCTGGGACGTGACGCTCAACGGCATCCTGATCCCGTTGCTGTCCAAGCATTGGTCCCTGAGCGCCGGCGACGCCGCGTGGATCGGTACCTCGAACCTGATCGGCATGGCTCTTGGCGCCTTCGTCTGGGGCACCATCGCGGACACGATCGGCCGCAAGAAGGCCTTCACCGCGACGCTGCTGATCTTCTCGATCTTCACCGTCCTGGGCGCCTTCTCCCCCGACTTCATCTGGTTCGTGGTGTTCCGGTTCATGGCGGGCTTTGGCCTGGGCGGCTGTATCCCGGTGGACTACGCGCTGGTGGGCGAGTTCACTCCGCGGAAGCAGCGCGGCCGGGTCCTCACCGCGATGGACGGCTGGTGGCCCGTCGGGGCCGCGCTCTGCGGATTCGTCTCGGCCGGGCTTATCGCCGCCTTCGCGGACTGGCGCCTGACCATGCTGATTATGGTGCTGCCGGCGCTGCTGGTGTTCTGGATCCGGCGCAGCGTCCCCGAATCGCCGCTGTTCCTCATCCGGAAGGGCCGCCGCGAGGAAGCCGCCCGCGTCATCGATTCCCTGGTCGCTGCCACCGGCGCCGAGGCCCGGGTCTACAGCCTGCCCGAACCCCAGGACGCCCCGCGCCTGTCGGCCGGGAGCGCCTGGACGCAGCTCCGTGCGCTCTGGCAGTTCAACTGGAAAATTACGACGGCGGCCTGGGCCCTGTTTTTCAGCATCCTGCTGGTCTACTACCTCTCGCTCACGTGGATGCCGCGGATCCTGATCGGGGCGGGCTTCGAGGAGTACAAGGCCTTTATCACCACGGCGTCGATGGCCGCCGTCGGCCTCCTGGGCGTGGTGGTGGCCGCACTGCTGGTGGAACGGACCGGCCGCAAGTGGATCCTGGCCATCACCGGCCCGCTCTCGGCGCTGCTGCTGGTGATCGTCGCCGTCGTGGTGGACATCCCGACGGCGGCCGTCTTCTGGCTGCTCATGTTCGGGTTTGTGGTGCAGGTGGCGATCCCGGTGCTGTACGCCTACGTATCGGAGCTGTACCCGACCGAGCTGCGCGGCTCCGGCTTCGGCTGGGCCTCGACGTTCTCCCGGCTTGGCGCCGGCTTTGGCCCCCTGATCTTCGCGGCGTTCCTGTGGCCGGAACTGGGGCTCGCGACGTCGTTCGCCCTGGCCGGCGTGCTGGTGCTGGTCTCGGTGCTCTGGATGGCGTTCTTCGCCCCGGAGACCAAGCAGCGCGGCCTGGAGTAGGTCCCGGCCGGCCCGCGCGGCCGGCCCTCAACGCCGCCCCGAACCTCGCCCGCACCCCGCCCCGAACGCCGGATGCCCTATCACTTTTGGTTGCTCTGAGGGCCTCAGAAGCACCGTAAGTGATAGGGCATCCGGGGTGGATGCCGGCTGTCGGCTACTGGATGCAGGTCACCGACACCGAGAGGGTGTTGGTCTTGAGCTGGGTGACGGACCAGCCGATGGGCTGACCTCCAGCACCGACCACGGGCTGGCTGGCCAGTACCTGGTTGCCGTTGCCGGAGTTGAGGGAGAACCCGCCGCCGGTGGCCACCTGGCCCGCGGGGCAGCTCGCCACCACCGTCAGCGTGGCGCCGCTGGCCGTGGCCACCGACACGCTGGTGGATGCAGCAGCACCCGTGGCACCGGTGGCACCTGTCGCGCCGGCCGGCCCCACGGGACCCGTGGCGCCGGTCGCACCCCGGAGCCCGGTGGCGCCTGTTTCGCCTGTTTCGCCCTTGGCACCGGTAGCGCCCGTGGCGCCGACAGCCCCGGTGTCGCCCTTGGCCCCGGCAGGCCCGACGTCGCCCGTGTCACCCTTCGCGCCCTGGGCTCCGGTGTCGCCGGTCTTCCCGGTTTCGCCCTGGACGCCCTGGACGCCCTGGGCCCCCGTGGCTCCGGTGGGGCCTACCTCGCCGCTGTCACCCTTGGCCCCGGTGTCGCCCTTCGCACCGGTCTCCCCGGTGTCGCCCTTGGCGCCGGTTTCACCGGTCGCGCCCTGGGATCCGGTGTCACCCTTATCGCCCTTCTCGCCTTGGAAACCCTGGATGCCGATGGCCCCGGTTTCACCCGTAAGGCCGGTCAGGCCCTGGATTCCGCGGGGATCGGCAACACCCTGAATCCCCTGTGCACCGGCGACTCCCTGGACACCCTGCATGTTCCAGGTGATCGGCGTCTCCTTCTTCAGGTCGCAGGACTGTCCGGCCGTCAGCACCCGGAGCTGACCGCCGTTGTTGACGTTGTAGCAGCCGTTGATTTCCCCGGTACCGGACGTGGTCGAGGCAGCGTAGGCGGCAGAAATGGCGCCGGTCCCGAGGACAAGCGCCGCGGTGAGGCAAAGAACTTTCGGACTGGTTTTGGCAAAGCTGAAGTGTGGCACGTGAGACCCCCAGGGACGCAAGAGACGAATGAGACTGCGCGCCAGACTATGGCCCTATTCCCCGCGTAAACCGGTCCGCTAATACTCGAATTTCGCCATCCAGTACCCGACTTTTTCGCCGGGTACTCGCTTTTACCGCCCCGACTACTTGGACCGCCGGATCAGGCCGCAGTAACGCCCGCGGCGAGGGTCTTCAGGGTGGACACCAGCAGCCGCCGTTCCACCGTCTTGATCCGCTCGTGCAGCGACTCCTCGGTGTCACCGTCGAGCACGGCGACGGCCTCCTGCGCGATGATCGGGCCCGTGTCCACCCCGGCGTCGGCCCAGTGGACCGTGCAGCCGGTGACCTTCACGCCGTACGCCAGGGCGTCGCGGACACCGTGCGCGCCCGGGAACGCCGGCAACAAGGCCGGGTGAGTGTTCAGGTACTTGCCGTCAAAGGCGGCGATGAAGTCGGCGCTGACAATGCGCATGAACCCGGAGGATACGACGACGTCGGGCCTGTACGCGGCGACGGTGTCGGCGAGCGCCGCGTTCCACGCAGCCCGGTCCGGGTACGCCTTGAAGTCCACCACGAACGTCGGGATGCCGGCTGCCGCGGAGCGCTCCACCCCGTAGGTCCCGGACCGGTCCGCGCCCACAGCGGCGAGCTCGACCGCCAGTTCGCCGGCCGAAACGGCGTCGATAACAGCCTGCAGGTTGGAACCGGTACCGGAGACGAGGACAACAATGCGCATTGACTTAGCTTATGGGGCCATTCGCGTACGCTGGAAAATATGAATTCGCCCCACGAGCCGGACCCAGCACAACGGGGCCCAAACCCCCGGACCGACGCGGGCAAGGCATCGCTGCTGCGGACCCACAATTTGTTCCGCACCTTCATAGTGGTGGTGCTGGGAGCGTTCTTCGTTTTCCAGCTGGACGTCAACTACCTCTGGCTCACCGCCATCCTCACAGCGGCTGCGGTGGCTCTCGGCGTCGTGCTGCTGGTGCGCGCCACCCGGTTCAAGCAGTCCCGGCTGGTGCTGTTCGGAACCATTTCCGGCCTGCTGGTCACCGCCGTGATGGTCCTGGTGGTTGTCACCTCGGCGGTGTTCTTCAACCAGGTCCGCGACTTCCAGCAATGCTCAAGGCACGCCCTCACTGAGCAGGCAACCTCGATGTGCCGGACGCAACTGGAGAAGTCGCTGCCCATGCAGCTGCGCTGAAGGCCGCCCGCCGTCGTCGTCCCTGCCGGGGCCTGTCGATTTAGGGATCAGCCGGCTTGCGGGGTCAGTCGGCCTCGGCGGCGAGTTCCAGCTCTGTCTCGTGCAGCTTCTGGCGCCGTTCCAGCCACGGCCCGGCGGCGTAGCCGATCACGACGCCGATCCCCGTTTCGGCCGCGACGAAGATGGCAGTCGCCAGCGGATCCGGTCCGATGTCCGTGAGCCTGCCGATGCCGGCGGATCCGCGGGCCAGCCAGGCCAGGGCCGCCGCGAGGACACCCGCCACGGCGCCGATCATGGCGCCGAGGACCAGCGTCGAGACCGTGGCCGTGAACCAGCGCGCCTTGACCTTGATCGAGAGCCATTCGTCGAAGTGGTTTTCACCCTCGCGCAGGAACCACCAGCCCGCCAGGAGCCCGGCCAGGGCAGGAACCACAAGGGCCACGAAGCCGTACTCCAGCGCGCCGGCCGGGAGGGCGGCGAACACCGGGATGGAGGGCAGCGGTCCGACGGCGGTGGCCAGCGGCCCGGCGTGGGACCCAGCGCCCAGCGCGAAGCCGGAGCCGGAGGTCCAGGAGAGCGCGAAGATGGCAAGGTTGGGCAGGTAGCCGAGCTGCGCGATGGTAAGCGCCGCACCGCCTACGGGGCCGGCGTCGAGCGCTTCATACACGGCGATGATGAGGTTCCAGTGGATGATCAGGTCCACGGCGAGCAGGGCGGAGGCCATCGCCAGGGTGGCCATCACGGCCACGAATCCGGCCTTGACGGCGGATCCGAGGTAGGACCCGGCCCAGCGCGAGTGCTGGCTGGTGCGCGAGAGCCAGGCCACGGCGTCGACGCCGATCAGCCGGCTCCAGGAACCGGCTTCCCGGCGTGCACCGATCACCATGCCGAGGGCGAACGGGATCAGCGGGACCAGGGTGGCGTACCAGAGGCTGACGCCGACGTCGGAGGTGCGGCAGACGAAGCCGGTGGCGAACCCGAACGCGCCGTACATCAGCCAGGACCCCAGCAGCGCCTGCCAGAGCTGGTCCGTGTACGAGGCCCGGGCCAGCCGCCGCCCCGCACGCCACGCGAGCAGGAACGGGATGAGCGTCAGGCCCAGCGGAATCAGCGAGAGCGTGCCAGTTTCGGGGCGGCCGGCGGTACCGGCACCCACGGTCTCCAGCAGGAGCGGGACGCCGTGGATCAGCAGCCAGGCCTGGCCGGCCAGGCGGGCCAGGAATTCGAAGCCGTTCTCGCGGAATCCGGCCGAGGCCCAGACCGCGACGATCGGGACCACCACGATCAGCGCCGAGATCACAGCGGCCTGCGCGGACTCCAGCGCACCCTGTAGCCAAAGGGGCATCGGAAGGCCACGGTTTCCGGTCTGATCAGCGCGCAGTTTCATCGTGTTCCATGGTGCCACGCGCCGGGCACCGCGCCCCGCTCCGACAGGCGCTATGCCCCGGAAATCAGCCCGCCGCGTGCGGGCGGCCCGGCTCCGGACCGGCGCTTTTTCCGGTGCCCCGCCGTAAAATTTTAAGTGTCCGCAAACAGTGGTTGGAGGCAGAAAATGACTACCGCATCCCCACATGCACACGGCGTACATTTCGGACGGACTGATGTCCAAAACGTCGGCATGGGTGTGGGTATTGTGCTACTTGCCGTGGGCGTCCTGGGATTCATCCCGGGCATCACCGCGCAGTACAGCGAACTGAGGTTCCTCGGACCCGATTCCAGGGCCATGTTCCTCGGCCTGTTCCAGGTGTCCATGCTCCTGAACATCGTTCAGCTCGCCATTGGCGCCGCCGGCTGGACCATGTCCCGCAACGACATGGGAGCCCGGAACTTCCTCATGGGCTTCGGCCTTTTGTACATCATCTTTGGCGTTTACGGGCTGATCGTCGGCGTGGGGTCGGCGGCCAATTTCATGGCGTTCAACACCATGGACAACTGGACTCACATGGTGCTGGGCGTGGCAATGATTGGCGCCGGCTGGCTGCTCGCGAGGCATCTGGCCGATGACGCACAAACCCGGTAACTGAACTCCGGGAAAAGGGAGCCGCGAATGAGGACCGATTTTCAGTAATCCAACAAATTCGCACTACCTGCTGGTGTGGGCCCCTGGAGCGTTATAGGTGTCCGCACCAGCTTCCTGCTGTGGGGGGTGGGGTGCGTTGGGTGGCTCGGATGCGGGGTGGCTGCGGTGCGTAGCCGGGGTGCGTTGGGTGGCGGGGGTGCGTTCCCTCGGAGCGGAGCCGGTTGTCATCGGCACGGTTCTCGGGGCGTGCGGGCCAGTGTTGGGGCTGACCCGAGGCTGCTCGTTGGTTGTAGGCGACGGGCGAGTCCTGATTTGAGGGCTCCAGGGCCCAACTTGAGCGTGGTCCTTCGTCCATTCGCCACATATGGCCGCAATGGGGTTCTCCAAAGCGGCCCTTTGTGGCAAACGGCGTCGGAGTAGGGAACGCTCTCCGGCCACTCCCCGGTCCGGCGCGCTCGGTATGGGCGCGGACCCCTGGACCTTCTCCAGCCCCGAGCCGACGTCGATTTGCCACTTATGGCCGCTTCGCGGGGTGGTTTAGCGGCCACTTTTGGTGAATCGGGTGGTCACAGCGCAGGCCACCCAAGTCTCGACTTCGCAGCCGACACCAGGAAGCACCCAGCCCCAGCTCCGCCGATCACTCCACGAAGCCGCCCGATCAGCTCCCGGTCCCGCGCTCCGCCCACTCTACCGGCGCAGCAGCCCCGGTCAGCCCGCCCACCCCGAGCCAGCATCGACCCCACCCCGAAACCCCTCCCCGCAGGAACCCCAGCCATGCACACGCTTGTTAACCCACTCTTCCCCTGCAGGCCACGCCGACGCCCCCGCCCCGTCAGCGGCCGCGGCCACCGTGGAGGCGTGAGGATCGCACTAGTCGCCGAATCATTCCTGCCCCAGATGAACGGGGTCACGCACTCCATCCTGAGGGTCCTGGAGCACCTGCAGGACCGGGGCGACGAGGTGCTGGTAATCGCGCCCTCCACGCAGGACACCGACGTCCCCGCAGAGGTCCACGGCGCGAAAATCCACCGGCTCCCCTCCGTCCCCCTGGCCGGCTACACGAATGTACGGGTGGCGTTGGGCGGTGTGGCCCGGGTCAAGCGAATCCTTGCCGGCTACGCGCCCGACGTCGTCCACCTCGCCTCCCCGTTCGTGCTTGGCTGGCGGGCAGCCCAGGCCGCGCATCAACTCGGCATCCCCAGCGTCGCCATCTACCAGACCGAAGTCCCCGGCTACGCGGCGCGCTACGGCGTCCCGTTCCTGGAGAACTGGGCGTGGAACCGGGTGGAGCAGATCCACCTCCTCGCCACCCGCACCCTGGTCCCCTCCACCTTCGCCCGCGACCAGTTCCTGGGCCGCGGCATCCCCCGCGTTCAGATGTGGCGCCGCGGCGTGGACACCCGACGGTTCAGCCCGGAGAAGCGCGACGACGCGTGGCGGGCCTCCGTGGCCCCGGACGGCGAGCGCATCATCGGCTACGTGGGACGTCTCGCCGTCGAGAAGCAGGTGGAGGACCTGGCCGTACTCGCCGACATCCCCGGGACCAGGCTGGTGATCGTCGGCGACGGGCCGCAGCGCGAAGCCCTCGAAGCCGCGCTGCCCCGGGCCGTGTTCACCGGATTCCTGGGCGGCGAGGACCTGGCCCGGACCGTCGCCTCCTTCGACTTGTTCGTCCACCCGGGCGAGTTCGAGACCTTTTGCCAGACCATCCAGGAAGCGATGGCCTCCGGCGTCCCCGTGGTCGCCACCGGGCGCGGCGGCCCGCTGGACCTCGTGGAAAACTCGCGGACCGGCTGGCTCTACAAACCGGGAGACCTCGCCGAGATGCGGTCCCGCGTGGCGGACCTGACGGGCGACGACGCCAAGCGCCGCGCGTTCGCCGCCGCCGCGCACGCTTCGGTCCAAGGCCGGACGTGGGAGGCACTCGGACGGGAACTCGTCGGTCACTACGAGGCCGTCCAGGCCAACCCCGCCGTCCAGTCCAACCCCGCCAACAGAGCCACCACCCCGGCCACGAGACCAACCGCAACCACCACCGCCCCTACCAGAGGAGCAACCCTGTGAAGATTTCCGTGATCGGCTGCGGCTACCTCGGCGCGGTGCACGCTGCCACCCTGGCCTCGATGGGCCACACCGTCGTGGGGATTGACGTCGACGCCGCCAAGATCGCCCAGCTGGACCGCGGCACCGCCCCGTTCCACGAACCCGGCCTGGACGAGCTCCTCCGCGATGGCCGCGCCAACGGCCGGCTCGCGTTCTCCACCAGCTTCGCCGACGCCGCCAGCGCGCAACTGCACTTCCTCTGCGTCGGGACACCGCAGTCCAAGACCTCCGACGGCGCCGACCTCAGCTATCTCGTCTCAGCGATCGAGTCGGTGCTGCCGTTCCTGGCCCCGCGCGCCGCCGTCGTCGGCAAGTCCACTGTGCCGGTGGGAACGGTGGAAATGCTCCGCGGAGTCCTCGCAGGCCGGCCGGACGTGCTGCTTGGCTGGAACCCCGAGTTCCTCCGCCAGGGCACCGCGGTCAAGGACTCGCTGGTCCCGGACCGGCTGGTGTACGGCGTACCGGGCGGCAAGGACTCGGCCAAGCGCCCGGACAGCACGGGCGCGGCCGTCACGTCCGTCCTGGACACGGTCTACGCTCCGCTTCTCTCCGCGGGCATCCCCCGGCTCGTCTGCAACTTCGCCACAGCGGAACTGATCAAGTCGGCGTCGAACGCGTATCTGGCCACCAAACTGAGCTTCATCAACGCCATGGGCGAACTCTGCGACGCGTCGGGCGCCGATGTGACCGAGCTGGGCGAGGCGATGGGGCTGGACCCGCGGATCGGCGGCCGGTACCTGCACGCCGGGCTCGGCTTCGGCGGCGGCTGTCTGCCCAAGGACATCCGGTCACTCCGGGTGCAGGCGCAAACGTTGGGCGTGGACTCGGTGGACGCCTGGATGGCCGCGGTGGACGGGATCAACCGGAGCCAACGCTCCCGCACCGTGGAGGCGGCACGGGAACTCTGCGGCGGCCAGCTCGGCGGCCGGCGCGTGACCGTGCTGGGGGCAGCCTTCAAGCCGGACACCGATGACATCCGCGACTCCCCGGCCCTGGATGTTGCCCAGCAGCTGGCCGACTCCGGCGCGCACGTCACCGTCACGGACCCGGCAGCGATCAACAACGCCTGGCTGCGCTACCCGCAGCTGCGCTTCGAGGCCGAGGTGGAGCAGGCGCTCGACGGCGCCGAGCTGGTCCTGCTGCTAACGGAGTGGGAGGCCTACCGTGCGCTGTCGCCCGCGGCCGCCGGCGGCCTGGTCCGGCGCCGGAATATCCTGGACGCCCGGAACGCGCTCGACGCCGCCGCCTGGTCCGCGGCCGGCTGGACGGTGCGCGGGCTGGGACGGTCCGACGCCGGGACCCCCGTGGACGCGGCGGCCTGGGACCGGCTGGCTACCGCCGACTGAGCGGCAGCACCCCAAACCCGACGGATATCCGCGCGGCGGCGCCCCGGCCCCGCTCTGCACCCTATGATTTCTGTGGGGAGGATTCTCATGGAACATCGTTGGTCTCACAATCGCTCGGCTCCGGCCGCGTGAACACTTCTGCGCGCACCGAAGAGGACGCCAGGCTCCGCGAAGCCATGTCCCTGCTCTCGGCCACCCTGGAGTCCACCGCGGACGGCATCCTGGTGGTCAGCGCCGAGGGCCGCATCTCCTCCGTGAACAACAAGTTCCTGACCATGTGGGGCATCCCCCGCGACCTGGTCGACGCCGGCGATGACGAGGCCGTGATCGGCTCCGTGCTCGGCCAGCTGCAGGACCCCGAGCAGTTCCTCGCGAAGGTCACGGCCCTGTACGCGGACCCGGCGGCTGAGAGCCACGACGTGCTGCACTTCCGCGACGGACGCACCTTCGAACGCTACTCCCGCCCGCAAAAGGTGGAGGACCGCGTGGTGGGCCGAGTCTGGAGCTTCCGCGACGTCAGCCAGGCCCGGCGGGACCAGGACCAGATCAACCGGGCCATGGCGGACCTCGCCCAGCAGGCCAGCCAGCTCAAGACCCTCGCGTTCCAGGATCCGCTGACCGGGCTCTCCAACCGCCAGCTCTTCAACGACCGGCTGGCGCACGCCCTGGCCGGGCCCTGCGGGACCGCCGTCGACGTCCTGCTGCTGGACCTGGACGACTTCAAGGAAGTCAACGACGTCCACGGCCACCACGCCGGGGACCAGATGCTGATCGAGGTGGGCCGCCGGCTCCGCGCCTGCGTCCGGCCCAGCGACGTTGTAGCACGGCTGGGCGGCGACGAATTTGTGGTCCTCCTGGTCGGCTCGCTCGATGCCGACGCGGCCGCCCAACGGATCATCGAATCCCTGAAGGTGCCGGTCTGGCTCGACGGGACCATGCTGCGCCCGAGCCTGAGCCTGGGCCTGGCGTCCATCGGTGAGGACGCGGGCGACGCCTCCGAGCTGCTCCGCCGCGCGGACATCGCCATGTACGCGGCCAAGTCCGCCGGGAAGAACCGCTACCTGCGCTTCCGCCCGGAAATGATGACCGAACTGCTGGAACGCACCCACCTGGAGGCCGGGCTGCGCGCCGCCGTCGACAACGGTGAACTCGCGGTGCACTACCAGCCGATTGTCTCCTCGAGCCTGGGCACCGTGGTCAAGGTCGAGGCGCTGGTCCGCTGGGAACGCGACGGGCGCCTGGTCCCGCCGCAGCAGTTCATTCCCGCCGCGGAGCGCAGCGGCCTGATCGTGGAAATCGGCACCGAGGTGCTGCTGCGCGGCTGCACGGAGCTGGGACCCTGGCTGTCCGAGGACCCCACCCGCTCCCTCGCCATCAACGTCTCCGGCGTCCAGCTGCAGCAGGGCAACTTCCCGGAACTGCTGTTCGCCACCGCCGGCTCCTGCGGCGTGGACCCGCACCAGCTGGTCATCGAGGTCACCGAGAGTGTGTTCTTCGAGGACGAATGCCAGGTGCGGCGCCAGCTGGTGCAGCTCCGGAGTGCCGGGGTCCGGGTGGCGTTGGACGACTTCGGCACCGGGTACTCCTCCCTGGGCCGGCTGCAGGACCTGCCAGTGGACACGCTCAAGATCGACCAGTCGTTTGTCGCCATGATCCGCACCGGCACCGAGCGCCTGCCCATCCTGAACTCCATGATTGACATGGCCCACGGACTGGGCCTGAACGTCACCGCGGAGGGCGTCGAGACCCGGGAACAGGCCGAATACCTGATGGCCCGCGGCTGCAACTTACTCCAGGGCTACCTGTTTTCCCGGCCCCAGCCCGCCGACAGCCTGGGCACGGCCCTCGCAGCCTCGGCGCGGACCATCGCCGGCCTGCGCGGCGACACCACTGCCGAAACCCAGCGGGTTCTGTGATTTGGGTCTCAGGGCCCTATGATGCTTGAAGTTTACTGACCACCTGGACGGTGGACCCGAGTACCGAACGCCTGGGGGCTGGCATCGACGTGGAACAAGGTTTAGCGGAAACCCTGCTGACGCAGGGCCCTGACGCGTTGCTGCTGCTGACCACCGAGGGGATCATCACGTTCCTGAACCCGGCAGCGGAGCGCCTGTTCGGCTACTCCCAGGACGAGCTGATCGGCGTCGAACACCACCGCCTGCTGGTGGAGGACGACCGCGGCGGATTCCTGCGGGTCTGGAGCCGGCTGGGCCGCTCGGGCACCTTCGGCACCAGCCCGTTCCCCGGGATGGGGCTGCACCGCGACGGCCACGAAATCCCGCTGGACATCACGTGTTCACTGGTCACCATGCAGACGGAGACGTCCATGGCCGTGGCGGTCCGCGACACCTCCCACCGCCAGGACGACGACACCGGGCGGCGGCACGCCGTCTCGCTCCTGGACGCCACGCTGGAGACCACTGCGGACGCGATTGTGGTGGTGTCCAACACCGGCCAGATCACCGGCGTCAACGAACAATACCTCCGGCTCTGGGGTATGCCGCGCGAGATCCTGGCCGAGGACGACGCCTACGCCCTGGTCCGCTTCATCGCCAAGCAGCTGGTGGACCCGGACACCTTCAAAGCCAAGGTCGCCGAGCTCTACGCCAACCACGAACTGCACAGCCATGACCTGCTGGAGTTCACGGACGGCCGCACCGTGGAACTGTATTCGCGGCCGCAGAAGGTGGCCGAGGAAGTGGTGGGCCGGATCTGGAACTTCCGCGACGTCACCTCCCGCACCATGGCCCAGGACACGGCCCGCCGCGCCCTCGACGAACTCGCCCAGAAGGCGGACCAGCTCAAGGCCCTGGCCTTCCAGGACCCGCTGACCGGGCTCGCCAACCGGATGCTGTTCAATGAACGTGCGACGGCGGCACTGGAGTCCCCGGGGCCGGTGGCGGTGTTGCTCCTGGACCTGGACGACTTCAAGGACGTCAACGACATACTGGGCCACCACGCCGGCGACCAGATGCTTGTGGAAATCTCCCGCCGGCTGCAGAACTGCGTGGGCCCGCACGGCACCGTGGCCCGGCTGGGCGGCGACGAGTTTGTGGTGCTCCTGGTGGGCTGCAATGACACGGACACCGTGGCGCAGCGGATTGTCAGCACCCTGAACGCCCCCGTCACCATCGAGGCCACCCTGATGCGCCCGGGCCTGAGCCTGGGCGTCGCCATGCGCGGATCCGACGGTATGTCCTCCTCCGAGCTGCTGCGGCAGGCGGACGTGGCCATGTACGCAGCCAAGGAGGCGGGGAAGAACTGCTACGTGCACTTCCAGCCGGAGATGCTGACCACCCTGCTGGAGCGCACCCAGCTGACCGCGGGGCTGCGCCGCGCCGTCGAACTCGGCCAGATCAAGGTGTTCTACCAGCCGGTGGTCTCCACGAACCGGCGCGAGGTGGTGCAGTTCGAGGCCTTGGCCCGCTGGGAACGCGACGGGGAGCTCATGGCCCCGGACACCTTTATCCAGACCGCCGAACGCAGTGGCCTGATCCGGGACATCGGCGCCGAGGTACTCCGGCAAAGCTGCACGGAACTGCAGCCCTGGCTGGCCGAGGACCCGGGCCGGACGCTGGCCGTGAACGTCTCCGGCGTGCAGCTGCAGCACAAGGACTTCGCCGAGCGGGTGCTGGACATCGCCGCGTGGAGCCGGGTGGATCCGCACCAGCTGGTCCTGGAGGTCACCGAGAGTGTGTTCTTCGACGCCGCCACACACGTCATCCAGCAGCTGATCACGCTGCGCGCGGCCGGCATCCGGGTGGCCCTGGACGACTTCGGCACCGGCTACTCCTCGCTGGGCCGGCTGCAGGAGCTTCCCGTGGACGCGGTGAAGATCGACAAGTCGTTCGTTTCCATGCTGCACACCGGCGAGGAGCGGCTCCCCATCCTGACCTCGATGATCCATATGGCGCACAGCCTGGGCCTGCGGGTGACCGCGGAGGGCATCGAGACGCCCACCCAGGCCCGGTACCTGATGGAACACGAGTGCGACGCCCTGCAGGGTTACCTGTTCTCCCGGCCTGTCCCGGAGGCCCGCCGGGGCGCTGCCATGGCACAGACCGCCGAGGCGCTCCTGGAGCTGCAGGACGCCGTCGCCGTCCTGTAGCCCGGCGGGGTGTCTGGGCGCCCGGACGACACATTCGGACGCTTTCGCAAATACTGCCGGGGCGGCACGGCAGTGTGCTACCGAGCACTTATGATTTCAGCAGGCACGGCGCCGGCAACCGCCACGGGGTTTCCGGCAGCGGGCCACCAGTCACGGATCCATCGCTTTGGGGGCAGTACACATTATGGACGCAACGTTTGCGCAGGCAGTGCTGGAGCACAGCCCCGACGCCCTGCTGCTGCTGGCCCCGGACGGGTCCATCTCTTTCCTGAACGCCGCCGCGGAAAAACTCTTCGGCTACTCCCGCGCCCAGCTGCTCGGCGCCGACTACGCCCTGCTCTTGGCCGAATCCTCCCGGGAAGACTTCCACAAGCTCCTGGCCGGGCTGGCAGACGCCGGCGCTGCCGCGCAGGGTTCCCGACCCTTCGCGGGCTCGGGCCGGCGGGGCGACGCCTCGGAGTTCCCGCTGGAGATCACGTGCTCCGCGGTTCCGTCCGCGGCCGTCGGCGCCTCAAGCGGTGCGTCGGGCGCGGGCGCCGTCGCCGTCTCGGTCCGGGCGGTGTCCGGGCACGCCGCGTCAGCCCCTGCGTCGAGTCACGCGAACGCGTACGACGGCGCAGCGCCGGGTGCCGCCGCGGCGGCGCCTGCCGCCCGGCGTCGGACGTTCGCCTCGCTCGAAGCCGAGCTGGTGCCCGGCCACACCGGCGTCCTCCCCCGCCTTTCGCCCGCGGAACACGATGACCAGCTCAAGGCTGCCGTGCTGCGCGACCCGCTGACCGGGCTGCCGAACGGGACGCTTTTCAACGAACGCCTGGCCGCGGCCCTCCGCCGGCCGGACCCGGTGGACGTGCTGATGATCAACGTTGACGACTTCAAGAGCTACAACGACATGCTGGGCCGCTCTGCCGCGGACGAGCTGCTGGTGGAGGTTGCCAGCCGGCTGCGCAATTGCGTCCGGCCGCACGATACCGTGGCGCGGCTGGGCGGCGACGAGTTTGTGGTGTTGCTGACCGAGTGCCTGAACGCCGGGGCCGTGGCCAAGCGGATCTCCGAGTCCCTGTACGTCCCGGCGCGGGTGGGCGGCTCGATGGTCCGCCCCGCGGTCAGCATGGGGCTGGCCTCGCGGTCGTCGCAGACGCACGACGGCGCGGAGCTGCTGCGGCAGGCGGACTCGGCCATGGCTGCGGCCAAGGCGGCCGGAAAGAACACGTGGCTGCAGTTCCGGCCGGAGATGCTGAAGACGGGCGTGCAGGGTGCCCAGGGCGAGGCCGGGCTGCGGCAGGCTGTGGGGCTGGGTCAGATTTCGGTGCATTACCAGCCGGTGGTCTCCCCCGGGCTCGGCGCTGTGGTGCAGTTCGAGGCGTTCGCGCGCTGGGAGCGGCACGGCAAGCTGGTCCCGCCCAACCAGTTCCTGCCCGTGGCCGAGCAGAGCGGCCTGATCCGTGAGATCGGCGACGAGGTCATGCGCCGGGCCTGCGCCGAGATTCGGCCCTGGCTGGCCGGCGACGCCGCGTACAGCGTCGCCGTGAATGTCTCCGGCCTGCAGTTCCAGCACCGCGACTTCGCCACAGATGTCCTGTCCATTGTGGCCTCCACCGGGGTCAACCCGCGGCAGCTGATGCTGGAGCTGACGGAGAGTGTGTTCTTCGACGCCGATTCGGACGTGCTGCGGCAGCTGGGCCAGCTGCGCGAGGCCGGAGTGCGGATCGCGATGGACGACTTCGGCACCGGCTACTCCACCCTGGGCAAGCTGAAGGAACTGCCCCTGGACATGGTCAAGATCGACCGGTCCTTTGTGGCGATGATCAAGACCGGCAAGGAACACCTGCCGTTCTTCCGGACCATGATCACGGCCGCGAAGAACCTTGGCCTGAAGGTCACCGCCGAGGGCATCGAGACGCCCGAGCAGGCCGGTTACCTGATGGACCTCGGCTGCGACTCCCTGCAGGGCTACCTGTTCGCCAAGCCCGCCCCCGCAAGCGACCTCGCCGGCACCATGGAGAGCGCCCTGACGGCGATCGACACGGTCGAGGCCGCGCGGTAGCCGCCGGCTTGACCGCACCTTCCTAAGTACGCGAAAGGCCCCGGCAACTCTGCCGGGGCCTTTCGTTTGGGTTAGCGCTTTTCGCAGGCGATGCCGTCGTTGTCGCGGTCGAGGTCGTACTCGCCGCGGTGCTTGACCGGGCCGCCGTCGTTGTAGCTGTACAGGGTGCTGTCGACGCGGAAGTTTGTGACCTTCTTGCCGGTGGTCTTGTCCTTGGCGCCCTTGCGGCCGACGCCGTGCGGGTAGACCTTGTTCAGTTCGGTGCAGTTCTTGTAGGACTTTGGCGCCGGGGCTGCGGAGGCAGGTACGGCCGTTCCGCTCAGCACCACGGCGCTGGCGGCGAGTGAGACGATGATCAGTTTCTTCAGGCGCACGTTCGAGAGCCCTTCCCCCATAGAAGCCCTCGGCCGCGTGTCGGCGAGGATCAGGGAAATCCTATCCCACGTTCCGGACGATTGCGGACCGTGTCAGCCGCGGGGATCGAGGTCGCGTTCCTGCGCCACCATGGCGGCGCTGCGCTCCCATAGCTCGGCGGCGAGCCTGGCGTCGTAGGCCTGCTTGTTGGCCTTCGCCAGGGCCCGCTTGGCATAGTAGGCGCCGGAGACCCAGTCCTGCCCCGGTGTGGCCGTGGCGAGCCAGACGAGGGTGTCTGCGCCCTGCTCCGGGGAGAGCATGAACCTGTTCAGGAAGGAGCGGTACATAAACCTGAAGGGGCTGGTGGTCTCCGCGGCGAAGTTGGTGGCCACTACACCGGGGTGGAAGGCCGCTGTGGAGATGCCGGCCGCCTGGTACCGGTTGTGCAGCTCGGCGGTGAAGAGGATGTTCTCCAGCTTGGCGTTGCCGTAGGCCAGGTTGGCGGTGTACTTGTTGGCAAGCTCGAGATCGTTGATGTCCAGCCGGCCGTAGAGCGAATTGGCGGCGCTGGAGGTGTTGATGACGGTGGCTTGGCTGGCGGTGAGGACGTCCATCAGCTCGGTGGTCAGCAGGAACGGCGCCAGGTGGTTGATCTGGAACGTCTTCTCGTGGCCGTCGTCGGTGAGTTCCCGCGCGCCCATGATCCCGCCGGCGTTGTTGGCCAGAACGTCGATCCGCGGGTATTTCTCCCGTAGCTGCGCCGCGAGCCGGCGCACCTGGGCCAGCTCGGCGAAGTCACAGACGAGGTAGTCCGCGCCGGTCTCCTGCGCGATCCGCCGGGTCTTCTCCGCGGAGCGCCCGACGACGACGACGTTCTCGCCTTGCGCTGCCAGGGTCCTGGCCGCGGATGCGCCGATGCCGTCGCTGGCGCCGGTGATGACGATGGTCCGTGCAGTCATGGGATCTCCCGTGGTTGGTGGTCTATGCCTACTCAAGGGTAACCACCGTGGCTGGGTGTTGGTTGGGTGGTTAAAGTGGGAGAGCCTCCAACCTGGTGGTTGGAGGCTCTCGACCTGTAATAGTGTTCCGGCGGTGACCTACTCTCCCACACCCTCCCGGGTGCAGTACCATCGGCGCTGTGGGTCTTAGCTTCCGGGTTCGGAATGGGACCGGGCGTTTCCCCCACGCTATGACCGCCGTAAC
>NZ_JBFTNS010000004.1:0-248497 GCF_056397605.1 Arthrobacter sp. 05L44 | reverse complement strand
CACCTTGTGTGTGAGAGGCCCCCAGCCAGACCACTGGGTTGATAGGCCGGATGTGGAAGCGAGGACTAACGACTCGTGAAGCTGACCGGTACTAATAGGCCGATAACTTACACCACACACCCACCCCGCAAACGYGCCTTCAAAAGCGTTTGCACCAAGAGGGTTGGGTAAAAAGAAACAAGACTGCTTGCGTCCACTATGTGGTTCCCAAACAACAAACCCTGTTGAATGGCGAACCAAAACAAAACAGAATAACAACACCACACTGCCCCAACCAGGGCAGAGTTGTAACCCAAAAACTTCCCACCCGGCGAARACCCCCCAAAAAAGGGGCCAGCAGGGTGCGGACACAAGGTTACGGCGGTCATAGCGTGGGGGAAACGCCCGGTCCCATTCCGAACCCGGAAGCTAAGACCCGCAGCGCCGATGGTACTGCACCCGGGAGGGTGTGGGAGAGTAGGTCACCGCCGGAACACTATTACAGGTCGAGAGCCTCCAACCACCAGGTTGGAGGCTCTCCCACTTTAACCACACAACCAACCACACCACCCTGGGCCAGATCACGCTCAGCTCGGGGAGCCACCCAGGAGCCGGCACTCAGGCGCCGGCACCCCTTGTAGAGTTGATGCCCATGGATAACCTCTTCAGCCACGCAACGTCGGCCCCGGATCCCCAAGCCGAGGGCCTGGAACCTCTGGTGTTCACCGTCGTCGTCCCCGGCGCCGTTGCCCGGGCATTTGTTGGCTTCACCGAACACACCCATCTGTGGTGGCCGCTCGAGGACCACAGCGTCTACGGGGCTGCGTCCTACGTCGAGTTCGAAGAGAACCTCATTCTTGAAACCGCTGACGACGGCAGGACCGCCGTCTGGGGCTCCATCGACGACTGGCAGCCGCCGTTGTCCTTCCACGCGAGCTGGCATCCCGGAACCCAGGCCATGTGGTCCACCGAGCTGCGTGTGGCCTTCCGGGCCGTGGAGGGCGGCACAGAGCTGCGGCTCGTCCACAACGGCTGGGAAGGCGCACAGGACCCTGCGGCCACGCGCGCGGACTATGAGGGCGGCTGGCCGGAGGTCCTGCAGCGCTTCGTTCGGTTTATGGGCGGTGCAACGGGCTGAGTGTCCCCCGGTATGCAAGGGGGACCACTATCTGCGCCCTACCGCAGCGGCGGCGTATCGACCGGCGGCACGGCTGTGCTGGAGCGGATCACAAACTGGGTCGGATACTCCGTGTCTGCAGCCGCCGTGTCTCCGTCGCCGTCGAGCCCGGCCAGCAGGCGCCGGACGGCCATGGCCCCCTGGCCCCGCGGGTCCTGGTCGATGGTGGTCAGGCCGAAAACTTCGCCGAGCTCGTGGCCGTCGATGCCGATGACCGAGAGATCGTAGGGCACCCGGAGCCCGAAGTCGCGGGCGGCGAGGATGGTGCCGATCGCCATCTCGTCCGAGGCCGCGAAGACCGCCGTGGGACGTTCCGGGGAGCCGCCCAGCAGACGCCGCGCGCTGGCGTACGCCCCCTGGATGGTGAAGTCCGCGGAGACCAGCCACTCGGGGCGGATCGGGAGGCCGGCGTCGCGCATGGCTTTGGTAAAGCCGCCCTGACGGGTGCCCGGCAATCGGAAGTCCTTTTCGTACGCGGCGTCGCCGGTCATGTGCGCGATCCGGCTGTGGCCCAGCTGGATCAGGTGCCGCGCCGCCGCCTCGGCCAGGCCGGAATCGTTGATGCGGATGGTGGAGGCGCCCGGCAGCGGCCCGCCGATGCCGACGATGGGCCGGTGGATGGCCAGCAACTGCTGGATCTCGGCCTCGCTGAGTTCCAGGGACACGGCAATGACCGCGTCCACCCGCTTGCGCAGCAGAAAGTCGTTCAGGACGCTGTGCCGGCGCTCCTCGCCCTCGCTGACGTTGTACAGCGTGAGATCGTAGCCGGCGTCGAGCAGGGTCGCGGAGACGCCTTCCACCACGGAGGAGAAGAACCAGCGGTGCACGGAGGGAACTACGACGCCGACGTTGTGGTTCCGTCCGGACGCCAGGCTGGAGGCGTGGTAAGACAGCACGAAGCCGAGCTCGGCTGCTGCGGCCTGGGCCCGCTCGCGGCTTTGGGCCGAGACGTTGCCCTTGCCGCTCAAGGCGCGCGAAACGGTGGCGATGGAGAGGCCGGCCCGTTCCGCGACGTCCTTGATGCCGGGCATTTTCAGCTCTCCGTGTCCTCGATGTAAATGTTCAGCCAAACAGTTTCACCTGAGCTTAACTGATGCGCGCCGTTGTCCGGCTCCGCCGGCGCCGAGCTTCGCAACAGCACCTGTCCGGCGGGCAGCTCGAGCGGCTCCGGCCCGACGTTCAGCAGGACCGCGGTGGTGCCGTTGAGGTAGGCGAGGGAGGTGTCGGTGCACCAGTCCTCGAGCCAGGCGAGCGAGCCCTGGCCGAGGCTGAGCTCACGCCGCAGCGCCAGCATCCGCCGGTAGAGGCTCAGGTGCGACGACGGCGACGCTGACTGCACGTCACGGGCCAGGCGCGCGAAACTTTCAGGCTGCGGCAGCCAGGGAGCCGCCCCGGCGCCGAAGCCGGCGTTGGGTTCAGCGGCCCGCCACGGCAGGGGTACCCGGCAGCCGTCGCGGCCCAGCCGTTCGCCGCCCGTGCGCCCGAACGTGGGGTCTTGGCGCTGGTGGTCGGGAATATCGATCCCGTCGGGGAGGCCAAGTTCCTCACCCTGGTACAGGTAGGCGCCGCCGGGCAGGCCCAGCATGAACATCGACGCCGCGGCCGCACGGGAGCGGCCGAGCTCCTCGTCAGGCTGGACATCTGCCGGGCCGATGCCGTCGCCGTCGCGGGGCGCCGGTCCGTGGTAGCCGAAGCGCGTGGCATGCCGCACGACGTCGTGGTTGGACAGCACCCACGTGCTGGGTGCGCCGACGGCGTCCAGGGCCGTCAGGGAGTCGGTGATGACGCCGCGCATGCGGTGCGGGTTCAGCCCGGTGTGCAGGTAGGGGAAGTTGAAGGCCTGGTGCATCTCGTCCGGACGGACCCAGTCGGCCAGCCGGGGGAGCGGGTCCACGTTGGCTTCGGCGCAGAGGATGCGGTCCGGGCCGTATTCGGCAAGGATCCGGCGCCAGGCCCGGTAAATCTCGTGCAGGGCGGGCTGGCCGAACATCGGGGCCTCGTGGCCAGGGAACCCCTCCGAGCTGTTGCCGTCGGCCCGGCCGCCCCATTCGGGCAGCCCGGCGGCCTTGACGAGGGCGTGGGCCACGTCGACGCGGAACCCGGAGACGCCGCGGTCCAGCCAAAAGCGGAGGACGCGCTCAAATTCTGCGTGGACGGCGTCGTGGTCCCAGTTGAAGTCGGGCTGGGAGGTGTCGAACAGGTGCAGGTACCACTGGCCGGGGGCGCCGTCGGGTTCGGCGATCCGGGTCCACGCGGGACCGCCGAAGTGCGACTGCCAGTTGTTTGGCGGGAGTTCGCCGAATTCGCCGCGGCCGTCGCGGAAGATGAACATGTCCCGCTCGGGGCTTCCGGCAGGCGCGGCCAGCGCGGCCTGGAACGCGGTGTGTTGGTCCGAGCAGTGGTTCGGCACCAGGTCCACGATCAGGCGGAGGCCGAGCCGGTTGGCCTCGGCCATCATCACGTCAAAGTCTGCCAGCGTGCCGAAGAGCGGATCCACGTCGCAGTAGTCACTGACGTCATATCCGGCGTCGCGCTGCGGGGAACGGTAGAACGGCGAGAGCCAAACGGCGTCGATCTCCAGCTCGGCGAGCTTGGGGAGCTCGGCCGTGATACCGGCAAGGTCTCCTACGCCGTCGCCGTTCAGGTCCCGGAACGAGCGCGGGTACACCTGGTAGATGACAGCTGAGCGCCACCAGCCGGGGGTGGTATCGGCGGAGTGCACCAGGGTCAGCGGGCCGGCCAGCGCGGCGGGGGCTGTGAGGACTGAATCAACGGACATGCCGGTAATCGTAAGTCCACTCGGTGAAAAATGAAAACGCTTCCAGCAAGAGTCGTGTAAAGATCCCGCGGCACCCCAAGGTAATGCGAGCAGCGCCCACGTCCGACAGCCCCCAGCCGGCTGCGGGCCGAGCCAAGGTGCCTCGTGGCGGGCTCGAAGGGATAGTGGCGACACGCCGGGCGGCCCCAATTTTCCAAACGGTCGATCGCCATGTAACTTGGAAGCGCTTGCAGCTGTGAGCCACATCACCGACGATGCCACCGGGCCCGGACTTCTTCCGGCGAGCCCACACGTGGATGCAGGATTTTATGAAAGGGACACCAATGAAGGTGCAGAACACCCTCACAACCGGGACCAGCCGCCGGGTATTCACGGCCGGTGCTATCTCCGTCGTTGCGGCACTGGCGCTGAGCGCGTGTGGCGGCGCGGCCGCATCCGGCCCGGCCACCGCCACCGCCACCGCGAAAGCGGACCTCAAGTCCGGCGGCGCCGGCACGATCACCATGTGGGTCGACGCCGAACGCTCGCCTGCGCTGAAGGACATCACCGCGAAGTTCAAGGCGGACACCGGCATTGAGGTCAAGCTCGTGGTCAAGGACTTCGCGGCTGTCCGTGACGACTTCATCACCCAGGTCCCCACGGGCAAGGGCCCGGACCTCATCGTCGGCCCGCACGACTGGGTAGGCAAGTTCGTCCAGAACGGTGTGATCGCCCCCGTCGAGCTGGGCGACAAGAAGGGGTCCTTCCAGGATTCCGCGATCAAGGCCATGTCCTACAACGGCTCGGTCTACGGTGTCCCGTACGCCATCGAAAACATCGCACTGCTGCGCAACACGGCGATCGTCCCGGACGCGGCCAAGACCATGGACGAGGTCATTGCCAAGGGCAAGAAGGCCGTCGCCGACGGCAAGGCCAAGTTCCCGTTCCTGGTCGGTATGGACCCCAAGCAGGGCGACCCCTACCACCTGTACCCGCTGCAGGCCTCGATGGGATCGCAGGTCTTCGGCAAGGCTGCCGACGGCGGCTACGATCCGAAGCAGCTGCTGATCGGTGACGCCGCCGGCGTCGAATTCGCCAAGAAGCTGACCGCCTGGGGCGACAAGGGCGAGAAGATCATCAACTCGAACATCACCGGTGACATCGCCAAGGAGAAGTTCCTCGCCGGCGAGTCCCCGTACTACCTGACCGGCCCGTGGAACGTTCCGGACGTGCAGAAGAAGGGCATCAAGTTCGCTGTTGACGAGCTGCCGACCGCCGGCGACCAGCCGGCCCAGCCGTTCATCGGCGTCAACGGCTTCTTCATCAGCTCCAAGAGCGCCAACGCCCTCGCCACGAACGAGTTCGTCACCAACTACCTCACCTCCGAGGCAGCCCAGGACTCCATGTACAAGGCCGGCGGCCGCCCGCCGGCACTGAAGGCCTCCTTCGACAAGGCCGCCAGCGATCCGGTTGTCGCCGCCTTCGGCAAGATCGGCGCCACCGGCGTCCCGATGCCGGCCATCCCGGAAATGAGCGCGGTCTGGGCTGACTGGGGAGCCACCGAACTCGCCCTGATCAAGGGCCAGGGCGACCCGGCCGCTGACTGGGCCAAGATGGCCGCCAGCATCAAGGGCAAAATCAAGGGTTAGTCCCCGCCCCGGCTCCTGACGCTTTCCCTAGCGGGCAGGAGCCGGCTGCACCGGGCCGGGCGGCCGCCACGCCGCCCGGCCCGTTCCTGCATCACCCCAGCACTCCCAAGGACTGTAGACAGCCATGTCAGAAACCGAACTCCGCGAGGACACAGACCCCGCAGTAGCGTCCGTCCCGCACACCGCTTCCGCGCCCACCGGCCGGCAGGCCCGCAGGAACCGCCGGTTGCGGACCGGCCCGGAGGGGCTCAAGGGCACCATCGCGAAGATCGTGCTCCTGGGCCTCGTGGATGCCCTTGCCGTCTACATCCTCATCACACTGTTCCTCAGCCAGTCCTGGCTGGCGCTGGCTGTCTCCGCCGCCGTCGTGCTGGCGATCAACTGGATCTACCTGCGCAAGGGCGGCCTGCCCGCCAAGTACCTGGCCCCGGGCGTGCTGTTCCTGCTGATCTTCCAGGTTTTCGTCGTTATGTTCAGCGGCTACATCGCCTTCACCAACTACGGCGACGGGCACAACAGCACCAAGGATGACGCGATCGCCGCCATCCAGCTCACCGCCCAGAAGCGCGTCCCGGATTCTCCGGCGTACAAGACGTCCGTGCTGGCCAAGGACAACTCCTACTTCCTGCTGTTCACGGACCCGCAGGGCAAGGTCTCGCTGGGCAGCACCGACAAACCGCTGGAGGAAGTCGCCGGCGCGGGCAAGGACTCCACCGGCAAGGCCAAGACGCTGGACGGCTACCAGACCCTGAATTTCCAGGAGATCGTGGCCAACCAGAAAAGCATCCTCGACATCGCCGTGCCGGTTTCCGCCAACCCGGCCGACGGCACCCTTCGCACCGCCGACGGCAGCAACGCCTACCAGTTCAAACCGGCCCTGAAATACGACGCCGGCGCGGACACCTTCACGGACACCACCACAGGCGCCGTCTACCGCGACAACGGCAAGGGCGCCTTCGCAGCCGCCAACGGCGAGACGCTCTCCACCGGCTGGAAGATCGACGTCGGCATGGAGAACTTCGCCCGCGCCTTCACAGACCCCAGCCTGCGCGGACCCCTCCTGGGCGTCATCCTCTGGACTTTCACCTTCGCGATCGCCTCCGTGGCGCTGACGTTCGCGCTGGGGCTGTTCCTGGCGATCACCTTCAACCGGGAAGACCTCAAGGGCAAGAAGGTGTACCGGATCCTGATGATCCTGCCGTACGCCTTCCCCGCGTTCCTCACCGGCCTGGTCTGGTCCGGCATCCTCAACCCGGAGTTCGGCTGGCTGAACCAGACCTTGCTCGGCGGGGCCTCGATTGGCTGGCTGACGGATCCGGTCCTGGCCAAGATCAGCGTCCTGGTGGTCAACCTCTGGCTGGGCTTCCCGTACATGTTCCTGGTCTGCACCGGGGCCCTGCAGTCGCTTCCCTCCGAACTCGACGAGGCCGCCCGGATGGACGGCGCCGGGCCCTGGCGGGTTTTCCGGTCCATCAAGCTGCCGCTGCTGCTGGTCTCGATCGCCCCGCTCCTGATCTCCTCCTTCGCGTTCAACTTCAATAACTTCAACGTGATCTTTATGCTCACCGGGGGCGGCCCGCGCTTCGCGGACACCGACCGGGACATCGGGGCTACCGACATCCTCATCACCCTCGTGTACAAGGTGGCCTTCGGGCAGGGGACCGGCCGCGACTACGGCCTTGCCAGCGCCCTGGCCATCATTATCTTCATCATCGTGGCCACCGTATCGGCCATCAGTTTCAAGCAGACCAAGGCACTCGAGGACGTGAACTCATGAACGGGCCAGCACCACGCACCGCCGCCACGGCGGGTCCCGCCGACCACGGCGGCACCGGCCACACCGACGTCGACTACCTCAAGTCGCTGCAGCGCCGCCGTCCCTTCGGCGTCTGGCTCAAGGACAAGGGCTGGCGGCACCTGGTCGGGATCATCGTCACCATCTTCGCGGTCTTCCCGCTGCTGTACGTGCTCTCCGCTGCGCTGAACTCCACCGGCACCCTGGTGGGCTCCAACGCACTGTTCAGCAGGATCGATTTCGGCAACTTCACGGCCCTGTTCGACATGCCTTCCCGGCCTTTCGCCCGCTGGTTCCTGAACACCATGGTGGTGGGCGGCGTGACCTCCGCGGCCACGGTGTTCCTCGGGGCGATGGCGGCGTACGCCTTCTCGCGGATGCGGTTCACGGGACGCCGGTTCGGCCTGCTCAGCCTGCTCCTGCTGCAGATGTTCCCGCAGCTGCTGGCCGTCGTCGCCATCTTCCTGCTGCTCAGCGGCATCTCCGAGGTCATCCCGGCCCTGGGCCTGGGCAGCCAGCTTGGCCTGATCATGGTCTACCTCGGGGGCGCCCTGGGCGTGAACACCTACCTGATGTACGGCTTCTTCAACACCGTGCCGCAGTCCCTGGATGAAGCAGCCAAGATCGACGGCGCCAGCCACAGCCAGATCTTCTTCGGCATCATCATGCGGCTGGTGACGCCGATCCTGGCCGTTGTGGGCCTGCTGTCCTTCATCGGCATCTCCGGTGAGTTCGTGATCGCGTCCGTGGTGCTCACCGATCCGGACAGCCAGACCCTCGCCGTCGGGCTGTACTCCTTCGTGGCGCAGCAGCGCTCCGAGAACTGGGGCGTGTTCGCCGCCGGCGCCGTCATCAGCGCCATCCCGGTGATGGCCCTGTTCCTGTTCCTGCAGCGCTACATCGTCAGCGGGCTCACGGCGGGCTCGGTGAAGGGCTAGGCATGTCAGGCGCTGCTCCGGCCGGCCTGCTGCCTCACCACGACGGGTCCGGCCTGCACGCCCCGCAGCGACCGGCCCTGGGGGACCAGGTCCGGCTCCGGATCCGCGTCCCGGCGGGGTGGGGGCGGCCGAGCCGGGTCTGGCTCCGCTCTCTGCACGACGGCGAACCCCGGTACACGTCCTGCGCGGACATCGGCGAGGCTGACGGCTGGGTGTGGTGGGAAGCGGAGATGCCCGTCACCAACCCCGTGGCGCGTTACCGGTTCCTGATCGAGGATGGAACCGGCTACTGGACGCTCAACTCGCAGGGCCTCTTCGCCCGCGACGTCTCCGACTACGCGGACTTCCGGCTCACGACGTACCCCGCCGGCCCGTCGTGGCTCCGCGAAGGCACCATGTACCAGGTGTTCCCGGACCGGTTCGCCCGGTCCGCCGGAGCCTCGGCCCGGCCGGTCCCGGATTGGGCCGTGCCCGCCGACTGGGACGCTACCGGTGTCGAGGGCGCTTCGGCGCAGACGCCGCTCCAGTTCTACGGCGGCGACCTGGCCGGCATCACCGAACACCTGGACCACATCCAGGCCCTGGGCGCGGACATCATTTACCTCACACCGTTCTTCCCCGCACGCTCCAACCACCGCTACGACGCCTCAACGTTCTCCACGGTGGACCCGGTGCTGGGCGGCGACGCGGCGCTCATCGAGCTCGTGGAGGCTGCCCACGCGCGCGGCCTGAAGGTGCTGGGTGACCTCACGGCCAACCACTCCGGCGCCGCCCATGAATGGTTCCGCCGGGCCCTGGCCGAACCCGCCTCCGAGGAGGCCGGCTACTACTACTTCAGCAGGGACCACAGCAGTTACGAGGCCTGGTACGGGGTGCCCTCGCTGCCCAAGTTCAACTGGGCCTCGGCCGGCCTGCGGGAGAAATTCGTCCTGGCGGACGACTCCGCGGTGGCCCGGTGGCTGCGGCCGCCCTTCAGCCTGGACGGCTGGCGGATCGACGTCGGCAACATGACCGGCCGGCTTGGAGAGACGGACGCGAACCAGGACGTGGCCCGGCTGATCGCGAACCGCGTCCGCTCGATCAACCCGGACGCCGCCCTGCTCGCGGAAGCAACCAACGACGCCGCCCCCGACTTCAGCGGCGAGCACTGGCACGGGGCCATGACCTATTCCAACTTCACCCGTCCGCTGTGGGCCTGGCTGGCCGGCGACGCCGGGCACGTGAACTTCTTCGGCACGCCGCTGCCGGGCCCGCCCCGGATCGCCGCAGAGGATTTCCTCGCCACCCACCTGGACCTGGCGGCGGCCTTCAGCTGGGATGTCCGGCTGCAGAATATGAACGCCCTGAACAGCCACGACACCGCCCGGGCGGCCACGGCAATGTTCGACGGCGGCCAGCAACTGGGGGCGGTCCTGATGTTCACCCTGCCGGGCGTGCCCGTGGTGTTCGCGGGCGACGAGTTCGGGCTTAAGGGAGACAACGGGGAGTTCTCCCGGACGCCCATGCCCTGGACCGATCCCGGCCGCATCCCCGCCGACCTGACCGGCCTGTATGCCGCCCTCACCGCGTTGCGGCGGGAGCAGCCGGCGCTCACTGCCGGCGGCATCCGCTGGCTGAGCGCCCGCGGGGACGCAATGGCCTTTATCCGGGAAACAGGGGAGAGCGCCGTGCTGGTGGTGGTTGCCCGCGATGCCGCGGAAGTGGACCTCGCCGCCGGGTTGCTCTCCGACGGCCAACTGGCCGCCCTTGCGGAACCGCCGGTCTTCGCCATCGGATCCATCACACCGGCGGGTGCGCACCTCCGGGCCTGCGGCCCCGCGGCGGCCGTCTGGGTGCTGCCGGGAGTTGCGCTGCCTGCACCCTAGACTGAAGGCCAGGACCGATGGCCCGATTCGACGGAGAACTGGAGAACCCATGCGCAGCATTGCCGAGGAGCTGACGTCCGCCCTGGGCGCCGCGAAGGTCATTGTGGATGAGGGGTCCCTGGCGGCCTACGCCGTGGACCAGGCTCCCGTCCTGGACTACCAGCTTCCCCAGGCCGTGGTGCTGGCCGAATCCGTGGCCGATGTCCAGGCGGTGGTCCGGGCGTGCGCCGCCCACCGGATCCCGCTCGTGGCCCGGGGTGCCGGTACCGGGGTGTCCGGCGGCGCCCACGCAAGCGAGGGCTGCGTGGTGCTGGGCCTCGAGCGCATGAACCGGATCCTGGCCCTGAACCCGGACGACGAGACCGCCGTCGTCGAGCCCGGGGTCATCAACGCGGTACTGAACGCCGCCGCGGCGGACCACGGCCTGATGTACGCGCCGGATCCCGCCAGCTACCGGCTCTCGACAATCGGCGGGAACGTTGCGACGAACGCCGGCGGGCTGCGCTGCGCGAAGTACGGCGTAACCCGGGACTCCGTCCTGGCCCTCGACGTCGTCCTGGCAGACGGCACGCTCATCCACACTGGACACCAGACCTTCAAGGGCGTGGCCGGCTATGACCTCACCGGGTTGTTCGTCGGCTCCGAGGGGACGCTGGGAATTGTGGTCGGAGTTACCGTGCGCCTGAAGTATTTGCCGCGCGAGGTCCACACCATCGCCGCGTTCTACCCGGATTTCCGCAGTGCAGCGGCCGGCGTCCTGGCGGTCGGCAAAGCCCGGGTACAGCCGGCCATCATGGAACTGCTCGACGGCGGTTCGCTCGCCCAGCTCGACGACGCCCACGGGTCCGATCTCGCCTCCCGCGGCGCCTCGCTCCTGCTGATCCAGACCGACGGATTCGGAGCAGCCGCCGAGGCCGCCGCGATCCGGCCGGTGCTGGCGGCTGGCGGCGCCGTGGTCACCATGGAGGCGAACGCCGAGGCCGAACAGCTGGTGGAGCTGCGCCGCAACAGCCGCGGCGTCGAGGTCGACGACGAATACCGGGTGGGGGAGGACGTCGCCGTGCCGCGTTCGCGCCTCGTGGACTACGTCGAAGAGCTGGAGGCCATGGCCAGGCGGCATGAGGTCAAGCTCAAGGTGGTGGCGCACGCCGGCGACGGCAACCTCCACCCCACGTTCTGGGTGGACCGGGCTGGCGACGCCGTGGATGCTGCGGCCATGGCCCGGCTCGGGGCAGCCCTCGATGAATCGGTCACGGTGGCGCTCGCCATGGGCGGAACCATCACCGGAGAACACGGCGTGGGCCAGTACAAGCTGCGCTGGCTGGGACTGGAGCAGAAGGAACCGGTGCGGGAGCTGCAGCGCCGGATCAAGGAGCTCTTCGACCCCGCAGGGATCCTGAACCCGGGCAAGGCTATTTAGCCCGGTTGTGCCGGAAGCCGGTGCTCCCGGCCCGTCCGCCCGGGCCTAGTCGTCGGCGTCGGGGTATTCGTCGCCGTCCTCATCCCCGCCGTACCGCGACTCCTCGGTCTCGACCTCGAGGATCTTCAGCAGCTCGGTGTCCGGGTTGAGCATGATCGCGGCCTCGTCCCTGCGGTGCCGGAGCTCGGAGTCGATGTAGGACTGCACGGCCTCGGCCAGCGGGATGTGCCGGTTTTCCTTCTCGGACATGTACCAGCGGTGCTCCAGGATCTCATGCACCGCCTCCGCCGGTTCGAGTTTCCCGGAGAGGTCGCGGGGAATTGAACGGACAATCGGTTCGAAGATCTGGCTGACCCACAGGTGCGCGCTGTATTCCTCATCCATACCCGGGTTGTTATCCGCCCGGAAGGAGTCCATGTCGTTCAACAGGCGCCGCGCCTGGTTCTCCTGCGCATCCAGGCCGGTCAGGCGCAGCAGCCGGCGCTGGTGGTGCCCGGCGTCCACCACCTTGGGCTGGAGCTGGATGGTGGAACCGTTCTGGGTGGTCTTGATGGCGTACTCCTCGACGTCAAAGCCGAGTTCGTTAAGCCGGCGGATACGCGCGGCCACCCGCCAGCGCTCGCCGATCTCGAAGGATTCCTTCTCGGTAAGCTCGGTCCAGAGCCGCCGGTAACTTTCCATAATGAGCTCGCTGGTGGCGACCGGGTCCACCTTCTCCTCGATGAGGCCCCCGTCGAGCAGGTCCATCAGTTCGCCGGCGATGTTGACCCGGGCAATTTCGAGGTCGTACTCGCGCTGCCCGGTGGACAGGTCCGGGTACAGCTCGCCGGTCTCGGCGTCCACAAGGTAGGCGGCGAAGGCGCCGGCGTCGCGGCGGAACAGGGTGTTGGAGAGCGAAACGTCGCCCCAGTAGAAGCCGATCAGGTGCAGGCGGACCAGGAGCAGCGCCTGCGCATCGATCAGGCGGGTGAGGGTGTCCTTGCGCAGCATCTGCGAAAACAGAGCGCGGTACGGCATGGAGAACTTCAGGTGGCGCGTGACCAGCACGGGGTTCAGCGGCCGGCCTTCGGGGGTGGTGCGGCCGGTGATGACCGCCACCGGCTCCACGCAGGGGACATCCAGCCGGGCGAGCTTGCGGAGCATGTGGTACTCATGCCGGGCGATGTGCTCCGAGGTTTCCTTGATGGCGATCACCGAGCCGCCGAGGTGCGCGAACCGCACGATGTGCCGCGAGATGCCGCGGGGGAGCGCCGCCAGGTATTCCGCCGGCCAGTCCTCGAGGGCGATGTGCCAGGGCAGGTCCAGGAGTTCTGGTTCGGTGGCGGCGGCCGTGATGCTCAGTGAGCTGGCGAGGCCCTTGTCGTCGTTGGCGCTCGCGGCCTGGTACCGCGGCAGCTTGCCGATCTGCCCGTAGTCAGTGGGTTCGTCGTGCCACTGGGCACCGTTGTCCTCGGTCATGCTGCAATTCTCCCGTACTGGGGGCGGGCGCGCCTAAATTTTGCCGGTTAACGCCCGACGGCGGCCCTCCAGAGGGAGGGCCGCCGTCGGAAGTAGCGCCTAGTCGCCGAGGCGCAGGCCGGTCTTGGTGTCGAACAGGTGCACGTGGCCCGACTGCGGGCGGACCCACACGGTCTCGCCCTTCATCGGGGGGCGCCGGCCGTCGACGCGGGCCACGATGTCGTGGTCCTTGCCGTCAAGGGTGGTGTGGCCGTAGACGTAGGCGTCGGCGCCGAGTTCCTCGACGACGTCGACCTCCACCTGCAGGCCCTCGCCCTGCGGTGCAGTCTCAAGGTCTTCGGGGCGGGTGCCCAGGGTGACGGTGGAGCCGGAAGCATCTTCGAGGATGTCGCGCGGGACCGGGTAAACGGTGCCGCCGAACTGCACACCGCCGTCGACGACGGGGAGTTCGAGGAGGTTCATGGCAGGGGAGCCGATGAAGCCGGCGACGAAGACGTTCTTCGGCTTGTCGTAGAGGTTGCGCGGGGTGTCAACCTGCATCAGCAGGCCGTCCTTGAGCACGGCGACGCGGTCGCCCATGGTCATGGCCTCGACCTGGTCGTGGGTGACGTAGACGGTGGTGACGCCGAGGCGGCGGGTCAGCGACGCGATCTGCGTGCGGGTCTGCACACGGAGCTTGGCGTCGAGGTTGGAGAGCGGCTCATCCATGAGGAACACCTGCGGGTTACGCACGATGGCGCGGCCCATGGCAACACGCTGGCGCTGGCCGCCGGAGAGTGCCTTCGGCTTGCGGTCCAGGTACGGCTCCAGGTCGAGCAGCTTGGCGGCCTCGCGGACCCGCTCTGCGCGCTCTTCCTTGCTGACGCCGGCGATCTTCAGGGCAAAGCCCATGTTGTCCGCCACCGTCATGTGCGGGTAGAGGGCGTAGTTCTGGAAGACCATGGCGATGTCGCGGTCCTTCGGCGGAACGTCGGTGACGTCGCGGTCGCCGATCAGGATCCGGCCGGAGTTAACATCCTCAAGGCCTGCGAGCATACGCAGGGAGGTGGACTTTCCACAGCCGGAGGGTCCAACGAGGACCAGGAACTCGCCATCAGCGATGTCGATGTTGAGCTTGTCGACAGCGGGCTTCTCTGTGCCCGGGTACAGACGCGTAGCGTTATCAAAAGTAACTGTAGCCACAGTTATCAATCCCTTCACCGGCAGGTACGTGCCGGACGATCCGTAGTGAATGGTTCTTTGTATTTAGTTGTTCCATCCGAAACCGGATGCGCATGCTCCCCGGCCGAAGCCGAGGAGCATCCAGTGACGCCGCACGGTTGCTGTGCGCCACATCACATACAGAGTATGTCAGATTTTTCATTGCCGGGCGAAAAAGTTACGGATGTCACAGGTGAGGTTCCTTACCAGGGACCGTAGGCTGGGCGGATGTCAGCCCTGCAGATCTACGTCAGTTTCCCCGGTACGGCGCGTCAGGCGCTGGGCTTTTACGCCGATGTGTTCGGCGGGGACCTCGCCCTCTATACCTACGCGGAGTTCAACCGCAGCGACGGACCGCCGGACGCGATCGCCCACGGGGAGCTCAGCGGTGTCGTGGCCCTGGCGGGATCGGACGCGGCGGCCGGCGAGAAGAGCGTCCGGCTCGAGGGCCTCATGCTCTCGCTGCTGGGAACGGCCGAGCCCCCGGTCCTCCACGAATGGTTCGACCGGCTTGCTGACGGCGGCCGGGTGGTCGATCCGCTGGCGCCCAAGCCCTGGGGCGCGTCGGACGGGCAGGTTATTGACCGGCACGGCCTCCACTGGCTCATCGGTTACGAGCCCGACGCTTCGGCCAACTAGCCGGCAGGCGTCAGCTGCCGACGGCCTTGGACCGTTCGCGCAGCAGCGCCTCCAGCAGTTCGGAGACCTGTGCAGGCGCCTCCACCCGGAATTCCGCCTGGGTGAAATCGTGGCCCACCTTGACGCCCAGGTCCCCGCGGACGAGGCTGCCCAGGGCGTCCTCATCCGTGGTGTCGTCGCCGGCGAAGACCACCGCCGTGGCTCCTGTGGCCTGCCGGAGGAAGGTGATCCCATCGCCCTTGGACGCGTGAACCACCGAGGTTTCCAGCACCCGGTTTCCGGTCTTGAGGAAGACCTCCGCGCGGTCCTGCAGGGCGGCTTTCGCGGCCGCCACCGCATCTTCGGCCACGTCATCGGCGGCGAGCCGGGTGTGGAGCACCACGCCGGCCGGCTTGTCCTCCAGCAGCGTTCCGGGCGCCTGATCCACGATGTCGGAGAGGATCTGCCGCACCTCGCTCAGCAGTTCCCGCTGGGCATCGTCCAGCTGCAGCTCAGTTGAGCCCGGACCCATCCAGGCTTCCGCGCCATGGCTGCCGATCAGCAGGGTCTGCTCCGGCGGTGCGGCCGTGGCCCGCAGGCTGTCCAGGGCGCGGCCGGAGATGAGCGCCGTCGTCGTCCGCGGGAGTGCGGCCAGGGCCGCGAAAGCGGCCGCGGACCGGGGCAGTGACCGGGAGTCCGCCGCGTGGTCTACCAGCGGGGCCATGGTGCCGTCGAAATCCATTGCGATCAGCAGCTCCTCCGTTCCGGCGACGCGGCGGATGGCGTCGAGCAGTTCGGGGGAGAGCGAGAGTTTCGCCTGGGCGGGGTTGGGCTCAGGAGTCATCGCGCACCACCTTTTCCTGGAGGGCCCGCAGGAAGTCGGCTGACCAGAGGTCGACGTCGTGGTCCAGGATCTGCTTGCGCATGGCCCGCATCCGGCGCGCTGCCTCGGCCGGGTGCATGTTGACGGCCCGCATGATGGTGTCCTTGAGCCCGTCGATATCGTGCGGATTCATCAGGAGCGCCTGCTTGAGCTGGTCCGCGGCTCCCGCGAATTCGCTGAGCACCAGGGCGCCGTCGTTGTTCGTGCGGGCGGTGACGTATTCCTTCGCCACCAGGTTCATGCCGTCGCGCAGGGCGGTGACGAGCATGACGTCGGCGGCCAGGTACAGCGCGACCATCTCCTCGATCGGGTAGCTGTGGTGCAGGTAGCGGACCGCGGTGTTCTGCATCGTGTCATAGGTGCCGTTGATGTGGCCGACGGTGCCCTCGACTTCCTCGCGCAGCAGGCGGTACTGTTCGACGCGCTCGCGGCTGGGGCTCGCCACCTGGATCAGGGAGGCGTCCTCGACGGTGACCTTGCCGTCCTGCAGGAGCTCCTCGTACGCCTTGAGCCGGTGCCGGATGCCTTTGGTGTAATCCAGCCGGTCGACGCCGAGCAGGATGGTCTTGGGATTGCCGAGGTCGCGGCGGATCTGCTTGGCGCGTTCGATGATCTCCGGTTTCCGCGCCAGCTCGCTGATCTGCTTGACGTCGATGGAGATCGGGAAGGCCTGGGCGCGGGCAATGTGGGTGGTTTCGCCGTCCGGGCCCTTGACGTGGACCTGCTGCTGCTTGACGCTGGCGCCGAGGAAGCGGCGGGCCGAGCGCATGAAGTTGCCGGCGTCGCTGCTGCGCTGGAAGCCCACCAGGTCCGCGCCGAGCAGGCCGTCGATGATCGCGTGCCGCCATGGCAGCTGCGCGAAGATCTCCGGCGGCGGGAACGGAATGTGGTTGAAGAACCCGATCTTGAGGTCCGGGCGGGCCTCCCGGAGCATCTTGGGGACCAGCTGGAGCTGGTAGTCCTGCACCCAGACGGTGGCACCCTCGGCGGCATGGCGGACGACGGCGTCGGCGAACCGCTTATTGACCTTCCGGTAGGAGTCCCACCAGGCGCGGTGGAACTCCGGCGGTGCGATCACGTCATGGTAGAGCGGCCACAGCGTGGCGTTGGAGAAGCCCTCGTAGAAGAGCTCGATGTCCCGCGTGCTGAGCTGGACGGGAATGAGGTCGATGCCGCCGTGACTGAACGGCTCGAGGTGCTCGTCCGGGGCGCCGTGCCAGCCCACCCACGCGCCGTCGGTCTTGGTCATCATTGGAGCCAGCGCGGTCACGAGGCCGCCGGGGGAGCGGCGCCATCCGTCCTCGCAGCCGGGCTCATCTGGCGAGCAGCGGTCCACCGGCATGCGGTTGGACACGACCATAAAGTCGAAGCTGGCGCCGGATTCCGGCTTTTCCGTGTGCTTCTCCGTGCCGGGCTCGGTGCGTTGCCCGGCGCTCTCGGTTGCTTGCATTGGTGCCCCCTGGGGTCGCTTGTGGCCTTCATCCACCCTAGCCGGGCGGAATCTTCTGTGCTATTCGTCCGTTGGGCACACGGAGGGAAACTTGAAAGCGCAAGCTCCCGGGTTTCTCCCCTAAAATGATGAGGTTGCCACTCTGTGGACCACCCCAGGCCGATCGACACGAGGAACTTATGAGCGCCGCAAACGAACCCCGTCAGTCCAAAGCGGAGCGCACCGCCGCGGCCCGTGAAAAAGCCCGTGAGATCCGCGAGGCGCAGCTGAAGAAGGACAAACGCAACAAGCTGCTCATCGGCTGGGGCATTGTGGCCGCCGTCGTCGCCATCATTGTGATCGTGGCCCTGGTGGTCACCACCAACATCAAGAACAACGCCCCCGTGGCGGATTCCGGCCCCACTCCGGCCAACGGCAACGTCCACGGCGGCGTCACCCTGCTGGCCAACACAGGGGTCGCCAAGACGGACGCAGCCACCGTCAAGCTTTCCGACCTTCCCTCGCCCGCAGCCACCCCTCCGGCTGAGGTCAAGGCCCCCGGCGCCGAGGCCGAAGCGGGTAAGCCGGTCAAGGTGGTCCTTTACATCGACTTCATCTGCCCGGTCTGCAAGAACTTCGAGGCCCAGTACAACGGGACCCTCACCAAGCTGCGCAACGAGGGGAAGATTACGGTCGAATACCGTCCGCTGGGCTTCCTGGACAGCCGCTCCAGCACCAACTACTCCTCGCGTGCGGCCAACGCCGCGGCCTGCGTGGTGAACGAATCGCCGGAGAAGTACTCTGACTTCGTTGACGCGCTGTTCGCCAAGCAGCCTGCCGAGGGCAGCGCGGGCCTCTCCGACGCGGACCTGAAATCCACGGCGACCGGCGTCGGGGCCAAGAGCATTGACAAGTGCATTGACGACAAGACCTACCGCCCGTACGTGAAGTACACGACCCAGGAGGCCGCGGCCATCGGGGTCACCGGCACGCCCACCGTCTTCGTCGACGGCAAGCAGTGGGGCAAGGGCGACAGCGCCCAGACCCCGTTCGACCAGTTCCTGCAGGCTGCGGTCACCGCCAAGAAGTAGCCGGCACCGGCCACAGCCTGCCGCCCGGCCCCGGATCCGTCCGGGGCCGGGCTGCTTTTTGCCGTTTTTTACCGGTGGCTCTCCGTGGGCTACCCTTATCTAGCGCTTAGCGTCCGGCACTTTCCGGCCAGGACGACGACGGCGCGTTGCCTCCTTAGCTCAGTTGGCCAGAGCACCGCTCTTGTAAAGCGGGGGTCGTCGGTTCGAATCCGACAGGGGGCTCTGAAGGCCCCTTCGTTCCGGTGATTTTGCCCGGGGACGGAGGGGTTTATTGTGCCCCCGCGGCCCTGGCCGGGGCGCCGTTTCGACGGTTCCCCGCCGCCTCGACGTCTCGGGGCATCGAGCGGGCACGGAACCGTCGAAACGGGGCTGGGGCTTGCGGGGCGTTACAGCTCCGTGCGGCAGACCACCCGGAACGCCTCGATGGCACGGTCCAGGGCTGCCGGATCCCCGGCCGCGACGGCGGCGACGTCGGTGGTGTAGGCATGCTTGAGGATCGTGCCGGCGAGCAGCGTCACCACTTCCACCCGGTCGGGCTGGCCGGCCGACACGGCAGGGTCTGCCGCCAGCCGCTCGGCGATCAGTGGCTCCACGAGCTGCTGCACCTCGGTCACATGCTGTTTGAGCCGCGTGATCAGTTCCGGCACGGCCATCAAGACGTTGCGCGTGCGCATGTCCATCGATCCACCCAGGCCGGCGGCTCGCATCGCAGCCGCCATCAGGTGGGCGGCGTCGCCGACGGGTGTGCGGTTCGCGGCACGGAAAGCGGCCACGGCGTCGTCGGCCAACGCCGGCTCTTTGAGGCCCAGGATGGCGTCTTCCTTGGTAGGGAAGTAGTTGAAGAAGGTGCGGCGGGAGATGCCCGAGCGCTCGGCGATGGCCTCAACGGTTGCGGAGGCCAGGCCGCCCTCAAGCGCGGCGTCCGAAGCTGCCTCATGGATCGCGGTCCACGTCTCATCCTTTTGGCGTTCGCGGAGCGAGGGTCCTTGCGCTGTGGCGCCACGTGCAGTCATGGGGCAATTTTATGCACCAGTGCATTTTTTACCTAACCCGGAGCGGACCGCCGCCGGGGACCTTGGCCCTTGACCGGTCCGTCCCCGCGGCGGAGTGTTGCGTTATGAACGCAACGAACCCGGACATCGAGTCCACCGAGCTTCAGGAACAGCCGACGGCCATGCTGCGGGAGACAGTGCCGATGAACGCCCTCCGCGAATTTTTCGACCGCGCCTACAAGGCGGTCATGGCGGCCGTGCAGCAGCAAAACGTCCAAGTGGCAGGGCCGCCGTTCGCTCTGTATCGGGGCCAGCCCACGGACGTCGTCGACGTCGAAGCCGGCTTCCCGCTCGCTGCACCGTATCCGGGCGGTGCGGAAGGCGGCGTCGGCGCCGGCACGCTGCCCGCCGGGCGGGCGCTGCAGGCCATGCACAGGGGTCCCTACGATTCACTGCCGGAGACCTACGCGGCCGTCATGGCCAGGATGCAGGCTGACGGACTCACCCCCGGAGGCGCTATGTGGGAGTACTACCTCAGCGATCCGGCCGCAGAACCGGATCCCGCGGCATGGAAGACCCTGGTGGTTTGGCCGGTGGCCTGACCCGGGAAGGGCTGGGAGTCAGCGTCAGGAAACGGTACCCGACTCGCAGTTTCCCACCCCTGAAACCCCGGAGTTATGCGGCTTTGCGACGCGGAATGTCGCTTTGAACACACTATTCTTCAACTCCAAGCATGATGCCCTAAACTGCTTCACTGAGGTGCCTGAAATGGCGCTGTGCAGCAACGAAAGTGAACCCCGCTATGGCTACCGATTACGACGCCCCACGCAAGACAGAAGAAGAGTCTCCCGCTGAATCGCTGGAGGCCCTTCAGGCGTCCCGTGGCGGCGGCGCCCAGACTGCTGTTATCGACGTCGACGAGAACGACACCGCCGAGGGTATTGACCTTCCCGGCGCCGATCTCTCCGGCGAAGAACTGACGGTCATTGTTGTTCCGGAGCAGTCCGATGAATTCACCTGCTCCTCCTGCTTCCTGGTCCGCCACCGGTCCCAGGTCGCCAAGGAAAAGAACGGCCTCAAGTACTGCCGCGACTGCGAAGGCTAAATCCCTTCCACGTTCGAGCCCGGCTCCCCGGGGTCGATTCAACAACTTCGATTTACTCACTGCAAAGCGCCGGATTCCCGCGAGGGGCCGGCGCTTCGCTGTGTCGGGAGTATTCCGGGAGCCCGCAAACGGTGGCTTCGATGTTGCAATCGTGACAAAGCGCGCTGTCCGCTAACGGTTGGGCGCCGATGCCTTTCGGCCCTCGTCAACGGCAGTGCACCCTCCTACCCTTGAAGTGTCAGGTTGAGCTAAGGGGGCTGCGTGATGGCACGGTTCCAAGGGAAGCGATTGACCGTCTGGCTGGTGGCCGTGTTGATGGCTGCAGGCCTGGGACTGGTGGCGCCGGGGCCGGCGGCCGCGGCTCCCTATTGCGGGCTCGCCTGGGGCTCGTTGGCGAAAGCCAAACCGGGGATGAGCCAGGCAAACGTGGTGAACCTCCGGACCGGCCAGCACTACTGCTTCGACCGCCTGGTCATTGACCTGAACGGCAAGGCGGCCGGGTACTCCGTGCGTTACGTGCCCCAGGTGGTGCAGGACGGTTCCGGACTGCCGGTATCCCTCCGGGGGCAGGCTTTCATCCAGGTCACGGCCAACGCGCCCGCGTACAACTCCAACGGGAAAGCCACCTACAACCCGGCCAACAAGTCCGAGCTGAGCAACGTGGCCGGTTACCAGACCTTCCGCCAAGTTGCGTGGGCGGGAAGCTTCGAAGGCTACAGCAGCCTGGGCATCGGGGTGCGCGCGCGGCTGCCCTTCCATATCTTCATGCTTGACGGTCCCGGTTCCGGCTCACGGCTGGTCATCGACGTCGCCCACTTCTGGTGAACGACGGCGGCCCCCGCTACAGCGCGCCGAGTTCCGCCCGCAGCGGGTACTCCTTGCCGTCCAGCACAAGCTGGGTGCACCGCCGGGTGGCCGGGTTGAACACGATGGGGGCCATCAGGTTCACCGTCGTGGCGGCGGGGGAGTGGTTGATGACAACAAGCACCAGGGGTGCTTCGCCGCCGTCGAGCTCCAGGGCCTCCAGCGCCGCGGCGGGAACGGCCGGTTTGTAGCCGGGAACGAACACGGCCGCGTCCGCGAGGAACAGCCGGACCGGTGCGGCGGCGGACTCCAGGGCGAAGAGGCCCGGGGCGCTGTCGATGTTCCGCAGGGCAAAGTCGTGCACGCTCTCCAGGCCGGGCATGGGCGCGGTGAAAGTGACCGGCGTGCTGCTGAGGACGGAGTTCATCGCAGGAAGTCCATCAGGGTGGGCTGGAGGACTTTGGCCGTAGCGGCCAGTGCCACCTGGTAGTTGGTCTCCTGAAGTTTCAGGTCCATGATGACGCTGCCGAGGTCAGCTTTTTCAATCCCGGTCCGCTGGGCGTCCAAGGAAGCCTCCATTTCGGTGTTGACGTTGCCGGCACGTTCCAGCTGTGCCTGCCGTGTTCCAATTTCAGCACGGCCGTTGACGATGTTCTGAAAAGCCGTGTCCAAGGTGCTGACTTGGGTGGCGCTGGGCATGCCGCCGCCGGTGAGGGTGTCTGCGAGTGACTGGACTGCGTCGAAGACCCACCCGGAGCCGCTGTCGAAGATCTTTTGAGCGTCGGCATCCACCCGGACCGTTTGGGTGGCACTGATGCGCCGCTCCACGGGGTTGACGCCGGCACCGGTGAATGTGGGCGGTGTGCCGGTGAACGTTTCCGGGGCGTCGGAGTTCCCGGCAAAGATGTTCCGGCCCAGGTGCTTGGAGTTGGCGATCGAGACGAGGTCCTTGTTCAGTGACTTCAATTCGATGGCGATCGCGTCCTTGCCTGACTGCGGCAGCGAACCGTTACCCGCCTGCACCGTCAGGTCCTTGATCCTGTGCATCACGTTCGTGGCCTGTTCCAAGGCGGAGTCCGCTGCCGTGAGCCAGGTGTTGCCGTCGTCAATGTTTCGGCCGTACTGGGCATTGGCCTCCTGGAGCGACCGTGTCGCCAGGGCCTGGGCCGTGGCGGCGGGATCGTCCGAGGGCCGCGAGATCTTGTTGAGCGAGGTGGCCTTGTCCTGCAGCTCAGCGAGCTTGGCCTGCTGGAACTGCAGGGTCCGCTGGGCGTTCGCGTTCATGGTCAGGTTCGTTACCCGGTTCAGCATGGTTACCTTCCTACCAGTCCGGTGCGGTTGATCAGGACGTCCAGGGCCTCGTCGACCGCTGTCATCACGCGGGCCGCGGCCTGGTAGGCGTGCTGGTTGGTGAGGAGGTTGACGTTTTCCTCGTCCAGGCTGACGGAGGCCTGTGATGCCCGGCCGGTCACCGCCGAGACTTGTGCTGCGGACGTGAGCGCTTCCTGCTGCTGCGCCCCGCGGGACTGCACGCCGATGCCGGTGACGATGTCCGACCAGGCCTTGTCCGGGGAGGCCGGACCCGTCCCGAGCTGCGAGATCTGATCCGCGATGCTGGTGTCCAGCGCGCCCTGGCCCGCGGTTTTAAGGGCGATATCGGACGTGGCCGTCGGTGCCTTGATTGAGAGGGCGGCCGGGTTGCCGGTGGTGAAGAAGGCGGCGTTTGATGCGCCCGCGCCGGTAACTCCGGACTGGTGAACGGTGTTCACCGCGGTGGCGAATGTAGTGGCGAAGTTGTTGTACGACTGCGCCGCCTCGGCGATGGCGCCTCCGTTGCCGCCGGCGGCCGGGGCCAGCACGGAGAGGGCGCCGGCGATTTCACCGCCGTCGGACGAGGCCACCCCCGCCGGGTCTTTCCAAAGCAGTTGCACTGTGGACCCGATGGTATCTCCGGCCTGGCTGCCGGAGAGCTCCAGGCCACGAACCGAAGTGCCCATGACCAGGGCGTTTCCGCCCAAGTGGACGTCCACGGTGCCGTCGGGCTGTTCGCGGACGGTGCCGCCGGCCAACCGGGCAATAGTGTCGGTAAGTTTGGCGCGGGCATCGATCAACTCGTTGGCGGATCCGCCGGACGCGAGGGTTGAGCGGATGGTGGCGTTGTAGGCCGCCACCTGGCTAGCGGCGGCGTTCACGGCGTTGACGGCGTCGGCTGCCTGGGCGCGGACGCTGCTCCACTGACCCTGGAGGGCCTGGTAGCCGGAAGAAATCTTGTCGGTGACAGAATTGGCGGCGGTCAGCAGCAACCCCTTGGGCCCGTCCTGGTCCGGCTGGCGGGCCGCCCCCTGCCACGCTGACCAGAACCCTTGGAGCGCTGCGGAGATGCCGTTGTCACCCGGCTCCTGCAGTACGCCTTCGATGCCTTGCAGCGCGGAAGAGCGGATCCCTGCGTAGCCGGCCTGTGCGCTCGCGGAGCGGACAGCCGTGTCCAGGACGCTGCTGCCGAGCCGGGCAATCGCGTCGACCGACACGCCTTGGCCCGTTTGAACCGCCCCGCCTGAGAAGAGCCCGCGGGCCGGCGCGGCCACGGCGGACTGCTCAACCCGCTGCCGGGTGTAGCCCTCGGTGGCGGCGTTGGCGATGTTCTGGCCCGCCACGTTCATGCCCTGCTGCGCCGCTGTGAGGCCCCGGTAGGCGGTGTTGAGGGCGCCAAAGGTGCTCATGGTCGCTTCCTTAGAACTGCTGGTCGAAGAGTCGGGAGCCGGCCGTATCCCCGGTCTTACCCTGGGCGTCGTACGTTCCGGCAGCCACTGGGTTCAGGTCGGCGAGCGTTTCCTGGGTGGAGCGGACGGCAGTGCGGAGGTACTGCTCGTTGGAGTCGCGCAGTTCCTTAATCAGGGCGGTCTGGCGGGTCAGTGCAGTCAGGTGCGCCGTGAGCACTTCTGCCCACGCGCCTTCGGGCGCTGCCGCAGCGAGTTCGCCGAGAGTGGCGTCCGTGGGCAAGCCCCACATCTCGGCGACGACGGCGGCCTCGATGGTCCGGGCCAGGCTGGCCTGGGAAAGGTGCCCCAGGACCTGTTCCACTTCGCGTGTGCCGTGCGGCAGCCAGCGGGACTTGCCGGAGGTCAGAAGCAGCTGCTCTTCCTCCAGCTTGAACGTCAGAACGTCCAGGAGTTCACGCTCCCGCCACAGCAGGGCGGAAAGTTCGTGGATGGCCATGGTCCGTGCGGCTCCCTTAAATGTGCGAATAATGCGGACGACTCGTGTGCTGGTGAGGCGGGGTATGCATCGTGCGGACGATGCGGCCTTCAGCAGGGTTCGTACAAACTATCGGCAGGGTTTCCGTACCCGTTAGTAGGAATAAGCCTGATAGCAGGCGGAAAATTCACGGTGGAGAAACCTGAAAAGAATTTTGGATTTCTCCTTACCTCGGCGTCCCGGATGGCGATAACTACTCCTGAAGGCCCACGGATGGGCCATCGCTTACAGTCCCAAATCACGGAGGAAATACCATGGGCTTCGTTATCAACAACAACCTCGCGGCAAACAACTCTTACCGCAGCCTCAACAACACCCAGACCGATCTCTCCAAGTCCCTGGAGAAGCTGTCCACCGGCCTGCGCATCAACCGCGCCGGCGATGACGCAGCAGGCCTGTCCATCTCCGAGGGCCTGAAGTCGCAGGTCACCGGTTCGGCCCAGGCCGCCCGCAACGCCCAGGACGGCATCTCGGTCATCCAGACCGCTGAAGGCGCCCTGACCGAAGTCCACTCCATCCTGCAGCGCGTGCGTGACCTGTCCGTCCAGGCGGCCAACGACTCGAACAACGGTGCCGCCCGTTCGGCAATCGGCAAGGAAGTTACCGCACTTGGTGACGAGTTGGACCGTATGAGCGCCGCGACGAACTTCAATGGCATCTCCCTGCTTTCCGGTGCCACTTCCGGCAACGGCGCGGGCAAGATGGTTTTCCAGGTTGGCGCAGGTACTGACCCAACCAGCAACCAGATCACCGTTTCGACCAATTCCGCTGGCATGGACGTCAAGGCAATCGCCACCGCGGTCAAGGCATTGGACTTCACTGACGCTGGGACCTCGGCGACGGCCATTGGCACGGTGGACACGAACATCGCCAACGTCTCAGCCTCTCGCGCAGACCTGGGTGCCGCCCAGAACCGCCTCGAGCACACGATCAAGTCGCTGAACGTTGCCGGTGAGAACCTGCAGGCCGCTCAGTCCYGCATCGCCGACGTCGACATGGCTCAGGAAATGGTCAAGTTCACCAAGGCCAACATCCTGTCCCAGGCCGGCACCGCAATGCTGGCCCAGGCAAACCAGTCCAGCCAGGGCGTTCTTTCGCTCCTGCGCTAGGCCTGACCCGGCAGTCAGGCAGTCCTGAGCGCCCGGCTGCCACCCTGATCGGACGAAGAGACACCCCCGATCATCACACTGCGGAAGGGCCGGACGATGGCAAAACCATCGTCCGGCCCTTACGTGCAACACCGATGCTGCGAAAACAGCAGCACCAACGAATGTTCTTGATAGCTAAGGAGAGGCAGCGATGGGAATCTCACTCGACGGACTGGCCAGCGGGCTCGACACCACCGCCCTCATCAGCTCCATCATGCAGTCCGAGGCCCTCCCGCAGACGCTGCTCAAGAACAAGTCCTACGACATCCAGTCCATGGTGTCCGCGCTCCAGGGGCTCAACGGCAAGGTAGCCACGCTGGCGACGCAGGCCGCAGCCGCGGCCAAACCCGGGGCCCTTGACCTGACCACCGCGGCCACGACCAGTGACAAGGTCACGGCCACCACCACCGCGGCCGCAACAGCCGGTTCCATCGACTTCCAGGTCACCAAGCTGGCGCAGACCCAGGTCACGGTGACGCCCAAGGTCAACGCCGTAACCGGCTGGCCCTACACCACCATGACGATTAACAGCGGCGGCAAGGATTACACGATCACCCCCGCGTCCAACAACCTCGACGACGTCGTGACCGCCGTCAACGCTGCCGGCGCCGGCGTGACGGCAACCAAAGTGGACGTGGGCGGCGGAGATTTCCGTCTCCAGTTCACCGCCACCAAATCCGGCAGCGCGGGTGCGTTCACCATCACCGACCCCGGCACCACGTTTACCGACGTCAAGGCTGCCCAGGACGCGGAGATCTCGCTTTGGCCAGGGACCACGGCCGCCCAGACGGTGACGTCGGCGACGAACACCTTCACCAATCTCCTCCCCGGCGTCACCATCACCGCCAAGGATCTGACCCCCGCTCCCGTGACCCTCACCGTCTCCCGGGACGATGCCGGCATCACGAAGGTTGCCTCGGACCTGGTGGACGGCGTGAACGGGATCTTCGCGCTGGTGGCCAGCAAGAGCGCCGTCAGCACCACCACGAACACCAGTGGCACCACCACCTCCGCGGGGGTCTTCGCCGGGGACAGCACCGTGCGCTCGGTCAACCAGAACATCCTCTCCGCTGCGTCGCTGCCGGTCGGCACACCGCCCCGGTCGCCTTCGGAAATTGGCATCAGCATCACCAAGACCGGCACCATGGAGTTCGACGCCACCAAGTTCGGCTCCGCCCTGGCCGCCGACCCGGCCGGTACCGCTGCCAAGGTGCAGGAACTCGCCGGCCGGATCAACGCCGCCGCCACCGCCGCGTCGGACAAATACACGGGCACACTCACCACCCAGATCACCGGGCAGCAGTCCGAGGTCCGTGACCTGGCGGACCGGATCAGCGATTGGGATACCCGCCTGGCCTCCCGGCAGGCAACGTTGAAAAGCACGTACTCGGCCCTTGAGGTGGCGATGAGCAACATGAAAGCCCAGCAGACCTGGCTCACGTCCCAGCTGGCTGGCCTCTCCGGCGGGAGCGCCAAGTAATGACCAGTTCGCCCTTCAACTCCGGTGGCTACGGCGGCGCCGCCCAGCGCAACCAGTACCTTGCAGACTCGGTTCTCTCCGCGCCCCCGGCCCGCCTCCTGACCATGCTGTACGACCGGCTCCTGCTGGATCTCGGCCGCGCCGAAACGGCCCAGCAGGCCGCCAACTGGCCCGTCGCCTCGGAGAACCTCCTGCACGGCCAGGCCATCATCGCCGAACTGATTTCATCGCTCAAGACCGATGCCTGGGACGGTGCGGACGGGCTGCTGGGCCTCTACAACTACGCCTTCACGGCCCTCGTCAACGCCAATATCCAGCGGGACGCGGGGCTGACCCGGGAAGCGATCGACCTGCTCGAGCCGCTTCGGCAGGCGTGGCACGAGGCCGCGGCGGCGATCCCTGCCGCCCAGCCCCCCGCGGCGCCGGCACCGGCGTCGTCCGCCTTCGCCTCAGCCGGCGCGTGGGCGTCGGCTCCAGGCAACGCCAACGGGAGCCTCGGTTTTGGCTGAGTCGGTTCCCCTGGTAGACCACGCCGCGGAGGAACCGTCCTCGGGTGATTCCGCCCTCGCTGCGTGGTCCCTTGTACTGGACGTGCTGGAGATGGCCGTGAACGCCGCGGAGAAGACACTCAAGGACCCGCTGGGACCCCTGTCCGCCCCGGAACAGCCCGTGGCCGCGCTCCCGGTGGAACGCTGGTCCCCGCCGTCACACCTCCGTCCCCTGCCGCCGGCGGCGCGGCGCAGGGCGATGGCCCTCTCAGCAGCCCAGGAGCGGGTGGCGCGGCGCCTGGAAATGGCAAAACAGGACGTAGCCCGGCAACTGCACGCCGTGAGTTCGGTTCCCGGCGTCGGCACGCCCTCGGGCGCCATCTACCTCGACGTCAACGGCTGAATCCGCCCGGATTTCCGCCGTCGTACGGCACTTTTGCAGCCGCTGCCACGGCCCGCTAAAAAACGCCAACAAACGTTTCACAATTTCTCCTAACGCGGCGCTGAACAGTGCCGATAACCACAGTAAGAGCACGGATCGCTCATTTATCGGCCACGGATCGGCCACCCCACAAATCCCCAGGCAGGACTCTGTGCTCGAATCCGTGACTTCCGCAGCCCTGGCCAGCGCCATGGACGGGCTGGCGCTGCGCCAACGCACCATCGCGAACAACATCGCGAACGTCAACACGCCGAACTACCATGCGCAGCGTGTCAGCTTCGAAGATGCCCTGGCGGCGTCCGTGCAGTCCGGTGACGGTCACGTTGAGGCCACGACGGCGGGATCGCTGGAGCCCACCCAGCTCAACGGCAACAACGTCAACCTGGACACGGAAACCCTTTCGAACATTGACACCGTGCTGCGCTTCCAGTTCGCTGCACGGGCCATCGGCGGGGAATTCAGCGCCGTCCGCGCGGCAATGAGGACCAGCTAATGACCTTCGACGCAATCGGTATCGCCGGCTCGGCCCTGACCGTGCACCGCAAGTGGCTTGACGCCGTCTCGGACAACCTCGCCAACATGAACAACGCCTCCCGCACCAGCGGTCCCGCGTTCCGCGCCAAGTACGTGGAGGCGACCGAGGGCGCGAACGGGACCGGCGTGTACGTCAAAAGCACCCCGCTCGGCAGCGGCGCCGGCCGGATCGTCTACCAGCCGGACCACCCCCTGGCCGACGCCAACGGCAACGTGAAATACCCGGACATCGACATGGCCGAGCAGATGGGCGCCCTGATCATCGCCCAGCGTGGTTACCAGGCCAATGCCCAGGTTGTGGACCGAGCCCGCGAGACCTACCTCGCCGCCCTTGAGATTGGAAAATCCTGATGCCTGTATCCCCGATCGCACCGGTCCAGGGCGTCCTCCCCACCGATTACCTGTCCGGGGCCTCGTCCGTGGCCGCCACGGACGGCTCCGGCTTCGCCACGTCCCTCACCGGCGCCGTGGACAACCTCCAGCAGTTGCAGTCGACGTCGAAACAGCTCGCTGTCTCTGCCGTGACCGGCAACCTCGACGACATCCACAACGCCACCATCGCGGCGAGCCGGGCCCAGATCACCCTGGAGCTGGTCGCCACCGTCCGCAACAAGGGCGTTGACGCCTTCAACGAGATCATGAGGATGCAGGCCTGATGCCTCCGCAGATTACTGTCTTCTTCCAGCGCTTCGGCGCCGGCCTCAAAGGCTTCACCACCGGCCAGCGCACGCTGGCCGTTATTGGTGCCGCGCTGCTGGTGGTCGGAATTGTGGCGCTCTCCGCCTGGCTGACCCGGCCCGCCCTGACGCCGTTGTTCTCCGGCCTCAAGAGCGCCGACGCGAGCGGAATCGTGGACCAGCTCAAAAAGGACAATGTCCCCTACGAGCTCAGCGACGGCGGGGCCACCATCCTCGTCCCGCAGGAAAAGGTCTACGACGAGCGGCTCAAGGCTGCGGCCGCGGGCCTGCCGACCGCCGCCGCCACGGGCTACTCGCTGCTGGACAAAATGGGCGTCACGTCCTCTGAATTCCAGCAGTCCGTCACCTACAAGCGTGCCCTCGAAGGTGAACTGGCCAGCACCATCTCCGCCATGGACGGCGTCAAGACCGCTGCGGTCCGGCTTGCCATCCCGGAAAAGACGGTCTTCGTCTCCAAGACCCCGGACACCACCGCGTCCGTTTTCATCGAGACGGCGCCCGGCGTCACCCTGACCGGTGACAAGGTGCAGGCCATCGTGCACCTGACGTCCGCGGCGATCGAGAACCTCAAGCCCGCCAACGTCTCCGTGGTGGACTCGCAGGGCAACGTCCTCTCCACCGTTGGCGGCGGCGCCGCCGGATCCTCGTCCAAGCAGGCCGCCGACTACCAGCAGCGCACCGGCGACGCCGTCCGCGCCGTCCTGGACCGCGTGGTGGGCCCGGGCAACTCCACCGTGGCCGTCGCCGCGGATGTCACCGGCGAATCCGCGCAGCAAAAGAGCGAAACCTTCTCCAACACCCCCGGCGCCCTGCCGCTGAGCGAATCGTCCAAGAGCGAAAAGTACAGCGGCGGTGCAGGTGGTGCCGCAGGCGTCCTCGGCCCGGACAACATCGCCGTCCCCGGCGGCACCAGCGGCAACGGCACCTTCGACTCCACGACGGCGACCAAGAACAACGCGGTCAACAAGGTCACCGAGGACCGGGTCATCCCGCCGGGCGCGATCAAGCGCCAGACCATCTCGGTGGCCGTCAGCCAGGCGGCTGCGGGCGGGCTGAACGTCGGCTCGCTCACGGCCCTGGTCACCTCCGCCGCCGGCGTCGACAAGGCCCGCGGCGACGTCGTCACGGTCGAAGTTATTCCGTTCAGCACCGCTGCGGCGGACCAGGCCAAGGCCTCGCTCGACGCGGCCAAGGCAGATCTTGACGCGCAGAAGCAGCAGGCGTTCTTCGCCACCCTGATTACCGCCGGGAGTATCCTGCTGGGACTGCTGATCCTGGCGCTGGTCATCATCGTGATCCTGCGCCGCCGTCAGAAGCGCGAGCCCGTCGACCTCGGCGAACGCCTGGACCTGCTCCCGCCGGTCCCCGCGGTCGCGGCCTTCGACCACGCCCCTGCGACGTCCGCGATCCCGCTGGCAGCGCTCCCGCTGCAGCCGCTGCCCGCACCGCCCCTGGAGGTGCTCGAGGCCGAACGCCGGATGCAGGAGATCGACAACATGGTCGCCGCCAACCCGGAAAAAGCAGCGGACTACCTCCGCGGCCTCATGGATGACAGGCAGCCGGTATGAAACTTGCCGACGCGACCCTCACCGGAACCCAGCGCGCCGCCGTCGTCCTGATGCAGATGAGCCCGCCCAACGCGGCGCGGGTGATGGCACAGTTCACCGACGCCGAGGCGGAGGAAATCGCCGCCGAAATCGTCCGGCTCCGCAAGGTGGACCCCGAAGTCGCCGAACAGATCATGAAGGACTTCCACGAGGCCGCCCTGAGCAGCCCAAGGCAGGCCCGCGGCGGCCGGGAGCTCGCCGAAGGCCTGTTGGAGGCCTCCTTCGGATCGGAGAAGGCGGCCGGGCTGATCAACCGGCTGACCGTGAACATGGCGGGGAAGTCCTTTGAATTCCTCGAAGACATCGAACCGGTGCAGATCCTGGCGCTGATCGACGGCGAACTGCCGCAGACCATCGCCCTGGTCCTGGCCCACCTCAGCCCCCGCAAGGCCTCCGCCGTGATGGCCGGGCTCCCCGGCTCGCTCCGGGCCGACGTCGCGCTCAGCATCGCCACGATGGGTTCCGGCGCGCCCGAGGCGATCGGCATCGTCGCGGACACCCTGAAGCTCCGTGGCGGCGCCGCCGTCTCGCAGCAGGCCTCCAAGGTGGTGGGCGGCATCCAGCCGCTGCTGGAAATCATCAACCGCACCGACGCCGGGACCGAACGCTCGGTCCTGGACGGCCTAGACCTGCTCGATCCGGACCTTGCCGTGGAAATCCGCGCGCAGATGGTGACGTTTGACGACATCGTCAAGCTCGAACGCCGCGACGTGCAGCTGGTGCTCCGCGGCCTGGACGCGTCCGTGCTGGCCGTGGCCATGAAGGGTGCCTCCGAACCGGTGCTGGAAACCATCACCACCAACGTCTCCGGCCGCAACCTCGAGATCCTCGAATCCGAGATCGCGGCCCTGGGTCCGCTGCGCGCCTCCCAGATCGAGGAGGCGCGGGCCGCCGTCGTCCGTTCCATCCGCGAGCTCGAGGCCGAGGGCCAGATCACCATCCAGCGCGGGGACGAAGAAGACTATGTCTACTGACCCGACAGCCGTCGGGAGCCCGCCCGCGCGCATCATCTTCCCCTCGCTGCGCTCCAGCGGGCCGGCCAGCGAGCAGGCCGGCTACACCGAGGGCCATGCTGCCGGCTACGCCGCGGGTGTCCGGGCCGCCGCGAAGGAACAGCGGCGCTGGCGTGACCGGATGGCCGCCGAACAGGCTGCCTCACTGGCCGCCGGGCAGCAGGACCTGGACCGTGCGGTCCGTGCCCTGGCCGTGGCCCGGACCGACTTCGCACACCGCAACGTCCAGGCCCTGCACGACGCCGAGGAAGTCCTCGCCCGCACGGCGCTGGAGCTCGCCGAGGCGATCCTGGGCTACGAACTGGCCGAGGGAACCCGGACCGCCCGTGCCGCCCTGGCCCGTGCCCTGTCGGGTAATGACGCCGCCGCGGTGCTGGCCATCCGGCTGCACCCCGCCGACATCGACGTGCTCACAAAGGAAGGCCAGGACACCCCGGCCGGCCTCCCGCTGCTCGCGGACCCGTCCCTGCAGCGCGGCGACGCCAAGGTCGAATACCAGCAGGGGTGGCTCGACGCCAGCCTCGGCACCGCCCTGGCCCGAGCGAAGGCTGCCCTGCTGGGGGACCAGCAGGGGTCCACGGACACCGACGGCGGCCGGCCATGATCGCGCAGTGGCGCCCGAAGCGCGACGACTTCGCCGCCGCCCTCGCCGCCGCGGCGCCACAGCGCGTCGGCACCGTCACCTCCGTGATGGGCCTGGGCCTGGAGGTGTCCGGCCTGGACTGCGCACTCGGAGACCTCGTCACCGTGGGTGAAAACCCCGGGCTCGACGCCGAGGTAGTGGCCGCCCTCGACGGCGCCGTGCGCTGCATGCCGCTGGGACGCCTCGCCGGCGTCGCCGCTGGCGACCCCGTCCGCGCCAAGGGCGGCACCGTCCTGGTGCCCACCGGCGCCGGGCTCTTCGGCCGCGTCATCGACGGCCTGGGCCGCCCGATCGACGGCAAGGGCCCGCTGGTCAGCGGCCCCCGCGTGCCGATCGACAATGAAGCCCCCAACGCCATGAAACGCGCCCGGATCGACACCCCGCTGCAGACCGGCGTCCGCGTGCTGGACACCATGACCACCCTGGGCAAGGGCCAGCGGATGGGGCTGTTCGCCGGCTCCGGTGTTGGAAAGTCCTCGCTGCTGTCCATGATCGCCCGCGGCACCGACGCCGAGGTCTCCGTGATCGCCCTGGTGGGGGAGCGCGGCCGCGAAGTCCGCGAATTCCTCGAGGACGACCTCGGACCGGTTGGACTGGCGCGCTCCGTGGTCGTCGTCGCCACCTCCGACGAGCCCGCCCTAATGCGTATGCGCGCCGCCTTCACCGCCACCCGCATCGCCGAATCGTTCCGCGACCAGGGCCAGGACGTCGTCCTGATGATGGACTCGCTGACCCGCGTGGCCATGGCCCAGCGCGAGATCGGCCTCTCCGCCGGCGAGCCGCCCGCCACCCGCGGCTACCCGCCGTCGACCTTCTCCATCCTCGCGCGGCTGCTGGAACGTGCAGGCACCGCCGAAACCGGTTCCGTGACCGGCATCTACACAGTGCTGGTGGATGGGGATGACCACAACGAACCCATTGCCGACGCCGCCCGGTCCATCTTGGACGGCCACGTGGTGCTGGACCGGAAACTCGCCGTCACCGGGCACTTCCCGTCGGTGGACGTCCTGGGCTCCGTCTCCCGCGTCGCCACGAAAGTCAACGCCCGGCAGCACCTCGACGCGGCGTCCACGCTGCGCAGGGTTCTCGCCGCCCGCAAGTCCGCCCAGGACCTGATCGACGTCGGCGCCTACCAGGCCGGGACCAACCCTCTGGTGGATGCTGCACTGGCCCACGAGGATTCCGTCAGCGGTTTCCTCCAGCAGCCGATGGACGAGTCCACCCCCCACCCCGAGTCCTGGCGCCAGCTGGACCACCTCACTTCGATCTTGGGAGCCGCGGCATGAGCCGGCAATTTTCGCTCGCGGGGCTGCTGCGCCTCCGCCAGATCCAGCAGGACCAGGCCGCGTCCGGGCTCGCCCGTGCCCGGTCCCGGTCCAGCTCCGTCCGGGCCCGGGAAGCCTCCGCGCGCCGCCAGCTCTCCGCCGCCGACGATGACATTGTCAGCTCCGCGTCGCTGCGCGCCGTCGCCGCGTCCCGCTCCGCATCGCACAGCATGCTCGCGGACCTGCAGAACCTGGCCCGCGTCGCGGAGACGGACGAGGCCGCTGCCCGTGACGAATTCATCGCCGCGCGGACCCGGTCCGTGGGGCTTGAAAAGCTCCAGGCCCGGCACAACGCCGAGGTGAACACCGCCGAGCTGCGGGCAGAACAGTCCACGCTGGACGAAATCTCCTCGACGATCTGGCACCGGGATGAACAGCAGGTCCGCTCATGAGCATGACCGAAGCACTGGGCCGGATGCAGGGCATCCAGTCGATGATCGCTGAACTCACCCGTCCCGCGCAGGCCGAGAGCAGCGCCGCGGCGCTGAAGTCCGCGGCGACGGCGTCCCTCGCGACCGGGACAGGCACCGGCGACGCCGGTTCCTTCACCGACGCACTCACCGCCGCCCTCGGCGGCGGCACCGCGACCTCCGGAACTGACTCCTCAACGCTCGCCGGGGGCCTGGGACTGGGCGGCACCACCGGCCTTGACGCCTTGGCCGGCCTCGCCGCACCCGCTTCCCTTGCCATCACCGGGTCCGTTCCGGCGGGCACCGCGACCGGAACCGACGTGGTGGCCATGGCCAAGAAGTACATCGGCGTGCCGTACGTCTGGGGCGGGACCAACCCTGCCACCGGGATGGATTGCTCCGGCTTCACGCAGCGGGTCTTCAAGGACCTCGGCGTTGAACTGCCCCGCGTGGTCAGCGACCAAATGAAGCAGGGGACCCCGGTCGCGTCCCTCGCCGAGGCCAAACCCGGGGACCTGCTGGTGAGCTTCGGCGGGAACCACATTTCCATCTACCTCGGCAACGGCAAGGCCATCGATGCCCCCGTCCCGGGCAAGACCATCCAGATTCGCGACGCGTGGGAGCAGCAGTCCAACCTCACGTCCATCCGGCGGATCGTTCCCGCGGGCGGCGCCTCGTGAAGGGCATGGCTGCGATGGACGTGGCGTCCGCGCTCGCCGCCCAGCCTGCGCAGGCCCGCGGTACCCAGCAGGGGGGCCGTGCCCGGTCCGACGGCTCTGCTGCCGGCGCCGGGAGCTTCAGGTCCGTCCTTGGCGAGGCCGTGACCCAGGAGGCGGCGTCCGCGCCGCCATCGGGTTCGTCCGCGGCCAGGGCTGCCAAGCCTGCGTCCGACAGCAAGGGCTCCAAGGCTCCGGCGCACCCTGACGAGCCTACGCAGGACAGCCCGGTTGCCGCGGCGCCCGTGGCTGTGGCCCCCGCTGCCGGGTCTCACGCCGCCGTTCCGGCTTTTGCCGGCGCCGCCGCGGTCCCTGCCGGCGATGCCGGGATCCTGGCAGCCTCCGCACAATTTGCCGCAGCCATCCATGTGCCCTCGGCTGCAACGCAGGACACTCCCGGGGCAGCCGGCTCTCAGGGCACGGTCCTGCCGGCCGGGAACCCCGCCACAACAGCTTCCGGCGTTGCCCTTGGGGCTGCCGCCCCGGCGTCGGCCGACCCCCGCCTCGTTGACCAGCCCGCTGCCGCCGCCTTCCCCGCGCCGGCTGCTACGGCGTCCGGCCCCGCTGTCACGGCGAGCCTTCCGACGGCACCCGTCACGGTGCCTGTCGCGGCCCCCGCTGCGGCCCCCGCTGCGGCCGTGGCAGGCCAGCAGCCGGCCGCCAACCTTCCCGGGGCCGCTGCCCCGGCTGCGGAGGCGCAGGGCCCCGGTACCCCGGACCCCCGCCTTCCAAGCGCTGGCGGGGACGCCGGCGTCGTTCCCGCTACTAAGGTTGCTGCCAAGACTTTGGCCCCCGGCGATGCTGCCGCGGCCACGACGACGCCGGCCGCAACCGCCGGAGCCGCCGGGGCGGCGGGCGTTTCCGCAGCAGCCAGGCCCGGCGTCCGGACCACGGGCGCCACGACGGAAGGCCTCCCGTCCGCGCAGGCGGCCCCCGCCGTCGACGTTTCCGCAACAGCCGGTGCCGCAGCCGTGACCACGACGGCGGCTCCCTCCCCGGCCACCGGCCAGGCGGCACCTGCGGCCGCTCCCGCGCCGGTGCCGGCGCAGCAGCCGGCGCTCACCCCGCAGCTGGCCAAGCCGTTGTTCACGCTCGCCGGTGCACCGCACGGGCAGCACATCATGACCCTGAAAGTCAGCCCCGAGGACCTCGGACCGATGACCGTCCGGGCGCACATCGACGCTGCAGGGGTGCGGATCGAACTGTTCGCCCCGGGCGACGCCGGCCGCGAGGCGCTGCGGGGGATCCTTCCTGAACTGCGCAAGGAACTCGCAGGCTCCGGCTTCGGTGCCAGCCTCGACGTCTCGGACCACAGCGGCCCGCTGGGCCAGGGCAACGACGCCCGGCAGGACGCCCAGCAAGCAGCCGGCCGCGACGCCTCACAGAGCGGCGGCGCCGGCGGTGGCTCGGGAGGGCGGAAGGCCCCCGGCGAACCGCGCCCCGGACACCGCTGGGATGCCCTGGCCGATGCGTCGACGTTGCGTAACGCCACCATTCTGGCCGGCCCCCAAACCACCCTCGACATTCTCGTCTGACCGAAGGAATCCGACTCATGACAATCCAGCCCATCGTTCCCCAGCCGGTGACGGCCGCGGGCGCGACCCCGGCGGCCACCGCCGTCCGGGCACCCGTGCAGACCATGGACGCCAACGTCTTCATGACCCTCCTCGTGACCCAGCTGAAGAACCAGAACCCGAGCGCCCCCATGGACACGAACCAGATGATGGCCCAGACCATCCAGCTGTCCATGATGGAAAAAATGACCGAACTGACCACCAACAGCAAGGAGGGATTCTCCCTCCAGATGCGGTCGGCCGCGTCCCAGCTCATCGGCCACTCGGTCGATTACACCCTCGCCGACGGCACCACCGGCTCGGGCATCGCCAGCTCCGTGTCCTTTGCCGGCGCCGTACCGGCCGTCAAAATCGGCCAGCTTTCCGTTCCCCTCGACTCCATCACCGGCCTGACCGCGCCGGCCGCTCCCTGACCCGTTTCCTCCCGCAGAAAGGCAGTTCCCATGCTCCGCTCGCTGTACTCCGGAATCTCCGGCCTCCGTGCCCACCAGACCATGCTGGATGTCACCGGTAACAACATCGCCAACGTCAACACGGCCGGCTTCAAGGCCTCCTCCACCCAGTTCCAGGACACCCTGTCCCAGATGACCCAGGGGGCCTCCGCGCCGCAGGGCCAGACCGGCGGCAGCAACCCGGCGCAGATCGGCCTTGGCGTCCGCGTCGCCGGCGTCAGCACCAACTTCGCGCAGGGCTCGTCGCAGAGCACCGGCCGCGCTACGGACATGATGATCTCCGGTGACGGCTTCTTCGTCACCAGCAAGGGCGGCCAGCAGCTCTTCACCCGCGCGGGATCCATGACCTTCGACGCCAACAGCCAGCTGGTCAGCCCGGATGGCGGCATCCTGCAGGGCTGGACCGCTAACAACAGCGGCGTCGTCAACCAGGCCGGCGCCATCGGCAACATCACGCTGAACCCGAACACCATGATCGCGACCCCCACCACCACGGTGACGCTCGACGGGAACCTCCCCGCCGAGGCCGGGTCGGCGTCGTTCGACCGCGTTGTGAAGGTCTATGACAGCGTGGGTGCCCCCAGCAACCTCACCCTTACCTTCGTCCAGCAGCCCGGCGGCTGGGGTGTCTCCACCGACGGCGGCGCAACCATCGCCGACTCGATGAAGTTCACCAACGGCCAGCTGACGTCCCCGGGCAAGCTCAACGTTGCCGGCAAGACCCTCGACGTGAGCCAGGTGACCTCGTACGCCGGTGTGAGCTCGCTGACGGTCAGCGGCCAGAACGGCACCCCGGCGGGCAAGCTGGAGTCCTTCACCCTCGGCAACGACGGGTCCCTCATCGGGTCCTTCAGCAACGGCACCAAGCAGGTCCTGGCCAAGATCGCCCTCGCCAAGTTCACCAACCCGGCAGGCCTCGAAAAGGCCGGCGGCTCGTCCTACGTCGCCACCGCCAACTCCGGCAACGTTCAGCTCGGCGCCGCGGGCGACCCCGGCATCGGCACCCTGGCCGGCGGCTCGCTGGAAATGTCCAACGTGGACCTTTCCCAGGAGTTCACCAACCTGATCGTCGCCCAGCGCGGCTTCCAGGCCAACGCCCGCATCATCACCACCTCGGACGAGGTCCTGCAGGAGCTGACCCAGCTCAAGCGCTAACCAAGCGCCACCCCCCGCCCCACCCCGGCCCCACCCCGGTTGCCCTATCACTTATGGCTGGCATGAGCCCGTCATAGCCGCCAAAAGTGATAGGGCAACAGGCGTTTAACGGGTCTCGACGGCGGCCCGGATCCTGCGTACAGCGCGCCTGAAACCGTTGGCGAGATCGTCGGCGTTGAACTTGAAGTACCGCCAACCGGCCGAGGTGAAGGCTTCATCCCGGTAATTGTCCCGGGACTGCTGTTCGGGCGTCCGGTGATGCGCGCCGTCGTACTGGATGGCCACCCGTAGCTTGCGGTAACCAAGATCGGCAGCCGGTGAGTACGGGTCCGCGGGAACGAGCTTGAGCTGGAGCTCCGGTTCCGGGAGGCCCCCGGCGGTCAGCGCCAGCCGGAGGAGGGTCTCCGGTGCGGAGTCGGCACCCGGCCGGATGAGTTCGGCGGCGAGGCGCGCTTTTACGATGCCCTGCAGCTTCGGGTGGCGGTGCAGCATGGTGCCCAGTGCCTCGCGCGTGGCCCACGGCTCGGTACGGAGCTCGAGTCCTGGCCGCGGTTGGCGGACCAGCTGGTCACCGAGAGCGACCAGGTCCTCCAGCCGCAGCCGGCGGGCCAAATCCAGCCAGGTCCTGGCCGGCGTCGATATCCGGATGCCGTCCACCACGGTGACTTCGTTCGGGAAGGCCAGCACGGTGTGTCCCACCACGCCTTTGCGCCTGACCGGGGGAAGTGCCTTCGGTTTGCTCAGGTGCAGCTCCCGGCACCCGCTCAGCCACGGCGGCAGCCACAGCCCGTAAATAACTGCGGCGCTCAGGTGCGAAATCCAGCTGCCGGGCGTCGCGGCTGAGAGCGCCCGGGCCAGATCTCGCAGCTCAAACTCCCAGGCTCCCGGGAGGTAGACCAGGCGGCCGCCCGGAGCGAGGTCGGAGGCGCGGAGGCGGGCCCGGCTCAGATTGGCCGCACGGGCCTCATGCAGTGTGAACGGCGCGGCGGACAGGGCGGAGGGCAACGGTGCGGGAGAGCGCATGCGGATCATTGTGGCGGCAAACGCCCCCGGGCCGCTGAGGTTATCCACACCTCTCAGTTGCGCTATCAGTTTTGGCTGGCAAGACCGGGGGAGAGCAGCCAAAAGTGATAGCGCAACCAGGGGAAGGGCCGGGGGAGAGGGCGGGGTGAGCCAGGGGGAGGGGCCGGTGCGGGGCGGTGCCTAACGAAAGCGCGCTGGCGGCCGACAGTAAGGGTAGAACACCCCATCCCTCCGCTTGGCCGCACAGCCAGGCAGTCCACAGAGCAGAATCGGCCCATGATCGTTGTCACTCGCCTCAACGGAACGCGCTTCGCGGTCAATCCGGACCTGATTGAACGGATCCACGAGAGCCCGGACACCCACCTGGTCACGCTCGACGGCGCCGCCTACGTGGTGCTCGAAAGCCTCGCCGAGGTGGTGGAGCTGATTGCCGACTACCGCGCCTACGTCCTGAGCAAGGCGCGGGATTTTCCCGCGGTCACGGGGTACCCCCTCAGCCTGGTCCCGTCTGCCGGCCCGGACGACTCGTCCGCACCTGAACCACCAAGGAAGTAAGCCATGGATCCCGCAACAATCATTGGACTACTCCTCGCATTTGGTTCCGTCATCGCGATGGTGCTGGTTGAAGGCGGCAGCATCACCGCCCTGCTGCTGCCCGGACCGCTCATCCTGGTCTTCGGCGCCACGTTGGCCATCGGGATGGCCGGCAACACCCTCAGGGACGTCATTCAGGCGTTCAAATCCGTGCCGGCAATGTTCATGGGGAAAACGGCCAAGCCGCAGGAAAGCATCGACCAGATGGTCCGCTTCGCGGAGAAAGCCCGCGCGGAGGGCCTGCTCTCCCTCGAGGAGGAGGCGGCGAGCGTCAAGGATCCGTTCCTGGCCCGCGCCCTGCAGAACATCGCCGACGGCACCGACGCCGAGGACCTCCGGATGCAGATGGAGGACGAGATCGACACGAAATCCCGCAGCGACCACGCCTCCTCAAAGTTCTTCGCCAGCCTCGGCGGCTACGCCCCCACGGTCGGCATCGTCGGCACCGTTGTCTCCCTGACCCACGTCCTCGAAAACCTGTCGAAGCCGGACGAGCTGGGACACATGATCGCCGCCGCGTTCGTTGCCACCCTGTGGGGCCTGCTCTCCGCCAACTTCATCTGGCTGCCCTTCAGTTCGCGTATGGCCCGCCTCTCCGAACTGGACATCGAACGCATGACGCTCCTGATGGAGGGCATGCTGGCCGTCCAGTCCGGCGCCCAGCCCCTGCTCCTGGCCGAACGGCTCCGGTCCATGGTCCCCGAGCACCAGCTCAAGAGCGCCGACAGCCGCCGCAAGACTCCCAGCGGGGACGGCCAGCCGGAACCGATGGACTCGGCCGCGTGAGCGGACGGCGGCGGCCCCGCAAGAAACCCGAAGCGCATCACGTCGACGAACGCTGGATGGCCTCCTACATGGACATGGTCACCGTGCTGATGTGCCTCTTCATCGTCCTCTACGCCATGTCCACGGTCGACGCGAACAAGTTCGAAAAACTCCGCAACTCGCTGGCCACCGGCTTCGGCGCCGTGGCCTCCGAAAAGGTGGACACGGCCTCCGGCACGGTGGTCCCGCCCGAATTCGTGGACAAGAACCTCGAAGCCTTCGCGGCTACCCAGACGAACAGCAAAACAGCCCAGCAGGAGGCCCTCGCCGCGGCCAAAAAAGAAGTGGACCGGCTGCGCGCGCTCGAGAAGAAGATGAAGGCCGGCCTGGCCGCCGCCGGGCTGACGCAAAACGTCGAGTTCCAGATCGACCAGCGCGGTCTGACGGTCAAGCTCATCGGCTCGCAGGCGTTCTTCGCCCCGGACCGGCCCGAACTCACCAACCGGGCCGCCCAGGTGCTGCACATCATCTCGCCGATCCTGGGCCCGACATCCCTGGAGATCATGGTGGAGGGCCACGCTGCGAAGGGCATCACGGCCTACCCGTCCACGTGGGAGCTGTCCTCCGCGCGCGCCGTCAACGTCCTGCGCTTTATGGTGGACCACGGCGGGATCCCGCAGCAGCGCATCGGGGCCGTCGCCTTCGGCTCCGCCCGTCAGGTCAACGACGACTCCACCCCGCAGCTGATGGAACGGAACCGGCGGGTGGACATCGTCGTCATCTCGGACAAGCCCGACGTCGTCCGCGCCCTCATTCCCGAGGCGCTCAAACTCAGCGAGAAGTAAGCCCGGCCCGGCCGCCGCATTTTGCCGTCCTCATATTGCCTGCGGCGGACTGCTTACGACGGCGGGTCCCTTGCCGATAGTGGCAACCGTGAGTGTTCTGGATGAGCGGGAAGTGGTACGGGAGCGGACCGTTAGCGTCTATGACTTCCGGCGTCCGGCGACGCTTGCGCGTGAGCACAGCAGGGTCCTGGAACTCGCCTTCGAGACCTTCGCCCGCCAGTGGGGCACCCAGCTGACCGCTAAGGTCAGGGTGAAGTCCGTGGTCCGGCTCGAAGACGTCGGAATGCAAAGCTACGACGAGTACGCCGCGTCGCTGCCGGCCGTCACGGCCATGGTGCTCTGCACCGTCGAGTCCCACGATTCGAAGCTGGTGGTGCAGTTCCCGGCCCCTTCGGCCCTCGGCTGGATCAACCGCATGCTCGGCGCCTCGAACGACACCGCCATGCCGGACCGGAAGTTCACCCAGATCGAGCAGGCCCTGGTCAAGGGACTGATGGACGAGGCACTCGAGGACCTCGGCTACTCCCTGGGGCCGCTCCTGAGCGAAACCATCCGGGTGGACACGGTCCAGTACAACTCGCAGTTCGCGCAGGCTGCCGCGCCCAGCGAACTGATGATCGTGGCATCCTTCACCATCAACGTCGGCAACATCAGCGCCCCGGCGACCCTGGCCGTGCCGGCCGGGATCCTGCTGGGCCGGCTGAAGAAGGTCAACCCGACGGACGACCGCGGTAACGCCGCAGCCCGTGTCAGCTCGCAGCTGGAGCGGGTTCCCGTGGAGCTCTCCGTCAGGCTCTCGACCTCGTACGTCACTCCCAGCCAGGTGCTGGGCCTCGCGGTCGGGGACGTCCTGACCCTCCCGCACCTGGAAAACCGGCCCTTCGACCTCACCCTTGACGGCACGAGGCTGGCCACTGCCGCCCCGGCCCGCAACGGGTCCCGGGCCGCCGCCGTCATTGTCACAATCGAGGAGAACAACCAATGAGCATCACCCTGACCAAGCACGAATCGTCGGCGGAGCGGCTCGTTGAGGAACTGCCCAGCCCGGTAGCCCTGAAGGTTGCAGCCCTGGTCCCGGCCCGCGCCGCGGCGCCCTACGCCCGGCAGGCCGTCACGGCGACGTTCGTCGGTGCCGTGACCGCTGACCTGGCCCTGATGCTCAGCGACCGCACCTTCCTCGATGAAGCTGCCGGCGGTATGGCCGGCGGCCAGCTCGGCGTCGTGTCCGTCACCGACGTCCTGCGCCCGGCGATGGAAAGCGCAAGTTCCGTCTTTGGTGCCGGCGTGCTGTCGGACCTGCGCGAATCCGATGCGTCCGGGTTGCTCTCGGACCCGGACACCGCCGTTTTCGAACTCTCCGAGGGCACCAGCCCTGCCGCGTGGTTCGCTGTCCGGCTGCGCGAGCACGGCAACAGCCAGGACCGCGCCGGTGACCTCTTCGGCGGCGGCGACATCGTTGCCGGCCGGCTGGGCCGGATCAACAACATCGAAATGGCCCTGACCGTGGAGATCGGCCGGACCCGCATGTCGGTCCGAGACGTCCTCTCGCTCGAACCCGGCAAGATCATCGAACTGGACCGTTCCGCCGGTGCCCCCGCCGACGTCCTGCTCAACGGCCGGCTGATCGCCCACGGCGAAGTGGTGGTCCTGGACCAGGACTACGCCGTGCGGATCACCCGGATCCTCGACGTGGCCGAGGGGCTTAGCTGAATGGACTCGCTGATCCTCGGACTGCGGGTAGCCGTAGCCCTGGGCGCGGTGCTTGGCCTGATCTGGTTGCTGCAACGCCGTCTCGGCAAAGGCCCGGGACGACGCCGCGCTGACGCCACCCTGAGCGTCGTCAGCCGGCAAAGCGTCGGCCAGCGGGCCTCCGTTGTGGTGGTCGACGCCGGCGGGCAGCGCTTCCTGCTGGGCGTCACCGACCACGCCGTCAACGTCCTGCACACCGGCGACATCCCGGACGAACCGGCCGAAGAGCTGTCCCCGGCGCCCCGCCGCACCGGTGCCGCCGGCGCCTTCGCGCAGATCCTTGCCACCGCCGGCGGCCTCTCCGCCCCGGTACCCGGTGCCGCCGATGCGGCGGCCGACTCCGGATCCGGCGTGCCGTCTGTAGCCGCCGATCCCGCCGCTGCAGCCCAGGCCGGCACGACCGAGACGCCGGTGTCCCGGCGCACTTCCATCCACCGCGAATCACACGCCCGGACTGGCCCGGGACGTGGCACTATGGCCGCCCCGGCCCATCCGCCGATGCACGGGTCGATCCTGTCCGGATCCACCTGGAAGCAGGCCGCCGCCGCTCTCAGGAGCGGACGCCGCAATTGATCCGCCCTGCCCTCCGCTCCGCCACCCTCCCGGGTACCAGCCACGCCAGCCTCCGCCGCAGCGGCAGGATCCTTGCCGTCGGCCTCGCCGCCGTGCTCCTGGCCGTCCTGCTCCTGTGGCTGAATGCGTCTGCCGGCCATGCCACCGCCCCGGTACCGCCCGTTCCGCCGACCCCGCCGGCCAGCCCGGATAACGGCAACGTCAACATCCAAATCAACGGTATGGACGGCAAACCCTCCTCGGCCGTCCTGACCCTGATCGGCATCACGCTCCTGTCGGTGGCGCCGGCCCTGCTGCTGATGATGACCTCGTTCACGAAGATTTTCGTGGTGCTGGCCATGACCCGCAACGCGCTCTCGCTGCCCTCCATCCCGCCGAACCAGGTGCTGGCCGGCCTGGCCCTGTTCCTGTCGATCTTCGTGATGTGGCCGGTCATCAACGAGATGAACACCATCGGCGTGCAGCCCTACTTGAACGGGACGCTTGATTTCAACGGTGCCCTCAGCGCCGGATCCGGGCCGCTGCAGCACTTTATGCTGGCGCACACCCGCGAGGAAGACATTGCGCTGATGACCCGGGCGGCCGGCATGGAGAACCCGGCCACCCCGGAGGCGGTGCCGCTGCAGACCCTGATTCCCGCGTTTATGATTTCCGAGCTGCGGGCCGCCTTCATCATCGGCTTCGTCATCTTCATCCCGTTCCTGGTGATCGACCTGGTGGTGTCCGCGGCCCTGATGTCGATGGGCATGATGATGCTCCCGCCGGTCATGATCTCGCTGCCCTTCAAGATCCTCCTCTTCGTCCTGGTGGACGGCTGGGGCCTGATCATCACCTCGCTGATCCAGAGTTATGCGGGCACCGGGTGAACGCCAACGCCGTCCTGGACATCTGCCTCCAGGCCATGATCGTGGCCGCCAAGCTCTCGGCCCCGGTGCTGGTAACGGCGCTGGTGGTGGGTCTGGCGATTTCGCTGCTGCAGTCCATCACCCAGCTGCAGGAAGCCACCCTCTCCTTCGTGCCGAAACTGGCCGCCGTGGCGGTCGCCCTGCTGGTCTGCGGGCACTGGATGATCTCGGAAATGGTCACCTTCACCAACGACCTCTTCGCCAAGATCCCGTCCCTGCTCGGAGGCTTGTGAGGTGGGCATCCCCATCGACCAGACGTGGCTGGAGGTCCTGCTCCTGGCCACCGTCCGGATGACGGCGTTCCTGATCGTGGCACCGCCGTTCGCGCACCACGCCTTCCCGGCACGGATCAAGACGATGCTGGGCGTTGGCCTGGGCCTGGCCGTCTCGCAACGGCTTTCCGCGGGCTACACGGCCAAGGACACTGCCGGCTTCTTCACCGGCGTGGTCCTGGAACTGATCACCGGGCTGGTTCTGGGGTTCCTGGTGATGCTGGTCTTCGCGGCCGTCCAGTCCGCCGGCAGCCTGATCGACCTCTTCAGCGGCTTCCAGATGGCCCAGGCCTTCGACCCGCAGATGATGGTCAACGGCGCCCAGTTCACCCGGCTCCTGCAGATGGCGGCCCTCGCCCTGCTGTTCTCCTCCGACGGCTACCAGCTGGTCATCGGCGGCCTGACCGGGAGCTTCACCGCGCTGCCACTGGCCGGCGGCATCGACCTCGCCCAGCCGGTCCAGGCCATGACGTCCGCGGTCACCGGCATGTTCCTCGCCGCCGTCCAGATCGCCGGCCCGCTGCTGGTGGTGCTGTTCCTCGCCGACGTCGGACTGGGCCTGCTGACCCGGGTGGCCCCGGCACTGAACGCATTCTCGCTCGGCTTCCCGCTCAAAATCATGCTGACGCTCTCGCTGGCCGCATTCCTCTTCCTGGCCCTGCCGCGGATCGTCTCCACCCTCGCCGGCCAGGCCGCCAGGACAGTGCTGGGGGTGGGCTGATGTCGGATTCACAGGAGAAAACCGAACAAGCCACCGACAAACGTATGCGGGAGGTCCGCTCCAAGGGCCAGCTCTCCCGCTCGCAGGACCTCACGGCGTGGCTGGCCGTCGGAGCCGCCGCCGTGATGATTCCGGCCACGGTGGAACGCGGCGCCAACGCCGCCACGGACCAGGTCTTCAGCATCCGGGGAGTGATGGCCGCACCCGACCCTGCGAAGGCCGTGAAGGCGCTCGAGAACGGGCTCGGCTCACTGGCCGGAATCCTGGGACCGCTGCTGATAGTGGTCCTGGTGGTGGTCCTCGTCGGCTCCGCCCTGCAGGGCGGGATCCACGTGAAGAAGTTCCGGGTTTCATTCGAGAACTTCAAACTGCTGAGCGGCCTGAAACGCTCGTTCGGCACTCAGGCGCTCTGGGGCGGAGTCAAGGCCCTGCTCAAGGCCACCGTCGTCGGGCTGGTGCTCTACTCCGTGGTGCAGGGGCTCATCCCGGTGCTGCTCACCGCCGGCGGCCTGCCCGTCTCCGGAGTGGTGGCCGCCGCCGGCGGCGGCATTTCCTCCCTGGTGCAGTTCGCCGTCTTCGCCGGCATTGCGCTGGCCGCCGTCGACTTCTTTGTGGTGATGCGGCGGAACCGGAAGAAAACCCGAATGTCCAAGAAGGAAGTCCAGGACGAGAACAAGAGCAGCGAAGGTGATCCGCTGATCCGCTCCCAGCGCCGGGCCCGGCAGCTGGCCATGAGCCGGAACCGTATGATCGCGGCGATCGGGGACGCCGACGTCGTCCTGGTCAACCCGACGCACGTCGCCGTCGCGCTGAAGTATGAACCCGGCAAGTCGGCCCCGCGGGTGGTCGCCAAGGGCGCCGGGCATGTCGCGGCCCGTATCCGGCAGGAAGCCGAAGCGAAGGACGTGCCCATGGTCCAGGACATCCCGCTCGCCCGGGCGCTGCATGGGGCCTGTGAACTGGCGCAGGAAATCCCGGTGGATTTTTACCACGCAGTGGCCGGCGTGCTGGCCTTCGTGATGTCGCTTAAGGCCCGCGGTGCCGGGGCCGGCCTGCACCGGATGGCAGGAGCCTCGCTATGACTACTTTTCGGAACACCGTTGGAACCAGCGTCTGTGAAAGGACCGCGTTATGAACAACAGGCTCGCCCGGCTTGCGGTGCCTATCGGCATCGTCGGCATTGTGCTGCTGCTGGTGGTTCCCGTGCCCGCGCCGCTGCTGGACTTCCTGATCGTCTGCAACATCCTGCTGGCGCTGCTGGTGCTGCTGACCAGCATGTTCGTGAAGAAGCCGCTGGACTTTTCCGTATTCCCGTCGCTGCTGCTGGTGGCCACACTGTTCCGGCTGGGCCTGAACGTCGCCTCCACCCGCCTGGTCCTAGGCAACGGCTACGCCGGCCAGGTCATTGAGGCTTTCGGCAAAGTGACGGTGGGCGGGTCGATGATCATCGGCGCCGTCGTCTTCCTCATCTTGGTGGTCATCCAGTTCGTGGTGGTCACCAAGGGCGCCGAGCGCGTCGCCGAAGTGGGGGCGCGCTTCACCCTGGATGCCATGCCGGGCAAGCAGATGGCGATCGACGCCGACCTCAACGGCGGCCTGATCACCGACACGCAGGCCCGGGAGCGGCGGGCCGAGGTCTCGGCCGAAGCCGACTTCTACGGCGCGATGGACGGCGCCTCCAAGTTCGTCAAGGGTGACGCCATTGCCGGCATCATCATTATCATCATCAACTTTGTCGGCGGCATCGCCATCGGCATGCTGCAGCGCGGCCAGGAGATCGGCGACGCGCTGAGCACCTACGGCCTGCTGACCATGGGCGACGGCCTGGTCACCCAGATCCCGGCCCTGCTGATGGCCGTCTCGACCGGCATGATCGTGACCCGCTCCAACGCCGAAGCGGACATGGGGCGGACCGCCTCCACGCAGCTGCTGCAATCACCCAACGCCCTGCTGATCGCCGGCGTGGCCGCGATCGCCATGGCGCTCATCCCCGGGATGCCGCCCATCCCGTTCGTCCTGGTCGGCGCGGGACTGATCATCGCCTCGCGCCGGACAGCGGCCAGCCAGCAGCAGGCCGAGAAGGCCCGCGACGCCGAGGCCGCCGCCCTGAGCTCCCCGGAACAGGACCCCAACGAGAAGCTGCTCGAGGACATGCGGGTCCACCCCGTGGAGATCCTGCTGGCCCCGGACCTCGTGGACATGGTCTCCGGCGCGTCCGATGACCTGCTGGCCCGGGTCCGTTCGCTGCGGCACAAGATCGCCATGGAACTGGGCCTGGTCATCCCGCCGGTCCGCACCCGGGACAGCGTGGACCTGCCGCCGGCCACCTACACCATCCGGATCGCGGGTGTGGAGGCCGGCCGCGGCACCGCCCCCGGAGGGCAGATGCTCGCCCTCGGCGATTCGCTGGATTCGCTGCCGGGGGTGGCGATGATCGAGCCGGTCTTTGGGCTCGCCGGGAAATGGATTCCGGCCGAGATGCGGCACAACGCCGAGATGACGGGGGCCACCGTGATCGACCGCGTCTCCGTGCTGGTCACGCACCTGTCCTCCATTGTCACCAGCCACGCCGCCCGGCTGCTCTCCCGCGAGGACGTCCGTGTCCTGACCGAGGGTGTCCGCAAGCAGAGCCCGTCCGCCGTCGACGAACTCACCCCGGCACTGCTGTCCCTGGCCGAACTGCAGCGGGTGCTCCAGGGCCTGCTCGATGAACAGGTCCCCATCAACGACCTCGCCCGCATCTACGAGGCCCTGACCCTCCGGGCCAAGATCTCCACGGACCCGGAGTCGCTCGTGGAGGCCGCACGCCAGGCCCTCGGCCCCGCCCTGACCGCGAAGTTCATGGAGGGCCCGGTGCTGAACGTGATCATGATCGACCCCGTCCTGGAACAGTCCATGCTGGAGGACATGCGTCCTGCCGAGGGCGGCAGCCAGATCGTGATGGGCCAGGACAGGCTCGACGCCGTGCTCCGCTCCGTCCACAACGCCGTGGAGTCCGCCGCCGCCGCGAACAGGCAGGCCGTCCTGGTCTGCGCCCCGGCGCTGCGCCCGGCCATCCACCGGCTCATCGGTGCCCAGCCCGGGTCCGTCCCGGTGCTGTCCTACCGGGAAGTCACTTCCGCCAACGTCCGGATCGAAACTGTAGGAGTCGTGCGCCATGCCGAACCGCTATCGGCTTAAGGGAGCCTCGCTGGAGGAAATCCGCAGCAAGGCCGAGGCCCAGTACGGCCCCGCAGCCCGGATCGTCTCCGCCGAACGCGTGATCAGCCCCGGCATCGCCGGGCTCTTCGCCGCCAACCGCTTCGAGGCGATCGTTGAGGTCCAGCCCAAGCACGACGTCGTGACCGGCGAGGTGGTGCCGGAGGCGGACATCATCCTGGCCGACGGCGAGTCCGCGCAGACTGCTGCACGGCCGGCTGACGCCCGGCCCGATGCCCGGCCGGTTGACGCCCGGCCCGCCGCGAAGCCCGCGGCCATGCCGGCCGGCCCTCGGGCACCCCGCGACGCCCGGCCGGCCCCGGAAGCTCCGGCCGGCCTTCGGGTCGCCGCCCCTGGCCACGCCCTGCAGGGCGACGCCATCGCGGCCCTGCTGGCCGAGGCGGACGCCGCCGAACTGACCCTGCACCGGAGCGGAGCCCCCGGGGTCTCCACCGAGTCGCCGGGCTTCGCCGAACTGCTGGACCAGCTCGGCTCGGGACTCCGGCCGCCGGCAGCGGCCCAGCCCGATCCCGTACCGCGGGTTACCCCTGTGGCCATCGACAGCGAACCTCCGGTTCCGGCGCCGCGGCAGGAGGCTCCGGCGTCGCCCGGGCGGCCCGCCATGCCGGTCCGGGCAACGGTACCGGCCCTCTTGAACGGAACCGGTGACCTGGTGGTGCTGGTGGGACTCGGCGACGACGCCCTGGACACGGCCCTGGCCATGTCCATCGCGGCCGGCGGCGCCGACGTCCGCACCGCGGGGCAGCTGAGCGCCTACGGGCACCTGCACCTGGACGGACGCCAAAGCGCGACGGCGGCCCGCGCCCATGCCGTGGAGACCGAACAGACGGTGATCACCGCCTTCGGCCTGGGTACGGCCCGCAACACCCTGGCGCGGCTGCAGGCGATCTCGGCGCTGTCCCCGGACCAGCTCTGGGTCGTGGTGGATGCCGGCCGCAAGCACGAGGACACGGCCCGCTGGGTCAGCCTGCTGCGCGCCCGCCTTGAGGTGACGGCCGTGGCCGTCGTGGGCGCCGCGGATACCGGTTCGCCCGAAAGCGTCGATGCGCTGGGCCTGCCCGTGGGCTGGATCGACGGCCAGCCGGCGCCCGTGCCTGCGCCGTGGGCCGCAGCCCCCGGCCACGAAGGGTAGATTGAGAGAATGCTGGTACTAACACGCAAGCCGGGCGAACAGATCATGATCGGCGACGGCATCGTCATCACTGTTCTGGAAGGCCGCGGCGACGGCGTCCGCATCGGCATCGAAGCACCCCGCGGCGTCCCCATCCAGCGCCGGGAAGTCATCGAGGCCATCGCCGCCGCGAACCTCGCGGCCGCCGAAGCGGGTGCGGAGGCCGACGCCGGCACCGAGGACGCCCTGCGCGGGCTGCTGCCGCAGGCACCTGCCGCCTCCGCGGAGTGAACCTGGCCGCCTGACGGCACCGGCTGCGCGGCTGGACCTCCGGGCCGCAGCAGCCCTGCCGTCAGTGCGAGTTCGCGTCGTCGCCCAGGTACTGCACCATCAGCGGCAGCGTGGCGCGGCGCGTGATGGCCAGGGCACGCTCGATGTTTCCGGCCACCGTCAACTGTTCAAGGGCCTCCGCAGGATCGGCGGCAGCCGGGGGTGGCTGCAGGCCCTGGATCAGGTCCTCGTTGACGCGGGTTGCCCCGGCAAGCCGGACGAGCAGACTGCGCAGGCCGTCGAGGTGTTCCTGCAGGACCGTGGGCCACGAGCCGTGAGGTGCTGCGGCAATCAATTCAGGCAGTGTCGCTTGCGCCGGGAGGCCCCATTCAGCGGCCACGGCCGCGGATTCGACATTTCGGGCCAGGGCCTCGAAGCGCATCCGGTCCAAGACCGACTCCACTTCCGACGCCGTAAACGCGATCCAGTGGATGTTGCCGGCCGCTACGTGCAGGCGCTGCGTTTCCAGGCGGAACAGGAGCAGTTCCAGCTGCCGCCGCTCCTGCCACAGCGCCGCCGAAAGATCCGCTGCACCCATGGGCCCCATTCCCCTGTCATCCCGGCCAAATTACGGCTTTCCGCATTTTCCGCCAAGCTTTTCCCTGAGGGTACACGCAGATTCCAGATCAGGTGATAGGTTTCGTTCTGGGTGCTGCGCCCGAGCTTCGAACACCGTCTCCCATGGGGGGAGCACGGGACCGTTTGCGGGTGCGGCGCTCAGGGTTTTAAAACTCCTGATCCGTCTCATGGGGGGACACACTATTGAATCGCGTGGAACGCAACGAGATGGTTACCCAGCACCTTCCGCTGGTTGGCTATCTCGTCTCTGATTTGTGCTCGAAGGCGTCCCACCTCTCGCGCGATGACCTGGCGTCGGCCGGGGCTGTAGCCCTCATTACGTCGGCCGACTCCTTCGACCCTGACCTGGGCGTACCTTTCGGCGCCTTCGCGCGACGCCGCATCCTCGGCGCCTTCGCCGATGAAATGCGCGCCAGCGACTGGGCCACACGGTCCGCACGCCGGCGGATCAAAGAGACCATGTCCGTCCAGGAAACCCTGGCCGCAGCCCTCGGCCGCACCCCGTCGGTGGACGAGATCGCGTCCGCCCTTGGCGTCCAGCAGAGTGTCGTTGAGGCGGCACTCGCGGACGCCTCACGCACCCTCACCCCGCTGGACGACGCCGTCGTCGACACACTCGCCGCCGAGACCCTGTCCCCGGAAAGCTCCGTCCTCGCGGACGAACGGCTCCAGTACCTCCGGGCCGCCGTAAAATCCCTGCCGGAGCGGATGCGCTACGTAGTGGAGGAAATCTACTTCGGGGACCGGACCGTCAAGGACCTGGCCGCTGAACTCGGCTCGACGCACGCTGCCGTGTCGCAGCAGCGTGCCGAGGCAATCCGGCTGATGCGTGACGGCCTCACGGCCCACTACGCCGATGACCCGGACCAGGGCTACGAACCCCAGTCCCGCATCACCCCGCGCCGCCGGAACGACTACCTGGCACAACTGTCCGAGGCCACGGCCGGCGGTATCACCCGGGCACTCTTCCCGCAGGGCCCCATGCCCAACCAGGCAGTCTAGGACCTTCCGCCAGCTTAGTAAGCACACTTAGTAAGCTAATCGTGAAATTCCGCCGGAACCATCGAAAGCCCTCTCCTCCCTGGAGTAGCGTCTGAGGCATAACGCCGTACCAGCCGTTCCAATCAAGGAGGATGCATGAAAGCAACACCGACCCTGACGAGCAACCTGCAGGCCGTCCTCGTGGACCTCATCGAACTCCACGTCCAGGGCAAACAGGCCCACTGGAACATCGTGGGGACGAACTTCCGCGACCTTCACCTGCAGCTGGATGAAATCATTGAGGCCGCCCGCGGCTTCGCTGACGACCTCGCCGAGCGTATGCGCGCCCTCCATGCCCTCCCGGACGGCCGCAGCTCCACGGTGTCCAAGACCACCGCGCTCGCCGAATTCCCCACCGGCCTGATCAACACCAAGGACGCCATCGACAAGATCGTTGCCGCGCTCGAGGCCGCCGTTGGCACCATGCGCAAGGTCCACGACGAGGTCGACGAGGAAGACCCCACCACCGCGGACCTGCTGCACGAGTTCATTGCCAAGTTCGAGCAGTACGCCTGGATGGTGAACGCCGAGACGATGCGCGCCACCGCCAGCGTCACCACCCCCGACTCCAAGAAGTAGTTCGGGCCCTACGCCCATGCAGCGTCCGACGCCGGGTTTCCCGGCGTCGGACGCTGGCGTTTAACGCCGGGCGCACGGCGGCGGCCGCTAGCCCGCCGTCGGCACCCTCCGGAGCACGACGGCGGCCAGCACTGCCGTGCCGGCCATCAGTGCCAGGGCGATGGCGGCCGTGACGTGGACGCCGGAGTCGAACGCCGCCCGCGCGGCAGCCATCACGGCCTCGGCCGCGGGTCCGGGGAGGGTCTGGGCCAGCTCCGTAGCCCCCGCCAGGGTTTCGCCGGCCCGCGCGGTGGCCTCCGCCGGCGCCGTCCCCGCAGTGCCGGCCGGCAGCCGCAGGTTGTGCTGGTACGACGCCGTCAGGATGGAGCCAAGGACGGCCGTGCCGAGCAGTGAGCCAACCTCGTAGCCGGTCTCGGAAATGGCGGCCGCGGCTCCCGATTTGGCCGCCGGCACGGACCCCAGGATCAGGTCGTTGGAAATGGTTTCGGCGGCTCCGACGCCCAGGCAGAGCACCAGCAGGGCCGCCAGCAGGATGCCGGGACCGGCGCTGTGGTCGCCGAGGGCCACCAGGCCGTAGCCGGTGGCGCTCAGGACCAGGCCGCCGGCCACCACAAAGCCGGGTCGGACTTTGCGGACCAGGGGCACCACCAGCAACCCGGCCACCACAGTGGCGACCAGTGCGGGGATCATGGCCATCCCGGACTCGGACGGCGACTGCCCCTCCAGCAGTTGCAGGTGCTGGGCGAGGAACAGGATAAAACCGTTGTAGGAAAACAGCGCCAGCACGTTGGCCGTAATGGCGGTGCTGAACACGGGGTTGCCGAAGAGGCTCAGATCCAGCAGGGGAGTGCCGGACTCGTCCGCTGCCAGCCGGCGCTGGCGGCGGACGAAGGCGTAACCCATCAGCAGGCCGGCGCCAAGGGCGGCGAGCGGTCCCGCTGCCATGCCCTCGGTGGCCAGGATTTTGATGCCGTAGACCGCCGGGGCCATGGCGAGCATGGACAAGGCGATGCTCGGCAGATCCACCCGGCCGGGGTTCGGGTCCCGGGATTCCGGGATCAGGGCAGGGCCGAGGACCAGCAGGGGCAGGATGATGGGCACCGCGACCAGCAGGACCGCTCCCCACCAGAGGTGTTCCACGAGCCACCCTCCGAAGATGGGCCCCAACGCGGCGCCACCGGAGAACCCCGCGGCCCAGACCGCCACGGCCAGCCGCCGGCGGTTGGGTTCGGGGAAGATGTTGCGGATCAGGGACAGCGTGGACGGCATCAGCATGGCGCCGAAGAAGCCGAGCCCCGCCCGCCCTGCGATCAGCCACTCAGCGGCGGGCGCGAAGGCTGTCACCGCGGAGACTGCCGCGAAACCGGCGCTGCCGATGAACAGCAGCCGCCGGCGGCCAATCCGGTCGCCCAGGCTACCCATCGCGACCAGCAGGCCGGCCAGGACCAGGGGGTATGTGTCGACGATCCACAGCAGTTCCACTCCGGAGGCGTCCAGGCTGCGCGCGATCGCCGGCAGCGCGAACGTGAGGGCGGTGTTATCCACGGCAACGAGCAGCACCGGAAACATCAGCAGGGCCAGGGCCAGCCAGTCGCGCCACGCCGGGCGCGGAGCGGAGGTGGTGCCGCGGGTGGTACCGGAGGTCGACGGGCGGTAGGAGACGGTCATCGAATAACTGTACCGTCTGGACGGTACAGTTAAGAAATTGGCGGTGCGCCGGGCATGATGGGAGCCATGGCCAGAAAACCCGTCGCCCGTGAAGCCGTCCTCGACGCCTTCGAGTCCCTGCTCATCACCGAGGGGGAGCGGGCCGCCACCCTCGACGCGGTAGCCAGGCTGGCCGGCGTCTCCAAGGGCGGTCTGCTGTACCATTTCCCCACCAAGGACGCCATGATCACGGTGCTGCTGGAGCGCCTGGACCGGCTCCTCGCCGACGACCTCGCCGCCATGGCCGCTGCGCCCGAAGGGGCCGCCGCGTACTTCATCAAGTCCTCGGTGTGGGCCGACACCCCACTGGACCGGGTCTTTGTGGCCGCCACCCGGCTGGCCGAAGTGGCACACGCCGAGACCCTGCAACGGATGGCAGGCGTGCAGGCGAGCTGGCTGGCCCTCCTCGCGGCGGACGTCGGCCCCGCGATGGCCAAGCCCGTTCTCTATCTGGGGGACGGGCTGTACTTCAATGCGATGCTCGCCCGGGGACCGGGCGGGGCGCCGACGGAAATGGCGGGCGACGTCGAAAGCCTGCTGGCCGCCGTCGAACGGCTGCGCGGCTGACGGGCGGGGCCGTATATGTCGCGGCTCCGGCGTCACTGGTTTGCGGACCTTGCCCCCGGCGTAGGACAATAAGTCTGTGACTATGGTCACGAGCAATTGAATATGCCTTTGATCTGCGGCGGGAGAGTTCTGCAAGTAGGTACAAGCAGGCGCCGTAGGAGCAAATCCTCCCCAGGAATCTCTCAGGCCCATGTACCGCCGCGGCAAGGCAACTCTGGAAAGTAGCACGTGCGTTATCTGACGCGACGTGCTCACCGACGGTGCAAGCGGAGCCCCGCATAGCGGCTGCGCGGAAACTCTCAGGTCCAATACAGAGCGGGGAGGAACCCGAATCAATGTGGCGTACCGTGCGCCGCCTTAGTTATGGAGTTCCTAGTGACTGTTACCTCAGCCTCCACGTCCTTCGTTGACCGGCATATTGGCGCCCGCCGCCAGGCCGACGTCGCCGCCATGCTCAAGGCAGTCGGCTACGACACCGTCAACGACCTTGTGGACACCGCCGTACCGAAGGACATCCGGCAGGATTCTGACCTGGCGCTGGGCGTAGCGCTCAGCGAAGTGGAAGTCCTCGCCGAGCTGCGCACGCTGGCCTCGAAGAACAAGACCGCCGTCCAGATGATCGGCCAGGGCTACTTCGACACCGTCACCCCGGCCGTCATCCGCCGGAACATCCTCGAAGCCCCGGCCTGGTACACCGCCTACACGCCCTACCAGCCGGAAATCTCCCAGGGCCGGCTCGAGGCGCTGCTGAACTTCCAGACCATGGTCCAGGACCTCGTGGGCCTGCCGATCGCCAACGCCTCGCTCCTGGACGAAGCCACCGCCGTTGCCGAAGCCGTCCTGATGATGCGCCGGGCCAACAAGAACAAGGCCGCCCACGACGGCAAGACCGTCCTCGACGCCGACTGCCTCCCGCAGACCATCGCGATCGTCAAGGGCCGCGCCGAGGCCCTCGGCTTCGAAGTTGAGGTCGCCGATCTGTCCAAGGGCCTGCCCAAGGGCGTTATCAACGGCGTCGTGCTGCAGCAGCCGGGCGTCTCCGGCCGCGTCTTCGACCACACCGCCGTCATTGCCGAGGCCAAGGAACGCGGCGCCCTCGTCACCGTGGCCGCGGACCTGCTGTCCCTGACCCTGATCACCCCTCCCGGCGAGCAGGGGGCCGACATCGCCGTCGGCTCCGCGCAGCGCCTCGGTGTGCCGCTGTTCTTCGGCGGCCCGCACGCGGCTTACATGGCCGTCCAGAAGGGCCTGGAGCGCTCCATGCCCGGCCGCCTGGTTGGCGTCTCCAAGGACAACGCCGGCATCCCCGCCTACCGGCTGGCGCTGCAGACCCGCGAGCAGCACATCCGCCGCGAGAAGGCCACGTCCAACATCTGCACCGCCCAGGCGCTGCTGGCCATCGTCGCGTCCTTCTACGCCGTCTACCACGGCCCCGACGGGCTCAAGGCCATCGCCGAGACCACCCACGGCCACGCCAAGACCATCGCCGCCTCGCTCCAGGCTGCCGGCCTGGACGTGCTGCACACCTCCTTCTTCGACACCGTCACCGTGTCCGTGCCGGGCAACGCCGCCGGAATCATCGCCGCCGCCGACGCCAAGGGCATCAACCTGCGCGCCATCGACGCCGACACCGTCGGTATCTCCGCTGATGAAGCCACGACGCCGGCAATCGTCGCCGACGTCGTCGCCGCCTTCGGTGCCACTGTCGCCGAGGACGCCGCGGCCACCGGCTTCGCCCTGGACTCCGCCGTCGAACGGACCTCGGACTACCTGCAGCACCCGGTGTTCAACACCCACCGCTCCGAAACCCAGCTGCTGCGCTACATCCGGCGCCTCTCGGACCGTGACCTGGCCCTGGACCGCACCATGATCCCGCTGGGCTCATGCACCATGAAGCTGAACGCGACCGCCGAAATGGAAGCCATCTCCTGGCCCGAGTTCGCCTCCATCCACCCGTTCGCCCCGGAGTCCCAGACCGCCGGCTGGCGCGAACTGATCGAAGACCTCGAGGCGCAGCTGACCGAGATCACCGGCTACGACCAGGTCTCCATCCAGCCCAACGCCGGGTCCCAGGGCGAACTCGCAGGGCTCCTCGCGATCCGCGGCTACCACCTCTCCCGCGGCGACGCCCAGCGAACCGTCTGCCTGATCCCCGCCTCGGCGCACGGCACCAACGCCGCGTCCGCTGTCCTGGCCGGCATGAAGGTCGTTGTGGTGGCCACGGCCTCCGACGGCACGATCGACCACGCCGACCTGACCGCCAAGATCGAACAGCACCGCGACGCGCTGTCCTGCATCATGATCACCTACCCCTCCACGCACGGGGTCTACGACGCCGACGTCCGCGAGGTCTGCGACGCCATCCACGCAGCCGGCGGCCAGGTCTACATCGACGGCGCCAACCTGAACGCCCTGGTCGGCCTCGCCCAGCCTGGCCAGTTCGGCGGCGACGTCTCGCACCTGAACCTGCACAAGACCTTCTGCATCCCGCACGGAGGCGGCGGACCCGGCGTCGGCCCGGTCGCAGCCAAGGCCCACCTGGCACCCTTTATGCCGGGCAACGCCGCGGACCCGGCCAACGGCGCCGACGGCACCCCGATCTCCGCATCCCGCTACGGTTCGGCCGGCGTGCTGCCGATCTCCTGGGCCTACGTGAAGCTCATGGGCGGGGCCGGCCTGACCGAGGCCACCAAGTCCGCCCTGCTCGCCGCGAACTACATCGCGACCCGGCTCAACGAGTTCTTCCCGGTGCTCTACACCGGTGAGGGCGGCCTGGTGGCGCACGAGTGCATCCTGGACCTGCGCGAACTCACGGCCAAGACCGGCGTGACCGCCGAGGACGTCGCCAAGCGCCTGATCGACTACGGCTTCCACGCCCCGACCCTGGCGTTCCCGGTGGCCGGCACCCTGATGGTGGAGCCCACCGAATCCGAGGACCTCGGCGAGATCGACCGGTTCATCACCGCCATGATCACCATCCGCAAGGAAATCGACCAGGTGGCCCACGGCGAATTCACCGTCGAGCACAGCCCGCTGCGCAACGCACCGCACACCGCCGCGGCCGCCGTGTCCACCGACTGGGACCGGGCCTACCCGCGCGAGCAGGCCGTGTTCCCGGTCCACACCCTCCGCCAGGACAAGTACTTCCCGCCGGTCGGCCGGATCGACGGCGCTGCCGGCGACCGTAACCTCATCTGCTCCTGCCCTCCCCTCGAAGCCTTCGAAGAGGACACCGCAGACCACTCCGCCACCTCCGACTCCGCCAACTAAGGACAGCCACCGATGACTGAGAACTACACGGCTCTGTACGAAGAGCACAAGAAGGCCGGCGCGTCCTTCACCGATTTCGGCGGCTGGCAGATGCCGCTGAAGTACACCTCCGAACTGGCCGAGCACCACGCCGTCCGCAACGCAGCGGGCCTGTTCGACCTCTCCCACATGGGCGAAGTCTGGGTCACCGGCCCGGACGCCGCCGCGTTCCTCGACTACGCCCTCGCCGGCAAACTCTCCGCCATGGCCGTGGGCAAGGCCAAATACTCGCTGATCTGCCAGGAAGACGGCGGCATCATCGATGACCTCATCACGTACCGCCGCGGCGACGAGAAGTTCCTCGTCGTCCCGAACGCCGGCAACGCCAAGGTGGTCGCCGCCGCGCTCGCCGAACGGGCTGCCAACTTCAACGTCACGGTGGAGGACGTCTCCGCCGAGACCTCCCTCATCGCGGTCCAGGGCCCCAAAGCCGAAGCAATCCTGCTCCGCCTGGTCCCGGCCGCCCAGCACGGGCTCGTCACGGAGCTGAAGTACTACGCCGCCGTCGAGGTCCCCTTTATGGTCGCCGGCACGAGCCAGGAGCTGCTGCTGGCCCGCACCGGGTACACCGGCGAGGACGGCTTCGAGATCTATGTCCCGAACGACGACGCCGCCGCCCTCTGGCAGGCGCTGCTCGCCATCGCCGAAGACGGCGAGTTGACACCGGCGGGGCTCGCATGCCGCGACTCGCTGCGCCTGGAGGCCGGCATGCCGCTCTACGGCAACGAGCTTTCCCGCGAGGGCAACCCTTACTCCGCTGGCCTGGGACCCGTCGTCGCGCTCTCCAAGGAAGGCGACTTCGTGGGCAAAGCAGCCCTGGCGGCATTGAAGGAAGCCGGCGCCGGGTCCACCACCGGGCGTAAGCTCGTCGGGCTCAAGGGCCTGGGCCGCCGGGCCGGCCGCGGCCACTACCCGGTCCTCAAGGACGGCGCCGTCGTCGGTGAAGTGACCTCGGGCCAGCCCTCGCCGACCCTCGGCTACCCGGTGGCCATGGCCTACGTCGACGTCGAGCTGGCCGAGCCCGGCACGGCCCTGGACGTCGACCTCCGGGGCAAGGCCGAGCCGTTCGAAGTTGTCGCACTGCCGTTCTACAAGCGCCAGAAGTAGCCCTCCAGTCCCGGAGCCGTGGCTGGCTCCGGGACCGTCCGGCCGCAGCGGTTCCCGAGTCCGGGACCGGCAGGCCCCGGTTTTCACGCGTGCTCGCTCGTCCCTCGCTTAGACGCACGCTTTCGAAAACCGCGGCCAGCCAGCCCCTCAAGGTCAGCCGCCCTTCCGTTCCAAGCGCCATTGGGGGTGCATTGGAACTCCAAGGTGCTACACGAACGGCCACTGGTTCTTTCCGGAGAACTGTTGGCCCCGAAAACGGAACTGGATAGCGGCGGGGGAGGGGATTCCGGAAGCATGCGTCTAAGCGAGGAACGAGCGAGCATGCGGAGGAATCGCCTCCCCCGCCACCCCACCCGGCCACAGCTAACGTGGCCCATGACTTTCAAACGCAAAGGAAAAAACCATGGCAAAAGTTGCCCCTGAACTGCAGTACTCCGACGAGCACGAGTGGGTTGCCCGGGACGCGGGATCGAACACCGTGTCCATCGGCATCTCCGCCGTCGCCACTGACGCCCTCGGCGACATCGTCTACGTTGACCTGCCCGAGGTTGGTTCCGCGGTGACCGCCGGCGAGACCTGCGGCGAGGTCGAGTCGACCAAGTCCGTGTCCGACCTGTACGCACCCGTCACGGGCGAAGTGCTCGAGATCAACGACGCCGTCGTCGCTGATCCCGCGCTGATGAACAGTGATCCGTACGGTGCGGGCTGGCTGTTCAAGGTAGCCGTGGAGTCCGAAGGCCCGCTGCTGTCCGCACAGGAGTACGCATCCAAGAACGGCGGCGAGCTGTGAGCGGCGCCTCCGCGATGGCCGGCACCGTAGCGTTCGAGCAGGTCGTCTCGCCGTCGCTGGACGCGGACCTGTCCGCCCTGGACCCGGAGATCGCGGCGACGATCGATGCCGAACTCACCCGCCAGCGCGACGGCCTCGAAATGATCGCCTCGGAGAACCACACCGCGGCCGCCGTTATGCAGGCGCAGGGATCGGTGCTGACCAACAAGTACGCCGAGGGCTACCCGGGCAAGCGCTACTACGGCGGCTGCGAGCACGTCGACGTCATCGAACAGCTGGCGATCGACCGGGTCAAGGCCCTGTTCGGTGCCGAATTCGCGAACGTCCAGCCGCACTCCGGCGCGCAGGCCAACGCATCCGTGATGCACGCCCTGATCCGTCCCGGTGACACGATCATGGGCCTGAACCTGGCCCACGGCGGGCACCTGACGCACGGCATGAAGATCAACTTCTCCGGCCGGCTCTACAACGTGATCCCGTACCAGGTACGGGAGGACGACCACCGGATCGACATGGCCGAGGTGGAGCGCCTGGCCCAGGAGCACAAGCCGCAGCTGATCGTGGCCGGCTGGTCCGCGTACGCCCGGCAGCTGGACTTCGCGGAATTCCGCCGGATCGCCGATTCGGTGGGCGCGTACCTGATGGTGGACATGGCGCACWTTGCSGGGCTGGTSGCGGCCGGACTGCACCCCTCTCCGGTCCCGCACGCCCACGTCACCACCTCCACCACGCACAAGACCCTCGCCGGTCCGCGCGGCGGGATCATCCTGAGCAACGACGCCGACATCGCCAAGAAGATCAACTCCGCGGTGTTCCCCGGCCAGCAGGGCGGCCCGCTTGAGCACGTCATCGCGGGCAAGGCTGTGGCGTTCAAGATCGCCGCGTCCGAGGAGTTCAAGGAACGCCAGGAACGCGTCCTCGCCGGCGCCCGGCTCCTCGCCGAGCGCCTGGTCCAGCCGGATGTCACCGCCAAGGGCATCAACGTGGTGTCCGGCGGGACCGACGTGCACCTGGTCCTGGTGGACCTGCGCGACTGCGAGCTCAACGGTCAGGAGGCCGAGGACCGGCTCGCCGCGATCGACATCACGGTCAACCGCAACGCCGTGCCGTTCGATCCGCGCCCGCCGATGGTGACCTCCGGGCTGCGGATCGGCACGCCGGCCCTGGCGACCCGCGGCTTCGGCGAAGCCGCGTTCGCCGAGGTCGCGGACATCATCGCCGAGGCGCTGACCGCCGACGCCGGAGCGGACCTCAGCGGGCTCCGCAGCCGGGTGGAGTCGCTCGCCGCCGCGCACCCGCTCTACCCGTCGGTTGCCAAGCTAGGCTGATATCACCCCGGGGCCGATCTTTCCGGATCGGCCCCGGGCCGCCGGCCCACCGGTGGCATTCCGCCCTCCGGGGCATCCCCTCCAAGGGCACCCCTTTTCACACCACTCCACTTTTTATCCCCAGTTAGGAAACCCGGCCATGGCTGTAGGCGTCTTTGATCTCTTCTCCATTGGGATCGGCCCGTCGAGCTCCCACACGGTGGGGCCGATGCGCGCGGCCGCGGTGTTTGCCGAAGAACTCAAGGCCTCGGGGGACCTCGATGCCGTGGCATCCCTGCGCGTGGATCTCTACGGGTCCCTGGCCGCGACCGGACACGGCCACGGAACCATGACGGCAATCCTGCTCGGACTGGAGGGCTACCACCCGGAACTGATCCTCCCCGAGGAAGTCGAGGACCGGCTCGCCGCGATCGCCGAAACCGGGACCCTGCGACTGGCCGGCACCGTTGTGCTGCCCTACGGGGTGAAGGACATGGTCCTGCGCCCCCTGACCGTCCTTCCGCGGCACACGAACGGGATGACCTTCACGGTCTCCGACGCCGACGGCACCGTCCTGCATCAGGCGACTTTCTTCTCCGTCGGCGGCGGCTTCATCGTCCGCGAAGGCGAGGAGGACGCGGCCCTGAAAGAACTCGACGCCTCCAAGAAGGAACTGCCGCTGCCGTTCCGGACCGCCGCGGAACTGCTGGCCCATTGCCAGGCCACCGGACTGGGCATCAGCGACGTGATGCGCGTCAACGAGGAAGAGGCCCGGACCGCCGAGGAGATCCGCGCCGGGCTCCTGCACATCTATGCCGTGATGGAAGGCTGCGTGGAGACCTCCCTCAAACGCGAGGGGCTGCTCCCCGGCGGGCTGAACGTCCGACGTCGGGCCCCTGACTGGCACGAACGCCTCCTGAAGGAAACCCCCGGCCAGGACCCCGACTACCGCGACCCGAAATACTGGCAGGAATGGGTGAACCTCATCGCCCTGGCCGTCAACGAGGAAAACGCCTCCGGCGGGCGCGTCGTCACCGCGCCAACCAACGGGGCCGCCGGTATCATTCCCGCGGTGCTCTACTACGCCCTGCACTTCGCCCCCGGCATGGATCAGGCCACCCAGGCCGACCGCGACGAGACGATCGTGAAGTTCCTCCTGGCCGCGGGCGCCGTCGGCGTGCTCTACAAGGAACAAGCCTCGATCTCCGGTGCCGAGGTCGGCTGCCAGGGCGAAGTCGGCTCCGCGTCCTCGATGGCCGCCGCCGGCCTCGCCGAAGTCATGGGCGGAACCCCGGCCCAGGTCGAGAACGCCGCGGAAATCGCGATGGAACACAACCTCGGCCTGACCTGCGACCCGATCGGCGGCCTCGTCCAGATCCCCTGCATCGAACGCAACGCCATTGCCGCGGCCAAAGCCATCAACGCCGCCAAAATGGCCCTCTGGGGCGACGGCACTCACCGTGTCTCCCTCGACGAAGTCATCATCACCATGCGCGAAACCGGCAAGGATATGTCCTCCAAATACAAGGAAACCGCGATGGGCGGCCTCGCCGTCAACGTCGTCGAATGCTGATTCCCTAGTTGTGCAGAGCCGGCCTAGTTGTGCAGGGCCGCCCACAGATTCAGCGATGAGGCGAACACCACCCAGGAGAGGTACGGCAGCAGCAACAGCCCTGCCGTGCGGCTGATCGGGCCAAAGCGCAGCACCGTGATGGCCACCATCACGGCCAGCGCCGCGATGATGCCGAAGCTGACCCAGAGGGCGGGTGTGCCCAGGGCCGGGTACAGGCCGAAGAACACCGGCGTCCACAGCAGGTTCAGTACGAGTTGCACAGCGTAGACCCTGAGCGCGGCCCTGCCGGCCCGGGCCCGCGTGCGCCAGACCAGCCAGGCGGCCACGGCCATGGCGATGTAGAGGATGGTCCAGACGGGGCCAAAAAGCCAGTTCGGCGGGGACCACGGCGCCTTGTCCGCGTCCGCGTACCAGCCGTTGACGTTGCCGGCCGTCGCAAGCCCGCCGAGCGCTGCGACGAGGGCCGACGCGCCCAGGAACAGTAGCAAGGCCAGCCACTGGGCACCGGGGCGCGCGTCCTGCACCGTGCCTTCGGTGGCGTGCTGGCCGACGGCGGACGGTTCAGGGTGCGCGTACATACCTCCAGCCTAGACCGGACCGTGCCGCCCGACGGCGCCGCCGTCAGCGTCGCGGGACCGGGACGGTGCCCGCCTCCCGATAGACTTGAATCTGCATGCCAGCCATGCCGCCGAAGCTCGTTCCGCGAAGATTGGATACCGCACCCTTGCGTGAATTCACTGCCCGCTTTGCCTCCGCCGAAGAGGTCGCCAACTGGGACGCACACGTCACCGCGAACCCCAACGGCGGGAATCTGCTTCAATCCGAAGCCTTCGCAGAGGTCAAACAGCACTTCGGCTGGAAACCGCTTCACCTGGTCTATGAGACGGCGGATTACACCAGCTACAACCTGGTCCTCGAGAAGTCCTTTCCGGTCCTCGGCAAACTCTGGTACCTGATCAAGGGCCCGGATGTGGCCTCGGTGGAGGACATCCCGGGCATCGCGGCGGCCAACGCCGAGTTCGTCAAGCGTGCCCGGCTCGGAGTTTTTGCCATCAAGATCGAGCCGGACATCGTCCTCTCCGACGACGCCCGCCGGGTCATCGAGGGCGCGGGGCTGGTCAAGACCCACAACCTGCAGCCCAACGACTCCACGGCGCTGCTGGACATCGCGCCGCAGGAAAACCAGCTGCTCCGCAACCTGCACTCCCGCGGCCGCAACGCCGTCCGCCGGGCCATCCGCGAGGGCGTCGAGGTCCACAACGTCGAGCCCACGGAGGAGAACTTCCAGGCCATGTACGCGCTGATGACCAACACGGTCGAGGCCAAGTCCCAGGTCCGCGTCCGGGAGTACGACTACTACCGGCAGTTCTGGACCAACTTCCTGGCCCGCGGCCAGGGCCGCCTGCTCTTCGTCTACGAAAACGGTGTCCCCTCCGTGGGCGCCTTTGTGATCAATTACGGCCGCAAGGGCACTTACAAGGACGGCGGGTCCCTGCAGAAAAGGAGCCAGTACGGCGACTCGCACCTGGTCCAGTGGACGGCCATCAACCAGCTCAAGGAACTCGGCTGCACGGAATATGACTTCTGCGGCACACCGCCCAGCGACAAGCTGAAGGACACCTCCAACCCCTTCCACGGCCTGGGCCTGTTCAAGACCAGCTTCAGCAAGACCGTCACCGATTTCGTCGGCTGCTACGACCAGGTGCTGAGCCCGCTGAAATACAAGGCGTGGATGGCGGCGGGGGAGCGCGTCGCCCGCCAGTTGTACACCCGGCGCACGGGCCAGCAGTTCTACTAGACCGCCCCAGGGTGAAGTGAGGAGGCCGGAATGACAAAAACCCCCGACGGCCGCCGCGGGCCGCAGACCGACGGCCTGCCCAAGACCGAGCCGATGTCGCCCCTGCAGGTGCGGCAAAACGCCGCGGCCAAACGTATGCTCCGCCGGCTGGTCCAGGGTGAAAACCCGCCCACCGCGCCGCTGAGTATCGTGGACCGGCTCGCCGGCAGCCCGTACGCCAACCCGATGATCCAGGTGGGCGGCGTCGATGCCTCCGCCCGGAAAACCATTGACTTCGCCCTCAAACTCGCCGAATCCATGTTCCGTTACGGTGCCGGCGCCCTGGAAGTGGAGACCAGTATCATCGCCATCACCGCGGCGCTGGGGCTGAAGAACATCGAGGTGGACATCACCAACCAGTCGGTGGCCATCAACTACGCCCCGAAGGACCAGACCCCCATCACCCTGCTGCGGGTGGTGCGCTCGTGGACCAACAACTACGCCGGCCTGGCCGAAGTCCACCAGCTGGTCACGGACATCGTGGCCGGGGGTGTGGGACGTGAGGAGGCCGTGCGCCGGCTCGAAGAGATCACCCACAGCTCGAAACCCTTCCCGCGCTGGATGGTCACCGTGGCGTTCGGCGTGTTCTCCGCCGTCTTTGTGGGTGTGCTCGGAGGCGGGCTCGCTGCCTCGGCCGTCGCCTTCCTCTCCAACCTCCTGGTCAGCCTGCTCGCCCGGCAACTGGGCCGGTGGCGCACCCCGGACTTCTTCGTTACGGCGGCGTGTTCCTTTGTCGTCACGCTCGTCGCGCTGCTGCTGTGGCGGTTCGGCAGCCCCGTCGGGATCCAGATCGCCCCCGCCATCGTGGTGGTCGGCGGGATCCTGCTGCTGCTCCCCACGGGCCGGCTCGTCTCATCGGTGCAGGATGCGATCAACGGCTTCCCCGTCACGGCGGCCGGCCGGTTCCTCTCCACCATGCTCACGTTCGGCGCCCTGGTCTCCGGCATCGCGGTGGGCTTTGTGGTAGGTGCCATGACCGGGATGCGGTCCATCGACGTCACCGAAACATTCCCGTCGAGGTATCCGTTATGGGTGCTGGTCCTTCTGGTGGCGATCGCCGTCGTCGCTATCGGCGTCACCGAACAGACGTCCCTGAAGCTGCTGCTGCCGACGGCCGCGGTCGGTGTCATCGGCCACCTGGCCCTCATCGGCGGCACGGCTGCCGGCATCGGCCCCCGGTTCTCCCCGGCCCTGGCGGCTGTCGTGATCGGGCTCCTCGCCCGGGTGGTGGCGCTCCGGATGGGTGCCCCGCAGCTGGTGGTAGCCGTTCCGGCGGCCCTTATCCTGCTGCCCGGACTGACTATATTCCGGTCCATGTATGTACTGACGATCGAGGAATCGGCCATCCTGACCGGTGCCGTGGGGATGCTGAACGCCGGGGCCATCGTCCTGGGCGTCGCGGCCGGCATTGTGCTCGGCGACACGCTGGCCCGGCCCCTGACCCGGAGCCTGGCCAGCAACGAGCGGCGCCGGGCCCGGCGCCGCTAGGCGGGGGCCGGGGCTAGATCTTGCCGATCGGCAGTTTCTTCTCGGCCTGGAAGTCGTCTTCCACCCGCCCGCTGGCCCAGTAGCCGGAGAGCGAGACCTGCCCGCGTTCCAGGCCGCGTTCTGTGAAGAACACCTCGCGCAGCCCCTTCATGGAGCCGCGCTCCCCGTGGGCGAACACGTGGACGCGGCCTTCCGGCCACCGGGCGCCGCGCACGGCCTCCACCAGCACGCTGCTGTTCCCGGCCGGAACGCCGCGGCGCCTGAGCCAGTGGAGCTCCACGCCGGCGGGCGCCTCGAGAGTGAGGACGTCGGCGTCGTCGTCCACCTCGAGGAAGGCCAGGCCGCGGGCATCGCGCGGAAGGGACTCGATGGCCGCGCTGATCGCGGGCAACGCCGACTCGTCGCCGGCGAAGAGGTGCCAGTCGGCCGTCGGATCGGGGTTGTATCCGCCGCCGGGACCGGTGAAGACAAGCTCATCCCCGGGCCGGGCCGACGCGGCCCAGGGGCCCGCGAGCCCTTCGTCGCCGTGGACCACAAAGTCGATGGCGAGCTCGGCGGCCGCGGTGTCCACCCAGCGGACCGTGTACGTCCGGGTGTACGGCCACTGCTCGCGGGGATGGGATTCCCGGACCGCCCAGAGATCCAGCGGCTGCGGGTAGGAGACCCCGGGCTGCGGGAACGCAATTTTCACATACCGGTCCACGTACCCGTTGTTGACGTAGCCGGCGAAACCGGGACCGCCGGCCACAATCCGGACCATGTGCGGGGAGAGCTGCTCGCGGCGCAGGACGGTGAGGTTGGTCTGGGGCCGGGAGTTCCGGTTGGCGCTCGTGGCGGCGGGGACGCTGGTCATGCAGCTAAGCCTAGCCACAAACCTTTCAAGGCAGCGGCGGGAGCTCCCAGTCCACGGCGCCGCCACCCTGGCCCGCGAGCAGCTCATTGGCACGGCTGAACGGCCGGGAACCGAAGAACCCGCGCGAGGCCGACAGCGGGCTCGGGTGGGCGCTGGCGATCACCGCGGCGGACCCCAGCAGCGGCCGCACCCCTTCGGCGTCCTTGCCCCAGAGGATCGCCACCAGGGGAACCGGGCCGCCGTCGGTACCGGTCCGGTCCACCAAGGCGCGGATCGCGGCGGTCGTGACCGCCTCCCAGCCCTTGTTGCGGTGCGATCCCGCCGCTCCGGCCCGCACGCTCAGCACCCTGTTCAGCAGCAGCACACCTTGGTCGGACCAGCGGCCGAGGTCGCCGTGGACCCGCGGCGGCAGCCCCAGGTCGGCGTCGAGCTCTTTGTAGATGTTGGCCAGGCTGCGCGGGACGGGCCGGGTGGCGCCGTCCACGGCGAACGACAACCCCACCGCGTGCCCGGGCGTCGGATAGGGATCCTGGCCGACGATCAGCACCCGCACCCCTGCCAGCGGCTGCCGGAAGGCCCGCAGGACGTTCGACGGCGCCGGCAGCACCTCATGGCCGCTTGCGGCCTCGGTGGCAAGGAAATCCAGGACAGACCGGAGCTCCGGCTCGACGGGGCGCAGCGCCTCGGCCCAGTCCGTCGCCATCAGGCCGGCCAGCGGCAGGCCGGCGAGGGCGGCAAAGTCCGCGGCCTGGCCGCCTGCGGGCTCAACGTCGAAAAGGGTGTCGGGAGGAAACGAATCAGGCACCACCCCATTCTTGCAGGGCGGCCGAAGGCGCCGTTGGGACCCTCCCGCCCGTTGAATGACAAGCCTGTTATTCGGCCGTAACATAGGGGGAGTGCCGTCCCCGAAGACGCCCAGCCCCAACAACCCCATCCCCGACGAACTAGGAGTGCGCAGTGGCCGAAGCAGCACGCGAGTACCTGCCGGCGGAGGATGCCGACGCGGTGCGGACGGCGGTCTCCGAAGACTCGCCCCTGAGCAGCCGGGACCAGCAAATGCTGGCGCTGGAGCGGCAGTGGTGGAAGTATGCCGGGGCCAAGGAACAGGCCGTCCGGGAACTCTTCGATCTCTCCGCCACGCACTACTACCAGATCCTCAACGCCCTGATCGATACCGAAGCGGCCTTGGCCCACGATCCGATGCTGGTCAAGAGATTGCGTAGACTACGTACGTCACGACAACGTGCCCGCACGGCACGCCGTTTAGGCTCAGACGCGTAAAAACCGCGTAAGGCCGGTCCGGAAGCGCGGAAAGCCGCGCGGTTTCCGGCGTCGGGCCATCAGCCAGAAATCAGCAAGGACGTCGTTTTACCATGACCAAATATGCTCGGGACGAATTTGACCGGATCCCGGAGGCCTCCGCCCGGCAGGGTGTCCACCGTACCGTCTCCACCCCTTCCGCCCGCCGCCTGATTCCGATCCTGGCCGTCGGGGTGGCCGCCCTGGCCATCGGCCTGGTCGCTTTCCTCCTGCTGCCCAAGCTGGGCTTCGGACCCGGTACGGGCTCGCTGTCCGCGGACCAGGCCGGCAGCAACGCCGCCGCATCGCAGGCACCCAGCGCCGGGGCCAAGCCGTCGGCCAGCAGCAAACCGACCGCAACACCCTCACCGGCGGCCTCCACGCCGGCTGCGTCGGCCACACCGAGCGCCACCGTGGACAAGACTCAACCGGTGACCATCTACAACGGCACCGCAACAGCCGGACTCGCCGGCAGGGTCGCCTCCACCGTGACCGCCGCCGGGTGGACGCCCGGCCAGGTGGGCAACTGGAGCGGCGCGCCGCAGCAGACCTCCGTGGTGTTCTACAACGGCGCGGCACAGAAGGCCGGTGCCGAGGAACTGGGCTCCCTCCTGGGAATCAGCACGCTGGTGGATTCCGCTGATTTCCAGCTCCCGCTGGTTGTGGTCCTGGGGCCCGGCTTCAAGTAGGGCCACCGGCGTTCCGTTTCGGTTACGCCTGAATAACTATTCGCACGGCACCTGGGCACCGGCCGGGGGCCGGGTGGGAGGCTGTGGGTAGAGTGTCTGCGGACTTCGTTTCGCAGACTGCGGCGCACACTGGGGTGGGCCGCAAGCAAGCTAGCTGAAAGTGTGGAGAACATGGCATTGGGGACCGTCAAGTGGTTTAACGCGGAAAAGGGCTACGGCTTCATCACCGTGGACAGCTCCGGAGCGGACGTGTTCGTGCACTGGTCGGCGATTGCCGGCGAGGGCTACCGCGCGCTCGACGAGGGCCAGCGGGTGGAACTTGAAGTCGGCGAGGGCGAAAAGGGCCCGCAGGCCGAAAGCGTCCGGCCCGCCTAGTGGAGTTCCCCTCGACCGCGGCCGCCATCCGCCCCCTTGACCGCACGCCGAAGCTCAACCGCTATGGGCGGGTGGCCGCCGTTGGAGTGGCCACGGCGCTCGCCCTGACTTCCTGTGCCGGCTCCGGCGGCAATGCACGGGTGGAGGCAGTTGAAGCGGGCGGGGACGGAACGCTGCGGATCGGTCTGATCCTGGACAACACCGGCCAGCAGGACTTCCTCAACGCGCCCCAGCTGGCCGCGGCCAAGCTGGCCGTCAAGGAGATCAACGCGGCCGGAGGGCACAAGGGACGCCCGGTGGAACTGCTCCCGGCGTCGGTCGGCACAGACACCGCCGCCCAGGCCAAGACCCTCGTGGCGGCCAAGGCCGACGTCGTCATCGGCCCCACCGACTCCAGCCGGGCGGCGGCCGCGATCGACGTCCTGGCGCACGCCAAAGTAGCCATGATTTCCCCGGCTAACACCGCGCCGGGGCTGAGTAAATACAAGAGCGACGGCTACTACTTCCGGACCGCTGCTGCTGACATTGCGCAGGCCTCGGTGCTGGTCAAGCTCGCCAAGGACGGCGGCGCCAAGACCATCGCCGTGGTTCACGAGGAAGGCGACTACGGCAAGGAGGTGTCCGTGGCCGTCGCGGCCGCGGCGAAAGCCGCCGGCCTCGGCACCTCGGTCGACGCGGAGTTCACGCCGGGCCACGCCCAGCAGGCGGCCGCGGCTGCCAAAGCGGCCGCCCCGGACGCCGTCGTTCTGGTGGCCCGCGGCGGCGCGCAGGGGGCAATCGCCGAGCTGAACAACGCCGGCCTGGCCGGCAAGAAACTCATCCTCAGCGACGGCGCGGTCAACCAGTACGGGGACGGCCTCGGGGCCAAGGCGCTGGACGGCGCCCGGGGGATCCTCCCCGGCACCTTCCCCTCCGCGCACTTCCAGGCCGGACTGGTGGCCGTGGACCCGGGCCTGAAGGACATGGCCTTCGCGGCCGAGACCTACGACGCCGTCAACCTCGCGGCCCTCGCCGCAGCCGCTGCCGAAGACGACGCCGGCTCCTCGATCGCCGCCAAACTGGTCAGCGTCTCCGGCGGGACAGCGGCGGATGCCGGTGATTCCGGCAAATCCGGCGCGGCGACGGCCTGCGCGTCCTACCAGGACTGCATCACCGCCCTCCACGCCGGCAAACAACCCGACTACGACGGCGCCTCCGGGCCGATCAACTTCGACAGCAACGGCGACGTTACGGCCGCGGCCTACATGGTTTACACCTACGGGGCGGACAACAAGGCCGCGATGACCGGCAGCGAAACGGCCCGCAGCACCGGCTCCTGATCGCTCGTAGCGAAGAGCGCCGCCCGACGGCGGACTTCCACGCCTCCACTGCTTGCACTCTCCCCGGGGGAGTGCTAATTATTGAGTTAGCACTCCCGCGTATGGACTGCTAACCCGACGCCCGGTTCCGCCGGTCGCGGCGTGGTGGCGGGCTGACCGGGAGCGAGAGAAATACCTGGCTGGGGTGAGATCCCCGGCCCGGCGGCGTACAGAGGCTGCCGGGCAGGAATCGTCCGTCGCGGGCACCGCAGCTAAAGGTCCATTCTTAACGACTGTCCCGAAAGGACTACTGCCGTTATGGCCAAGATCATTGCATTTGATGAAGAGGCACGCCGCGGTCTTGAGCGGGGCCTGAACATCCTCGCCGACGCCGTCAAGGTCACCCTCGGCCCGCGTGGACGCAACGTCGTCCTCGAAAAGAAGTGGGGCGCCCCCACGATCACCAACGATGGTGTCTCCATCGCCAAGGAGATCGAACTGGACGACCCCTACGAGAAGATCGGCGCCGAGCTGGTCAAGGAAGTCGCCAAGAAGACCGACGACGTCGCCGGTGACGGTACCACCACGGCCACCGTGCTCGCCCAGGCCCTCGTCAAGGAAGGCCTGCGCAACGTCGCGGCCGGCGCTGACCCGCTGTCCCTCAAGCGCGGCATCGAGAAGGCCGTCGAGGCCGTCACCACCGAACTCCTGGCCTCCGCCAAGGAAATCGAAACCAAGGAAGAGATCGCCGCCACCGCGTCCATCTCCGCCGGTGACAACGAAATCGGTGCACTCATTGCCGAAGCCCTGGACAAGGTCGGCAAGGAAGGTGTCATCACCGTCGAGGAGTCGAACACCTTCGGCCTCGAGCTCGAGCTCACCGAGGGCATGCGCTTCGACAAGGGCTACATTTCCGCGTACTTCGTCACCGACGCCGAGCGCCAGGAAACGGTCCTTGAGGACCCGTACATCCTGATCGTCAACTCCAAGATCTCCAACGTCAAGGAATTGGTTGCTGTCCTCGAAAAGGTCATGCAGTCCAACAAGCCGCTGCTGATCATCGCCGAGGACATCGAGGGCGAGGCCCTGGCCACGCTGATCGTCAACAAGATCCGCGGCACCTTCAAGTCCGTCGCCGTCAAGGCACCGGGCTTCGGCGACCGCCGCAAGGCGCAGCTGGCCGACATCGCCATCCTCACCGGCGGCCAGGTCATCTCCGAGGAAGTCGGCCTCAAGCTTGAGACCGCCGGACTCGAACTGCTGGGCAAGGCCCGCAAGGTTGTTGTCACCAAGGACGAGACCACCATCGTCGAAGGTGCCGGCGACGCCGACCAGATCGCCGGCCGCGTCTCCCAGATCCGTGCCGAGATCGAAAACTCCGACTCCGACTACGACCGCGAGAAGCTGCAGGAGCGCCTGGCCAAGCTGGCCGGCGGCGTTGCAGTCATCAAGGCCGGTGCCGCAACCGAAGTTGAGCTCAAGGAACGCAAGCACCGCATTGAGGACGCTGTCCGCAACGCCAAGGCTGCCGTGGAAGAGGGCATCGTCGCCGGCGGCGGCGTGGCCCTGATCCAGGCCGGCGCCAAGGCGTTCGCCAACCTGCAGCTCGAAGGTGACGAGGCAACCGGCGCGAACATCGTCCGCGTAGCCATCGACGCCCCGCTGAAGCAGATCGCCTTCAACGCCGGCCTCGAGCCCGGTGTTGTGGTCGACAAGGTCCGCGGCCTGCCCGCCGGTCACGGCCTGAACGCTGCCACCGGCGAGTACGTCGACCTGCTGGCTGCCGGCATCAACGACCCGGTCAAGGTGACCCGCTCTGCCCTGCAGAACGCGGCCTCCATCGCCGGTCTGTTCCTCACCACCGAGGCCGTTGTGGCCGACAAGCCCGAGAAGGCCGGCGCCCCGATGGGCGGCGGCGACGACATGGGCGGCATGGGCGGCATGGGCGGTTTCTAACCACCCGGCCCTCAGGCCCTGAACGCCTGGCCTGGCAGGTTCCTGTCAGCGACGGCACGTTCGACGACGGCGGTCCCACTACTGGTGGGGCCGCCGTCGGCGTTAACAGCGGGCATCGGCGGCCCGGCCGGGCGGGGTGACGGCTTCCGTCTGGCAGGATGGTGCAGTGACGATTACAGCAGCGGCCGACGGTTCGGCCCTAGGAAATCCCGGCCCGGCCGGCTGGGCCTGGTATGTAGACGATGACTGCTGGCGTGCCGGCGGCTGGCCGCACGGGACCAACAACCAGGGTGAGCTGATGGCTGTCCTGGACCTGTTCCGGGCCACGGCACATGTCCCCGACGAGCACCTGCACATCCTGTGCGACAGCCAGTATGTGATCAACTCGGTCACCAAGTGGATGCCGGGCTGGAAGCGCAAGGGCTGGCGGAAGTCCGACGGCAAACCCGTGCTCAACGTCGAGCTGCTCAAGGAGATCGACCAGGCGCTCACCGGGCGCAAGTACACGTTCGAATGGGTCCGCGGGCACGCCGGCCACGAGCTCAACGAGGCGGCGGACGACCGTGCCCGGGCCGCAGCCACCGCCCACCAGCAGGGCGTGGCCGTGCGGCAGGGGCCCGGCTACGTCCGGGCCGGAGACAGCAGCGCAGCGGCCGCGGGCGAGGCCCCCCGGGTTCCGCAGCCGGTCGCCGCGGCCACACCTGCCGGCGCCGCCACACCCGCCGCCGGGTCCCGGGCCCCGATTGCAGAGCCCGCCCTTTTCGGTGAGTCCACCCTCTTCGCGGAACCCGACCTGTTCAGCGAGCTGGAAGAGGAATCCCGCGCCGCCGCGGCCGCCCCGGACCAGAGCCCGGAAGCACACGTCGAGGCGCTGGAGCGTGAACTGCTCCGCCCCGAAACCAGGGCCGACCTGGGCCGCACCGGAGTGCTGCTGCACCCGGACTTCACCGAGATCGGCAGCTCCGGACGGCTCTGGACCCGCGACGAAATGATGATGGCCCTTGAGGACGACCCCGGCATGGCCACCGACCTCGAACTACTGGCCGCCGACCGCCTAGGCGAGGACGCCGTGCTCCTGACCTACCGCAGCCACACCCGCACCGGGACGGCACTGCGTAGCTCGCTGTGGGTCCGTGACGGCGCCCAGTGGCGCCTCCGGTTCCATCAGGGCACCAGGGAGGCCTAGCGGCCCGCCTAAGGCCCGTTCCGCGGCCCGCAGAGTGGCAGCAGCGTGGCGGCGGGCCCGTGGGCTAGCCGCAGCGGCCCTGGCCTTTCGCGGGCTAGCTGAAGCGCTGGGCGTTGTTCAGCTCAGCCTGGGCGTAGCTGGCAGCGGCGGAGTTGAGCGCCAGGTTGATGGACGCCAGCGAGGCCTCCACCTTCCCCTGCGTCAGGGTCCACTCCGCCACCAGGGCCTGGAAGTTCGTGGCGGCTGATCCGCGCCAGCTGGCCTGGAGCTCGTCCAGGCCGTGCCGCATCGCCTGGACGTCGGCGCTGATTCTTTCGACCGTGGCCTGGACGTTGGCGGACTTGAGCTGGAGCAGTTCGGTGTCGACGGAGATGATGCTCACGGGAGGGCCTTTCGGGACGGGTGCGAATGCCCGGTATTTCCGGGTACTTTCAGCCTAGGCAGCCCGGCAGGGCCGTCCGTGCGGCCGTCTGCCCTATGTGGAAAAGCCCGTTGCAGGGACCCTTAGACCACCCTTAGACCGCCGTCGTATCCGCGGTGCCGGTCACGGCGTCGATGCCAGCCGTCCCGGCCTCGGCCGCCTCCGCCTCCCGGGTGTCCCCGCGCGGGGCGTCCGGGTCCGCCAGGAACGGGAGGCTGACCACCAGGGTGGCGCCGCCGCCGTCGGTCTGCTGGACGCGGACCGTGCCCGAATGCGAGCCGACGATGGCGGCCACAATGGCCAGCCCGAGACCGCTGCCGCCGGTTTCCCGGGTGCGGGAGGTATCCGCCCGGTAGAAGCGTTCGAAGATCCGTGCCGCCTCTTCGTCGGGGACACCGGGCCCGTGGTCCCGGACTTCAATGATGGAGTGGCGGGTTCCGTCGGCGTCGGCCTTGACACCTACGGCCAGCTCGAGCGGGGTGCCGTCCGGGGTGTACCGCAGGGCGTTGCCCACCAGGTTGCCCACCACCTGGCGCAGCTTCGCCTCGTCGCCCAGTACGGGGGCCGGGGCGCCGGTGCCGCCGTCGAGCCCGCGCAGGGAGATGACGCGGTTCCGGTCGCTGGCCTGGGTGTCCACCACGGCGTCGTGGGCGATCAGGAGCAGGTCCACGGGCTTTTGCTGGAGCGGACGCTGCTCGTCGATGCGGGCCAGCAGCAGCAGATCCTCCACCATGGTGCCCATCCGGATGGCTTCGCTCTCGATCCGCCCCATGGCGGTACCTACGTCCTCGGGCGTGGCCAGGGCGCCGTGCCGGTAGAGCTCGGAGAACCCGCGGATCGTGACCAGCGGGGTGCGCAACTCGTGGCTGGCGTCGGCGGCGAAGCGGCGCATCCGTTCCTCCGAGGCCATCCGGGCGGCGAAGGCGGTTTCGATGTGCGCCAGCATGGCGTTGAGAGACCTGCTCAGGCGGCCCACCTCGGTGTCCGGGTTGCCGACCTCCACGCGGCGGGAGAGGTCGCCGGCGGCGATGGCCGCAGCGGTTTTCTCCACCCGGGCCAGCGGCCGGAAGGAGCGGGTGACGGTCCACGTGGCGATGAAGAAGGCCAGCACCAGTGTCAGCAGCCCCACCCCGACAACCACCAGGATGGCATGCTCCATCACGGAATCCACCGGGTAGAGCGGCAGCCCGATCACCACGACGGCGGAATGCTGGTTGCCGTCCAGGACGATGACGGCCACCACCCGCCAGTTGCGTCCGTCGGTGCCGCGGACCTGGAACGGGGCCTCGCCGCGCTCGTGGGCGTCCTGCGGCGTGATGCTATCGATGGAGGGGTGCGAGCCCTTGCTGCCGCCCAGGACGTAGCCGGGCTGGCCGGGGCTGAAGAGCATCAGCGAATAGTCGGTGGGAACGTTCGGGTTCTGGTCCTGCAACTGGCTGAACGACTGCTGCTGGCGGGCCGTGTCCACGGCGGCCTTGAGCTTGTCATCGACCTGGCCCTGGAGGTAGCTGTGGAGCAGGGCGAGCGTGCCGGCGCCCGTGGCGGTCAGGGCCACAAGCATCAGCGCCATCATGATCGCAACCAGCTGCGACCGCAGCGACGCCGCCTTCCACCGGTGCAGCAAGGTCAGCGCTTCTCGGCCGTCCGGAGCACGTAACCCACGCCCCGCTTGGTCTGGATCAGGGCCGGAGCCGCAGGGTCGATGTCCACCTTGCGCCGGAGGTAGGAGATGTAGGACTCCACGATCGAGGCGTCCCCGTTGAAGTCGTACTCCCAGACGTGGTCCAGGATCTGGGCCTTGGAGAGGACGCGGTTCGGGTTGAGCATCAGGTACCGGAGCAGCTTGAACTCGGTGGGGGAGAGTTCGATGACCGTCCCGCCGCGGCGCACCTCGTGAGCGTCGTCGTCGAGCTCCAGGTCATCGACGCGGATGACGGCGTCGTCGTCCTGCAACGGCTGCGTGCGGCGCAGGACCGCGCGGATGCGCGCCACCACCTCATCGAGGCTGAACGGCTTCGTGACGTAGTCGTCGCCGCCGACGGTGAGGCCGGTGACCTTGTCCTCGGTGTCGTCCTTCGCAGTCAGGAACAGCACGGGGAAATGCTTGCCCGCGGCGCGCAGTCTGCGGGTCACGGTGAATCCGTCCATGTCGGGCAGCATCACGTCGAGGACGGCGAGGTCCGGGGCGTGCAGCTCCGCCGCGGCAAGGGCGTCGCGGCCGGTGCCGGCGGAGACCACTTCGAACCCGGCGAAGCGCAGCGAGGTAGACAGCAGCTCCCGGATGTTGGGTTCATCGTCGACGACGAGCAGCTTGGCTTCGGGACCGTTCTTTTTCATGATTCCCATGATGCTCCCAGACTCTGTGAGTTTTCTGAAAGCCGGATGTGTGTTGAATGGGCGTCTGCTAGCCGCCGGCGCCGACGTCCTTGGCGTCCATGATCCGGTAGGCGTAGCCCTGCTCGGCCAGGAACCGCTGGCGCTTCGCGGCGAAGTCCTGGTCCAGGGTGTCCCGGGCCACGAGGGAGTAGAAACGGGCGGCCCGGCCGTCCTGTTTGGGCCGCAGCAGCCGCCCGAGCCGCTGCGCTTCCTCCTGCCGCGAGCCGAACGAACCGGAGACCTGGATCGCGACGGACGCCTCCGGCAGGTCGATGGAAAAGTTGGCCACCTTCGAGACCACGAGGGTCTTGACCTCGCCGGCGCGGAAGGCGTCGAAGAGCCGCTGGCGTTCCTTGACCGAGGTGTCGCCCTTGATCACGGGCGCCTTCAGGCGCTCGCCGATCTCATCCAGCTGGTCGATATATTGCCCGATGACCAGCAGTTGCTCGCCCGCATGTTCGGCCACGAGCCGCTCCACGATGCCGGTTTTAGTCTCGGATGTGGCGCACAGCCGGTACTTGTCCGCGTCCTCGGCCATGGCATAGGCCACCCGTTCGTCCCGGGGAAGGTCAACCCGGACTTCGACGCAGTCCGCGGGTGCGATGTATCCCTGCGCCTCGATGTCCTTCCACGGGGCGTCGTAGCGTTTGGGGCCGATGAGGCTGAAGACCTCGCCCTCGCGGCCGTCCTCGCGGACCAGGGTGGCGGTCAGGCCCAGCCGGCGGCGGGCCTGCAGGTCCGCGGTCATCCGGAAGATCGGGGCCGGCAACAGGTGCACCTCGTCGTAGATGATCAGGCCCCAGTCATTGCCGTCCACCAGTTCCAGGTGCGGGTACAGGCCGCCGCGCTTGGTGGTGAGGACCTGGTAGGTGGCGATCGTGACCGGCCGGACTTCCTTGACGGAGCCGGAGTATTCGCCGATTTCCTCTTCGGTGAGGGAGGTCCGCTTGAGCAGCTCGTCTTTCCACTGCCGGGCCGAAACCGTGTTGGTGACCAGGATCAGGGTGGTGGTGGAACTGGTGGCCATCGCCGCGGCGCCCACCAGGGTTTTGCCGGCGCCGCAGGGCAGCACCACCACGCCGCTGCCGCCGGCCCAGAAGTTTTCGGTGGCCAGCTGCTGGTAGGGGCGGAGCTTCCAGCCGGTCTCGTTGAGCATGATGGGGTGCGGTGTGCCGTCGACGTAGCCGGCGAAGTCTTCCGCGGGCCAGCCGATCTTCAGCAGCAACTGTTTGAGCTGCCCGCGCTGGGAGGAGTGCACCACCACGGTTTCCCCGTCGATCCGGGGCCCCAGCAGCGGAGCGATCTTCTTGGCGCGGCTGACCTCCTCGAGGACCGGGTAGTCCGAGGTACGCATCACCAGGCCGTGCTGCGGGTCCCTCTCCAGCCGCAGCCGGCCGTACCGGGACATGGTCTCTTCAACGTCGATCAGCAGGGAGTGCGGTACCGGGAACCGGGAGTACTTGAGCAGCGTGTCGAGGACCTGTTCGGCGTCGAGCCCGGCGGCACGGGCGTTCCAGAGCCCCAGCGGGGTCAGGCGGTAGCTGTGGACGTGTTCCGGGGCGCGCTCCAGCTCGGCGAACGCCGCGATGGCGTGGCGCGCCTCGGTGGCCTGCTGGTGGTCCACTTCCAGCAGGATGGTTTTATCACTCTGGACAATCAGCGGTCCGTCATTCACTGCAGCAGTTCCTCTGTGGCTTCAACATCGATGATCCGGTGCAGGGACAGGACGCGTTCGGTTTCCTTCGCCGGATCGAACACACGCACCCGCCCGCCATTCACAGCTACCGGAACAACCGTTTCGCGGGTGGCATTCCCCAGGCTGTCCACCACGTTCATCACCACCCGCTGCTTGAGCCGGATAGCCTTCTGCAGCGTCTCCAGGCCCAGCTGGGTGGCGGTTTCGCCGCCCGTCGACCCGGCCCCGGAGCCGCCGGGCGCGGCGGCAGCGGGGAGGGAGACCCCGTTGCGCAGGACGGCGAGCTGGGCGTCGATGTCGGCGTCGGCGGGTGCGGTGCGCGGGGCAGTGTAGACCGGCCGGGTGCCGCCCGGAAGCGCGGTGCTGCGCCCCAGCCTGACGGCGCCCGAACCGTTGTCATCCACCGCGGGGGACAGGCCCAGGCCGCGCAGCAGCTGCGCGGCCTCCCGCGGCGCGGTGTGCGAAATCAGGACGGTGGGTGCGATCCGGACCAGTCCCAGCCCGGACGCTGCCGGAGTGTTCAGCAGCTCCAGCAGGGCCGTTTCGTCCTCGCTCTGGATGAAACTGGACGCCGGGCCCACCCGGAGGCGGGCGTGGCGTGCGGAGGTGTCTTCGATGAGGTACTGCAGCGGCTGCGGCACGGCCGTGGCGGAGTGTTCGCGCAGGAAGTCCAGCAGGCCGGCGGCGTCCTTGCCGGCGTCGAGGGCACGCCGGACGGACGCCACAGAGAAACGGTAGATAGTCGCGGGACCCTGGCCCTCCGCGTCAGCCATGGTCAGCAGCTTTTCGCTGAGCTCGGGGTCAAGGTAGCCCGGCGCCACGGCGGTGAGGTCGGCCTGGAGCAGCACGTGGTTCAGCGCCGCGGGCAGATGCTCGCCGAGGATGGCCAGCGCCTCCTCGGGCTGCTCGACGGCGATGGCGGCACCGATCTGGCTGAGGGCGCCGGAGCCGACCAGGCCCAGCATCTCGGCCTCGGCCAGGACGCCCTGGATAAGCGAACTGAAGCGGCGTGCCATCCGCGGCTGCGACCAGTCGGCCCGTTCCAGCACCGCGGCCGCGTCCAGGACCGGTGCCTCGCCGTCCGGGGCGGCCGCTTCCACCGTGAGCTCGTGCAGGATTTCCAGGATCCGTTTCCGGACCACCGGGGCGTCGGGCCGCTGCGCCTCGGCGGAGAGGGCGTTGATGGTGGTGCCCGCTGGGCCGCGGTGCACCTGTGCCGTGGCTGCACCGCTGACGGGCTGCCCCACCAGGGAGGGGACCCGTTCGCTGGTGAGCCAGGCGTTGACCAGCCACAGCCACTGTTCCTGCCGTGGCAGGCTCAGCCACTCCAGCTGTGGCGGCTGGACCCAGGCGGAGCTGTCCACGTCGAGCCGCAGCAGCCCGGCGAGGGCGCACAGTTCGGCCAGGACTCCGGCCTCATGCAGGCCGATCCGGAGGGCATCCGCGAGCCGCTTCATTTCCCGGACGCCCACGCCGCCGCTCCGAAGGGTGACCAGCGGCTGCTCGCGTACGGCGTACAGCAGCTCACCGACCAGCCGCAGGGTTTCGGCGATCGCCCCGAGCGCAGCATTGCGGCGGAGGGACGCGCTGGTCTGCCCCAGCCGCGGGACCGGGGGAGTGAGCGCAAAGTGTTCGATCACAAAGCCGCCGCGGAGCGCGACGCCGACGCTGTGCGGGAGCTCGACGTGGGCGGCATCCAGCGGCACAAGCAGCCCGCGGGCGAGCAGCCAGTCGACGGGCCCGACGTCGGCGCCCTCGTTGAGTACGGACGCGCGGCGCTGCGCCTGCGGTACGGCCCCCATGGCCCAGTTCCCGAAGCGGGCCAGCAACGCCGCTGTGCGTTCCGGAGCGGTGGCGAGGAGGGTGTGCAGTGCTTCCGGCGAGGCTGTCCAGTGCTGGAGCGACAGCGCTGCCTCCATCGGAGTGGACGCCGGGCTGATGGCGGCTCCCGTATGGTGCAGTTCGCCCACCAGCTGCACCACGCGCTGGGCGAAGGCAGGCTGGAGGCGGACGAGCTCGGTGTAGCTCCTGCCCAGCCCGGCCGGGTAGATGCCGACGACGTCCTTGAGGCTGCCGACGGGAAGGTAATGGCGCTGCCGGGCGGTGGCCGCGCTTGAGCCGTGCGGGGGCTCGGCGCGCTGCACCAGGGCCAGGTCCTGCAGGGAGTGGAGCAGCCGGTCCAGGGCGGTGACGGTGGAACCGTTGATGAGCCTCTTGAGCGCCGCGGCGGACGCGCTCTGCCCGGTGTCAGTGTTGGTGCACAGGTGGAGGGTCTCGAGGACCTGCATCTGCGGACGGTTCAGGCGCTCCAGCGCCCGCTGCACGCTGACCCGGCCGCTGGCACGGGCCGCAAGGGCGGAGAAATCGGGAACAGCAGGGGACATCAGGTCAGGCCGCGCGGAGAACAACACACGCAACGAGTCGTCGCTGCGTGCCTGCAGTTCCTTGCTGAGCGCGCGGATGAGGGACATCAGTCCAACGCTACCTTTCGCCGTGCCCGGGCGCGCGGCGCCGGGCCGCGACGGCGTCGACCACCAGGATGAGCATCAGCAGGAAGGCCACCGGCAGCCCGTAAAGTGCGGCGGAGGTGATCCAGGCTGGGGCCACGGTGTTATTCAAGGCCATGACCATAACGGTCCCGACGGCGGCCAGAGAGAGCGCGGCAACGGCGGCTGCAAGAAGAAAGAGGGGCCGCCGGAAGCGCTGTTCAGTCATGGAGCCAACGCTAACAGCCCGGCTTCGCCCGTGCCTCAAACCGTCAAAATGGCCAAGGCAGGATAACCTTGGGGGAACAGACCAACACGGTCCGGGCAGTCACACCCTGAACCCGCATAACCATGCGGACGCGCTGACTGCCGGCCGCGTCCCCGTAGAACGAAGAAGGTTGATTACGTGCCCACCGGCAAGGTCAAGTGGTATGACAAGGAAAAAGGTTTCGGTTTCCTCGCAGGCGAGGACGGCCAGGAGGTCTTCCTGCCCAAGTCAGCGCTGCCCGAGGGCGTTACTGAGCTTAAGGCCGGAACCCGGGTGGAGTTTGGCGTAGCCGACGGCCGCAAGGGAGCCCAGGCCCTGGGCCTGCGGGTGCTGGACAAGACCCCCTCGATCGCGAAGGCCAAACGGCCCAGCGCGAAGGATCTGGCCCCGCTGGTGCAGGACCTCGTCAGTGTGCTGGACAACCTGTCCGGCACGCTGTCCGCGGGCAAGTACCCGGAAGGCAACAAGGCCAAGGCCATTGCCGCCGCATTGCGCAAAGTCGCCGACGAGCTCGACGCTTAAGGCCCTGCGATGACTCCGGAACCTGAGCAGAACGCCGCCGTGACGGCCGGTGCCGCCGCCGGCGCCAAGGCAGGGTCCAAGCCGCGCTACGGTGTGCCCGCATGGCGCACCGGCAAGCCGGATGCATTCCTGGCCGCCTCGATCGACGTCGCCCGCGCCGCAGTGGAAGGCATCGCCCCGGCGGAGCAAATCGGGGAACACCTCGGCGCCAAGAGCGAAGGCGACCGGCTGGTGACCCACCTCTTCGAGTCGAAACTTCCCGGGTACGGCGGCTGGCAGTGGTACGCGGTCCTGACCCGCAATTCGCGCTCCAAAGTGGTGACCGTGGACGAGTTGGGCCTGCTGCCCTCCGAGGACTCCATCCTCGCCCCGGAATGGGTGCCGTGGGCTGAACGCGTGCGGCCGGAGGACGCCCAGCAGGACGACGACGCCGATGCCCCCGCCGGGGATGCCCCCGCCGCGGACGCGCCGCGGGATACCGCTGACGACGATGCCGCAACCTCCGACGCCGGGACCCCCGACGGGGATCCGGACGAGGCCGTAACCTCCGGCGACGAACCTGCCGTGGACGGACCTTCCGACGATTCCACTGTAGAGGCCGACTAACAGCTTGGAACCGTTCGGGGTAGCGCAGCGGAAGGCCAGGACATGAGGTCCACCTTCAAATCGCTGCACATCCTGAACTACCGTATTTGGTTCATCGGCGCCCTGGTCTCGAACATCGGGACCTGGATGCAACGCACCGCGCAGGACTGGCTGGTCTTTGACCATCTCAGCCACCAGGACGCCGGGGCCATGGGCATCACCATGGCGCTGCAGCTGGGGCCCCAGCTGTTCCTCGCGCCCGTGGCCGGGCTCGCCGCCGACCGCTTCAACCGCCGGCAGCTCCTGGTCCTGACACAGTCCGCCATGGCTCTCCTGAGCGCCGCTCTTGGGGCCCTCGTGCTGTCCGGGGCCGCCCAGCTGTGGCACGTCTATATTTTCGCCCTGCTGCTGGGCGTCGTCTCCGCCTTCGATGCCCCGGTCCGCCAGACGTTCGTCTCCGAACTGGTCCGCGACGACTACCTGCCCAACGCCGTCGCCCTCAACAGCGCCTCGTTCAACGTAGCCCGGATGATCGGGCCGGCCGTCGCCGGGCTGCTCACCGTAGCCATCGGCCCGGGCTGGGTCTTCCTGGTCAACACCGTGACCTTCCTGGCGCTGCTCCTGAGCCTGGCCAAGATTCCCGCGGACTCGCTGCGGCAGTTGCCGCGGGCGCCGGCCGGGAAGGGCCGGATCCGCGAGGGCCTGCGGTACGTCCGCTTCCGGCCCGACATTGTGGTGGTGCTGGTGGCCGTGTTCATTGTGGGGACGCTCGGACTGAACTTTGTCCTCTTTATCGCCGCGATGGTCGGCACCGAATTCGGCCTCGATGCCGGTGCCTTCGGCCTGATGAACTCGATCATGGCCATCGGATCCGTGGCCGGCGCGCTGCTCTCTGCCGGGCGCGGCCGGCCCAGGATGCGGGTGATCTTCGGTGCGGCCGGCGCCTTCGGGGTGACGTCGGGCCTGGCCGCCCTGGCGCCGGACTACTTCTGGTTCGGTGTGGCTCTGGTTCCGGTGGGGCTGTTTGCCATCACCATGATGACCAGCGCCAACGGCTACGTACAGACCACCACGGACCCGGTGATGCGCGGCCGGGTCATGGCCCTCTACATGGCCATCTTTATGGGCGGCACGCCGATCGGCGCCCCGCTGGTCGGCTGGGTGGCGAACGTCGCCGGCGCCCGCTGGTCCATGGGCGTCGCCGCGGCCTCCGGCATCCTGGCGGCCCTGATCGGCATGGTGTGGATTGTCCGGGCCAAGCACCTGCGCATCGCGTTCAACCGGCGCGCCCGCGGGCTGCGCTACTTCCAGGTTGTCCCTGGTCGGTCAACGACGGACGGCACCGCCGGGGTGGAAGACCCGGACGACGCCGTCGAGCGCTGACGCTTCCCGCAGGAGGACGCCGGAGCTACTTCTTGAGCTCTCCCACGACGTAGTCGATGCAGGCGAGCAGAGCGGAAACGTCGTCGGGCTCGATCGCCACGAACGTGGCAATGCGCAACTGGTTGCGGCCCAGCTTGCGGTACGGCTCCGTGTCCACGATGCCGTTGGCGCGCAGCACCTTGGCAACGGCGGAGGCGTCGATCGAGTCGTCGAAGTCGATGGTGGCGATGACGTTGGAGCGGTCTTCGGCGCGGGCCACAAACGGTGTGGCGTATGGCGACTCCTCGGCCCAGCGGTAGATGCGCCCGGCCGATTCGGCGGTCCGTCCGGCGGCGAAGTCGAGCCCGCCGTTGCTGTTCAGCCACCGCACCTGGGCGTCCAGGGTCACCAGCGTGGCAAGCGCGGGTGTGTTGTAGGTCTGGTTGAGCCGGGAGTTATCGATCGCCGTCTGGAGGTCCAGGAAGTCCGGGATCCAGCGACCGCCGGCCTTGATCCGGGCGGCGCGCTCCAGCGCGGCGGGGGAGAACAGCCCAAGCCAAAGACCGCCGTCGGAGGCGAAGTTCTTCTGCGGGGCAAAGTAGTAGACATCGGCCTCGGCGACGTCAACGTCCAGGCCGCCGGCCGCGGACGTGGCGTCCACCAGGACCAGCGCGTCCCCGTCCACTCCGGACACGCGCTTGACCGGCGCCGCGACCCCGGTGGAGGTCTCGTTCTGCGGCCAGGCGTAGACGTCGACGCCGGCCTCGGCCTGCGGTTCGGGGCGGGTGCCGGGCGCCGAGGTGATGATCGACGATTCGGCCAGGAAAGGGGCCTTGTTCGTGGCAGCGGCGAACTTCGAACCGAACTCGCCGAACGAGAGGTGCTGCGCCTTGTTCTCTACCAGGCCGAAGCTGGCGATGTCCCAGAACGCGGTGGAACCGCCGACGCCAAGGATCACCTCGTAGCCGTCGGGGGCGCGGAAGAACTCGCTGAGGCCGCTCCGGACCGAGCCAACGAGGTCCTTCACGGGCGCCTGGCGGTGCGAGGTGCCCAGCAACTTAGCCGACGCCGCGGTGAGGGCCTCGATCTGTTCCGGCCGGACCTTCGAGGGACCGGCGCCAAACCGGCCGTCCTGGGGCAGCAGGTTCGCGGGGATAGTGATGCTGGTGTCGCTCACAGTGGCTCCAATTGTCGGCTGGGTGCGTGGCGTGGCTGGGCGGGTCCGGCGCCGGGGCGGCCATGACGCTATTTATTCTGCCCGACGGCCCTGCGCGGGCGGGAAAATGTCCCGTCATAGTCCGGTCACTGAGACGCGGCGGTGGGGAGGGCCGCAACTGCCGCCCGCCGGACGCTGAATTATCCGGAGTAATTCAAAATAGGCTAGGCTGAGCGTGACGTACGCCGGATCCAGCCAGGGCGCATCCTGCAGGCTGTACGGTGGGAAAGACGCAAGGACGGCGCTCGAGGAGCTGAGCTGAATGACGGATCTGATCGATACCACCGAGATGTATCTCCGGACCATCCTGGAACTTGAAGAAGAGAACATCGTCGCCCTCCGCGCCCGCATCGCCGAACGTCTCCGCCACTCCGGCCCCACCGTATCCCAGACCGTTGGCCGCATGGAGCGCGACGGCCTGGTGGTTGTTTCCGGCGACCGGCACCTTGAACTGACGGAAACGGGACGGAAACGCGCCATCGAGGTTATGCGCAAGCACCGCCTCGCCGAACGCCTGCTCGCCGATGTCATCGGCCTGGACTGGGCCTACGTCCACGAGGAAGCGTGCCGGTGGGAGCACGTGATGAGTGAGCGCGTCGAGCGCCGGATCTTCGAAATGCTGGACCACCCCACCGTGTCCCCCTACGGAAACCCGATCCCCGGACTTGCCGACCTCGGCGGCCTCCCGGCGCCCGAGCGCGGAAGTGGAGTGGTCAACCTCCTTGACGCCATGGCAGGCTACGGTGCCGACTCGCGGATCACCGTCAGCCGCCTGGCCGAGCCCATCCAGGTGGAGCCGGAGCTGCTGGTCCAGCTCGATGAAGGCGGAATCCGTCCCGGCGCCCGGGTATCGCTGGAACGGGTAGGGGAGTACATCTCGGTGCGTGTTCCGGACATCGAAGGGGCCCTCGAACTGCCCCCCGAGGTCGCGGCCCACGTCTTCGTTACGCTGGGGTAACTTCGTCCCCTCGGACGCCCGCGGGGACGCCGGATAGTTATGCACAGGCCGGATAACGGAATTATTACCGTGTCCCTTAATCGCCTATAGTTGATGACTAGCACCGATACACAAGCGTTATCTGATCCGGAGCCGAGCTCTGCCAGCGGATCAGTAGGCGATTCACCTTTCTGGCAGAGGCGGGGGAACCACTAACGGCTGCTGAACCAGCAGCCTTGGGGTGAAGTCCGCTAGCGGCAAGCGCTTTCGCAGGAATGTCCCTGGACACCCCTGCGCCTGAATGCTTGCACCGGCGGACCGGGTCTTTGAACTCTCTGACCCGAATCCGACAGCTAACTTCGCAGGCTTTCCAGAGAGGAACCTTCTTGACCATCCAGACCGTCAGGGGCCGCCGTCGTGCGACCGGTCCCGCTCCGGAGCCGCGCCCGGCCGCCGTCGTACACGACGAGCGCCCGCGCGATGCGCGCCGCGACGAACGCCGCGGCAGGCGCAGCCCGTTCCGGCAGGTGACCGACTTTGCCGCCGTCAGCGGCGTCGGGCAGAAGGCGGGCATTGCCCTGGCTGCCACCGGTCTGGTGCTCACCGTTGCCGTGCCGGCCACCGGCCCCGCGATGGCCACCGACACGGCCCGGTCCGGCTCCGTTTCCGCCGCGGCACAGCCGGAAGTCAAGGCCGCAGCGGCCGCGATCAACTTCAACCGCACCGCCGTGACCACCAAGGGCGATCCGGACAGCAAGCTCAAGCAGCTGCTCAGCGCACAGTCGGCCGGCTCCATCACCCGGGCAGCGTCGGCAGGCAGCCTGGGCGCGCCGCTGGACGTGATGGTCACCGCTTCACCCTTCGGCTACCGCATCAGCCCCATCACCGGGGCCGTCGGCGAGTTCCACCGCGGCCAGGACTATGTCGCCCAGTGCGGCACGGCCGTGCACGCCGCTGCGAGCGGCACCGTTACCTTTTCCGGTTGGCACCCCTACGGGGGCGGCAACCGCATCGTGATCGACCATGGCAATGGCCTGGAGACCACGTACAACCACTTGTCGTCATCCAACGTCCACGTAGGCCAGCAGGTCTCACGCGGAGATGTCGTGGCGATGAGCGGGACCACCGGCGCCTCCACCGGCTGCCACCTCCACTTCGAGGTGATGGTTAATGGGGAAGTCGTTGACCCGCTGGGCTGGCTTTAGCCAACCCGAGGGACCACTCGCATTTCTGTGACACGCCGTGATCTGAATGTGACATTGAGTCCCAACTGCTGTACCGTATGAAGCACGCCAACTTCTCCGAAGTTGGCGCTCTTGAGTGGATTGCCTAACTCTGCCACCGCTCAAGGTCCGTTCGCATCACATCGTCTGGCAGGGGCGGGGGAACCAATTTTGGTCTTCGCAAGAAGACCTAGGGGTTAAGTCGCAAAGCTTCCCAGGAAGCAGCGCGGCCGGGTGACTCCCATCCGAATCCGACAGCTCACCTCGTAGGCATTGGGAGAGGCTACTTTCGTGTCTTCACGCCACAATGCTGCGCGTTCTCGCGCCAGCGAGGCTCAGATGAGCCCGCTGAACTCCATGCTCCGCGCTGCCCTTGCCGGCGCCCGGACTGGATCAGTAAACGCAGTTCCCGCTTTTGGCGCGTCTTCGCAGTACACCCTTCGCTAAGAAACCCGTTTCGGGGCGATCCGGCGTACCCCCAAGATGCCGGAGCGTCCTCAGTCCCGCCTGTCAAGCGCGCGGACACAAGGATCACGAAAGAGAGAACTAAATGACTACTCGTGCAAACATTGCACGCCACCGCGCGGAGGTCACCAAGACCAACTCGCTGGCTGTCATTGCTAAGGCCGTCGGCGACAACGCCGGTGGTATGGGTCGCCAGGCCGCGGTTATCGCTGCTGCCTCCGGCCTGGTACTGACCAGCGGTATCGCAGCCAACGCTGCCGAGACCAACGTTCAGCGCGAATCGACCTCCGCTTCCGCCACGGAAGTACAGTCCAACGCACCGGCCACCATCTCTGCGGCCTCCAGCATCGCCATCTCCTACGAGAAGCCGGCAGTCACCACCGCACCGGCTCCCGTTGTTGAGGAAGCCAAGCCGGTTGTCAACGTGCAGGAAGCCGGAACCACCACCGGTACCGGCACTGGCACCGCGGTCACCGCATCGCTGGACGCGAAGGCACCGGCCGCCGTCAGCGGCATGGGCGCCTCGATCGCCGCCGCTGCCTACGCACAGATCGGTGTGTCCCAGGACTGCACCATGCTGGTGACCAACGCACTGGCCGCAGTGGGCGTCCACTACCACGGCTGGCCGGCTGGCTACCTCTCCCTGGGCCGCACCGTGAGCGCCGCTGAGGCTCAGCCGGGCGACCTCGCCTACTACCAGAACGGCGGCATGGGCATGGCCCACATCGCTGTTTACGTCGGCAACGGCATGGCCGTTCACGGCGGCTGGAACGGCGGAACCACCGCGCTGTACAGCGTCAACGTCGGCTCCGGCCCGGTCTTCATCCGCGTCGGCGGCTAGGACTTACCCCGGCCTACGGCCACAGCATTTCAAAGGACCCCTGCCCGGCGGCAGGGGTCCTTTGCCATGTACGGCGCCGGCCCCACCGCCGTCGGGGGAGACCCGCTCCGGACGCGGCGCGATAGATCCGCGACGAATAAATTCGGTGATCCGGGCGATCCGTGTTTACTCTTGTGGTGTCGATCCATAGCCCGACCATGCACAGGGCAGCCGGCCCTCGTGCCCCTGGCGGGTGCGGCCGTGAAGAGGTATGCGGATGCGCACTCTCGTTCTGAATGCTGGATATGAACCGCTGGCGGTAGTCACCTTCCGCCGGGCGCTGGTCCTTGTGCTAACAGGGAAGGCCAGTGTGGTGGCCGAGGGGGATGATCCCGTAGTGGGCCCGCAAGAGATCCTCGGGCGCCCGTCGGTCATCCTGCTCAACCGCTACATCCGCCCCCGCTACAACACCCTCACCGCCGTCAGCCGGCGGGGCGTCCTCCGCCGTGACGGCCACCGCTGCGCCTACTGCTCCAAGGCCGCCCACACCATTGACCACGTGCAGCCCAAGTCCCGCGGCGGGGCCGACTCGTGGGAGAACCTTGTGGCCGCGTGCCTGCGCTGCAACAATGCCAAGGGCGACCACACCCCCGCCGAAATGGGCTGGAAGCTCGGATTTGTGCCGGGTCCGCCCAGGGGCACGATCTGGCAGATCAAAGAGCTGGAGAAGCCAGCCCCGGCCTGGGATCCGTTCCTGCTCCCCGAAAAGGCGCACTAAGTCCCGCGCCCGGCAGCGCTCCGGCGCACGGGCGGCTAGGCTGGGCGGGTGGAATTCGACGCCGTAATTCTCGCCGGGGGACGGTCCTCCCGGCTCGGAGGCGCACCTAAGGCCCGGTTCACGGTGGACGGCGCCACGTTGCTGGAGCGGACCCTGCGCGCCGCCCGGGGCGCCCGCCGTACGGTGGTGGTCGGCCCGGACCCCGGAAGCCTCCCGCGCGGGGTGCTCGACTGCCGGGAAGACCCGCCGTTCTCCGGCCCGGCCGCGGCCATTGCCGCGGGACTCCGGCGCCTGGCCGGCGGCGGGCAGGGCTCTCCGGAACCCGGCGCCGCCCCGCTGACCCTCGTGCTCGCCTGCGATATGCCCCACGTCGCCGGGGCGGTGCGCGCCCTCCTGGAAGCGGGAGCCAGCCTCGACGAAACGGCCGGCGACGGCGTGCTCGCGGTGTCCCCGGACGGGCGGACGCAGCCCCTTGTAGGGCTTTATGGCACGGCCGCGCTAGAACGGGCCATTGCTGAAGCTGCCAGGCGAAACGCCCTGGCAGGCGGATCGGTCTTCTCCCTCCTTGCTAGTCTGGAGCTGCGGCAGGTTCCGGTCCCGCCGGGCTCCACGGACGACGTGGATACCTGGGAGGACGCCGCCGCTCTGGGTGCGGCCGACTCCAGCTCGGCACCCCCGGAAATGCGGCGGCCCAACTCGACCTTGGAGGCAAACGGTGAAGAGCCAGGATGAAACGCTAGAAGACTGGTGCCGTGCACTGCTGCAGGCCCTCGAGCTCGAAGACGTCGACATTGACATCAACGAAGTGCTGGGACTGGCCGGCGTCGCCGCCCACTCGGTGGTGCGCCCCGCCGCGCCGCTGACCACCTTCATCGCAGGCTTTGCCGCCGGACTGGCGTCCGGATCCGGCCAGGCGCCGGACAGCGTGTCCATGCAGGCCGCCATGGGCGTCGCCCGCAAACTCGCCAAGGAGTACGCGGCCGCCGAGGCTCCCGGGGCATGACGGCGGAGCCTCCCCGCGGCGGCGGCTCCCACGAGGACCGGCCCCGGCCCGACGCCGTCGCCCCTACCCCCGGATCTGCCCCCGGCTCCGACGGCCCGGAAGAACCGGAGACCCCGCACCGGCACCTCGCCCACAGCTGGCAGGAGGCCCGCCAGCTGGCGTTCGACTGCGCCACTCCGATCCCGCCCGCGCCGGTCCCGCTCCGGAGTGCACTGGGCCGGACCCTTGCCGAGGACGTCCTTGCCCTGCACGACATGCCCCACTACCCGTCCTCCGCGATGGACGGCTGGGCGGTCAACGGCAGCGGGCCGTGGATCCTGGCCGACCCCGGACAGCGGCTGGCCCCGCACCAGGCGAGTCCGATTGTCACCGGAGGGCTCATCCCGCCCGGGGCGAAAGCTGTCCTCCGCAGCGAAAGCGGCGTCATCGCCCCCGATGAGGACGGGCTGCCGGAACTGAAGCTGGGCGGGGGAGCCAAACCCGGGGAACCCCGCAACGGTGAACATATCCGGAAGGCCGCCGAAGAGGCTGCGGCCGGTGAACTTCTGATCAGGGCCGGCACCGTACTCAACCCGGCGCATCTGGCCCTGGCCGCCCTCGCCGGCCAGGACGAGCTGCCGGTGCTCGGCAAGCCCGTGGTCCGGCTGGTGCTCACGGGCGCCGAAGTCGTCAGTACGGGAGTCCCGGCGGCCGGGGAAGTCCGGGATACCTTCGGCCCGCAGCTGGCCGCCGTCGTCGAAATGCTCGGCGGTGTCTGCGCGGGCGAAGTCAAGATCGGGGACCGCGACGAGGAGTGGCTCGCCGCCCTCGAGGACACCAACGATCCCGCGGCAAGTAACGCCGCCCCGGGTGCCGTGCAGCCGGCCCACGGCACCGCCCCGGCAGACCCCGACGCCGAGCAGGTACCGGCCGACGTCGTTATCACCACCGGGGGAACCGGCCGGTCCGGCACCGACCACCTCCGGCGCACCGTCGCGGAACTGGGCGGCCGGCTGCTGATCGATGGCATCGCGATGCGCCCGGGGCACCCCGCCGTTCTGGCCGAGCTGCCCGACGGCCGCTTCGTGATCGGGTTGCCCGGCAATCCGCTCGCGGCCATGATGGCGCTCTCCACCATCGGCGCGCCCCTGCTGGCGGCCCTGGGCCACGGGACGGCACCCGCGGTCAGCGAGGTCCCCTGCGGCACCATGATCGACGCCGATCCCGGCCGGACGCGGCTGATGCCCTTCCGGATGCTGTACGGCATGGCCTCCCCGGCCCAGCACACCGGGCCGGGGATGATGCGCGGGCTGGCCGCGGCCGACGGCATCCTGGTGGTCCCGCCGCACGGCGTGCAGCTCGGCGAGACGGTGCCGGCGTTTGCCCTGCCCTGGGGTGCGCCCCTGCCCGAGCCCGCTGCCGCGAAAGCCCCCGCCAAACCGGCCGCAAAACGCACCACCCGCAAGGCCGCCGAGGGGCCGGTGGACTGGAGCGCCCTGCTTGGCTGACGCGCCAACCACGTTCATGATGGATGTAGGACCGGACCGCCTCCGCGGGCGGCCGGTACCGCACGCACTGCTGATGAGGAGTATCCGATGGGCCGCCTGACACAACGCCGCAAGGTGCACAAATTCGTGCTGGACGGCTCCCCGCAGGCCCTGGAATTCCCGGTCCGGCACCGCGAGGACGTGCTGGCGGTCGAAGAACCACTGGAGATCCGGCTGGGCCACCTGTCCTACTCCGTGACCATGCGGACCCCCGGCAGTGACTTCGACTTGGTGGCCGGCTTCCTGGTCTCCGAGGGTGTCATTTGGGAACCGGAGCAACTCGTCTCGCTGCGCTTCTGCGCCGGCGAGGACGAGGACGGCGTCCAGACCTTCAACGTCGTCGAAGCCCAGCTGCGCGCCGACGTCGTCCGGCCGGACACGGGCCGGAATTTCTTCACCTCCAGCTCCTGCGGGATCTGCGGCACCGACTCGATCGACGCCGTCCGCAAGTCATCCCACTTCAGCCCGGCCGGGGATCCGCTGACCATTCCCGTGGAGACCCTCGCGTCGCTGCCGGGCCGGCTCCGCGAAGCCCAGGCCGTTTTCGACGTTACGGGCGGAGTCCACGCCGCCGGACTGTTCCGGATCTCCGACGACGGGTCCGCCGAGCTGCTGTGCCTGCGCGAGGACGTGGGGCGGCACAATGCCGTGGACAAGGTGGTGGGCTGGGCGCTGCGCGAAGGCCTGCTGCCGCTGCGGGGGACCGTCCTCCAGGTCTCCGGCCGGGCGTCGTTTGAGCTGGTCCAGAAAGCATCGCTGGCCGGGATCCCGATCCTCGCCGCCGTCAGTGCGCCCTCGAGCCTGGCCGTGGAACTCGCCGAGGCGGGCGGGATGACACTGGCCGGGTTCAGCCGGGGCACCACCCTCAATGTCTACGCCGGGCACGAGCGCGTGGGCGTCCCGGCTGCCATCGCCTGAGCCATCACCTGGCCCGCCGCAGAACCCCGTCGGCGAACCGGTGGCACCCGGGCGTCGTTGGCTTAACCGCGCCCGGCGCCGTAGATTTTATCCATCGACTGGACGCAAGGTCGAGCACGACGTCGAACTGCCCGCACCAGCGCTAAGAGGATCACATTGCACGACGACCGCCGTCTCACGGAAGTCCGGCTGGACCGCTTTCTGCGCGAACGCATCATCCCCGCGGTTTATCCGCGCAGCCTCCCGCTCACCCTGAGCAGTTGGGACGTGCCCGACGAACCGGTCCCGGTCCAGGAGGCGCTGCAGCAGGACTTCGTGCCGCAGCCGCAGGGGGCGCCGTGGGGGCGTCCCTGGAGTACCAAATGGCTGCGCCTCCAGGGTGAGGTACCCGAGGGCTGGGGCGGCGGCGCGGACACGGCCGTGGAAATCCTGGTGAACCTCGGCTTCAGCACCGACGCGCCCGGATTCCAGTGCGAAGGCACCGCCTGGCGGCCGGACGGAACAGTGATCAAGGCCGTCTCGCCGCGCAACCAGTACATTCCCCTGAAGCTCCTCGGCACCGGCCTGGCGGTGGATTTCTATGTCGAGGCGGCAGCCAACCCGGACCTCTCACAGGGCTGGACGTTCGCCGCCACCCCCTACGGGGACAAAGCGACCGCCGGCTCCGAACCCCACTACCGGCTCGGCCCGATCGTGATCGCCGAAATCAACCAGACTGTCTGGGACCTGCAGCAGGACATCGTTGCGCTCAGCGGGCTGATGCACGAACTGCCGATGGACCTGCCGCGCCGGCCCGAGATCCTGCGGGCGTTCGAGCGGATGCTGGACATCATGGACCCCGACGACGTGCCGGGCACGGCCGCCGCCGGCCGGGCCGCGCTGGCGGAGGTCCTGGACCGGCCGGCCTACGCCTCGTCGCACCAGCTGGTCGCCACCGGGCACGCCCACATCGACTCCGCCTGGCTCTGGCCGGTCCGGGAAACCATCCGGAAATGCGCCCGCACGTTCTCCAACGTTGTGGCGCTGATGGATGAGGATCCGTCCTTCGTGTTCTCCTGCTCCTCGGCCCAGCAGCTGTCCTGGATCAAGGAGTACCACCCCGAGCTCTTCGGGCGGATCCGGGAAAAGGTGAAAGCGGGGCAGTTCGTGCCCGTCGGCGGTATGTGGGTCGAATCGGACACGAACATGCCCGGCGGTGAAGCCATGGCGCGGCAGTTCCTGGAAGGCAAGAGCTTCTTCCAGGCGGAGTTCGGGGTCGACTGCCAGGAAGCCTGGCTCCCGGACAGCTTTGGCTACTCCGGCGCACTGCCGCAAATCGTCAAGGCCGCCGGCAGCCGCTGGTTCCTGACCCAGAAGATCTCCTGGAACCAGGTCAACCGCATGCCGCACCACACGTTCCACTGGGAGGGCATCGACGGCACCAGGATCTTCACCCACTTCCCGCCGGTGGACTCCTACAACTCCGACGTCAGCGCCCGCGACCTCGCCCACGCCGAACGGAACTTCCGGGACCACGGCCGCGGCACCATGTCACTGCTTCCGTTCGGCTACGGCGACGGCGGTGGCGGCCCCACACGGGAGATGCTGGCCGCGGCCCGGCGTGCCTCGGACCTGGAAGGCTCCCCCCGGGTCCGGCTCGGCTCGGCCGCGGAGTTCTTCGCCGGCGCCGAGGCGGAATACGAGGCGCTGCCGGTCTGGGTGGGCGAAATGTACCTCGAACTGCACCGCGGCACGTACACCAGCCAGGCGAACACCAAGCGCGGGAACCGGCGCAGTGAGCATCTGCTCCGCGAGGCCGAACTGTGGAGCGCCACCGCCGCGGTCAGGTGCGGCGCGCCGTATCCGGCGGCCGAACTCAAGCGGCTCTGGCGGCTGGTGCTGCTGCAGCAGTTCCACGACATCCTGCCGGGCAGTTCGATTGCCTGGGTGCACCAGGACGCCGAGCGGAACTACGCCGCCGTCGCCCGCCAGCTGGAGGAGATCATCGCCGACGCCGCCGGCGCGCTGGTGGGGGAGGGCGACCAGGAGTTCCTGCTGAACGCCGCCCCGCACGCCCGCGACGGGGTGCCGGCGCTCGCCGCCGCAGCACCCGTCCTCACGGAGGCCGCCGTGCAGTCGACGCCCGCCGCCGGTGGCGGCCACGTGCTGGACAACGGGATCATCCGCGCCGAGGTGAATGCCGACGGCCTCCTGGTCTCACTCCGGGACCACGCCAGCGGCCGCGAGGCGATCGCCCCCGGCCAGTTCGGCAACCTCCTCGAACTGCACCGGGACACCCCCAACGAATGGGACGCCTGGGACATTGATGCGTTCTACCGGCGCAACGTCACCCCCCTGACCGCGGCGCTCGCCGTGCGGGGGGAGCACGACGGCGGGTCCGCCGTCGTCGTTGTGGAGCGGCTGGCCGGCACGTCGCCGATAACCCAGCGGCTGCGGTTGGCGCCCGGCGCGGCCTCGCTCGAGATCTCCACTGCCGTGGACTGGCAGGAGCGGGAGAAGCTGCTCAAACTCGGCTTTGCGTTCGACGTCCGGGCCGACCGGTCGGCGTCGGAAACACAGTTCGGCCATGTCTACCGGCCCACCCACGTCAATACGTCGTGGGAAGCGGCCAAGTTCGAAATCTGCGCCCACCGGTGGATCCACGTGGGCGAACCCGGCTACGGGGTGGCAGTTTCCAACGCGGCCAGCTACGGACACGACGTCACCCGCGCCGTCCGGGCGGACGACGGCGGCACCACCACCACGGTGCGGGTCTCCCTGCTGCGGGCGCCGAAGTTCCCGGATCCGAATGCCGACCGCGGACCGCACGAACTGACCGTTACCGTTCGTCCCGGCGCCGGAATTGCCGCCGCCGTCGAGGAGGGATACCGCACCAACCTGGCCCCGCGCGTGGTCAGGGGAGCCCGGGCCGTGGAACCGCTGGTCAGTGTGTCCAACCCGGCTCTGGTAATCGAGGCGGTCAAGCTGGCAGAGGACGCCTCCGGTGACGTGGTGGTCCGGCTCTACGAGTCGCTCGGGGAACGGTCCGCCGGTACGGTGAGCGCCAACTTCGAGGCCCGGGGAGTGCAGGCGGTGGATCTGCTGGAACGGCCGGACAACGCGCCGGGCGTAACCGTCCGGGACGGCGTCGCGGAGCTGGTGCTGCGGCCCTTCCAGCTGGTGACCTTGCGATTCCGCCGCTAAGGCCGGTGGGCGGGCACTGCCCGCTGCAGGACAAGAAGCTGCGGGACTGGAAGCTCCGGGGCTGGAAAGGGACGAAAGGCCCGTTAACCAGGCTGAGTGGGAGCGGTCCTTCCGGACCGCTACCACTCATCCCCCCAATGGCGCTTGGACGTTTTGCCAGGCTCAGTAAGACTGAATCCCCATTCACGGAGCCGGCTGGCGCTTTCACACATTTATGATTCTCTCACGCTCTAATGATTTTGTGAACGCCTTGGGCTACTTTTTACGGAACGTTGCGGGAGCGTTATGTGGCGGACGCGACACTTGCCCGGAAAACCAGAAGACCAGCAGGCCCAAAACGTACCCCAGCACTGCCGCATAGTTGACCGTGAGCCGGGCCGCATCCCAGGAGCCCGGGGCAAAGGACGCCGGGATGCTGGCAATGGCGGCGGCGGCTCCAACGAAGGTGAGGGCAGCCCCTGCCCGCACCAGCCGGGGCAGGGCCGACCTCACGGTTGCGAGCAGCGGGGGCAGCAGGACCAGGGAAACGAGCGCCGGGTAGCTGCGGCCGGCTGCGGCATAGATCGGGGCCAGGACGGCGTTCCGGCCGTTGTCCGTCAGGTTCTGCAGTCCCACCGAGGAGCCGCGCGTGTCCATCAGCAGGAACGTCACCGCCACCGCCAGGCAGGCCACTGCCAGCGTCCAGCGGCCCACAGGCCCGGTAATAAGCCGCCGCGCACGGGCGGCGCCCAGTCCCTTGGCGAGCCTCAGCCCCACCAGGAACACCATGCCGAAGACGATGAACCGCAGGATCAGGTTGGTCAGGTTCCGGCCGCCCAGCGCCCCGTCGATGGCGGTGTAGGGGCCGGGGACGCTCAGGAAGCTGCACAGGGTGGCGAGGAACATGATGCCGAACACGGTCCGGTTCCGCTTGTGCAGGGCATCGGGCAGCCGCAACAACGTCACGACGCCGCATATCATCAGCGTGCCCCACTCAAGCATGTCCACCTCCTTCCAGCCTCGGCTGCCGCCGCGGCCCGCCGAACTCCTTCACCCCTCCATATCGAACTTACCGCCGTGCCGTCGCGGACCACTTCTGCGGGCCGGGGACTGGGACCGCCGCGCTCCCGCGCCGCCGTCGTCGGGCCACCAGGCCGGCGATCCAAATGACTGCCAGCCCAAGGCTGAGGCACAGCACCGCCGTAAAGTTGAAGACCGCCTGGAGCCTGGCCGGGTCGGACGGGACGAACGCGTACACCGCGGCAACGATCAGGCCCGCAAATCCCACCGAGAGCAGCACGGCCCCGGCCCGGACGGCCGCGGGGAACCGGCCGCGGACGGCTCGAATTGTCGCCGGCAGCAGGCAGGCTGCCACAAACGCCGGGTAGACCCTTCCGGCTGTGGCATACAAGTTGATCAGGATGGCGTTGGCGGGGCTCCGCAGGGGCAGGCCCGTCAGGCCCGTGGCCGATCCCTGGGTGTCCGCGAGCAGGAACGACACGGCGGTGGCCACGGCGATGGAGGCGAGGATTGCCAGTCCCGCAGGTCCCGCGACCCGGCGGGCCGCGTCCGCATCGTCGAAGGCCTTGGCGGTGCGGTAGCCCGCCAGCGCCACCGCGCCGTAAACCAGGAACCGCAGGAGGAGGTTGGCGTAGTTAGCGCCGCCCAGCCAGGAATCGATGGCAAGGTACGGGGCGTCGATGCTCAGGAGGATGGCCAGCGCAGAAAGGAAGAAGACCCCGAAGATGGAGCGGTTGTGCCCTCGGAGGGCGTCGGGGATGCGGGCCATTGCCACGGCTCCGCTGAGGGCCAAGGCCGACCACTGCAGTATCTGGATCATCCGAGGTTCTCCCAGATCTTTTCGGTCTGGGCCTGCTCCAGTTCCTGGCGGCGCAGGGCCTTGCCGAGCGTCTGGAGGCGCTCACCGGCGAGGGCGACCAGTTCGCCGTCGGTGAGGGCATCCAGGGCGGATTGCCGGGCGTCGGCCGGCCAGCCGGCCTCGGCCTCGGTGATCAGCCCGGTCGCGACAAGGCCGCCGGCGAATCCCACGCCTGCGGCGCGAGAGGTCGCGACCGCCAGCTCCGGGGACAGCCGGTTGGCCGTGAGCTGGGCCGAATAGTTCTGGGGTGCGATGCCGGTGGCGGCCGAGACCCGGTGGCGGAGTTCGCCGTCGTCGATCGCGTCCACCCAGTTCCGCACCGACGTGGCGTGCGGGACGGGGCTCAGAGGGTGCCGGTCCCCGGGCTGCTGCCCTGACTCCGTGGCGGTACGGGAGATAACAGCCCGCAGCAGGTCCATCGTGGCGACCTGGCTGACCAGTTCCGGTCCGGTGGGCCGCTGGCCCAGCTGTTTCAGCTCCGCATAGTTCTCGAAGGTGGCCAGCACCTCCGCCGGATTCATCCCCAGGGCGCGGCTGATGCTCACAACGGTGGTTTCGGCCACTTTCCCGCGCACCAGTTGTTGCGCCAGGGTGGTGCGCTTGACCCCGGAGATCCTGGAGATCTCGGCCGTGCTGGTTGTCGGGGCAGCACGATGGAGCCAGAGTTGAAACGCCTTGGCGGGGACTGGCATCTAGGCCTTCCTGCGGGGTCGCTGAGATGTGGGCGTTGAAGGACGTAGTGCCGGACGGGCCGCCGCCGGGGGAGGGCGGTGCTCCCACCTTCCCAACATCATAATTCTTCTGCCCCGATGTTTTCCTGATGCCGCACCCGGGCGCGGTCCGCCGCGTTCCGGGCAACGCGACGCGCCCTCACCTTGCCCAGCCAGATCAGGGCGAGCCCGAGGACCAGCCCCAGGACCGCCGCGGAACTGAGGTAGTACTGGATGAAGGCCAGCGGCCGGGGCAGCAGATCACCGGGAACCAGCAGGATCGTGGCTGCGGCTCCGGCCGTCAGCACGGCCGCGCCGCCGCGGACCAGCCGGGGGAGCCGGGATCGCAGGATCACCACCGTGGCCGGCACAATGCACCCGGCCACAAAAGCAGGGTAGAGCCGCCCGGCCGCGGTGTAGAGCCCGATCAGCTCCTGGTTGCGCGGGCTTTGGTCGGCAAGGGTGGCCAGCCCCGGCGATGTCCCGGACGTGTTGGCAAGGAAGAACGGAACCACGGTGGCGAGGGCAACGGCCGCCAACACCGTTAGGCCCACCGGGCCGAGGAGCAGCCGGACACTGCCCTGATGGCCGAAGCCCCGCGCGATCTTGTAACCGGCCAGCAGGACCGTCCCGTAGATCACGAAGCGCAGCAGCAGATTGGCGTAGTTGGTCGAACCGAGCCACTCATCAATGACCGTGTAGGTGGCGCCGATGCTCAGCAGCATGGCGAAGCCGCAAAGCACGAAGATGCCGAACAGTGAGCGGTTCTCACTGCGGAGGGCCGCCGGGGCCCGGAGCAGTGCCGCGAGGACGCACGCCAGCAAGGTGGTCCACTGGATAGCAGCAATCATTCGTGGGCTTCCTTGGCTGGTCATGGGCCAAGCCCGCCGGTTTTTTGACCAGCGGGGAGTCTGTGGCCCGGCTCGATTTTACCGGCGCCGCCGATTCAACTATGCTAGATGCTCGAACCCGCTGGTCCGTACACCCCCCAAGTCCGGACCAGCGGGTTCTTCTATGCCCGGCGGCACGGGTGCGGGTTTTACCCCCGGATTTCGCTCTGGGCAGGTGCCCTCTGGCCGCCCGCGGCGGCCCCCGGTGAGAGAATGGATCAATGACTGCAACCCTTGTTGCCAAGGACCTTTCCGGTGGTCACGACCACCGCACCCTCTTCTCGAAACTCTCCCTTACAGTTGCGCCCGGCGACGTCGTCGGCGTCGTGGGTGCCAACGGTGCCGGCAAGTCCACGCTGCTGCGCCTGCTGGCCGGCGTCGATCAGCCCCAGGACGGTGCGGTGAGCCTCGCCCCGGCGGACGCCTTTGTTGGCTGGCTCCCGCAGGAACACGAACGGATCGACGGTGAAACCGTTGGCGGCTACATCGCACGGCGGACCGGGTGCGGCCAGGCCACCGCGGAGATGGAATCCACGGCCGAGGCCCTGGGCACCGGTGCGCCCGGTTCCGAGGACGCCTACTCGGTGGCGTTCGACCGCTGGATGGCGTCCGGTGCCGCGGACCTTGAAGAGCGGATTCCCCCGGTGCTGGCGGACCTGGGCCTCGAGGTGGGGCCCGACGCCGCTATGACCGGGCTCTCCGGCGGCCAGGCTGCCAGGGTAGCGCTCGCGGCCCTGCTGCTGAGCCGCTTCGACATCGTGCTGCTCGACGAACCCACCAACGACCTTGACCTCAACGGGCTGGCCAAGCTGGAAGCCTTCGTCCAGGGACTGCGCGGGGGTGTGGTGCTGGTCTCGCACGACCGGGAGTTCCTGGCCCGCTGCGTGACCTCCATCGTGGAACTGGATCTCGCCCAGAACGCCGTCGCCGTGTACGACGGCGGCTACGAGGCGTACCTGGAGGAGCGCGCCGTCGCCCGCCGGCACGCCCGGGAACGCTACGACGAGTTCGCCGCCACCAAGGCCGACCTCGTCTCCCGGGCCCGGACCCAGCGCGAATGGAGCTCCCAGGGCGTCCGCAACGCCATGAAGAAGAGCCCGGACAACGACAAGATCCGCCGCGCCGCCAATACCGAGTCCTCGGAGAAGCAGGGCCAGAAGGTCCGGCAGATGGAATCCCGTATTGCCCGGCTCGAGGAAGTCGAGGAACCGCGCAAGGAATGGCAGCTGCAGTTCAGCATCGGTACCGCACCGCGCTCCAGCGCCGTGGTGGCCACCCTGCGCGAGGCCGTGGTGCACCAGGGCGACTTCACCCTCGGACCGGTGAACCTGCAGCTCAACGCCGGTGAACGGATCGGGATCACCGGACCAAACGGTGCGGGCAAGTCCACCCTGCTGCGGCTGCTCCTCGGTGTGCAGCAGCCCGATGCCGGGAACGCTGCGATGGGAGCTTCCGTGGCGGTCGGGGAAATCGACCAGGCCCGCGGCCTGCTGGCGGGACACCTGAAACTCGCAGACGCCGTCGAAGCCGTACTGACCGAGCAGTCCCCGGCGGAGGTACGCACCCTGCTGGCCAAATTCGGGCTCAAGGCGGACCACACCTCCCGGACCGTCGACTCACTCTCACCCGGTGAGCGCACGCGGGCCGCGCTGGCGCTGCTCCAGGCCCGCGGGGTGAACCTGCTGGTCCTCGACGAACCGACCAACCACCTGGACCTGCCGGCGATCGAACAGCTTGAGGAGGCCCTGGATAGCTACGACGGGGCCCTGCTCCTCGTCACCCACGACCGCAGGCTGCTGGAAAACGTGCGCCTGGACGTCCGCTGGAACGTGGTGGACGGCGTCGTTACCGAACTGCAGGGCGCGAGCGCCCCGAAAGGCACCAACACATGAGTATGGACCGGGTTGCCTGGAGCTCCCTCTACAACATCACCCGCGCCTCCGACGGCTCCAAGCGGTTTTCCAAGGCGCTCGTCAAACGCGTCTTCGGCTTCGCGAAGCCGCACCGCAGGCGGCTGATCGCCTTTGTGCTGCTCTCGATCGTGATGGCTGTCCTCGCGGTGGCGACGCCGGTGCTCGCCGGCCAGGTGGTGGATGCGATCATTGCCCGCACGGACGCCGGAACGGTGATCTGGCTCGCCGTCCTGATTGCGATCGTGGCTGTGGCCGAGGCGGGCCTCGGACTCGTGACCCGCTGGCTTTCCTCCACGATCGGCGAGGGCGTCATCCTGGACCTGCGCACCAGGGTCTTCGACCACGTGCAGAAGATGCCCATCGCTTTCTTCACCCGCACCCGTACCGGTGCCCTGGTCAGCCGGCTGAACAACGACGTGATCGGGGCGCAGTCCGCGTTCGCCGGGACCCTTTCCGGCGTGGTCAGCAACGTGGTGGCCTTGGCCTTGACCCTGGTGGTCATGCTTAACAAGTCCTGGCTGGTGACCGTCCTGGCCATGATTCTGCTGCCGATCTTCCTTATTCCGGCCCGCCGGATGGGCTCCCGGCTGGCCGAGCTGCGCCGCGAGGCCGCCGAGCACAACGCCACCATGGGCACCCAGATGACCGAGCGGTTCTCCGCCCCGGGCGCCACCCTGGTGAAGCTGTTCGGCCGCCCGGACGAGGAGTCCCGTGAGTTCGCACTGCGTGCCGGACGCGTGCGGGACATCGGTGTCCGCACCGCCATGCTGCAGTTCACCTTCGTCACAGCCCTGACCCTGGTCTCGGCCCTGGCCCTGGCCCTGGTGTACGGCTTGGGTGGCTGGCTTGCCTTGGGCGGGCAGCTGGCCGCTGGCGACGTCGTCGTGCTGGCACTGCTGCTGACCCGCCTCTACGCCCCACTTACGGCGCTCTCCAGCGCCCGCGTGGAGATTATGAGCGCGCTGGTCAGCTTCGAGCGGGTCTTCGAGATCCTGGACCTTAAGCCCCTGATCCAGCAGAAGCCGGACGCCGTGGAATCCCCACGCGGACCCCTGTCCGTGGAGTTCGACAACGTCCGGTTCGCCTACCCCTCGGCCGACAAGGTCTCGCTGGCCTCCCTCGAGGACGTCTCCACGCTGGACACCCGTGGCGGCGAAGAGGTGCTGCACGGCATCAGCTTCCGGGTGGAACCCGGCCAGACCGTGGCACTTGTGGGGTCATCCGGGGCCGGGAAGTCGACCATCGCCCAGCTGCTCTCGCGGCTGTACGACGTCGATTCCGGTGCCGTGCGCTTCGGCGGAATGGGCGACGGGGCCGGGGTGGACGTCCGCGACCTGACCTTCGATTCGATGCGCGAGACCTTGGGCATGGTGACCCAGGACGGCCACCTGTTCCACGAAAGCATCGCCTCCAACCTGCGGCTGGCCCGTCCGGGCGCCAGCGAGGACCTGATGTGGGACGTACTGCGCCAGGCCCGGCTCGAGGACATGATCCGGTCGCTGCCGGACGGGCTGGACACCGTCGTGGGGGAGCGCGGCTACCGGCTCTCCGGCGGTGAACGCCAGCGGCTGACCATCGCCCGGCTGCTGATCGCCCAGCCGCGGGTGGTCATCCTGGACGAGGCCACGGCGGCGCTGGACTCCACCAACGAGGCAGCGGTCCAGGCCGCGCTCGGCGCGGCACTGGAAGGACGCACCGCCGTCGTTATCGCGCACCGGCTCTCCACGATCCGCGCCGCCGACGCCATCCTGGTGGTCGAGGGCGGTTCGATCGTGGAACGCGGGACGCACACCGAGCTGCTCGCCGCCGAGGGCCGCTACGCGGAGCTGTACCGGACCCAGTTCGCCGAGGCTACCGCGGTGGCCGCGGAGGCGCTGCCGGAGCTCTAGCCCCGGCCCGTTGCAGTCCGGCCGGCTGCCCTTACCGTCCGGCGGCCCGCTTGAGCCGCCAGGGCCGGGAGGACGTGGTCGGTCAGCAGCGGTGCGAGGTCATCGGGCAGGACGCCGTCGAGCTCCAGCCAGCGGATCTCCGCAATCTCGGCTGAGGGCCGGGCCGTCCAGCCGCCTGCGGGGTTCATCAACGTCGGCGCGGTGAACACCGTGGCCTCGATCTGCGTGGCGGCCTCGTTGGCGGCCTCGGCCAGCCAGCTCCCGAAGGGTTCGAGGTCCTCCGCGGCAACGACGATGCCCACTTCCTCCTCGAGTTCCCGGGCGGCCGCCTGTGCCGCGGATTCGCCGGCTTCGGGTTTGCCGCCCGGGTGCATGAACTTGTCGGTGCCGCGTTTGCGGACGGTGAGGAGGCGCCCGGCGTCGTCAAAGACGCAGACGGCCGATACGACAATGCGGGGGTTCATTGTTGGCTCCCAAGCCTGGTTGTTGCCGAGGGTGCGCCGGCCGCGGGCTTGCCGGCGGCCGGCACCCGGCGCAGCACGGTCTCCAGCACAAGGTCTTTGGCCGGCCCAGTGACTTCCCACCGGTAGCTGAACCCGTCGGTCCCGGTCCTGGTGTACCGGACCCGGTAGGTGTCCGGATCGCACCAATGCCGGTCCTGGTTATCCGCTCCGCCGAAACCCATGCGGTGGAAGGGCCGGCCGTCGGGGAAGAACATGTCCATCGTCTCCGGGGTGGCCGAGGGCCGGAGCAGGTACTCTCGGCTGGCGGGTCCGGTAAAGGGGTGGGCGCCTGCCGGGTTCCACTGCACGGTGCCTTCTTCGCGGAAGCGCAGGCCGCCGTCGTCGGTTGCTGTGAAGCGGACGACGCCGGTAAAGGTTCCGTGGCTGTCTGTGGCCCGGTCCACCATGGTGCGTTCCGCAGTCCAGCCGCCGAGCAGGTAGGCGCGCAGGTCGAACGGCAACTGGGAGTTCAAGTGCCCTCGATTGGAATCGAACCAACGACACCGGCTTTAGGAGAGCCGTGCTCTATCCACTGAGCTACGAGGGCGGGCGTGCGGGGTGGGTGGCTGTTCGCCGGCCCGTCCGGACACGGTTACCAGCATACAAGGTGAGGGCCCGTACTACGCTCTTGGCATGTCAGTCTCCGCCCGCAACGGGTCTCCCGAGCTTCTTTACCTACCGGACGTGGCCGTCACGCGGTTCTATGTTGGTGCGCTCGCCAAGCTCAGCGTGCTGCAGTACTTCGTCGCCGAGGCGGCGGTGATCGGGGCGTGGGCCGGGCGGTCGCCGTACAGCCGCCGCACGGGTTACATCAGCGACCTCGGCGCGCTGGGCTGTGGCGGATTCGACGGCCGCGACGTTTGTTCGCCGGCGCACCTGCTGATGAATGCCTCGTTCGTGGTGCAGGGGATCGGCATGATGGTCGGGGCGCTGCTGCTCAGCTCCGCCGTGATTGGGAGCGCCGCGGTGCTCCGGGGTGTCGCCCGGGTGCAGGGCCGGCAGGCGGTGGCCGGTGGGCGGCCGACGTCGTATGCGGCCTTTGCTGCCCGGGCGCTGAGCCTCACCGCGGGGGCCGGCACGGTCATCGTGGGGCTGGTGCCGGAAGACGCCGGTTCCGGCTGGCACCAGGCGGGTGCGCTGATGTATTTCGCCGCCGGCGGCCTGGCGCTGCTCCTGGTCGGCTGGATGTGGCGGAGGCAGACGCCGCTGGGCTGGTTCATCCTTGCCTGCGGAGCCGTTTCGCTGGCCGCGCTGGTGGCCGGCGGGGTGACGGGCATGCACGTGCCGGAGCCCGGGACCCTGGAACGGCTGATGGGTTACCCCATCACGATCGGCATGGCGGCACTGGGGCTGGTTGTTGCGCAGCGTGTCCGGCAGGACGTCGTGACAAGGAGGCGGCAGCGGGCACAGGGGAGAGCTCCCCATACCGCGGATCCCGCCCCGCCCGTAGGCTGAACCAAGGAATCTGAGCTATTGGGGGGAATTGTGGTGCAACGTACCGGAGACCCGGCGCTGAACATCTTCGAGATCAGCGGCCTGGCGTGGGCGGCCGCCGTCGACCGGGCCATGCAGGTGCTGGCTGCAGAACCGGAGGTGGATTTCGACGCCTACCAGCAGTCGCCGGGCGCCGTCGCAATGCGCCTCCTGGATCCTGCGGACACGAGCCGCCTCGACGCTGAACTCCGCGGGGCGGGCTTCGTCGGCCCGGACGGCGCCATCCGCGCTCAGTGGCTGCTGGCCGTCGCGATCTCCGCCACCGCCCCCATCCGCGTCAGCGCCGTGGCCCGGACCGCCGACGAGTCGGCGCACACAGACCTTGCACTGGCGGGCGGCCGCGGCATAGCCGTCTCCTACCGGCGGCGGGTCCGCACCACAGCCGCCGGGACGGATGTCCCCGGGGTACACGACGTCGTGGAGGTTGCCCTATTCGAGGAACAGCACGCCTGGGCCGCCGTGCGACGGATCCTTCCCGACCATGCCGAACTCCTGGCCGGCACCCCAAGCGCGGGCAGCACCCCAAGTCGGGAGGGCGGCCGCGACGTCGTCGGCGCCCGCGAGCTGCAGGACCCCGGCGACGCCGGGGTGGACCCGGACATCACCGCCGCCGTCCTGGCACCGCGCTGCACCGTGTACCTGGACGTGGTGGCAGCGCCGCCCGGGCAGGCGGCCGCCTACCTTGCCTCGGATGTCTGGTCCCTGGCGGACAACCTCTACTCAGTCCGTACCAGCGGCGACGGCGGCGGGTCCCTGGTGCTGGTGGACGCGGCCCCCGGGGATATCGCCCGGGAACTGTCCTGGCGGCTGCTTGGGGCCCGGGAGTTCCTTGCCGGTGCTGCGGGCAAGGTGGCCTGACCATGAGCATGTATGGGATGGATGTTGAGTCCGGGCGCCGGCTCAGCGAAGAACTGTCACGGGCCGGCGAGCGCCTGCTGGCGATGAGCGCCGAGCTGACCCCGGCCATCACTGGCGCGGTGTGGGAGGGCCGCGACGGTGCCCGGTTCCGGGAAGACTGGAAAGGGCACAGGCAACGGCTGATCGGTGCCGGCAACGCCCTGAAGGCCGCGTCGAACACGGTCAAGCGCGACGTCGAAGAGCAGGTCTACGCCAGCGAACACGGCGGCGGGGCCGCGGGGGTGGAAGCCGGGATTGCGCGCAGGCCCGGGGGAGAGTCCCTGTGGCAGCGGCTGGGGCTGGACCGGTTGGGCAGTGACCTTGCCGGGGAAGCGGGGGACCTCTGGAGCCAGACCGGCAAATTCATCAGCACGGTGGGTACAGCGACGGAATTCACCTGGAACTGGCTCCAGGACGGGGCGCCCATCCCGGTCCGGAACTTCATGGATGCACAGGCCAACCTGGTGGAGCAGGTCGGCCACACCGGCGATATGGGTTGGCGGTGGCTCACCACCGGGGAACCGCCGTCGCTCACCGAGGTGGTGTCCAACGGGGTGCTGCTCCGGGCCGGTGCCCTGTCGCTGGCTGCAACCGCCCTGAGCCTGGGCACGTACAACCCGCACCTGCTTGATGACGGACGCCCGGTTGCCGGTGACCCTGTCCCGGTACCGGTGGGTGACCCCGCCGAAGTGGACAAGGACGGGAGGCCCAATACCCCGGTGCCCGCAACCATAAGCGCCATCCTGGCCACCACCAACGCCGCCTATGCCGACGAGGGCAAGCCAGGGACCCCGGACGCCGCGGTGCGCATCACGTCGGTCCACAAACCCGGAGAGCCGGATGCGTACGTCATCAGCATCCCGGGAACCACACGCTGGTATCCGGACGGTGCCGCCAACGCCACGGACCTCACCGGAAACCTGCAGCTCGCCGGCGGCAACATGTCCACGGCGGCCGAGGCGGTCCGCCTGGCCATGGAGAAGGCGGGTATCCCGGCCGGCTCGCCCGTTATGCTGTCCGGGCACTCGCAGGGCGGCATGATTGCCGCGACCCTGGCCTCGGACCCTTCCTTTACCAACCGGTTCAACGTGACCAACCTCGTCACGTTCGGGTCGCCCATCGATTCGACCCCGATCCCGTCCCGGATTGATGTCCTTGCGCTGCAGCACCAGGGCGACCCGGTCCCCAAGCTCGACCTTGGAGACTTCACGCTGGGACCGGACGGGTCAGTCTCCGCAAGTCAGGACAACAGCGTGGTCAAGGTGACGCTGCCCAACCCTGCTGTTGATCCCGGGGCTGCCGGAATCGGTTATCACGACGGCGGCGAGTACGTGAAGTCCACGGGCAACCTCGAGGACCACGGCCCGATTGCCGACTACGCTCAAAAGGAGTCAACCCAGAAGTTCCTGACCTCGGACCCCGGTCAGGCCAGTTCTACCGTCTCGAGTATTTCGCGCAAGCAGTAACGCGGACCGGCCGGTGCCGGCCCATAGTGGAAGTCGACCATGAAAAACCAAATCCGGATTCTCGCAGGAGCGCTAACCGTGGGCCTACTCGCAGCATTTCTGTCAGCATGCGGACTCGGTGGGCCCTCGAAAACCGACCAGCTGGAGTCCGCCCTCCAGAAAGCCGGGATGTCCGTCCCGGGTGTGACCGCCGTCCAGGCGGACGCCAACGTCAACACGTCGGGCAAGTTCATCACCGTGAAGCTCGTGGGCGCCAGCGCTGACAAGGCGACGCTCACCCGGACGCTGGACCAGGCAATGCCGGCCCTGCTGGACAGCATCAAAGATGTGGAGGGCGGCACGTTCGGAGTAAGTATCTTCTCGCCCGACGACGCCGTCCACGCCGGCCCCGGCGACCTGGGGTACAGCGGCTCAAGCTCGTTATCGAGCGTTCGCGAATACTTCGCCCGGTAAGCGGCGGCTCCGTGTCGCCCGGGTGTCTTATGTCTCATATTGTCTGCGGCTTGCATTATCATGGGGGCATTCGCCGGAACGCTCCGGCGCTTCGCGCAGGGTACGCGTTGCCTGCACGCTGGATTGCCGGCTTTGTGATCTATGGGGGCAGATGTCTAGTCAGCTAGTTGCGCCGTCTCTGGCAGCGACTGCCTTCGGCGACCCCCAGTGCACCCCCTTCCGCGCCGCAGTCCGACGGGACCACCTCTCATGACGGTCGAAGCCCCGGCGGCACCGGGCCGCCAAGTCCACGTGAATATGCCTGCGGCGTCCGTGGACTCCTCGCCCGCCGAACGGATCATCTCCGTGCGTGAACTCCCCGGCGGCGTCGTTGAAATCGCGCTGCCGCCGAACCGGCGGATCGAGGGCCCCGAAGCTGAAGTGGCCGGAGCCACCGTGCGTGCGCTCGCCGCCGGCCAGCGCGTTCCCGTCCTGCTGGTGATCTCCGGCGTCGGCAGCGTCAGTGCGGAAGCCCGCGAAGTGTACGCGGGGTCCATCGCCCCGTCCGCCTTCGCTCTCGTGGGGGAGAGCCCCGTGGACCGCGTGATCGCCCACTACCTGCTGCGGTCACGAACCGAAACAATCCCGGCCGAGTTCTTCCTTTCGCGGTCAGAAGCCCTCGAGTGGTTAAGGCCGTATACGAGTGAAAAGTGATGTACCAGACCCCCGGCTCCACACGTTGGTGGAAGGCATTGTCCGGATCGCGAGCGGCGACCTAAGCACCAGGATCCCGCATTCGGGCGCGCGCGACGACGTCGCCGCCGTCATTGCGGGCATCAACCTGATGGCCGATGACCTGCAGACCATTTACCAGGAGCTGGAGGAACGGGTCGAAAGCCGCACCGCCATGCTGCGCGAGGCCCAGGTGGAGCTCGAACGGATGGCGCTGACCGATCCGCTCACCCAGCTGGCGAACCGGACCGCACTGAACTCCGTGCTCAGCCACGCGCTCGCCGAAACGCTGCGCGGCGAGATGCCGCCGGCGCTGCTGATCCTCGACCTCGACTCGTTCAAGGGAATTAACGACACCCTCGGCCACAGTGCGGGGGACGACGTTCTGCGCGTCATCGCCCGCCGGCTGCAGGAGGCCGTCCGGGTCACGGACACCGTGGCCCGGCTCGGCGGCGACGAATTCGCCGTGATGCTGCCCAAATCGAACCTCGTCCGGGCCCGGCGGGTCGCGAACCGGATCCTGAAGGCGCTCAGCGAAAGCCTGGACATCGGCGACCTCCGTATCACCTGTGGCACCAGTATTGGTGTGCGGGTGGCCGAACCCGGGCAGTCGGCCGACGAGCTCGTGATGGAAGCCGACACGGCCATGTACGCGGCCAAGGCCCAGCCGCACAGCGCTATCAAGGTCTTCGAACCGGCCCTCCTGTACGCCCGCCGGCTGCAGAGCCTTATGGTGACGGAAATGCGGGAGGCGATCCTGCATGACCAGCTCACCCTGCACTTCCAGCCGGTCGTCGAGCTCCCCACGGGCCGGATTGAGGGCGTCGAGGCCCTGGTCCGCTGGAACCACCCCGAGCGCGGGCTGCTGATGCCGGACCAGTTCATCCCCCTTGCCGAGGAGACCGGGATGATCGTGGAGCTGGGCCACTGGGTGCTGCGCAACGCGGTACGGCAGCTCCGCGACTGGCAGGACCGGCTGCCGCTGGACAGCGAATTCTCCGTGCGGGTGAACATCTCCACCACGGAACTGCAGAACCTGGAACTCATCGAACACGTCCAGGACATCCTCAGCGAAACCGGCGTCGACGCCGCAAACCTCATCATCGAGCTGACCGAATCCATGGCGGTGACCGGCGGCGACGTCGACAAGTACTCCCTGAGCGGGCTCCGCCAGCTGGGTGTCCAGCTCGAAATCGACGACTTTGGCACCGGATACTCCTCCATCAGCTACCTGCGCCGGCTGCCCGTGAACGTGGTCAAGATCGACAAGAGCCTGATTGACGGGCTGGGATCTGACGAGGAGCAGGGCGGCTTCGTTGAGGCTGTCCTGCATTTGATCCACGCCTGTGGCCTCAAGGCAGTGGCGGAGGGGATCGAGACCGCCGAACAGGCCGAGGAACTGGTGCGGCTGGGTTGCGGCAGCGGCCAGGGCTACTACTTCGGCCGCCCGGCGCCCGCCGAGGCCATCGAAGCGCTCGTCCTCGAAGGCCGGACAGTTTCGCAGTAGCCGCTCATCTGCGGCGTGGCTAACGACGGCGGCTTGCCCGCCTGCCAATGACACACCGCCGTCGACACGACAAAGGGCGGGAGCCGGAAGTAATTCCGCTTCCCGCCCTTTGCGGTTGGTGACTCCGTTAGTTCTTGGGGGTGGAGTTCGGCCAGTAGTCCACTGCCACGACAGTCTGACCGGAATTGCCGCCCGTAGCCGAGACAGCAGCCGAGGCCGAGAGGCCTGCTGCTGCGAGGGCGCCGGCGACGAGGAGTGTTGCGAGGGTCTTCTTCATGTAATGCTCCTGTTGCGTGAGAGGCTGATGTGACTCGTGTGATGCAGGATTAGTATAGGGTCAATCGACACGCCGTCAGATAACGATTCATCACATCTGCCGGGGTCGGTGTTATTTTCCGGCTTCGCAACGACATTCCGGTCGTAGAACCTTGCGCGGCGAGTACCTAATCGGCGGCAAAGGCCCCGATAATTGGTTCATGCACTCAGTTTCACCGCTTTACGCAGCTGCGGAGCTTCAAGCACACGAGTTCCGTAGCCACCATGCCTTCGCCGAAGCGGCCGGCAGCGCTGAGCGGGCTGCCGAAATAGCACTGCGGGACGGAAACTTTGGGTCGTGGTGGAACATGACCTTTCTCCGCGCCGAAAACCTCTTGGACGCACAAAGCTTTGATGAGTGCGCGACCCTGGCAACGTCCCTCATTGAGGATGCAGGAGACCCACCGAACCCCCACGATCAAGCTCGTGCCCACATTTTGCTGGCCAAGGCCCGTCAGGGCGCGGGCTCGCTTGAGCAGGCCGCGGACTCCGCACGTGCTGCCGCCGACCTCACGACGGGGGAGTCGGATGTCGAAATCAACATCAAGGCGAGGCAGGCACTCATCGCTGCACTGGCAGACGGCGGGAAGTTGTCAGACGCTTGGAGCGAGAGCAAGGTTCTCGCGAATGTGATTTCCGAAGATGTTGATGATCAGCTTGCTGGTAAAGCCTTCTGGGTTATCGGGAACGTTGCCTTCCTGTGCGACAGGATCCAGGAGGGTTTGCACTATCACGAGCTAGCGGCAACGACTTTCTCGCCTACAAAAAACCTCGACGTTTGGGCCAAATTCAACAAGGCCTCTGCCGCCATGCGCCTTGCGGCGAACGTTGCCGACTCTGACACATTGCGCTGTATTGAGCGCGCAGAGTTGGCCACCGATATTATTGGTGGAAGTGAAAATGATCTGCTGCTGCTCAAGCGCAATCGCGCCCACTGGAGTTTTCTTGCCGGGGATGCAGAGTCTGCTGTGGCGCTCCTGGAAGAAATCCGTGCTACTTCAAGGAGCCTTACGCCCCAACTTTTCGCTGACGCGTGCTTTCTCCTAGGACGCTCGTATCTCGCATTAGGTGACGAAATGGCCGCCCGGGACTCTTTGGTCGAGGCTGCCGCGCATTTTGAAAGCGCCGGAGCCCCACACCGCGCCAAGCAGGCCCGGGACTTCCTGAGGGACGAATTGGGCCGTGACTCGTTCTGGAAATGGCTGCTGCGGGTCACGGGCTTCGGGCGCGGCTGACCCCACTCGCTTGATTCCACCCACGGATGGGCATGTCCGTTGCCGCCACCGCCTTCTGGACATGTCCATTGCTGGTGCTGAGTAATGGACATATATGGAATATGCCCTCTGGTCTTAGCTAAGGATGGGCATGTCCATCGGGACGGCCGAGACGCTGCCGGGCCGACCGGGGTCCCTCTGGATATGTCCTCTGGTCTTAGCCAAGGATGGGCATGTCCATCGGGACGGCCGAGACGCCGCGGAACCGACCTCGCCCACGTCTGGGTATGTCCAATGCGGGTGCTGAGCAATGGACATACATGGGATATGCACTCCGGTACTAGCTAGGGGTGGCCATGTCCATCGGTCCTAGTTAAGGATGGGCATGTTCATCGGGACGGGACCCAGACGCTGCGGACCCGACCCGCTCGACTCCGCGTCCCGTTAGACCGGCGCCGACCCCGGAGCCCCGGCAGGCGCCGGGCGCTTCCGGCGTCCCAGGTACACGGCCACGCCGCCCGCGGCCAGGCTCAGGACAAGCAGGATCCAGCCGGCCACCGTGAGGCCCGACGCGAGGGCCACCTGGCCGCCGTCGACCGTTCCGCCGGACATCATGGCGTCGATGGCGGTATTGCCCAGCAGCCGGACCACGGCGAACAGCAGGGGAAGCGCCCACAGCGCCCAGCGCAGCGGTTTGCGGGCCACGTTGGTGCCGATGAGCAGCAGCCACGTGAACCCGAAGATCAGCGGGAACAGTGTTCCGGCGGTTTTGTGCACGTAGTTGAGTTGCCCGCGCGCGTCGGCGTCCATCGCGGACCGCAGCTGCTCCGCGAAGCGCTGGTCGAAGCCGCCGAACTGGGAATCGGGCATCGGCAGCCCGCCGCTGAGCTGGGTGAGCTGGTTCAGGGTCAGCAGGTGGAGGTACCAGAACAGGAACAGGCTCGCGACGACGCCGGCGATCAGGATCAGGTTGCCGTTGCTCTGGGCCTTTTGCGGGCTCCGGGTGGTGCTGGGATTGATCACCGCCGGGAGGTGGTGCTGGGGAACGGCCGCGTTGGCGCCGTGCTTCTTGATCCGCTGCGCGGGTGTCTTGGCCATGGCTCCATTATCGACCATCCCCGGAACCGGGCGGCCCGTCGGCCCGGCATCCCCGGGCCCAGCGGGTCCGCCTGTTCAGGATCTCCGGGCGCCCGATAGGCTGAACGCGTGAGCGAATCAGGCAGCAGCGACCATGTCAGGCACCGGCTCGGCCGGCACAGCACCGCGGAACTCAACCCCGAGCTGGACGACTACCAGCTCGCCGAAGCCCTGGTACGGGAGGCCGGCAACCTGGCGCTCCTGATGCGGCAGGCGGGGCTGGAGGGCCAGCGGAAGACTTCCGTTTCCGACGTCGTAACGGCCGCCGACCACGCCGCCGAGGCCTATGTCCTCGAGCAGCTGCAGCGCTGCCGGCCAGACGACGGGATCCTCGGCGAAGAAGGCGCCTCCGTGCAGGGCAGCAGCGGCCGGACCTGGGTGATCGACCCCGTCGACGGCACCTACAATTTCCTGCACGGCTCCAGCTACTGGTGCTCCGCCATCGCCCTCAAGGACCCGTCCGGCCCCCTGCTCGGTGCCATTTTCCAGCCGGAAGCGGACAAACTGTGGCTCGGCGGCACCACCCACGCCGCCACCCTCAACGGCGAACCGCTGACGAGCTTCCGGCCCCTCGACGCCGGTGGACGGGGACGTGCCGAGTCCCCGCTGGCCGAACTGGGCGCCGCCACGTATATCCACCCGACCTGGCTGGCCGATCCGATGTGCGCCATGCCCTGGCACGCGGCGGCGACCTCGGCGGCGTCACTTCGTATGTTCGGTTCGGGCTCGTGCGACCTCGGCCGGGTAGCCGACGGCGAGCTGGACTGCTGGTTCCAGCACAGCTCCCCGGAGTGGGACTGGCTGCCGGGCAAGGCCATTGTGGTCGCCGCTGGCGGGACCACCGACGTCGTCCGCGTCAACGGCCTCGAATGGTTCGTGGCCGGCGGCACGACGGCGGTCCGGCAGCTCCGGGCGGCCCTCGAGTCGGGCTCGGTCACGTAACCTCCCCCGACGGCGTGGCCGCCGGCGGGGCATGCTCATCCTTGGCCAGTACGGATGGGCATGCTCGTTCCAGCCGCCCGGGACGGATGGGCATGCTCTTCCTGCAGCCCGGGACCGATGGACATGCTCGTACCTGCCGCTGAGGGATGGGCATGCTCGTCCTCATCACCGGCGGATGGACATGCCCGTCCCAGCAGTCCCTGGCGGATGGGCATGCCCATTGTTCAGCCCTAAGCGTGGACATATTCACAATATGTCCAACGGTCCGCACCAGGGATGGGCATGTCCGGCGGGGCGGGGTGCGGGCGGATCGCGGCGTCAGTGCCACCGCCTAGACTTGTTAACACCATGGATATGTTGTTTGACCCCTACGCCGACGGACCCCTCCGAGCTGCCTCGAACGCGGCGTCACCTGCCAAGGCGTCCGCGAATCCTGGTGCAGGCACGGGCCTGCCGGACCTGCGGCCGGCACCCGGCTACGGCAGCCAGGGTAACCCCGGTACCCAGTTCACCCCCGGCGCCCCGGGCACCCCCGGCGGCCAGGGACACCAAGCCACCCAGCCCAGCCCCGGCCACCACCCCGCCCACCACCCCGCCCACGGCGAGGACTGGGACCGCCCTAAGCTCCCCAACGCTGACGAACTGCTGCAGGGACTCAACCCGCAGCAGGAAGAAGCCGTCAAGCACTCCGGCGGCGCCCTGCTGATCGTTGCGGGTGCAGGCTCCGGCAAGACCCGGGTGCTCAGCAACCGCATCGCCTACCTGATCGCCACCCGGCGCGCGCACCACGGCGAGATCCTGGCCATCACGTTCACCAACAAGGCCGCTGCCGAGATGCGCGAGCGGATCGAGCTGCTGGTCGGGGCCCGGGCCAAGACCATGTGGATCTCCACATTCCACTCCTCCTGCGTCCGGATCCTGCGGCGCGAGGCGGCCAACGTCGGCCTCAACTCCAACTTTTCCATCTACGACTCCGCCGATTCGCTCCGCCTGATCACGCTGGTGGCCAAGAACCTGGACCTGGACCCGAAGCGCTTCGCGCCCAAGGCCATTCAGCACAAGATCTCGGCCCTCAAAAACGAGCTCATCGACGCGGACAGCTACGCCTCCAGCGCCAACTACAACGACCCGTTCGAACAGGCCGTCGCCGAGGTCTTCAAGGGTTACACCCAGCGCCTGCGCCAGGCCAACGCCATGGACTTCGATGACCTGATCGCCGAGACCGTCTACATGTTCCGGGCCTTCCCCGCGCTGGCCGATTCCTACCGGCGGCGCTTCCGGCATGTGCTGGTGGACGAATACCAGGACACCAACCACGCCCAGTACGCCCTGGTGCGCGAGATCGTCGGCGAGGGCCCCGGTGCCGCGGAACTCACCGTCGTGGGCGATTCGGACCAGTCCATCTACGCCTTCCGCGGCGCGGACATCCGCAACATCGTCGAGTTCGAGAAGGACTACCCGGACGCCCGGACCATCAAGCTCGAACAGAACTACCGTTCCACCCAGACCATCCTCAGCGCCGCCAACTCGGTGATTTCCCGGAACCCCAACCGGCCGGAAAAGCGGCTTTGGACGGCGGAGGGCGACGGCGAGAAGATCGTCGGCTACGTCGGGGAGAACGAGCACGACGAGGCGCAGTTCATCGCGAAGGAAATCGACCGGCTCCAGGACGAAGGCAACCTCCGCCCGGGCGACGTCGCGATCTTCTACCGCACCAACGCCCAGTCCCGGTCCATCGAGGACGTCCTGGTGCGCGTCGGCCTGCCCTACAAGGTGGTCGGCGGCACCCGCTTCTACGAGCGCAAGGAAATCAAGGACGCCCTGGCGTACCTGCGCGTGCTGGTCAACCCGGACGACGACGTAAATCTGCGCCGTATCCTCAACGAACCCAAGCGCGGCATCGGCGACCGCGCCGAGGGAGCCATCGCCTCGCTCGCGCAGCGCGACCGGACCTCCTTTATGGCCGCCGCCCGCCGCGCCGACGAGGCGCCCGGTATGGCCACCCGCTCCGTAAACGCCGTCCTGGGCTTCGTCAAGCTCCTCGACGACCTCGCCGAAGTGGCCGCCGGCTCCGGTGCCGCCGCCGCTTTGGAGGCTGTCCTCGAACAAACCGGCTACCTCGCCACGCTGCGTTCGAGCACCGACCCGCAGGACGAATCCCGGGTGGAAAACCTGGCCGAACTGGTCGCCGTCGTCCGCGAATACGAGCGTGACAACCCCGAAGGCTCCCTTGGGGCCTTCCTGGAGCAGGTCTCCCTGGTGGCCGACGCGGACCAGATCCCGGACGCCCCCGGCGCCGACATCGACGCCGCGGTGGCCGAAGCCAAGCGCCTTGGCGTCGTTACGCTGATGACCCTGCACACCGCCAAGGGGCTCGAATTCCCGGTGGTGTTCCTGACCGGCATGGAGCATGGGCTGTTCCCGCACCAGCGCTCGGCCACGGACCCCAAGGAACTGGCGGAGGAGCGCCGCCTGGCGTATGTCGGCCTGACCCGTGCGCGCAAACGCCTGTACCTGACCCGGTCCGAGGTCCGCAGCATGTGGGGGCAAAGCCAGTACAACCCCGCCAGCCAGTTCATCGAGGAAATCCCGGCCGAACTGGTCGAATGGAAACGCGAGGGATCCACCCGCCAGGCCAGCAGCTGGGGGAGCGGGGGAGGCTCGATCGGCTCCAGCCGCTACGGCGGGTCCTTCTGGGGCGCCGGCACTGCGCGCGGCACCGGGGCGGACGCCTCGGCAGGGTTCAACGCCGACGTCCCCGCCGCGATCGCGAAGAACCGGGTACAGCCGCAGAAGGAGATCGTCGCCGTCAGTGTAGGCGACAAGGTCAATCACACCAGCTTCGGCAACGGCACGGTACTGGCCGTTGAAGGCGCGGGGGACAAGACCGTCGCGAAGGTGAAGTTCGACGTCGGCGAGAAACGGCTCCTGCTGCGCTACGCGCCGCTCACCAAGCTCGACGCCTGACCGGCGGCGGGCACCGACGACGCCGGCCCGCCACCCGCCGTCGTCCCTGCACCGCCCGGCGACCGGTGCCGGGCATAATGGAGCCCATGCGACGGACATTCCTGGGGCTTCTGGCCGCCTTGCTGCTGCTGGCGGCCACCGCGTGCACCGTCACACAACGGGACCCCAACTACGTGCCGCCCGCGCCGCTGCCCGCGCTGGAGCAGCTCAAGCAGGCCCCGCTGACGGACCCCGCAACTTTGGGTGCCGGCCAGGACTCGCTGAGCTTCGTCACCGCCGACCACAACGTGGTCTGCTCACTCACCTCCGCCCGGGGCGAGCACATCAACCTGCCGTACGAACAAAACGGGTTCAGCGGAAACGGGACCACCAAGTTCGCCACCGTGCCGGCCGCGCACTGCGAACTGGCGGTCTACCCGAAGCCGAACCCCAAGGACATCCGCGACAACTGCGGCGGGACCAACCTCGGCTACCTGGGCGGCACCGCCCTGTTGACACCGGACAAAGCCGTCTACGGCGAATGCCGGTCCGGCGTCACCCAACAGGAGTCCGAGTACGGTCCCAAGGGCACGCCCAACGGGCCGATCTCCCAGCTGCCGGTGCTCGCGGACGGGAAGAACGTCGAACGCAACGGCCTGCGCTGCTCCGCGTACAACGGCGGCGTCGCCTGCGGAAACGTCTCCGCCGGGGTCGCATTCTTCGTTTCACGCGACCGTTACGAGCTCATCTCGAGCACCCCGAAAACGGCCTCCCCGGCCCCGCCGGACGCCCCAAAAACCCCGTAATCTAGCGGTTTTTCTACGCTCAATAGAATAGTGTCGTTACTCACATAACGGGTACTCTGGGTCGGGCTGGTCCGTTCAAAGGACTAGAGTTCGACAGAGGAGCATTGCGCCGTGTGGCTCGTTTCCAAGCTTGTCGCAGGGTGCGTTTATTCCGCAGCCCGGTAACCGCGAGTACGCGGGGTCCGGCTGTACAGAAACTACTTCGACGTAGAAGGACACTAAACCGTGGACCTGTTTGAATATCAGGCGCGCGATATGTTCGAGGCGCACGGTGTACCCGTGCTTGCCGGCATCGTGGCGCACACCCCTGAAGAAGCAAAGGCAGCTGCCGAGAAGATCGGCGGCGTAACTGTCGTCAAGGCACAGGTTAAGGTCGGTGGCCGAGGCAAGGCTGGCGGCGTTAAGGTCGCCAAGACCGCCGACGAGGCGCATGAATACGCCACCAACATCCTCGGCATGGACATCAAGGGCCACACCGTCAACAAGGTGATGATCGCCCAGGGTGCCGACATCGCCGAGGAATACTACTTCTCCGTCCTTCTGGACCGGGCCAACCGCAACTACCTGGCCATGTGCTCGGTCGAGGGCGGCATGGAAATCGAGCAGCTCGCCGTCGAGCGTCCCGAAGCCCTGGCCAAGGTCTCCATTGACCCCGCCGTCGGCATCGACCAGGCCAAGGCCGACGAAATCGTCGCCGCCGCCGGGTTCGCCGAGGAACTGCGCGGCAAGGTCGCCGCCGTCATCCTCAAGCTGTGGGACGTCTTCAAGAAGGAAGACGCCACCCTCGTGGAGGTCAACCCGCTGGTCAAGACCGGCGCCGGTGACATCGTTGCCCTCGACGGCAAGGTCTCCCTCGACGAGAACGCTGACTTCCGCCACGCCAAGCACGCCGCCCTTGAGGACAAGGACGCCGCTGACCCGCTCGAGGCCAAGGCCAAGGCGCAGGACCTCAACTACGTCAAGCTCGACGGCGAAGTTGGCATCATCGGCAACGGTGCAGGCCTGGTCATGTCCACCCTGGACGTCGTCGCCTACGCCGGCGAGAACCACGGCAACGTCAAGCCCGCCAACTTCCTGGACATCGGCGGTGGAGCGTCCGCCGAGGTTATGGCAGCAGGCCTCGACGTGATCCTGGGCGACCCGCAGGTCAAGTCCGTCTTCGTCAACGTCTTCGGCGGCATCACCGCCTGTGACGCTGTCGCCAAGGGCATCGTCGGCGCGCTGGCCGAGCTGGGCCACTCCGCGAACAAGCCGCTGGTGGTTCGCCTCGACGGCAACAACGTCGAGGAAGGCCGCCGCATCCTGGCCGAGGCCAACCACCCGCTGGTTACCCTGGCCGCCACCATGGACGAGGGCGCCGACAAGGCCGCCGAGCTCGCCAACGCAGCTAAGTAAAGGGACGCGACAATGTCTATTTATCTGAACAAGGACTCCAAGGTCATCGTCCAGGGCATCACCGGCGGCGAAGGCACCAAGCACACCGCCCTGATGCTTAAGGCCGGCACCAACATCGTCGGCGGCGTCAACGCCCGCAAGGCCGGCACCACGGTCCTGCACGGCGATAACGAAATCACCGTCTTCGGCACCGTCAAGGAAGCCATGGCAGAGACCGGCGCCGACGTCTCCATCGTCTTCGTGCCGCCGGCCTTCACCAAGGACGCCGTCGTCGAGGCCATCGAGGCCGGCATCGGCCTGGTCGTCGTCATCACCGAGGGTGTGCCGGTGCAGGATTCCGCCGAGTTCTGGGCCCTGGCCCAGTCCAAGGTGGACGCCAACGGCAAGCAGGTCACCCGCATCATCGGACCGAACTGCCCCGGCATCATCACCCCGGGTGAGGCCCTCGTCGGCATCACCCCGGCTAACATCACGGGCAAGGGCCCCATCGGCCTGGTCTCCAAGTCGGGCACCCTGACCTACCAGATGATGTACGAGCTCCGCGACCTCGGCTTCTCCACCGCCATCGGCATCGGCGGCGACCCGGTCATCGGCACCACCCACATCGATGCCCTCGAGGCCTTCGAAGCGGACCCCGAGACCAAGGCGATCGTGATGATCGGCGAAATCGGCGGCGACGCCGAGGAACGTGCCGCTGATTACATCAAGGCCCACGTCACCAAGCCGGTCGTCGGCTACGTGGCTGGCTTCACCGCCCCGGAAGGCAAGACCATGGGCCACGCCGGCGCCATCGTCTCCGGCTCCGCAGGCACCGCCCAGGCCAAGAAGGAAGCCCTCGAGGCTGCCGGCGTCAAGGTCGGCAAGACGCCGTCCGAGACCGCCAAGCTGCTGCGCGAAGTCTTCGCAGCCCTCTAGGCACCAGCACCACCGCTCCGCACCAGCGCGGGGTCACTGGCCGCCCGTTCCCTCCCGGGACGGGCGAGCCGTGACCCCGCGCTGCGTCGTTAACCGGCTGCGTCGTTAACCGGCTGCGTCGCTAACCGGCGGCGGCGGCACTGAACGCCGCCGCCGGTCGAGTAGGGTTTAGGAAAGGCAAAAGGCGCGCCCCGGGTGCGCAGGCAGGGGATCACGATGGCGGAAACACGGCGGACGCTGGTGGATGTCGTGGTGGACAGGGTCCTCGAGTACATCCTCAGCGGCCAGATCAAGCCCGACGACGCCCTGCCGCCGGAAGCGGACATCGCCAAGGAATCCGGCGTCAGCCGCCTGACGGCCCGGGAAGCGATGAAAGTCCTCAAGGCCCAGGACGTGGTGTACGTCAAGCGCGGCCTCGGCACGTTCGTCAACCCGCCCGAACGCTGGACCGGGCTGGACGCGATCATGCGGGCGGCCTCCCGCGGAGTGGCCTCCGACCAGGTGGCGCTGCGCCTCCTGGAAGTCCGGCGCATGGTGGAAACCGGCGCCGCGGAACTCGCGGCGGCCCGGCACAGCCAGGCCGACCTCGCCGCCATGACGGAGAGCGTCGAGCAGATGGAAGCCGCCCACCACTCCGGCGACGTCGACGCCCTGACCCTGGCAGACATCGCCTTCCACGACACCGTCCTGCGGGCGTCCGGCAACCCCTTCGTGCCGGCCCTCCTGGCCCAGCTGTCCACCCTGCTGTACGCCATGCGGCGGGAAACCTCGGCCTTCCCCGACGTCCAGCGGCACGCCATCCACCACCACAAGGTGGTCCTGGCGGCCATCGCCTCCGGCGAGCCGTCGGCCGCGCGCTCCGCAATGGACGCCCACATCACCCAGACCTTCGAGGACTACAAGCAGTACCTCGCGGTCTCCAGCCGCGGCGCCGCCGCCAGCTGACCCGCGCCCGCGGCCCCGGCGGGCCCCGCGTGCCGCCGTCCCGTCGAAGCTGCACCCGCCAAGCCGAATTACCTCGCGCCTGTTGACGCCGTGCGGCCGTGTGACTAGAATCTCAAACAGATATCAGACATCTGACATCCCAATCACCTCGGAATGCCGCAAGCCAAAGGAGTCTTTATGAGCGCGCACGTCCCTGCCCTGGGCACCCTGATCACCGGTGGAGGCCCGCGATGACCTCCCTGACCGCAACCCCGGCCCTCAGTGAACTGGGCCAGACCACCCTCCGCAAGGTCCGCCGGCGGCTGATGCCGCTGATCGTCCTGCTGTACTTCGTCGCCTACCTGGACCGCAACAACGTCGGCTTCGCCAAGCTCGGCATGCAGGGCGACATCGGGCTGACCGAGGCCGCCTACGGCCTGGGCGCCGGCATCTTCTTCATCGGCTACGCCCTCCTGGAAATCCCCAGCAACGGTGGTATGTACCGCTACGGCGCCCGCAAGTGGATCGCCCGCATCCTCATCAGCTGGGGCATCTTCGCCACAGCCATGTTCCTGGTCAACGGCGAGACCACCTTTTACATCATCCGCTTCCTCCTCGGCGCTGCGGAGGCCGGCTTCTTCCCGGCCATCCTCTTCTACCTCACCCTCTGGTTCCCGGCCGCGCAGCGCGTGACCGTCCTGGGTATCTTCATCCTGGCCCAGCCGATCTCCAACGCCCTCGGCGCGCCGGTGTCCGGAATGCTCCTGGGCCTCGAAGGTGTCGGCGGCCTGCACGGGTGGCAGTGGCTGTACATCATCGAAGGCATCCCGGCGATCGCGCTCGGCATCATCACGCCGTTCGTGATGACGGACCGCCCGGAGCACGCCAAGTGGCTCAAGCCCGAAGAGCGTGACTGGCTCACCACCACCATGAACAAAGAACTGGCCGACAAGCAGAAGGCCGGCAAGCACAACTTCCTGGCCGGCCTGAAGGACCCCCGCACGCTCGCCTACTCGGCCCTGTACTTCGGCCTGGTCTGCGGCATCTACGGCCTGGGCCTCTGGCTGCCGACCATCGTCAAGGCGCTCGGCAAGTTCGATACCGTCCAGGTCGGCTTCATCGTCTTCATCCCCTACGCCATCGCGGCCGTGTTCGTCTACTTCTGGAGCAAGCGCTCCGACCGGACCGGAAACCGGGTCTGGCACGCCAGTGTCAGCATGGTCCTCGCCGCCGTCGGCCTCCTCGGCGCCGGCTACCTGCTCCCGGTCAACGCCGTCCTCGCCATGGTCTTCCTGACCCTCGCGGCAATGGGCATCTACTCGGCAATCGCCCCGTTCCTGGCCATGCCGTCGGCCGCCCTCACCGGTGCCGCAGCCGCAGCCGGCCTCGCCATGGTGAACTCACTCGGCAACCTCGGCGGCTTCGTCGCCCCGTACATCGTCGGCATCCTCAAGGACTCCACCGGCAACAGCCAGAGCGGCCTGACCTTCCTGGCCGCCTGCCTCGCCATCACCGCCGTCGCCACCTACCTCTACGCCCGTAACCGGCCCGAAGGTGTCTCCGCTCCCGCGGCCACCGTCTCCGCCACCGACAGCCACTAGGAACCACCCATGACAGCAAACAACACATTCCCCGCCGAACGAACCGTCGTCCTGACCGGCGCCGCGTCGGCCCGCGGCATCGGCCGCGCCACGGCCGACCGGCTGGCCCGCGACGGCTGGTCGATCGCGATCCTGGACATCAACGCCGAGGACGCCAAGGCGGCCGCGGCGGAGATCGGGTCCAACCGTGCCGTCAAGGCGATCGGCGTCGGCGCCGACGTCTCGGACGAGGCCTCCGTGGACCGTGCCATCACCGAGATCGAGGAGGCGCTTCCGCCGATCGTCGGACTGGCCAACCTGGCCGGCATCAGCTCGCCGACGCCGTTTATGGAGACGTCCGTGGCCGAATGGGACAAGGTGTTCGCCATCAACATGCGCGGTACGTTCATCGTCTCGCAGCGGGTCCTCAAGGGCATGATTGAACGCCGGGTCGGCCGGATCGTCAGCGTCTCCTCGATCTCCGCGCAGCGCGGCGGCGGCACCTTCTCCAAGGTCGCCTACAGCGCGTCCAAGGCCGGGATCCTCGGCTTCACCCGTGCACTGGCCCGCGAAGTCGGCGAATTCGGGATCACCGTGAACGCGGTGGCTCCCGGCCCGATCGACACCGACATCATGGGCGGCACCCTGACGGATGAACGCAAGGCCGCCATGTCCGAGGGCATCATGATGGGCCGCGTCGGCACCCGCGACGAGGTCGCAGCGCTCATGTCCTTCCTGCTCAGCGAAGACGCCGGCTACATCACGGCCGCCACCTACGACATCAACGGCGGCCTGCAGGTCTCCTGACCCCAGGCGCCTCTCGACGTGCCGTGCGGCCCAGGCCGCACGGCACCCGAAAGGACCACAGCATGACAAACGAAACCCACCCCGGCCATCCCGGCCCGCCGGACGCTCCCGCCCCCGTCCGCCTCGCGGACGCCCGGCAGCGGATCCGCGCGGACCGCGCCGCCACCGGCCGCCGGACCGCCGTGCTCGACGACGACCCGACCGGCTCGCAGTCCGTCCACGGCGTCTCCGTGGTCACCGTGCTCGAAGCATCCGAGTACGCGGCGGCCCTCGCCGCGCCGGAATCCACCTGCTTTATCCTCACCAACACCCGCAGCCTCGACGAGGCGGACGCCGTCGCGCTCAACCAGGACGCCGGCCGAGCCCTGTTCGAACTCGAGCAGCAGCTCGGCGCGCCGCTGGACGTGGTCAGCCGCAGCGACTCGACACTCCGCGGCCACGTGATGGCAGAAATCCGCACCCTCGACGCCGTCCGGCGCGAGGTCACCGGCCACGGCTTCGACGGCGTCCTGCTGGCCCCGTCCTACTTCGAAGCCGGACGGTTCACAGCCGGCGACGTGCACTGGGCCGTGGTGGGCGGCGAGCCCGTCCCCGCCGGGGACACCGAGTTCGCCAAGGACGCCACCTTCGGCTACCGCTCCTCCGACCTGAAGGACTTCGTCGCGGAGAAGAGCGGCGGCACCGTAGCGGCCGGGCAGGTGCTCAGCATCAGCCTTGAGGACATCCGCAACGGCGGAGAGGACCGGGTCGCGGAGATCCTGCGCACCGCCGCCGACCTGCAGGTTATTGTCGTCAACGCCACCGACTTCGCGGACCTGGAAATCGTGGTCCTGGGCCTGCAGCAGGTCCAGCGCGAAGGTAAGACGTTCCTGCACCGCACCGGGCCATCCTTCGTCCGCGCGCTGGCCGGGCTGGACCCCAAACCCACCCTGCAGGCTGAGGACATCTGGCCGGCCGGCCGTCCCGCCGGGCACGGCCTCGCCGTCGTCGGCTCCCACGTGGGCCAGACCGCCCGGCAGGTCGCCGTGGCGCAGGCCCGCGGCGGGGTGACCGAGATCGAACTGTCCGTCGCGGACCTCGTCGACCCGGCCGCACGCGCGGACCACATCGCGGCCACCGCCGCCAAGATGGTCAGTGCACTCGCCGACTCCGACGTCCTGCTCTACACCTCGCGTTCGCTGCTGAAGGGCGCGGACGCCGCCGCGAGCCTGGAAATCGCCCGCAGCGTGTCGGCCGCAGTGATTGACGTGGTCCAGGCCGCACTCACCGCACGCCCCGCCTGGGTTATTGCCAAGGGCGGCATCACCTCGCACGACGTGGCTGTCCGCGGCCTCGGCATCCGGCGCGCCACCGTGCTGGGCCAGCTGTTCCCCGGGATGGTCTCCGTCCTCCGGCCCGACGACGCCGCCCCGGGCGTGCAGGGCATGCCGTACGTCGTCTTTGCGGGCAACGTCGGCGACGAAAACGCACTCGCCAACACCATTGAACTCTTCCGCGGCACCCCGTCCGCGGCCCCAGGAAAGGACGTAACCCCATGAGCAAGGTCGGATGGATCGGACTGGGCGCCATGGGCGGCCCGATGGCCGTGGTCCTCGCCAACGCCGGGCACGAAGTCGCGGCCTTCGACGTCGCCGACGGGCGCGCGCAGAGCCTCGCCGTCCCCGGCCTCACCCCGGCCGGGACGGCCGGGGACGCCGTGGCGCAGGCCGACGTCGTCGCCCTGATGGTGGCCACCCCCGCCCAGGCCGACGCCGTGCTGTTCGGCCCCGACCGCCTGGCCGAGGCGCTGCGCCCCGGCACAGTGGTCCTGCTGATGGCCACCGTCGGCCCGGCCGCCGTTGTGTCCCTGGCCGAGCGGCTGGCGCCGTTCGATGTTGACCTGGTTGATGCCCCGGTCTCCGGCGGCACCAAACGCGCCGCCACCGGCGAGCTGCTGATGATGGTCAGCGGATCCGACCGTGCGCTCGCCGCTGTCCGGCCGCTACTGGATGCAATGGCAAGCTCGGCCCCCGTGGTCGGCGCGGCGGTGGGGGACGGGCAGAAGGTCAAGCTCGTCAACCAGCTGCTCTGCGGCGTGCACATCGCTGCCGCGGGGGAGGCCCTGGCCTTCGCCGAAGCCCTCGGCCTGGACCCCAAGCAGACCTGGGAGGTGCTGCGCTCCGGCGCGGCGGCATCCTTTATGTTCGATGACCGCGGCTCCAGGATGGTGGACCCGGACAACACTGAAGTCCGCAGCGCCCTGGACATCTTCGTCAAGGACATGGGGCTGGTGGTCGACGCGGCGCGCGAAAGCACCTACCCGGCGCCCCTGGCCTCTGCCGCCGAGCAGCTGTACCTCAGCGGCCGCCGTGCAGGTCTTGGCCGACGCGACGACTCCACGGTGATCGAGGTCCTGCGGGGCCACTGACGCCCATCCCTCGCCCCGCCCCCGCCCCGCTTCCCCTCCGCCAGCAGCGGCGGGGGAGCGGGGCGCAGTTGTCCCTTACAGAGGCCCAACAAAAAAGATCAACCACCCCTTGCCTTAATCCGTAGATCCTATAGGGTCTACGATTAGTGGTCGCCGCCAACGGAGGCAGCGCGTGTTGAAGACACAAAGGGGTGTGTTGTGGCAACAGAGACAGTACAGACACGGCCGGGCGAATCGGCCGTCCGCAAAACCATCAAGAACCTGCGTTGGTGGATCCTGGGCTGGGCATTGCTGGCCGGGATCGTCAACTACATGGACCGGAGCGCCATTGCCATTGCGGCTCCGGAAATGATCAAGCAGCTCGCCCTGACGAAGACCGACATCGGGTTGCTCGGAACGGTGTTCTCTTGGGTCTATGCCTTCAGCCAGCTGCCCGCCGGCTGGCTCATCGACAAACTCGGTGCCCGCCGCATGTACTTCCTTGCCATAGCGTTGTGGAGCGTCTCGACCGCGCTGATGGCTATCGGCAGCAAGATGTGGCACTTCATCACGTTCCGTGCCCTCCTGGGTATCACCGAGGCGCCTAATAGCCCGGCGTCGGCCAAGGTTACGGCTGAGTGGTTCCCGCGGACCGAGCGGGCGCAGGCAACTGCAGTGTGGGACAGCGGTTCCAAGTGGGGCCCGGCCATTGCGCCGCCCATCCTGACCGCCATTCTCCTCGGCTTTGGTTGGCAGGCCATTTTTGTGTTCCTCGGTGTCATCGGACTGGTGCTGGCAGTGGGCTTCTTCCTCTTCTACCGCTCACCGGAGGAGCACCGCCGGCTCTCGGCGGAAGAATTCGAACTGATTCAGCGCGATCGGCTCGCCCCCGCCGCGCCCTCGGCCCGTGTCTCGTGGTTCGCCCTCTTCAAGCATCGCCAGACCTGGGGCCTGATGGCCGGATTCTTCTGTGTGATCTGGATTTGGAACCTGTTTATCGTCTTCCTGCCGCTGTACCTGCAGCAGGCGCGCGGCGTCAGCATTGCCAACACGGGCTTCCTCGCCGCCGTTCCGTACTTGGTGGCGGCGGTCATGGGCCTGATCGGCGGCTACATCATCACGCGCTACTCCCGCCGCCCGGGAACCAGCCCGTTGGCCGCCAAGCGCCACGTGATGGTGGTAGCTTCCATCGCCTCCGGGGCCCTGGTGTGCCTGGTGCCCTTCATCAGCGACCTCACACTCGCGATGGTGGTTTTGAGCGTGGCCATGGGATGCATTGCCACCATGACGTCGGCGGCATGGGCCATGCCCGGAGACATTGTGGACACCCGGCAGGTGGCATCCCTGGGTGCCATCATGAATTTCGGGGGCTACTTTGGCGGGGCCTTCTCACCGCTGATTGCCGGCATGATCGCCGATGCCACCGGCTCGTACACGCCTTCCTTCGTCCTGGGCGGCGTCATCGCGGCGCTGGCGGCAGTTGCCTATATCGTCCTGGTGAGGAAGCCGATTGAAGTTGGCGGCGCAACCAGCGTGGCAGAGGTATGAGCCGGCTGGCACCGTTCCGGGTCGCCGTCACCGCTGACGCGGTGCGGCCGGACGGCACCTCGATCCATGGCGATCTCGGCCTGCACCGGCTGACCGAGGCCGGTATTCAGTGGCATGTACTCCCCAGCTACGTTGACCCGATTCCTCCCCGGGACCTGGAAGGGGTGGATGCGGTGCTGTCCCTGGGTCACATTCACTTCGGCGAAGAGACACTGGCCGCAGCCCCGGACCTGAAACTGGTGGCGAGGTTCGGGGCCGGTTACGACACGGTCGATCTTGAGGCGTGCACCCGCGCCGGCGTTATGGTCACGAATACGCCGGAGGCTGTGCGTAGGCCGCTCGCTGCCGCCGGTTTGACCCTGGTCCTCGCCCTGGCGCATCAGTTGCTCGCGAAGGATCGGCTGACCCGAACGTCGCGGTGGCAGGACCGGGAACACCACCGCGGCGCGTCCATCGACGGCGCAACGCTGGGCATCGTCGGTTTCGGAAGTGTCGGGGCCGAGCTGGCCCGGATGGCGGCGCCCCTCGGCTTCAAGCTCTTGGGCAACAATCGAAGTGGCCGCCACCCCGAGGCCGCCGGGCTGGATGTGACCCTCACCAGCCTGGACGAGCTGTTGGCCGCGGCCGACTATGTGGTCCTGTGCGCGGCTCTAACGCCTGAGACCGAGAAACTCATCGGCCGGCGCGAGCTGGACCTCATGAAGCCGGGCGCCTTCCTCATAAACATTGGTCGGGGCCGGTTGGTGGATACGGATGCCCTCCGTGCGTCCCTGCAGGAGAACGGCATAGCCGGCGCGGGCCTGGACGTCTTCGAGCCGGAACCGCTCCTGCCCGATGATGAGCTCCTTCGGATGGATAACGTGGTGCTCTCACCCCATTCGCTGTGCTGGACGGCGGATTTCACCCGCGATGTCTCAGCCAGCTCCATCGAGGCTCTCCTTGACGCCGCGGCGGGCCGCCGGCCCCGCAACCTGCTCAACCCGGAGGTGTTGAGCCTGGCTCCGGCGCAGGGCGGGGCGCGGCGGCTATAGGATTTCACTATGGCACTCAAGGAACCGGCCTCCCGCGGCATCAGCAGGCAGGTCCTCGCCGACCACGTCTACGAGGCGCTTCTTGCCGCGCTGATGGACGGCAGGCTCGAAGCCGGCACTCCGGTCAGCATCGACGGGATGGCACGGGAGCTGGACGTCTCTCCCACCCCCGTCCGGGAAGCCCTCGCCCGGCTCGAATCCACCGGCATGGTGCGCCGGACCGCCCTACGCGGGTACCGGGTGGCGCCGCTGTTCACGGCGGACGAGCTGGCGGACCTCATGGACGCCCGCCTCGTGATCGAACCCGCGAACGCCTTTATGGCCTGTAGCCACGCCGACGCCGGGCTGACCGTGCAACTGGCGCAGGCCATCGAAGACCTCAAAGCCGCGCCGCGGGGACCGTCCTTCTCCGAGTTCCGCTCCTACTGGGAAGCCGACGAGCGCTTCCACCGCCTCATCGCCGAGCACGCCGAGAACCAGTTCCTGCTTTCGGCCTACAATGCCCTGGGCGGGCAGGTCCAGCGGTTCCGCTTCTTCGGCGGCCTCGGTGTCACCGATGCCGACTTCGCGATCGCCGAACACACCGAAGTCCTGCGCGCCTTCGAGGCCGGGGACGCCGAGCTCGCGCGCCTCAAAATGATCGAGCACATCGAGGGCGTCAAGCAGCGCTCACAGCACGACAGCGAAGTCCGCAGCTAGCCGAACGGCGTTCCACCCCACAACTAACCCTTGACAAAGCTTTCCTCGCTGATAAATCCTATAGGAAATGTGATTCAAGAGTTGGAGTGACAATGCCGTACACCGCCGAAAACTGGCCCATCACCGCGGCCCTGCTGCAGTTCCCGGGCATCCGCGCCGACGGGACCCCGGTCCAGGACGCTCCCGCCAGCGACTGGCAGCGCGTCTTCGAAGAGGTGGCCGACGCAGGCTTCGCCAACGCCGACCTCACCGACAGCTGGGTCCGCCCGGGAGACCTCTCGCCGGCCCGCCTCGACGAACTCGCGGCCGCAGCACGGCAAGCCGGAATCGGCCTGCCCGCCATCTCGGCCATCCGCCGCAGCGTCATCGACGAGGCGAACTGGGAAGGCAACCTTGCGTACACCCACCGGACCCTCGAGGCCGCCGCGCAGTTGGGCTGCGAAGTCGTCTCCATCGGCCTGCACCAGGCGCTCACCCCGGCCCAGCGCGAACAGCTCTGGTTCTGGACCGTCGAGGGCCACAAGGATCCGGCGGGGGACAAGGAGACCTGGAACAAGGCTGTCACCCGGATCCGCGACGTCGGACGGCACGCTGCCGAGCTCGGCCTGCTCGTCTCCCTCGAAATGTACGAAGACACCTACCTCGGCACCGCTGATTCCTCCGTGCAGCTGGTCCAGGACATCGACCTGCCCAACGTCGGACTCAACCCGGACATCGGCAACCTGATCCGGCTGCACCGGCCCATTGAGGACTGGCGGGAGATGGTCCACAAGACGCTGCCGTACTCGAACTACTGGCACGTCAAGAACTACATCCGGGACGAAAACCGGGCCAAGGACCAGTACGTGGCCATGCCCGCCCCGATGGAATCCGGCCTCATCAGCTACCGCGAGGCCTTCCAGTTCGCCATCTCCGTCGGCTTCCAGGGCATCATCTGCACGGAGCACTACGGCGGCGACGGCCTGAGCGTCACCGCCGCCAACCAGGACTACCTGCGCCGCCAGGTCCTGCCCAAGCGCGACGGGTACAGCCTCGGCACCAGCCTGGTCGCCCAGGGCCGGCAGCAGCCCGCCGCCGTCGCCGCGCACTAGGCCGACGGCGCCTCCGGGCCACCGCCCGTTCCACCTGTCCCACCCACCGGTTCGACGAGGAATCATGACCAAGATATTTGACGATCCCGCACGCTTCGCAGAAGACGCCCTCGACGGCTTCGCCGCCGTGCACCGCCAGTACGTGGCCCGGGTGGACGGGGGTGTGGTGCGCTCCACCGAAACCCCCGCCAACCATGTCGCCCTGGTGATCGGCGGCGGTTCGGGGCACTACCCGGCCTTCGCCGGCCTGGTCGGCGCCGGCCTGGCCGCCGGCAGCGCCTGCGGCAACATGTTCGCCTCGCCCTCCGCGGGCCAGGTCTACCGCGTGGCCAAAGCCGCCCAAACCGGCGGCGGCGTCCTGCTCAGCTACGGCAACTACGCCGGGGACGTGCTGCACTTCGGCCAGGCCCAGGAAAAGCTGAACGCCGAAGGCATCCCGACCCGCACCGTGCTGGTCACCGACGACATTGCCAGCGCCCCGCTCGCCGAGATCGAGAAGCGCCGCGGCATCGCCGGGGACCTCACCGTCTTCAAAGTCGCGGGTGCCGCCGCCGAAGCCGGGCTGGACCTGGACGAGGTGGAGCGGCTGGCGGTCAAAGCCAACCACCACACCCGGTCACTCGGCGTCGCCTTTGCCGGCTGCACCCTGCCCGGCGCCGCGGAGCCCCTGTTCACGGTGCCCGAGGGCATGATGTCCGTGGGCCTGGGCATCCACGGCGAACCCGGAATCTCCGAACAGCCGCTGCCCACGGCCAGCGAACTGGCCGCCCTGCTGGTGGACGGGCTGCTGAAAGACAAACCCGACACGGCCGGCCGGCGCGTGGTGCCGATCCTCAACGGCCTCGGCACCGTCAAATACGACGAACTGTTTGTGCTCTTCGGCAAGATCGAGGCCCTCCTGAGCGCCGCCGGCCTGGAGACCGTGGAACCGGAGTGCGGTGAACTGGTCACCAGCCTGGACATGTCGGGCCTGTCCCTGACCCTGTTCTGGCTGGATCCCGAGCTGGAGGCCTTCTGGTCCGCCCCGGCCGACACCCCCGCGTTCCGCAAAGGCAACCTGGCCCCGCGGGCCCACCGGACCGTGGCCGCCGCGGCCGGCGCCGACGCGGTCACGGCGTTGGCCGCCACCCCGGCGTCGGCCACCCTCGCCGCCACGGCCGTGGGAGTGCTGAAAGTCGCCCAGTCGGTGGTCATCGAACACGAGGAAGCCCTCGGGAAACTTGACGCCATCGCTGGCGACGGGGACCACGGCATCGGCATGCGCCGGGGCGTGGACGCGGCCGTCGCCGCCGCCGAACAATCGCACGCCGCCGGCGCCGGGCTGGAGGAAGTCCTCACCGCCGCCGGGGAGCAGTGGGCCGAGCGCGCCGGAGGCACCTCCGGGGCCCTGTGGGGCGCCGCCGTAGCCGCCGCCGGCCGGGCCCTGGGCAGCAAGGACGCCTACACGCCGGCGGACGCGGCAGCCGCCGTCGCCGCCCTCCGCGACGCCATCCGCACCCTCGGCAAGGCCGAAGCCGGGGACAAAACCATGGTGGACGCGCTGCTGCCGTTCGCCGACGTCTTCCACCAGGCGATCGACGACGGCGCCGGGCTGGCCAGCAGCCTGCGGACCGCGGCCGACGCGGCCGCCGAGGCCGCCGAGGCCACCGCGTCCCTCAGCCCCAAGAAGGGCCGGGCCCGTCCGCTGGCGGAGAAGAGCCTGGGCCACCCCGACCCCGGCGCCGTGTCGTTCGGCCTGATCGCCGGCCGGGTCGCCGACTACGCCGCCTCCATTGAACGCAGCTGAAGGAGTACTCCCTTGACCAACACCACAGATCCCACCGCCACCGAGACGGCCCCCGCCGGCTGGCGGATCGTCGTCGGCAACGACGAAGCCGGCGTCGAATACAAAAACGCCCTGCGCGACCTCCTCGAGGCCGACCCCCGGGTCGCGTCCGTCGAGGACGTCGGGGTCGGCGCCAACGACAGCACCGCCTACCCGCACCTGGCCGTCGCCGCCGCCCGCAAGGTGGCCGCCGGCGAGGCCGACCGGGCCCTGCTGATCTGCGGCACGGGCCTGGGGGTGGCCATCTCGGCCAACAAGGTCCCCGGCATCCGCGCCGTCACCGCCCACGACAGCTACTCCGTGGAGCGCTCCGTCCTGTCCAACAACGCCCAGGTGCTGACCCTCGGCCAGCGCGTGATCGGACTGGAACTGGCCAAGAAACTGGTCGGCGAATGGCTGGGCCACCGCTTTGATGACACCTCCGCGTCCGCGGCAAAGGTGGACGCTATCCACTCCTACGAGGGAGCTTCGGAAGGAATTGAAAACGCATGAGCGCACGTAACATCGCCGTCGTCGGTTCGGGCTACATGGGCGGCGGGATCGCCCAGGTCCTGGCCCTCGCCGGAGCCCGCGTCGCCCTCGCCGACGTCTCCGCCGAAGTCGCCCAAAGCAACTACGAGCGGCTCCTCAAGGAATCCGACGAATTCGTTGACGCCGGGCTGTTCCCGGCCGGCTCCACCGAGCGGCTCAAGGAAAACCTCTGGGCGGCCAAGGACATCGAAGAGGCCGTCGCGGACGCCGAGTACATTGAAGAGGCCGTGCCCGAAGTTCTCGAAATCAAGCACGGCACCCTCAGCCGCATCAGCGCAGCCGCCCGCCCGGACGCCGTCATCGGGTCCAACACTTCCACCATCTCCATCGCCAAACTCGCCGAGGTAGTGGCGAACCCGGAGCGTTTCCTCGGGGTCCACTTCTCCAACCCCGCGCCCTTCATTCCCGGCGTCGAGGTCATCCCGCACGCCGGCACCTCGGCGGCCACCATCGAGACGGCCCGCACGATTGTGGGCGAAACCGGCAAGGAAACGGCCACCGTCAAGGACGTCACCGGCTTCGTCCTCAACCGCCTGCAGTACGCTCTGTTCCACGAGGCCGCGCAGGTGGTCGAGGAGGGCATCGCGACGGCCGAAGATGTGGACACGATGGTCCGCACCACCTTCGGCTTCCGGCTGCCGTTCTTCGGGCCGTTCGCCATCGCGGACATGGCCGGGCTCGACGTCTACGCCTTCTGCTACAAATCCCTGCAGACCGGCTTCCCGGAACGGTTCGCCACCCCGCAGATCCTGCAGGAAAAGGTCGACGCCGGCCAGCTGGGCACCAAGACCGGCTCCGGCTTCCTCAACGTCCCGGCCGAACGGACCGCCGCCCTGGTCGCGTACCGGAACAAGGCCTACGTCGCCATGCAGAAACTCATCGAGGACCTCGGCCCCGCACCCCTGGGCTAGCCCCACCCCATCCAGCCCTAGGAGAACCCCATGACCACCTTCCCCGCAGAGCGCACCGCGATCGTGACCGGCGCCGTCTCCGAGCGCGGCATCGGCCGGGCCACCGCAGACTACCTCGCCGAGCGCGGCTGGAACATCGGCGTCATCGACCTCGACGACGCCGCCAGCAAGGCCCTGGCCAAGGAGCTCGCCGCCAAGCACGGCGTCAAAGCCCACGGCGCCGGCGCCAACATCGGCGACGAGGCCTCGGTCCGCGCTGCCGTCGACGAGATCGAGGCTGAACTGCCGCAGCTCGTGGCCCTGGCCAACATCGCCGGCGTCAGCTCCCCGGTGCCCTACCTCGAACTCGACGCCGCAGAGTGGGACCGCGTGCTGAACATCAACATGAACGGTGTCCACTACGCCACCCGGCGGGCCGCCGAATCGATGGCCCGGAACCGGCTCGGCCGGATCGTGAACATCTCCTCGGTCTCCGCCCAACGCGGCGGCGGCACCTTCAGCAAGACCCCCTACTCGGTGGCGAAGGCCGGCGTCATCGGCCTGACCCGGGCCACGGCCCGGGAGCTGGGCGAGTACGACATCACTGTCAATGCCATCTCCCCGGGTCCGATCGACACGGACATTATGGGCGGCACCCTCAGCGAGGAACGCAAGGATGAACTCGTCAAGGACCTGGTGGTGAACCGCGTCGGCAACACCCGCGATGTCGCGGCCGCGATCCACTTCCTGATCGGCGAGGACGCAGGCTACATTTCCGGCCAGACGCTCAACGTCGACGGCGGCCTGTATATGCACTGACGGTTTCCGGAACCCGGAAACCAGCAGGGAACCGCGGGCCGCCGGCCCGCGGGCGAACCACCCCACCTCATCACTCGAAGGAGAGTGCTGTGTCCGTATCCACCGCTACATCCAAGGAGCTTTTGGCCCGACCGGTCCTGAAGTCCGCGATTTCCAAGGCGGCCCGCCGGCTGATGCCGATGCTGGTCATTCTGTACGTCGTTTCATTTTTGGACCGGACCAATGTCGGCTTCGCCGAAGCGGCCCTGGGTGCGGACAAGGGGGTGTCGGCGGGGGCCTTCGCCCTCGGCGCCGGCATCTTCTTCATCGGCTACGCGATCTTTGAGATCCCCAGCAACCTGCTGCTGAAAAAGGTCGGCGCCAAAGTCTGGCTGGCCCGCATCGCGATCACCTGGGGCATTGTGTCCGCCTGCTTCGCGTTTGTGCAGGGCGAAACCTCGTTCGTGATCCTGCGGTTCCTCCTCGGTGTGACCGAGGCCGGCCTGTTCCCGGGCGTCATCATGTACCTCGCCGAGTGGTTCCCGAACAAGGTGCGCGTGCAGATGTTCGCGATCTTCTACCTGGCGCAGCCGTTCTCCCAGATGATCGGCAATCCGCTGTCCGGCTGGCTGATCAACATCGGCGACCAGGTGCCGGGCGTGCGCGGCTGGCAGGTGATGTTCTTCGTCGAAGGCCTGCTCGCCGTCGTGGCCGGCATCGCCGCCTTCTTCTTCCTCATCAACGGCCCGGACAAGGCGAAGTTCCTCAGCAGCGACGAAAAGTATGCGCTGAAGGAAGTGATGGCCCTTGAGGACAACATCAAGGACGAGCACGGCCCCCGCGGCATCCTCGCCGCGATGCGCAACGGCCGGGTCTGGTACTTCACGGCGATCTATTTCTGCCTTCAGATCGCGGTCTACGGCGTGACGTTCTTCCTGCCGCAGCAGGTGTCCTCGCTGACCGGGCAGAAGGTGGGCCTCGCCGTCGGCCTCCTGATCGCCGTCCCTTGGTTCTTCGGCATCTTCGCCTGCTACTTCATCGGCCGGGCGGCCAACACGGTGGCCAAGCGGCGGAAGTTCGGCACCATCCTGTTCCTCTCCACGGGCCTGTGCATCTTCGGGTCGGCGTGGGCCGGCACCAACCACCAGCCCGTGCTCGGCATGGTCTTTATCACCCTGGCGGTGTGCAGCTTCCTGGCCGTCGGCCCGGTGGTGTGGTCCTACCCGACGGCGTTCCTCGCCGGGTCCGCCGCGGCAGCCGGGATCGGCCTGATCAACTCCCTGGGCAACCTCGGCGGGTTCGTCGCTCCGATCCTGCGGACGGCGGTCAACGAGGCCACGCACTCGCCCACGGGGTCGATGGGGGTCTACGCCCTCGGGGTCCTGCCGTTCGTGGCGGCGGCCATGATGTTTGCCACCAAACGGTTCAGCAACAAGGCGGACGAGCTCCTGGACTGACGTCCGGCCCACCGCACCACCTAAGGAAACCCATGACCCGCACCTCCGGCACCAGTGACACCGAACGCCCGCTGTACGTCGGTGTCAGCACCAAGATGTACCTGGGCTACCAGGAAAGTCTGCGCTGGCTGTCGGAGGTGCGGGCCGTGGTGGACCAACGCCCCGCCCTGGCCGCTGGCCGGGACGTGGTGGTCTTTGTGATCCCCTCGTTCCCGGTCCTGGCCGAGGCCAGGACGCTCCTGGCCGGCTCGCCGATACTTCTCGGCGCGCAGAACTGCGCCTGGGGGGACGGGCCGCTCACCGGCGAAGTCAGCCCGGGCCTGCTGGCCGAACTCGGCGTCACGCTGGTGGAGATCGGCCACGCCGAACGCCGGGCCCAGTTCGGCGAGGACGACGGCGTGGTGGCCCGCAAGGTGCGGGCCGCCGCCGACGCCGGGCTGACGTCGCTGCTGTGCGTCGGCGAGCCGGCGGAGACGGCGCCGGAGGAAGCCGCGGAGTTCTGCCTGGGCCAGGTCCGGTCCGCTGCCGCCGGGGACGCGGAACTGGGCGCGGGACTAGTCCTCGCCTACGAGCCGGTCTGGGCGATCGGCGCGGACCGGCCGGCCCCGCCGTCGTACGTCAACGCCGTGGTGGGACTGATCCGCGACGGGCTGGACGGCCGGTGCCCCATCATCTACGGCGGCAGCGCCGGACCCGGGCTGCTGCCGCAACTGGCGGCGGACGGACTCTTCCTGGGCCGGTTTGCCCACGACGCGTCCAACCTCGGCCTGGTGCTGGACGAGGCCCTGGCGCGTCAGACCTTGGCGCCGGCCAGCAGTTCCTCGAGCCGTTCGTAGGCCTCGGAGAGCCCGTCGCCCATCCCGGATTCCGCCATACCGTTCCGGGCCTCCATGCTCGGGTAGACGGCGTGGGCCCTCAGCCTCGTGCGGCCGCCGCCGAGGTCCTCGAAGGTCATGAACTCGATGCTGACCACGTCCGGGTAGCCGCCGTACTCGAAGGTCTGGACGGCGAAGTCGTTCTCCCGCACGGTGTGGAAGACCCCGTTGAACTGGCGGGCGACGCCGTCGGGCCCGGTATGGGTGTAGCGGTAGGTCCCGCCGGTGCGGAAGTCGTAGTGGTCTACGTCCATGGTGAGCCGCCGTGGGCCGAGCCACTGGGCGACGAGTTCGGGTTCCTTGTGGGCGCGGAAGACGTCGGCCACTGCAAAGTCGAACTCCCGCTCGAAGTCGATGAAGGGCAGGTCTTCCGGAACCGTGAGTTTCAGTACGTTGCTCATGATGAGTCCTTTGCCTGGGTGCCGCGTTCGGCAGCCTGGGATTGGAGCACGGCATCGAGGCTGCGGAACTGCCCCTCGCGGACCAGCCGGTACCGGTCGATCCACGCGGTGAGTGCCTCCAGCCGTGCGGGGTTCAGGTGGACGGGCCGGCGCTGGGCGTCGCGCGTGCGCGTGACGAGGTCCGCCTGCTCAAGCACCTGGATGTGCTTCGAGACCGCCTGCTTGGTGATCGCGAAGGGTTCCGCCAATTCGTTGACCGTGGCCGGGCCGCGGCTAAGCCGGGCGATGATGCTGCGGCGGATGGGGTCGGCGAGCGCCAGGAAAGCGGTGTCGAGGAGTCCGTCGTCGTCAGCCATGGCGTCACGCTCTCGTGCTACACGGTCACCAGCTCCGTAATCAACTGATGTGTTGATCAACCTTCTGGTTGTTTAACCGTACCCCCGCCGGTGCCGCTTGCCAAGGGGTTGGCGGCTGCTGCCCCCCGGTTAGACCCGGCTAGACCCGCGCGTGCAGCCGGGGGAGTGCGTCCACCAGCGCGGCGAGCTCCGGGACCTCCTGGGCCTGGGCGAGTGCGCGCTCCAGCGTGGCGTCGTGGGCCGGCCGGGCCTGGTCCAGCAGGGCGATGCCGCTCGGGGTGAGCTCGGTGTAGATCCCGCGGCGGTCGTCCGCGCACAGGATCCGGGTCAGCAGCCCGCGCTCCTCCAGCCGGTTGACCAGCCGCGTGGTGGCACTGGCGCTCAGGGCGGACGCCCGGGCCAGCTGCTGCATCCGCATATGCCAGCCGTCCTGCCGGCTGAGCGCGTCCAGGACCGTGTATTCAACCACGGAGAGCTGCGCCTCGGCCTGCAGGGAGCGCTCCAGCTCCGCCTCGATCAGTCCGTGCAGTGCCGCGAGGGTCCGCCAGCCTTGCGCCCGGACCTCGACGGCGTCGTCCTTGATGCCCATCAGTTGTGCTCCCTTCCAGGTCGGGCTCCTGCTGTCCGGCGCGGACGCGGGGTGCCAAATATAGTTGCTTGCGCGCTATAGTTGCGTGTGCAACAATAAATAACGCGTCTGCAACTACTAGCTTACGCCTCGCACACACCCCCGTACAGTTTTGAAGGAGCATCGCCATGCCCATCGGCCTGATAGCCCTCGCCCTCGGCGGGTTCGGAATCGGACTCACCGAGTTCGTCATTATGGGCCTGCTGCCGCAAGTGGCGGCGGACTTCCACGTCAGCGAGGCCGTCGCCGGCTGGCTGATCTCCGGCTACGCGCTCGCCGTCGTCGTCGGGGCGCTGCTCCTGACCGCCGCCGTGACCCGGTTCGAACGCAAGCCCGTGCTCGCGGTCCTGATGATCCTCTTCATTGCCGGCAACCTCGTCTCCGCGCTCGCCCCGGACTATGCGCTGATGATGGTGGGCCGGATTATCGCGGCCCTGGCCCACGGCGCCTTCTTCGGAATCGGCGCGGTGGTGGCCGCCGGCATGGTCGCCCCCTCCAAAAAAGCCGGCGCCATCGCGATTATGTTCACCGGACTGACGGCCGCCAACGTGCTGGGCGTGCCGTTCGGCACCATGCTCGGCCAGGCCGCCGGCTGGCGCTCCACGTTCTGGGCCATCACCGGCATTGGGGTGCTCGCTTTGGCGGGGATCCTGGCCCTGGTGCCCAAGACCGGGGCGGGGGCGCCCGGTGCCGCCGGCGGTCTGCGGGGCGAACTCCGCGCCTTCCGGTCCGGCCAGGTCTGGCTTTCCATTGCCGTGACCATCCTCGGCTACGGCGGCATGTTCGGGGCGTTTACCTACATCGCGTTCACCCTCACCGAGGTCACCGGCTTCGCCGCCTCCACCGTGCCGTGGCTGCTGATCCTCTTCGGGGTGGGGCTGTTCATCGGCAACACCGTCGGCGGCCGGGCCGCGGACCGGAACGTGGACCGCACCCTGCTGGTGGTGCTGGCGGCCCTGGTGGTGGTGCTGGTTGTGTTCGCGCTGACCTCGACCAGCCAGCCGATCACCATTGCGTCCATGGTGCTGCTGGGCGGCTTCGGCTTCGCCACCGTGCCCGGCCTGCAGATGCGGGTGATGAAGTACGCCGAAACCGCCCCCACGCTCGCGTCCGGCGCCAACATCGGCGCCTTCAACGTGGGCAACGCGCTGGGCGCCTGGATGGGCGGCGTGACCATCACCGCCGGCCTCGGCTACACCTCGCCGATCTGGGCCGGCGCGGGCATCACCCTGCTGGGCCTGGCCGTGATGGCCTTCGCAGCCGCCGCCGCGCGCAAGGCACCGCGCACCCCGGAGACGGCCGTCCCCAATGCGCCGGAGACGGCGGTCCGGGACGACGACGCCGAACTGCAGCGGCTCTAGTTCGGCTGCGGACGCGCGGGGCTGCTCCGGCAGACCTCCACAAAGGCCCGGAACGGCGCCAGCCGTTCCCCGGCCGGAAGCTCCCGCGCCTCCGGGTGCCACTGGACCGAGGCCACCCAGCGCGCCGGGTCCTCGAGCGCCTCCACGGTGCCGTCGTCCGCCACGGCCGTCACCACGAGGCCGTTGGCCACCCGGGCCACTGCCTGGTGGTGTCCGGAGGCGATCTTGACGGTCAGCGCCGGCGCTCCGCTGCCCTGAACTCCGGTGCCCTGAACTCCGGGGCGCTGTTCTCCGGTGTCCTGTTCGGCCGCGTACAGCCCGGCTACCTTCGATCCGGCGGCGATCCCGACCTCGTGCCACGCCCAGGGTCCGGCATCGTGGGCCGGGGCAGGTTCGCGGTGCGCCACGGACCCCGGGTCCATGTCCTGGATCAGGCTGCCGCCATACAGCACGTTCAGCAGCTGGTGGCCGCGGCAGATGCCCAGCACCGGCAGCCCGGCGTCGATCGACTGCCGGGCCACGGCGATGTCCAGGGCATCCTGCCCGGGGTTGACGTCGTAACAGGCGCCGCCGGCCTCCTCGCCGTACAGCTCCGGGGCGAGGTCGCCGCCGCCGGGGAGCACCACGCCGTCGAGCCCTTCCGTTCCCTCCGCCGCGGTGAGCAGCACGGGCTCGCCGCCGCCGTCGCGGACCAGGTCAACGATGTAATCGAACAGAGCGTTGGCCTCGGCCACCCGCGGATCCGGGTTCGAGGAACTCGTCAGGCGCACCGGGATACCGATACGGGGGCGGCCGGCAGCGGGCCGTGCTGGATTCTGCATGACTCATTTTGCATCACAACTGCGGATTTTCCGCAGGGCTAGGATTGCCGGATGAACAACAGGTATCTCGTGTCCCGCAGCCGCTTCATCGCCGCCAGCCCGGAAGCCATCTTCGAGGTGCTCGCCACCCCCGCCCTGCACAGCGTGATCGACGGCTCCGACACCGTCAAGGGCGCCCAGCCCAGGGGCCCGCAGCGGCTGGGTCCCGGTGCGAAGTTCGGGATGGACATGAAGATCGGCGTGGACTACAAGATCCTCAACACCGTCTGCGAATTCGAGGAAGGCCGCCGCATCGCCTGGCGCCACTTCTACGGGCACATCTGGCGGTACCTGCTGGAACCCGGCACCGACGCCGCCGGCATCCCCGGCACCACCGTCACCGAGCAGTGGGACGCCCGCGGGGTGCGCGGCAAGTTCTTCCTCCGCCTGGCCGGCTACCTCCGCCGCCACCCCGCCAACTTGGAACAGACCCTGGCCAAGCTCGACGCCCACCTTGGCGCCGCCGGCGCCGCCGGCCGCCGGGGCTAGAGGCGCCGGATGAGCGCTGCCCGCAGCCTGCACCCGAGCCCGCGCACCCTCGAGGTGGAAAGCCTCGACACCTTCGACCGGATGGTCCGGGACGGCGCGCGCACCATGCACGGCTGGCATCTGCAATCGCTGGACCTCCGCGGGCGGCGGTCAACCCTCGAATCCCTGGCAGCGCAGGGAGCGATCTTCCTGGGCTGCACCTTTGACGACGGCGTGGAGCAGTCCCTGCGCGCCCGCGGCGCGCTGATCTTCCCCAAGCTGGACGAGGTGCCGTTCAACCCCTACCGCGGCCAGCTGTACACCCCGCAGGAGCTCTATGCGGGCATCGCCGACTCCCGGTATGAGGACACCCTCGACGCCCGCGTCTACCAGTGGAGCATCCGGCCCGGCCAGCGGCACCGGCTGGACGCGACCCTGGCCGCGGCGCTGCACGACCATTCGATCGGCGACGCCCTGGACGAACTGACCCGCTCCGAGCTGTGCCGGGGCCGGTCCCTGGTGGGCGTGATGGGCGGCCACGCCGAGGCCCGCGGCTCGGCCAGCTTCGCCGAGGCGGCGCAGCTCGGCCGGCTCCTGGCCAGGAACGGCCGGGTGGTCGCCACCGGCGGGGGCCCGGGCACCATGGAAGCCGCAAACCTCGGCGCGTACCTCAGCGCGGCGGATGACACCGTCTTCGAGCGGGCCCTGGCGGACCTCGCCGCCGTGCCCGGCTTCCGGCCTTCGGTGTCCGCCTGGGCGCGGGCGGCGGCCGCCGTCGTCGAACGCCATCCGGACGGCACTCCGTCCCTGGGCATCCCCACCTGGTTCTACGGGCACGAACCACCCAACTTCTTCGCCACGCACATCGCCAAATACTTCGCGAACGCCATCCGGGAGGCGATCCTGCTGGAACTCTGCAACGGCGGGATCATCTTCCTGCCCGGCTCCGGCGGGACCATCCAGGAGATCTTCCAGGACGCCTGCGAGAACTACTACGCCGCCCCCGAAACCATCACGCCCATGGTGCTGGTGGGGCGGGAGCACTGGCTGCGGCGATTCCCGGCGTGGCCGCTGCTGCAGAGCCTCGCCGCGGGCCGGGGAATGGAGGACAGGATCTTCCTGGTGGACTCGGTCCAGGAGGCAGTGGCCGTCCTGGAACCCTAGAGGTCCTTGCGGCACTGGGCGTGGCCCAGCGCGTAGAGGCCGTTCAGGTCACCGGCGGCCAGGCCGTCGGGAGTACCGATCTCCGGGTACATGAGCTGCTTGGGGTCGCTGACGTGCTCCAGGCCCATGACATGGCCCAGTTCGTGCAGGATCACCGCCGTGGCATAGGCCGCGCCGTCCGCCCGGCCCAGGTCCTCGCCGATCTGCGGCGCGTCCAGCTCCAGGCTGCCGGTCACGTAGCTCTTGGGTCCGTCGCCGTAGCTGAAATGGGTGCTGCCGCCCGTTCCGATCACGGTGCCCTTAAGCTGCGGCGCCTGCTCGGGGGTGGTCCACGCGATCAGCAGCGGAGCCCAGCGCTCGCCGTACCGTTCCTTCTGGTACGGCGCCCGCGTCTGCGACGGCAGCTCGGTGGTGGCGCCGTCGTCGATGAACCTGATCCCGGTCGCCTCGGATACCGTCCGGATCGCGTTCTCCACCAGTTTGCCGGCGCCCTTGGGGGCCAGGGCGGCGTTCACCACATAATGCAGGGGCCGGCAGGGGGAGTAGCCCACGGGGCTCCCGTCGGCGTTGGTGGCCAGGAATTTGTAGGACTTGCTGTCCACCGGCGGCGTTTGCGGCTGGCCCAGGGGCTGGTTTTGTTCCTCGAAGCCCGGCGGCGGCACCGCCATTTGTTCCCCGCCGGCAGGGACGCCGGCGTGGCGGCCGGCCTGACTGGCGGTCGGGTGGCCCGCCAGGGGACGGGCCTGCTGGTGGTCGGCTCCGCCGTTGAACTCGAACAGTCCCACGAACCGCGGATCCCCGTACGCCAGCCCTGCCGTCAGGAAGGCGGCTCCGGCGATCAGGACCACGGCGGCCAGGTTCCGGACCACGCGGGCGGCACCGCGGGCGCGGCCGTGCCGCGGCCCCCGGTCCCGCAACCCGGAGTCCGGCAACCCGGGGTCGTCCACTAGCCGACCACCGCGCCGAACACCAGGCCAAGCAGGTAGGTCACCGCGGCCGCGCCGAGGCCGATGGCGAGCTGGCGGAACGCCCGGCTGGTGGGGGAGGTGCCGGACAGGAGGCCGACGACGCCGCCGGTGAGCAGCAGCGCGACGCCCACCAGGGCGGCGGAGACCACCAGGGCGGCGATGCCGGTCATGCCCAGCAGGAACGGAATGATCGGAATGATGGCGCCGGAGGCGAAGAAGCAGAAGCTCGACGCCGCAGCGTTCCACGCCGTGCCGACGGCCTCGTGCTGGTCCTCGGTCTCCGGGAGTTCGGGCCGCAGGGACAGGCTGGGATCGCAGTCGCAGTCGAGCAGGCCCATCCGCTCGGCCACGCGGTGCTCCGCTGCCTCCCGGGACATGCCGCGGGCCAGGTAGACCAGCACAAGTTCGTTGTGCTCGAGGTCCAGCAGCGGCGCGGCGGCCAGGGTGACCTGGGTGGGCCGGGTCGCGGCCAGCAGCTCACGCTGGGAGCGCACGGAGATGAACTCGCCGGCACCCATCGACAGCGCGCCGGCCAGCAGGCCCGCCACGCCGCTGAGCAGGACCACGGAGCTGCCCACGCCGGAGGCGGCCATACCCATCACGAGGGAGAGGTTGCTGACCAGCCCGTCGTTGGCGCCGAAGACCGCGGCGCGGAAACTGCCGGCGAGGCGGTTGCGGCCGCGCGTGGCCAGGCCGCGGACCACTTCCTCATGGATCTGCTCATCCGCGACCATGGCCGGGGTGGCCGAGGGATCGTTGGCGTAAGGCGAGCGGCTTTCGGCGCGCTGGGCCAGGGCCAGGACAAAAACGGACCCGAAGTGCCGGGCCAGGAAACCAAGGAACTGGCTGCGGAGCGAGGCGGGACGGGTGCGGCCGGCGTGCTCGCCGAGCAGATTCAGCCAGTGCGCCTCGTGCCGGCCTTCGGCTTCGGCCAGCGCCAGCAGGATGGCGCGTTCCTCGCCGCTGCGGTTCTGCGCGAGATCGCGGTACACCGCGGCCTCGGCGCGTTCGTCGGCAAGGTACTGCCGCCAGCGCTTGATGTCCGCCGGGGTGGCGGCGGTAGCGTGGTTTTGGTCAAAAGGGGCGTGTTGGGACACGTAAACTCCTGGGCTCGATGGGGCATGATGCGGCCCCATTGCGACTCCAGCGTACCCCGTAATTCCGGGGGTTTTCGGCTGGCAATCCTCAGCGGAAAGTTTCGGCGGCCCGTAAAAACAGCTCCCGCACAGCACCGCCTACCGGGGGCCCGGCGGCCCTTGACCCCCACCGTCCCCGGTGCTCGAATGGAGGCCAGGGCGGGTTCTCCGGCGGGCCCGCCCGGGTGGTTGTCCGGGACCGGTGCAAGGCTCCGGGCGGCCCGACTCGCACTGCCGCCGCCCGACCCACGGAGGTTGCACCATGGACAGCACCGGACCACACGCCGCACAGCCGGCCAGGGACTCCATCGAATCCGACCCCGCCTACGACTACGCCGAAGACGCCCCCGTCGGCGCCGCGGAGCCCGACGACGAGGAACTACTGGAGGAAGCCGACCGGCTCGTCCCCTTGGACGCGGACGATTTCCTCGGCGACGACCAGCCGACCCCGCCGGTCGACGCTGACGAGTTCAGGGACGCGGGGGAGGAGTAGCCCTGTCCGGGGTCCCGCCCCGAGTGGCACGACGGCAGGGAACACGACGGCGGCGCATCCCCGGTGGGGAGGCGCCGCCGTCGTGCGTCCTTCGAAACCTGAAACCGGCCGCTGCCGGACCCTGCTAGTGGTTCAGGGCCGGAACCTTGTCCTCTTCCGGCGTTGCGCCGCCGGCAACCCGGTCCCGCCAGTGCGCCATCACGGCGGCGTCGGTCGGCCTGGTCAGCAGCGACACGGCGACGTAGACCACCGCGGAGGCCAGCAGGCCGTAGTAGATCGGTTCGTTGGCGTAAATACCGTCCAGCGGGACCTCCGCGTTGATCTCCAGCACGATCATGGTGCCGAGGGTGATCACCGAGCCGACGGCCATCGAGGCAGCCGCGCCGGCGCCGGTGCCGCGCTTCCAGAGCAGGCCGCCCAGGATGGCGACCAGCAGGCCGCCGACCAGGATGTCGTAGGCGATGGTGAGCGCCGCCACCACGTCCTTGGTGATGATGGCGATGACAATAGCCACCACGCCCAGTCCCAGGACCCAGATCCGGTTGGCCTTGACGTCGTGCTCCGGGTTGTCCGAGTCGTCGGTGTTGACGTTCTTGCCGAACCAGCCGGCCACGAATGGCAGGACGTCGGCGCGGGCCACGGTGGCGGCGGCGATCAGGGCGCCGGAAGCGGTGGACATCATGGCGGCCACGGCCGCGGCCAGCACCAGGCCGCCGATGCCGACCGGCAGCAGGTTGGTCGCGACCTCGGCGTAGACGACGTCCTTGCCGAGGGCCTTGACGTCGATGGCCGGCAGGGCCACGCGGGCGCCCAGGCCGATCAGCGCGCCGGCCGCACCGTAGAGGATGCAGTAGACGCCGGCGGTGGCGCCGCCCCAGCGGGCGACCGACGGCGTCTTGGCGGTGAACACGCGCTGCCAGATGTCCTGGCCGATCAGCAGGCCCAGCGTGTACACAACGAAGTAGGTGATGATCGTCTGGACGCCGATGCCGTCCATCTGGAAGAAGCTGGCGTCAACGCGGCTGCGGATGCCGTCGAGGCCGCCGGCGGCGTTGAGTGTGAAGGGGAGCATCAGCAGGAAGATGCCGACGGTCTTGATCACGAACTGGACCTGGTCGGCCAGGGTGATGGACCACATGCCGCCGATGGTGGAGTACACAAGGACGATCGCGCCGCCGATGGCGATGGCGAGGGAACGGTCCCAGCCGAAGAGGACCACGAAGATCGTGGCGTAGGCGCCGGTGGAGGTGGCGCAGAGCATCAGCGTGTAGGCGAGCATCACGATGCCCGAGGTCTGTGTGGCCCGGCTGCCGTAGCGCAGGCTCAGCATCTGGGACACGGTGTAGATCTTCAGCTTCTGGATGGTGCCCGCGAAGAGCAGGCTCAGCAGCAGCACGCCGGCGCCGATCGCGACCACCAGCCACATCCCGGAGATGCCGAACTTGTAGCCCAGCCCCACACCGCCAACCGTGGACGCGCCGCCGAGGACCACGGCGGCCATGGTGCCCGTGTAGAGGAAGGGGCCGAGCCGGCGGCCGGCCACCAGGAAGTCGCTGTTGTTCTTGGTGCGGGACTTGCCCCACCAGCCGAAGGCCAGCATGGCAACGAGATACACCACCACGATGGCGATGTTGACGAAACTTGCGTCCATTGAGGGCTCCTTGGAGCGGTTCGGAAGCAGCGCTGCCGGCCGGGCCGCAACGTTGCGGGCCGCCGTGGCTGCTTGACGGTAGAGTGCCGGAGGGCTCCGGAGGGGAACACCCGGTTCATTGCCTAATAGGCAACACTTGTTGCCAAACAGTAGGGTGTGACGTCGGTAACAGTCAAGGTGTTACGACGGCGTGTCCGGCCTGCCGCTCCAGCGCGTGTCTCCAGTTAGGATTGGCTCCAACGCTGGGGCCGCGCGGCCGGCCGTGAAAGGTTTCCCTCATGAAGGCTCTACCCGTAGAACCGAGCAATGCGCCCGTTGCCATCGGTTCCAGGATCCGCGCCGCCCGGCAGTCGCAGCGGCTCACCATCGAACAGGTCGCGGACGCCACCGGGCTGACCAAGGGATTCCTCAGCAGGGTCGAACGGGACCTCACCTCCCCGTCGGTGAGTTCGCTGGTCACCCTCTGCCAGGTGCTCTCCATCTCGATCGGGGACCTCTTTGCCGCCCCGGAAACCCACCTGACCAAAAAGGGCGACGGTCCCCGGATCTCGCTTGGCGGCGAGGGGATCGTCGAACGGCTCCTCACTGCGCGCTCCGAGCGCCGGGTCCAGATTATCCAGGCCGTCATCGAGCCGCAGGGCCGCGGCGAGTCCGAGCTCTACGCCGTCGACTGCGATGTCGACGTCCTTCATGTGGTCAAGGGCAGTATCCGGCTGATCCTGACCAATGAGGAGTTCGAGCTGGAAACCGGCGATACGGTCACTTTCCCGGGCCGGGAGCCGCACACGTGGATCAATCCCACTAACGAGCCGGTCGAGGTGCTTTGGGTGCTGGTCCCCGCCGCCAGCCAGTAGGGGCCGGCCGCCAGAAGGTAAACATTTGATGCGCGACGGGCAACTTCGAGTGTATGATGACAGTCACACCAGTCGGACAACCCTCGAAGGAGACGCCCTCTTGGAAGAGCTGCGCATCGAAGCCAACGGCAACCTTGGCCCCATCGATTCCTCCCGCATCCCGCGCTACGCCGGCGCCGCCACCTACGCCCGCCTGCCGCGCCTGGACCAGGTGGCAAAGGCCGACGTCACGGTGGTCGGCGTCCCGTTCGACTCGGGGGTCTCCTACCGTCCCGGCGCGCGTTTCGGCGCCAACCACGTCCGTGAGGCCAGCCGTCTGCTCCGGCCCTACAACCCGGCCTGGGACGTCAGCCCGTTCGAGAACATCCAGGTTGCCGACGCCGGGGACATGGCCGTCAACCCGTTCAACATCAACGAGGCCATCGAGACCATCCAGCAGAACGCCCTGGACCTCACCGCCGCCGGCAGCAAGCTGCTGACCCTGGGCGGGGACCACACCATCGCCCTGCCGCTGCTGCGCGCCGCCGCCGAACGTGCCGGCGCCCCCGTGGCCATGCTCCACTTCGACGCCCACCTGGACACCTGGGACACGTACTTCGGCGCCGAATACACCCACGGCACCCCGTTCCGGCGTGCCGTCGAGGAAGGCATCCTGGACACCGAGGCGACCAGCCACATCGGCACCCGCGGCCCGCTGTACGGCAAGAAGGACCTCGACGACGACCACCGTTTCGGCTTCGGGATCGTCACCTCCGCCGACGTCTACTACCAGGGCGTCCTGGAAACCGTGGCCAAGGTCCGCGACCGGATCGGCAACCGCCCGCTGTACATCTCCGTGGACATCGACGTCCTCGACCCCGCCCACGCCCCGGGCACCGGAACCCCGGAAGCCGGCGGCCTCACCAGCCGCGAGCTGCTGGAGATCATCCGCGGCTTCCGCGGGATGAACCTGGTGGGGGCCGACGTCGTCGAGGTCGCTCCGGCGTACGACCACGCGGAAATCACTGGGGTGGCCGCCAGCCATGTCGCCTACGAACTGGTCACCCTGATGGCTGACAACGCCGTCGACGGCGACCGGACCGGTGCGCCGAACGGCTATGCCGCCCAGGCCCTCGGCCGCGAGACCCGCCGTCCGGCAGGTTTCAGCGCGCCCGCTGCCCGTCCCGTCGAAGCCGGAGTCGCCCAGTGAGCGGCGTGCGCAACGGCGGCGACCTCGTCGTCGAGACCCTCGAGGCGCTCGGCGCCAAAACCGTCTTCGGCATCCCGGGCCAGCACGCGCTGGGCCTGTTCGATGCGATGGGCCGCGGGAACCTGCACTTCGTCTCCTCGCGGGTGGAAAACAACTCAGCTTTCGCAGCAGACGGCTACTCCCGCGCCACAGGCGAGGTGGGGGTCCTCTTCCTCTCCACCGGCCCCGGCGCCCTGACCTCCCTGGCCGGACTGCAGGAGGCCTACGCCACCGGGGTGCCCATGGTGGTGGTGGCCAGCCAGATTCCGCTCGAAGGCCTGGGCGCGCGGCGCAAGGGCATGCTGCACCAGCTCGATGACCAGAAGGCCTCGGCCGCCAACGTCACCAAGAGCCAGCGGCTGATCCAGCACGCCTCCGGGATCCCCTCGGCCATCCAGGACGCCTGGACCGAGGCCATCTCCTCGCCGCAGGGCCCCGTCTGGCTCGAGATCCCGCAGAACGTCCTGCTGGATCCGATCATGGTCCCGCCGGTGGAGGACGCGCTCGCCGAAGCCGCAGACAACCCGCCCCGCGTGGAGCTCGTCCGCGAAGCCGTCACCTGGCTCTCGGAGGCCAAGCGCCCGGCCATCATCGCCGGCGGCGGCACCCGCCGCGGCCGGGCCGAGAAGTCCCTGCTGTCCATCGCCGAAAAGCTCCGCGCCCCGGTGATCTGCACGCCCGGCGGCAACGGCGCCTTCCCCTGGAACCATGACCTCTCGCTCCAGTCCTGGATCGAGGACCAGTACATGACCGAGCTGCTCGAGGACGCGGACGTGCTGATCGTCATCGGATCCTCGCTGGGCGAAGTCACCTCCAACTACTTCACCTTCGAACCGCGCGGCCGGATCATCCAGATCGACGCCGAACCCCGGGTGCTCGAATCCAACCGGCCGGGCCTGGGTATCCGCGCCGACGCGGGCCAGGCGCTGGCAGCCCTCGACGCGGCCCTGACGGAACCGCACGGCGAGCGCGCGGACTGGCACGGCAGCACCCCCGAGGACCTGGTCAAGGACACCCTGGCCAAGGTCACGGCACGCCTGGAATCCCAGGACCTCGGCAAAGAGCTGAAATTCATGGCCGACATCCGCGAGGCCGTCCCCGCGCACATGCAGACCTTCTGGGACATGACCATTTCCGCCTACTGGGGCTGGTCCTGCTGGGACGCCCGCGAGGGCCAGTTCCACTCCGCCCAGGGTGCCGGCGGCCTGGGCTTCGGCTTCCCGGCAGCCATCGGCGGGGCCGTGGGCCTGGAGACCACGGGCACCTCCGGCAAGCCCGCCCGGGTGCTCGCCGTCTCCGGCGACGGCTCGGCCATGTACTCCATCTCCGAGCTGGCCACCGCCAAGCAGCACAACGTCCCGGTCACCTGGCTGATCGTCGACGACGGCGGCTACGGCATTCTGCGCGAATACATGGTGGGCGCCTTCGGCAAGGCCACCGCCACCGAACTCGCCCGCCCGGACTTCGTGAAACTGGCCGAGGCCTTCGGGGTCCCGGCCGTGCGGGTGGCCCCGGAGGATGTGGGGGATGCCCTGGCGGCCGGGTTCGCCGCTGACGGCCCCAACGTCGTTGTCGTCGAGACGCTCCTGAAGATGTTCGCGCCCACCCACCTGGACGTCTAGGCACCAGCACCCCGTCCGCCTCAGGCCCTGAGTCCGCCCGGATTCGGGGTCTGAGGCGTTTCCGGACCCCCTCCCGTGCGCTTCTTAGTTTCCCAAAGCAATCAATTTAAGGTATTGTTGCTTCGGGCAAGCAAATAAGGGGGCGTACCCACATATGTCAGTCGCGTCGACTACTGCGGCCAATCTGGTCCACCACATTTTTGATCTCCAGCGCGCCGTCCGGTGCGTTGCTGCGGCGAACCTCCGCGGCGACGAAACCGGCGTCGCGCTCCAGGGCGTCCTGCGCTTTGTGGGGGAGGGCGAAACCCGGGCCACGCAGCTTGCGGAGCGGCTCGGCGTCAGCGCTCCCGTGCTCAGCCGGCACCTCGCCGAACTGGTCGACCACGGCTACGTGGTCCGCCGGCCCGACCCCGAGGACGGCCGGGCGCAGCTGATCGCGCTCTCACCGTCCGGGATCGAGAAGCTCCGGTCCATCGAGGCGCAGCGTGCAGCCGCCCTGCAGGTCTTCCTGCAGGACTGGAGCGAGGACGACGTCGAAGAGACCGCACGCACCCTGAAAAAACTAGCTGAATCCCTACGGAGTTCAGCCCGGGCAAAGACGGCCGGATCCACCGACACGACCACCTTTGTTGAGGAGTAAATCAATGGCCAGCCACGCTGCCGCCGCCGGAATTCCCCCGGCACCCACCCCGAACCCGCACCCGGCACCCCAGGTGGCCATGAGCCACCGGCAGATCATGGAAGCCCTGACCGGCCTGCTCGCGGCGTTCTTCACCGCCATCATCAGCAGCACCATCGTCGCCAACGCGCTGCCCACCATCATGTCCGAGCTCAAGGGCACCCAGACCGACTTCGCCTGGGTCATCACCGCCGCGCTCCTGGCCAACGCCGCCACCACCCCCATCTGGGGCAAGCTGGCGGACCTCTTCGACAAGAAGTTCCTGGTCCAGCTGAGCATCGTGATTTTCGTGGCCGGCTCGGTCATGGCCGGTCTTTCGGAGACCATTCCGCTGCTGCTGACGGCCCGCGTCATCCAGGGCGTCGCGATGGGCGGCCTCACGGCTCTGGCCCAGGCGATCATGGGATCGATGATTCCGCCCCGCGACCGCGGCAAGTACTCCGGCTACATGGGCGCTGTGATGGCGGTCGGCACCGCCGGCGGCCCGCTCCTTGGCGGGTTCATCGTGGACAGCCCGCTCGGCTGGCGCTGGACGTTCTTCGTCTGCGTGCCCCTGGCCGTCATCGCCCTGATCCTGCTCCAGATCACCCTGAAGTTGCCGCACGTCAAGCGCCCGGCCAAGATCGACTGGCTCGGCTCCATCCTGCTGACCTCCGGCGTCAGCCTCCTGCTGATCTGGGTATCCTTCGCCGGCAACCCGGACTACTACGACTGGTGGTCCTGGCAGACCGCGGCGATGGTGGGCGGCGGCGTCGTCCTCCTTGGCCTGCTGGTGCTGGTCGAGTCCCGTGTGGCGCAGCCCATCATCCCGCTCAAGATCATCTCCGAGCGCACCACCGCGCTCTCCATCCTGGCCTCCGTGGCCGTGGGCGTCGCCATGTTCGGCTCCTCCGCATTCCTCGGCCAGTACTTCCAGGTGGCCCGCGGCGCCAGCCCCACCGAGGCCGGCCTGCTGACCCTTCCCATGATCGCCGGCAACCTCATCGGCTCGGTGCTCTCCGGCCAGCTGATCAGCCGCACCGGCAAGTGGAAGCGCTACCTGATCGCCGGCTCCATCCTGCTGATCGGCGGCCTCGGCCTCGCCGGCACCATCGACCACACCACCGAGCTCTGGCTGACCGGCATCTACACCGCCGTGCTGGGCCTGGGCCTGGGCCTGCTGATGCAGAACCTCGTGCTGGCCGTGCAGAACACCGTCCGGGCCACCGACATCGGTACCGCCAGCGCCTCGGTTGCGTTCTTCCGCTCGGTCGGCGGCGCCGCGGGTGTCTCGGTGCTCGGCGCCGTCCTGGGCAACCGCGTCAAGACCCTCGCCACCGAGGGCCTGGCCGCCGCCGGGATTCCGGTCAAGGGCGGCTCGGCCGGGGCCAGCATGGACCTCAAGGACCTGCCGCCGCGGATCCGCGACATCATGCGCGCCGCCTACGGTGACGCCACCGCGGAGATCTTCCTGATCTCGGCCATCATCGGTGTGGTTGCCCTGATCGCCGTGCTGTTCATCAAAGAGAAGCCGTTGCGCCGCACGGTGGATCTCCAGCCGGAGTCGTCGGCGGCCGCCGCGGCCTCCGCGTCCGTCACCGGTTCGGGCGCCGACGTCGACGCCGGGGCAGAAGCCCACGCCGTCGTCGCCGGCCGGGAAACGGACTCCGTTACGGACGGGCCGGCCACCGGCATCGTCGACCTGGACCGTGAGTTCATCGAGGTCCTGAGCCGTCAGCGGACCGCCGAATCCCGCTTCCCGGACGCCGCCCGGCTCGGCCAGGACCACCGTCCGTCCGCTGAAGGGGAGGCCAGGAACGAGCGGGAAGGTGCCCGGCTCCGGGCCCGGACCCTGGTGGCCGAGGCCCGCGCCGACGACGCTGACATCGTGCCCCTGCTGGTCCAGACCCAGCGGCTGCTCGCCGAGCAGCAGCTCCAGCTCGCCGACGCGCTCCGCGCCGTCCACGAGCAGGCTGCCGAACAGCGGGCCATCGCCGCCGAGCAGGCCCGTGTCAGCGATGAGCTGACCAGGCTGCGCCGCCAGCTGGCCAAGGAGCGCAAACTGCAGCGCGCCGCGGCCGACTACATCGCCACGCACGCCCGCCACCGCGGCGAGTAGGCCGGCACACCACCACCAGCGGCCCCGCAGCTCCCGATCCAGGGGGCCGCGGGGCCGCTGTCCTGCCGCCAGGGCCCGCTTCGGGCACTCTTTCCAGAGCCGCAGCGGCCCACCTCCTAAAACGATTGGATGACATTCGTTCCCGGAGGTTCCGCGCCGGCGGCGGATTTCGTAGAGTAGGACAGCCGACGCTGTCGGCCCCTCCTGCTAATACTTTCCTTGTTCCTCTCCTGCCATTTTTCTCTTCTGCGCTACACAAACCCTTCCGAAGGACCCGCGGGCATGCTTGTCACCCTTATACGGCGCTATTCCAAGCCGTACCTGCCGTATATTGCGGCCGTTGTCGTCTTCCAACTGGCCTCCACCATTGCGGCCCTCTACCTGCCAAGCCTGAACGCCCAGATCATCGACGAGGGCGTCTCCCGCGGTGACACTGACTACATCTGGCGGACCGGCGGGCTGATGCTCGCGGTGGCGCTGGTCCAGGTGGTCACGGCGATCGCCGGTGTCTACTTCGGGTCCAAGGCCGCGATGGCCTTCGGCCGGGACCTGCGCCGCGGGGTGTTCCGCAAGGTCAGCAGCTTCTCCGCCCGCGACGTGAACGTCTTCGGCGCACCCACCCTGATCACCCGCGGCACCAATGACGTCCAGCAGGTCCAGATGCTGATGCTCATGGGGCTGAACTTCATGGTGGCCACCCCCATCATGTGCATCGGCGGCATCGTGATGGCCCTCCGCGAGGACCTCAACCTGTCCTGGCTGGTCTGGGTCTCCGTGCCGCTCCTGGTGGTGGTGGTCGGGTACCTCGTGGTCCGCCTGATGCCGCTCTTCCGCTCCATGCAGGCCAAGATCGACCGGCTCAACGGCATCCTGCGCGAACAGATCATCGGCATCCGCGTGGTCCGCGCCTTCGTGCGCGAACCCCACGAGGCGGACCGTTTCGGCGGCGCCAACAAGGAACTCACAGACGTGTCGCTGAAAATCGGCTCCCTGTTTGTGCTGATGTTCCCGGCGATCGGCATGATCCTGCACGTTTCCACCGCCGCCGTCCTTTGGTTCGGTGGCCAGCGGGTGGACGCCGGGGAGATGCAGGTGGGGTCCCTGACCGCGTTCCTGCAGTACCTGCTGCAGATCCTGATGGCCGTCATGATGGGGACGTTTATGGCCATGATGATCCCGCGGGCCTCGGTATGTGCGGACCGCATCGGCGAGGTGCTCGACGTCGAACCCTCCATCCACGAACCGCTCAGCCCCGAGGCGCCCGCCGCCAAGACCGGCCGGGTGGAGTTCCGCAACGTCTCCTTCGCCTACCCCGGTGCCGAGGCGCCGGTCCTCAGCGACATCAGCTTCACCGCCGAACCCGGCCAGACAGTGGCGATCATCGGGTCCACCGGCGCCGGCAAGACCACCCTGCTGGCGCTCCTGCCCCGGCTCTTCGACGCCGCCTCCGGCGAGGTCCTGCTCGACGGCGTCCCGGTGACCCGGCTCGACCGCGCCGAGATCACCGGACGCGTGGCGATGGTTCCGCAGCGGCCCTACCTGTTCTCCGGCACCATCGAGCACAACCTGCGGTTCGGCAAGCCTGAAGCCACCGACCAGGACCTCTGGGACGCCCTCACGGTCGCCCAGGCCGCGGACTTCGTCCGTGAAAAGAAGAACGGGCTCGAGTCCCGGATCGCGCAGGGCGGCACCAACGTCTCCGGTGGGCAGCGCCAGCGCCTGTGCATCGCCCGCGCCCTCGTCACCGAACCCAAGGTCTTCCTCTTCGACGACTCCTTCTCGGCCCTGGACGTCGCCACCGACGCCCGGCTCCGGCGGGCGCTTAAAGCCAAAACCGCGGACGCCACCGTCATCATCGTGGGCCAGCGCGTCTCCACGATTGCGGACGCGGACCAGATCCTGGTCCTGGACAAGGGCCGGATCGTGGACCGCGGAACCCACGAGGAGCTCCTGGAGAGCTCCAGCACCTATCAGGAAATCGTCGAATCCCAGCTGACCGCGGAGGCCATCGCGTGAGCACCAACGAAAAGCTCAGCCCCGAACTGGCTGCCAAGACCCCGCACGACGCCGCCGCGGCGCCCGACGACGCGTCCGACGACGACTTCTACGAAGAGGAATTCACCCCCGGCGAGGCCGATGGCGGGATGTTCGGTGTGCCCGCAAAGAAGGCCCAGCACTTCTGGCCGTCCGCGAAACGGCTGATGGGACTGCTGAAGCCCGAGCGCGCCGGCATCGTCACCGTCCTGGCCATGGTGACCGTCGCCGTCGTCCTCAACGTCATCGCCCCGCGCATCCTCGGCCAGGCCATGGACGTGATCTTCGGCGGCGTGGTGGGCAAACAGCTCCCGGCCGGCGTCACCAAGGACCAGTTCATCGCCGGGCTGCGTACCCAGGGCCAGGACAACTTCGCGGACATGCTGTCCAGGATGGACGTCGTTCCCGGGGTCGGCATCGACTTCCAGAAGCTCGCGTTCCTGATCAGCGTGGTCCTGGTGATGTATTTCGTCGCCAACATCTTCCTCTGGCTGCAGGGCTACGTCCTGAACGTGCTCGTGATGCGTGTGGTCCGCAGGCTGCGCGATGACACCGAGAAGAAGCTCAACAAGCTCCCGCTGAACTACTTCGACACCCGCCAGCGCGGGGACATCCTTTCCCGCGTCACCAACGACGTCGATAACATCCAGCAGGCCCTCCAGCAGGCGTTCGCGCAGCTGGTGAACTCGGCCCTGACCGTGCTCGGCATCGTGATCATGATGTTCATCGTGTCCTGGCAGCTGGCCCTGATCGCCCTGATCGCGCTCCCGCTCTCCGGTGTCGCGGCAGGCATCATCGGCGCGCGCAGCCAGAAACTCTTCGCGGCGCAGTGGAAGAACACCGGCGAACTGAACGGCCAGATCGAGGAATCGTTCTCCGGCCACGACCTCGTCCGGGTGTTCGGCCGCGACGCCGACATGCTGGCCCGCTTCGACGAGCGCAACGAGGAACTCTACAAGGCCAGCTTCGGTGCCCAGTTCGTCTCCGGCATGATCATGCCGGTCATGCAGTTCGTCTCCTACCTCAGCTACGTGGGCATCGCCGTGGTCGGCGGCCTGCGGGTGGCCTCAGGCGGCATGAGCCTGGGGGACGCGACCGCGTTCATCCAGTACTCCCGCGAGTTCACCCAGCCCCTGGGACAGATGGCCGGTATGGCCAACATGCTGCAGTCCGGCGTGGCCTCGGCCGAGCGGGTCTTCGAATTCCTCGACGCCGACGAACAGGACGCCGAGACCGCCACCGAACACCTGCCGGCCAAGACCGACGGGCACGTCGAGTTCCGGAACGTCACCTTCAGCTACACCCCGGACAAGCCGCTGATCGAGGACCTCTCCTTCACCGCCGAACCGGGCCACACGGTCGCGATCGTTGGTCCCACCGGGGCCGGCAAGACCACCCTGGTGAACCTGGTGATGCGCTTCTACGAGCTCAACGCAGGCAGCATCACCCTCGACGGCGTCGACATCACCAGGCTCAGCCGCTCCGAACTGCGTTCCAAAGTCGGTATGGTCCTGCAGGATGCGTGGCTGTTCGGCGGCACCATTTACGAGAACATCCGCTACGGCAAGCTGGACGCCACCGAGGACCAGATCATGGCCGCAGCGAAGGCCACCTTCGTGGACCGCTTCGTCCGGGCCCTGCCGGAGGGCTACAACACGGTCATCGACGAGGAAGGCAACAACGTCAGTGCCGGTGAGAAGCAGCTGATCACCATTGCCCGGGCGTTCGTGGCCAACCCCTCGCTGCTGATCCTGGATGAGGCCACCAGCTCGGTCGACACCCGCACCGAGGTCCTGGTCCAGAAGGCCATGGCCGCGCTGCGCACCGAGCGGACCAGCTTCGTGATCGCCCACCGCCTCTCCACCATCCGCGACGCCGACACCATCCTGGTGATGGAGTCCGGGCGCATCGTGGAGCAGGGCGGCCACGCACAGCTGCTCGAGCTGCAGGGTGCCTACTACCGGCTGTACATGTCCCAGTTCGCCGGGGAGGACGCCGAGGCGTCCGTCCTGGAGGACCCGACGGCGGTCCACAGCTGAGCGCCGCCGTGGCCGGGGCGGACGGGCCGCGCCGCCTCGAGGTGAAGGTGCCGATGCGCTGGGGCGATATGGACGCGTACGGGCACATCAACAACGTGCAGCTCGTCCGGATCCTGGAGGAGGCGCGCATCGCCGCCTTCGGGCCGCCCCGCGGGGCTGGCCTGCCCGGGATCGAACCCGAGGTGTCGCTCTTCAACGATGTGCCGGAGGGGACGCTGGCGCTGGTGGTCGAGCACCGGATCCGGTACGTCCGGACCCTGGAGTACCGCAACATCCCGGCCGTGGTCCAGCTCTGGGTCGGCGCGGTCAAGGGCGCCAGCTTCGACATCCACTACCTCGTCCAGGACCCCGTCACCGGCGAGGACTGCGTCAAGGCCAGCAGCCACCTGGCCTTCGTGGACGAGGCCACGGGGCGCGTCCTGCGCCTGACCCCGGAACAGAGGGCCAAGCTCGCCCCGTTTATGGCCGTCCACCAGGCCCACTAGCCCTACCTCGCCCCCGGGATCGGTCCTAGACTGAACGGGCCCGGGGGACTCCGGAGCGTCGAGAGCGAGGAGCAGCAATGATGGCCAAGCGAAGCAACCCGCGGAAGAAGACCTGGAAAGAACTCTCGCCGATGGCCAAGATCGGCACCATCACGGCCGCCGTGGTCCAGATTTCCCTGCTGATTGCCGCCCAGCGGGATATCTCCCGCCGCCCCGCGGCCGAGATCCGCGGCAGCAAGGCGCTGTGGCGGGCCGCGACCCTGGTGAACTTTGTGGGCCCGGGCACGTATTTCACCTTCGGCGTCAAGCGCAGCCCGGCCGCCAAATAGGGGTCCGCACGGCCCGTCAGCCTCACGGCGGCGGCCCTACTGAAGGGTAACTAGTGTCGCCCTTTTATGCCTTCGTTCAGCTTTAGCCTGTAAATTGAAAACATGACCCCATCGCCAAAGACCGCCATGCACCGCGCCCTCGGCATCTCCAAAGAGATCGAGGACGCGGCCTGGTTTGTACTCGGCGCCGGCCTGAACGGCCAGCCCTCTGCCTTGGACGGGCGCACCATGACGTGGACGGCCGAGGCCGCCGCCGAGTTGCTCGAACGCCTGGACAGCGGCGCCACGGACCCGAAGGCGCCCATGATGACCAACCTCCGGCAGAACCTGGAGGGCGCGTCCCGCGGGGCGAAGCAGCTGGCCGTGGAACTGCTCTTCCTGCAGTCCCTGCCGCTGGCGCACGAGGTGAAGTCGCTGAAGGTCAAAAGGGCCCGGGTCGCGGAGGCCGCGTCCTGGCTGGAGCCGCCCCTGGAACTGCCCGAGGAACTCTATGCCGGCATGACGGACCACGGGGTCATCCGGGACCGCACGGCGGAGTTCAACTGGACCATCTGGGACCACCTGAAGTGGCTCTGCCGCTTCGTGGCCCACGTCGACGCCCAGCCCACCGCCGTCGTCGAGGCCGCCGTCGCAGACCCCCTGGCCTTCCACGAACTCACCGCCGGCACTCCCGAAGACCAGCCCGCGATCCGGCGCAGCATTGAATTCCTGGTCTGGCCCGCATACTTCGAACCCGTAGTCGCCGACGTCGAACGCCAGGAAATCCGCGACGCGTTCGCGTCCCTGGTGGGCGGCGCCAAGGGGGACACGGACGAGGAAGTTTCGGCCGACATCCACCGGATCCGGCTGCACCTGGACGAGCAGGCCGGCCAGCGGATCGACTGGTACTCCCGGCAGCTGGTCAGCCAGTGGCGCAAGGTGGGCGACCCCGGCCGCCGGGCCTGGCTGCTGCGCAGCCACCACGACAACGCCGAACTGCTCGCCACCTGGCAGGAAGAGGAGGCGGTGACGCTCGACGTCGAACACCTCCGCCTGCTCGATCCCGGGGTGACCGCGGGCGTGGTCCAGCACGCCGTGGACGAGGACTACAAGCACCTCAGCTACGTGGAGCGCGAAGACACCAAAACGGCCGTCTTCGCCTTCCTGACCGTCATGAAACCGGGCGATCTCACGCTGTACCAGCACTCCGGCACCGTCCGGGTGGGCGTGGTCCTCGGCGAGCCCGAGCACTACGAGGACAACCGGCGGCTGCGCCGCAAGGTCCGCTGGTTCGATGAGGTCCACTCGACGGCAGAACTGCCCCGCCACGTACAGCGTCAGCTGGCCAGCTCGGGGCTGATCGTGGACGTCACCCGGGTCATCCAGGCGCTCGATACCCTTCTGCCCGCCGAAGCCGAGGCAGAGCCGGACGACGGCGCCGAGCCGGACGCCGTCGTCGAACCTCCCTGCGAGGGCTTCCGCCCGCTGACGGCCGAATTCGCCGCGTCCCTGCACATGGACCTCGAACCCCTTCAGGAAATCGCCGAACTGCTGGAGGAAAACCGCCAGCTGGTGCTCTATGGCCCTCCCGGCACCGGAAAGACCTACCTGGCCAAGCACCTCGCGGCCGAGCTGGCCGGCGATACCGGTGAGGAACGGGTCAAACTCGTCCAGTTCCACCCCTCCTACGCCTACGAGGACTTCTTCGAGGGGTACCGCCCGGACAAGACCGACGAAGGCCAGGTGTCCTTCAAGCTGGTCGCTGGACCGCTGCGCCGGCTGGCCGAGGAAGCCGCGAAACCGGGCAACGAGAGCAAGCCCTACTTCCTGATCATTGATGAGATGAACCGCGCCAACCTGGCGAAGGTCTTCGGCGAGCTGTACTTCCTGCTGGAATACCGCGACGACCGCATCTACCTGCAGTACAGCCCCACGGAGCCGTTCTCGCTGCCGGACAACCTGTACATCATCGGCACCATGAACACCGCCGATCGGTCCATCGCGATGATGGACGCCGCCATCCGACGCCGGTTCTCCTTCATCGAGCTGCACCCCAAGACGGAACCGGTGAAGGGCTCGCTGCTGCGCTTCCTGCAGGCCCGCGACCTGGACACGACGCCGGCGCTCCTGCTCGATGAGCTGAACACCGCCATCGACGAATGGGACCGCGACCTCATGATCGGGCCGTCGTACTTCATGAAGAAGGCCGCCCAGACCCCCACCGGGCTCCGCCGGATCTGGAAGTACGAGCTCATGCCGCTGCTCGAAGAGCACTACCACGGCCAGCTCAACCGGGCGCAGCTGGAAGAACGGTTCGGTCTGGAGCAGCTGTTGGCCCGCCTTGCGCGCGTCTAGTCCCGCCCTTCAGGGCTCCGTCCAGCACGTTGTGCTGGACGAGTTGTCCGGGGGAGTGGTGGAGCGGATCGATGCCGGCAGCGCCGCGTACATCAACGGCAGCGGACTGGCCAAGGCCTCGCCGCTGGGCATGGGCCTGTTCCGGATTGAACCCGTCGGGAAGGTCGGATCGGTGCGCACCCCGTCGGTGCAGCTCGAAGTGCGGCCCAAGGAGCGGCTCGGCCTCGGGCGGCTGCTGTTCCTGCTCGGCTACACCGAAAACCAGGGCTTCCGCGATGACGCCGTGGCTGCCGTCGAGGACGCGGACCTGTGGAGCGCCCTGGCCGAGTCGCTGGCCCAGCTCGCGGACCGGGCCCTGAGCCGCGGGGTGCTGCAGGGGTACCTGAACGTCGACGAGTCGCTGCGCACCGTAAAGGGCCGGATCCGGATGTCGGACCAGATCTCGCGCCGCCCCGGCATGCTGGTGCCCCTGGAGGTCTCCTACGACGAATTCACCGAGGACATCCCGGAGAACCGGATCCTGCGGGCCGCCCTGGAACGCATGTCCCAGGTCCCCGGCGTCCGGGCCGACGTGCTCAGCCGGCTGCGGCGGCTGAAGGGAAAGCTCGACGCCGTGACCCGCCTTCAGTCGGGCGCGCCCCTGCCGCCCTGGCGGGCCAGCCGGATGAACACCCGGTACCATCCGGCGCTGCGGCTCGCCGAGGTCATCCTGCGGAACGCCTCGGCCGAAGCCGGCGACGGCAAGCAGCAGTCGGCGTCGTTTGTGGTGGACATGGCCAAAGTCTTCGAGGACTTCGTCGGCACCGCCCTGCGCGAGGCGATGGGCGCGTTCCCGGGCGAAATGCGGCTGCGGTACAACTCGATGCTGAACGAGGCCGTGCGCGACACCGACCGGATCATGGTGCAGCCGGGCGCGGTGCATTTGCTCGGCGGGCGGCCGGTGATGGTGTACGACGCGAAGTACAAGGCGGCGTCCGACGTCGGCGCCTCGCTCTCCGCCGACCACTACCGGATGCTGGCGTACTGCACCTCGCTGCGGGTTCCGACGGCCTGGCTTGTTTACGCCGGCGCGGGCGAGATCAAGCTGCGGCGGATCCTCAACACGGACATCGACGTGGTGGAGTTCCCGCTGGACCTGTCCCTGCCGCCGAAGGAGATCCTGGCCTCGGTGGCCGACCTCGCGCAGCAGTCCTGGGGCGAAGTTGTCCGCCAGGCGACCATCAGCCGCTGAGCGTTCTTCCGCGCGCTAGGCGATATTGTCCTGCGCCGCCGTGGAGACGGACAGCAGGTGATTCAGGAGTGCCTTTTCCGGCTCTCCGGGATTGTTTGCGACGTGCCAGCGTAGCTGCTCGCGAACCAAAGCCTCATCGGGCTTGGTCTCCTCGAGAATTGCCTCGATGATGGCGGAAACCTGGCGGCGCAGGGGCTCCAGATCCTCCTGAGTTTCAGGGGTCCGGGCAGCGTGCCGCGTGCGGGTCTCGGTAGACAACAACAGGTGTGGCATGGTGCATTCTCCTGCGGAGTTTGTAGTATCCCCACGTACTGACCAATAAGTGCTAGTCCCCGAGCTTCGATCTTAGCTCAGGTAGACCAGTCTGTCTCGTGTAGCGGTACGATATTTTCGATGTCTCTTCCAACCAATTCCCAGGCCGCATCACCACCGCCCCAACGCGCGGGCGGAGGCCATGCTCCTGCGTCCGGCAGCGGCACCGCCGCCGGTGCTGCCGAGACTACCGGGATCCGTGAACGCATTCTGGATGTTGCCTACGAATTATTTTCGCGTCGTGGCGTGCGGGACGTCGGCATCAACGAGTTGATTAGCCGCTCCGGTGTGGCGAAAGCCAGCTTCTACCGCCACTTCGCATCCAAGGACGAGTTGGTGCTCGCCTTCCTGGAGCGCCGCGACCGGCAATGGACGGTCGCCACCATCATTTCGGAGGCCCGACGGCGGGGCCTCACCCCGGAGGGCCGGCTGCTGGCCATCTTCGACGTCTTCGCCGACTGGTTCGCACGGGAGGACTTCGAGGCGTGCTCGTTCGTCAACATCCTGCTGGAGATGGGCCCCACCCACCCCCTGGGCCGGGCCAGCATCGACTACCTCGACAAGATCAGGGGCCACGTGCAGGAGCTCGCCGAAGAGGCTGAGCTCAACGACCCGGATGGCTTCGCCCGGTCCTGGTACATCCTGATGAAGGGCGCGATCGTTGCTGCCGCGGGCGGAGACCGGGCCGCGGCCGGGCGTGCCCGGCATATGGCCGAGTGGCTGATTGCCCATCATCGGCGTTAGCGGGTGGTGGTGTTAGCGGCGGAGGCCGCGGGGCTGGGGCTGGCGTCCGGCGTCCGGCGTCCGCCGGTGTCAGCGGCTGAGGAAGCCGTCGAGCTGGTGCTCGAGGGCCGAGAGGTCCTTCAGCTCGCACTCCCACACGGTCAGAACCTGCCATCCGGCGCCTTCGAGCAGGCGGCGCTGTTCGGCGTCGCGGTTCCTGGTGCGGGTGCGTTTGGTATCCCAGAACTCGGCGTTGGATTTTGGTGCGTGCTGGCCCACCCGGCAGTCGTGGAAATGCCAGAAGCAGCCGTTGACGAAAATAACCTTCCGGCGGCTGGCGAAGACGAGGTCCGGGTTTCCGGGGAGCCTGCCACCGCTCGCGGTGCCGTGCAGCCGGTAGCGGTAGCCCTTGGCGTGCAACATCCGGCGGACCAGGAGTTCGGGCTTGGTATTCTTGCCGCGAATCCGGGACATGTTCCAGCTGCGCCGCTCAGGGGTCAGCTTGTCCGCCATGGTTCAAGTCTAGGCGGCAGGCATATGAACGTTGCCGCCTAGATCTCGCGTTCGGGGTGCTCGCCGAACTGGAAATGCCGGCCACTCGCCGTCGTCGGTTCGATTTCGACGTAAAAGTCTTTCAGCGTTGGCACCCACGGTTTGAGTCCGAGGGCTTCGGCCGCAGCGATGTCGGCTGAGTTCTCCAGGACCAGCGCCGTGCCCCGAAGAACCACGGACCATGCCTCTTCGGACATGATGCCGTCCGTCTCGAAGAGGACCTTGGAGTTGATAGTTAGCTCGGCCAGCTTGTTGCCCGGTGCGGTGCGGAGGTAGAGCTTGCGGTTGGTCGTCGCGTAATTCACCGGGAAGATATCCGGCTCGCCGCCCACTGTCACCACCAGCCGGCCGTGTTGTGTTCCCTCGATGAGTTTCCAGATCTGGTCATCAGTCAGGGTCAGGATGGGGCTGCCGTCTGTGTGTTCGAACATCATGGGCCCATTGTTCTGGCCGCTGTAGAGAATTTCCAGAGTCGGTGGTCCCGGGTTAGTGGTCCGGGGTTGGTGGTGGTGGTGGGGCGGTGGTCGGGGCCGGGTTCCCGCGGGGCTCGTAGCGGCGTTCCGACGCAACGGCGGGAGCCCCGCGAGTGGGCTGTGGATAACCCTTACCGCGGGAATGTGATCTCAGTTACCCTTAGGCATTGTTTGGATTCAGGCGTCTTGATTTCTATCGGGGGAATAGCTGAACATGACAACTCGCATTCCAACCACCGGCCGCAAGCTTGCCGCCGCTGTTGCACTGCTCACCGCGACCACCCTCTTGGGAACGGCCTGCACGGCGCAGCCGCCACCCAGTTCCGCTTCAGCGAGCGGTTCGGCCGCAGAAACCGCTTCCGCCGGTCCCAGTGAGACGCCCAGCGCCACACCGACGCCGACCGCCAGCTACAGGCCCGCCGACGCCAAGGGCCGTGCGCAGAACGTCCCAGTCCCCGTCATGCCGGCGGCCGCGAAGGCGAAGACGAAGGAAGGGCTGGAGGCCTTCGCACGGTATTGGTTCGAACAACTGAACTATGCCTACGAGACAGGCAAAACGAATGAGCTGTCGGCGACTACGGCACAGACCTGCGAACTCTGTTCCAATCTCGTAGGGGCCGTCAAGCATAACTACCAGGGAGATCGCTGGCTAGTCGGAGGCAAAATTGCTGCAGCGGCCATTAGTACGAAATTTGATGCTGGGACTGATGGAAATTATCAGGTAGTAGTGCAGGTCCAGCAATCGAAGATTTCTTATTTCGCCCCCGACCGATCTCAATTCCGCGCCCCGACGCCGCCTTCAGATACCGGGAATATCATGCTGTCAGCGTTTCGCAATGGAGCGTGGCAGGTTACAGGTCTGCACCCGATCCGATGAACATCTTCAGGTTCCGGTTCGCGATCTTGGCATCACTGGTCCTTGCCTTGGCCCTGACCAGCGTCACTTCGATTTCTGCAGTCGCCGATGAGGGAGTCGATGCGGGCTTTGGGAACCAAGGTGTCAACGTCGGCGGCTGGAGGATGGATCCGGCTACCGGAAAGTTCGTTCCCACTGAACCTGGAACTCCCTCGTCGGATCCGTTCCAATACAAATACGAGCTCCAATGCCATCTCGGGGGCGGCGATTTTGATGCCGACTGCCTGAAGACTGTGGTCGAGTGCAAGAAGGGCCCGGGCGGTAAGGACGGGATTCCTGTCATTTGGCTGAAAGCGCCCGCTGGGGTGCCGAACCCGGTCTGGAGCTATCACTCGGGCCCAACGTGTCTCTTCGATGCCCGCCCCGAAGAACTGTTGCCCCGCATCGCCGCGATGATTCAAACCGAGTTCCAAAAACTTCCGATCGCCGCAGGCCGTGTAACAGCTCAGCCCAGCCCGCATACGCTTCGAGGTGCAGAGACGAATTTCTTCGGCGAGGCAGCCGAACAACAGTTCGACATCAAAATACTGGCGCAGGACGTCCACGTGGACGCCAAACCTGTCCAATACACGTGGAGTTACGGCGACGGTACTTCGTTCGGTCCCCAGAGTTCGGCCGGTGGTCCGCTGCCGCAGGAGCGGTGGGGTGAAAAGACGTCCACCAGTCACGTCTACGCCCGGACCGGTGACTTCGCGGTGGTCCTGACGACATTTTTCCAGGGCACGTACTCGGTCAACGGAGGACCGCCGCTGCCGATCCCTGGCCAGGGGCAGTTCAACGCGCCGCCGCAGCAGGTCAGCGTGTGGCGGTCGATCACGCGTAACTACGCCGACGACTGCCTTCGAAATCGGCAAGGCCAAGGGTGTCCCGGCGCACCGCCGTCGTCCCGATGAAGATGCGGTGATCCGAGTCTCAGCTGGAATAGTTGCAGACGCCGCGGAGTTCCCTTCAGTGGACCCAATCCACTCCGAAAGGAATTGCGCATGCTGTTTTCCCCCATGACCATCGGCCAGCTGGAAGTACCCAACCGACTCGTGATGGCTCCGCTCACCCGAGTCAGGTCGGGCAAAGAGGGCATCCCCGGCCCGCTCGTCGTCGAGCACTACAGGCAGCGCGCCTCACTCGGCCTCATCGTCAGCGAAGGGACCTATCCCAGCCCGGCCGGCCGTGGCTTCCCGGGCCAGCCTGGTCTGGTTACTGAAGAACAGCTCAAGGGTTGGGCCGACGTAACTGCTGCGGTCCACGCCGAAGGCGGCAGGATCTTCGCCCAGGTGATGCACGCCGGCCGCGTCACCCACGAGGACACCACGGGTGGCTACGAAGTGGTCGCCCCGAGTGCCATCGCCATCGAAGGCCAGACCCGCACCTACGAGGGCAAGCAGTCCTTCCCGGTTCCGCGTGCGCTGGCGACGGAAGAGCTGGCTGGCATCCGGGAGGAGTTCGTTCAGGCTTCACGCAATGCAATCGACGCAGGGTTCGACGGCGTCGAACTTCACTCCGCGAACGGCTACCTGCTTCACGAATTCCTGACGCCGGCCGCGAACCAGCGCGAGGATGTGTACGGCGGTTCGCCCGAAAACCGCGCCCGCTTCGTCATTGAGGTAACCCAGGCCGTCGTTGACGCCGTGGGCGCAGACCGTGTGGGCATCCGTATCTCGCCGGAGCACAATGTCCAAGGTGCTGTGGAAGAAGACGCCGCCGATGTACGCGCCACCTACGGCATCCTCGTTGACGCCCTGGCCCCACTGAAGTTGGCGTACCTCAGTGTCCTCCACAAGGAACCGACGAGCGAACTCGTTCAGGACCTGCGCTCCCGCTTCAACGGAACGTTCCTGCTGAACACCGGCTTCGGCGTTGTGACAACTCGCGAAGAGGCAACGTCGTTGATTTCCGACGGCCACGCTGACGCCGTCGTCGTGGGTCGCCCGGCCATCGCGAACCCGGACCTCGTGCGCCGCTGGCGTGAAGGACTTCCGGTCAATGAACCCAACCCGGCGACGTTCTACTCCGACGGTGCCGAGGGCTACACGGACTACCCGGCCTACCAGAACTAGGCTCGCCGTCCCGGCCTAGTCCGGGATGGACATGCCCATTGGGCGCCTCGAGCAGTGGACAGATTCATATTCTGTCCACTGTTCGCGTTTAAGGATGGACATGTCCGTCCGCCAGGTTGGCCAGGAACGGGCATGTCCATTGGTAGGTGCGGAGAACGGGCATGTCCATGGGGGTCGTGCAGGGATTGGGCCTGTCCGGCGGTGACCTTGGTTAGAGACGGACATGCCCATTGGGTTCCGCGAACAGTGGACAGATTCATATTCTGTCCACTGTTCGCGTTCAAGGATGGACATGTCCGTCCGGCAGGTTGGCCCGGAACGAGCATGTCCATTCGTGGGTGCGGAAACTGGGCATGTCCATCGAGTTGGTGCAGGGGTTGGGCCTGTCCGGCGGTGACGTTGATTAGATACCGACATGCCCATTGGGGGCCTCGAACGGTGGACAGATTCATATTCTGTCCACTGGTCGCGTTTAGGGATGGACATGTCCGTCTGCCACGTTGGCCCGGAACGGGCATGTCCATTCGTAGGTGCGGGGGACGGACAGTCCATTGGCTGATGCGGGAAACGGGCATGTCCCTAACGAGTCGGGGGAACCGATCGCTCGCAGAGGCCGATGAAGGCTCCCAGTTGCTCCAGGCCGTCCGGGTGGGCCGGCAGGAAGTTGGTCAGCTCCGGCGCCCGGACTATGACCGCCCGCCATTGCCCGCGGGACACCGCCACGTTGATGCGGTTGCGGGAGAGCAGGAACTCCATGCCCCGGGGAGCCTCGGCCACGGCGGAGCATGCCAGGGAGACGATCACCACCGCGGCCTCCTGTCCCTGGAACTTGTCCACCGTGCCCACCCGGACTCCGGACAGGCCCGCTTGGTCCAGGGCGTCGCGGACCAGATTCACCTGGGCGTTGCAGGCCGCCACCACCAGGATGTCCGCGGGCTCGAGGGGGCGAGTGCCCTCGGCCGTGTGCCACGTCAGCCCCAGATGACGCCGCACCTGCTCCACCACCGCGGCGGCTTCCTCCGGCGAGGACGTGGTGTTGCCGGTATGGGGCAGAATTACCGTTTCTATCCCGGCGGGCACGCCGTCCAGGCGCCGCAGGTCCGCGGCGGCGGCGGAAGTCAGCCGCCCGTCGTAGGACAACGCCGAGACGGCCCGGCAAAGCTCCGAGTTCATCCGCCAGGAATCGGCGAGAAAATATCCGAGTTCGGGCGGAAGGGTGGCGTGCCCGGCGGAGATCCAGCCCAGGGCCGACTCGTCGACCGGCTCGGGATGCCTACCCTGGCTGACCTGCGGGAGCTGCTGCGGGTCGCCGAGCAGCAGCAGTCGGCTGCTTGCCTGGGCGACGGCGAGGGTGTTGGCCAGCGAGAACTGGCCGGCCTCGTCAATCACCAGCAGATCCAGCGACCCTGCCGGGACCGTGGACCCGGTCATGGTCCAGGCCGTGCCGCCGATCAGGGCCCCGCCGGGGGAAGCCAGCAGCGCCGCCACGTCCTTGGCCGTCCGCGATTGCCAGGGGAGCGGACCGTCGTGCTTCACGTCCTTGGCCACCAGGGCCGGGCTGACATCGGCTTTTGTGACGGCGGTCCTCAGCAGGTTTTCGACCACCGCGTGGGACTGGCCGACCACACCAACCTTCCAGCCCCGGGCGACCAGCCGGGCAATGACGTGGGAGCCCACGTGGGTCTTTCCAGTACCCGGGGGACCCTGGACGGCGACGTAGGAGTGGTCCAGTCCAAGGACCGCGTCGGTGATGGCATCGATGAATCGATCCGGTCCGTCGCCGGGCTGCGGCAGCGGCGCGCCTCCGCTAAGCGTTGGCGGCAACCGGCGGATCAGATCGAGGCCCGGATGACGGGGGATCGAACCGGCGGCCAGCCCGGCGGCCACCGAGTCCGCGAGTGATTCCAGCGCCTGTTCCAGGCTTTGGGTGGCGAGGGGCTGGTCCTCGGTCAGGGCGATGGGCAGCTCATCGTGGGGCGGCACGTTCTTGTGCAGCCGGTCCCGGATGATGACGGTGTCCTTGCCGTCCTCATGCCCCAGCGCCAGGACTTCTGTGCCGAACCAGCCGTTCCGGCCGGTCCCTTCTTTGCCGGTGCCCTCCAGGCCGGCGGGAAGCGGCCGGCCGTACATACGGAACCATTTGCTGCCTTCGCGCAAGTCCGAGCCTGGACTCACGGTGCCGGTCAGTTTCACCCGCCGCTCCGGGAGCTTCCGTCCCACCTGATGCCAGTCGTCGAGGATCTCCGCCGACTCGACCAGGAACACGTTCCGGTCCCGGTCGTGGGTGTCCGGACCCTGCTCGCACCGGTCGAAGTGCGCCCACCAGAACGATTTCCGCTCCCTCCGGTGATAGCTCACCGCCGCCGCCAGCATGGCGACGGCCTTACGGTCCTCCTCCGGCAGGCCGCGTCCGGGCTCCGAGTAGGCCAGCAACGCCACCTCCGACGGGCCGAGGGTCGGCCCGCTGTCCGGGGAACCGCCGTCGTCCTCCGAGCTGCCGCGCGGGGCGGGCACCGGACCCGGGCCGGCCGGCTCGATCCCGCGTTCCCGGGCACGCTGCAGCAGCCAGTTCCGCAGCTCCAGGGTTGAGAGGCAGTCGTATTCGTTGTAGTCGGAGATGCCGTCAAGGATCACCGCCGCGTCCCCGGCCCGGCCGGCGTCGCGGGCTTCGCAATAGCGGGCGTAGGCCACCACCGACGCGCCCGCGTCCTTCACGTCCCCGGACCGGAGATTGCTGCCCATGTAGAGCGGCTCGAGTTTCTTGATGCTGTAGGAATTCTCGGAGATGCGGATGCTGTTCCGGACCGTCTGGTACAGGTCCACCAGCAGTCCCGCGCGGAGCCATTCATCCACAATGTCCTCGCCCGCCACGTGCTGCACGGACAGTTTCCGGAGCGCTGTCTTTTCGTACGGGGCGTAGTGGTAGACATGCATATCCGGGTGGTCCCGCCGCCGCTTCTCCACGTAGTCCAGGAAGTCCAGGAACGCCTGCTTCTCCGCAGCCCGGTCGTGAGCCCAGAACGGCCGGAAAACCCCCGGCACACCGGGTGCGGCCGGCGCCTCGATCACGCCGAACAGGTACTCGAGGCCCCACACCCCCGTGGCGCTTTCCTGCCACAGCGGATCACCCTCGAAATCGAAAAAGATGTCCCCGGGGCTGGGCGGCGGCAGTTCCGCGAGGGTGTTCTTGGCCAGGACGCCGTAGCGCAGCGTGTGTTCCGCACCGTCTTTGGTGTACCGGACCTCCCCGTCGGCTGCACCGACTCCGCTCTGCATCCGGGCCTGTTCCTGCAGCCGCTGGAGCGTGGGTGTGGGATTCGTCAGCCTCGCCCGGGCCAGCTCCGTGACGGTGTAGACGCCTGTGTCGTGGAGGTGCTTGCGCTGCTGCGCGTTCATCCGGGCCACGAGGAGCAGATCGTCGGTGGCCTTGACCTGCTCCTGGCAGTAATCGCAGCGGCCGCAGGCCGTGATCGCGTCTACGCCCCACCGGACGGGGGCGGACTGCGCGATGTGCGCGGACGTCAGGGCAACGAACCGGTCACGGCGTTCCCGGAACACGGGCAGGATTTCGGCGAGTTTGTGGTGGCTCCGGACGTAGTCGTATCCGCCGCCGGGCAGCTGCACGGTGGCGCCGAGGACCAGGGTCACCGCCGGGTCCACAGGGATTCCGGCCCTGAGCAGCTGATCGCCGTAGGCGGCGAGCTGGAGCAAGGCGGTCACCTTGGCGTGGCGGGCCAGTTTGGTGTCGAACACGGCGTAACCGCCGTCGGGCTGCCGGACCAGGAAATCGGAGCGGCCATGGAACTGCCCGTCAAAGAAGGCGGCCTGGAACACGACGTCGGCTCCCGCACGCAGTGCCTCGATCGACTCCCGGTGCTTGGCCGCCAGGCTGGCGCGGTCCATCGCCCCGGCGGGAACGACGTCGTACACGCCGTGCCCCCGGGCCGGGTCCCACGTCCCGAATTCGTCCACGAACCCGTCCAGGACTTTGCGCTCGTGGACATCGCCCAGCCGGGCAGCGTGCTCAAGCATCTCGTCAGTGCCGAAATCGGCCGTGGCGGTGCGGCCCAGTTTCTCGTCCAGTTTGCGCAGCAGCTGGTATTCACAGTCCACAGCCACCACAAGGTCGCTCGCGGAGTAGACCAGGTCCGATGCCGCGCCGGCTGTTTCCGGTTCAAGAAAAAACACTGTGCCCCCGTTTGGCCGCTGGTCGAGTATCCCTGCTGCCAAGCTATCAAAGCCCTCCGACAGGAAACCGGCGGCCGGGCAAAATCACTCTGGCCGCTGTCGGAGGACCGGCGTAGGGTCGGGAAGACCATGACCGAACAGCAGCCCTATGACCTGGTCCACCGCTACCCGCACTTCGAACTGCGCCGGTATCCCGCCTATGTTGTGGCGGAGATCCGGGTGACCGCGAGCTTCGACCGTGCCGGGAACGCGGCCTTCCGGCACTTGTTCAATTACATCAGCGGCAGCAACACCGCCTCGCAGAAGCTCGCCATGACCGCCCCGGTGGTCCAGGCGGAAAGTGCCGGCGGGCCGGGAGTAACTCCCGGACCCGGTGCCGCCCGAAAGCTGGCGATGACCGCCCCGGTGCTCCAAAGCGGCCCGCTGGCGGGCGATGATGCGCCGGCGGACTTCGTGGTTGCGTTTGTCCTTCCCGCGGGCCTGACTGCCGAGACTGCTCCGGTGCCCACCAGCCCGGGCGTCCGGATCCGCGCCGTGCCCGGAGCCCTGTCCGCTGCCCTTCGCTTCACCGGGCGCGGCACCCGGTCCGCGTTCGCGCAGCGCAACGACGGGCTACAGGCGGCGCTGACGCTTGCGGGGCTGACGGCCGTGGGGCCGCCGCGGTTTGCCCGCTTCGACCCGCCGTTCAAGCCCTGGTTCCTGCGCCATAACGAGGTAGTCCAGGACGTGCAGGAGACCGTGGCGCCGGCGGGAACGGAGGGCGCCCCGGCCGGGTAAGGCAAAATAGACGGGTGAGCCAAACCCCGCAGCGCCCTGCCAAGACCGCCCCGATTGAGACCCAGATCGCCGCCGAACTCGGCGTCAAGCCGTGGCAGGTGACAGCGGCCGTGGAGTTGCTCGACGCCGGATCGACGGTGCCGTTCATTGCCCGGTACCGCAAGGAAGCCACCGGCACCCTGGACGACACCCAGCTGCGCACCCTGGAGGAACGGCTGCGTTACCTGCGCGAGCTCGAAGACCGCCGTCGGACCATCCTGGAAGCGATCGCCGCCCAGGGCGCCCTGACCCCGGACCTGCAGGCCGCCGTCGCCGGTGCCGACACCAAGTCGCGGCTCGAGGACATCTACCTGCCGTTCAAGTCCAAGCGGCGCACCAAGGCCCAGATCGCCCGGGAAGCCGGCCTGGAGCCGCTCGCGGACGCGCTGCTGAAGCGTCCGGATCTGGATCCCGAACGCGAAGCGGCCCGTTACCTGAACGCCGAACACTCCATCGGCGATGCCGCCGCGGCGCTCGCCGGAGCCCGCTCCATCCTCATTGAGCGCGTTGCCCAGGACCCCGACCTGGCCGCCACCCTTCGCGACCGGCTCTGGACGCAGGGCCGTATGGTCTCGCGCGTCAAGAAAGGCAAAGAGGCAGAGGGACAGAAGTTCAAGGACTATTTCGCGTTCTCCCAGGCGCCCGCCGGGATGCCGTCGCACCGGGTGCTGGCGCTGCTGCGCGGCGAAAAGGACGGAATCCTGGAACTGGATCTCAGCGAGGCGGACCCGGACGACGACGCCGCTCTCACCGCCGCCCGCGGACGGTATGAAAGCGCCGTGGCCAGGTTCCTCGGGGTCGCCGACCGTGGCCGGCCCGCCGACGCCTGGCTCGTGCAGACAGCGCAGCAGGCCTGGCGCTCCCGCGTGCTCAGCCGCCTCAGCGGCGACCTGCGCAGCCGGATGTTCGCCGCCGCCGAGGACGAGGCCGTGCGGGTGTTCGCCGCCAACTTGCGGGACGTGCTGCTCGCCGCCCCGGCCGGCAACCGCGCCACCCTGGGCCTCGACCCGGGCCTCCGGACCGGCGTGAAAGTGGCGGTGGTGGATGGAACCGGCAAGGTGGTCGCGACGGACACCGTGTACCCGCACGCCCCCGCCCGGAAGTGGGACGAGGCGCTCCGCACGCTACTGGCCCTGGCCCGGAAACACGGCGTGGAGCTGGTGGCGATCGGCAACGGCACTGCCTCCCGGGAAACGGACAAACTCGCGGCCGAGCTCATCAGGCAGCTGGGTTCGGGGCCCGGCACGGCGCCGCAGAAACTCGTGGTCTCCGAGGCCGGCGCCTCCGTGTACTCGGCCTCGGCGCTCGCCGCCGCGGAACTGCCCGGGATGGACGTGTCCCTGCGCGGGGCTGTCTCGATCGCCCGGCGGCTGCAGGATCCGCTGGCCGAACTGGTGAAGATCGAGCCGAAGTCCATCGGCGTCGGGCAGTACCAGCACGACGTCACCGCGGCCAAGCTGGACCGCAGCCTCGACGCCGTCATCGAGGACTGCGTAAACGCTGTGGGCGTGGACCTCAACACCGCCTCACCGGCGCTGCTGAGCCGGGTGGCCGGCGTCGGGCCGCTGCTGAGCGAAAACATTGTGGCGTACCGGAACGAACACGGTCCCTTCGCCAGACGCAGCGAACTGAAGAAGGTGCCCCGGCTGGGCGCGGAGGCCTTCGAACAGTGCGCCGGCTTCCTGCGGATCACCGGGGGAGCCGAACCGCTGGACGCCTCCAGCGTGCATCCCGAGGCGTACCCGCTGGCCCGGAAGATCCGTGCCGCGGCCGGGGCCGCAGCCGCGTCCGGGTCCGCGGCGGGCGGGAACCTGTCCGCGCTGGACCCGCAGGACTTTGTGGACGGCTCGTTCGGGCTGCCCACCGTCCGGGACATCATTGCCGAGCTGGAGAAACCCGGCCGGGACCCGCGGCCTGCGTTCGCGGCGGCCACGTTCCTGGAGGGGGTCGAGAAGATTTCCGACCTCAAACCGGGCATGGTGCTCGAGGGAACGGTCACCAACGTGGCGGCCTTCGGGGCGTTCGTGGACGTCGGGGTGCACCAGGACGGGCTGGTCCACGTCTCTGCGCTCGCCAACCGCTTCGTCGCGGACCCCCGCGAGGTGGTCAAGTCCGGGCAGGTGGTCCGGGTCAAGGTGCTCGAAGCCGATCCGGAGCGGAAGCGCATTTCGCTGACGCTGAGGCTCGACGACGAACCGTCCGGCGCCCCGTCCCGGCAGCAGGCCGCACCCCGGGTCGCACAAAAGCCGGCCCCGCAGGGCGCACAAAAGCCAGCCCCCAAGGGCGCCCACAGATCCACACCCGGCATGAAGCCCAACGCCGCGCCCAAGGCCGGCCCGGCGGACACCGCGATGGCTGAAGCCCTGCGGAAGGCCGGTCTCGGGAGGTAGAACCGCCGTTCGTCGCGGATTGGCTACCGCTCGGCGCAGAAGTGCTACGTTTGCTGATGATCTGCCTCATGATTGCCGGAGGCAACTGAGCCACTTCTGTGGCTTTAGCCTCTAGGCAGAGGGACGACGACGTCCGCGACGAGCAAGGGGAGCACATATGGGCTGGCTGGACCGTGAACGAACTATCGCTCCGCCGGGATTCAACCGGTGGCTCGTGCCGCCCGCGGCGCTCGCGGTCCACCTCTGCATCGGCCAGGCCTACGCAACCAGCGTGTACAAGACGGCGCTGGTCAAGCACTTCGGCGCCAGCCTGACCGAAATCGGCGTGATCTTCTCCATCGCTATCGTGATGCTCGGCCTCTCCGCGGCGATCATGGGCACCTGGGTGGACAAGAAAGGCCCGCGCAAGGCCATGTTCACCTCAGCCATGTTCTGGGCCAGCGGCTTCCTGATCGGCTCGCTCGGAATCTTCACCCAGCAACTGTGGCTGGTCTACCTCGGCTACGGCGTGGTCGGCGGCATCGGCCTGGGCATCGGCTACATCTCGCCGGTATCGACCCTGATCAAGTGGTTCCCGGACCGCCCCGGCCTCGCCACGGGCATGGCCATCATGGGCTTCGGTGGCGGCGCGCTGATCGCGAGCCCGGTGTCCACCGCCCTGCTGAAGCTGTACGACCCCAACTCCGGGGCCAAGGGCTGGGTGGCCAGCGGCGATTCGGTCGGGAAGCTCTTCCTGACCCTCGCCGCCGTGTACCTCGCCTACATGCTCTTCGGCGCCTTCACCATCAAGGTGCCGGCAGAGGGCTGGAGGCCCGCGGGCTTCGATCCCGCCAAGGTCAAGGCCTCCAAACTGGTCACCACGGATAACGTCTCGGCCCGGAACGCCATCAAGACCAAACAGTTCTGGCTGGTCTGGATCGCCCTGTTCTGCAACGTCACCGCCGGCATCGGCATCCTGGAACAGGCCGCCCCGATGATCCAGGACTTCTTCCGGAAGTCCGACGGCGCGTCCCTGGTCAGTGCCGGCGTCGCCGCCGGGTTCGTGGGGCTGCTCTCCATCGGCAACATGGCCGGCCGCTTCGCGTGGTCCGCTACCTCCGACGTGACCGGCCGCAAACGGATCTACATGGTGTACCTGGGCGTCGGCGCGGTGCTCTACACGGTCCTGGCCCTGGCCGGCTCCTCCACCACCCTCCTCTACGTGGTGCTCGCGTTCTTCATCATTTCCTTCTACGGCGGCGGCTTTGCTACCGCCCCGGCCTACCTGCGCGACCTCTTCGGCACCTTCCAGGTGGGGGCCATCCACGGCCGGCTGCTGACCGCCTGGTCCGCCGCCGGCGTCGCCGGGCCGCTGATCGTGAACGCGTTCCTCGATGCCCAGGGCAAGCCCGGGCAGCTGAACGCCGCGTCCTACCAGCCGGCCCTGCTGACCATGGTGGCGCTGCTGGTCATCGGCTTCGTCGCCAACCTGCTGGTCAAGCCGGTCGACGCACGGTTCCACGAGCCGCGCCCGGACCACAAAGAGTCGCACCAACCCGCCATGGAGGCCTGAGATGAGCACAGCACCCAACACCGGCGCCCGGGGAACGGCCGTCAACGCATCCACCGGAAAGGTCGCCGTGGCCTGGGCCCTGGTCGGGGTGCCCCTGGCCTACGGGGTCTACGAGACCCTGACCCGCGTGGCGGCGCTCTTCGGCTGATTCATGACCTTCACCCCGGCTGAACAGTTCACCACCCGCCCCACCCTGCAGGGCACCTTCGGGATGAGTGCCTCCACGCACTGGCTCGCGACGGCGGCGGCCCAGGCCGTGCTGGAACGCGGCGGCAACGCGTTCGACGCCGCCACGGCCGGCGCCTTCGTGCTGCACGTCGTGGAGCCCCACCTGAATGGCCCCGGCGGGGACATGACCGGCGTCTTCGCGGCGGCCTCTGACCCAAGCACGCCCGTGGTGCTCATGGGCCAGGGACCTGCGCCCGCCGCCGCCACGGTGGACCACTACCGGGCCGAAGGACTGGACCTGGTGCCCGGTTCGGGGGCCCTCGCCGCGGCGGTGCCAGCCGCCGTCGACGCCTGGCTCCTCCTGTTGCGCGACCACGGGACCTGGGAGCTGGCGGACGTTCTGGAATTCGCGATTGGCTACGCCCGGGACGGCCACCCGCTGCTGGGCCGGGTCGTAACCACCATCGCCGCCGTGTCGGAGCTGTTCCAGGAGCACTGGCCCGCCTCCGCTGAACTGTGGATGCCCGAAGGCAGGATCCCCGCCGGCGGCGAACTGTTCCGGAACCCCGCCTACGCCCGGACGCTGGAACGGCTGATCGACGCCGGCCAGGCGGCAGGGACGGCTGGGTCGCGCGAGGCCCGGATCGATGCGGCCCGGCGGGAATGGCGCGAGGGCTTCGTGGCCCGCGCCATGGCGGAGTCGGTGCAGACCCCGCACCGGCACTCGTCCGGCACCGATCACGCCGGGGTCCTGGCGCTGGAGGATCTGGCCGGGTTCGAGGCGGGGTACGAGGCGGCTGCCACCGTCGAGTTCCGCGGGCACACCATCGCCAAGACCGGTCCCTGGGGCCAGGGCCCGGCGTTGCTGCAGACCCTGGCCATCCTCTCGGGCTTCGAGGACCGCTTCCTCGACCCGTCCACCGAGCTCGGGGCGCACACCATCCTGGAGGCCCAAAAGCTGGCGCTGGCCGACCGCGAGGCGTACTACGGGGACACGGACGTGCCGCTGGACTACCTCCTCTCCGAGGAATACTGCGCCGGGCGCCGGGCCCTGATCACGGACCGGGCGTCGCACGAATACCGGCCCGGCCAGGTGCCGGGGCTTGAGCCGTATGTGCCCGTGCTGCGGACCGAGTACACGCCGCCGGCGCTGGCACGGAGCGGCGCCGCGGGTCCCGCGGGCCTGGGCGTGGGGGAGCCGACCGTGGCACCGACCGGGGAGACCCGGGGCGACACATGCCACATCGACGTCGTCGACCGCTGGGGCAACATGGTCTCGGCCACACCGTCCGGCGGCTGGCTGCAATCCTCGCCCGCCATTCCGGAGCTCGGTTTCTGCCTTGGGACCCGCCTGCAGATGACCTGGCTAGAACCCGGCACACCGTCCACCCTCACCCCGGGCAAACGGCCCCGCACCACCCTGACGCCTACTTTGGTATTCCGGGACGGGCACGCCGTGACCGCCCTGGGCTCACCGGGCGGGGACCAGCAGGACCAGTGGCAGCTCCCGTACCTGCTGCGGACCATTGTGGGCGGCTATTCGCCGCAGCAGGCCATCGACGCACCCACGTTCCATACGACGTCGATGCCCGGCTCGTTCTGGCCCCGCACCTGGGAGCCCGGGGGCGCCGTCGTCGAGGACCGTCTGGGAGCTGACGTCATCGCCGGGCTGGAGCGCCGAGGTCACGTGGTGACCGTGGCCGGCGGGTGGACGCTGGGCCGCCTGTCCGCCGTCGTCCGCGACCCCGGGACGGGAGTGCTGCAGGCAGCGGCCAACCCGCGGGGAGCCCAGGGGTACGCCGCGGGACGGTAGGCCCGGCGGGCGCCGGATCGGCCCCGGCATCCATGCTTAGATTGTCGGGTGAAGAGAAGCAGCCGCGTCCCCATCCTCGTGGGGGTGCTGGCCTTCCTGTACACCATGGTCGGCGTATCGGTACCCAGCTTTTGGACGGACGAGGCCGCCACCGTCAGCGCCGTCAACCGGGAGTTCCCCGAGCTGTGGAGCATGCTCGGAACGGTGGACGCGGTGCACGGCGCCTACTACATCCTGATGTATGGCTGGACGAGAATATTCGGCTTCTCGGAGTTGGCCATGCGTCTGCCCAGCCTTCTCGCCGTCGCTGTCGCCGCCGGCCTGCTGATGGCCCTGTGCCGCCGGCTCGGGGGGACCGCCTACGGGATCACCGCCGCTGCGATCTTCGTCATCCTCCCGCGGGTGCAGTACGTGGCCACCGACGCCCGCTCCTACGCGCTGACGGTGTTGGGCGCCGTGCTGGCGACCTACCTCCTGGTGGTCATCCGCGAATCCCCGTCCAGGCTGCGTTGGCTCTGGTACGGCCTCACCGGCCTGGTCACTGTCAGCCTGTCCTTCTATGCCGTGCTCCTCATAGCGGCGCACGCGGTCACGCTGCTGGCAGACGAACGCCTCCGCAGGCATTGGCGTGCCCTCGCGCTGGCCTCGGTGGGGTGGCTCATCCCGGCGGGCGTGGTGGCGGCCGTCGCCTCGGGGCAGCAGTTCCAGATCGCCTGGGTGCCGCCCATCGGGGCGTCGACGACGTACGAGGTCGCCTTCGTCCAGTTCTTCAGCGACGCTTACTACTCGACCGAAAACTTCGTTTCCAGCCCGCAGCCGACGCCGGGCGAGGACTTTTCGATGTACGGACTGGCGGCCCTGGTCTGGGTCGCGGCGCTGATTGGCGCGATCCTGGCCCGGAAGACCTTCGCCGTCAAGCTGGCCGTGCCGTGGCTGGTGCTTCCGTTGGCTGCGGTCATTGCGGGATCGGTGATCACGGGGCGCGGCTACTACCTGCCGCGGTATGTTTCGTTTGAGCTGGCGGCCCTGCCGATGCTGGCGGCGGCTCCGCTCCTGGCCAGGCGGCTCGCCAGCCCGCAGGGGAAACCACCGGGCAACCCGCAGGGCGGCCGCGTCCGCAAGGTTCGGATGGCGGCGACTGCCGTGGGGCTGCTGACCGCGCTGGGGATCTCGCTGCCGTCCTACGTTGGGCAGCGCACGGAATACGGGCGCATCCAGAGTGATGACTTCCGCTTCATCGCGGACACCATCCACCGGGAGGCCCGCCCCGGGGACGCCTTTGTGATTGGAAACGACCGGGACATGGCGTTCCGTGGCTACCCGGAGGCCTTCGAGGGCCTCAATGACCCCACGATGGCGCGGACGGCCGCGGAGTGGGGACGCATCTTCGACCGGAGATACGACGTCAAAACCGCCAAAAACCGCATCCTCAAATACAACACGGTCTGGGTGGTGGAGCTAACCAGCAGGACCGGCGCGCGGCGGGCCATGGAGGTCATCGGCTACGCACCCAAGCGGCAGTTCACCGGCGTCGTGACCTCGGTGACCGAGTTCCAGCGGCGGCCGCGCTAGCCAGCACCGCCGCCGTCGGGCGCCTTCTCGAGGACGCGTCCTGGAGCAAGCTCAGCCGGTTGTCGCCGCCGGGCTGGTTGGGGGCTGTTTCTGCCAGGGCCAGCGCCCTGTGATTTCGAGCTCCAGGGAGAAGCTGAGGAACGTCCGGATCAGCACGATGATGGCAAGCACGCCCACGCTCTCGAAGGTCGGGGTGACGGCCACGGTGCGGATGATGTCGGCCGCGACCAGCAGCTCGAGGCCCAGCAGAATAGAGCGGCCCAGCAGTTGCCGGTAGGACCGGTAGATCGAGAGTGGCTCGGCGCCGGCAGGCAGTTCCTTGGGCTGGAAGCCGCGCAAGGCCATAGGCAACGACACGACGGCGCCGACCACCATGATGGCGACCCCGGCGAAGTCCATGAACCGGCCGACCGTCTCAATGATGTGCTGAAAATCCATGCTGCCCCTTGGAGGAGTTGGGTGTGAAGTCTGGTGGTGGAACGGCGGCGCGCCTCAGGGCCGGTCAGGGATGCCGTTCGCCGACGCCGGCCAGGACAGCGCGGTAGCCCTCGCGGAAACTAGGGTACTCAAAAGTGAACCCGGTGCCGCGGAGCAGGGCGTTGCTGACGCGCTTGTTCCCGCCGCGCGACGGCTCGCCGCCGCCGCCAGCCCCGCCGCCCGCCGCGCCAGCGCCGCTCTGCGACCCGTCATCCCCGGGCGCAGCACTGGCCGGCGCCGGCAGTCCGAGCTCGCCGGCCAGGAACCGCAGCACCTCGCCGAGTTCGGCGGGTTCGTTGTCCACACCCAGGTACAGGGGTGCCGGCTCCGCAGCCACGGTGCACAGGTGGACGATAGCCGCGGCGGCGTCGTCGCGGTGGATCCGGTTGGTCAGTCGGGGCCCGGCCGGCACCGTGGCGTTCCCGGCGCGCACTTGGTCGATCAGGCGCGTCCGGCCCGGGCCGTAGATCCCGCCCAGCCGGAGCGCTACGGGCGTGATCCCGGTTGCGTCGAGGCGGCTGCTGAGCAGGTCCTCGGCCTCACACAGGATGCGGCCGGAGAACCCGCCGGGATTCGGCGTCGTCGTCTCGTCCACCCAGCCGCCGCCGGCATCGCCATACACCGCCGTGGAGGACACGAAGAGCACACGCCGCACCGGCGCCCGGGACGCCGTGACGGCGTCGAGCACCCGGGCCAGGCCGTCCACATACGCCGCCCGGTACGCGTCCTCGGTGGGGGAGTCAGCCGCGACGGCAACCACGACGGCGGTGGTGTCCGCCGGGACCGGCGGCAGTTCGCCGGAACTGAGGTCCGTGGCCACACCCTGAATTTCGGCCGGCAGCTTGTGCGGCGAGCGGCGCCAGCCCACCACCTTGTGCCCGGCCGCTGCAAAGCGCAGTCCGGCCTCGGTCCCCAGATCGCCGCAACCGGCCAGCAGTACAGTCATAATGGCCAGTCTGCCAGTAATTTCAGGGCGGCGCGGGCGGGGCTAGCGTGCGGCGATCGGGAAGAAGACCCGCGGGTCCTGCAGCAGCGCCGGGTAGTCGAAGTCCGAGCGGGACAGGACCTCGGTGACCTGGAAGTTGCGGGCGAACCGGCCGTCCACGGTGATCGGACGGCCCTGGACCTCGCCCACGGCGAAGGACCGGCCGCCGTCGAACGGGACCGCGACGACGGACTTGCCGGGCAGCGTCGCGAAAGCCTCTTCCTGGGCCTGGCGCTTGCGGGAGGGCTTCTTCACCAGCGGCTTGGCCGGACGCTTGCGGGAGTTCTTCTCCGGCCGGCGCGACCCGTTGTCCGCGTACACGAACTGGTACTCCTCGTCCTCGCCCGCACCGGCCCCCTTGCCCCGCACCGGGGGCAGGCTCACCGTGTCCAGCTGCTGCGGGTCGGTGTCACCCAGCGGAAGGCGGAGGATCCACATCCGGTCACCGGCAGGATCTTCGGGGATGAGCTCGTGCTTGGGCTCGGGCCACACGTACTCCAGGTCCGGGTCCGTGCCGGGGAAGACCGAGGCGTAGAACTTGTGGTCCTTGGCCAGCAGCCGGGACCGGTGGCTCAGGTGGAAGTCCGGATTCCCCAGCCACCACGGCATCTGGATCTTGGCGGCGTAGTCCGGGTGGGCTGCCTGCGGGGCGAACTCCATGATCCGTTCCCGGGTGGTGTCCTCGCCGCCGCGCGCCGTCCACTCATCCACCATGGCCAGGCCGTACATGGTCAGGGCCGGGACGTGCCCCATCCACATCCGCACGGCCGGGTGGGACTGCCAGCCGTACTCGGGAATCACCAGCGCGCGCAGCATCTGCAGCGCCTCGACGCGCTGCTTGCCGAGCCGCGCGGGGTCAAGGGCCGCGGCGCTCTGCCGGAAATCGGGGAAGGGAAGGAAAGTCTGCATCTCTCCAGTTTGGGGCCACGGGCCCGCATCGCCAATTGCTGGGCGTCCCGGGTGAGCGTGTTCACATCGCGGATACTTACAGACAGCTCCCAGCCCGGAGATTTATTATTTACGGCAACCACCCCAGCCGCACGGAAGACCTGCCATGAACCTCGAAGCAGCGGCGCCCTTTGCGCCCAAATACGGACAAATGCTCGGCCCGGAAGCCAACGGCATCCTGGTTCTCGAAGAATTCACGCTGGACCCTGCCGAGGCCCGCAAGGAACAAACCGGCTTCCGCGCGGCCCTGGCCTCCGTGGCCCTGACCATGCGCCGGCTGCTCGCGTTCCGGCTGCTGATCGCCGTCGTCGCCATCGCGAACCTGCCGCTCTTCCTGCTCTCCAGCGGCTGGGAAATCTATGCGGTCTCGCTGACCCTGGTGGTGGCCGTCCACGCCGCCGTGTCCTGGCTGAACCGGCACGAGCCGCGCCTGCGCCAGCGCCGCCTGCTCGAACTCCACCTGCACCGCGAACGCAGCGCCAACTACCGGAAGGTCCGCGACGCCGTGAAGTACGTCATCGACACCCCCGCGCGCATGAACGAACAGCTCTACCTGGAGCTGCTGGCCGCCAAGCGCGTTGCCCTGCACCTGGCCCAGGGCACGGTGGCCCTGCTCGACACCAGTGACGACGCCGCGTGGAAGGTCCGCATCGTCCGCGAACTTCCCAAGGCTGCCTGACCGCCCTCCGGCTCAGCCCTTCAGGACCGCCCCGAGGTACGGGGCGGTCCTGCTCTTTTTGGAGCGGGCGACGACGGCGGGCTCCCCGGCGGCGATGATCTTGCCGCCGGCGTCGCCACCGGCAGGTCCCAGATCGATCACCCAGTCCGCGGCGGCCACCACATCCATCTCGTGCTCCACCGCCACCACGGTGTTCCCGGCGTCCACCAGGCGGTGGAGCTGGGCCATCAGGAGTTCGACGTCGGCCGGGTGCAGTCCCGTGGTGGGCTCGTCCAGCAGGTACAACGAGTGGCCGCGCTGGGCCCGCTGCAGCTCCGTGGCAAGTTTGATGCGCTGGGCCTCGCCGCCGGAGAGCTCGGTGGCGGGCTGGCCGAGCCGGAGGTAGCCCAGCCCCACTTCGCGGAGGGTCTGCAGCGCCCGGGCCGCGGCGGGGACGTCCGTGAGGAACTCCGCGGCGGCGTTGACCGTCATGCCGAGCACCTCGGCCACATTCTTGCCGCGGTAGCTGACTTCCAGCGTCTCCGGGTTGTAGCGCGAGCCGTTGCACTCCGGGCACGGGCCGTAGCTGCCGGGCAGGAACAGCAGCTCCACCGCCACGAAGCCCTCACCCTGGCAGGTCTCGCACCGGCCGCCGGCCACGTTGAAGGAGAAGCGTCCGGCGCTGAAACCGCGGGCCTTCGCCTCATCCGTCGCCGCGAATTCCTTCCGCACGGCGTCGAAAAGCCCGGTGTAGGTGGCCAGGTTGGACCGCGGGGTGCGGCCGATCGGCTTCTGGTCCACTTTCACCAGCCGGTCGATCTGCTCCAGGCCGGTCACCGGGCCCACGCTCAGCGGCGCGGCGGGCTCACCGGCGTCGTCCTCCGTCTCGTCGGGCGCCGCGGCGTCGGCGTCCGGGTGCAGCCAGGCGTTGGCGACCTCGGCGAGGACCTGGCTGACCAGTGTCGATTTGCCGGAGCCGGACACCCCGGTGACGGCGGTCAGGACGCCCAGCGGGAAGGTGGCGTCGAGGTCTTGCAGGTTGTGCCGGGTGATGCCCTGCAGCTCGAGCCAGCCGGCGGCCTCACGGCGGTCCCGCGCCGCTTTGCTGCCGGCCGGCCTCCCGTCCGCCGGGAACAGGTAGGGCCGGGTGACAGAGGCGTCCACCGCCGCGAGGCCGGAGACGGGGCCGCTGTAGAGGACCTCGCCGCCACCTTCACCGGCGCGCGGGCCCACGTCCACCAGCCAGTCGGCGCGGCGCACCACGTCCATGTTGTGCTCCACCACAAACACGGAGTTGCCGGAGGACTTCAGCTGGTCCAGGACGGCGAGGAGGGGTTCGGCGTCGGCCGGGTGCAGGCCGGCGGAGGGCTCGTCCAGCACGTAGATCACGCCGAAGAGGCCCGAGCGCAGCTGGGTGGCGATCCGGAGCCGCTGCATTTCGCCGGGGGAGAGCGTCGGCGTGGACCGGCCCAGCGCGAGGTAGCCCAGGCCCAGGTCCAGCAGCACCGTGATCCGCTGGAGCAGGTCACGGGTGATGGCGACGGCCACCTCGTTGGACTCGCCGGACGAGTGCTTACGGGAGGCCGTCCCCGCCGTCGTCAGTTCGGTGGTGGGGCGGATGACCGCGGCGAGCTCGGTCATCGGGACGCCGTTGAGCTCGGCGATGGTTTTCCCCGCGAAGGTCACGGCCAGGGCTTCGGGGCGCAGGCCGCTGCCGCCGCAGCGCGGGCACGGGCCTGTCTCCATGTAGCGCAGCACCTTCTCCCGCATGGTGCTGCTCTTGGAATCGGCGAGGGTGTGCAGGACGTAGCTGCGGGCACTCCAGAAGCGGCCCTTGTACGGCTTGGCCACCCGGTCGCGCTGCGGCGTGACCTCCACGACGGGCTGCTCCTCGGTGAAGAGGATCCAGTCGCGGTCCTTTTTGGGCAGCTTCCGCCAGGGGGTGTCGACGTCGTAGCCCAGGTGCGTGAGGATGTCGCGCAGGTTTTTGCCCTGCCACGCCCCGGGCCACGCGGCGATGGCGCCGTCGCGGATGCTGAGGGCGGGGTCCGGGACCAGCGAGGATTCGGTGACGGTGTGCGCGACGCCCAGGCCGTGGCACTCCGGGCAGGCGCCGGCCGCCGTGTTGGGGGAGAAGGCGTCCGAGTCCAGCGGCGCGGCGCCGTCGGGGTAGCTGCCGGCGCGGGAGAAGAGCATCCGCAGCGAGTTGGACAAGGTGGTGACCGTGCCGACGGTGGAGCGGGAGCTGGGGGTGCCGCGCCGCTGCTGGAGGGCGACGGCGGGCGGAAGGCCGGTGATCAGCTCCACCTTCGGGTTGTGGCCCTGCTGGATCAGCCGGCGGGCGTAGGGCGCCACGGATTCGAAGTAGCGGCGCTGGGCCTCGGCGTAGATGGTGCCGAACGCGAGCGAGGACTTCCCGGACCCGGACACCCCGGTGAAGGCCACGATCGCGTCGCGCGGGACGTCCACGTCCACGTTGCGCAGGTTGTTTTCCCGGGCGCCGCGGACCCGGACGAAGCCGTCCGTGGGGTGGTCCGGCGCCAGGCCGGCGGAATCGGAAGCCTGCTGATCATTGTGCATCTGTTCGACTCTATCCGTCCCGGCCCCGGGCGGCATATCCATAACGGCGGGCATATCCTTACCCAATGGAAACTTACGACGGCGGCGCCCCAGCGCCGCAGGCAGAGCAGAGAGCAGCGCCGCAGGCAGTGCAGGACGCGGAGCAGGAGACTGCGCCGCAGGTCGAGGGGATTCCGGAGTTCGCCGAGGTTCCCGGCGGGGTCCACGCGGCACTCCCGGTGGCCGAACTGCACCTGCACATCGAGGGCACCCTCGAACCGGAACTGATCTTCGCGCTCGCGGAACGCAATGGCATCACGCTGCCCTACGCGGACCTGGACGAGCTGCGGGCGCGGTACGAGTTCACGGACCTGCAGTCGTTCCTCGATCTCTACTACGCGAATATGGCCGTGCTGCAGACCGAGCAGGACTTCGCCGACATGACCCGGGCCTACCTGACCCGGGCCGCCGCCGCCGGGGTGCGGCATGCCGAGATCATGCTGGACCCGCAGGCGCACCTGACCCGCGGGGTGTCCCTGGCCACCTGCGTGAACGGTGTGGCCTCGGTGCTGGCCACCTCGCAGGAGGAGTTCGGTGTCTCCACCCTGCTGATCGCCGCGTTCCTGCGCGACCTGTCCGAGGAATCCGCGCTCGAGGTGCTGGAGCAGCTGCTCGCCATGGAGGCGCCGATCGCCGGGATCGGGCTGGACTCGGCCGAGGTGGGCAATCCGCCGTCGAAGTTTGAACGCCTCTTCGCGCGGGCCAAGGACGCCGGGCTCCGGCGGATTGCGCACGCGGGCGAGGAAGGCCCGCCGTCGTACATCATCGAGGCGCTGGACGCCCTGGACGTGGAGCGGATCGATCACGGCATCCGCTGTATGGAGGACCCGGAGCTGGTGGAGCGGTTGGTCCAGGAGCTCATGCCGCTGACCGTCTGCCCGCTCTCGAACGTCCGGCTCCGCGCCGTCGACACCCTCGCGGACCACCCCCTGCCGGGCATGCTGGCGGCCGGGCTGAACGTCAGCGTGAACTCGGACGACCCCGCCTACTTCGGCGGGTACGTGGATGACAACTTCGCGCAGCTCAAATCCGTGATCGGGCTCTCCGAGTTCGACTGTGTCCGCCTCGCAGCCAACTCCATCCGGTCCTCGTTCGCGAGCGAGGAGCGGAAGACCGAGCTGCTGGCAGAGCTGGCCGCCTCGGGCCGCTAAATCCCCCCGGGTTGCTCTATCACTTATGGCGGCTAAACCGGCCGGATAGGGACCATAAGTGATAGGGCAACGGCGGGGTCAGACGTCGATGGTGCCCATGTTCGGGTAGCGGGCGCCCGCGGCGACGCCGGCTGGGGCCAGCTCGTCGAGCCGGGCCAGGTCCTCGGCAGAGAGCTCGACGTCGACGGCGCCCAGGTTCTCGCGCAGCCGGTCGCGCTTCTTGGTCCCGGGGATCGGTACGATGTGCGCGCCCTGGGCCAGCAGCCAGGCGAGGGCCAGCTGGGCCGGGGTGCTGCCCTTCTCCGCCGCAAGCTCGGTCACGCGGTCCACGAGTTCGAGGTTGCGGGTGAAGTTCTCGCCCTGGAAGCGCGGCGAGTGGCGGCGGAAATCGTCCTCCGCGAAGTCGGATTCGCTGCGCAGCTGCCCGGTGAGGAAGCCGCGGCCCAGTGGGCTGTAAGGGACGAATCCGATGCCGAGCTCGGCTAGGACCGGGAAGATCTTGGTTTCCGGTTCGCGTTCCCACAGCGAGTATTCGGTCTGCAGGGCGCTGATGGGGTGCACGGCGTGGGCGCGGCGGACGGTGTCGGCGCTCGCTTCGGAGAGGCCCAGGTGTTTGACCTTGCCGGCCTGGACCAGCTCCGCCATGGCACCGACCGTCTCCTCGATCGGCACGGTCCTGTCCACCCGGTGCTGGTAGTAGAGGTCTATGTGGTCCACACCGAGGCGCTGCAGGCTCGCGTCACACGCTGCCCGGACGTACTCGGGTTTGCCGTTAATGCCCACCCAGGAGCCGTCTTCGCGGCGTTCGTTGCCGAACTTGGTGGCCAGTACGACGTCGTCGCGGCGCCCTGCGATCGCCCTGCCCACCAGCTGTTCGTTGGTGAACGGGCCGTACATGTCGGCGGTGTCCAGGAGGGTACCGCCGGCGTCGAGGAAGGCGTGGATCGTGGCCGTGGACTCCTGTTCGTCGCCTTTGCCGTAGAACTCGCTCATTCCCATGCAGCCCAGGCCGAGGGCGGAGACGGTGAGGGAGCCGAGGGTGCGTGTTTCCATGGGGATCTCCTGAACCAGTGGGGGAGTGCCGCGGATCAGCCCCGGGGGACGGCGGCGATCAGCCCACTCTAGTCAGCATGCTTGCCGCGGGCAACGGGTTTCCGCGCGGCGGACGCTGACCCGTACCACCGGCGCCCCGTCGCCGTCACAGTGGGTCACGACACACAAAGTTAACCCCGCCCAGTCGCGGAAGCCGCCGAACCTTGGCAAAATGCAGATGGATCAATTGCTTCTAAAGGAGACCCATGGGCGCCAACGCTGCGGAAAACACCAACCTTCGGCTCAAGGCTGTGCTTGACGTGCTGGCGGAAGGGGTCTGGTCCGGCGAGAAGCTAAACGCCGGCGCCGTCCTCGGCGAGGCGATCGCGCGGGTCCCGCTCAACGACCACGAGCGCGAACTGCTCAGCGGCGGCATTCCCCGCGGCCACAAGGCGCTCACCACGGCGACCGCGAAGCTGGTAAAGGCCGGCTGGCTGGTCAAGGGCCGCTCCGGCTGGACCATCACCGAGGACGGCCAGCGCGCGACGGTCGCCTTCGCCGATCCCGCCGCCTTCACTGCAGCGCTCGACGCCGGTACCCCGGTTCCGGCGGACACCCCGCTGCCGTCCGCCCCCGCCGGGCACACCGCACCCAAGACTGCACCCAAGGCCGGTCCGAAGGCAGTCAAGGTGGCTGAAAAGGTCGCCGAGAAGGTGGCCGACACCGCCGCCAAGCTGGTGGAGGAAGCCGTAGCCCCCGTCGCGAAGGCCGTCCGCAAGCGCAAAGCGGCCGCTAAATCTCCCGCCGAGGCCCCGGACACCGCAGCCGGGACCCAGGCAGAAACCCAGGCAGAAACGATCGTCCAGCCGGCCGCCGTCGCCGTGGCGGGCGACTTCAACGTCCTGCTGGGCGCCCCGGCCAACTGGGCGCCGCAGTATGACGAGTCGCAGATGCAGCTGGACGAGGTGGACCAGCTCTGGAAGCTCGCGGCGGAACTGCCGGCCGGCTCCTACAGCTTCAAGATCGCCATCAACCGGTCCTGGGACGAGAACTACGGCGCGTTCGGCCACTTCGACGGCGCCAACCACGAGGTCCACCACCGCGGCGGCCTGCTGGTCATCCACTACGACCACCGGACCCGCGACATCGTCATCGACTAACCACCGCCAACCGGACCACGGACCGGCCTAGAAGCGGGACGGGTCCGGGCTCGGCGGAACGGGCGACGGCGGTGCAACCGGCCCGGGGTCCGGGATCGGCAGCGGGCCGGGCGTCGGGGCAGGGCCAGGCGCCGGGGACGGCGTCGGACCGGGACCCGGGGCGGGCTCGGGCGTCGGCGGCGTGGGACCCGGATCCGGAGGGAACGGGTCGCCCGGTTGTGGTTCGGGCGTGGCCGGGCCGGGCTCGGGCGGGAACGGATCGGGCTCTGGGTGCGGGGGAATCGTCATGGCTCCGATTATCGACCCGTCACCGCGGCGAGGGAAGACCAGAGCAGGGCCGGCGGCCGGCCCAGCACGGCAACTGCCCAGTGGTGCGCCCAGGCCCTGCAACCCTAGTTCTGCGCCGCGATCGACTTATCCCGGTCCTCGAACACGTCCTCGCCAGGGCCGGCAAACGCGCGGGACCGCTGCACGGCCTCGATGGAGCCGGTGAACAACTGCGAGTCGTGCGGGTCGGAGGGCAGCCGGGCGGCGGTCTCGTCGGCGGCGGCCAGTTTGCCCGGACGCCTGGGCGCGGGCTGGCTGGAGGCCGCGGCGGACGGCAGGGATTCGAGCCGGACGTGCGGCAGCGCCGCCGGGTGCTCCTGCTGCAGGAAGAGCACCAGCTCCTCACGGATCAGGCAGCGCAGGTCAAAGAGCGAGGCGCTGTCCCCGGCGCTGACCAGGATCCGGACCCGGACAAAGCCAGCGGTTGCATCGGTGATCTGCAGGATGCCCACCCGCTCGTCCCAGAGGTCGGTCGAGGCGAGGACCTTCTTCAGCTCGGCCCGCATGGCCTCCACCGGGGCGCGCCAGTCGAGGTCGAACTCCACGGTGCCCATCACCTCGGACTGGCGCCGGGTCCAGTTCTCGAACGGGGTGGTGGTGAAGTAGGTCGAGGGCAGGATCAGCCGGCGGTCATCCCAAATGTGCACCACCACGTAGGTCAGGGTGATTTCCTCGATCCGGCCCCATTCCTTCTGGACCACCACCACGTCGTCCACGCGTATGGCGTCCGTGAAGGCGAGCTGGATGCCGGCGAAGACGTTCACCAGCGAGGTCTGGGCGGCGAGGCCGGCGACGATCGAGATCACCCCGGCGGAGGCCAGCAGCCCGGCGCCGAGCGCCTGGATGGCGGGGAAGGTCAGCATGATGCTGCCGAGGGCCACAATGGCGATCAGTGCGACGCCGATCCGCCGGGCCAGGATCACCTGGGTGCGGAGCCGCCGGGCACGCCGGTTGTCGGCCACGTCCACCCGGTAGCGGGTCAGGACCATCGTCTCGATGATCAGCAGCACGGCAATCGCCAGCCACGCCACGGACCCGATCAGGGCGATGGCCAGGCCGTGGTCCACGTTGCGGCGCCACTCGGCGTCGGCCGTGGTGGTGGCCAGCGCAATTCGCACCCCGATCAGGCAGAGCGCAAAACGCAGCGGCAGCCGCGCCATCCGGGACGTCTCGCGGAGGGCTTCCTGCTTGCGGTTGAGCCGCAGGATCACGCGGCGCACCACCCAGGAGGCGATCAGCCCGGCGGCCACGGCCAGGGCCACGGCGAGGAAGGGCATGGCGGAACTCAGAAACTCTTGCATCTTTTAAGCTCTAGCAAGCTTCGGCGGCCATTTGAAATCGGCGGAATGTCAAGGTGGGGCTGATCACGCCCGCCGTGAACCCGAAACTCCAACCGGCCCCTAGACCGCGGGCAGGTGCCTGCGGCGGTTACGGGCGTGCGGGTGGTCGGCCCCCACGGCGCCCACGGCCGAGGTCCGGCCCTGGCCGGCCCACTGCGTGGTGCGCTGGGTGGCGTGCGACTCCCGGATCAGTCCGGTGCCGGCGCATTCACGGACCGCCATGATGCCGTCGGCCGCGGAACGCTTGTCCTTGAAGGCCTTAGAGACAGCGAGAATTGTGCCGTCAGCCCCCAACAAACGAAACCGGACGTTCGATTCTGCGTCGGTGAAGATCTCGAATTGTCCTGCCATTGTCTCTGTCCTTTCAGGCGCTCCGGGCGGCGACGCGGGGTGTCCGCAGTGTGCACAATGCCGAAGGTCTCCTTCCACCCTGCCCAGCGCGGCGGAGGGATTGAAAGGGGCAAAGGTCCCGGATGCTCCCGGTCCCGGGCCGGGTCTACATTGGAGGTATGGCTGACGACGCAGAGCTCCCCGGGGCCGCGGACACCGGCACCGCCGTACGCCTCACGGCCCGTGTGCAGGGCATGGTGCAGGCGGTCGGGTTCCGCTACTTTACGGTGCGCAAGGCCGAGGAGCTGGCGCTGCGCGGCACTGTCAGGAACAACGACGACGGGACGGTCGGCGTCGTCGTTGAGGGACCGCAGGCGGTGGTGCTGGAGTTCCGCAGCTGGCTACGCTCGCCGGAGGCGCCCGGCCGGGTGGATCACGTGGACGAGCGGATCACCCGGGCCACGGGCGCCTACAGCAACTTCCGGGTGGTGTACTGACGTCCCGGCAAGGGGAGCGGGACGAAGGGCCCTCGGCAGGGACCGCCGCGGTGGGTAGCGTGGCCGCATGCAGAAGATATCGATCGAGGCCCTGGCCCGGCAGCAGGTGGCCGCGGCGCTCGCGGCCGGCAGCGGACGTGCGGCGGATACCGTCTACGGCGGTCACGAGCGGGTCCTCCGCCAGACCGTGATGGCGTTCAAGGCCGGGACCCAGCTCAGCGAGCACCAGAACCCGGGGGAGGCCACCGTTTACGTGCTCCGTGGCTGCGTCCGGCTGCAGGCCGGCGACGACTCGTGGCAAGGCAAAACCGGGGACCTGCTGATCGTCCCGGACGGGCTGCACAGCCTGGTGGCGGAGGAGGACTCGGCCATCCTGATGACGGTGGCCAAGACCAAGGGCTGACCCGGGTATTACGCCGGACCCGGGCCGCCGGTTCGGTCCCGGCCGTCGGCGTAGGACAGACTGTTGCCGTGAGCAACTCTCCCCGGACCGGTATCGCCATCGCAGGACTCAGCCTCGGCACATCATTGAACCCGCTGAACTCCTCGATGATCGCCGTCGCGCTGGTGGTGCTGCAGGCGGACTTCAAGCTCGACGTCGCCACGGTCACCTGGGTGGTCACCTCCTTCTACCTCACCTCCGCGGCCGGGCAGCCGCTGATGGGACGGCTCGCGGACCGGTTCGGCCCGCGCCGGCTGTTCCTGCTGGGGATGGCGCTGGTGGCGGCGACCTGTGCGCTGGCGCCCTTCGCGCCGAACTTCGCGCTGCTCTGCGTGGCGCGGGCGTTTATGGCCCTGGGGACCGCGACGGCGTATCCCAGCGCCGTGGTGATGGTGGCGGCGCTGGCCCGGGAGGCGAACGTGAAATCCACGCGGCCGCTGGGCCGGATCCAGATGGCGAACACCTCGGCCGCCGCCATCGGGCCTGTGGTGGGCGGCCTGCTGGTGAGCCTGGTGGGCTGGGAGGCGCTGTTCCTGATCAACGTCCCGCTGGCGCTCGCGGCCATGGTGGTGGTGCGGCGGTTCGCCCCGGCGGACGCGAAACGGGAGCACGGCCGGGTGGCGGAGCTGCTCCGCGACTCGGACCTGCCGGGCATCGGGGCCTTCATCGGCGCGCTGGTGCTGGTGATGATGGCCCTGCTGAACGTGCTGCCCGGGTTCCGGTGGTGGCTGCTCGGGGCCGGGCTGGTCCTGGCTGTGCTGTTCGCGTGGCGCGAGCTCCGCTTTAATCCGCCGTTCCTGGACCTGCGGCTGCTGGGCCGGAACCGTCCGCTGCTGCTGGTCTACCTGGGCTTCGCGCTGTTCAGCGGCATCTACTATTTCGCGTTCTTCGGCCTGCCCCAGCTGCTGCAGACCGCCGGCGGCTACGACCCCGGGATCGTGGGCCTGCTGATGCTGCCGCTCGCCGCTATCTCGGTGGTCGGCACCCCGGCCGCGGTCCGCGCGATCGACCGGTTCGGTGTCCGGCGGGTGCTGATCGCCGGCGTCGTGCTCCTGATCCTGGCCTCGGCCACCATGTGGCTGCTGACCGCGTCCCTGGCCGTCCCGCTGGTGCTGGTGATGACGGCGCTGCTGGGCGTGCCGTACTGCGTGGTCAGCATCGCCTCGAGCCAAGGCATGTACCTTTCCACCAAACTCGAGGAGCGCGGCGTCGCGGCCGGGATCTTCCAGACCTGCCGCTACCTCGGCGCGATCACCGCCACCGTGCTGATCGGCATCTTCTACGGCACCGGGGTCACGCAGGCCAACTGGGGACTGATGGTCCTGGTGATGCTCGGACTCGGCGCCGTGGTGCTGGTGATATCGCTGCTGTGGCGCGAGCGCCGGCCGGCCTAGGCGTTCCCTCCCCCCGGAGGTACGACGGCGGTGCCTCCGCCGGTGTGTCGCCCTGTGAGCGGGGCCACAATAAAGTTGCCCGCCCGATCCCGCGGAGCCTATAGTCAATGCAGCGATTCGATATTAGAACAACATGTTCAATTATCGAACAGGCGGTGCTAAGGCGCCAGCCGGCCCTACAACGAAGTGAGGTTCCCTGTGCATTTCCACCACCACGGTTACGTATCGGGGGACCCGCGGGTCCAGCCGGCCGCCGGCACCGGCCTGGACCGGCCCGCCGAGCTGCCCGACGCCGTCGACGTCCTGATTGTCGGCACCGGCCCCGCCGGGATGCTGGCGGCCGCGCAGCTGTCCCAGTTCGCTGGCGTGACCACCCGGATCGTCGAGCGCCGGGACGGCCGGCTGGCCATCGGGCAGGCGGACGGCATCCAGGCCCGCAGCGTGGAGACGTTCCAGGCCTTCGGCTTCGCCGAGCGGATCACCGCCGAGGCGTACCGCATCACCGAGATGGCCTTCTGGAAGCCGGACCCCGCCGATCCGTCCCGGATTGTCCGCGCCGCCCGCACCCTGGACGACCCCGCCGGGATCAGCGAATTCCCGCACCTGATCGTCAACCAGGCGCGCGTCCTGGACTACTTCGCCGAGGTGATGGCCCACGCGCCCACCCGGATGACGCCGGACTACGGCTACGAGTTCAAGGCCCTGGAAGTGGGCGACGGCGAGTACCCCGTCACCGTGACGCTGCTGCACACCGCCGGGCCCGACGCCGGCACCGAGCGCACCGTCAGGGCGAAGTACGTGGTGGGCGCCGACGGTGCCCGCAGCAAGGTCCGCGACGCGATCGGCTGCACCATGGCCGGGGACAAAGCCAACCACGCCTGGGGCGTTATGGACGTCCTCGCCAACACCGACTTCCCGGACATCCGCACCAAATGCGCCATCACCTCCGGGACGGGCGGCAGCATCCTGCTGATCCCGCGCGAGGGCGGCCACCTGTTCCGGATGTACGTGGACCTGGGCGTGGTCCCGCACGGCGCCGCCGGCGCGGTCCGCAGCACCAGCATCGAACAGATCATCGCCAAGGCCAACGCCATCATCCACCCCTATACGCTCGATGTCCGCAACGTCGCCTGGCACAGCGTCTACGAGGTGGGTCACCGGCTCACCGACCGGTTCGACGACGTCGTCCCCGCGGAGCGCGGCACCCGCACCCCGCGGGTCTTTATCACCGGCGATGCCTGCCACACGCACAGCGCCAAGGCCGGCCAGGGCATGAACGTCTCCATGCAGGACGGGTTCAACATCGGCTGGAAACTGGGGCACGTGCTGGAGGGCCGCAGCCCGGAGGCCCTGCTGTCCACCTATTCAGCCGAGCGGCAGGTGGTCGCGAAGAACCTCATCGACTTCGACAAGGAGTGGTCGACGCTGATGGCGAAGAAGCCGGAGGAGTTCGACAGCCCGTCGCAGCTGGAGGACTTCTACGTCAGCACCGCGGAGTTCCCGGCCGGGTTTATGACCCAGTACGAGCCCTCGATGATCGTCGGCGGCCCGGAGCACCAGGAACTGGCCGCCGGATTCCCCATCGGCAAGCGCTTCAAGTCCGCGCCGGTGGTGCGGGTCTGCGACACCAACCCGCTGCACCTGGGGCACCAGGCCGCGGCGGACGGGCGCTGGCGGATCTATGTCTTCGCCGACACCGCGGTGGCCGGTGCACCGTCGCCCACCACGGACCTGGCGGACTGGCTGGCCGACTCGCCGGACTCGCCGCTGGCCGCCACCCCCGTGGGCCTGGACCGCGACGCCTGGTTCGACGTCAAGGTCATCTACCAGCAGGAACACACCGGGGTGGACATCAGTGCCGTGCCGGCCGTGTTCAAGCCGGCCGTGGGCCCGTTCCAGCTGAATTACCTGGAGAAGGTCTACGGCACGGACCCGAACGCCGACATCTTCGAGCTGCGCGGCCTGGACCGCGGCGGCGTTGTGGTGGTGGTCCGCCCGGACCAGTACGTCGCCACCGTTCTGCCGTTGACGGCGACGGCGGAACTCGCCGCGTTCTTCGCGCCGCTGGTGCGTTCGCGCCCGGCGGTTTAGGCGGCGTCCGCTGTCGCGGGCTCTTAGGCGGCGCTACGCGACGGCGTCGGCCGGGAGCCGCTCGCCGTTGAGGTATTCGAGCTCCCAGCCGTCCACGGGGTGGTGGTGGACCAGGTTCAGCGCGGCGTTGTCGATGCTCTGGATGGTGCGGCCCAGCGCGCGGCTGAGGCTGACCCGCAGCAGCGAGCCGTGGGCCACCACAAGGACGTGGCCGCCGCGGTACTCCTCGGCCAGGGCCTCCAACGCTGCCAGCCCGCGCTCCGCGGCGTCCTCTTCGCTTTCGGCGCCCCGGAAGCCGTTGGGGATGCGTAGCTCGTCCAGTTTCGGGCCGTCCGTCAGGCCCTCGGCCGGTCCATAGGACCGCTCGGCGAGCTCCGGGATATGGCGGTCCACGCCGAGTCCCAGCCCGGCGGCAATCAGGTCCGCCGTCTCGGCCGCGCGGCCCAGCGGCGAGGAGACCACCACGTCCCACTCGTACCCGGACAGGGCGGCGACGGCGTCCCGCGCCTGGCCGCGGCCGACGTCGTTCAGCGGAATATCGGTGGATCCCTGTAGCCGGCGCTGCGCATTCCAGTCGGTCTGGCCATGACGGATAAGCGCGAAGGTGGTGAGGGTCATGGGCCCATTCTTTCAGAAACGACGACGGCGGCCGGGGCCGCCGCCGTCGACGGGCCTTGGTTCATTGCTGTCCGCGGCTGTCAGCCGGCAGCGACGGCGTCCAAGTCGCGAAGGGCGTAGCGCAGGTGCTCCCACTCCTCGTTCAGGATCGTGTGCAGGCAGGAGCGTACCGTCACCGGTACCTCGGGGGCCCACGGGTTGCGGCGCTGAGCGGACAGTTCTGCCTCGGTGACCGCGGCGAGGAAGCCGCGGACCATCGTCTGCCGCTCTGCCCGGACCGCGAGCACCTGGGCTAGGGGCGGGGTGGCGGCGGAGAATACGGAGAGGTCGTACCCGTCGGTCGCGTACTCGGCGTTGGGTTGCCCGAGCGGGTGGTACGGACGCTCCAGCTCCAGGATGCCTCGGCCCAGCCACGTGTCCGTTGCCATCACCAGGTGGCGCAGGGTCTGGGCGAAGGACCACTCGCCGTCCACGGAGACGTCAACCGTCCCGGCCGGCATCGCCGCAACCCGTTCCAGCGCCGCCTGCCAGGCCAGCTCCAACGCGGCCCAAGCCGCAGGGAGACCGTCCGGGTCCCGGGCGCCCCGCGCGGCCCGGCCGGGGAAGCGGCGGTTGAGCTCTGCCTCGACCAAGGGGACGACGTCGAGGCCGTTGACCAGCAGTATGCCGCCGTCCTCCTGCAGCCACGGCGCACCGATGTCGGCCCCGGCTGCATCCACGCCGCGCATCACCGAGCCGGACAGATCGGACCGGACGAAACGGGCGCCCCGGAGGTTCACGCCGGTGAAGGTCGCGCCCTGGAGGTCACCGGACTGATCGAAGGTTGCCATCGCGGCTACTCTGCCACGCTTCTTGCCCCTTCCGGTAGGGAATTCAGCTGATCTCGACGGCTCCACCGCTCACGACGATCCCGCCGGTCTGAGGAATGTCGACGGTGAGCACGCTGGGGCGGCCGACATGGCTGCCCTGGTGCACGATCACGCGGCTGGGCGGCTCCACGAGCGAGAGCAAGCGGAGGTAGCCGCCGAACGAAGCGGCAGCGGAGCCGGTCGCCGGGTCTTCGGTGATGGCGCCCACCGGGAAGAGGTTGCGCGCGTCGAACTCGCCCGGGCCCGTTTCGTGGGCTTTCATCTCATACAGCGTCGTGACGGTGCCGGCCCAGTTTTGGGCGTCCATCAGCGTGCGCATGGAATCCGGGTCAAAAACGAACGAGTCGAAGGTGTCCCGTTCTGCGAAGACGAGGACAGGGTGCCAGTTCCCGGCAAAAGTGATCATCGGAGGGTACGCGGGGTCCAGTGCGGCCCGGCCAACGCCGAGCAGCCCGAGCAGGGTGTTCAGGACACCGTCGGGGAACTCGGCCACCCGGGGCTCCACGCTGGTGAAGGATGCGGTAACCGACTCGCCCTGGGCCGCCGTCTCGATCGCGACGGGCCCCACCGGGGTGTCGAAGATGAAGGTGCCCACGCCGTCGCGCCCTGACAGTGCGACGGCCAACGCAATCGTGGCATGGCCGCAGAACGGCACCTCGGCGATGGGGGAGAAGTACCGCACCCGGTTTCGCCGGGAATCCCCGTCAACGGACGTCTCGGTGACAAAGACCGTTTCCGCATAGCCGACGTCCGCCGCGATGGCCTGCATCCGGGCGTCATCGAGCCGGGTTGCGTCCAGGACCACTCCCGCCGGATTTCCGCCGTCGGGGGTGGTGGTGAAGGCGGCATAGCGCAGTACTTTCGACGTCGGTTCCATTCGGACATCCTCGCACGGCCGCGCGGCCTCATTTCCAGGCGCGGGAACTTAAAGGGAACAGCTCAAGCGGCCGCCGCCGGAGCGCAACGCCAGTGCAGAGACGTCCTGCGCGCGGACCGCGTCGCCCAAAAAAGAAGAGCGTCGTCCGGGTCCACCTTCGACCCGGACGACGCCCGCCTTACTTCAGGGAGTATCAGTTGGCGCTGACGCGCTCCTGTGCAATCGCTGCGTTTTTCTCGTCCAGCTCCTGGGCGGCGGTGATGCGCCGGTCCAGCTTTTCGAGCGTTTCGGGGGCGAGCAGGGTTGCGACGACGGTGATGACGCCGATGATGCTGAAGTACAGGATCACCCAGCCCGGCTTGCCGTTACCGGCCGTGAGCAGCGCGACGGCCACGAGGGGCGCGATGCCGCCGGCCAGGACCGAGCCGAACTGGTAGCCCATGGACGCGCCGCTGTAGCGAAGCTTGGTGGAGAACAGCTCAGCAAAGAAGGCTGCCTGCGGGCCGTACATCGAGTTGTGGAACACCGCGAGCCCGATGATGATGGCGAGGGTTGCCAGCAATGCGCTGCCGGTGTCCGTCATGACGAAGTAGAGCGGGAAGAACAGGAGCCCGCCGATGGAACCGAACAGGTACAGCGGCTTGCGCCCGATCTTGTCCGAGAGGATCGCCCACAGCGGGACGGCAAAGACGCCGATGCCCGAGGCAACCAGAACGGACATCGTGCCCTGGTTGGCGCGTTCGGCTCCAAACGTCTTCATGATGTAGACCACGGAGAACGTCGAGTACAGGTAAAACGCGGAGTTCTCTGCCAGGCGCATGCCGACAACAAGCCAGATCCCCTTGGTTTCCTTCTTCATGGCCTCGCCCAGCGGCTTCTTGGCGGTCTGGTTCGTCGCCACGAGTTCCTTGAAGTCGTTCGAGTCTTCAAGCTTGGTGCGGACGATCATGCCGGTGATGATCAGGATCACGCTCAGCAGGAACGGAAGGCGCCAGGCCCAGGATTCGAAGACCTCCGCCGGTACGGCGGCCTTGACGGCAAGGACGCTGGAGTTGGCCAGCAGCATGCCCGCCGGGACGCCCATCTGGGTGAAGCTTCCGAAGAATCCGCTGCGTCCGGCAGGGGCGTGTTCGATGGAGATGACGGCCGCACCGGCCCATTCGGCTCCGGCGCCGAAGCCCTGCAGCAGGCGCAGGACCGTCAGCAGGATGGGAGCCCAGACTCCGATCTGCGCGTAGGTGGGAAGCAGACCCATGGCCAGGGTGGCGATGCCCATGATGAGCAGGGAGAGCACCAGCATGGGCTTGCGGCCGATCTTGTCCCCGAAGTGGCCGGCGAACATGCCGCCGAACGGACGGGCAACGAAACCTACCGCGTAGGTGACAAACGCCATCAGCAGGCCGGTGGCCGGGTCCTGCTCGGGGAAGTACAGGCGGCTGAAGACGCCAGTGGCGGCGAGCAAACCGAAGATGTAGTAGTCGTACCACTCGATGGTGGTGCCGATGAAGCTTGCAGCCGGAACGCGCCAGGGCGCCTTCGCCTTGGCTTTGGTGTTGGAGATCGTCATTGGTCTTCTCTTTCGGATGGAAACAACGGCAGCGTCAGCGCTACCAGTCGAGGGCTATGTACTTGGTTTCGGTGAAGTCCAGCAGGCCCTGGTGGGCACCTTCGCGGCCGAGGCCGCTCTGCTTCACGCCGCCGAACGGTGCTGCGGGGTCGGACACGAGTCCCCGGTTGAGGGCCACCATGCCGCTTTCGATGCGTTCGGAAACTCTGAGTCCGCGGCGCAGGTCCTCGGTGAACACGTAGGCTGCGAGGCCGTACTCGGAGTCGTTGGCGGCGGCGATGACTTCCTCTTCGGTGTCGAACGGGATCACCGAGGCCACCGGTCCGAAGATTTCCTCACTCACCATGCGGGCCTGCAGCGGCACGTTGGTGACGACCGTGGGCGGGTAGTAGTACCCGGCGCCGTCGATGGCCTTGCCGCCGGCGAGGAGCCGGGCGCCCTGGCTGACGGCGTCGCGGACCAGGGAGTCGACCTTGCGGACGCTGGCCTCGTCCACCAGCGGACCGACCTCGGTGCTGGCGTCGGTTCCCGGGCCCACGCGCATGGCGCCCATCCGCTCAGCCAGCCGGCGGGCGAACTCGTCGTGGATGCCGCGCTGGACGTAGATCCGGTTGGCGGCCGTGCAGGCCTGGCCGCCGTTGCGCATCTTGGCGATCATGGCGCCGTCGAGGGCCAAATCGAGGTCCGCGTCATCGAAGACCAGGAACGGGGCGTTGCCGCCGAGTTCCATCGAGCACTTGAGCACGTTGTCGGCCGCCTGGCGCAGCAGGTGGCGTCCGACGCCGGTGGAACCGGTGAAGGACAGCTTGCGGACGCGGGGGTCGGCAAGGATCGGGGTCATAACGTCGCTGGTCTTGCTGGTGGTGATGATGTTGACCACGCCGGCCGGGACGCCGGCGTCGATCATCAGCTGGGCGATCGCCAGGGTGGTCAGCGGCGTGAGGGTGGCGGGCTTCAGCACGGCGGTGCAGCCGGCGGCCAGCGCCGGTGCCAGCTTCCGGGTGGCCATGGCCGCCGGGAAGTTCCAGGGGGTGATCAGCACGCAGACGCCGATGGGCATGTGCTGGACCAGGATCCGGTTGGCGCCCGACGGCGAGACGGACACATCGCCGATGATCCGGACCGCTTCCTCGGCGTACCAGCGGAAGAACTCGGCGGCGTACGCCACTTCTCCGCGGGCGTCGGCCAGGGCCTTGCCGTTTTCGAGGGAGATGAGGTGGGCGATCTGCTCGCTGCGCTCGGTCATCAGGTCGAAGCAGCGGCGCAGGATCTCGGCGCGGCGGCGCGGGGGCGTCGCGGCCCACTCGGGGAGGGCTGCTGCTGCGGCGTCGACGGCGGCGAGGCCGTCCTCGACGTCGGCGTCGGCGATGTCGGTGATAACCGAAGCGTCGGAGGGGTTGATTACCTCGACGGTGTCACTGCCGGTGGCATCCTGCCAGTTTCCGGCGATCAGCAGCCGGCGCGGTACCGTCAGGCCGTCGACGTCGAGCGGCTCAGTAGTTGAAAGGAGAGTCATCAGTGGTCCTTAGTGCTGGTCAGCGGATGGTGCGGTCGCCGGCGTAGGCGGCGTGCACGATGGAGGTTACGGCGTCGAGGTCGAGCGGCACGGGGTTATTGTCGATGAGCCGCTTGGAGTTCAGCGACAGCTGGGCGATCTGGGCGAGGTCTCTTTCCTGCACGCCAAGGTCCTGCAGGGTCGGGGGCAGCTCGATGGCGGCAATGACCTCATCGATTGCCTCGACGCCTGCGACGGCGGCGGCGCGCTCGTCGAGCCCGCGGATGTCGCGTCCCAGGGCTTCCGCGATCTGCGCCAGCTGCGGCTGGATCGCCTGGAAGTTGTGGCGGACGACGTAGGGGAGCAGGAGGCCGACGCCCACGCCGTGCGGGGTGTGGGTCAAGGCACCGACCGGGTACTGGATGGCGTGCGCCGCGGCGGTTCCGGCGTTGCTGAGGACCACGCCGCCGTAGAGTGCCGCGAGCATCATGCCGGCGCGGGCCTCGGTGTTTTCCGGGTCCTTGTAGGCGGTGACCAGGCTGCGGCCCACCAGCCCGATGCCGTTCAGGGCAATCGAGTCGGTCAGGATGTTCTTGCCGACGAAGACGCGTTCCGTGGCCAGGGTGGCGGTGGGTTCGCGGGTGATGGCGGTGAAGGACTCGACCAGGTGCACGAAGGTATCAGCACCGGTGGCGGCCGTCAGGGACGGCGGGCAGGAGTAGGTGAGCTCGGGATCGCACACCGCGGCGAACGGGATGATGTGGGGGCTCGAGATGCCCATCTTCATGCCCAGGTCAGGATCGGAGACGACGGCGATGGCGGTCGCTTCGGAACCGGTGCCCGCGGTGGTGGGCAGCGCGATGACCGGCTTGACGGGGCCGGGAACGGCGAACTCCCCGTAGTAGTCGCTGGGCTTGCCGCCGTGGGTGAGCAGCACGGAGACGACCTTCGCCATGTCCATACAGCTGCCGCCGCCGAAACCGATGATGACGTCGATCTCCTGGCCCTTGAGTTCCTCGACGCAGGCCACGATCCCGGGAGCCGGGAGTTCGGCCTGGGTGTCGCCGTAGACCCGGACGGTCAGGTTCTTGTCCTCGAGGCTGCGGACCAAGGCCGAAAGGTCCTCTGAGGCAGCCAGCCGCGGATCGGTGCAGACCAGGACGTTGGTCCCGAATTCCGCTGCGATGTTGGCGACAGCGAAGCGCTGCTGGGCGCCGACGACGACGCTCCGCGGCAGGCGGAGGACGCCGAAAGTTGCGGGACGGATACCCGCTGCATGCGCACACGACATTGTGAATAACTCCTAGAGATGGGATGCGCGGCTTCCAGAAAGGTGCCGCAGATCTCAGCATTCCAGAGCTACGTGACACTCACCATGTGATTTCCTGCCACATATCGCCCCTGTGCATGTGGGCCCGTGCCATGAGCTGGGCAGCCGGAGAGCGTTTCTGCTGGTCAGGAACCTGACGAGCTGACGCCGGCTGTCTTCATCCGCCACAAGCGCAGCGCCACTTGGACGTCGAGGGAACGGCTTCCCCGGCGCCAGGAGGCACCGATCAGGGCGTCGATCCTGTCCAGCCGTTGCCGGAGGGTATTGGGGTGGATGTGCAGGGCATCAGCCGATTCCTGGGTGGCGCCGCCGTTGTTGTGGAACGTCCATGCGGTGAGGACCAACTGGGTCGCACGGCGCTCGTCGTAGTCCAGGAGCGGACCGAGCTGTGCCGTCAGCAGCTGACCGGCAAACGGGCTGTCCATCGCTCCGAGCAGCATTCCGGCGGTACCCAGTGCGGCTCTGTCCGCGGCCTCGCCGTCGCGCGAGAGGGCCTGCAAGGCGCGGAGGACATCGTGGGCTTCAGTGTGCGCGGCGGACAGTCGGGCAAAGCCGGTGACTGGTTCGGACGTCCCGACGGTGGCGGTAATGCGGCGCTGTTGCAGTTCGTCGACGACGGACTGGCCGGGACGGCCGGCGCCGCCTGCTTCATCGGGGCGGTTGTCGTGCCGTTCCACGGGTTCGATGATGCACAAGTGTGATTCGTGCAGGGCGATGATTCCCGGCGCGCCCTCGGACCGGTGCCTGAGTATGGAGAGTGCCCGCTGGCGCTGGTCGTCGGGGACCCCCACCACGCGCACCACGAGCTGGAGGTGGTTTGCCAGTCCGAACTGCCCCGCCCTGCGGGCCAGTGCCGCGGCGTTTTCGGCGCGGGGGCTGAGCAGGTCATCGATGAGTTCGAGCTGCAGCCGGTATTGGGCGTCCTGGAAGGTGCGTTCCAGCAGCAGGGACACACTGAGCACCAGGGCGCTGCGTTCCAGGACCGCGAGCCGCGCCGGGCTGAGTTCCTCTGCGACGATGAGGGAGGCGAGGTGCTGGTCGCCCGCGACCGCGGACATGACCGTGTACTTCTTGTCCTTGATTGCAAAGTGCGCGGCCGCGCTTTTGGCCGCAGACTCCTCGGCGGCGCTCAAGGCCGCGAGGCCCCCGAAGTCTGCGTCCGCTGCGAGCTCCGCCAGCGGCTCGCCCATGGGGGAGACCAGAAAGACAGGAGTGCCCAGGGACTCGGCCAGCAGGTTCAGCAGGTAGGGGAGGCTGCCGGTTGAGGCCAGGGTTTCCATGAGCCGGCGGTCCAGTGTGGAGAGCTCCTCCAGGGCCCGTACGTGGGCCAGGTTCTGCTGCTGTGCCTGGTCCAGCCGGGTGAGGGCGCTGACCATTTCGCTAAAGTGGCGGGCGTTCTCCAGCGCGACGGCGGCATGGGTGCCGATGGATTCCATGAGGGCAACGTCGTCGCTGCTGAACTGGTGTGGATGCCTGTCGGCGACCAGGAGCGCGCCGATGACTTTCCCTTCCGCGCGGAGGGGGACACCCATGATGGCCCGGACGCCCTCGGCTGCCACGGCGGCGTCGCTGGACTCCAGATGCGACTTAGTTTCGTCCGACGGGTAGTCGGCGCTCTGGGCAGGTGCCTCGCCGGTTGCGACGGCGCCGAGCACGCCTTCGCCCAGGGGCATGCGGATGTTGCGGAAGAGAGCTGTGGTGGCGCCGTCGGTCACCCGGACGTAGGACTCGCCGGTGTCGTAGTCGTTCAGGCTGAGATAGGCGACGTCGCTGCCGATCAGTGACCGGGTGCGCCGGACGATGGCCTTGAGCACTGCCTCCACATCACGGATCCCGGTCAGGTCGGTGGCCGTATCGTAGAGGACGCGCAGCAGGCCCTCCCGGCGGCTCGCCTCCCACAACCGGGCGTTTAGGCTGCGTGCCGCCGCCGCAGTGGACTGGTCAATGGTGCCGGCTTGCAGCCACGAGGACAGCGTGGTCTCGAGGTCGGCGGCGGAAACACTATGGTCCAGCATCGCCATGAGTTGGCCTGCGTCCTTGGTGCTGGCGGACGGCCCTCCACCGGTGGAAACGGCGGAACTGTCATTGGGACGCATGGACCTAATGCTAGTAGGTGGGGTGCCAGGCCGGGGCGCCGTGCGCGGTGGCCCCTGCAGCCCGCATCGGTTTGGGGCCAAGCACAGGACAGGCCAGGCAATGTCCGCCTGGCCTGTCCCATGCAATTACACCCTTATGCGGGCAGCTCCAGCTCCCAGTCCTTGACGTCCGCGACCGGAGCGAACAGGCCGCCGTCGAGCTCGTCGAAGGCCTGGTTGTTCCGGACGCGGTGCGGCCAGTCCCGGGTGGCCAAGGCGGCCTTGCCCAGCGCGACGACGTCGGCGGCGCCGTCCTGGAGCAGGGACACGGCCGTTTCCGGGTCGTCGAGGTTGCCGTTGGCGATGACGGTAACTCCGGAGTGCCGCTTGGCCAGAGTTGCCAGGGACTCCGGGCCGTCCTCGAAGGCCGGAGCGGCAGCCTTGTATTCGGTGGTGTGGATGAAGTCGACGCCGGTGGCCCCAAGGGCGGCAAAGATGACCTTTGCTTCCTCCGCGCCGCCGCTCCACCGGTGGTCGTTGTCGCTGACCTTGCCCTGGGAGATCCGGATCCCCACGGTCATTTCCGGGCCAACGGCCTCGCGGACCGCCTGGCAGATCTCCGCGGCGAACCGCACCCTGTTTTCGGGGGAGCCGCCGTAGTTGTCGGTCCTCTTGTTCAGGTAGTCGGTGAGGAACTGGTCGAGGAGGTAGCCGTTGGCGCCGTGAATCTCGACGCCGTCGAATCCCGCGTCCTTGGCGTGCAGCGCCGCGGTGACGAACCCTTGCCGGACCTCGTTCATTTGGGCAGCGGTGATTTCCGAGGGAACCGGGAAGGGCCCTTCTCCACGGTAGAACGCCAGCTGCTCACCCTTGGGGGCAATCGCCGACGGACCCACCGAGGACTCCACGAATCGGTTGCCTTGGGCCTGTGCCCCGGCATGCATGAGCTGGGCGAAAATCCGCGCGCCGGCGGCATGGACGCGTTCGACTACCTTGACCCAGGATTGTGCCTGTTCCTTGGTGGCAATGCCCGGCTGGAACAGGTAGCCCTGGCTGTAGCTGGTGTCCGGATAGATGCCCTCGGTGATCAGCAGGCCGAAGCCTCCCCGGGCAAACCTCTCGTAGTAGGAGGCCATTCTCTCCGTTGCATGTCCGTCCTCGCTCGCACTGACTCGCGTCATGGGCGCCAAAGCGACTCGGTTGGCCAGTGTGGCGGATCCGATCTGAACAGCAGACCAGAGCGGGGTGAAATCGGGCATGGATAGCTCCTTCAAGTTTGTCTAACTGGAGGGACGCCAGTCCGCATAAGACTTGCTCCCGTCGGTGCCAACGACACAAGGCCGGGGGATATTTCTTGCATGTCGTCTCGCTGGCAGCCCGCTCTGGTCGGCCGTCCCACATCAACGTGAGCCTCCCCACCTTATCCTGAGTAACTCACAATAAGCCTGTAAAGTTAGATGCAGGACGCCGTAGCCCTTGAGTACCGCACCGGTGAAGACACCCGGGCCAGCGGGGCACGCGCCGCAAACGCGCAACCGCCCTCCTGCTTGAGCGGCACAAGAACCTGTATGTCCCTCATCTCGGAACCCCACGGAGAACTCATGACTTTACTGACCGAACGCCCCGCAACCTCCTCATCCACCACCCAGGCCACCCTCCGGGCCGCTGCCGGCCCCAGTGTCGCTGACACCGCAGTGCGAGGCGGCAGCTACGTGACCCTCCCCGCCGGCAGTATCTTCTCCGGCGTCGAGGGCAGCTATGTCACCGTCGCTGGCGCTCGTAACCTGGCACCCGTCAGGCGTGGCAGCTATGTCACCGTTGACGGCACTCCCGTTGTTGTTGACGCCCGCGCCATCGAGGGCAGCTACGTAACGCTGCCGACGGCGGCCTAGGGTCAAGCCCCCTACGGGGATAGCGTCACCGCCGGGCATAAGCCGGGCATAAAAGGAGGCCGACGGCGGCACTGAATGTCGTCGTCGGCCTCCTTGTTCGCGCCATCGGAGGGACCACCGGCGCGCTATCGGCTAGGCGCTGCGGCAACGATTGATTGGCCAAAGCCCAAATGAGGCACTTGCTCGAGGAGTTTGAACGCGCCGCGATCCGGCAAGCCAGGATCCATGAATACAATCACCAGAGATGCAGGCCGGCACCGCCAGCTCCGGACTATCAGCCGCGTTCACACCTCCCAGGTCTGGAGGCGGAGCTCGCCGGCGAGTACGCCACGCGTGACATTGCGAAGGCCGTCAGTGCCCGTCACACGATTGCTCGCAAGTACGTCATGAGGCTCCGCCGGCGGCATCCGGACGCAACGCCCGCTGAGGTCATCCAAATGCTGGAGCGTCACTACGCAACCTCGATCACCACTGCGGGCGCCCTCATCAGCGCCGGTGCGATCGCGGCTGATATTGGCATCGCGATGATTCCAGGAGTCGGGGCTGCAGCAGCGGGCATGAAGAGTGCGGAACAACAGGCCGCCAAGAAGATTGGCAAGGAAGCCGTCAAACTTCCTGCACACCGTGCGGTCCGACATCCTCGTGGTGGTCGACGAGGCCTACGTGGAGTACGCCGAAGCCGACAGCGGCCCCGATTCCCTGGCGCTCTACCGCCAGTACCGGAACGTCTGCATCCTGCACACCTTCTCGAAGGCCTACGGGCTCGCCCGCCTGCGCGTGGGCTACGCCGTCGCGGCACCGGCCATCGCCGAGGGACTGCGCCGCACCGCTCTGCCCTTTCGGTGAGCGCGCTGGCCCAGAAGGCGGCCATCGCGTCGCTGGATGCCAACGACGAGATGGAAGCACGCGTGGCAGCCGTCAAGCCGGAGCGCGCCCGGATGGCCGCGCAGCTGGAAGCACAGGGCTGGAAGCTGCAGCCAAGCCAGGGCAATTTCCTGTGGATCCGGGCCGATGACACCCTCCGGGAGGCGCTGGTGGAGGCGTTCGACCGCGCCGACATCCTGGTGCGCGGGTAGCAGGGCGACGGCGTGCGCATCACCGTGGCCGACCCCGCCGCCAACGACCGCGTGCTCCGGCTCCTGGAAGCCCACGCAGGCTGACACCTGACTTACCCCAACCCCTAACTCCGTTCCGCCTACAACCAGAGGAATCCCCATGTAACAACAGACAAAGACGTCTGCCCGCGCGCTCGGCGCGGCCCTAAAACCCCGGCAGCTCACCACGATGGGCCTGGGCAGCGCGATCGGCGCGGGCCTGTTCATCGGCTCCGGCGCCGGCATCCAGGCCGCCGGCCCGGCAGTGCTGATCTCCTACCTCGTCGCCGGCACCCTGATCATCCTGGTGATGTGGGCACTCGGCGAAATGGCCGCCGCCAACCCGGACATCGGCGCCTTCTCCGTCTATACCGCAAGGCCTATGGGCCGGTGGTCGGCGCCACCGTCGGCTGGCTGTGGTGGATCCAGCTGGTGGGCTTCGCCCTGCCCTTCGGCTGGCTGCCGGGCGTGCAGTCGCCGGGCCTGGGCAACTTCATGGGGGAGGGCTTCGCGCCCAGCGGCTTCGCCGGGATCGCGACGGCGCTGTTCGTGGTGGCCTTCGCGGTCGGCGGCACCGAGATTGTGTCCGTTGCTGCCGCCGGGACGGCCGAGCCTGCCCGCAGCGTGAAGAAGGCAGTCCGGACGGTGCTGTGGCGCATCCTGGTCTTCTACATCGGCGCCATCTTCATTATCGCGGCCGTGGTCCCGGTGGGATCGGACGGGCTGAAGAGCCCGTTCGCCGCGGTGCTGGACGCCGCCGGCATGCCCGGTGCCGCCACCGCGATCACCCTGGTGGCCGTCGCCGCGCTGCTCTCGGCGCTGAACGCCAACCTCTACGGCGCGTCGCGGATGGCGTACTCCCTCGCAGAGCGCGGCGAAGCCCCGCGCGTGCTGGCCTCGGTGTCCAAGGCCCGGGTCCCGGTGGTCGCCGTCCTGGCCAGCGTCGCCTTCGGCATCGTCACGGTAGTGCTGGAGCTGGCCTCTCGGAAATGGTCCTGCCCGTCCTGCTCAACATCGTGGGCTCGACCTGCCTGCTGGTGTGGACCTCCGCCCTCCTGGCCCAGCTGGCATTGCGCCTCCGCGCCGACCGAGCGGGCACCGAGCTTCCGCTGCGGATGCCCGGCTTCCCGGCGCTCACGGTGTTTGGCCTGGTCATCCTCGCGGCGATCTTCACGGTGGGTTTCATCGGCGAGGATTCCCGTCCGCAGCTCCTGAGCACCTTCACCTTTGTGGCGCTGCTGGCGGTGGCGAACTGGATGAATCAGCGGAACCGGAAGGCTGCGCCGGTTAGGGAGTCCCCGGAGCGTGCCAAGGAGCCGGCGCTGATCGACTGAGTTGGTGGCTGCTGACCTGCCTCGGGTTCGGCGCACGGGAGGGCGCGTCCGGTTCGGCCGGGCGCGCCCTTCGTATTCATGTCGGGCGAGCCAACCGTGCGTGCGCTCTAGGTGTTGGGCCGCGAAATTTGTAGTTGCCCCCTTCGCAGTTAGGCCTGGGAAGCCTTGGGCAGATTCCACACTTCTTCGTATTTGTCGGCCACAAGGGGCCAAACATCGCGAATCCCGTCCCTGACCGTGCTGACACTAATGGCCATGGGCGGGAAGACAACAAAATCATGTTGAATTATTCGACCGGCCCTGTCATGCCTGCCAGAAGGATCTGGGAAACGCAATGCCACCATCTCGCCGATTTGGCGACAAACTTCCGGTTCGCCCTCAACGCCCGAGAAGGCTTTGTCGTATTCCACGAGCGGATCCGGAAATCCTCCATCATGAAGAAATCGGAAACCCCACATCCGGCCCCGGGTAGCCCAGATGAGCTTCATCTACGGCTCCTTAGGAGAGTCTCCGCCTCTTCGCCTTTTACTAAGTCCATCCTAAAGCCCGTCAAGGTGGCCGTTATAAAGTCGCGTTTGGCCACTGCCTGCGCATTGATGTCTTTGAGCTTGTCTTCAGCCATATTCGCCGCTTCTTGCACTACGTCTGGGCCGACGAAGTCAAGCAGCAGCCCTAGCGGGCCGGACATGCGGGCCTTGCCGAGGAGGCTGGCAGCAAGAGAGCCTGCGCCGCGAAGCAGATTCTCCACAAGTTTTCCCGGGAGATGCATCGCTTCGGCCCACCGGGCATGACGCTCGAACGGAAGTACGGCGGCCAAAGGGAGGACAAGGTCCAGGCCAACGCGCTCGGCCACTTCAATCTTGTCGGTGTCGAACTTCGCTGACGAGAACAGCACAAAGTCCTCGCCCACGGATAGTGCGTTGCTGGCCTCCACAAACCCAGCTATCACCTTGCGAAGCTCGTCTATGTCGTCGGACGCTTTCTCGATTAGAAGATCCCGGAACTTGAACACGTTAAGGTCAGACAAAAGATCTGACTTTGACAGCGCGAATATCCAGATACGTGGAAAGTTGACCAGAGGCTTCCCATCTTCGAGCAGGTCATCTTTCAGCGTCAGCAGCCCATTTCGGAAGTTGCCGAACAAGGACTTTAAGTAACGTTCCTCCTCTCCGGCATTGTCGAGTAACCGCTGACCGTCCACCAGCAGCAGGGCTACATCTGAACCCAACAACGCTTTGAATGTGTCGATTCGCCGCTGTGCCTCCTCGGGACCGCTAACATCCTCCTCGAACCACTCTCCCGGGTAGTCATGCCAGACCAAACGCAGGGCGTCGAACGGTCTGGCAGTTAGCCCGTTACCATCAGAGCCTTCCTTGAATTTGAGTGAGAATGAATACGACGTAGCAGCGAAACGGTCGGACGGTGGCAACCGGGCTGAATTTCTCATGCCCAAGTAATTCCTATGGAGTCTGTTGCCTTGACCAATATCGCCCGGTAGGACATGAAACAGACTCTTCTGCAGGTACTGGGGCTCCTGAGTGGCCCCGTAAAACGAGGAGAGCATGACTGTTTTTCCGCTTCCGCTCTCGCCAAACACTGCGATGTGCTGCTCGAGGGCTCTGTTCAGTTCCATACGAGGAGCTTACTGGGAGCCAGGGTCAGCATCCTGCAACAGCGATGAGACCGGGGCACCTCTTCAAGCCTCCACGCTGCCGAACATACTGGCATCAAGGCGGCCAACAGGCCAACGAGGTCCTGATGGCTGCCAGCTGCTGTTCAGCGCTTCCTGCCGGAAATCTGACACACGTTGAGCGGGCAGGAAAGACTGTGCTGCCGCCCGTGACGCCCGCTCTCAGTAAGTTCAGGATTTGTGCCCATTGTTCTGAGGCTGTGGGCGCGCACGAGTCAACCAGCAGTCGAACTGCCTGTTTCTGACGCTTGGGAGGAGAGCCCATGAGGAAACTGCGTTCGGGTACATGGTTGCTGCCGGCCGCAGCGGCTGGAGATGCTGACGCCGGAGGTGTTGACCGGTGCGTCAGGAAAACAGAGTAGCCTCCGGCGGGTTAGGATCACGCATGTGACGAATTTGGGCGAGAAGGTGAACAGAGGGAACAGTCTTTACGGACGCAGTGGAGATGAATGGGAAGAGATGCGGGATGCCGCGGAGAGCTTTCTAGGGACAGTGGCCGAAAAAGCTGGCATGACGGACTACAGCTCTTTGAACCGCGCAATCTCGGAGCGAACGGGACTGAGACCCTTCGATTATGGGCTGGCGTCGGACCGCGCGGCAATTGGCCGGATGCTCGGTGAAATCTCTGTTAGGACTAATGCGGAACACGGCGTTATGCTCTCGGCGCTCGTTACGCACAGGGGCTCAAACGATGAGGGCGCCGGTTTTTACAAGCTAGCTGCCGAGCTCGGAAAGATGCCGAGGAAACCAACGCAGGATGAGAAACTGCAGGCCTTAGTAAGTCTGACTAGAGAGGTTCACTCGCGTTACGCTCGCCGCGCTTAGGTGTCACGCGGCTCTGGTCCCACATCATCGATGATGATCGAAGTAGACGATGGCGTTGTAGCTTTCGCAGTTTTCTTAAAGGAAATCCCCAACGACGGGCCAGCTGCTGCCGACGTTGTACCTATTAAGACTTGCGTAGGATGTGCGATACAAGAGCAGTGAATTCGGAAGGTGCAAATAATGGAATCTCACCCCAGAAGCCCGCGGGATCTTTTCGAGGGTCGGCGACACTACGAGATTCCCGCGTTCCAACGCCCATATGTTTGGGACGAGGAGAACCAGTGGGCGCCGCTGTGGAACGATGTAGTCCGCGTTGCTGAAAGCCACCTTTCTGATGGTGGCAAGTCTCCCATTCCCAATCACTTCCTGGGCGCGGTGGTTTACGAATCGAAAAAAGCATCTTCCGGCGATGTGACGCGACACCTCGTCATTGATGGCCAACAGCGCATGACGACGCTCCAGCTCTTACTCGATGCCGTGCATCAAGTCGTCTCGGAACGCGGACATGAGGAAGAATCGGAGAAGCTTGAAGAGCTGATACTGAATAAGGCGTCAACCTTTAGAGGCCGCGTGGAGCGATTCAAGCTCTGGCCGTCGCAAGCGGATCGTTCCGCGTTCGCCCATGCCATGGATCCAGAGGAGCCGAGGGTAGAGGAGCACCGTGTGGTCGAGGCTCACACTTTTTTTCGCACCGAGGTAGAGCGGTGGCTGTCGGGAGTACCGGATGATGACGGAGTCGTCCCACCCGGTACTGAGGCTCTCCGCGCCGACGAACTCTGTTCAACACTTGAACATCGACTGCTCGTCGTCGCCATCGACTTGTCGGGGCATGAAGACTCGCAGTTGATCTTCGAGACTCTCAACGACCGCGGCACGCCACTGCTGAAGGCGGACCTCATCAAGAACTGGGTATTCCGAAAGGGGGAGCAGGTTGGTGCTGACGTGGACAGGTGGTCCAGGACGCACTGGTCCGATTTTGACGCCGAATGGTGGCGGGAAGAGCTATCCCAAGGTCGCCATGTTCGGTCGCGTGTGGACATCTTCTTACAATATTGGCTGACTATGCGATTGCAGGAAGAAGTTAAATCGGAGCTGGTCTTCCGAGTTTTCGCTAACTACGCAGAGTCGAAACTGGCTACTATCGACGGTGCTGAGGCCCTGCTCGCGGAGCTGCGGAAGGACGCCGATACCTATCGAAATCTCAGCCAACTTGACGTGGGGACACCCGAAGGACGATTTCGCTCCCGTGTCATAGGGACGATGGAGCTTGCGGCTACCACTCCAGTCTTGCTCTGGCTACTCTCCGAAAACCACTCGGTTCCTCGCGACCAGCTCCGGATTGCCCTTGACGCCATCGAGAGTTGGGTTATCCGACGTACGCTCCTCAGGAAGACTGCAAAAGATGTAAACCGCTTTATGGTCGCGATTCTCAAGTCGCTTGAGGGAATTGAGTCTCATGATGCTGGGTTTGCAATTAGAGATTTCCTCTCCGAACAGACTGCCGAGACCCGTTATTGGCCCTCGGATCAAGAGATGCTGACGGCACTTCCCGGTCTGAAGCTTTACGGTAACATCCGTCAGGCGCGATTGCGGGTAGTCCTGGGCGCCGTGGAACAACAGCTTCGCGACCAAAGCACTATGCATGAGGCAGTTGGACTTCCTAAAGGATTGGAGATCGAGCACGTCATGCCGCAAGGCTGGCGAGCATACTGGGATTCGTCGCCAAAACTCACACCTGAAGAGGCCGCACGTCGTGACCGATTCGTGAACACTATTGGCAATCTCACGCTTGTGACCAAGTCACTCAACGGCTCGCTGTCCAATCGTCCGTGGACAGACGAAGAGTCAACGGGACTTACTGAGGGCGGAGAACCCGGCAAGGGTAAACGAGCACTGCTCGAAGCTTTCAGCCTGCTAGTGCTCAACAGGAGATTAGTCCACGACCATCGTGATAGCTGGACAGACGCCCACATCAGAGAACGCTCCAGGTCTATGGGAGAAGCAATCGCTGCCGTATGGCCCGGTCCGTCGAGGGAAATCCAGGATGCGGCCTACGAAAGGGCCAGGGCCTAATGCTCAGCAGGTTGACATCCTGACCGCCACTCGACGGAACAAATGGGTACAGTAACTTCCTGAACGTTAGTCACTCAGACCAGCGTTGTCCGGCCTAACTTCAGTCAGTCCCATAGACACCGCGTGTGCAGGATGTTGGCGGGCTTACGGAATCCTCCACGGCTTCCCGCTCCCGCGTTGTCATCGACATCGATCAAATTGGCTCTCCGCGGTTGGTGGTGAATTCGGGCTCGTGTCTTTAGACGTGAGGGGCCCGCAGCACTGTTGTGATGGATGTTCTTGACGCATTCGGGACTGCTCAAGGTTTAGTTGACAGCTGGGATTTCTTACGCGGCTGAGGCCGCGTTTTTTATTGTCTCAAACTTGATGGGTGTCAGCCGTCCAAGGGCGCGCTGGCGGCGTTTGCGGTGGTAGCTGCGCTCGATCCAAGTCGGGATGGCGAGCCGGAGCTCGGCCCGAGTCTCCCATCGTTCCGGTTCAGGACGTTCTTTTGAAGCAGGGAGAAGAACGATTCCATCGCCGCGTTGTCACCGCGTGCCCCGACCCGGCCCATGGATCCGTGCAGCCCGTAGGTGGTCAGGGCCAGGACAAACTTGCGGGATCTGAACTGGGATCAGCGGTCGGTCGCTGGACCACAGTGCCCGCCGGTTTCCTGAGGGCCACGGCGCGGTCCAGGGCGGCAACGGCTAGGGACGCTTCATCCGCCCGTCCATGGAGTACCCGACGATCCGGTTCGAGTGCAGGTCCTTGATCGCGCACAGATACAGCTTCCCCTCCGCGGCGTGGTTCTGGGTGATGTCCGTCAGCCACTTCCGGTTCGGTGCCGTGGCACTGAAGTCCCGTTCGATGAGGCCATCGTGGACCGGCGGGCCGGCCTTGAGCCCTGACCTGCGGCGGCGGTGGATCACCGAGAGGATCCCGTTCAGGGAGCACAGCCGCCAGATCCGCCGTTCGGTGGCCATCGGTCCGGGACCGGCCTTGATCTCATCGGCGATGAACCGGTATCCGAAGGCGGCGGGATCGTCGCGGTGGTGGTCGATGGCGGCGGTGATCAGGTGCGCTTCCTCCCAGTCCCGTGCCGGGACTGGGTTGGTGGCCCATTGGTAGTAAGCCTGTCTGGAGAAATTCAGTACCCGGCAGGACACTGCCACGGGGCCCCTGATCGGGGCGTCCCTGGCAGCAAGCTCGCGGACCAGGGGTACATCATTTTCTTGGATTGATGTCCCGGGACAGATAGGCCACCGCACGGCGCATGACTTCCGCTTCCTGCTCCAGGAGCCGGATGCGCTTGTTGGCCTCCCGCAGCTTCGCCGCGTCATCGGACCCCGCCCCGGACTTCACCCCGTCTTCTCTGTCAGCGATCTTCATCCAGCGGTGCAGGGCAGCGGGCGAAACACCGAAGTCCTTGGCGATCTGCGTGATCGGCGCTTCGCCCTCGCGGGCAACCGCGACGACATCGCGGCGGAACTCTTCAGGAAAGGCTTGGGCATGAAGAACATCCTTCCACCCGCAAGGATCAAATCCTCACCGGCAAAGTGTCAATCAAACCTTCAGCAGTCCCCCAGGTTAGGCTCCGGCGAGGAAGCGGAGAAGATCGTCCCGGCCATTGAGAGCTGAAGGCCGATGGCATCGACGCCGGCGGGCCGCTCGGGGCCGACACCGCGTTGCCACGCGAATAGAGCGGTCTCTCAGGGGCCGTTCCCTTCGTTTAAGCAGATGCCGCAGGCCAGGCTCCCGCATGCGCGAATGTCTAACACGTCTTCGGTTTCTCGAACTACTTGGTTCAGCCGTTGCGGTGCAGCTCAAGGCGTTCCTCCGCCGGGAACGGTCCCTGCTAGAGCACCAAGTGAGTGCCTTGGCCGGCCTCTCAAGGGAAAGGTCGACGAAAGTGTCCTGGTTGTCTTCCGCTGGTTCCTCTCAGCGGAACATGCACGCCAGACTCCACGGAAGATCGGTCTTTAGGAAGACGCCGGAGAGATGGGACGGTTTGCCGTCCGGTGGCGCCATCCGCGGCGGCCGCCTGGCGGCTCAGCTCGACTGCTGGGCTGACGAAATCGAAGATGGCAGACCACGGCTGGGGCGTATTCATCCAGTCGGCCCACCCATGTGTCGACAACCTCATCACTTGAATTTGTTTTGCAGATACTTTGCAGTGTCTGTTAGCGAGGACATCGGAATCTCCGCGAAAACGGTAAGGCTATGCTCCCTTAGGTAGTCGTTGAGAACTTTGATGACCTGATTACGGGCTCGGTCCAGTTCGTCCATGAGTCGAAGAACCTGAGGTAGATCGCCGGTTGAGACCATGACGGAGGCGGACGGTGATGAATTGAACTCGGGAAATTTCTCGCCGAGAACTGCCAGTGAGCGATTGACTCGATTCATTGCATCCCTTACAGCACTGGCAAATCGATCGAAATCAGGCATATGGAGCCGGGGAAGTTTAATCAAGCGGAAAACATGTCGTGTCTCTCTGGTAACGAGCCGTCCGGTTGCAAGAGCCATCGAGACGTCGGTTAGAGCCACTCTCAGAGAGTCCAGCGTCAATTCTTGGACGGCCGGTGTCCGAAAAGCATTGCGGTTGAAGGCCGCGCGAACGAAGTCGACAACTTCCAGCTCTCCGTCGTCGCGAACGAGACCACCCGTCTGACTCAGCCAAGCTGACTGAACGAAATCACCGTCTGAAGCTCCGGAAACTCGAAGGTTTTCTTGAGCGAGTTTGAGTGCGGCATGCGGAGATGGCGGACCTGTGGGCAACAACATGTTCGTGTAGAAATAATCCGCGAAAAGGGCCGCGACGTCATCAGATATCGGTCTATCCATGCTGACGAGCCACCTGTCTGCCGGCGTCAGGTGAGGGGCCCGGCTTGACGACCAGCATGCGTTCAGAAAGATACCCCGGGGGCCCCCATCTGGCGCCGCCTTGAGGATCGCCATCAAATCATGAGGTTCGAGGCTCCAGCTAAGTGCGCCACCGGCGTTGAATGTCAGGTTTCCCTCTTGTCCCCGTGTCCAATGAAATGGAATATGTCAGGCGCATGCTCCAATAGGGCTGCCGACAGCATCTTCCAAGGCTGGTCTTTCATGACTATGGTTCGACAGAGGCCTTTCCGCTCAAAGTCCCTGAGATAGCTGATTTCGTCCTGCGCGTGGGGTAGAGCTTCACCGACGCTCAATGCTGCCCATACGAGGATAGTTGGACGGTGTCGATCATCAAGCGATGTTTTCATTTCTTAATTATGACCGCAGTCCATCATATGGTCGGGCGCTCGACTCCTTTGGAGGTCAGACTTTTGCAGCATTGGATTGCAGATCCTTAAGCGACCCAGACTTATGCAGAGATGTGAAGCGCTGTCTGAGTTTCGAGGCAAAAAGTGGATCGCGAATGAGAACGCCGGCTTCCAGATTTCGGTGAGCGGCGGCATCGCTGAAGTTAGCGCTCGTTACGAGGGCGAGGGCAGAATCAACTATGACGACTTTTGAGTGTTGAAGACCGTATTGCCTATTCGGTGGTACGTACTTCAGGAAACGCGCGCCCTGGAGCTTGTCCTGGAGTTGGATGGCTGTTTCGGCCATCTTGGACCCCTCAAGAACAAGCGTCACGGACACACCTCTGGCGATTGCTCGCCATAAGGCCTGGACGAACGGCGAGTCGATCGATGCGGAGTAAGTCGAGGCGAGAACGTCTTCCTTAGCTTCGTCTACCAGGTGCGCGACAGCTGCAGTCGTGTGGTCGCCGTCGCCCGGGAAGCTCGGACCACTCCAGACGGCTCGCGGCGGGGCGGGTGCCCGCCCCGACGCAGAAGCATATCCCCTTAGCACCGACGCCAAGATTGCTGAATCGCCAAGCAATGACAGTGCCTGCCCCAGCAGCTCGACCGCGGCACCCGAGGAGTCCGACAAAAATGATGTTGCTCGGTCCAGCCGCCCGTCGATTTCCAATGATGCGGCTATGCTCGTCGCCTGTGAGGCAGACAGGGCCTGCGCCAACTGAAGCAATGCATCTGCCACGACGCCTAGCCTCCGAAGGTTTCGAGCACCGGTTGGAGCAGACCATCGACCGCGTACTCAGGTCCTGAATTCAGCGTTAGTGCGAAGCGCCGGTCAAGGAAGCGATTAGCCTTCTCGCAGGACGTCTCCGACACGAACAGGCAGAAATGGCAGGCCGCACCGTGTAGGAAATCCTCTTGACCGTTGGGCACCCGATGCGCACAGATAGGGTCCGAAGAACACCGTTCCGCTCGCCGCAGCGCATCCCGAAATACCCCTTCCAGCCGCTCCGTTCTGGCCAGATCAACCAACCCCCCGAGAGTTCCCTCGCTGTCGGGGGATGTCGTGGCGATCAGAATTCCTGCGGCAGCCTCCCGGTCGTCCGTCTCACGCCATGCGTAAAGACGCTCAGATAGCGATGCCGAGCCGTAGCCGCTGGACATTGCCATCTCACGGATGAGCAAATGCGACATCGTGTGCAGCGCCCAGTATCGCGGCGGCGGCATTCGGTCTGCCGGATCGATCGCCACCGCGGTGCGACTCTGGCGCCTTTTGACGTTGCGCTCGTGAGCGGCCACATGGGACTCCCACACCTTGGATCCGAGTACGCCGTCCTCCCAGGCGCGAATCACGTCCTCATCGAAGCGCAGAAATACTCCTTCGCCTCGGTCCTCCGTTGCGGGAACCCACTTCGGCTTCCCTGACTGGACGAGCGGAGCGATCCGGTTGGGAGCGTCGCCTACACGGTCCAAGGCATCGATGCGCGTAAAACCGATGAACGCATTGGCCTTTTTGACCCTCTCCACCGCGACGACGTGGGACAGAACCGGCCGCAGGGCCGATGCCACCTCCACCGGCCGCACGCGGAAGCCAGCCTTTCGGTCTTCGCGCTCGAAATCCTCCGGGTGGACGAGAGTGTCCCACTCCGGTTCCAGCAGGCTGATCGGATCGAAGCCCGAGGGCGAGGACTCGGGATCGGCGACAACTTGGCCTCGAGCGACCTGGATTCCGTTCCAGAGGGCGTCATCAGCAACTCCGTCAAAGATCGAGCGGACGTCCTTCGGGCCGAACTTCCGCCACGCCAGTAGATCGTCGAGCGTCTGCACATCTGCGAAGGTGACGGCCGGCAATCCCTTCACTGTCTCGGCCACATCCGCGCCCGTGATGTGCTTGCGTGCGGGCAGCACGAGCACGCTCACCGAGGCGGGGAACCACTGGTTCGCGGCGCCTAGCAGCATCAGCCGGACGTCCGCCTGACACGGATTGTCGGCCGGCGCGTAAGTGGGAAGGTGCGGGTGCCGGCCGCGGCAGTCGGGAAGCATCTCTTCTCCGCCGGCCCGCGTGAGCTCTGCGATGTTCCGTGAGACGTCGCAGGCCACGCAGGAGATCTTCACCTGCGGTCCGAGGTTTGAGCGCCATTCCATCATTCGCATCTCAGGCTTGGCGACCTTGCACTTCACGGGGTCGCCGTCGGCGCCGTGTACCCACTCGACATAGGGGAACTCGTCGAGGTGCCCGTCGGTACAGGCAATCAAGTAACGTGCAGGCACCGCCAGGCGCGGCCGCGCTTCCAAAGTGCCCTGCTTCTGGCCCTTCTTGGGGCGACCCTTGCACGCTTTGTGCACGAACTGCGCCTTGTCAGGCCGGTGCTTGCTTGTGTTCACGAACTCGAACTTGGTTGACTCCGAGATAGGCGCCAACAGGTCGCAGCCGGTGCAGCGAAGCCACTGAGGGAACACTCGGGTCGGGATTCCGATCGGGGTGCCACCTTCATGGGCTTTCTCCGGCACCCAGGGGGGTTGCCGCAGCTCGTCAACGCGAGGCAACATCTTGCGGACTGCCGCAAGCAGCCGCGGCACCAAGACCAGCTGCGGGCCGCCCTGCTTCGAGTAAGCGAGCTCCCAAGCATCGAGCCCTTGAGGCATCACTGCTATGTGAGGCATGTCCACCGTGGCCCCTATGCCCGAGGTGTACAGCAGGGCGCTGGGTCGCACCGAGCCGACGCGGCTGTGGATCTTCGCGCCGGCGGCTTCCAGCTCCCCAAACGGGTTGGCCACCACTCCGGCGACGCTGGATGCCTCTTCCTCTACGACTTGACTCATTTCGCATCCTTCTTCGAGAAGACCCATTTCGGCGCAGCTGCACTTAGCGGCTCCGCTAGTCTGCCAACGATCGGTGTTACAAGGAGATTGATCTCGGGCTGAACTTCGCGCATCGAGTTGGCCACTTGAAACAGCCGGGTGTCTTCGTCGGGAACCACTGTCTCCGGGCTCACCAGCAGGGGTGACACGATCTGCCCACCGCCCAGGGAGTCCTTTTGATAAGTCAAGGCGCCTGACCACTTGTCCGACTCGTCCGTCCACTTATCGAGGCGCAGGATGAGCTTGCTTTTGGCGGCGTCCGCTACCGCGTCATTCCCGCCGCTGGCAATTCTGATCCGTGTAACGAGCCGGTCGACAAGGGTGTCGACGAACGTTCGCCGCTGCACGATCGTCCCAGCCCCGATTTCGGGCGACAGCGAGGGCTCATTCCGTTGGTCGGCGACGCGGGCCGCCGATACCAGTACGCCAGTCAGGCCCCGTTCCAAAGCGGCATCTGAGAACGGTGTCACCGACAGTGCTTCGACGTGCGCATAAAACGTGTCGTGGTAGTGCTCGAACTGTTCATAGTGCGCCATGTCCCGCGGCCGGGACCGGTTGGCGAGCGTCACGACTAGGCCGGGTTTGGAGGCTTCACGGCCAACGCGCGACGACGCCTGAATATACTCCGCAGTGTTCTTCGGTTGGCCAACCACCAGCATCAAGCCAATCCGCGGCACGTCCACACCTACCTGGAGCATGGAGGTAGCGAGGACCACGTCATACGGCATGTCCCGGGGAGGGAGCTTCTTGCCGGCCTTCTTGGCGGCTGCGGCCCGCACACCGTATTCCCGTTTAGCCTCACTCGTATCCCGGTCCGGGTCAAACGGAACACCCAGGGTGGTGAGCGTCTTCGAAATATCCGCTGACGAGATGCGGGACGTCAGCTCGCCGATCCGCAGCCCACTGGACCCCCGCCGGGGGTAACCAGAGTCTTTGTCGGGGTTGCTGGTTCGGGTGACGATGTCGTCTTCGAGATAGCGGCGCATGCCGGCCAGCTCCCGGGTGGCTGAGAAGTAGTCAACTAGCGTCACGTATGGCTCGGCCGCCGCACCATGGGAGTCGAACAACTTCTGGCCGGCGAGGAGCAGAATTTCGCTGACTCGGATCTCCGCCAGGGTCAGACGGGCCCCGTGAGCGCAAACTCCGACGTAACGCCGGCCGGGGTCCTTCTCACTGGTAGTGACTTCCTTCGAGAAGTAGGTGTCTGTCACTGATAGGACCTGGGGTGGGAAGATCTGCACCTGGCGTGCATAGAGCTTCATCACCTGATCCCGGGCGTTCCTCACGGTCGCGGTTGAGGCGATAACCAGGGGCTTCACTAACGCGGGGCTGTCGGCAGAGCCGTACTCCCACGTTGAAAGCGTGTCTATCGCTCCTTCGAATAATCCCACTGCAGTGCCGAGCGCGCCGGTGATGAGGTGAAGTTCGTCCTGGATGATGAGGTCCGGGGGACGCAGACGGTCCACATCCTTCACTGCGGCCTTCGGATAGGTTCTCCCGCCCTCCGATTTTGCGGTGTGACCGCTAGCTCCGCATACAGAGGTCACTGTGTCCGGGTGCTTGTAGCCGTGCCGTTCGCACCGCTGCGACACATAGCCAAACAGGCTCGCCGCCGCACCCTCGCGTGCCAGTCTCGCGAACTTGTCGACGGTTGCCAGTAGGAAAGTTGGCGGGTTGCGGTAGATCTCGTCGTCCACGGTAAGTACGGGAAGCCCCTCAACCGCGCTGCCGCCGGCGGAGAATGGGCACCGTCCGAGCTTATCCCCGCAGTACACGTGAATCCGCTGAGTGGTCTTCACGGCAACGACATCCGCTTTGGGGTTGATCGGCGTACCGCACCAGGGACAGCTGCTGAACTGAAGCACCGTGAGTCCGTAGGCGGAGTTGCCGTCGTCGTTGCGCACGTCGCGCACCTGTTGCTCCGCCTCAGCAAAGCGTTTCGGGCTGACGCTTGAGCCTACCCAAAGGCCGATGCGGAACGGTTCCTGGCCCCACGTCGCTGGGTCTTCACGCCGCACTACTTCAGCGGCGCACATGAGCGTGGTGGCACGCAGAAACTGCTGAGAGGTGAGCAAGCGGAGCGTGTACCGCATCAGCACGGCGACACCGTCGCGGCCGTCAATCAGGCCGCCGGGCGTCTCAATGGCGCCTTGGAGGCGGCGGATGCCGAACGTGAAAGCAGCGAGCCCCAGGTAGGCCTCGGTCTTGCCACCACCGGTGGGGAAGAACAGGAGCTCCGCTCGGGGCAAGTCACCGGACCGCCGAGGCACCGTCGGGTCGACGATCGACGGCAGCTGCATCAGGATGAACGCGAGCTGGAAGGCGCGCCATGAAGCAGCGCCATCACCCTTCTCGTCGATGGCTGCGGTCGCCTCCTTGACGGTGATATCGCGATCTGCGTTCCGGAGCCCCGCGATCTGGGAGCGAATGCGCTGTTCGCGCATAGTGCGGTTCATGAAAGCAAAGGCTCTTCGAGCCTGCCCGCTTGCATGAGCGTTCGGATCAGTATTGGTCAGCAGACCGAGGCCCCCGCGCAGGCGCTTAAGCGCGTCCTCGCCGTCTTCGATTCCGCTTTCGGCGACTTTATGGAGGTGCTTGGGCAGAGCCGCAGCGTCGAGGCGTCGGCTACCGAGCCAGGTCTCGTAGCCGTCGATCAACGGCGTCAGGTATTGCTCAAGCTGGTCAGGAGACGCATCCATTAGCAGCCGCATGCTCATCTCGGCGCCTTCGATGGTTGGTGCAAGGGTCTGCGGGACCTCGGCGCTGGGCAGCCAAGTGGTCCGCACCGAAGTGGCTGTGCGGGACTGTGGATCCGGCAGGGTCCAGGTGGCGGAGGCCGTGCGGCCGACAGCGAATTCAAGGCGATCGCGGTACAGGAGATCGAGCTGCAGCACCTCGGGGTCGCCGAAGTCACGTGCCTGCTCAAGCGCGTCGCGGGTGGGACGGAAGACTGCGCTCTCGTCCTCGGCGCTGACTTCCAGCTCGGTCTGGAACAGCCAGACCTTGGGCGGGAGCTCTTTGCCGGTTACCTTGGTGTTCTGGAGCGCGGCTTCGACCACCCGCAGCCCGTCGTGCTCGAAGACCTCGACCGAGATCGCGACGTGGCCCTCAACGATCACTTCGGTAAGCGTCTTACCAGCGCCGACCGCCGCAATGTCGATCGTCTGCGGCACGACGTGGTCCGTCCGGTCGTAGAAAGTCTGCGTGCGGCCGTCCTCGTCGGTCTCCCGGCGGGACTCGTACTGACCCCACCGCGCGGTGAAAACGAGGCTGCCCACGTCGGGCCCTACCTGGAAGCGGAGCCCCATCGATGACGGCGCGATGAGCTTGGACTCCGGGCCGCGGTCTTCGTCAGTGTCGGTTCCGCCAGCGTCTGCGATGGATTCGTCGGGCTCGTCCACAACGCCTTGGACGTCACGGCTTGCATCTGCGTCCAGGACTGCCGGAACGTCGACGCCACGGAAGTCTTCCGGGCCCTCTACTACTGGCTGCGCCTTTGCCTGAGGCAGCGGGTCGTCGTCGCTGATCGAGACGGGCGCCAGCGCTCCTACCAAGTACCGGGCACGCGGTGTGCCATTGACCGTCTCGTCCGGCCCGCCCCACGGCCCGATCAGATCGCGCTCCAATAGGTCGATGAGCTCGTCCCGAACCTGGGCGGAGGTCGCCGGTTGGAGGGGTACTGTCTGGGTGTTCATTTAGAACATCGCTCCTTCGGGGGCAGTCTCCGGATCAAGGTCGAGCTCCATCGCGACGACCGACTTTCCGCCGTTCTGCGCTTCAAGGGCCGCTCGGCGGTGGTTCTCGTCAAGGAGACGGTTCAGGACGAGTTCATTCGCATCGTCCGAAAGAAGAAGCTGACTGACTCCACCTATCTCAACGATTTTGGCCTGCCAGGGGATATCGTGCCATCCGTAGGATCCAAGTACTAAGGCGTCGACGCGTTCGTGGGCGCTCCATAGCGCGCGTAGTGCTTCCACATTGGTCTCACGCCCTGATCGCGTAAGCGCGGTGTACGCCCCTCGCATATCAGTGCCCAGGACTCGCATCGCCTCACTTTGGGCTGCCTCTAGGTCGACTCCGGCGGCATGTAAGCCATTTAGCAAAACCCGAGGCATCGGGAATGTCTCAAAAGCTCTAGGTAGGTACTTGAGCGAGCCAATTAACCCGTGGGAATCTGAAGCTACCCAGACGCGATGTATTGCAGAGGATAAGAGAGCGAACTCGGCGGGAGACTCTAAAGCGATGACGGTGATCTTGGTGTCAATTACAATATTGTCGGAGTAAGGAATTCTTACCGGCATCAGAGTCTTGCCGTCCTGAGGAATCGCCAAGTAGTACTTGAGGCCCGATATGCCACGATATAGCTGGTCTGCATTTGCCTTGAATTGCCACCAATAGTCCCTCAACCGCGCCTGCTTCTTCGTAGCCCGCTCAGGTTTGACTAATCTTTCTACCCGTTCAAATGGTGCCCGAAAAGTGGAAGCTTCCTCAATCGATCGGTTTCCGAATTTGATGATCGAATCGGACGCTACGGGAGGCCGAGCGAGGTAAAGGTCGCTGGCTGCCAAGTATTGATGAATGACTTGGGCGTTTACCGCGTCGCTGGTAACCATTCGAGTTGCTTCCTCGGGTGTTAGCCGGAAACCAACTCCATTGGGATAGGTCCCGACGAACGCCATACCCTTGTTCTCTGGCAGCGGGAGCCGTTCGCCGGGGGAGCTGCTGATGGACCTCGCTGAGGGAGCCAGATTCGCACCGATAGTGTCCACTGTCTGACCATTCCATGTTGGTCGGGCTGACCCGAAGTGCCGACTGGCCCAAAAGACGATGTACCGCAGGTGTGCGCTCTGGGTCGGCCATTCTCGCGGCCCGACGACAGAATATACGCGCATCCCTTCTTCCAAGAGCGGCGACATCGCCACCTTACGATTCTCCTTCGCCGCAATCGAGTCCTTGCAAAGGAGACCAATAATCCCGTGGCTCTCGGCTACAAGGCTTGCACTCCGTCTCACGAAGTAGGCAAAAGAATCTCCGAGTCCTTGAGTTCCCATTGCGACGACGTTGGTCATCCATTCGCGTACGTTCTTGCCGAGGAGTCCACTGAGAAACCTGCTTCCGACGAATGGGGGATTGCCGATTATTGCGTCGAAGCCACCATGGTCGATGATGACGTCGGGCGCTTCGATAACCCAATGCAGGGGTCGCCATCGGGCGTCGTCAGTGTCCACTGTCGGAGTGAGGCCAGCGGCCAGGATAGCGTCGAGTCGATTACGATCACCGGTCACATCCTGCTGCGGGTAGGCCATGTACAGGGCATCAGCGAGATCGTCATATCGTCCGTCTAGGCCTTTCCCGGGTTTACCCCCTTCACGGAGTCCGGCAGCGATAATGCCGTCGGCGACATCGCGGAGCCGGACGGTCACTTCGCGCGACTCTGCCAGAAGACTGCGCTTGGCACGTGTGGAGCGCATTCGATCCCCATCGTCGACCTGGCCGCTGGACAGTTCTCGGCGGAGCTGCGCCGCCCGTGCGAGGTCCCTGTCGATGTCGAGCTGAAGAAGCTTCCTTTGCAGGATTCGGCTATGAGGTGGGTCGATGTGCTGGGCGCGAAGTTGTCGCTCCGTGGTGACTCCGAGCAGCGAATTGCCATGGAAGACACGATCATCAACGAATGAGAACGGCTTTCCGGGATCCATAGAGACTAGCCAGAGCGAGAGCTTGCACATTTCAACGGCCATGCCGTTGATGTCAGCCCCATACAGGCAGCGAGCAACTACTTCACGGATTGCCCAGCGCCTGGAGTCGCCATTTGCGTCGGCGCTGAGTCCTTCCTTCGCGCGAGCTTCAATGAGTCGATCCGCGAGGTACCTCGCGGCCGCGACGAGGAACGCTCCGGAACCCGCGGCTATGTCGGCGATCTTGAGGTTGAGAATTTCCGTCGAACTTTTGAGGACCCGGTCGCTGTCTTCATCGGCAAGAAGATGCCCTTGCGAGTAGACAAGGGGTTCCAGCGCGTGGAGTACCACCTCCTCAGCGAGCGACCGGGGGGTGTAGTGGGTACCTGTGTTAGCTCGTTGCGGGGACTCGGTCATTACAAGTCCGTTCTCCGGGACCACGTACGGGAAGTCGCGAAGGTCGTTTCGGATTAGGGCGTGCAGCGGCGCGAGCTGGTCGACCAACTCGGTGTGGCCAAGCAGCACGAAACCGAGGCGGGTGCGGGCGTCGGCGGCAGTCGTTTCGTCGTCCGCCTCGAACGCTTTCGCGATTTGTCGTGCTGTAGCGGGTTTCGCATTGGGTTGGGTCTTGCCCAGATGGTCGATGAGTTTCTTGGCAAAGTCTGCTCCGTTGGTCGCGGCGTCGACAATCGTGCGCAACTCGGTCAAAGCGATTTCGGGCTCGTACCCGCTCTTGCCTTGGAGTCCGACGACCACGTCCCGGGTGTATTCGGCGGAATAGCCGAGCAGACCCTCGTAGACGTAGCCGATCTGTTCGACGTCGAGGTCGCGGAATGACAGCTGGCGGGCTTCGCCGCCTACATGTGCGATCTGCACGGCCTTGAGGACTTGGAGCATGACCCGGTCGGAGACGCGGACGGAGAGCTGCCCCTGTGGGTTGGTCGTCCGTAGCCATGGGAAGCGGGCCGGGTCGAACAGGGATCCACCGTACGCCGGCATCCGGGTGTCTTCGAATGTGGCGCCGGAGAAGATTGCGGTGCTGGCGGCGAGTAGGCGGTGCCAGGTCTCCCAGGTGTGGTCGAGGGCCTCTTCGGTGTCGTTCTGCGCGTGGTGCTCCAAGTCGACGCGCACCCCGGAAATGGCGTAAGACTCGCGGTACATCTGGTGCTGCGGCAGCAGGGCGCGTTCCTCGGCGAAGAGGAGGAAGACGACGCGCATGAGCACGGATACGGCCGCTTCGTAGACCTGCTTGCTGTCGTCCGGGAGAGGCGATTCCTCCCCGTTGGCGATGGCCCGCAAGTGCGACTCGGACATGGCCTGGAGGACGAGTTCTACCGCGCGACGGACCTGGTCGCCCAGGGCCTCGGTGATTGCCTCGGCGCTGGCGACGCTGAGCTCGAACAACTTCGGCAGACGCTTCTCGGCGGCGCCGCCAGCGAGCGAGACGAGTCCGGCGAGGGCTAGGAATGCGTCCCTGCTGTCCCGTTCCTCACGCCAGATGAGCGAATCGAAGACGCCGCTCGCTGTAGTGACGTCGCGGACGGCGGAGACGATGCCCCACCAGCGGCCGTCGGTGACGAGCCCGACACTGACTTTCGCTTCGCGCAGGAGGGCGGCGGTGCGGTCGATGGCGTCGGCGGCCCACCCGTCGGCGCCGGTTCGTCGGAGATCGTCGGTCGGGTCGACGACTACGACCAGGGCGGCCCGGCCGTCACCGGCGTCCAGCGCGGCCCAGGGGCGTACGGTCAGGTCCCCATCAGGCGAACTGGCGACGATCGTGGAGTCGGGATGCTCGTCGAGGTAGTCGCCCCACTGCAGAAGATCGCGGAGGACTGACGTGACCCAGCGGTCCCGCGAAGCGAAGTCCTGAGCGGGACCTGGCTGACCTTGACGGGCGGTCCACACCTTTGACCACACAGTGTGCTCGTAGATGAAGGTGCTGTTGACGTCGTCGATGGCGTTGTACGGCCGGTCGAGTCCGTTGGGGAACACCGATTTGAGGGCTGCGCGCGAAAGGAACGGCCCATCAACGTCGACGAGAGACAGCCACTCCCAAGGGTCCTTAGTTGCCATCGTTCTTCCCCAGTCTCTCAGCATCTGCCGGGCTCAGTGCGAACACGACCGCGGCGACAAATGTGTGCGGTTGAAGATTGGCGTAGCGCCTGGACACGGCGTCCCGCTCATCGCGCTGCTCCTCGGCGAGGGCGTCGAGACGCCTTCTGATGTTTATCAAGTCCTTCTCGCGCTGGCGCTGCTCCTCGTGGAACAGCATGTCCTCAAGCTCGCGTTTGCGCTCTTCGGCATTGTCGAGCGTGCCCGCCAATGTCTGGCGGAACCGGGTGAAAACCTCGTTCACACGTTCGAGATCGGCGGTCTTGCGCTTGACAAGGTCCTCCTCGATCCCGCTGCGCAACCTCTGAGCCCGGGAGGCGACGGCGTCGGCGACGCGCTGGCGAATGCCGCCGTCGTCTGCGCCATCTGAATTCCAAAGATCGGCCAGTCCGGCGAGCACTCCGGGGGCAGGTGAAGTCAACTTCTCGGCGTCCAGCGCTGTGACCAGAAGATCCTCCGAGCGTTCGACGCCGAGTTCCTGGCGTCGAGTGAGCCTTGTGCCTGCAAGGAACACTTCCTCGTGGAGGCGAGTGCCGCCGTCCCCGACAACGACCAGGCGTGCGACGCCGGCGACGAAGGACTGCTCCAGCCCGTCGACTACCACGGCGCTCACGCCGTGGATGTGATTCGAGCGGGTCCAGATTTGGCCGCGCAGTTCACGCGCGGCGCGTTGGATAAGCGGGTGACCCAAGTGGGCGTAGACTATGTCGGTGCGACCCTTCGCCTCTTCACCATCGAAAGTGATGGGGCGTTCCAGATCCGGGCGGAGACGAGTGCGCAGCCCCTCCAGCCCCGGCGTCCAGGTCCGGTCGAGTCCGGACGGCAGCGCGTAGAGGTCAGCCTGTTCGTCGTCGTCGGCCACACCAATGAGGCCGGGCTGTCCGGACACCCGCAGCCCGGTTTCCAGAACGCGGCGCAGATTGCGGTCATGCAGGTGAAGGTGGTCACGGGAACTCTCAAGCCTGTCTGCAAGGGAAGTTAGTTCACGGCGGAGATTGTGTTCGCCTTGCATGGCAGTCTGAATGATTTGCTCGCCGGAGCCCTTGACTAGTTTCGGCCGGGCGGGTAAGTCTCCGTAGCCAAGCTTTCGCTGGATATCCGGATCGATGATGTCGCCCGCGGACCCGAGGTCTTCCTGCACACGGGAGATTTTGCGGGCGACTCGGGCAAGATAGTCGGTGTCCCTGGCGTAGTTCGAGGAGGTAGACGACTTGTCTTCCGGATCAGGGTGGTAAATCTGCGGGCATTCGGTCTGCCCATATCGGTCGATGCGGCCGATTCGCTGCTCAAGGCGGTTGGGGTTGAAGGGGATGTCGAAGCTGACCAGGCGGTGGCAGTGTGTTTGCAGGTCGATGCCCTCACCCGCGGCATCAGTCGCGATCAGGATCCGCACGGGGTCCTTGGAAGGGTTCTCGGTGAAGCGCACGCGGATGAGTTCGCGCTCTTCGGCATCGGTTGAACCCTCGATCACCGCAAGGCGGTCACCTCCGAGGTCGAACGCGTTGAGGACATCGCGAATCCAGTTGAGCGTGGCGACGTACTCGGTGAAGATGACGACGCGTTCGTTTAGCCAGGTTCCCTCTGGAGTGAGCAGCTGACCTCGGATCAAGGTTATGAGCGCCTGGAGCTTCGTGTCAGGTAGTGAGGCGTAGCGCCATCCCCAGTCGATGAGCCACTCAAGGTCCGCGACGTCTTCATCGGTCAGCGGAACCTGTGCGCGCTGTGCTGTGCGGAGTGCTTCAAGCTCAGGCTGCTCCAGGCGGCCTTCTTCTTCGTCGGAGGCTTCGTCGCCGAGCACCTCGTCGTAGTCAGGCAAGTCGATGTCGTCGTCGCCACGCAGACGGGTGGCGAGATACGTTTCGGCGGTCGAGGCGAATGCTGTTGGCGAGGAGAAGAACCGCTTCTTCAGGATCAGAGTCGCGAGGTCTGCGGCGCGCTTGCCCTTCTCGGCCTTTACGGCGGCGTTGCGCCGTTTGGTGAACGCGATCAGCCGGTCGTAGGCCTCAGACTCGTCGTCGGAGGGCTGGAACAGCAGGGCGTGCACTTCCCGCAGTTGGAAGCCCTCATCAGGAAGGTCTTTCTTGAGCCGGCGAACGGCCACTTCGCGCAGCGCCTTGGCGTCGAGATCGGCGCCGCGGGCGAAGCGCTGCGGGTCGACCATCTCCATGAGGGCCGTGAACGATTCGGTGTAACCGTTGTGCGGGGTGGCACTGAGGAAGAGCCGGTGTTCGCAGCGCCTCGCGAGTTCGCGGACGGACACCGTGCGCTGGCTGTCGACGGCGTAGCGGCTCTTGTCATTGCCGCCTCGCGATGGTGTGGCCGGGGCAACGTGGTGGGCTTCATCGACGATCACGACATCGAAGGCGTACCGGTCGGCAACACGCTTGTCGTCGGCCCGGGCGTACACATCTCGGAGGAGTCGCTCGGCTCGCGGTGATGGCAGCCAGGACATAGAGACGATCACCCGGGGGAAAAGGATGAACGGGTTCGCGTGCACTCCGAAGCGTCGGCGGAAGTCGCGCATGGTGTTGGAGTTGACGATTTCGAAGCCGAGACCGAACTTGTCGCGCATCTCCTCCTGCCACTTGATGACGAGGCCGGCCGGGCACACGATGATGACCGATCGGGCGCGGTGGCGGAGAAGCAGCTCCTGCACCACCAGTCCGGCTTCGACGGTCTTGCCGAGACCGACATCGTCGGCAAGGAGGAGGTTCGCTCGAGGTGCTTCCAGCGCACGGCGCAGCGGCTCAAGCTGGTAGGCCTCGATGGTTGCGCTGCTGCGGAAGGGGGCCTGTAGCGTCCGGGCGTCCGCCGAGGTCAGAGCACCCCAGCGGAGAGCATCGACGTAGGCAGCGAACGTGGTCGGATCGTCGAACTGATCTGGGGCGACCGTCGTGGGGAGGCCTTGGTCAAGAATGACGCCCCGTCCCGGCTCAAGCTGCCAGATGGCAGTCATCTCGTGGCCGTAGTGCTCTTCCTCGATCGACTGGAGCGACACTGCGTGCTGGAGCTCAGCCTTGCCATCGTCTGCGCTGGAGCGTTCCAGTGCCTGGGCTGCGACGTCGGTGACGATCCATTTTGAACCCCGAACCGTGACCAATTGACCGACCTCAGGCAGCTCGTCGTGAACTGCCGACGCCGCAGGCGCGACTGTCATTAATGCTCCCCCATTTTTCGATTTCGTTGATGCTCCTACTATTTATACACACCAGCCCCGACATCAGAGGGAGGCATACTCCTTGAGGTCTTGCATGAAGGCGTCCTGGTAGCGGAGGGTGCTTCGGAGCAGCCGCGAGGCGAACCCTCGCGTCGCCTTCGCAGAAAGGGCGTTTGAGCCCCTCTCCTCAAGAACCCCTTGGAGGGTGAACGTCCGGCGCAAAGGTCCCGTGACGGGAGCTTCCGAGACTTTTGCGCGCCGCACGTGGTCACCGACCGAGATTCCCGCCGAGCCCCATCCTTGTTTCACATCAAGTTCCCGGGGGAGCTCGACGGTACTTAGCTGGTCATATGCCCTCAGCCCCTCTGCGATCCACTGCACCGCCGGGACAGCGACTGCGTTGCCAACGAGCTTCCAGCGGTCCCGTGACGGCGCTGCGCTGGTCCAGCCCGGGCGAAAGCCTTGCAGGGTTTCCAAGGCTTCAATGGACGGGGTCCGGAACTTCGATTCGATGGGCTTCCCGGGAAGCCAGACGCCCGGGGCCGAGGGGATTCCCGCCGTGGTAGATCCCTTGATCGTTGGCACAACACCGTTGCCCCAGCCAACGCCGCGATTCCCCTCTGTCCAGTAGAAGCCATGAGCCTTCTGGATCCGGTCTGTGGTGCTCCGTCTTCCTTCCGAAGGCGCTGCATAGTCCCGAAACAGAACGCGTTCCGGGCCCTGGTGGCGGCTGGCAAGGAGGAAGACTCGTTTACGTCGTTGTGCAACCCCAAAATGCTGAGCGTCGAGAGTGCGGTAGCACCAGCTGTAGCCGGCGTCGCTGAGCATGCTGCCGATGATGGACATCGCCTCACCCCCCTTGAGTCGCAACATGTTGGGGACGTTTTCGAGCAGGACCCACTCAGGCTTCTGCGACTGGATTGCCTGCAGGACACCGATGATGAGGCCTGAAGCGTCGCCGGAGATTCCGGCAAGCCTTCCCGCAGAGGACAGATCGGTACAGGGGAAACCCGCTGTCACGATCTCGGCGTCGTGCAGCTTTTCCGGCAGGTCCTGTACGTCTTCGAACATGCTGGCGGAAGGAAAGCGCTTGCTGAGGACGGATTGGGCTGATGGCCAGTTTTCGTAGGCCAGCACGTCGCCCGAAAACCCGGCTTTCCGAAAAGCCTGCTCAAAGCCCCCGATGCCGGCGAAGAGGCTAAGGATTGTTGCGTCGTGATCCATACCGTTCAATTCTTGGGATTGCTGGGGGAGCTGGTCGCGTCCTGAACCTCATGATTCAGGCCATCTGATGGTCCGAGGTCCTGGAAAGTGGCATTGCACGGCTGTCCGAAGTTGCCGCATGGGCTGCTCTTGTCAGCCACGAAGCAACCTCGACGGATTAAGGATATAGGTAGCTCGGCGGGGCCCGGGATCGCATCCAGCGAGGCGGAGGCCACGGGGTCCTTGTAGGACCCGAGTATGTCCCGAACCTAGATGGACCTTGGATTTGACGTGCCTGCGTCCGCTTCGGTAAGTTCCGCTCAGAACAGGATCGTCAATATCTAGCATGGGCTTCACTTTCCAATCCGGATTGGCGGGGGAGGCCCTATAAGCGTCTCGCGATACGCTGGGCCAGCCAATTGAGCTGGCTTTGAAATACGAGTTTTGTCGCTTCATCGTTCCGATCATGTAGACATTGACGGTCCTGTTCGCTTCATTCCCTTCCCTCAGATCCGGCAGCAGGGCCCGAGTCCAGCTGCGAGGGCGACCAATGTTAATCAATAAGCGCCCGACCCCAGATTTGGATCATCTTGCGTTGGAAATAGGCCTCCGGCCGGCGTACCTCCGAGATGTGGCTGCGCGCAGTATCGACCCTTATCGCGAATTCCAAGTTGCCAAGGCCAGGGGGTCGGTGCGCACAATCGCGGCACCCGAACCGGATTTGGCCAAAGCTCAACGGTGGATCTTGGACCATATGTTTCTCGGTTCGCACGCTGGGGCATCCAGTTTCGCGTATCGCAAGGGCGTTTCCGTCGGGGACTGTGCCCGTGTCCACGTCGGGGCACGCTGGCTCGTGAAGCTTGATCTGCAGGACTTCTTTCACTCCATCGACGCACGGCGGGTTGCGAGGATATTCCGGAAAGTCGGGTGTGACGAAATCACTTCGGTGCAGCTGGCAAAACTTTGCACGAGGGTCAATAAAGGCAGTCTCGGCGCTTTGACGGGTCCGACCCCACTCGACTACCTGCCGCAAGGGGCACCGACGAGCGGGATGCTCGCGAACCTTGTCGCAGAAAACTTGGACCGCTCAATGTCGCGATTGGCAAGCAGGAACGCACTCGAGTACACACGCTACTCGGACGATCTAACGTTTTCTTCGAAATCGGGCTTCTCCCGAGCCAGCGCCTTCGCCCTCATTCAAAGCGCGCGTGGCGAAATTGCTCGAAACCATTTCAGCATGCACGAGGACAAGATCCGCATCAGCCCACCGGGATCTCGTCTCGTGGTGCTGGGCCTGCTAGTCGACTCTGACCGAGTGCGATTGCGTGGAGATTTCAAGAAGACTCTGAAATGGCATGTCTACGGATGCGCACGTTTCGGACCGGACGAATATTCCGCTTCCCGAGGGTATGCCTCCGTAGAGGATTATCAATCTCACGTGGGTGGCTTGTTCGCTCACGCCGTCGACATTGAACCGGAATGGGCTGGCCCCCTGCAGAAGTCGTGGAAGGATCTTTCCGCGGCGCGAGCCGTCGATGAATCTGGCGGAAGTTTCGCGACGGCGACGTCAGGAGACTGAAACCCTGTATGTGCCTGGGCGTCGTGGGGCATGCGCCGGCCAGACTCGACACCCGACCAGCGATAGGCGCGAATAGCGTTCGCTGATCCCCGTTGGCCCTCCTAGAGGGCTACGTTTTGAGTGTATATATCCGGTTCTATCCCCTGTCGATTCGGGGCCGCCGTGCGGGCATATGGTTAGTAGATGAAGGCCCCTAGCTGGGCATCTGGTCCGGCCGCACGGAAGGTTATGCAAGGCAACCGGTCGAGGGATACTAAGCCCGAACTGGCCATTCGTAGGGCTGTTCATGCGCTCGGGCTGCGATACCGGGTCGCCGAACAGCCGCTCCGTGAAGTACGACGCACCGCTGACTTAGTATTCCCTGGGGTCAAAGTAGCTGTATTTGTAGACGGGTGTTTCTGGCACGGGTGCCCGGAGCACTATCGAGAGCCGGGTTCGCATGTCGACCATTGGCGTCTCAAGATCGACACTAATCGAGCCCGCGATCTTGAGACGACTGAACTGCTTAGTCTGGCTGGATGGACAGTGTTGCGCTTTTGGGCGCATGAAGACCCGGACTTGGTTGCTAGCCAAATCCGGAGCGTCGTCGTACAGAAACGGAGCGCCCTTGCCAAGCTGTCCGATCGCCCGCTAGGGACACCGAAGGTCCCGTAAACCGGGTTGTCTGGTGAACTTTCGGAAGACCGAGTACTGGCGCCTTTGCCAGGTGAGGGAGAACAAAATCCGGCCTCGGGGCGGTCCCGGCTGTGCGTTTGATGTGTCTGATGCTAGGGCTGCCTGCCTTGGTCTTGCCTGTTGTTGGCGCCGGTGACGAAGAGGACTTCGAGCCAGTTTCACGGCCGGCAGACAGTGCGGTGGAGCTTGTTGGTGTCTGGCCGTTAATCAGCCACGACGAAGACCCTAAATTCCTCTTTCGCGGCGGCAGCGCCGGTAGCCGTGCTCGCGGGTAGAACGTACCCCAGCTTTCCTGACTCTCCACATGGCTTCCCGGGAGCGATTTGTGGGCTCCTCAGCATCTCCGTCATCGAACAGGATACTCAGGCTGACGCTGGAGGCATCCCCGCCGGAACGTCCACGCCTTCCTTTCGCCGCAGGAGGGCCTGAACCGCTAAGCCAAGGGCCTCGGCTAAGCGGACTGGCACTGCGTTGCCGATTTGCTTTTCGATGGATCCGTAACTTCCCGCAAATTTGTACGTTGCCGGAAAGGTTTGGAGTGCTGCGGCCTCGCGTAGCGTCAACCCTCTATTTTCAGTGGGATGGACGAACGCGCCACAGGAGGGAGTAGTGCACCGAGTCGTCATAGTTGCGGATGGGGCATCCCTTCTTACCCGGCCGTACGACGACGTAGCGTTTCTTTGGCCTTGAGAGGCCAGAGTCTTATGGCAGTCTAGTTGGTGCTCGGGTGGAAGGTCGAAACGGGTTCCATTGACTGGGATCGAGGCAATACGGGCGAATACGGTTGCAGAATTCTTCCTGGAAATATTCAGAGAATCATTCTCCGGCATTACTTCTTGCAATGAATCGAGTGCCATCCCGGCAGTTCTCTCCCGTAAGTCAAAAGTGCGGGGTAATATGTCCCGCAGGTCATCGGGAAAGATCTCGGGCGAAGCGTCCCTTATGGCTATGACTATCAATCGCTTGCGTCTCTGAGGGACTCCAAAATCTGCCGCTTGTAAAATGTATTTGTGGGAAGTGTATCCCAATGCTTGCAGCTGTTTGACTAGGTCGACTAAACGTTTATCCCGCCCTAGTCCAGGAACGTTTTCCAAGAGGACTGCACGAGGACGAAATTCCTTCACGAATCGTGCCACGTCTAGTACTAGATCATTCCGTGAAACATCCATCTTTCCATTCGCTAGACTGGAGAATCCTTGGCAGGGTGGGCAAGCCTTGAGTAACGACAGATCTCCAGGCTGCAGGGCGAGCTCACGCCTAAAGCAGGCTTCGTCAATTTCTCGTATATCCGAAATGGAAACGACGGTACTTTCGTGATTCCTAATATAAGTGCTTGCTGCAATTTCATCGTTTTCCACGGCACCCAGCATCTTGAATCCGGAATCCACCAGACCTCTCGTTGCGCCTCCGGCGCCGGAGAAGAGATCAATCGCGGTGAGCTCTAGGCCACTCATGTTGATGATACCCGCTTAAGGTCGTCTATTTGTGCCAAGAAATCCTTGTGGGCGCGTTTAGTAGAGTCCAGAAGATCGTGCCACGTGCGTCTGTTGATTCTGGTGTCGTTCTTGAGCGATGACGAGGATGTGCTTCTGAGTCGATCAAGGTGGTCCACTACGAAAGTCAGTCTTCGTACGGGAAACTGAGAGCCGATCTCAGCATTCCCGTTTAGGAACTCCTCTAGGTCCTCCAAATAGTTAAGTGCATTTTCAAATTCTTTGTCAGTGAGATGATAGTCCATCCGTTTGATTTCTACTATCGAAAGCTCGCCGGCATCGTGAAGAAGAACGAAGTCTGGCTCTTTTCGTGGGCGATTTATCGCACTAGTCACGAGGTCAACACCGTGTTTTTTCTTGTACCAGCCCTCGAAAGCGGAGCGGACACGCTTCAAAGATTCGTTCATCCCCAGTGGAGTCCACTCCGGGGCGAGTAGCCAAGGCGCCTGCTCAATGAGCGCTTGCAACGGTCCTTCTAGCGTCGATCCATCGTTCACGAGTTTTTCCAAAGTCGTGAGGACTTCCACACGTTCTTGCGCGATCTGGCCCAAGCTATACATCTCCGCGATCCGGGCGTGATCAAAAAGATCAATGACGGTCGCGAGGGTCGTGTCGACGTTTTCACTCGCCGCTCGGAGGGCTTCCAGTAGCGAACGGTGCGGTCCTAATGAATAGGCGAGCTTGACTATGCGTTCCACGTGATCTGGGTCTTCGACAGCCGCCCGATCCTTCTTGTCGACCAGCATCTTTGCGGCATCCTTCACCGCGTCCCGAAACAGTTTGTCTGCTGGAGCGTCTTTAGACAGACGCGTATCCAAGTCGGAGGCCACCAAGAACTCATCCCAGGTCGCCTTGCTGACCGAGTTTTCCCCTCGCTGGGCTAGCTCCTTCACCAGGGCTTGGCCCCAGTCCGTGAGCGCTTCCCCCAGCTCGGAGCTCCAGATAATATCCTGGCGGTCGGAACGAACCAGATCCTCTTTTTCGTCAAGCCAGTCGGCATCGATACTCCCGACCAAATAGGAGCGGAGCTTGAATTCCCCGGTAAATCCGGAGCTTATGTTGAAGTCTCGGGTTTGTGAGACGATTTTTCCCCGAGCATAAATTCGTACACCGGCCATTGCAGGGTCTTTGTATGGACGCTTAGAATAAGCGACCCAGCCCCTGACCGGCAGGGTAGATCCGTTAAAGGGAACCGGGCGGGAGCTCAAATCGATTTTGGTGCCGTCCAGAACATCGATTTTTAGCTCTCCAACAACGAAGGAAGCCTCTCCGCTCAGTGGATCGATCGCGTTGGCGTCGCAGATCTTGACTTCCCAATCGGGTTGCTGTAGCCCGAAGCGCGCTGCTAATTGTCGATCAAGCTCGTCTTTCTTGGGGACTCGCTTACGGTGAAAATCGCTAAGCGTAATAGTGGTCCCCGAAGTGTCGGATCGAGTGCCGTCCAGAGAACCTATTTCCGGTTCGTATGTATTGTCCGTATCGAGCAGGATCCGGTCGAGACGAAGTATCAAGTGACTGACCTCGAATCCATCCTCATTAGCCTGACCGCCGGCCGTCAAGACTTCTATTGAGCGGCAAATACCAAAAGGCGCCAACTTTCCGATGCCCTTGCGACCCATTACGGGGCGCTTGCCATCACGAGACCTGTCCGACTTGGTTCGTTCGCGTCGATCGGAACCCACCATTAGGTAAGCACTGTTGACTTCTTCAGCTGTCATTCCATGGCCGTTGTCCTTTATCTCCACCGTGTACGTCGGGAATTTTGGATCCGCGTCGGTAGGGGCAAGGAACGTGTCGAAAGGAAGGGTGACCGCTACTTCGGAAGCATTTGCGTCGTACGAGTTTGCGATGAGTTCGGCCAGTACAGCTGTGACACGGTCGTACAGCTTTATCCCGAGCTTGTCGATTGTGAGTCGCGAGACCTTCATCTCATACTTGGCCGACTGCTCAGTCGTCGTTTCGATCACTGCGTTGCTCACTCGTGCTCCTAGGTCTTTGACTTCGCTCGTTGGCCGACAGAATCTCGCTGAGCGCGTGAACTCGATTCTAGACATGTTCCTTAGGATGCATTGCTACAACGGGTCGAATGCGGAGGTCTTTCACCACTCTTGAGGGATTTCTTGGTTCCGGCAGGAGTGTCTAACCGAAGAGAGGAGCTCGATCGACCTGCCTTGGGAAGGAACCGCTGATGTCCCGCTCGTTAGCAAGGATGGTTTCGAGGAGCTCACCCTGACTGCTGTTCCACGTTGCGATCTTGAAGATCGGCCTGTTGGGAGCGCCGCACGACCTGGCGCGGCTGTGGACACCGAGGGGTTGCTCCATAACGCAACTCGAATCTGGGTCCTGAGGAAGGCACCAAGCTGGTACCAGATCAGGGAGGGCGGCCATCATCCGGTCGCGACGAGCAGTTCCGGGATGAACTGCTCGCAGGCATCGTCAAGTGCCTTGCGGGCGTTCAGACGGCGGACGCCGCGGGTGTCACGGAGATTATCCGCGGGCCCGACGGCAGGTTGAGCCGACCGCGGCGGGGAAGTCCCCGGCGTCGGCGGACGCCCCGGCGGCCCAATCTCCCTCAAGCCGATACATCGACAGCCGCCGTGAAACGAGTGAAGTCGCACCGGTCGCAAAACCAAAGCCAGGCCGGCTGTGAAAGCCGCCCTGCCTTTGCGGGAATTCGCGTTCCTCCTACATAACCCCGGTCGGCACCAGCAGGGCCCAGGCCAGTGCGGGTGCCACGAGCACCACGCCGCCGGCGTACATCATGAGCTGGCGGTAGACGCGCTGGCGGTCGTTGTCGCGGGCGTTGGCCACCACCAGGGCGCCGTCGGTGGAGAAGGGGGAGACGTCCACCACGGTGGCCGCGATGGCCAGGGCAGCCACGGTGCCGGAGGCGCTCAGCGAGCTGGTGGCCAGCAGCGGCCCGGCCATCGGGATGAACGCGGTGAGCAGCGCCGTCGAGGAGGCGAACGCGGAGCCGACGCCGATGACGTAGCAAAGCACCAGGGCGATCAGCAGCGGCGCTCCCAGGGCCAGGGCCATCTCGGCGAGGGTGTCGATGACGCCTACGTGCTGCAGCAGCGAGACGTAGGTGATCATGCCGGCCACGAGCAGCACGGTGGACCAGGAAACGCCGCCGATGAACGTCTTGTGTTCCTTGATGTTGACGAACGCCAGCAGCAGGCCGGCGGAGAGGGCCACGAAGCCGATCGGCATGTGGAAGACCAGCGTGCAGACCAGGATCGCGGCGATCAGCACCAGGGTGAAGAGCTGCTGTCCGCTCGGGCGGCCGGTGCGGGGCGTCTCCAAGCCGGCGTACTCGTTGGCGTGCTTGTCGCGCAGCTTGCCCAGCAGGGCGAACAGCACGATGGTCAGCGCGGAGAGGATGAAGTTCAGCGCGAAGCTGGCCGTGAAGAGCCCGCCCTGCGAGATGGGGAAGCCGTTCTTCAGCGCGATGTCGTGCACCAGTACACCGGCGACGGACAGCGGGGAGAAACCGCCGGCGTGGGCGCCGTTGATGACGAAGGCGCCCATCAGGACCGGGTGGATGCGGGACTCGTACGCCAGGCCCAGGGCCGCCGGGGCCAGCAGCGCCACCGCGGCGGGGGAGAAGGTGCCCAGCGACGTCAGCGCCGCGGCCAGGAGGAAGAACACCCAGGGCAGCAGCATGGTCTTGCCCCGGACCAGCCGCACGCAGGTCTGGACGATGATGTCGATCGACCCGTTCCGCTGCGCCATGCTGAAGAAGTAGGTCACACCGATGATGGTCAGGACGATGCTGGCCGGGAACTCCTCCAGGATGTCCTTGTCGCTCATGCCGAGCATGAAGTAGCCGACGCCGAAGGACGCCACCAGCCCCATGACGCCGATGTTCAGCGGCCATTTGGTGGCGACGACGAACATCACCACGAGGATGACAAGCGGGATGATCTGGGTGGCGGTCATGGTCGGCTCCGAGTCAGGGGCGGCCGCGGGGTTGAACAGGCCACCTCCAAACAGGAGGGCGACCAGACCCAGGACAGCGATCGCGGCTACCGTCACCAGCAGGATACGGCGGCGGCGGTCGGGACGCCGGGATGGCTCGACGCCGGTGTCCCCGGGTGAGGACTGTTGCGAAGCCTTTTCTACGGTTTCTTCTGCAGTCTTTTCTGCGATGTTAGTCATGATGCTTTCTCCTCATCGAGTAGCGCTGGCAAGGGAGGCGTCGACGGCGGTGCCGAGGGCCTCGGGAAGGTGGATGGTGGTGGTGGCGATGGTGCGGGCGGTGCGGTCGACGCCGATGAGCTGCTGCCCGTCCCGTTCCTCGCTCCAGGTTTCGATCACCCCGGCCGGGGTGCGCAGCCGCAGCGTGGGGCCGGCGGTGCCGCCGGTGATCTCGGCCAGCAGGGTGCCCGGGGTACGGGCCGCGACTGTCAGGGCGATGCTGCCGGTGATGGCCAGGGCCGGGTGCGGCTTGCCCATCGAGAGCATAACGACGGCGACGTCGGCCTCGGCGTCGGAGCGCGCCGGGGCGGCGACGACGGCGACCTTGGGGACGGCGCGGGCGGCCGCGGCGGGCGTCGCCGCGAGTCCCATCCGCACGGCGGCCTGGCGGCGGATGTGTTCCAGGGTGTCCAGCTGCAGTTCCAGCCCGGCGGTCCAGTTGGCGTGCCGCTCCGGGTCGAGGCCCAGCTCCTCGGCGCGCAGCATCACGACCGGTGCTCCGGCGTCGACCAGGGACACGGTCCAGCGGGTGCCGCCGGCGACGATGGTGTCGGTGGCGGAGCCGGTGGGAAGCAGCCGGCCGGTGGTCTTGCCGGCCGGGTCGAGGAAGCCGAGGCCCACCCGGTAGCCGGGGAACGGGACGCCGGGCATCTGGGCCTGCGGGACGATCGGCAGGGCGCCGGCCGGCGTGGCCACCCGCTGGATGATGATCTGGCCGGTGTTGGTGTTGCGGGTGACGATCCGGGTGATGTCGCCGTCGGGGACCACCCAGCCCTTTTCGATCGCATAGAGGCCGACGACGGCGGAGCAGTTGCCGCAGTTGCTGCCCCAATCCACCGCGGCCTCCTCGATGCCCACCTGGGCGAAGGTGAATTCGACATCGATGCCGGCGTCGGCGGGGCGGTGCAGGATCATCGCCTTGCTGGTGGTGGAGGTGGCGCCGCCGACGCCGTCGATCTGCCGGTGGTCGGGGCTGCCGAACAGCCGGGGCAGCAGCACGTCCGGGCTGGTCCCGGTCTCGGCCAGCTGGCCTGTTTCGAAGACCCAGCATTTGCTGGTGCCTCCGCGCATCCACTCCGCTTCGATCTTCATGGTCTGTTCCTAGCTTCGGTTCTGGGTCGATCTGCCCCAATGGTGTTCAAGGGCTTGATTCGAGATTGATCCAGATCACAAATGAAGACAAGGTTGGATATCTGCACGGGACTGTAGTGATGCTTCATTCACTGCTGCGACGGCGGCCAGTGACCAGTCGGGCGGGCGCCGCCGTCGAAATCGGGGCGTTACACACCGCCAATTCGCGGGCGAATGTATAGAATTAACCGATCCAACAGAAGGGCAAAGCGTTGCTTAACGATGCTGACCAGGAATTGTTCGACATCCGGCGCCTCGCCCTGCTGGTGGAGGTGGTGGAGCGGGGATCCATCACCGCCGCGGCCGAGCTGATGATGTACACGCCCTCCGCCGTCTCGCAGCAGCTGCGGAAACTTGAGCAGGAAGTCGGGCAGCCGCTCCTTAACCGTCGCTCCCGTGGCGTGGTACCCACCGAGGCCGGGCAGATCCTCGCCGGCCACGCGCGCAAGATCATCGGCCAGATGCGGGCCGCCCAGTCGGACCTGGATCAGATCGCAGGCCTCAAGCGCGGCTCGCTGACCGTCGGCACTTTTCCCACGCTCGCCGGCTCCTTCCTGCCGCTGGTCATCCGGGCCTTCAAGAAGCGGTACCCGGCGATTGGCCTGTCCCTGCGCAGCGCGCGCTTCGATGACCTGGTCAGTGACCTGCAGTCCGGGGTGACCGGGCTGTGCCTGCTCTGGGACTACCCGTGGAACCGGTTCCAGGACGATTCCATCCGGATCACGGAGGTGTTCCAGGAGAGCACCGTGCTGCTCGTCTCGCGCAGCCACCCGCTGGCCGACCGCGACGAGATCCGGATGGAGGAGCTCCGCAAGGAATCCTGGATCGTCCGCGCCGAGGCCCACCCCGTCGTCGAGGTCCTGCAGCGCTCCGCCCACGAGGCCGGGTTCGAACCGACCATCGGCTTCCTCGCCAACGACTACCAGGAAGCGCAGGCCATGGTGAGCGTCGGCATGGGCGTGGCCATGGTGCCGAAGACCGCCGTGGCCCTGCAGCACCCGGACGTCCGGGTCATCAGCCTCGGCTCCGCCGCACCGCTGCGGCGCGTGCTCCTGGCCCAGCGCCAGGACAAGGTCTACGCCCCGGCCGAGGTCGCCTTCCATTCCACCCTGCTGGAGATCGCCCGCGAACGTGCCGGAGACTACGTGTAACAACGACGACGGCGGCGCCGGCTCCCAGCCGGCCACAGGAACGCTGCGGCCCGGCGGCTACTTCTTCGGTGTCTTCGGCGGCAACCCGGCCACATACTCGAGCGCCTTCCCCACCCAGGCCTTCGCCCGCGCCTCGTCGCCGTCGCCCTCGCCGTTCCAGACCTCCGGCAATCCGGTGTAGCCGCCCATGGGGCGCTCGGGCGGGCCGAACGGGACCGTCCGCTCGCTGCTTTCGAGCGCCTGCTTGTCCGCCCCGGAGAGCTTCACACCCACGGTGGGACCGAAGAGCCCGGCGAACATGTTGCCGTTGACGAACGCCCCGAGGTTCCCGAACATCGGCTTGACCACCACCCCGGGGCGGTCCGGGATCAGCGAGCGGAAGTGCTCTTTCTCGGCGTCGGACGCTTTCGGCATTTCCACGGTGAACCTCCGGAAAGTGGCTGGTCAGGAACAGATTCTCCTGCAGAATACGCCCGCGGCCGCAGCGCTTACCACCACGCCCCGAGACCGCACACGTACGGCCGGCCCAAATCATTGACTTACGCGCATTGTTGCCCTACGTTCTCGAATTACTAAACCTTTCATGCATTGCGTAAAGCGGAAAGCGTGATTCCCATGGACCAGACCATGAGCGGGACAAACAGCAATCTGCTCATGATTCTGGGGGGCGACGGATATCTGGGCTGGACGCTGGGACTGGCCATAGCCAACCGCACCGGCAAGCAGGTGGTCTTGGTCGATAATCTCATCAAGCGCCGCTGGGAAAAAGAAGCCGGGGCCAAGGTCCTCGTACCGCTGGCGAGCCCCAAAACACGCATTGCCGAATACGAACGGGTCTTCGGGAAGCAGAACCTGTCGTTCGAGAAAGTCGAGCTCCTGGACGCCAAGGCCACGGAGAAGATCATTGCGAAGTACCGGCCCGCCGTCGTAATTAACGCCGCCCAACAGCCCTCGGCGCCTTTCTCCATGAGCAGTGCCGAGAACGCCGCCGCCACCTTTACGAATAATATTGTCGGCCACCTGAACGTGCTGTGGGCCATCGCCAACGTCAGCAAAGGGACGAAGTACATCAAGCTCGGCTCCGGCGGCTGCTACATGGCCACCGATACCGATTCCATCCCGCTGGGCAAACACGACTTTGCGTTCGAGCACCACGGCAATCAGCACAAGGTCCTGCAAAGCTACATTCCGATGCAGGCCACCGACTTTTACCACCAGTCGAAAATCACCGACATGCTCATCGATGACCTCTGCTCCGCCATGTGGGGCCTGAAAGTGGTAACCGTCCAGCAGGCCACAATCTTTGGCGCGACGATTCCGGAAAACCATGCCGCTGACTGCGCCGGCCTGGCGGCCCGGTTCAATTACGACGCCGTCTTCGGCACCGTCTTCAACCGCTTTGTCTGCCAGGCGGTCATCGGCCACCCCCTCACCATCTACGGCGACGGCACCCAGAAGACCGGTCTGATCAGTCTGGCCGACACCACCGAGAACTTCCTGAAGTTCATCGACCTCGACGTCGCGCCCGGCGAACACCAGTTGGTGCACAACTACACGCACCGGCTCAGCATCGGCGACATCGCGCAAAAGCTTGCGGAGATCGACCCCAGCGTCAGCTTCGACTACGTCCCCAACCCGCGCCAGGAACCGTCGGGCAAGCTCGAGCCCGAAGTGGAAGTGCACGAGGCGATCAGTGACTCCCACAAGTGCCTGGAGGCCCGGCTCCAAACAGAGATGGCCAACATGCTCGAGTTCACCCGCCGACACAAGGACAGCATCGACCGCGCCATCATCATGCCCAAGGTCGAATGGTCGGTAGGTTAAGCCGCCGCCGGCTAAGTCCGTTGCTGGGAACCCCGCTGGCTAAAGCCCCCCGCGAAAAGCCAGGCGGCAGGCTAGCCCTGGCCGCCGGCAAGGTATTCCCGGGTCAGCCCGGCCAGCACCTCGACGTCGTCCAGCGTGGACTCATGGATGTAAGAGAGCCGCGCGACGTCCTGGACGGCCTTGATATAGACGCCCCGTTCCAGCAGGAAGCCGAAGAGCCCGGTGGGATCCGGGATCTGCATGGACACGATGTTGCTCTGCTGCGCGCCGTGGTCAATGAACTCCAGCCCGTGGCCCTGCAGAATGGCCTTGATGCCCGCCAGGAGCTCAAGGTTCTTCTGCTCGATGGTGTCCATGCCGACGGTGTTGATTTCCCGGAGCGCTGCGTGGAGCGCCACCAGGCCCACCACGTTCTGGGTGCCGTCCTGGAACCGGGCAGCCGTACTTTTCAGTACGTAGGATGACTCGTCGAAACGCTCCACACTGCGGATGCCCGCCTTGCAGTCACGCAGGACCGGCATAACGTTCCGGTTCACGTACATAAAGCCGATGCCCATGCCGGCCCGCAGATACTTCTGGCCCCCGCAGACCAGGATGTCCACGGGCGTCTTGGCCAGGTCGATGGTCCTCGCGCCGATGTGCTGGACCGCGTCGATCACCAGGAAGATGCCCAGGGCGTGGCAGACAGTCGAGAGCAGGCCCAGGGCGGGCATAAAACCGTCGTACTGCTGGGCCGAGGACATGCTGATGACCTTGGTGTGCGGGCCGATGCTCTCGAACAGGCGGCCGAACGCGGCTTCGTTGTCGCGGCCCGAGATCACCTTGACGCTCACGCCGTCGTGCCGCTTCCGCAGCCACGGCAGCAGGTTCGCGGGATATTCGTTGCCGAGCACCAGCACTTCATCACCCCGGTGCAACGGCAGCGCCTCGCTCGCCATGATGATGCCCTCGGTGGTGTTTTTCAGGTACGTGATTTCCGCGGCCTCACAATTGACCAGCCGGGCAGCCTCGGTGGACACGTTATCTGCAATCGAGTCGTAGCGGTAAAGGACCTCAGGTGGCCCGTAGAGGAAAAAATCTTCCATAAACGTTCGTGCGGCCTCGTAGGCGGCCCGGCTCATGGGCGCAACGGTGGCGTAGTTGAAAAGCTTCTTCTCACACAGGGGCGTGAAGTCCGTGCGGACTCTGCCGGGGAGCGGTTCAGGCTCGGGTGCCGGCGTGGCGGCGGTCAGGGCTGCGCTGTTACGCATCGTTGCCTCCCAGCCTGGCATTGTTGCTGTGAACTGTGACTGAGGCCCAAGCTATTCGTCCGCCCGGTCCGGTGTCACGAGTAGCCACTACTTGGAAACTTACTCAGTTTGCGAGTGTAACGAACTGGTAACATTGGGTTGATGCCCCATCAGTCTGGACACTCCCGAGTCACGCAATTGGACGGCCTCCGCGGCCTCGCCGCCCTGGTGGTTGTCGCCTGCCATGCCCTCTCCCCCCTCCCCGGAATCGGCAGTGTGGTGTTCGATGACCGCACCGCCGGGCTCGGTCCGCTCGAGTCGTGGGCCGTTTTCTCCCCGCTGCACGTCCTCTGGAACGGCACCCCCGCCGTCCACGTCTTTTTTGTGCTCTCCGGGTTCGTCCTGATCCTGCCCTTCACTAAGCAGGGCGCCGCCAGGAGCTGGGCGCCGTACTACGCCAAACGGCTCCTCCGTCTCTACCTGCCGGCCTGGGCGGCGCTGGCGGCGGCCGTCGCGCTGATCGCCGTCGTCCCCCGGACGCCCTCGCCGCTGCAAAGCCCGTGGGCGGACATGTACGTGACCAACCCCAACCCGGGCCAGATCGCCCGCGACGCCCTGCTGGTGATGAGCTCGAGCACCATCAACACCCCGTTGTGGACGCTCAAATGGGAGGTCCTCTTCTCCCTGCTGCTCCCGCTCTACGTGGTGATCGCCCTCCGCTGGCGCCGGCTCTGGCTGCTGAAGCTCGGCCTCACCCTGGCCCTCGTCGGGGTGGGCGCAGTCCAGGACATCGACTGGCTCATCTACCTCCCCATCTTCGCCATCGGCGCCATCCTCGGCGCCGAACGGGAACGGATCCGCAGCCTGACCAGCTCCTGGCCGGGCCTGATCTGGCTCCCGGTCACCGCCGCCGGACTGGTTCTGGCCAACGCCGAATGGCTCGGGCGGCCCAACCCGGTCCAGGGCGTCGAGGCCCTCGTCACCGTCGGCGCGACGCTGATCGTCCTGGTCTTCCTGCTGAGCGGCACCGCCAAGAAACTCGGCGACACGGCCGTCGCGCAATGGCTGGGCCGGGTCTCCTTCAGCGTCTACCTGGTGCACCTGCCGATCATCCTCGCCGGCGTCACCCTGCTCCGGGCGGTCTCGCTCCCGCTGGCGCTCGCCGTCTCCGTGGCGGCCTCGTTCATCGTCGGCGAGCTGTTCTTCCGCTACGTCGAAGGCCCCGCCCAGCGCCTCTCGGTCGCCGCCGGCCGCGCCGTCGAACGCCGGATGCGCCGTGGCGCCTGCACGGAAATCGCGGGGGAGCCCGCCGTCGTCCGCGGGCAACAAACGACGACGGCGGCGCCCGCCGTACGCAAGGCGGGGGCGCCGACGCCGGACCTCGCAACGGTCGACTCCCGGCAGCCCGCCGCCTAAGGTGGCGGCCGGCGGCACCCGCCAGCCGCACCCTCCGACATGTGGTAATCGACCCGCGCCCAATCCTGTAGAGTAGGGACCGTTGTTGTGTTTATGCAGTTCGTAGTTCAGGCAGTACGCGCGGTCGAAAGTCCGTGTTCTTCTGAAGCAGCGGTTTTGAGCACCCCACACCGGAGGACCCGAAAGTCGGGACTGTTCCTCCACCTTCACGAAGGACAAAAATAATGGCTACTGGTACCGTCAAATGGTTTAACGCTGAAAAGGGCTTCGGCTTCATTTCCCCCGATGACTCCTCGCAGGACGTTTTCGCGCACTACTCCGCGATCAACTCCTCCGGCTTCCGCTCCCTCGAAGAGAACCAGAAGGTTTCCTTCGACGTAGAGCAGGGCCCGAAGGGTCCCCAGGCAACCAACATCCAGGGCCTCTAATTCCTTAGAGTTCCGGGACCGTTAGGTTTCAAGCAGGGCCCGTCTCCGGACGGGCCCTGCTTTTTTGGTTTAACCGGGCGCTTCAACCTCCTATGGACACCGCCCCCGGCCGGGAGCATCCTGTTGCTGTCCGCGTTCGCCACCACGCGGAGCCCAGGGATCGGCGAGGGAAGCTGGCATCAGAGCATGAGCGAAGCACCAGGGGCCCGGCAACGGTTGTCCGACCGGATCGACGACAAACAACGCGCCGTCACCGCCTACCTGGCCCGCGAACGGCCCCGCCGGAACCGGCTCTCCAACGTCAGCATCGTCGGCAGCGGCCTGGCCGCCGCGCTCACCGCCGGTCCCGCGGTGGGCGGCACCGGCTTCACCCACGCCACCGCGGGCCTGCTGTCGCTCAGCGAGGACTCGATCGTCTGGCGGGTCCTGTGCCTGCTGGCCGTCATCTTCTCCGTCGCCGCCGCACTCTCCACCAACTTCGCGACCTCCCGCTCGGTCGCGGACCGGGTCAGTGCCGCCGAGACCTGCAGCGCCCAGCTCGAGAGCCTCGCCGTGTCCCTGGACGTCGGCCACATCGACGTCGACGAGGCCGTCAAGCTCTACCAGCAGTACGCCGGCCAGGTCGCGTTCGTCGACGCCCCGCCGCGCTGAGAGCCCCCTGCCCGGATGCCCTATCACCTATGGATGGTCTGAGGCCCTCAGAACAACCGAAAGTGATAGAGAATCCACTGGCGTGTGAGGCCGCAGCCGGCTCCCAAGTCGGCCAGCGCTGTTCACGCCACCGCCACCAGCGGTTTACGCGGGCAGTCAAGGATGGACACCATGACTGATTTCACCCGCCGCAATGTCCTCAAAGGTGCCCTGGCCGCCGCCGGTGCCGCCGCCGTCGTCCCCGCCACAGCCGGATCGGCCAGTGCCGCACGGCCGTCCGGCGTCGCCCTGGTCCGCAACCGACTGACCCTGCCCTCCGGGATCGCCACGGGCGATGTCACCACCGGCTCCGGTGTGCTGTGGTCCCGGGCGTCGGGTCCGGGCCGGCTGGTGGCGGAACTGCTGGCGGTCGACGACGCCGGGTCCCCGCTGCGCGGGCGCGGTGCCTTCCGCCGGGTGCTGCGGGGGAGCGCCGCCTCGGAGGCGACCGACTTCACGGCCAAAATCAACGCCGAGCACCTGCCCGCCGGGACCCGCTTCGCCGTGAACCTGCACTTCGAGGACGCCGACGGCCACGCCGGCGAGACCGCGCAGGGCTCCTTCAGCACTGCCCCCGGCACCGGGCTGCTGGCCAGCGGCCGCGCGGCCCGCGGCCGGAGCTTCGTCTGGAGCGGCGACACCGCCGGCCAGGGCTGGGGCATCAACGAGGACATCGGCGGCATGCGCGGCTACGCGGCCATGCACGCCACCAAGCCGGACTTCTTCATCCACTCCGGCGACACTATCTACGCCGACGGGCCCATCAGCGCCGAGGTCAGCGAGCCCGACGGCCAGGTCTGGCGCAACCTGGTCACCGAGGAAGTGTCCAAGGTGGCCGAGACGCTCAACGACTTCCGCGGCCGGCACCGCTACAACATGATGGACAAGAACATCCGCGCCCTCTACGCCGAGGTCCCGGTGATCGCGCAGTGGGACGACCACGAGACGCACAACAACTGGTACCCCGGCCAGGTCCTCACCGACACCCGTTACACCGAACGCCGCGTGGACGTCCTCGCCGCCCGCGGCCGGCAGGCGTGGCAGGAATACCAGCCCATCGCGGGCGTCACGCCCGGCGGCACCGGCTTCGAACCGGCCCGGATCTACCGCAAAATCAGCCGCGGCCCGCAGCTGGAGATCTTCTGCCTGGACATGCGCAGCTTCAAGGACCCCAACACGGACGGCAAGGAAACGCACCTGACCCACATCCTGGGCCAGGAACAAGCGGACTGGCTCATCCGCGAGGTCAGCAAGTCCAAAGCCACGTGGAAGGTTATCGCCAACGACCTCCCGCTGGGACTGGTGGTCCCGGACGGCCCGGTGAACCAGGAATCGCTCTCCAACCGCGACGCCGGCGCCCCCTTGGGCAAGGAGCTCGAACTCGCCGGGGTGCTCTCGGCGTTCAAGCGCAACCGGGTTAAAAACGTGGTCTGGCTGACGGCCGACGTGCATTACTGCGCCGCGCACCACTACTCGCCCGAGCGTGCCGGGTTCACCGACTTCGACCCCTTCTGGGAATTCGTGGCCGGACCCATCAACGCCGGCAGCTTCGGCCCCAACACCCTGGACGGCACCTTCGGCCCGGAGGTGGCGTTCTACAAGGCCGGCGCCTATGCCAACCAGTCCCCGCGCAGCGGCGAGAGCCAGTACTTTGGCCACGTGGACCTGGCCGCGGACGACGTCTTCACCGTGAGCCTGCGCAACGCCAACGGCGCGGTGCTGTGGAGCAAGTCCCTGGTCCCGCAACGGTAGGGGCTAACGACGACGGCGGCCGCCTCCCMGCCCGGGGAGGCGGCCGCCGTCGTCGGTTGGCACTGTCCGGGGGAGGCTACGGCGTCGGCATCCCGCCGTTGACGTTCAGCGTCTCGCCCACCACGTAGCTGGACTCGGCCGAGGCCAGGAACACATACGCCGGGGCCAACTCGGCCGGCTGGCCCGCGCGGCCCAGGGGAGTCTGCGTGCCGAACTCCGGCAGCTCCTCCGTGGGCTGGCCGCCGCTGGGCTGCAACGGCGTCCAGATCGGCCCCGGGGCCACCGCGTTCACCCGGATACCCTTGGGCGCGAGCTGCTGGGCCAGCCCCTTGGTGAAGTTGTTGATCGCGCCCTTGGTCGAGGCGTAGTCCACCAGGGTCTCGGACGGGCTGTAGGCCTGGATGGAGGTGCTGTTGATGATCGTTGAGCCCGCCGGCAGATGCGGCAGCGCCTCCTTGGTCAGCCAGAACATGGCGTACACGTTGGTCTTGTACGTGTGGTCCAGCTGCTCGTCGGTGATATCGGCCAGCGCCTTCTGCGCCACCTGCTTGCCGGCGTTGTTCACCAGGATGTCCAAGCCGCCGAGTTCCCGCACCGCGGTCTCCACCAGTTCCCGGCAGACGGCCGAGTCCTTCAGGTCGCCGGGGACCTTGACCGCCTTGCGGCCGGCCTCCTCGATCAGGCCGGCGATCCGGGCGGCGTCCTCTTCCTCCTCCGGCAGGTAGGACATCACGACGTCGGCACCCTCGCGGGCGAACGCGATCGCCGTCGCAGCGCCGATCCCCGAGTCCGCGCCGGTGATGAGCGCCTTGCGCCCCTCCAGCCGGCCGGTCCCGCGGTAGGTGTCCTCGCCGAGGTCCGCCTTGGGTGTCATCTTCGCGTCCAGGCCCGGTTCCGGCTGGCTCTGCTCCGGCGGCTCGATCTGCTCGTAGGCCGTCACGGGGTTCCTGAACGTGTACTGGTCAGTCATAGTTCTCCTCCGATGGTTGCGCTGCACCGGACCCGGGCGGGCCCGGCACAAACGGCGGGTGGATCCCACAACACGCTAAGCATGCTTAGTAATCAGCCTAGGCATGGCGGGGGGACGTGTGCAACGGGGCCCGTGCGGGACGGCTCCGGGGGAGGTTCGTGGCACTGGCCCGCCGTGTGACCCACTGCATAAAAGTCCGACGGCGGCCCCGCCGGCCTCCGGGGGCGCCCGCGGCCTCCGGAAACCGCGGAATCCCGGGGATTACGGGGCCTGGCGGGTGGTGTGGGGGTGGATTTGTTCGGGGTCGGTTTGGTGTGTAAAGTAGTTCGAGTCGCCGCCGCTGATGCGGAAAGATAGCGACTGACTCCCTTTCTAAACGGCCTGGAAAATGGTTCGCAGTTGTGCGTGCTGTTTCCGGGTGGGGGCCTGTTCGTGGGACTGGTGATTGGCGGTAACGCTGATTTGCTTAGGACTGCTGGAGCGGGTAAGTTTGAAAAGTTGCTCCGGAGCGAGTCGCGGCCCTGTATTGGGGTTGTGGTGGTGCCGGGTGTGTCTGTTGTTTGAGAACTCAATAGTGTGCCAAGTTTGTTGATACCAATTGTTTTATTGA